>CAVVZC010000028.1:117500-181237 GCA_963752565.1 uncultured delta proteobacterium | reverse complement strand
TAAACTTTTTAAATAGCCGAGTGCATGTATCTGCAATAGTGCAGAAATCTGACCATGCAAAAATATCCTGCTGCCCCAAAGATATACCTGAAAAAGAAGCACAGTTGGGATACCTAATGGTGATCACACGATTCAGACCTGTTTTTATTCCTGAGAAATTTCCAATACACAAATGACGGGGAAATCTTGGATATCTGCAATTGAAAGCATGTATCAAATGCCTGAAATTTATGAGATACTTCAATACCGTATCACCAAGCCTTAGTTGTGGCGACAACTGCAATATCAGACAGGTTTTGATGCCTTAAAACATTGTGATATGGTTTTCGCTATAGGACGAATCCTTTTTGATTTTTTATTGATTTTACGACATATGCAAACCTTAACATCGGCTACGATCTCTTTTCGGTGATCGATTCCGGGATTTGTCCGCCAAGGCGGCAGGCCATCACGGCGGCCGAGCCATTCATCAGATAATCTATGATCTGCCGGCTTAACATGTTTCCCCCATTGTGACCTCTTCATCGACGACGATGTCGGCGCCGGCTTCCTGGAAATCGGCGACATGCCGGTTATAGCGACACCGGGCGGCAATTGGCACATGGGCCGAAGCTGCCGAATCATTTCTACGATCCGGACCGCAGCACGGGGATCGGAATCGTCACCACCACCATGCACATTTCGGGCAAGCCCGCGTGCATCAGATTCTCTCTCTTGACCTGCATCTCCCAGATGAAGATGAAGGCTCTGTTGGCTGGCGTAATCGCGGCTTTTGGGATTAACGTCGATTATCACCGGTTCCAAGTTATGGGCCAACAGTGTCTGCACCACTTGGCGCCCGGCCGGCCCCAATCCCACCACCAGCACTCGGTTGGCCGGTTCGGCCTTCCCGGATGGAGAAGTGCTTGCGGTCAAAGGTTTCTTTCTAAAAATCAGTGTCAGTAACCGCTCGGCCATTGAATACGGCATTGGCAATCAGATATGGGGTGACCAGCATCAGTACGAGATGATGCCGCCGACACCAATCAGATCAACGATATCGGCTGCCTAGCAAACCGCCCCTGCGGGCAGTGGCTGCCAGCACGAATGAAAACTCTCCGACCTGGCTCAAGGTAATGCCCGTGGCCAGGGCTTGTCGGTTTCGAGGCTGATAAACGGCCGACAATATAATAATCCCGGTTTTCAGAATCAGAACGATTACCGAAACGAGCGCTACCCAGTGCAAGTGTTTGATAAACCATATGGGCTTGCGCAGCCCATGCCCACCGAGGCAAAAAAGAGGTGACCATGATGATGCGCATCGAGCCGATATCGGATCGGATCTGGGTGACAAAGGGGATTCTCCCAGCAGCATGCCCGCAACAAAAGCGCCCAGCGCCGGGGAGATGTGTCGTTTGTGGGCGGCCCAAGCTGCGCCGAAACCCACAGTGATGCTCAGCGGTACAGATCACTGCACGATTGGCAAAGAGTTTCGCCTCGCTCAGCAGTGCCGGGGCCAAGATGATAGAGCAGTAGGTATAAACACAACGGCCAACCCGATCACTGATAGGATCACCTTGAGGATATGCAGACCGATATTCATCTCTGACGCCACCGGTGTAAAGAAGCTGACCATCAACACGAGGGGTACGATGGCGATGTCCTGAAGCAAAAGAATGGCTAAACATGTCCTGCCTTTGACCGAATCGATTTCCACGCGGTCCACCGGCAACCGCAGCACTATGGTAGTGGAACTCGTCGCTTACGATGGCTCCCAGCGTAAGCGCCCGGGGCAGGTCGAACATGTTGACCGTTATCAGGGAAACCGTTAGGATGGTCAACACCAGCTGCAGCGTTCCCCCGCCGAATGCCATCCGCCCCATTTTCATTAGCTGTTTGAAACTGAATTCCAGACCGATGGAAAACAACAGCAGCGAGACCCCCAGCTCCGAGGCCTGGTTGACAAGCGCCGTGTTAAACAGCAGCGGGCCGACGATGGTGCCCGCCAGAAGATATCCTATTATCGGGGCTTTGCCTCAGGCGCTGGGCCAGCGGCGCCCATCATGAAAGCACCGCCCAGCAGCAGTACCAGTTCCATAACGACAAACCAGATGTCCATAAGCCGGAAACCCTTTACGATAAATTAATACAAATGATATTTCAGCGGGAAAAAACAATGACCGACTATCCTTAAGCAGGCCAAATTGAGCTTTTCAAAGGACGAAAAATCACCAACATCTATATCGGCATTGTTTAGTTCGATATGGTTTTGCTTTCAGAGTGTATATCGTCTCTATCATGCCTATTTTCGGATATGGCTGTCTACTTGAAAATACGCTTTCTCTTTGCATTACAAATAGTTATTACTGTGCATGGAGACTATAGCCAATAATAAATAATACTTCAACATATTGTTAACGGATTTTTACAAAAAAGTTGATATGATAGATTATAAAGTAGGAAATTTGGTTGTTAATACTAAAGATTCTTCAAATGTAATTGCTAAAATCGAGGGGGCAGTAAAAACTGCGATATTATCAAGCCCGGTTTTGAAGGAAATGGTTGGACTTCTGCTATTGATCGCCGGTTCTGTACCATCTAAATATTTTGTTTATATGATGATACCTATGGATAAAACACCAAATAGACATCTTAAAAAGAGCAAACTGAAGATTATTAAAACAGATCGCATGAATCCGATCTGTTTTACTTCTTGGGCTATCCCTAATATTCAAGCGTCGGGTGCATCTGAGATACCTGCAATTGAAAGCATGTATCAAGTGCTTGAAATTTCTGAGATACCGTAATACCATATCACAAGTCAGGCCCGTCGTGCCGATACCCCCAACTTCTGCTGTAGGCGCTTAATGCATTGACGGCGTCGGATGGGGCTTAGTAGTTTACCTCAAGGGCTTCCCTCAAAATCAATTTGTTCAGCGTCAATTCGGCCACAGCTTTCTTCAATCGGCCGTTCTCACCTCAGGTAAAAATAATGTTAAAATATCAGTTTAATTGCCCTGCCTGTTCATTTGAAGATTCATCGGCCTTTATCTTTTAATGACCAATACCGGCTTTTTGCATTTTCGTATCACTTTTTCTGATACGGAGCCCAGGAAAATCTCTTCAAGATTTGTCCTTCCGTGAGATCCGATGACAATAACAGAGACGTCTTCCTCTTCTTCGGTTCGCAGTATCTCTCTGAATGGAATTCCTGTTTTAATGATACGCTTAACTTCATAAGCACACTTTTTCAGTTCGTTTTCTATTTCTATTAATGATTGGTTCCTGGACGGAAAAGTCCGCTACGATCCAAGCGCTGCAACATACCGTCATAAGCCAGTCGCTGATACAAATTAATTCAATAAATTTTTAACCCCATACCGATCGGCTCTCAAAATGGTACGCTGTAAAAGCTTGCTTTGATCCTATTCACCTCGGAATTCGGATTTTGTGCGTTTCTTTTTTAAGGACTGGGCTTCAATAAATATTTTGGTAACGGCAGGAACCGCCGCTTTGACGCTTCTTTCAATCCTTTCCACTGCCGCCTCCAATTCATCCGTTGACAAATTGTCTATAAATTCAACCTCCATATTAAGAAGTATATCTTTAGGCCCCATGTGCATGGTAAGGATTTGACCACAGTGTTTTACTTCGGACACGTTGCATATTACCTGTCGAATGCGTTCCCTGTCTTTGATGCCCGCACTTTCCCCGATTAACAGAGCTTTGGTCTCCCGAGCCAGAAAAAGAGCCAGTATAAACAGCATGATGCCGATTAAAATACTGGCAGCCGAGTCAAAAAAGGGCATACCGGTAACATGAGCCAGGCTGATACCCACAGCAGCCAAGAACAACCCAATCATTGCGGCACTATCTTCTAAGAGAACGACCATGACCGTAGGATTTTTGGATCGAATAGCTAAATCTAAAAAACTGGAGAATCCCTTTTCGGATTTAAGGCTTTTGGCTTCTGAATATGCTACCCACCAGGGATAAGCCTCAAATATCACAGAAATACCAAGTACGACCAATGAAATAAAAAGAGATGTGACCGGCTCTGGATGCAGTAAATTCTTAATCCCTCCATATATAGACAGTGCGGCACCTACGCAAAAAATGGAAACAGCAACCACAAATGCCCAAAAATAGAGTTCTTTGCCGTAGCCGAAAGGATGATTTTCATCGGGAGGCCGTGCAGCGCGCTTAAGTCCGATCAGCAGCATCAACTGATTTACGCTGTCGGCCGTGCTGTGAAAGCCTTCTGCCAGCATGGCCGCACTACCCGAGAAAACAGCAACGATAAACTTCATAACGGCGATGGCGGAGTTGCCGAACAGCGCGGCATAGATTACCTTTTTATCACTGTGTTTCTTCACTTTTTGTATTCACCATCTTTTCCTAAACTCACTTCCGGTTTAAAACAATGCAGATAACTCTTGAACCTTCAAATGCCTTCGGCGTTGGAGTTTTCGCTATAATCAAGTGGCACATGGAAGCTTCCGACTCGTTCAAAATTCAGGATCTTAGATGTTTTCATTTTAAAGGCAACCTGGTACAGTTGCATAAGTTCTATAATATCAGACTGTGAGATAACAGATATGGTTGGAACTAACGTAAAAGGTACCGATGTAAAACTAATAATACCTGTTGATAGTTCATTTAAATACAACTATTTAAATAAAATGTCCAGGGTCAACTGTCGTGATACGATTTGTAAAAAAGAAGTCTGAATATTATGTTCACATTAAACTCTCAATGGAAACCTTTTTACCATTACAACTTTAAAACAAAAATTCATATACCAAATATTTTGAAAAATGGAAAAATTGGGATAATATTTTTAAAGAAGAAGTCTTCTCTGATTTTATCCCTTCATTATAAGTATATGTTCTCACAAACAAAATAGTTGGGACATACAAATACGCTGAAAACTTGTTGAATTGAATGCCTAAGGTTTGATTAACTGATACCTAAAAACTGCATGAAAATCTCTGAAAAGGATAATATAAACAATATTTATGAATAGATAGCCCTGATTTCGAGGTAGACTGAATACACTTTATTGCTGTGTATCGACTTTTACGAATTTTTCAAAATTTTTCACCCTTCGGGATCACCGCTTTCATCCCGCCTATGGCGGGACTGTGTTACAGGGCGTTCGCGGTGGCTTATCACAGCTTCACGACCTGCGTCCCCGCAAGCGGGATTTCGCAAGCTCAACTTGCAACTGCGGCGAAATCGGCAATTGCAGATTTTAGGTGATTTAAATTATATACTATAGTAATTAAGTACATCATGCCAATTGTTAAAGGGGATCTGTTTCAGGAAATTGGAGGTTTGTTTGACCGTTACACAAAGGCCGTGGACTGGCCTTAAAAAGGAAATCAGGAAGTTATCGCCACTTATGAATGGGTACCATGTGTCGATATCGACATCCTAAGAGCAGATTCTTGGCAGGGAAAAAGTTGGGCGCCCGACTGTTGTAAATAAGTCCCCGGATTGACAAAAATCGCGGCATTGAAGCCATGTGGGGCAACGTTTTACAGGAAAACGAAGGTGAGCTTGCCCTTGGCCGAAAACCGGGTTTTAAAATCTCCAGATCTACGTAAACTTGTGAAAAGGAATTGATCTTTGGTCTGTTGTCTAGTTAAGTTGAATTAAAGTCATGACAAACACCCATAAAAATAAATGACTACCTGCATAGCGAGTCGCTTGACCGGTCTGCTCACCGTAGGCAATAGTCTTTAGGACAGGATCGAGGGAAGTTACTAAAAATGCATCAAACCCCTGCCGGGGAGACCGCTCATTGGAGCGGGCAATTTCCAATTTGTCCAACATCGGACAAAAGCAAAAGCACGAGAGTATAATGGTTATTTTCGTAACCGGACGAAAAGCATCCGGTTACAGGCAATCAATTACTACCATTACGAATTCGAAGGAGAAAAAAAATGAAAGAAGGTATCAGGAAATCGGTTGTGGTGCCGCTGGACGGTTCCGAAAATGCATTAAAGGCGCTAAAATATTTGAAACTCATCTTCGGATCTCAGCACAATCTGGATGTAAACCTGTTTCATGCCATTCAGGGTATACCACCCATATTGGCTGAAGAAAGCAAAAGCAATCCGGACACAGCTAAACAAGTCAGGGAATTGGAAAGTCGGAACAAGCGATTGGCGAAAAAGATTCTTACCGCGGGAAAGAAGGCATTGCTGGATTTTGGTTTTGACGAGAATCGGATTCAGACCGTTGAATTCCATAAACAAATAGGCGTTGCTCGCGATATTTGCGGTTGGTCGGAAAAAAAAGAGATGGATGCCATCGTTCTCTGCACTCGCGGGCGAAGTCGGATCGAAGCCTTTTTTATGGGCGAGACGGCCAACAAAGTCTTGGAATGCAGTCGTACCTGCCCGGTATGGATGGTCAAGGAGGATGTCCGGTTAACTCCGGTTCTCATTGCCTTGGACACCTCCGAAAATGCCCTTCGAGCTGTGGATCACGCGGCATTCATGTTGGCCGGAACCGATTGTGAAATTACGCTGTTCTATTCCAAACGTAATCTGTTCCGGTTTTTCTCTATTAGTGAAGAATTCGGATCCCTGTCAGAGTTGGAGGTCACGTGGCAAACTGCGGCTGGACGGGAAATCGCTCCCACGATACAAAAAGCAGAACAAATGCTGATCAAAGCCGGCATTGAAGAAACACAAATTTCTGTCCGCATCGTCGACGGTAGTCACAATGCTGCCTCTGACATCCTAAATGCGGTTAATCGTTTTGGCTGTGGAACCATTGTCATGGGCCAGCGGGGGGTTACGGGTGTTAAAGAATATTCCATGGGAAGTGTATGCCGAAAAGTTTTGCAAAATTCTAAAGCCGTGGCGCTGTGGCTGGTACCGTAAAAAGGAGCAATAGAAATGAAACGAAGTAAGAAGGTTGGAATTCTCGTGTTTGCCCTTTTCATTGGGCTCGTTGTTCTGCAAAACACCTAAGGCGTTCAGGCGAAATTTCTTTTTCTGACCATCACCATGCCCAGGGCGGTTCTGCTTTTTCTAACGGCTTTAATCGGATTCATCATCGGTGTGCTTTGCTCCTGGCGAATGGGAAGAAAGGAATCGAATACCCCGTCCGGATGAATTCCAGGATTTCTATTTTAGGGAACAATCTACCGTGCTACCTTATATCCTCCTTGCAATCGGATTTGTTATTTTGGTCAAAGGAGCCGATTTTCTCGTTGCCGGCGCCTCTTCTATTGCCAGACGATTCCATATTTCCGATTTAGCCATCGGTTTGACAGTGGTGGCTTTTGGAACCTCCACCCCTGAGCTGTTTGTAAATATCATTGCGAGCCTAAAGGGTAATTCCGAAATCGCCATTGGAAACATTTTGGGAAGCAATATCGCCAACGTTTTTCTGATTCTTGGCGTGTCTTCCATCATTTGTCCGTTGTCCGTCACAAAAGGTACGGTGTGGAAAGAAATTCCTTTCAGTCTTTTGGCTGCGATCGTATTGGGACTGATGGCAAACGATCAACTTATTGATAAAAATGGCATTTCCATTTTAACACGAATCGACGGACTTGTTCTTCTCTCCTTTTTTATCATATTTCTTTATTATTCAGTTTCCATTGCAAAAGAGATTGAAGGAATTGAGACCCACGTGCCGTCGAAAGAACATGGATTGGCGAAATCGGTTCTGCTGGTGGTGTTAGGTCTGGCGGGTCTGTGTCTCGGGGGTGACTGGATTGTTAAAGGAGCGGTGAATCTGGCTTTTAAATTAGGGGTCAGCCAGTCCTTGGTGGGCTTGACCATTGTAGCGGTTGGCACTTCCCTTCCTGAACTGGCCACTTCCGCGGTTGCCGCCCACAAAGGAAAACCGGATATTGCCGTAGGCAACGTCGTTGGATCGAACATTTTCAACATTTTTTTTGTTTTGGGAGTCAGTGCGATCATAAAACCTATTCCATTTCACAGCAGAAGCAACGTCGACATCAGCGTGGTGATTCTGGCGAGCGTGTTACTGTTTATATTTATGTTCACAGGCAAAAAGCGATCCATCGACCGATGGGAAGGCGTTGTATCCCTGATGTTGTATGGTGCATATCTGGCTTTTCAGATCATTCGATGATAACCGAAAGACGGATAATTAGAAAAGGATTGAAAAGGAAACGGTCATGCAGTTTCTGGGCAAAAAGAAATTCTCCTTTTCGTCGGTAATGTTGGTGGAGGCTTATGATAATGAAACCTTGATGACAGGCTTATCACGGGCGAGTAACCGGACGGTCGATAGTCGGTCTTTGTGCCCACAGGACCGAATCCAACCACAGGAATAATTTCACCTGAGTTGAGCGAGTCTTCCACCCCGTAAATGTGTCGATCGAAGAAGCGATTCGCTAGGTGATTAGCTGCGGCACCAGGCTGGGAAACTCGAGCAATTATTTAATTTCGTTATGGTTCATGACATGTTCGGTTTGGGTTTATCCTCGGCAGGCTTTTTTTGTTTCCAGCCGGACAGCCATCCGGAAACAAGACCGAGGAAGAAGGTGACCAGCAAAACAATGGCCCGGGATGCCTCGGTGCCCCAGAATAAAAATCGAACTTGCACCGCTTGGGCGTTTTGAAGAATAAAAACGGCAAACAAAATAGCAATGATAATCAGAGCAATGCGTTTGGGTGTCATTTCCAGCTCCTTTCAACCGAAGGTTCCTGTAGTTCCGTTAGGGGTCGACAGATTATTTTGTAATGGCTCCTATCCTTCATTCTGATGCAATAGGACGCTTTCAATGCCTTTAGCATAAAACTTTTCGATATATTCTTTGACCATTCGCCGGGCCGAGAATTTTGCTGCATTACTCTTAATGGAATTTTTCATGACGTTTACCCAGTCCACAGGAAAGCCGTCATCCGATACGTTATAATACATTGGAATCACATCTTCTTCAAGGATGCGGTAGAGTTCGGCGGCATCCGCAGCATCCCGGTTACCGTCGACTTCTTTGTGACTGAAAGCCCAGCCGTTTTTACCGTTAAAGCCCTCTATCCACCAGCCGTCCATTATACTTAACTGGGGCACTCCGTTCAAGGCTGCTTTCATGCCGCTGGTTCCGCTGGCTTCCTTGGGAGGCAACGGATTGTTCAGCCACACATCTACGCCGTGAACCATGTATTGCGCCAGTTGTTCCCCGTAGTCCTCCACAAAGGCGATGCGCCCTCCGGTTTCCGGATCGCGCGCGGCATTAAACACCCTTTGAATGATCTGCTTGCCGGGATCGTCGGCGGGATGTGCTTTGCCGGCAAAGATAATCTGGATGGGCCGCCAGCGGTCGTTGAGAAGCTTTTTCAGGCGCCCCATATCATAAAAAAGCAGGTCAGCCCGTTTGTAGGTGGCAAAACGTCGGGCAAAGCCGAAGGTTAACACCGACGGATCGAGCAGTGTTCCACCGGCAATAACGATGGATGGGCTGACGCGATCTCCGGCCCAACGAAGGCGTGATCGCTCCCGGACGGCATCGATGAGTTTGCTTTTTAACCAGTAATGGGTTCGCCACAGCGCTTCATCCGGGATTTTGTCGATCAGTTCCCAGACAAGGGGATTGTCATGATCGGTAAGCCATTCAGGGCCCAAATGGGTATCGAAAAGACGTTTCATCCGGGGCTCGATCCAGGTGGGGACATGGACTCCATTGGTGATATGATCCACAGGAACCTCTGACGCAGATGCTTCCGGCCAGAGACCTTGCCACATCTGCCTGGACACTTCTCCATGCCGTTTGCTGACGCCGTTGCGATAAGCCGACATCCTGAGGGCAAAGGCCGTCAGGTTAAAGCCAACATGGGGTTGCTCAGGGTGGATCCCCAGTTGAAGAAAGGTGTCACGATCTAAGTTCAGGGTCGGCCAGTAAGCATGAAAATATTTTTCCATCAGGTGAAACGGGATGACATCATGACCGGCAGGGACCGGCGTATGCGTGGTGAAAACAGTGGTGTTTCTGACCTGTTCCAGGGCCTGGGGATAAGGCATACCTCCGATTATACGGTCACGGATGCGTTCCAGAATCGCAAAGGCGGCATGCCCTTCGTTAAGGTGCATCAAGTGATGTTTTATTCCCAGAATTTCCAAAACTTCGGTGCCGCCGATTCCGAGAACGATTTCCTGGCGCAGTCGCTGCTCGATGTCCCCGATGTAAAGACGGGCCGATATGCCGCGGTTCCACGGATCGTTGTCCTCGATATCCGTATCCAGTAGATATAGGGATACCCGACCGACGTTTACTTTCCAAACGCCCACATGGATTGCCGGATCGATGAAGGGAACCCGAACCACAAGCTGTCGACCCTCATTATCAAGTACTCTCGAAATCGGTGCGGCTTCTCTGTTGATGGGTTCATGAATATTTTCTTGCCAGCCGTCTTCGCGAATGTGTTGATGGAGATACCCTTGGGGGTACATGAAACCAACGGCCACCAGGGGAACACCCAGATCGCTGCATTCCTTGATATGATCTCCGGCCAGAAATCCCAGACCGCCGGCGTAAAAGGGCAAGGAACGATGAAGCCCGTATTCAGCGCTGAAATAAGCGACGGCAAAGGTGTTCGGATCACAAGGGAAATTGTTCAAAAATCGGCACGATTTGTCCGATAGATACCGGTAAAACCGGGAAAGCACCGCATCATAATTTCGCAAATAATGGTCGTTGGCAGCGGCAGAC
Organism: uncultured delta proteobacterium; assembly: GCA_963752565.1. GTDB lineage: Bacteria > Desulfobacterota > Desulfobacteria > Desulfobacterales > UBA11574 > UBA11574. The sequence continues at coordinate 170,556 of CAVVZC010000028.1, read as the reverse complement.
GCCAAAATTTCAGCCGGCATTTCTCTGAGCATCTTGTCGGGGTTGTGTCTGCTCTCTTTCCATGCCTGACGGTCAAGCATTTTAAAGAGCATTCTTGCTCCAGGATGCCAGCTCCACCAGAGATTATCCGCCAGTACCCCAAGTCCGCTCAAGCGTTCAGGGAGATTTTGAAATTCAGCTGTTTCAGGATTCATTGGTTAAATTCCTTTCAAAAACTTAGGGAAGTCATGATGTTTTAGGGTGATAGATCGTGTATCAAGTGTTTGCTTAGTCTGAATTTAAAAGTGGCCTTTAATTTTTCGGCTTCAAAGGCGTCATTGAAGATCTATCCGGAGAGCCATCGGAATCGCCGTTTTAACCATTGAATCATCAATGACAGAGCGCTTATGCCGACAGAACGACAATAAAATTATTTTTACTGTCGAAGCGGTTGGCGCGCGTTTGAATGTTTTCGGGATCACTTTTCCATTGCCCATCCACCATAAAGCGATATTCATATGTTCCGGTAAAAAGGAAGGTCACCTTTTCCCACCCCCCGTTTTTGTTTTATTTCATGGGATGTTTTTTGGGATTCCACTGGTTAAAATCTCCCATGAGTATTACCTCTTTGGTATCGGGAGACGTCGGGGAAAAGGTTACCTTGCGCTTTTTGGGTTTGAGTTTCGATTTTATTGCAGACATGGATTACCTCCTTTTGTGAAAAAGGTTTATCGACCACTGATATGCAGGGTCATGTAATGGCTCACAACCATTGCTTTTTTTTGAAGAACCCGACCATGATCCCCACGACGACGATAATTATACCCCAAACCATAAAATACCCCCACCGCCATTCGAGCTCCGGCATAAACTTAAAGTTCATGCCGTAAATCCCGGCGACAAAAGTGATGGGAATGAAAATGGTGGCGATGATGGTCAGTACTTTCATGACCTCGTTCATTCTGTTGCTCAGGGTGGACAGATAGATATCCAGCATGCCGGATAGAATGTCCCGATACGACTCAATGGTGTCGATAATCTGTATCGTATGGTCATAGACATCCCTGAGATAGACATGCAACTGTTCCTGAATCAGGGAAGATTCCCCTTTCACCAGACCGTTGATCATTTCCCGAATCGGCCAGATTTGCTTGCGAAGATATATCATCTCCCGTTTCATCTCGTGGATGATCTCCAGGGTGTCACGGGTGGGATGATCAAGGAGTTGGGTTTCAATATCTTCAATTTTATCACCAAGTGCTTCCAGAAGGACAAAGTAGTGATCCACAATGGCATCGATCAGGGCATAGGCCAGGTAATCGCATCCTGCTTTGCGAATTCGGGTTTTGGGTTTGCGGATTCTATCTCTGACGGTTTTGAAAACATCGCCCTGGATTTCCTGGAAAGAAATTAGAAAATTGGGTCCCAGAACCAGGCTGAACTGCTCGGAACTGATTTTTTCGGAATTTTCGTTGTAATGCAGCATTTTTAAAATAACATAAATAACATCTTCGAATTCTTCGGTTTTGGGTCGCTGGCCGGTATTTACAATGTCCTCCAGAACCAGCGGATGGATGTTAAAATGTTGGCCGATTTTTTCGATGATGTCTATTTCATGCAAGCCGTCGATGTTGATCCAGGTCACCGTGGGTAAGTCTCTAAGTGGAAACGCATCCTCAATATCGTCGAGCACTCTTTCATCCAGATGCGCCTCATCATAGTCAATGAGGGTGATTCGGGTTTCATCCACCTTTTGTTCACCAACATGAACCAGTGTTCCCGGAGATGATCCCGCCTTCGTAAGTTGTCTTTTAAGAAATCTCGGCATAACGTAATTCCTTTCCGCTAGAAAAAGATCAGGGTTCCTGACCTTTGAGCATTTTTAATTTAAGCTGGCGTTTATCGTCGTTGGCTACGTAAATTGTGCGGGACGGAAAAGCAAAATCGACATCTTCGGCTTCAAACCGGCGCATGATCTCAAGACAGGTTTTTTGCAGCCATGCCTGATAATCCCAGTAATTGGGCGGATGATACCAGACAATCACCATGATGTTCAGACTCCAATCATTGAAACCGTTAAAAAAGACCCGGGGCGGAAAATCTTCCTGCATCCCTTCATGGTTTTCAAGAATTTCCCGGATGATTTGTACGGCTTTTTCAACCTTGTCCGGCGGGGTATCATAGGTGATCCCGATATTGGTTAGCCACCTGATATGGGGCCGTTCGCCGATGTTTTCCACAGAAGAGTTGACCAGTTTTTCATTGGGAATGGTCACCAGATGACCGGTCAATGTTCGAATTCGTGTGCTTCTGAAGCCGACGTTTTCAACGGTCCCGTCATATTGGTCAATGGTGATCCGCTGGCCCACTTGAAACGGCTTGTCGAAAAGGATGGTGAGCGTTCCGAAAAAGTTGGCGATGGAATCTTTGGCAGCCAACGCCACCGCCAGACCGCCGATGCCCAGGGAGGCAAGCAGGGGGCCGATTTTTAGTCCGGTGAGATTTTGAATAATAATAATGCCGCCGATAACAATAATGAACAGACGAAGCGTTTTGCCGACAATGGGAACCAGCATGTCGTCGATGGTGCTTTCGGTGCCGGCTGCCCATTTTTTCAAGTACACGTCCACAATCCCGATTAAAAGAAGGATGAGCCAGAAAAGGGCGATGGTCCCGCCGATATCCGCCGCCTTTTGCGCCACGCTGTGCACCAGATTGCTTCCATCAGTCGCTACAAAATGAATGTATAGCGGCGAAAGGGCGCCATAGATACCATAAGACCAGATAAAAAGAGAAAGCGGCCGGGTGAGAGCCTCAAGAAAATGCTTTCGCCATGCAACAGTCTCCTCCTCGGGCGGCATTTTTCGAATTGCTGAATTGATCAGCCATCGCAGCAACCGCTCAACCATGACCACCAGAAAGGTCAAAAATAGACAAAAGAGCAGTTTGAGCCAGGTGATTCCGGCGAAAATTTCAACTTCGATCCACTTGCCGATTTTTAAAGAAGCCGAGCGACTAAATTTGTCGATACCATTTCCAATGCTCTCTCCGGCTTTATCCACCGCCTTGATTTTTGTGGCAGGGATTTGAGTATTATTCGTTTGGTGGTCAATGGTTTTTTGGGGCATTTCACCCTTTGATGCAGTCTGTGCTAAAGCGTGACCCGGTGTTATTGTCCAAATAATGATACTAAAAAACAGAAAAGCGCCTAAAATAGAGTATGTTCTATATTTCATGTTTCCTTCCGAGCGAAGTCTTAAAAAAAGGTTTTTAAACAATTGTTTATATTTAATGTGAAGGGAAAAGACTTGTTTCTAACCTCTTGAATTAATAATGTTTAGCAAGTTTGTGAGGGTAAGTGCTCTATTTAAAGAATGAGCAAAATAGTGATGTCAACCTCATGTATGAAAGTTAATAAATCGAAACAATGATACACTATCAATAAATTAAAAACTAACCCTTTTGTCAAGATATAATAGACCCGGAGTTTCACTTCAGAACGGGTTGTTGCCCAAGCGAAAAGTTCTTTGGGCGACAACCCGTGAAGTTTTGACACACAAAGGCCAATATGCTAAAAAATAAATGGTATTCCTTAATTTTTACTCAGTTGAGATAATCATCCAAGTTTTTTTAAGGAGGAGTTATGGAGAAGCATCAAAAATTTTCCGTCTGGTATGTTCTGCTGGGCATATGGCTTGTGTTGATTGTCCAGCAATACCTTGGCTCTTTTTTTTCCATTGAAGTTATCCCCTACAGTCAGTTTTTAAAATTGTTGAAGGAAAACAAAATTACCGAGGTGGCGATCAGTGCCAACCAACTCCAGGGAAAGATGAAAGTAGAGGGCGAAGGGGTCGGCAAGGAAAAGATGTTTCGTTCGATCCGGGTGGATTCGGAAACGTCCAAACTTCTTTAGCAGTACAATGTAAACTTCAAAGGAGAGATTGAATCCGATTTCCTGCCGCGGTTGTTTTCCTGGATTGTACCAACGGCGATCTTCTTCGGTGTCTGGTTCTTTTTCATGCGGCGAATGATGGGGCAGCAACAGGGATTTATGACTTTGGGAAAGAATAAAGCCAAAATATATATGGAAAGTGAACTCGATATGTCGTTTGAGGATGTTACCGGTGTGGATGAGGCCAAGCAGGAATTGGTGGAGGTGGTGGAATTTCTCAAAGAACCGGAGAAATTTACCGAACTGGGCGGAAAGGTTGGCCAAGTCTATTTCGCCCGAAAAAAAACCGCCCAATTTTTGGATATGGTGGGTCAAGGTGCAGCCGAATACAGCGAGGCCACGGCCGAAATGATCGATGACGAGGTTCGTGACATCATCAACACCCAGTACACCAGGGCATTGGACATCCTGCGTGGGAAAAAACAATTTCTTGAAAAGGCAGCCCGCATACTGCTTGAAAAAGAAAAAATTGACGGTGAAGAATTAAAAACCCTGATGGCTGAAAATTAAGGGTGTAAAACTTGAGAAAATAACGTTTGAGGTCTGATTGCCATGGGTTTGAAAAGCCGATTGAAATCGTTCTATCAAAGGATAGTTTACGGCAGCGGCCAACGACTACTGGATCATAAAGCAGAGGCTGCTGTTCTGGATGAGATCGAAAGGATCGTACTGGAAATCGATTCAACGATTTTACCCGTTAGCAGATTCCGAAAAAAGATTCTTCCGCCAGTACGGCACGCCATGCAGTATATTTCCGGACTTATTCCTCAAGTACCGGGACCCGTGGATCTCGACCCCAAACGTTGGGACGAAGACCCTCTACTCAAAGCCATGTTCATAAGTCGTGAAGAGCTGGTCGGCGTAATGCAATCCGGTAAAGCGCTCAAAAACTTTTTCCGGCGTACGAATGCATCTACGGCCTTTGCGATGCTCGTGGCTAACCGAAAGGAAAAAAAATTTTTCGGAATTGAAAAAAACGGTGAAATTGTTCGCAGGGACGTTCCTCAGAAAGCGATCTTTTTCGAAAATTTTAAGGTATTCGCTCCGGCGATTGAACTGGCTGAAACCCGCCTTCAAATTCAACACCTTGCGTTGGTCACTTTGTTCAGACAGGCTTTTGAGAAAATTACCGATCTTCAGTTATGGAAGGAAGAACTGGAAAAACAGCGAGAGTTGCTGGAATTCAAGGTCAAGCGACCCGACATTTCTGAACCGGTGTCCGAGTTAAAACACGCAGACGCATCTGATAATCAGATGCAAGAGGCGCTTCATGTACTCAGCGACATCAACAGGAAGCTAAAAGAAATAGAAACCGAACTCGATACACCTGAACATCGCCTTTCACACTTATGCTCAATATTAAAAAGCCCGGAGCAGCACTTGGAGCTAAAGGCGGTTTCTTTTAAACTTAGCCGGCTGGGTATTCGGTTGGAATCCTCTTCCACAGAACCGGCCAATGAATTCACAGTGGCGGAATTCGGATTGGGTCTAGACTTAAAATGGGTGTTATTATGGATCAGGGTAAAGCGGATATCTGTTTTGTCGGTTTGATGACCACAACCATTAGGGTTGGTATAATTTCATGTCTTTTACCGGGTGATACTCTTGCACATCCCTTATATTATTAACAGCAATGGTCTCTTCACATAAGTCGACTGGAATGTCATTCTTTTGGTTGATGTCAGATCGTACACTAAAAACGGGTTCAGGTTAGCTCGAATCATGGAGGGGAAGAATGAAAATTTTAAATGTACGAAAAAACCCTTTTTACCTTCTATTGCGTTTAACCCTGCTCATGATAACCATTTCATTTTTTATCGGTTGCGCGGAAGTTCCCATTACCCAACGAGAAAGCCTTCGCCTGGTGCCGGAATCGGAACTGATCACCATGAGTTTTAAAGAATACCAACAAGTTATTGATAAAAGTAAACTTTCCACAGACCAGAACAAGGTTCAGATGGTCAGAAAAGTGGGAAACAGGATTGCCAAAGCAGCCGAGGCATTTCTTGCGGACTCGGGCCGTGAAAATCAGGCCCGAAAATACCAATGGGAATTTAATCTCATTGAAGACGATAAGGTCGTTAATGCCTGGGTCATGCCCGGCGGCAAGGCGGCCGTCTATACCGGAATACTCCCTATCACAAAGGATGAAAGCGGTCTTGCCGTTGTTTTGGGTCATGAGGTGGCGCATGCCATCGCTGAACACGGCAATGAAAGAATGAGTCAGGCGCTTCTTACCAATATGGGGACAATGGCACTATCAGCCGCCTTGTCCCGAAAGCCTCGCCAAACCCAGGAACTTTTTATGACGGTATTCGGAGTGGGCGCCAACGTGGGATTGATACTTCCTTATAGCCGGCTTCACGAAAAGGAGGCGGACCGAATTGGCTTAACGCTCATGGCCAAAGCGGGATACGATCCACGGGTCGCGGTTCCCTTCTGGGAAAGAATGAATCAGAAGGAAGAGGCAAGATCGCCGGAATTTTTGTCCACCCATCCGGCCCCTTCGACCCGGATCGCCAATATTGAAAGCTATATTTCCGAGGCAATGCCCTATTACCAGAAATCGCTGAAGTAAAACATTTTTCGGCCTGCTTCACTGTATTGACGTTTCATAAAATTAAAGATGCGAAACTTGTGTAATAACTTTACCCTAACGTTTCAAAAGTCGAGGATATCCCAGGTTCCCCCGATAAAGGGATCTTCGTTCTACTACGACAAGGCATCAAGGCCGCAGCTGTAGTCGTCTACCGCAAGGTCTTGATAACGCATATCGAAGATTCCGTTAATAACACAGGAGATGCGGTGTCATCGGCGTTCCTGTAAGGTAAACAACACAGCAAAAAAAATGTTTTCATTGGATGCCACCAACGGTTAGATCTTATAATGGTTACTTCGATCAACGCAAAGCCATTTTCTAAGCCGTTTAACGTATAATCTGATGTGTTGTTTTTGCAACGATAGGGTTTACTTGCCCGTATCCTATATGTTATTGCCAGTGCATATTGGACGATCAAATATTTTGTGGTTCAGCTAAATACAGGGCACAATTAAAATTTTAGCTTGTTTCACTTTCAGAAAGAAAATTCTTGTCAAACCAAAAGGGATACGACATGGACCCAAGTGATTTAATAATGACGATTCCTGCTGGCTTTCGAATTGTTGCCATTGTGTTGCTTGCCATTCTTGCCCACTTTGCCGTCCAGGGACTCAAGCGGTTGAGCCGGTGGATGCTTACTTTGAAACTGGAAGCAGAAGCTTCAACCACGGAAAGCTTTACCCGGCGATATCCCAAGGTTGCCACGGTGACCACTATCCTCGTCAGCGGTCTAACTTTTGTCATCTATTTCATGGCCATCGGGTTAATCTTAAGGGAATTTAAGGTTTCTTTGACCGCATACCTGGCAAGCGCTTCTGTTATCGGACTTGCTGTTGGGTTCGGGTTGCAGGGTCTTGTACAGGATGTTATTATCGGGTTAACCCTTATTTTCTCGGATGCGCTCAGCATCGAAGATATCGTGGAGCTGTCGGGACAGATTGGTAGAGTCGAAAACATCGGATTAAGATTTACGACACTGGTCAATCTGCATGGCCAAAAGATCTATGTTCCCAACCGCAATATCACCATGATCAGCCGATTTCGTCGAGGGGCTATCCGAGGGTATGTGGATATCCAAGTTCCTGATGGAATTGAAGAAAAAACGGTGACAGAAGCGGTTAAATCCATTGCTACGGGGTTGTACAATCAACAAAAGTCCATTATTTTGGAAAAGCCCGAACTCTTTGGTGTAAAAGAGGCCAAAGGTGGCAACTGGCGCTATCTTCGGGTCAAGTTTCGGCTGTGGCCAGGTCAGTCCGCAATCATAGAGACCACATTCAAACAAAGAGTTATTGATTTCATGAAAAAGCTATATCCGAATTATGCGGATTGGATGATCACCATCGCGTATCGCGTTGAATAGGCCTTTTTCAAAACCAGCCTTCAATGGTTTCATAACATGGATATGGTATGGCAGTCCATACCTTGGCTTGGTGATCGGTCTGGATATGCTGTTGAATCTCTTTATTGCTGGTCTCTCAGGTTCATCAATCCCCATCGTGATGAAAAGAATCGGCTTTAACCCTGCCCAAAGTTCGAACATCATTTTAACAACAGTCACTCCTTTTCTCGTCGGCAAGCTGGAATCACCGGAAAAGCCGATTGAAAAGCCATTGAGCCAGCCAATGGGACAACTCTATTTTTATGCAGCCAATTTAGCAAAAGGAGCTGATAAAATCATGACCCGGCTGGTCAATGATATGCTGCAAATTCGATTTGAGGATCAAATGGTTTCAATGGAAGAATCCGCTGCCGTTTACGCGGATGTCATCCAAGATCAAACCCTGAACACCCCACGAAAATTAGCAAAAACATTTGGAGAAAAATTGCAAGCGGATCTTGTAGTGGTTGGCACGATTTGGCGTTTTTTGGGTCGCCATTGCTACCGTCGCGTTTACAAAAGGATAGGGTGAGTTTTTTAAGTATCGGGAGCCAGCTGATTTTTCACACCGGTGGTTGCCGTCGTTATATACCCGTCACTTTTTTTCATCGTTCATTTGCAATACGTTCCGGTCTAATTGATGAATATACGGGTTAAGATCGTATGAATTTATATATGTGGATACTGATTGTGCTTCACCTCCCGGCGGCGTTGACGGCCGCCGTACACGCGCTGCTTTACAAGCGCGATCCACGAGCGGCCTTGGGCTGGATCGGTGTCTGCTTATTCGTTCCAATCGCAGGACCACTATTCTATTTTCTGTTCGGCATCAACAGGATCCGAACACGGGCACGTAAACTCGAACAGAAATCACCGTTTCGGATCAGAATCGGATACGAACGCGCCGATGATGATGAAGAATCATTCTCTTTGAGCATTCTTACAGTCCCTGAATTTTCTGAAATCGCGCAAATATCCGAGGCGGTCACAAGGAGACCGTTAGTGGACGGTAACCTTATCGAAGCGCTACAAAACGGCGAAGCAACCTATCCGGCCATGATTGCAGCCATTGAAAATGCCAGCAAGACGCTCTACCTGTCCTCCTATATTTTTGATGCCGACAGCACAGGAAAACAGTTCATTAATGCACTGAGTCGCGCTGCCAAACGCGGCATCGATGTTAGAGTGCTGGTCGATGGCATCGGCGAGATGTATTCCACTCCTCGGGCTAGAACATTATTGAAAAAGCGTGGCGTCCGTGTTGCCCGCTTTTTGCCGCCCAGATTGATCCCACCCATGCTGTATATAAATCTTCGCAACCATCGAAAGATTATGGTTTCCGATGGTCGCACGGGCTTTGTCGGCGGGATGAATATCAGTGACCGCCATCTGGCCGAAAATCAAAAAAACTCCGAACGGGTCAATGATCTGCACTTCCGTCTTCAGGGACCGGTGGTTTCACAAATCGAACATGTGTTTCTTGAAGATTGGCGTTTTACCACCGGCGAAAAGACCATGCCGTCTGTATCTACCGCAAAAGGTGACGGAGAGGCGATTTGCCGGACCATTGTAGATGGCCCTAATGAAGATCTGGAAAAACTCTCCTCAATCTTGTTGGGCGCTATTGCTTCGGCTCGCCGTAGGATTCTAATTATGTCCCCCTATTTTTTGCCTTCTCGTGAAATGATTGCCGCTTTGCAAACCGCTGCGTTGCGGGGTCTGGAGGTCGCCGTTGTGCTGCCGGAAAAAACCAACTTACCGTTTGTCCAATGGGCTAGCAACAATATGCTGTGGGAGATCATACAAAAAGGCGTACGAGTCTATCATCAGCCGCCGCCTTTTGTTCACACCAAACTGTTCATTGTGGATGATTATTACGTCCAGATCGGTTCCGCCAACATCGATCCGCGCAGCCTGCGTCTCAATTTCGAGTTGGCCGTCGAAATTTACCACAAGCCTACGGCGGCGATTTTGACCTCACATATCCAAGAAAATATTAAACAATCATTGGAAATCTCTCTAAAAGAAATCGACGCCCGTCCTTTGACGATTCGAATGCGCGATGCAATCGCATGGCTGTTTTCCCCCTACCTATGACCTGAATTTTGCACGAGTCGGTGGCTTTCATATTCAATTGAGCTCGCCTAAATACCGTCATCGGGGGCACTTAAGTCGGATATTGGACGTACGGTCTCAAGATGCCTAATCAACAAGATGTCCTATGAACTGTCTTCGTAAATATTTAAGTTTCAAATATATCGCGTTTATTTTCGCGGTGATCTACGATGTAGAGCACTTTGGAGATCTCAAATAAAAATATCATAAAAAAAATTGAAACGTCAGAAATGACCAAACAGAGCCTGGCCATTTACCGTACTGCGATGGACAATTTAACCTTTTTAAAAGATATCGCCTTTGTTCACATGGGCGAGATGGAAAACCCGGATTTTTTAGTGATCATTGCAGATTTCTTTATGAAACTTGCCGAAGTCCGATGGAGTATTGCATCCGGAGTCTGTAATGAAAATCTGATAATTATTTTAAGAAATGCTGACTTTCGGTATGATGCCGGCAGGGTTGCCCGCAAACTTTTCGGCCGTTGGAAGGGTTCCGCTGGGGGACACCGCACAGCTGCAAGGGCCGAAATCCCTTTGAAAGAAATTATCGAAAAAATAAAAGACAGATCTCATTTGGACAAATTTGTTTTGAAAAATCTTAAAGAAATCAAGTAAATTTAAAAGTAGAATAAGTATGACGCTAAAGCACATTATTTGGGTCGAGATCGGTCTTCTATTTGCTGTTTTTCTTGACCAGAATGGACAAATATATTGACTGCGTTTTATCGTTTTAGATATACATACTTCCATGGCCTTTGCTTTGTTGGGAACCTTTGTCTCTGGAAATGTAATCGGCTTGATAATTTCCTGGCTGATACCTAAAAAGAACAACGCCCTGAAGAAGCAGGTAAGTCTTAATCGGTCCACGAGCCACTCTATACAACGTTAAAACCTTGAGGTGGATACGCTTCCCATAAGCTCCATCATCGTAAGAGGTTATCGAGAGAATCAAAAAATGATGCCACAACTTAGGCTTAAAAAAAGTTTATGTTTATATGCCGTAATCGTTTTATTCGGTCTGATTTCGGTATCTTGGGCGACGGCACCCAAAGTGCTGGAAAACAAGCAAAGCCCCACGGCGGTGAACCATCAGAAGCCATTACCTGAGATCGATCCTGCCGACATCGAGCTGAAAATCAAAGAAATCAATAAAAGATTGTCGGAAGCCGAAGCAGCGGAAAATAAACAAACAGCGCAACAATTAGGGATAACCCTTTCCCAGTTACAGGAACGAACAGTAAAATTTAAAGAGTTAGAAAGCGTCTATCAGAGGCTCTTAACTGCTTTAAAGAAAAAGAAAGTCTTGGAAAAAGAAGAAGCCCTTTTGCAAGAAAAAGAGCAGACTCAGCAGCAGATAATTCTTTCGAAAAATCCGCCGTATTCCCTCAGTTTTTATGACACGATTCTCGATAAGTTGAATACCGACGACAACAAGAAGGAGACTGCCATTTTGGGAACTCGCCTGGCCGATAAGGCTTTGGAGGATGCCAGATCGAGGCTGGACGAAAGCCGGCAGGATTTGCGAAAATACAAAGAAGAACTGGAGTCAATGGAACCCGGGAAGGTGACCGGAAAACTGAAGTGGGAACTAGAGCAAGCCCGATTGAAACTGGAAATTTCCCAAGCGATTTTCGATTTGCAAAGAACAACCAAGCAAAACCTTTCCATCGAAGTTCGACTTGCCAAAAAAAATTCGGATGTTACGCAACAGAACCTTGTTTGGGTCAGCAAAAACTTGCATTTTGACAACGTCGACCTGGAAAAACAGATCGAAGCCATCAATCGGAACAGGGATGAACTTCAAAAGCGACTGAAGGATCAGCTCCGAGGACAGATGAAGGTGGAAACCGTCTGGCTTCAGGCCCAGGAAAGACTCGCGAACGCCAAAAAAAAGGCCGACATTGCATTGGCCAAGGCCAGATTAGAGGCGACCGAATCTGAACGGGAAGCCTCCCAGCGGCTTCTGGAACAGACAGAGGATATGTTGAACCTGTTAAATCAACAGGAACAAGTGTGGAAAAATCGTTACACGCTTGTCAAGGGCGAGGTAGATCAAGAAAAAATAGACGCCCGGAAAAAAGAGATTGAAGCCGGCAAAGTAAAAATCGAACGAATCGTGCGACTTCAGGACAGTTATCAAAACAGTCTCCAGCCCCAAATTACATCCCTGGAAAAACAATTATTGGATCAGGGGTATTCGAAAGATTTACGACGCGAGCTGGAAAATCGATTGAGTGCGCTAAGGACATTGGCAAAGGGCGGTCTCGAATATTTGTCGATGCTGCAAGCAACCTTACAGTTGAACCAACGGCTTCTGGATGAGATTGCCAATAAACGCGAACACGTTGATTTGTGGAAAAAATTAACCACAGTGACCGGCAAGGTAAAGAACATCTGGAACCTGGAATTGTGGGTTATTGACGAACACGGTGTGACGGTGAAGAAACTGGCCATGGCCCTGATCACCCTGATTGTCGGGTTTATATTTGTCAAAAGAATCATCCTTTTTTGGATTCGAGGTCTTTTGGCGCGTGTCCACATGAAAGAGACCACGACGGCGGCCATTGAGAAGATTGTCAATTATTTTATCGTATTTTTGATCGTTCTCTTTGCCCTGCGTGTGGTCAACATCCCTCTGACACTGTTCACATTCTTAGGCGGTGCCGTTGCCATCGGCGTCGGTTTCGGAGCTCAGAACCTGATCAATAATTTCATCAGCGGTTTCATCGTTATGGCGGAACAACCGATAAAGATCGGAGATCTGATTGAAATCGAAGGGACCTTCGCCATGGTGGAGGAGATCGGCGCGCGTTGTACGCGAATTCGCACCGGTGCAAATATCCACATTTTGGTGCCCAACAGCAGTTTTTTAGAGAAAAATATCATTAACTGGACCCTGTCAGACAAAGAGGTGAGAGCGCAGCTGACAGTAGGGGTTGTTTATGGGTCTCCGGTTCGTGAGGCGGAGCGCATTATGCTTCAGGTTGCCGAGGAGCACAACAAAGTAAGAAAGTCCCCAAAACCCTTTGTCCTCTTTAACGATTTTGGGGACAGTGCCCTGATATTCGATCTTTATTTCTGGATCATAATGGAGCGTATTACGGACAGGCGAATTATCGAGAGCGACATCCGCTTTCGCATCGACGAATTGTTCCGCGAAGCTGGAATCGTCATTGCCTTTCCCCAGAGAGATGTTCACTTAGACACTCAAAAACCCCTTGAATTCCGTATTGTCAATGATGATAGCCGATTTGATACCAAAGAAGAATAAACTCTGTCCGTTTACCACTGCCTCGGATATCGGTAATCACCAATAAAGGGGGCGAGTGGCTGTCCAACTCAAAGCGGTGAAATCATATTAGGAGTAGTTGATGGAAGATATCCTTAAAAAATGGCTCTTTGATCCGATTGTGGGCAAAATTGTGTTTTCCCTGGCGGCAATTTTTTTCACCATAGTCGTGGTGCGTTTTGCTCAGCGGATTTCAGCCCGGTATGTGCAGAATAACGAGCGGCGGTATCGGCTGAAAAAAATCATTGGCATTTTCGGCTTTGTACTGGTCATTTTTCTCTTCTCCATTATTTACAGTGAAAAATTATCAGGTTTAACGGTCGCTTTTGGCGTGGCCGGAGCCGGTATCGCATTTGCCCTCCAGGAGGTCATTGCCAGTCTTGCCGGATGGGTCGCCATGTCTTTTGGTCGATTTTACAAGGTCGGCGATCGCGTGCAGCTTGGGGGTATCAAAGGCGATGTCATTGATATTGGAATGTTGAGAACCACCCTGATGGAGTGTGGCGGCTGGATTAACGGTGACCTCTACAATGGACGGATTGTCCGGGTTGCCAACAGTTTTATTTTCAAAGAACCCGTCTTTAATTACTCTTCCGATTTTCCCTTTCTGTGGGATGAAATTATGGTTCCGGTCCGCTATGGAAGCGATTATGCCCTTTCACGCAAGATATTTGTAAGTATTCTTGAGGAGATAACAGGTCAATATGCCTCGCAATCCAAGTCCATTTGGCACCAAATGACCGATAGATACATGATAGAGGATGTAAACGTCACACCGGTTGTCACAATGCTCACCAACGACAACTGGGTTGAATACACCCTCAGATACATTGTAGACTATAAGAAGCGTCGAACCACCAAAGATCTCATCTGTGAAATCTTACTCACCCGGATCGACGAAACGCAGGGACGGGTTAAATTGGGTTCGGCAACTTTCGAGATAACAGCCGCACCCGATTTTGACGTAAAGATTCATAAGGTGGATGGGAACCATTCTTAACCCGCATATGGCATAAGGAGAAAATTGACGTTGAAATGACAAAACCAATGGAACAAATAGTGCATAAGCGACAACTTTGGCGTTATGTTCCCCTGTCAGAGTATGCCGTGCCCCAGGCAACCATGTCCAGAATCATCAAAGGCGGTATTAAAGGTATGTGGCAAAGGCTCCGAGCCGCTAGAGAAAAGCCCGAAGATCCGCAAAAACCCGAATCGGACCTTCAGTACATTCCGAATGAAGCCCTTGATAATATGGCACCAAATCCTGACTGGCAATTGCCGGCCATATCTTTAAAGACCGCCCTGGATGAAAGGCTCGGGGCAACGCCGAACGAAAAACCCACTGTTATGGTTGTCGGTCTTCCCCAAGGCGGCAACGCTGAGATTCTGACAGCTTTGGCCAAGGCACAAAAGTGGCCGCTTATAACCGCACCCAGCGCCGAGCAGATTCTTTCAAAAGACCACAACTGGTTGAAACAAATGGAAAAGAATGATACTCCCTGGGTTGTTCCGGCGCTGGAAAGGTGCTACTTGCGTCACGTTAATGGCCTGGCCCTTGTGCGTCAAATGTTCGAAAAAATCAACACCGGAGCGATGGGTAACGGCATTATCGGATGTGACAGCTGGGCCATGGCCTACTTGAAATATGTCGTCCCGGATCGACTTCCGGATGCATTGGTGGCGCAAGCATTTGATGACCGCAGATTATCCTGGTGGTTTTATCAACTGGCTTCAAGCCGGTTTCAAAAACCAATCTATTTTCGTCAGACAGATAACGGTAAGTTTATACTTCCCATTGAATCTGAGCATGCCGAGCCTGACAAGGTTGGAACCGAAATCAGTGACTTCATTAATCAACTGGCCGCCCATAGTCGCGGTATTCCGGGTATTGCCCTTTGCATATGGCGAAAGGCCTTGAGAAAGGAACCGGACAAAACAATGATTGATCAGTCGATTTCGGATACACGATCAGACACGAAAACTACCATATGGGTTTTGCCATGGGACAAATTGGATCACCCCGCCCCGCCTTCAGCTATCAGCCCCGAATCTTCGATTCTATTACACAGCCTGCTGCTTCACAACGGCCTTTCGCAAGCGGTATTAGCGGAAATTTTACCGTTTTCTTCCAATGTGATCACACGGATGGCACTGGTGCTCAAGGATGCGGGCCTGATAGAAAAAAATGAAGGCCTGTGGAACGTGTCGCCATCGGGATATCCAATCGTAAAGATGTATCTGGATGGAGAGGGTTATTTAACCGACCAGTTTTAAGGGATCTGGGCCTTATGCAAATATTACATAATCTGAATCAGATGGTTATCATCAAGGTGACCATTGTCGTTGTGACGGCGTTGCTGCTGATCACCCTGTCACAGCGAATATTGCCATGGATAGCCGAGAGGTTCTCCGGACGTCACCGTTTATATGTTCTTGCCTCGGTGCCTTTTTTGCGGCTGATAATCATAGTGGTCGCCGTGTGGGTGATCATCTCCACTATCATTGAACCGACCATTGAAAATCTTTTTGCCCTGCTGGGTGCCCTTGGCCTGGCGCTAGGTTTCGCCTTTAAAGATTACGCCAGCAGCCTCATCGCCGGTATTGTAACGCTCTATGAGATTCCCTATCGGCTTGGCGATTGGGTATCCGTGGAGGGCGCTTACGGTGAGGTCAAGTCCATCGGTATGAGATCATTTGAAATAACCACCCCGGATGACACGGTGGTGGTGATTCCCCACTTGAAACTTTGGGATAAAAAAATATTTAATGCGAATGATGGCAGTCATAACCTACAGTGTGCGGCGGATTTTTATCTGCATCCTCGTCATAATCCAAAAGCCGTGATTGAAGCGCTTCTGGATACCGCATTGACCAGCTCATATTTGCAGGTTCTAAAACCGATAAACGTCGTCGCTTCGGAAAAACCATGGGCAACGCAATACCGGTTAAAGGCATATCCGGTGGATCCTAGAGATCAGTTCCGATTCATCACCGATCTGACGGTAAGGGGCAAAGAAGTTCTTGATGCGTTGGGGGTGGATTTTCCCGCGCCATATGTTCCGCCGGCAGATCATTTATAATCTGTTACAGGGGTTTGTGTAAGGCAATGAGATCGCTGTCAGGTCTTGACGGACTGTTGCCCAAATCACGTTTTTAACTGTCATAATTATCGAACTTGTTAAACAATGTTCGAACGAATAGTAATATTGAATCGGTCTTTTTAATGCGTTCTTGACAAAAAAACATAGCTGTTAAAGGCTTAAAGGCCATTTTATTTTCGCTCAATTGTAATTATAAAGCTGAATAAGAGTAAGTGATCATCGCCACTGAACACAGTGAGGACATGAATATGGTACGAGTTAGAAATACGATTCCCGAGTATGATCTGATCGTCATCGGCAGCGGTCCAGCCGGACAGAAGGCGGCGCTGGCAGCGTCCAAGGGTCGTTTTCACGTCGCTCTGGTTGAACGTCGCGAAGTGGTCGGCGGCGCTTGTCTGCACACCGGAACTATCCCCAGCAAGACGTTGCGCGCAGCAGTGCTCTACTTCATCGGGCACGGCCAGCACGGTATCTATGGCGAATCCTACCGGATCAAGGATCGGATTACCTCTGAGGATTTGACCCAGCGGGTCAATTACGTCATTCGCTCAGAGATGGATGTCATTTCCGACCAGATGAAACGCAACGGCGTCGACATGTACTTTGGCGAGGCGCACTTCGCCAATTCAAACGAAATAGTAGTGAAAAGCGAGACGAGTGGTGAGACGCGCTTGCAGGGCAAGAAATTCATTATTGCCGTAGGCACACGGCCCGTGCGGCCGGACAGCGTACCGTTCACCCGGCAGCGGATTATCGACAGCGATGAAATTCTTAAGCTCGAAACCATCCCGCGTCGTATGACAGTGGTCGGTGGTGGGGTCATAGGCAGCGAATACGCCTCTATCTATGCGGCATTAGGGGTGGAGGTTATACTGATCGACCGGCGCGATAGACTGCTTGAGTTCGTCGATGGCGAGATTATCGACCACCTTGTCTACCATATGCGCGCGGCCAACGTCACGCTGAGATTAGGCGAGGAGGTCAGCCGGGTGTTCATAGATGATCGGGACCAGGTGATCACCGAACTGGAAAGCGACAAGCGGATCATCTCGGATACGCTCCTGTATTCCATTGGCCGGGAGGGGGCTACCGACGGCCTAAACCTGGAGGCGGTCAATCTGAAGACCGACGTCAAGGGCCGACTAAAGGTCGGTGAGACCTATCAGACCGAGGTAGAGAAAATTTACGCCGTCGGCGATGTGATCGGATTTCCGAGTCTGGCCTCCACCTCGATGGCCCAGGGCCGCTTGGCCGCCTGCCACGCATTGGGCATGGAGCACGAAGCGTTTTCGTCCCTCTTTCCTTTCGGCATCTACACCATCCCGGAAATATCTATGGTTGGACAAACCGAGGAGCAGCTGACCGTCGCCAAGGTGCCCTACGAATTCGGCTTAGCCCATTATGGCGAACTGGCCAAGGGGCAGATGCTGGGGGATGAAAGTGGCATGCTCAAACTACTTTTCCACAGGAATACTCGGGTGCTGCTCGGCGTTCACGGCATTGGGGATCAGGCCACCGAAATTGTCCACATTGGTCAGGCGGTGATGGCCCACGGCGGTTCGATAGACTACTTCATCAACTCGGTGTTCAACTACCCGACACTGGCCGAAGCTTATCAGGTGGCTGCCCTTGACGGTCTGAACAAACTTTAGCCGTGCTATAGATTGGCAAATCATCTAAAATCTAAATTGAGCGATTTTTAGCTCGATTTACACCGATCTCCTGCTTATCAGGATTTAAACACTTCTGTTACCTCAAAAATCGTACGACTAAGGCTATATTTACACACATGGTGAAAACCTCCCAACGCATGATTATCCAAAGTAAAAAAACACGATCATTTTTACGGGCAGTTTGGTACAGCCCGGCATAACAGGCGAAGGAATTCATGGAATTTCCAGGTGCTATTCTGATGACCACCAATTGTATCCAGCGGCCCAGAATTGTATACCACTAAACGTCTCTGAGATAATAAGTTTTCAACTTTAACATTGAAAAATTCAAACCCATAATTTATTACGATTTCGCTTTGAAATCTTAAATCCAAAAACTGTAGTATCTGCAATGATAAAAAGCTATCAATGGCCCGAATTCTTTGAGATACCTCAATACCAAATCACTAAAAGATAGTTGTGGCGATTACTTCTATGAAAAATTTAAATATCAGATCCTTGAAATTGTTGTGATATTGTTTTTCAATAGGGCAAATCCTTTCGAGAGGGTTTGCTTCTTTCATTTTTATGATATATGTAATGAACAAAAATTGGTCCAAACTGTGTGTATGGCAAAACAATGCAACAGTTGATCTCGGATAGAAAGTCTTCACTTTCCTATAACTGATCATTCAGGCGCAAAATTCTGAAATCTAATTATAAAACCACAAATCCAATATATTGAATCGAACTTCAATAAAGAATCCTTATCGAAGTTTCAATGTCGAAGTTTATTAAATGAACGCGTCCATTTATAAGGAGGTCTGATATGAAAAAAAGCCTAACCCTCTTGCTCATCATGATCAGCGTTGCTTTTCTTATATCTGGAAATAGTTTGGCTGATGAGGTCCGTTTGAAAAACGGGGATAAACTCACCGGCCAGGTCGTCAGGATGGAAGCAGATAAGCTGATCCTGAAAACCACCTATGCCGGGGAAATCACCATCACCTGGCAGGAAGTGGCTGCTGTTAGGACCGATGCCTCAGTGAAAGTTGTGCTCAAAGATGAAACTGCTCTTGAGGGAAACACAGAGACTTTTGAAAATGGAAAAATGAAGTTGGATACGGGCAAGCTCGAAGCGCCTGCTACCTTCAGTCTGGCGGATGTGAAAGCGATCAATCCCGAGCCTGTCAAGACCGTGAAAATAACCACCCGCGCAAATGCAAGTGTTACCAGTGAAAGAGGCAATACGAAATCGGACAACTATTATTTTGACGGTGAGTTTGTAGCGCGTACGAAAAAGAACCGTTATACAATTGGGGGTGAACTTTCTAAAGAAAAGGCAGATGATATTACAACGTCGCAGAACTGGCTTGCTTATGGGAATTACAGCCATTTTTTAAGCGAAAAATGGTATTTATATGTAAACACACTCTTTGATCACGATGAGTTCAAGGATCTTAATCTTAGAAGCACTCTTGGTGCTGGGGCAGGATATCAGTTTTTTGAAACACCCCTGTTGAACCTTTCCATATCAGCGGGGCTGTCCATGGTTGATGAGAACTTTGATTTGGCTCGGGATAATGACTATTCTGCCGGCCAGTGGGCGGTTAATTATGATCAGTATTTTTTCGATAAGATTGTGCAGCTTTTTCATGTAAACACCGGATTCATTAGTCTTGAAGATGCTAATGACTGGTTTTTCAAATCGCGGACAGGATTAAGGTTTCCTCTTTACAAAGGCCTGACCGCGACGCTGCAATACAACTTTGACTGGGATAATCAGCCTTCGGCAGCTGCGCAAACAGAAGAGGACACGAAGTTCATTTTTTTGCTGGGTTACGAGTTTAAAAACTAAGGATCGCTTTCATATAGTGATTTTGCGACTAACCTCAAATCAGGACAATGTATTGAAAATTACCCTCTATACGTAACAAAGAACATTTCAAATTGCCATGATTGTGACTTAAAATAAACCCACCGGAGGTTTTGATACCTGCAATAACTACCAGCTATCAGCGGCCTGATTTTTCTGTGATAACGTAATGCCTTATCACTAAACGGTTTGTAGCGATTTCTAATATATCTGACAGGTTTTTGAGATTTTAAAATTATTGTGATATCGCTTTTATAAGGTCAAATCCATTTTGCAGGGTTTGTCTTTTTGATTATTATGATTATGATATATTTAGTGAACAAGAGTTGGCTTCATGATGTGCTGATGGTAAATGATCTGTACTTTTTATGTTTTCGATTATAGGTATCAAAAATTCAAGTCGCAAAATTTTCATGATTCAGTTCCGTTATCATCTATTGTCTCGATTGAGCCTCCGTTGTAGTTTAAGGCAAGGAATCTTGGATCATATTTAACAAAAGGAAGAGGGACGTCCAATGGAAAACCGCTATGCCAAGATAATTAGCACCGGCCGCTACGTGCCGGAACGTGTCATGACTAACGCCGAATTTGAGCCCCTTGTTGGGGACGTGGATGCGTGGCTCAAGGAAAATGTGGGTATTGCAGAGCGCTGTGTGGTTGATGATGAAACAACCAGCGATATGTGTACCGCTGCCGCTCGTCAAGCCTTAGAGCGAGCCGACCTCGCTCCCACCGATGTTGACCTGATTATATTGGGCACTGATACACCCGATTACATCAGCCCTGCCACTGCTGCCATTTTGCAGCATAAACTGGGTGCCCTAAACAGCGGGACATTTGATATCAACAGTGCCTGTGCCTCCTGGGTTGCAGGTGTCGATATTTCCGCCAAGCAGATCACAGTCGATACAGACATCAACAATGTTTTGGTCGTTGGTGGCTACGCCATGACCCGCTTCCTTGATTATCATGATAAGCGTACCTGCACACTCTTTGGCGATGGGGCCGGTGCGGTGGTGATGAGTGTCAGCGACGAGCCGGGCTACCTGGCCTCAAAGCTGGTTTCTCAGGGTCAGTACTACAAATCATGGGGGATATACACCGGGGGCGCTGTTTCTCCTGTCAACGACAACGTTCTCAATCGTCCTGTTATGCAGTTTTTGGAAAAATTTCCGGCAACCTTTAACAACGATAACTGGCCTCCTCTCATCCGCCAAACCGTTGCTAAGGCAGGGTTGGCCTCAGTAGACGAGATTGATTTCTTTCTTTTCACCCAGTTGAACCTCAATACCATTAAAGATGTTATGCAACGGCTCAACCAACCACTGGAAAAAACCCACTGGATAATGGACAAATGGGGCTATACCGGTGCTGCCTGTATACCTATGGCTTTAGACGATGCACTGGTTAAAGGTAAAGGTCCTCGGCCAGGGGATCTGGTTCTGTTTTGCGCAAGCGGCGGCGGATTTGCGATTGCCTGTGCTGTGTTTAAATGGTAAGCTGCCTGACACGATATTGAATCTAATAAAATTAAAGCCTCTGCTACTATGCCTTAAAGTATGAAAATATCAAGCCCCTAACAATACAAGATTTCCAAACGAAATCTTCAGCTAGAAGCTGTGGATATCTACAATGGCTGCCAACCACCAAGCGGCTGAATTTCTGAGACAATCAAAACATATCGTCAAAATATATGTCAATTCAGATAGTTGTATTCTTTACAATATGGCTGTATTTGACCTGAGGTTCAACAAGAGGTTAAATTTTGTGTTGAGTTTTTTCTTATAGACTATTTTATGGATTTAACAGTACACGTCCTCCATAATCTAAAAAGACTTAAAAAAAGCTTGACAAAGAAAAACCTTGTTTGTATTTATGAAGAAAGACCGACTGGTCCGTCTCTTTAAGAGGGGTGTTACTTAAACATTCCATTTATAACAAACATCCCGGATACGTTATGAGCCTAAAAGAAAGAATCATCCATGAGTCCTTGAAGCTATTTTCACTGAAGGGCTTTCTAAACACTTCGGTCGATGAAATCTTAAAAGCCACCAATGCTTCCAAAGGTGGGTTCTACAACCACTTCAAAAGCAAAGAAGATCTTTTTCACCACGTATTGGATGAAGCGCGCAGCATCTGGCGGAATCGTAATTTAAAAGAACTGAGTGGGATTGAAGACCCGATTAAAAAAATAAAACGACTCATCGTAAATTACCGCGATCACTATATTAAAGATTCAGAGAATTTTCCCGGCGGCTGTATATTTACAACCCTTTTGGTGGAGCTCTGTGACCAACGCCCCCATTTATCCCATGAAATCAATAAGGGTTTCGTAGGAGTAAAAGGCATGCTTAAGCGAAATTTGGATCAGGGCAAAGGACTGGGGAAACTGCGAAAAGATGCAAATACTGAAGCCATAGCAGACATATTGTTTAATAGTATGCTGGGAGCTTCAGTTACATATAATGCAGAAAAATCTGCGACAGGCTTAGATACGTCGATTAATGCTATAATCGATTATCTTGAACAATTAGAGGCGTAAATCCATTAGAATCCATCTCAAAAATCATATAAGGACCCATGGCGGTGTTGAAAAGAGGTACAGAATACTCGCAAAACTGAATGTATGCCCTCTTTTTAATCTATTTTCGCCTTGCCTGAACTCTGGTGCATATTTTTGAGATAGAATCTAAATAAATTGAAAGGAGAAGATCATGAAAGCAGTAGTTTACGAAGAGTATGCCCCGGATGATGATTATAAGAAAATCTTGAAGGTAAAAGATGTAGAAGAGCCCAAACCAAAATCAAACGAAGTCGTTTTTGAAGTTAAAGCAGCTGCGTTGAATTACAACGACATTTGGGGGATGCGAGGAGTTCCCATACCCGTCCCGCTACCGCATATTTCGGGCTCCGATGCCGCAGGCGTAGTCATCGCTGTCGGGGAGGATGTAACCGGAATCAACGTCGGGGATAGAGTTGTCTCCCACTCCAATATGTCGTGCCGAGTTTGTTCCAACTGTACCGATGGTCGTGAATATGACTGTGGGAAGCGGGGGATTTGGGGGTTCCAGACCGGCCCGTTGTGGGGCGCTTTTTCGGAAGTTACGAATCTTCCAGAAGTAAATGTAATTAAGATTCCGGACAGTTTGAGCTTTGACGAAGCCGCCGCAGCCTCAATGACCCTTCTCACTTCCTGGCATATGCTGGTGGGAAGGGCCAAGATTATACCAGGACAAACCGTACTTGTAATGGGAGGCGGTTCCGGCGTCGGTATGTTTGGAATCCAGATTGCTAAACTCTACAACTGCACAGTGATTGCTACGGCAAGTTCGGATAAATTGGATCAATGTATCCAACTCGGCGCTGATTATGCCGTTGATCACAGAAAGGATGACTGGCACAAGGAAGTCCGGGCTTTGTGCAAGGAAATCTCAAAGAAAACAGGAGTATCTCCGGGAATTGACGTGTCCTTCGATCACATCGGTCAGACCCACTTTAACAAGCAGCTTACGCTGCTCAAATATGGTGGAACGCTGGTTCAATGCGGTGCTACCACGGGTTACGATGCCCAGGCTGATCTAAGACACATTTTCTTCAAAGGAACCAATATTTTAGGCTCAACGCAAGGAACGAAGGCTGAAGTTGAACAAGGATTTTACTGGATGTCTCAGGGAAAGATAAAGGCTGTTATAGACTCCGTATACCCTTTTGAAAAAGCAGCCGAAGCACATACCAAGATGCTCACGGGAAAAGGTCTCTTTGGAAAAATTTTAATGAAACCGGAGTGACATCAAGCTAAACCAAATATGGGGTTGGCCCTTCTATAAGAGTTAGCCCCGTTATCCGTGCAAGAAAATATTATGGACAGTAAAACATTCAAAGCCATGGTCGTGCAGGAAACACCAGATGGTAAATATACCAGGCAAATTGCTGACAAATCGCTGGATGAATTGCCTGAAGGTGAAGTATTGGTCAAGGTTCAATATTCATCCTTAAATTATAAAGACGGACTTTCCGCCACGGGTCACAGGGGAGTCACCAAGAATTATCCTCACACCCCGGGAGTAGATGCCGCCGGTGTTGTAGAGGAGAGCCTCAGTGATGCATTTCAGCCCGGGGACGAAGTGATTGTCACCAGCTACGATCTTGGCATGAACACCTCAGGTGGTTTTGGACAATACATCAGAGTGCCGGCCGCTTGGGTTGTGCCGCTTCCGGAGAATCTCTCACCAAAAGAAAGCATGGCTTATGGTTCAGCCGGTCTTACCGCCGGCTTTTGCATCCTTAAACTCCAAGAGCATGGCATCACCCCCGAACGAGGAGAGATATTAGTTACAGGTGCCACCGGTGGAGTTGGCAGTTTTGCCGTGGCAATGCTTGCCAAAATCGGATATCAAGTGGTTGCAGTAACTGGAAAGATGGATGAAAAGCAGTTTCTTATCGACCTTGGCGCCAAAGAGAGTCATCTCCAGAGATGAGGCTACTGACACCTCCGGAAAGCCCCTTTGAAAGGTCGCTGGGCTGGGGTAGTAGACGCGGTAGGAGGTGAGATCCTAGCAACAGCCATCAGATCCACCAAACTCCACGGAGTCGGTTACCTGCTGCGGCAACGTGGCATCGCCTGATCTGCAGATTAACGTCTATCCCTTTCATATTGAGGGGTATCTCGCTTGTCGGCATTGATTCACAGAGCTTTCCAATGACCTTTCGACGCAAGACATGGGAAAAAATTGCCAATGAATGGAAGCTGACTGTTCTGGATCGACAGACTTCCGTTTGCTCACTTGAAGAGTTGGATGCCGAAATAGATCGCATTTTAGCAGGAAAGCAAAAAGGCAGAGTGATCGTCGATTTGGCTAAATAAGAGTAGATGCGTCAAAAAGATAGAGGGGTTGATAATAGTTTGTTTAGTTGTGATACTCTGCAATTAAGTCCAAGTATCAAGTGCCTGATATTTTTGTGATACCACAATACCATATAACCAAACGATAATTGTGGCGATTTCTACCATGGTTCTATAAATACCAAGGCTTCAAAATTATTGTAATATCATTTACTCTATAGTAAAATTCATTTCACTGGGCTTGATATTATATATAATTAATAAAAAGATTGGGTGGTTACATTATGTTTGGGATGTTTGAACTGCTTTTTACAAAAGTAACTCCCTGACCCCTTAATTACCCGTTTTCCTGCTCAAAGTGCTTCATAAAATCTACAAGGGCTTCGATTGCCGCCAGCGGCGTTGCATTATAAATCGACGCACGGCACCCTCCGACGGATCGATGACCTTTAAGACCGCCCATTCCGTTTTTAAGCGCCTGCTCAACAAACTGTTTTTCAAGTGCTTCATCCGGAAGACGAAAAGTGACATTCATCAAAGAACGACTATCCGTTTCAGCCGTTCCTTGATAAAAACCACCAGAATCTATGGCTTCATAAAGTATCCGGGCCTTTGTTTGATTCATCTTTGCCATTTTCTCAAGGCCACCGACGCTTTCCTCCAGCCATTTCACGACCAATTGAATCATATAGATTGCAAAGCAAGGCGGCGTATTGAACATCGAATTTTTGGAAGCATAAGTGGTATACTTTAACATGGACGGGAGCGTGTCCGGCACCCTTTTCAGCATATCATCCCGAATGATGACCATACATACGCCCGCAGGACCGATATTTTTTTGGGCTCCAGCATAAATCAGGCCGAACTTATCGACATCAAAAGGTCTTGACATCATATCGGACGACATATCGGCGATAAGGGGAACACCGCCTGTCTCCGGATAAGACGCCCATTGGGTCCCTTTGATGGTATTGTTGGATGTAATGTGTGCATAGACCGCATTGCTGTTAAAAGATATATTTTTTGGAATGCAGGAAAAATTTTTATCTTCGGAAGATGCCACAACATCTATGGTTTTACCCATAATTTCAGCTTCCTTAATGGCCTTTGTGGACCAGGTGCCTGTGTTCACATAGTCTGCGGCATCACCTTCTCCGAGAAGGTTCAAGGGTATCATCGAGAACTGTAAACTGGCACCTCCCTGGATAAACAATACGTGAAACTTGTCATCAAGCTTCAACAACCGGCGGGTTCTGGTAACGGCATCGTTTATGACATCGTCAAACAACGTTGACCGGTGGCTGATCTCTGTGATCGACATACCGGAACCACCGAAATTTAAGAATGAATCCTTGATTTCTTCAAGCACTTCAAGGGGAAGCGCAGCAGGACCGGCATTAAAGTTATAAATTCTGTTTTCCTTCATCGGTTTCCTCCATGTAATTTATGTTTGAACAATTTTATATTTTAAAAAAGGATTTATTTGTACAGATAGAACACAATATGTCAATTAGTATTTTTATGGATGCCGGAGTAAACACATTTTATTTCGATGCAGCGTAGCAACGGCGTGTATCTCTTTTCAACCGAATGACTGTTTGAAGGGCTTTAGCGCGCGTTAGCCCGAAGCGAATGAAATAATGACAAAACAATCAATGGGATCATTCAGCGATAAATTATTCTAAATAACTCAGGCCCGGTTCGGGCTTAGGGGTGCTTAAGCACAAGTTTCAGTCGGTTGGAAAGAGATACACGCCGTCGCGAAGCGTTCGCCCCGTATTGGGGTTCAAATATGTTTGTTTAGTTATGGATCTTGTGAAATTATAACCCCCTGTGATTAGCCGATGTTGACAAAGCAGCATCTCTTGGCTATTGAAAGTGTTAAATATAATTGTTATTATTAAATGGTATTTCTATAAGGTAAAAAATTTTATGAAAATCTACACTTATCCATCATCATCGGCAGCCAAAAAAATTGCATCCATCGTAAACCGCGGTATGGGATTTAAAAAGAAAGATCTGCTTGCAATCACGCGCATTATTGAGAATGTTCGAAAAAACAAAGATCAGGCGCTCATCAAATATACGAACCAATTCGATTCACCGAAACTGACCACGGCATCCATTCAGGTGACACGCCAAGAAATTGATGATGCCTCAAAATATGTAGACCGACCCTTTATACGAACGCTAAACCGAGCAGTGAATCAAATCGAATCCTTCCACAAAGAGCAACGATGTAAATCCTGGATCCATACCCAAAGACCGGGTACACTTTTGGGCCAGTTGATAAATCCTGTCGATGTGGCAGGGATTTATGTCCCTGGTGGAATGGGGGGTGAGACACCGCTGGTTTCCTCGGTCCTCATGGGCGCCATCCCTGCAAAAGTTGCGGGCGTCAATCACATCGTCATGGTAACGCCACCCACCAAAAGCGGCTCGATTAATCCCCATCTTCTGGTTGCTGCTAAAAAGGTCGGAGTGGATGCTGTCTATAAGGTCGGGAGTGCCTGGGCCATTGCTGCCCTGGCTTACGGCACCGAGACAATACCAAAAGTGGATGTTGTCGTAGGCCCCGGAAATATTTATGTTACCATTGCCAAGAAAATCGTAGCAGGGATCGTAGGTGTAGATATGATTGCAGGTCCCAGCGAAATCCTTATCATCGCAGACAATACGTCAACCCCTGAATTTATTGCAGCGGATCTCCTTTCACAGGCAGAACATGATATCCTGGCCTCTGCAATTTTGGTCACGGATTCCAGAGACACTGCCAAAACAGTTGCCTCCTTTGTAAAGAAGCAGCTTCAGGGTCTTTCACGCAAAGAGATTGCCCAAAAAGCACTTTCCAGGTTCGGCGCCATAATGGTTGTGTCTGATCTTGATACGGCAATTGATCTTTCAAACCAAATTGCACCCGAGCACCTTGAACTTCAAATCAAAGATCCATTGGCCTATATCGGACAGATCCGTAATGCGGGAGCCGTATTTTTGGGTGACTATACACCAGAACCCATTGGTGACTACATCGCCGGCCCCAACCATGTTCTTCCAACTGCCGGCACGGCAAGATTCTCTTCTGCTCTTTCAGTGGATACATTTATAAAAAAAACCAGCCTAATCCGTTATTCACAGGCAGCCTTTGATCGTGAGGCCGGTGATGTTATTCGCCTTGCGGAAATAGAAGGTCTTGATGCCCATGCCAATGCTGTGAGAATAAGGTTAAACGGCCATTGAAAATAGTCTCTTCTGACAACCGGATGGAATGGATACTTTTTATCCACAAGCACTGTTCAATACGTTAAACCGGGTATTTTTTACCCATTATCAGTCCGACTGGAGCAAATATTGACATTAAACGCTTTAAAGGAAAAATATTTTATTTCAGCCCCCTATTTCAATGGCTTTTTAGCATATTGGGGTGTAAAATTTGAGCCAATTATTGCTCAATGATTATTTATGGCACACAGCTTGCATTTTCTTTTACTATTTTATACAGTTAAAAAAATAACTAAAGGAGTTCATAAATGAATTTTTTTGTAAAAAAACAATTTTTTCCAGAAAGAAAAATATTTTTCATTGCAACGCTCCTGGCAGCGGTAATCATATTTTTAGGCAGTTTTTATCCGCCGTACAGTGTAGCTGCAAAATCCGGCACAACCTTCCTACCCCCTGACACTTTCTCCAACCTGGCTGAATCGGCCAGTCCAGCCGTGGTTAACATCAGGACAGTCAAGACCATCAAGGGTGGGGGCCGTGTATTTCGTCACTTTAAAAAAGGCCCTTTTGGCGATGACGATCCCATGAAAGATTTTTTTGATCGTTTTTTTGACGAGGACCAAAAAAGGGATTTTAAACAACGAAGCCTTGGTTCGGGTTTTATCATCGACAAGGACGGCTATATCGTAACCAATAATCATGTTATAGACAATGCAGACAAAATTGTCGTGATATTAAATGACGAAAAAGAGTTCGAGGCCCAGATTGTCGGACGTGACAAAAATACAGATCTGGCATTGATCAAAATCGAGTCGAATCGTAATCTTCCTGTTTTACGATTCGGAGATTCCGATGTCCTTAAAGTCGGTCAGTGGGTGGTGGCCATCGGAAATCCCTTTGGCCTGGAGCAAACCGTCACAGCAGGAATTGTCAGCGCCAAGGGGCGGGTCATCGGGTCGGGACCCTATGATGATTTCATTCAGACCGACGCTTCCATTAATCCAGGAAATAGTGGCGGACCGCTGCTCAATTTGAGGGGAGAAGTTGTTGGAATAAATACAGCCATCGTCGCCGGTGGACAGGGAATCGGATTTGCCATTCCGGTAAATCTTGCAAAAAACATCATTGATCAGATCAAAAGTACCGGTGAGGTTACACGCGGTTGGCTTGGAGTGGGTATCCAGGACATCAGCGAGGAAGTCGCGGAGTATTACGGCATAAAGGAAAAAAAAGGCGTTCTGGTTACAGAAGTGTTTCCGGGTGACCCTGCCGATTTAGCAGGAATAAAGCCCAAAGACGTCATACTTTCAGTAAATGGAAAGGGGGTGGATAGTGCGAGACAACTTACTGGAATGATTGCAGATACACTCGTCGGCGATACAATTCAGATCAAAATCAATCGCACCGGCAAAACCCGAACGATTGACGTCAAAATCGTAAAAAGAGAAGAAGCCAAAATTTCCAGCAGAAGCTCCCGAGAGAAGGAACAGACCCAGCTTGGAATTCAAGTTTCTGAAATTACACCTGAAACTGCGCGTCGTTTTAACCTAAAAGATACCACAGGTGTTATTGTGGTCGGCGTGGATCCGGAAAGCAAAGCAGCGGAAGCCGGACTACAGATCCACGACATTATCAGGGAGATCAACCACAAGAACATAACATCAGTGAGTGATCTTAATAAGACGATCAATGAAATCCCGGAAGGCAAAACCATCAACCTTTTTATCCGGCGAATGAATCGAGGATTTCTGGTTATAAAGATAACAAAATAGATGAATGAATTCTTGATCTGGTGGCAGCATTTGCCTGAAAAAATGAACCCTGTTATCTTTAGTCTCGGAGGGTTCAGACTTCATTATTACGGACTGATGTATCTCGTTGCGTTTGCCACCGTTTACATGCTGGTAATCTATCGTATAAAACGTGAAAAACGATTTCGCATATCTGCCGATAACATTCAAAACCTTATGATTTTTATGATGATCGGTGTTATTGTCGGCGGACGTCTTGGATATGTTATTGTTTATAACCCTTTATATTACCTGAAAAACCCTCTTGAAACATTTCTCCCCTTTAATTTTTCAAACGGCATAACCTTTACTGGAATTTCTGGCATGTCTTTTCACGGCGGGCTGATTGGGGTGATCGCTTCAATCTGGATTTTTACGCGTAAAACCGGCTTCAATTTTTGGAATACCGTCGATTTGTTCGCACCCGTTGTTCCGTTAGGGTATACATTCGGCCGAATCGGGAATTTTATCAACGGTGAGCTGTATGGCAGAGTGACCTCGGCATCCATTGGCATGTATTTTCCACTTGCGCCCGGACAAAACCTCAGACACCCCTCACAGCTTTACGAAGCTTTTTTTGAGGGAATTATTCTGTTTATTGTTTTGTGGAATTTAAGAAAACTACAAAAACCCAAAGGTGCAATGCTCTCCTTTTATATCATCGGATATGGTCTTGTTCGGTTTTTCATAGAATTTTATCGCCAACCGGATCCCCAGATTGGTTTTGTCTTTATGTCATTTTCCATGGGCCAGCTGCTATGCGGCTTGATGATGGTCTGCGGGGTTGCTTTGTACATTTATCTGTCTCAGGCTGAAAAACGGCGGACCGATCTCTCGTAACATACATTAGCCATTATTCAATTTTTAAAACTTTAGCCCCCCGTATTTTTCTCTCTTTTAGTTCCAGCAACGCCACATTTGCAGATTCCAAGGGATACTCTTTGATTTCCGGTATTATGGGAATTTCGGCGGCCAGATCGATGAATTCGCTGACATCTTTTCTGGCGACATTGGCGACACTTTTTATCTCCTTTTCCAGCCAGAGATGTTCAGGATAATTCAGCTTTAGCAGATAGTCTTTGTCATTTTCTTCTTTGCGAATTGCATTGATAATCAGCCTTCCGCCGGGTTTCAAATTACTCAATGCCTCGACAACCGGTTTCCAGGCCGGCGTTGTGTCGATGATGCAATCCAGTATTTCCGGTGACTTTTCTTCGGTATCCCCGGCCCAGACCGCTCCGAGCTCTTTGGCGAAATCCCTTTCTTTTTCACTTCTGGCAAAAACAAAAACCTTTGTATCGGAATGTTGATGCTTGACCATTTTAAGTACAAGATGGGCCGATGCCCCGAAACCGGTAAGGCCCAGGTTCTGACCATTGCTGATATTGGTCAGTCTCAAAGATCGGAAACCAATGGCGCCGGCGCATAAAAGAGGCGCTGCCTGGGAATCGGAAAAAACATCCGGAATTTTATACGCAAAATCTTCCAGGACGGTCATATACTCCGCATATCCACCATTGGCATCCCGACCGGTAGCTCTGAATGCTTCACAAAGATTCTCATAGTCTTGTCTGCAAAAAGCGCAAATGCCACACGCCGAGTATACCCAGGCGATCCCTACCCTTTCTCCTGTTTTATATCTATTTGCGTTCGGTCCTGTTTCTTTTACGGTTCCGACAACTTGATGGCCTAAAACGATTGGGAGGTGAGGCGGGGGTGTTCTCCCTTCAATTTCATCCAGCTCCGTGTGGCAAACACCGCAGACGGATATTTTTACTAATATTTCTTTTTCTTTGGGAGTTGGGATCGGAAGAGTCGTCAGCTGAAGCGGGTTTCTGTTTTCTTTGAGGCTGCAAATCTCGTTCAACACCATTGCTTTCATTTCGAAACACCCCAAATCTTTTAGAAAACAGGAAATAGAAATTAGATAATAGATAAACGCAAATGGACGTAAATGTAATTAGAAGATGAGAAGGTTAGAAAATCAGAAGGTCGGAGACTCTAGGACATGCCAACCTTCTTACCTTCGCACCTTCTCACCTTCTTGCTCTTTGCTCCTTCCTCTTTGCTCTTTGCTCTTTGCTATTTTCTCTTTGCTATTTTCTCTTTCCTACTTATAGCATCAGGTCGATATTTTTGAAAAGTCTGCGATGGTTTCAAACAGATCTGCAATGTGTGCCAGCAAGCTCAGCCTGTTGTTACGTATTTTCTTTTCTTTTTCCATGACCAGAACACCGTCAAAAAATGCATCGACCGTATCTTTAAGAGATGCAATCTCGTGCAAAGCTTTTTCCAAATTTCCTTTATCCAGATTGGCCGAAACCTTCTTTTTAACAGTTTTATATTTTGCATAAAGCGCTTTTTCAGAATCATGCTCAAACAGACTTTCTTTTACCGGTTTTGCTTTAAAAGCCTTTGCCTTTTTTATGATATTGACAACACGCTTAAACGCAACCGCCAGTGGTTCAAAATCGGGTGCGGTCTTAAGATCTTGAAGCGCCCGGGCTCTATTCCACAAGTCCGGGACATTATCAACGGAAACACTCGTCACCGCTGCAACGACGTCTTTTGAAAAACCTTCCTCTGCCAGCAAATGGGTCAATCGGTTATTTAAAAAGGCGTTTACCGGATCTGCAATATTTTTAATTTTCTTGGCGCCCTTTATTCCGTAAAGCTTTATACTCTTTTCAATCATACCCCTTAAGGAAAAGGAAAGACCTTTATCGATCATAATTTGAATGATACCGATGCCCTGTCGCCGAAGCGCATATGGATCGGACGCGCCGGTAGGTGTGAGTCCCACTGAAAAGAATCCGCAAATGTTATCGATCTTATCGGCAATGGCCAAAATAGCACCGGCCATGGTTTTTGGCAGTGCCCCTCCTGAATAAATGGGTCGGTAATGTTCCTCAATTGCTGAAGCCACAGATTTAGGTTCTTTTTCAACCGTCGCGTACACCCTGCCCATGATCCCCTGAAGTTTGGGAAACTCCCCTACAACTTGGCTGACCAGATCCGCCTTGCACAACCCTGCAGCCCTTGTCGCGTGTTTTTTCAGATAAGAGCCCTTTTCGACGTTGTCGGCCAAAAATCCTGCTATTTTTTGAAGACGCTTTACCTTTTCATACATAGACCCGAGTTCTGCCTGGAAAAGAACGCCCTTCAGTTTTTCAACCCTTTGTTTCGAAGATTGCTCTATATCGCTTTTGTAAAAGAATTGAGCATCCGCGAGACGGGCTCTAAGTACCCATTCATGGCCGGTCGCCACCAATTTCATATCCTTTGTTCGGGTATTGTTGACCGCCACAAAATAGGGCATGAGATTTCCTTTTTTATCCACAACGGCAAAATATTTCTGGTGTTCTCGCATGGCGGTAATCAGCACTTCACCGGGGACTTTTAAAAACTCCTTATCAAAGCTACCGGCCGTTGCGAACGGATACTCAACCAGGTTTTTCACAATATCCACCAGCTCCTCATCAGGAAGTATCTCCCCACCGACGCCTTTAGCGGCCTTATGAATCTCCGTCTCGACACTTTTTCTGCGGGTTTGAAGATCAACCAATACCTTTGCAGAACGCAATGTCTTAATATAGTCTTTGGAACTGGAAATTTTTATTTTCCGGGGGTGCATGAAATAATGCCCATAGGAATATCTTCCGCTTTTGATATCTTCCAGTGAAAAACTGAGGGCTGTG
This sequence comes from uncultured delta proteobacterium, assembly GCA_963752565.1. Classification (GTDB taxonomy): domain Bacteria; phylum Desulfobacterota; class Desulfobacteria; order Desulfobacterales; family UBA11574; genus UBA11574. Next base: position 137,060 of record CAVVZC010000028.1, on the reverse strand, counting down.
TCTCCAAATAGGGCTACGATCGAATGGATCGGTCTTGCAAAATAGATGTTTAATTCAGCCCATATCATGGTTTTGGGAAACGGCGTCGCCAGAATGACTTCCGGAAGGATGGTCTTAAGAAGAGTTTGTGTTGCCTGTCCTTTCTCAGCAACCCGAGCACATACATACCGGCCTTTATCGGTTTCCTTTACCGAGAGGGCGTTGACTGAAACACCCACTTTCTCGGCAAACTTCGTTGCCGCCATGGTCGGTCGGCCCTTTTGATCAAAACCGATTTTTTCCGGGGGCCCAAGAACGTCTGAAGCCAACGGCGTCTGTTTGGCCGCAACTTTTTTTACTTCAACTGCCAAACGTCTCGGTGTCCCGAATACCCTTGCACTCCCATGATCTATCCGTAAATCTGTCATTTTTTTCAAAAGTGTCTGCGACATTGACGCTAATGCAGGCTCAATATAGCCTGCAGGAATCTCTTCTGTCCCTATCTCAAGTAATAAAGTTTCCATATCCACCTCTATTTTGTATTTAAAATCACAAATTCCAATCACCAAAAACCAAAACCTTTAATCAGGAAAGAGAAAAGAGGATAAAAGAAACCACGGATAAACACGAATAAACACAAATTAAAATAACAATATTTATGTTCATTTGCGGCCATTTGCGGCCATCTATTTTCTAATTCCTATTTCCTATTTTCCAATCAGAATCCTTTGGGCCCGGATTCTGTGCGTTTATTTTTTCAACAGCGGATATCCCATGCTTTTTCTTTGTTCCAGATATCCTTCTGCACAAGCTCTGGCAAGGTTTCTTATGCGTCCGATATAGCTGGTCCTTTCCATGACACTGATGGCCCCTCGAGCGTCCAAAAGGTTAAATGTATGTGAACATTTCAGGCATAATTCATATGCTGGAAGAACCAATTTTTCTTTGATCATTCGTTCGGACTCTGCCTCGTACTGATTAAAAAACGTAAGCAGCATTTCCACATTCGACTTTTCAAAATTGTAGGTCGACTGTTCGACTTCCTGCTGATGATGGACATGTCCATAAGTCACGTTATCATTCCATTTCAAATCATACACGTTGTCGACACCCTGAAGATACATCGTAATACGTTCCAATCCGTATGTGAGTTCCACAGAGATCGGGAACAATTCGACACTGCCGCACAACTGAAAATAGGTGAACTGAGTGATTTCCATACCGTCCAGCCAGACCTCCCATCCCAGACCTGCAGCACCAAGTGTGGGAGATTCCCAGTCATCCTCCACAAACCTGATGTCGTGCTCAAGGGGATCTATACCCAGAACTTTCAGGCTCTGCAGATACTGTTGCTGCACATCATAAGGAGAAGGCTTCAAGATAACCTGATACTGATAATAGTGCTGCAATCGGTTTGGGTTTTCACCGTAACGACCGTCTGTAGGGCGTCTTGAGGGCTGAACATAAGCAACATCCCATGGTTCAGGACCCAGTGCCCTCAACAATGTTGCTGGATGAAATGTTCCAGCGCCAACTTCAATGTCATAGGGTTGTGCCACTACACATCCTTTTTGTGCCCAGAATTTCTCTAGCGACATGATTACATCCTGAAAATTCATTTTCCCTTCCTCATCAATCTTTTTGTGATTAGTTGGTTAGGCTGGACTTTTTATGCAATTTGCAGCCAGCGAGCCATAACACTATATTATACTAAAGAGTACAAATCCTACTCGACATTTTATACTGATATACTAACTTTGGTATCAAAACAGAAAAAGTTACAAGTGCCTAAAATGAACTAAAATGAGCTAAAATTAAAGAACTTTTTAGCCAATTATATTTTAATGACAGCGCGTTAGCGCTACCTCAACTTCCCCGATGAATACGGGATAAATAGGCACTTTAGATCACTTCAAACTTTAGGCACTTGTGAGAAGGCTTCGGTAACATTTTCCGTTGATAAAAGTTATGTCGAGTATCTAATTTATTTATTAGTAATTATCTCATCAAAAAAGGCTACAAAAGCCCCTCTGAATCAATCTTTGCACTCAGCAAGCGGGCATCCTTTCTTGTTGAAAGAATACCTTCCCACGTGCCTTTGAGCTTGTCAATATCTTCTACGCGACCCAGTGCCCATATGCAGCCCCCACCGCCCGCCCCTGTGAATCTTGCACCGCAATTCTTTTTCGTGGCGGATTCAACAAGTGCCTTGCCGATCTCATCAAGTACTTCAGGCGTCATCTTCCTTCTGATGGCGGTCTCTTTGTTCATCTGTTTACACGCAGTATCGATATCTTTATCCATGAGCGCATCGGCAAATTTATGTGTACATACTATAATTTCAGCCCAAAGTCCATGGTGCTTTCCAGAAAGAAATTGCTTCACCCATTTTCTATTAACATTTTTCGATTCGTGAGGTACCCCGCAGTACGCCAGCAACAAGTGCCGTTCGAATTTGGGTAAGTACCGCTTTGGGATAATGATTTTTTTCTTAAAAAATGGCATTTGGCAATCTCCCGGCCAATGCCATACATTTGCACCGCCGTAAACGGCCGCCAATTGATCCTGGAAACCGCACGGCACACCTGCCACACTTGCCTCAATGGTCTGTGATAAAAAAGCGATGTTTTTTCTGGTAATGGGGGGCTGTCCCTTTTTTTCTTTAACCTTTGAAAAAGCCCCGACAAGGGCCACTGCGGCTACGGAAGACCCGCCCAAGGCGCTCCGAGGAGGAGATGATGAGTCGATATCAATATGGATCCCTTCAGCTCTGAAATATGCAGCTATGGCAAAAATGAGTCCAAGCGGATGATCAAAAGGCGCTTTATCCAGAGGATATTCAGCGCTTTTAAATCCTTTTGAGGTCACTTTTATTAATTTTTTATCATATGGAAGAAGTCGTACCTTTGTTCTTAAATTTATCGCAATATTAACGGTACATGGAAAAAGATGCCTTAGCGGATAATAAAAGGTGCTGATATCCAGAGTGCCTCCCACGTCGATCCTGCATGGTGCCGAAGCTTCAATTTGATGGGATTCAATGATTTTCCGCATTATGTATCCGGTATCCGGTATCTACCACTTCCTTATTTGCTGTAAAAATTTCAAACTTCGGGGTTCTTTTCCTAAATGATAGGGCACAAAGGTCTCCAAGAACTCCAAACCTTTCCTTAGAGCATCGGAAGTAAACCTGACCCTCACCGCTTTGACCAAATCCCCCTTTTCTATCCACAAAAGCTGCTTAATGATTCCCTTTGAAAGAAAAGTATTCTGCCAGGTTTTGGAAGTACATCCGTCACATAAGATTCCTCCCTTTGCAAAATCAAATTTAACTCTGGTTTCCTTTATCCTCTCTACTTCAATGCGGCAAACGCTGCATTGTCTTAAATTTGGTGCAAGACCGGATATGGTCATAAATTTCACCTGAAACAAAATAGAAAGTGCTGCTTCTGATATCCGACATGAATCGAGTTCTCTCAAAACATACTGAAAGAGCTGGTAAAGCTGAACTTGTTTTTGACCACTTTCCATCCATTCGTTGATGAGTTCTGCCCAGTAGCTGGCATAGGCCGTCTTTAATGTGCTGGATCTAATGTCGAAAAACGGGTACTTTAATGAGGCTTCCTGTAAAATAGGAAGCCCTTTTCTTCGACCAACATTGCATACCACGTCTAATATTGAAAAGAGTTCAAGGATTCCTGCAAATCGTTTTTTGCTTTTTTTTGCAGATTTTGCAATGACTGATATTTTGCCCTTTCTCAGCGTAAAAAGCGTAATGACAAAATCATATTCTCCATAATCTATACGGCGTAACACGATTGCGGGCGTTGAAAAATTTGACATCTTTTCATATACCCAGGAGGGTTGTGGCGATCTGGAAATAAAAATAAACACTGACGATATCGATTGCAGTTGTCACAAAAGGTCCGGTAGCTACAGCAGGATCGACATTTATCCTTGCAAATCCCATGGGGACCATGGAGCCTACCAGCGCAGCAACGGCCATAGAAGACATCACGGCAAGGCCCACGGACACGGCGACCATCAACGTACTATATTGAAGCTGTGCCACCACACCGATCATAATACCATAGACTGCCCCAAGGATAAACCCAACGGCGAGTTCCTTAAAAACCACCGCCCAGGTATCTATGATGCTAAGGCGTCCTGTGGCAAGACCCCGCACAACAATGGTGGAGGTCTGGGTACCGATATTTCCACCCATACCCATTATGACGGGAATAAAGGCTGCAAGGTAGGCAATCTTCTTTAAACTCCCTTCAAAATGACCGATAATAAAAAATGCAATGATACCACCGATAAAGCTTGCAGACAGCCACGGCAACCGGATCCTTGTACTTCTGAGAACAGACTGCGTTTCGATAAACTCTTCACCGCCGACACCGGCCATTTTCAGAATATCTTCTGTCGCTTCTTCTCTGATGATATCGATAACATCATCCACAGTAACAATACCGACCAAATTGTTTGTGTCATCCACCACCGGTACGGCAAGGATATCATAACGGGCAACGATTTTTGCCACCTCTTCCTGGTCCATATCTGTTTTTACCGCAAAAACATCCGTAGTCATGAAATTCTTAAGGGGTGTATTGGACGGAACCACCACAAGCTGCCTCAATGAACTAACGCCGATCAATTTGCCGTTCGCATCAACCACATAAAGATAAAACGGCATTTCTACATCCAGATGCTCTTTTTGAAGCGACTGAATGGCCTCACCGGCGGTTGTATCCTCTTGCAGCGCAATAAATTCGGGGACCATGATACCGCCCGCTGTATCATCCTCATAGTGAAGAAGACCTTCAACTTCTTCCGACCCCTCCTTTTTCATTTTCTCAAGGATAGCATCGGACTTCTCCACAGGAAGACGTCCCAACAGGTCGGCAACATCATCCCTTGGCATGAGATCAAGGATCTCGACAACATCTTCCAAATCCATTTGATCCACGAGACCCAAGAATGTGTCCTCGTCGAGATTACTGAAAACCTCACTCTTTATACCAACATCATCGATGAGGTCAAAGAGTCTGCGCTGATTATGAATTGACAAAGAATCGAACACCAGGGCCAAGTCCGCAGCGTGGGTTTTTTTTACAATCTTAAGAAGGTGGCTGGTGGCATCTCTTCTTAGCAGTCTTTTAATGCTTTCAAGAAGTATTTTGTTGGATTCATTATCCATATTTCACAATAAAATCGTGTTCATCGGCTTTAAAAACTACTGGATGATTTTGATTACGGACTGTTTTCGCAAATCTCCAATCCACGCCCGATATTTCTTATCAATGCTTTCATTAAGGAGTTTACTTTCAATTTCCGGTGTAACCTCCTCAAGCGTCTTTCCTTGAGCACTTAATATCTCTTCTAAAAAAAATATTTGATATCCCTGATCTGTATCGAGTACGGGTGTAAACTCACCAGGCTTTATTTTTTCGATGGCCTTTTGAAGTTGCGGTGACAGGGAATCGAATTCGAACTCACCCAGATTTCCGCCATCAGAAGCCGCCGGTGATTCTGAAAACTTTGTCGCCAAGACTTCAAAAGATTCTCCGGCTTTTAATTTTTCCAGGATCTCATCCATTTTCGCTTTAATCTCAAGTTTCTTTTCTGTACCCGAAAACAGAGGAACTTTCATAATGATATTGCGAAGATGATATTTTTGTGTTCCGCCATACTCTTCGATATGTTTTTCATAATAGGCTTTAACGTCTTCTTTGGTAATCACGATCTTTGATTTGACTTTAAGATTGACAAGCCTTGTTCTGAGTATCTGACTTTTGATCTTTTTACGATACTCTTCCATGGTTAGCCCGTCTTTGGCCAATGCCGCCCTTAGCTGTTCATCTGAAAGATAATTCGTCTCTTTGATCCGCTCAATGGTTTTATCGATCTGCTCTTCGCTGATTTTAACCTTTAAACGCTTTATCTCCTGATCTTCAATTTTCTGATTGATAAGGCGGTCAAGCATATCCTTTCTGACTTTAAAAAGTAGTTCTTGCTCTTTCTCCGGCGGATATCCAAGGGATCCAATTTTTTCCGTGTAAGGTTTAAGTGAGCTGTTGAGTTCGATAAGTGTAATGACATCATCATTAACCACGGCAACAATACGATCAACAATTTCTGCACTCTTAGAGTTTATAATTGATGGATAACCAAACACACAAAAAAACAATGTATATATTATACAATATATTGAATTGATTCGAATATTTTTAAATAGCCTGCGCTTCATTCTAACAAACCTTAAATTAATTTACAAACCGGTCATTTTTTCCAGTTCTTTCTTGTTTATTTCAACAGCGTAGCTGTTTTTAAGTTTTTTTATCCACAATGCATACGCTTTTTCCATCTTCTCTTTGCGCAATATTTTTATAATGATGTTGTTTATATCTTTTGACACATCTTTTACATCAGGTGATGTGTTGTCATCTTTGAAGTGTTCCTCATAATAATTCGATATGTCATCATGCGTTATTTCGATCTTATCGCCCAACTCTTGTTTAATCACCTTCTCCATAAGCAAACGTGTCTTTAATCCTTCTCTCCAAGACTGGTAAGGAATGGCATATTCAAGCAATATTTCCTGGAATACATTGTCAGGATAATCCCTTTTTATATCACTCAAGGCTTTTTCGACCTGAGAATCTGTAATCGTAATGTCGAGTTCTTCAGCCCTTTCCAGGAGAATCATCTCTTCAGTCATTTGTTGAATAAGCCGAAGCCGAGCTTCCCGGGTCACATCAGGTCGCTGTATTCTATTGTGCGGATATGCATTCTTGGCGAATTCAAAAGCCTTGTTGAAATCAGCAACAGTTATTGTCCTGTGCCGAACTTTGATAAAATATTCATCTCTTTGTTTGTGTTCGAAATCAGAGCACCCGACCCAATTATACCCAATCCACAGAAAACAAATTAAAGAAATAAATTTAATAGAATACCTCATCATCAAAAACTGGAACATTTGACATGCAAATCCAAATTAGCTCCTAAATCGTTTAAATTTTTAGCTATTAACACGTTGCATGATTTCTTTCAAGATGTTTTTAGTCTGAGACATAAGAAAGGATGTATTCCCTTTTTTCAGTTTGACCTTCAAAATATGATCCGGTGTGATTTCAAACCGATCTCGTTCTGAAAGAACCATGTCTATAATGGCGGAAGGATTTTTCTGGTGTGCTTGAGAAAATGAGAGTGAAAGCTGCCGTCCTTTAAAATCAACCCGGTTGACACCAGCCTTTATGGCCAATACCCTGAGCATGATTTTTAAAAGAAGATTTTCCGTTTCAGTGTTCAAATTACCAAATCTATCCATCAACTCCGCCTTAAAATCAGCAATCTCATTAAGTTCTGTCATTTTAGCAAGTCGACGATATGCACAAAGACGCTGATCAATATCGGCGATATAGAATTCGGGTATCGAAGCAGGAATATTAATGTTGATCTCCGGTTCAAGACTTTCCTGAACCTTTTCCCCTTTCAGTTCCGCCATGGAGTTTTCCATCAGCTTTAGAAACATGTCATAACCCACCGCGGCGATATGGCCGGATTGGGAAGCACCTAAAATCGTTCCGCCGCCTCTGATTTTTAAATCGCTCATGGCAATTTGAAAGCCCGAGCCGAGATCACTGTGTTCCATTAAAACCTTCAGACGTTTTTGAGCATCTTTGCCCAACGTGCTCTCCTGGGGTATAAAAAGATATGCATAGGCCTGTTCATCCTGACGTCCGACACGACCGCGCAATTGATAAATCTGAGCAAGCCCAAATCTGTCTGCTCGATTGATCAGTATGGTGTTGGCGGAAGGGATATCAAGTCCTGACTCTATGATAGTGGTGCACACCAGCAGATCTATCTCTTTATTCATAAAACGCAGCATGACAACCTCTAATTGTTCCTCATCCAGACGGCCGTGGGCCACATCGAGTCTGACATCGGGTACCAGTTCCTTTAGGTGCTTTGCCATTGCCCTTATCGTATGAATATTATTATGAACAAAAAAAATCTGTCCCTTTCTGCCGAGTTCCTTTTGTATGGCATCGGAAATGATGGCGTCATCAAATTCAGAAATATAGGTGATAATAGACTTGCGATGCTCAGGTGGTGTTGAAATGATGCTGATATCCCGTACCCCCATCAGCGACATGTGAAGTGTTCTGGGTATGGGTGTGGCGGTTAAAGCAAGAACATCCACCGAGCGCCTTATCTTTTTCAACTTTTCTTTATGTTTGACCCCAAAGCGCTGCTCTTCATCAAGGATTAAAAGTCCCAGATCTTTAAATATAACATCTTTCTGAATCAGCCGATGTGTTCCAATGACAATATCTATCTTTCCGTTTTTAAGATCATTTATAATGTTGCGTTGTGTTTTTAAAGAACGAAACCTGCTCAAGCATGCAATGTTAATTGGATACCTTTGGAAACGTTCTGAAAACGTCGTAAAATGCTGTTCTGCAAGTACAGTCGTTGGTACAAGTATGGCAACCTGTTTATCATCATTAACGGCCGTCAACGAAGCGCGCAGAGCAACTTCTGTTTTTCCGTATCCGACATCACCACATACCAGTCGGTCCATTGAATTTTTTGCCTTCATATCATTGTACACATCTTCAATGGCTTCGAGTTGGTCTGCTGTCTCTTCATAAGGAAAACCCATTTCAAAGTTCTTAAAATCAACGTCCAGTTCCCTGAAAGCATGTCCTCGGCTGACTTTACGTTCAGCATAGAGTTTTAAGAGTTCTCCGGCAATTTTTTCTGTCGATCTTTTTACCCTTTCCTTAACCCGTTCCCATGATTTACCGCCCATCTTATCGAGAAGCGGTTCGACGCCGTCCACGCCCATGTATTTTTGAACCATACCCATACGATCCACAGGCAAATATAGTTTATCGTCATCTTTATAAACAATAAGGAGGAAATCATTGCTCGATCCATTCAATGTCAATTCAACCAGACCCTCATATTGTCCTATTCCGTGATCGAGGTGAACAACAAGATCGCCTTTTTTTAAATCTTCGAATGCAAAAAGTTGGGTTCGAATTTGCTGCTCTGGTTTTATTTTGGGCCGGCGCTTTAATCCAAATATTTCATCCTCTGTGATGATCGCCAAAGATTCAGCCGGCCATACAAATCCCGAAGAAATCCGACCCAGGCAGACGAATGCTTGCCCTTTGCTTTGTTTAATATCATCGAATCTTTCAATACTTTTGAGATGAATACCATATGGGACCAATAGTGACACCAGTCTCTTGGACTGTGTCCGAGTATGGCAAACCATAAGTGTCTCAAATCCGGATAGCCTTTGATGATTGATCCAGTTTGCCAGTGGAGAAAAAAGGTCTTTTTCCCGGCGACGTCCAAGCTCCAGGCTGATGTCCATATTCTCTTTCACTGAATAATGAAATTGCTTTAAAGGCGGTCTGTCAGACGTGGCTTCCCTTGATACATGGAGCTTTTTCACGGAAAGCCTCATTTTTTGCTCAAATAACGCTTTAGTCTCCTGCCAGGTTAGATAAAGACGCTCAGGTTCAACACAAAGCCGTGATTCTTTTTGCGCAGCATCAAAACTTTTTGATGCCTGCAGCAGCGTATGGTCTGCAATATTTTCCAGTTCAGCAGGCTCAACCAAAATAAAAAATGTATTTTTCGGAACATAGTCGAAAAAAGAATCCAGATTTGGATAAATCAGAGGAATCAAACTTTCAATTCCAGGGAAAACACCATCTTTTCTGATTCGATGGATCAAGTCTCTTACCCTGGTTACGGCGATATCCAGTTTGGATGACTGTTTTCTTATTCGATTGATGACCTGAGTTAGGCGGGCTGATTTGATAATTGTTTCCCTAGCTGGCAGAATGACGGCTTCTGAAATGTTTTTGATCGTTCGTTGGGTGACTGCTGAAAATAATCGAATTGACTCAACCGTATCACCAAAGAGTTCAATTCGGATCGGATCGGAATAGAGCGGCGAAAAAATGTCAAAAATACCTCCTCTTATACTGAAATCTCCAGGCTCTTCAACCATCGATGATCGTTCATAACCACTGGATATAAGCTTGTCTGCCAACCGATCCCGATCGATATCTTCCTCCGCCATAATTAGTTCTGCATAGTCACAGAGTTCCTGTTTGGGTAAAATTCTCTGCATCAGCGCCGATATGGTCGTCACCACCATGGGCGGCACATCACCAACAATGAGCTGGTAAAGTGACCTGATCCGTTTGGCTGCTGTTTCGTTGTGATATGAGAGATATTTAAACGGTGTAATATTATACGGCGGGAAATAAATCAGGGGGGGACGGGGGTTTTCTGTAAAAAAATCAAGATCTTCTAAACATATTTCCGCTTCTTTGGTTGAAGGGGTAATGACAACAACCGGTACCCTGTGTTTCATATACAAGCGGTTCATAAAATATGCTTTTTCTGAATTGGAGAGCCCTGTGCAAATAACATCATAATCCTTGTAAGGACTCGTATCAAAAAGGTATTTTAGTGATATTTTTTCTTGATTTTGATTCATAAACAAAGTAGTTATCTTCTAATTGTGCCGGCGTAGCTCAGTTGGTAGAGCAGCTGATTCGTAATCAGCAGGTAGGCGGTTCGAATCCGCCCGTCGGCTCCACCTTTTGAGGGGTTTTCGTCATTTATTCTGGAAATCCTTTTTATTTCTTGCCTTTACAATTAGGTATTTCTTCAAATCGCTATAACCCAATTCGTATTATTGTGCAACCGGCGTTTATGTTCCGGCAAAATACTTTTTGTCCAAAACAAAAGGAGATATTGTGAGTTATAAAATTGGATTTGCAGGAACCGACGGAAGGACCCTTCTCAGTGCTTTGGTTACCTCTACAGCCACAAGCGAAAATTATCAGGATGATTTTCAGGGAGTGGTTATTCGAGGGATGCCGGCCATGCAGCCATTTGCAGTGTCCATGAAATGGCCGGTGAATTTCATTCCAACAGCGGACAACTCCAAAGAAGGGTACGCCGCCGCGATTATCAAAGCCCTAAAGAATGGATCCATCGACTGTGTAATGCCGATGCCGGAAGATTTGCTGCTCGGTGGTCTGGTTGATGAACTTGAAAAAGCCGGTTTGCTCAATCGAATCATCGGCTTTAATCGAAAAAGTGCATTTATTGAGGGTGACAAAATCGCCTGTAAATATCTGTGTCGCCAATATGGCATTCCTGTAGCAGACCAATGGCATGAAGTCGACGCCCGAAATTACGAAAAAGTTTTAAAAACATGCCTTATACTCATCGACGAATTCGGCGGCGCAGTCCTGAAATATCCTTACAGCGCCGGAGGTAAAGGCGCCCGTATTATTTTAAACGCCTGGGAAATCAAAGAAGTATACGACACACTAATCAAAAATTATGGAAAAAATTATAAACGACAATTCGGGAAAAAATCAAAATGGCCGCTCCTTATCGAATCGAGGATGTCAGGGGTGGAAATATCGTTTAACATTTTGATTGACAAAAACGGAAATTTTCAAATTCTTCCCACATCCATGGATTATCCGGAGCGATTTCCAGGTCCTGCCAGTAAAGACAATCCAATTACCGGTGGAATGGGCAGTATATCGCCCCATCCCATGGAAACACCCGATCTTTTCGAAATGACAGCCGAAAATATTGTAAAGCCCCTGATAAAAGCCTTGAAAGAAAAAAATATGTTACGACCATGTCTGGTGTATCCTGGCTGTTTTTTGACTTTTGACGACAATATGGTGCCAACTAGAATTCGAGTCTGTGAAATAAACATTCGACCTCCGGAACCCGAATGGCAACCGATTGTTCGCAGGATAAGGAACCTGGGGGCACTGATTAAAGCTACAGTTGAAGGCAATTTGAATGAAGTGGCGCCGGAAGTTCGATCAGAACAAATATCCATCTGCACGGCTCTGGTTACAGGGTCTGGCGGCCCCCAAAACCAAAAAGGGTATCCAGGTTCCTGTACAAAAGGAGAACCGGTCCATATTGATTTTGGCTATTTGAAGAAAAAAAAGATACAGGTGATTCCATCTGCCATGACATATTCAGAAGAAGAGAAGCTTTTCAAGTCAGATGGCAGCAGGGTCGTATATTGTAATGTTAATGGAACCGTTAAAACCGGAGAAAGTAGAGCACGATTGGCTGAGCAGCTGCGCAGAAAAGTATTGACAGCTTTTGAAAATGGTAAAATAAGAGTCATACCCCGTGAAAATCCTGAAGGAAATCGACTGGATTTACGAAATGATATTGGGAACCATTTCAATATCGCCGAAGAATTGCTCCAACAAAGATAGTGTTGTTAGATATGGATGTTCTATTCATCATCAAAGCATAAAATTTTATAATAACATAAAGTTTTTAGTGTAACCATCTTGACAAATGGATCTGTTTTATCATACCGATATAATGGACCAAACATGAGGAGGAAACTGAATGAATGATCCGGATGATGAGAAGCTGAAGGCTGAAATCGATAACATTATGTCGAATATCACTAAAACAATGGAAAAAATCGAAGACCTTGACCTTATTAACAGAGATAACTCGAGTCAAAATAAGGATTAACGTTAATAAAGATCTAAAAAGAAATTATTCGTTTAGGAGGTGCCATGGCGTTAACAAAAAATGATATCGTTACAAGTGTACACGAACTGGGTTTTACCAAAAAAAAATCTGTGGAAATCATTGAAACTTTGTTGGAAATCATGAAAAGTACACTGGAAAAAAGTGAAGATGTACTGATTTCAGGATTCGGCAAATTTTGTGTCAAGCAAAAACAACAGCGGAGAGGTCGAAACCCTGCGACAGGCGCCGACTTGATACTAAAAGAACGCAAAGTTGTCACATTCAAGTGTTCAGGGAAGTTAAGGGACAAGATTAACGGTCAATGAGCCTTCAATTAGATTATCGCACCCTTAATTTTCAGCAACTTCAGTAAAACGGTGCTGGTCGGAAAATTTTTTGCCGTGCTTTATTGCTCCAAAAAAATATTTTACCGTTAAAATTTATTTCGGCCTCTACATCAAAGGCTCTTTCGCAATATTCGGGTGCGAAACTTGAGTTAATCTCTATAAAATCCTTTTATCTATCCATTGTGCTAAGCCATAAATATTGATAGGGATTCAATTTTAATGCATCTGTACGGAAATTCACACCGGTAATCAGGTCATTCATCCAAAGAGGAGCCCTTGCACCCGATAATGAAATCACAATCCTTTTGGATGAAATATTGGTGACGGCATATATGATTTGATCCTTAGCATACCTTGCGATAACAAACGCTTTTGGATCGATTTCCAGTATTTCAAAATCCGCATTTGGATGAAAAGCAGATTGCTTTTTTCTGGTTTTCATCATTTTAATATAATTATAAAAGATCCTGGAGCGAAATGTTTCAGGATCTTTTAGTTGTGATAACACCTCATCAACCTGTAGCTTTTCCCGATTGATGGTTCTTGCTCTTTGGGTCTGGCGTAAACCCATTTTCCAGTTCCGTGAGCCGAGGACACTGTGAATATATGAAGCAGGGACCCCCGGCAAGACGAACTGGATGGCCTGGGAAGCCAAAAACTTTGGTATATGCCAAAGATCTATTTTGCTCTCGGGATTTAACAGGGCATCCACATAAGTTATATTCAACTCATACGGACTCTGGGAACCATCCGGGTTTCTTTTATAAGAAACGCTCCCGCCGTTTTCCTTTACGATATCAATGAGCCTGTCAATTTCAGGCCGGGGCAAAATCCCTTCCAGAGGGCGCACGCCGATTCCATCATGAGAAGCCGTAAAATTGAAAAACGTATTATGGGAAGAATTTACCCGTAAACATTTGGCCCATTCGGACAGCACCGTTGAATCCTCCCGAACAAAAGAATAAAAAAGCAAGGGTGGCAAAGTGAAATTATAAATCATTTGTGCTTCATTTCGTCCATCGCCAAAATAACTCATATTCTCACGATGAGGTACATTGGTCTCGGTAATCAGCAGGACGTCCGGCGCAACAACGTCCAATATTTTCCGAAAAAGTTGAACCAGCTGATGTGTCTGTTTCAGATGAATACATGTCGTTCCAATTTCCTTCCAAAGATATGCAATCGCATCAAGACGGATGGAGGTTGCCCCTTGTTCCGCATAAAAAAGAAGGGTTTCTATCATCTTTTCGAGAACATGCAAGCTCTTGTAATTCAGATCGATCTGATCGGAACTGAATGTCGTCCAAACGTGCACGACCTCATCGGAAGTTTTTTTGAATCGGGTTAAAAGTGGTAAGGATCGAGGTCTTGTCACCATAGACAGATCGATTGAAGGATCGACCTCAATGGCGAACTCCTTATAGTATGCCTTCTCTTTTATATAGTTTTGAAACCACATGCTCTTTGCTGAAACGTGATTGAGCACGAGATCAAACATCAACTGAAACTCACTACCTAACCGGCGAATATCCTTCCAATCACCAAGTTCGGGATTCACCGCAAAAAAATCGATAACCGAAAATCCATCATCTGAAGAAAATGGGCAAAACGGGAGGATATGTATTGTTGAAAACACATTTTTAAATTGACTCACAGCAAATTGATAGAGTGTCTTTAGAGGAAGCTCCCCCTTTTTATTTAAGGTGTCGCCATAGGTTATCAAAAATACATCCTCCTCGGAAAAATAGCCTTCCGCCGGCCCTTTTTTAACCGGGAATCTTTCGATTAAAGCAGCAATCTTCTCAAAAGCCAGATTTCCGGTCTTTGTACCGTAAATATCATTGAGGATGTGTTGAATCGCATTAAGGTCGTTCAATTTTATCCTCCTGCTTCTATTATGGTACTACATTTTAACACAAGTTTCCAATGCAGAAATGAGCAATTTTTCGCAAGGTCAAGGAAACCAAGGAATTATGCGGAGGCGTACAAGTGGTACGCCGCACAAGTAATTCCGCAGGTTGACGCAGAGATTGCGGAAAAGGGCCATTTCTGGATGGAAACTATCTAAAGGTTAATGTTATATGTTTTAATCTTACTCAAAAGAGAAGGATGACTGATTTCAAGAATCCTGGCGGCTTTCGTCCGGTTGCCGTTTGTTGCCTGAAGTGCCTTTATAATGAGTCTTTTTTCCAGTATTTTCTGGGCAGCCTTTAGAGAGTACCCGTCGAAAAAATCTTCCACCTTTTCTCTCTCTGAACTCTCACCCAAATCAAGAGGAAAGTTTTCCGGCACAAGAATCGTTTCTTCGGCAAGCACCGCAGCCCTCTCGATAACATTTTCAAGCTCCCTGACGTTTCCTGGCCAGTGGTATTTGAGCAGAATAGACATGGCTGCGGGTGTTATCCCTTTTATGTTCTTTTCGAGGCTGATATTGAATCGGTCTATAAAATGTTGACTTAAAATAGGTATATCTTCAGGCCGATCCTTAAGCGGGGGCAACTGAATCGGCATCACATTCAGCCGGAAAAAAAGATCTTCCCGAAATGTACCATTTTTTGCTTCATCCTCAAGATTTTTAGACGTCGCAGCAATGACACGAACATCTATTTTTTTTGTCTTTGAATTTCCCACGGGTCTGATTTCATTTTCTTGCAATACCCGCAGGAGTTTCACCTGCAAAGATAGGGGTAACTCCCCGATTTCATCTAAGAAAATTGTTCCTCGGTCTGCTTCTTCGAAAAGTCCCTTTCTATCGGTGTCCGCACCTGTAAAAGCGCCCCTTTTATATCCAAAAAGCTCGCTTTCCAATAAATTTTCAGGTATACCGCCACAGTTGACAGGAACCAGCGGATTTTTCGCCCTTTTTCCTGCAAAATGGATACCTTGTGCGATCAATTCCTTCCCGGTTCCGCTTGCGCCACAAATCAATACCGTGGTATCGTACTGTGCGACTTTTTCGGCAATCTTGAATACAGCCTCCATGCCCTTGCTTTTTGCAACCATATTCCCAAAGTGATAATCATCTTGAATCTTTTTAATGCGTTCTTTTAACCAGCGATTCTCTCTTTTTAAACTCTCGCGCTCTTCTGCTTTTTTAAGGGTAAGAAGAACCTCATCTAACTTAAATGGTTTGGATATGAAATCATATGCGCCCTTCTTCATGGCTTCAACGGCTGTATCGATGCTGCCATATGCTGACATCATAATGACAGTGCTGGCCCACAGCTTATCCCGTGCAGCTTCAAAAAACTCCATTCCACTCATATTCGGCATTTTAAGATCACAAAGAATGAAATCGTATAATGTCTGATCAACCATACCCAAAGCCTCTGAACCATCGGATGCCGTATAAACGCGGTAGCCGGACTTCTTAAGCATCGAAGACAACATATGACGCATATTTTCTTCATCATCTATAATGAGCAGACGTTTTTGGGAAAATACGTTATCCTTTGATATTTTTTTATCCATTGTCTAAATCCTCACCAAAATGAAGCGGCAGATATACGGTTATTTTTGTGCCTTGGCCTTCTTGACTGCTGGCTTCAATCTTACCTCCCATCCCCTCAACAATCATAAAGCAGACTGAAAGTCCCAGACCGGTGCCTTTTCCGTATGCTTTGGTGGTAAAAAAAGGATCGAAAATATTTCCAAGATCTGTTTTTGGAATTCCGATACCATTATCAATATAGTCTATTCTCAAAACATTCATGCCTTCAGTTGAATCCTCCCGGATGTTTTTTTGGACATCGCTTGTAATGGATATTCTTCCCTTTGAAAGATGCTTTGACGATAAAATGGCA
Source organism: uncultured delta proteobacterium (assembly GCA_963752565.1). GTDB lineage: Bacteria > Desulfobacterota > Desulfobacteria > Desulfobacterales > UBA11574 > UBA11574. The sequence goes on along the minus strand of CAVVZC010000028.1, from coordinate 120,352 downwards.
TCTGCGGCATTGATAATCAGATTCAAAAAAACCTGCCTTAACTGATTCGAATCTGCAATAACCCCATCATTTTCCGCAAATAATCTTAAGTCCAAATCTATATCGGACATTAAAGGATGAAACCGAGATGCACCTATGGTATCTTCGATGATTGCGTGAACAGAAACAGTTTTCACATCCTCGCTCGAGGGCCTGGAGAAGTCAAGAAGTTGACGGATAATCGTATCGATTCGTTTTAACTCGGCTTCAGTGCGCTGAAGAAATTCTTCTCTGTCATTATTTGAAATGTCATTTCCTTTAAGCAGTTCAAGATAACCCTTTATAATACCAATTGGATTTCCAATTTCATGAGCGATTCCTGCAGATAGTCTGCCGACAGATGCCAATTTTTCCGCCCGGATGATATCTTTTTGAGCCTGTTTCAAATCAATATTTGCCTTCTCTAAAGATGCTACGGCGGTCTGGAGTTTTTCTTTATCCTCAGCGATGTGCCCAAGCATTCTATTCAATGCTTTGGAGAGCTTGTTGAACTCGTTGTCCTCACTCTCGGACAGAAAAAAAATTTCATTATCATCTTGATATTCTTCGGCTCTTTTAACCAGTCTCTGTAAAGGTCTTACAGAAATTCTCGTCATTCGATAAAAACCAATAAAGGTAAAAACAACCGTGTTTACAAGTATATATATTAATAAGACATATTGTGTCCGCTTCAAGACCTCATATACTCCTGTAAGAGATAGTGCTACGCTGCTCCCTCCGACAACCCTTCCTTCTCGAATCAAAGGTGCTGATATAATCATATCCTGCCCTTGCTTCCACACCCCCCACCAAGTTGAACCAAAAAGTCGGGTGGTTTTAATCCCGGACCGAATTGTCTGTCGGGTAATTGCTTCGAGTTCGTTTTGTATATCACAGCTTTTGCCACCTGAATAAACTCGGTTTTGATTTTCATCCATAATTAGGAGACAAGAAAATCCTGTTTCAGTGATCATTTTGGCAAAATCATCCTGAAAATTAGAGGGTGCGATGACATTTTTCGAATTAGAATACTTTGTATTATTAAGATTGATCCCTGATAATAAAGCATGTCCTTTTGAAATTTCTGATCTGATAAGAGCCTTCTGCATAAGAATAATCATTACAAATTCGGTTAAAATCATTGCCAGCAAGAATAGCACCACCAGTTGAACAGCAATATTCGTCTTTAAACTTCGGGTATACACATTGAACCTTTTAAATAGAAATATAATATTATGGGTTGTTATTAAAACAATATCGGCAATATTTTGTTAATACTGAAATTTCCAACCGAAAAAAGATTGAGGGGCGGGGAGTTTTTATTTTAAAACGTCCTTACATAAATGGAATGGATAATCTTTTTTTAAAAAGCGTGTACTGTTTGAGTGGTTTAGTGGTTGTTAGAATGAACTGATACACGCCGAAACAGTTCCAAAATTAAATCGCATTTTATTCTATATGAACCCATTGTTTTTATATTGAAATCTGTTCTTTCTTTACGATCATTTAACCACGAGGCTTGTCCGCCTCCGGCGTGATTACACGTTTTGAAAAAAAGTATTACCCATGAAGCGATTCAACCCATAAAAAAACCCGGAGCCATCAGATGATGATTCCGGGTTATAAAAAATTTTCGGCAGCGTCCTACTCTCCCACTCAGTCTCCCGAGCAGTACCATCGGCGCTAAAGAGCTTAACTTCCGTGTTCGGGATGGGAACGGGTGTGTCCTCTTTGCTATTGCCACCGAAAAAACGTTTTGCATTCAGTGCAATAACAATTTGAGAATGAGTACAACAAAATGTTCAAAGAGATTGTGTCAATTATTTTGTGGCCAAGCCTCACGACCGATTAGTACCAGTAAGCTAAATACATTGCTGTACTTACACACCTGGCCTATCAACCTTGTAGTCTTCAAGGGGTCTTTAGTTCCCGTGTTTCCACGGGAAAGGGATATCTTATCTTGAGGTTGGCTTCCCGCTTAGATGCTTTCAGCGGTTATCCATTCCGAACTTAGCTACCCAGCAATGCCGCTGGCGCGACAACTGGAACACCATTGGTTCGTCCATTCCGGTCCTCTCGTACTAGGAACAGCTCCTCTCAAATATCCTACGCCCACGAAAGATAGGGACCAAACTGTCTCACGACGTTTTAAACCCAGCTCACGTACCACTTTAATTGGCGAACAGCCAAACCCTTGGGACCTGCTCCAGCCCCAGGATGTGATGAGCCGACATCGAGGTGCCAAACCGCCCCGTCGATGTGAACTCTTGGGGGCGATAAGCCTGTTATCCCCGGCGTACCTTTTATCCGTTGAGCGACGGCCCTTCCATACGGAACCGCCGGATCACTAAGACCTACTTTCGTACCTGCTCGAGATGTATCTCTCGCAGTCAAGCTCCCTTATGCCTTTACACTCCACGGCTGGTTTCCAATCAGCCTGAGGGAACCTTCGCGCGCCTCCGTTACTCTTTAGGAGGCGACCGCCCCAGTCAAACTACCCACCAGACACTGTCCTTCGCCCGGATAACGGGTCGAAGTTAGAACCCTAAAATAACAAGGGTGGTATTTCAAGGGTGGCTCCACCGAAACTGGCGTTCCGATTTCAAAGCCTCCCACCTATCCTACACATGTTATTCCAAAATTCAATGTCAAGCTGTAGTAAAGGTGCCGGGGTCTTTCCGTCTTTTCGCGGGTAGACGGCATCTTCACCGCCAATACAATTTCACTGAGTCCCTGGTTGAGACAGTGCGGAAGTCGTTACGCCATTCGTGCAGGTCGGAACTTACCCGACAAGGAATTTCGCTACCTTAGGACCGTTATAGTTACGGCCGCCG
>CAVVZC010000028.1:0-112500 GCA_963752565.1 uncultured delta proteobacterium | reverse complement strand
TCAAGCCAAACAGCCCCCTCTGCCGTTTTCCCCATCTTCGCACCACTACTCGTGGTTATCAAAGGAAATGTAATGCCGAATACAGTTTCTTGACGAACTTTTCTGACCAGTTCAATTCCGGCAACGATATTTCCCCACTGATCGCTACCTCCCATCTGCAATCTACAATCATAATGATCAAAGAGTTCCAGAAAATCATATGCTTGCAAAAGCATATAATTAAACTCAATGAAATTAAGGCCTTCTTCAGATTCAAGGCGGATTTTATAGCTTTCGGCTTTTATCATACGATTAACAGAAAAATGTCGCCCAATATCTCTTAAAAAAGGAATATATTCCAGTTTGGTTAACCAGTCGGCATTGTTTACCATCAAAGCCTTATCCTCTTTAAAATCGAGAAATCGGGAAAGCTGTTTTTTGATCCCGATGGTATTTTTATCCACCATTTCCGCTGTCAACAGCTTCCGCATTTCTGTCTTTCCACTTGGATCCCCCACAAGACCTGTCCCTCCCCCCACAAGGGCGATGGGTCGATGCCCATGTCTTTGCATATGTGCAAGTGACATTATCGGGACAAGGCTTCCAACATGAAGACTGGATGCAGTGGGATCAAATCCAATATAACAGTTCGCTTTTCCTGCTTCGAGATAATCTTTTAGCTCCTTTTCATGGGTGGTCTGTTCGATAAACCCTCTTTCTTGAAGGATTTCAGGTAAATTCGCCATACGGTAATCCTCTTAGAAAATAGAAAAGATATAAACACAAATGGACGCAAATGTAATTAGAAGATGAGAAGGTTTCGGAAAACAGGAAGTTAAGAAGGTTAGAAAATCAGACGGTCGGAGACTCGAAAGCATGCCAACCTTCTTAACCTCCCACCTTCTCACCTTCTTGCTCTTCACTTTCTTACCTTCTTATTTTTCAAAATATTTGTGTTTATTCGTGTTCATCCGTGGTTTCCCTTATCCTCTTTCCTGTTTTCTCTTGCCTATTTCTGGATTAAATGTTTTGGTTTTTGGGGCTTGGAATTTGTATTTTTAAACATAAGGCCTCTTATTTGTTGGCATACTCCACAGCCCGGGTCTCCCGAATAACCGTAACCTTTATCTGACCCGGGAATGTTAACGACTCTTCTATTTTTTTGGCCACATCTCTGCTGAGAAGGGTTGCCTCTTCATCGGATATAATTCCGCTTTCGACAATGACCCTTAGCTCTCTTCCAGCTTGAATGGCATAAGTGTTTGCAACGCCCTTAAATGAATTGGCTATGTTCTCTAAATCTTCCAATCTTTTTATATAATTTTCAAGTAGTTCTTTACGAGCCCCCGGCCTCGCCCCAGACAATGCATCTCCAGCCTGGATCAACAAATCATATACGGAGCTCGGTGGTATATCTTCATGATGCGCAGCAATAGCATGCTCAACCATCGGTGTTTCACCAAATTTTTTGGCCAGCTTAGAACCGATAATGGCATGTTGCCCCTCAACTTCGTGATCAATTGCTTTGCCAATATCATGCAGCAAACCCATACGTCTTGCCAGTTTAGAATTAAGACCCAATTCAGACGCCATTATCCCAGATAAAACACCCACCTCAACCGAATGCTGCAAAACATTCTGGGCATAACTGGTACGAAATTTTAGCCGTCCAATATATTTAATAAGTTCGTTATTGATACCGTGAACACCTAAATCAAATGCTGCCTGTTCACCCGCTTCTTTAATCGTCAAATCCACTTCTTTCCCTACTTTTTTAACAACATCTTCGATACGTGCCGGATGAATTCGCCCGTCCGCAATCAACCGCATCAGAGAGAGTCTGGCAACTTCACGCCGAACCGGATTAAAACCTGATAAAATAACCGCCTCCGGTGTATCGTCGATAATAAGATCGATCCCTGTTGCCGCCTCAAGCGCGCGGATATTTCGACCCTCTCTGCCGATAATTCTCCCTTTCATTTCATCGTTTGGGAGCTCAACCACAGAGACCGTTCTCTCAGCAACAAAATCACCGGCGTACCTTTGTATGGCAGTGGCCATGATCTCTGCTGCTTTTTTATCCGCCGCTTCTTTTGTTTCATTCTCTATCCTTTTTATCGTTTTGGCACCTTCATAGCGGGCTTCATTTTCCATTGCCCTGATGAGAAGTTCTTTTGCCTGTTCTGCTGTTAAACCCGAAATTTTTTCGAGCTGCCGCTTTTGTTCCTCAAGGAGTTCTTGATACTGTTTTTCTTTCCGCTCAATCTTTTCTTCTTTTTGAATGACCTTTTTTTCTTTTCGCAAAATCTCTCGTTCTCGACGTTCGAACTGTTCCACTTTGCGATCGATATTTTCCTCTTTTTGCATCAACCTTCTCTCTCTGTTCTTTAATTCAGATCGAGTGTCTTTGGTTTCAGCATCGAATTCGCTTTTCATTTTGAAAAGCCTGTCTTTAACATCCAGCTTGGCTTCTTTTATCAGTGTTTCTGATCTTAGTTTGGCATCTTTTAATATTCGCGAAGTTTCTTTTTCAGCGGCTTTAACTTTCTGGGATACAATTAATCCTTTGACCCAAAAAGCAATTGCAAAACCAACAATAAATGCGATCAGGCCTATTAATAAATTATATTCATTCATTATCCTTCTCCCCGAAATTATTTATATTTGGTGTTTAGTGTTTGGTGATTTAATAGGCTTGTTATACCCGTATGTATTTCACGCAAAACACCAAATACTAAACATCAAATACTTGATGCACACGACGTTTTTCGATTTCATCACAAATGAATTGATACGCTTTTAGCGCCACGGCAACAGCCTGTAAAGACATCGTTTTAATATCAAAAACGAAATTGCCTGCTATACGCAACGTCTTTGGAAAAACCTATTATGAGGTGGATTAGGAATGACACTTTTTGGAGGAAAAAGGCAAGGTTTTAAATATTTTTCCTGAACGTAATATTTCAGTATATCAGTAAACCTGGAAAAAAATAGCCTGCTGTATAAGGTCGATGATATTTCTTATGACCCGCTCTTTTTTAGATTTGAGTTAAACAGGACCCCTGCCACGATGCCGTGTTGGGAGGTCTTTGATCCATAATAAATAGGTGGGCGCCCTGTAATTTCTTTAGGCTTTTCTGGGCAAGCAGAACATGCACACCAAAATCAGAGAAGGCTCCCTTTAAATGAAATGTTGGGTCAAAGAACATCTTCCAATCACAAACACGGCAGGGGCCGCATGTGCTTAAAAACTCAAATACCTTCAAGGTCGTATTTTGTCTCGGGAAATTAGAAAAAATATCTGTATTTCCCTCTGACGATACAAACAAAAATGATGGAAACGTAAATAAAACAACCTGTTACAAATTTCTAACCTTCATTTGTTGATAAGCTTCACTCATTAACTGCCGCATCAAGCGAATGTATCAGATTTGCCGATTTTTTAGAAATATCCATCAATAAATCTGAATGGCTCTTTTTTAGTTTAATATTTTCATTGGCAATATTAAGCGCGGCAAGAATCAAAGTCGCAAGCTTGTTAACAGACGATTTGCTTGAATATTGGGTTTCTATCTTGGTCACTTCTTTTACCAGATGATCAGCAACCTCTTTTGCATTGCTCACATCTGATTGTGCCTTAAATGTATAAGGTTGCCCAAAAAGCTCTATTGTTACAAGTTGTTCCAATGAATACGTTTGTTACCTTTCCCAAACCGCCCCTTCCGGCCATTAATCAGCTTCTGTCATATCTTCTAGCCTGCCCAAAAGACCATCGATCTTTGACCGAATCAAGGCTCTCTCTTGTGCATAATTGTTTTCCGCCTCAACCTTACCTCGAAGCTCTTCCTCTAACCTCTCAACTTTATTCCTAAGTTCTAATTTCGTCGTTTCAAACGACTTGCAAACGTTGATCAGATTTTCAACTTTCTTTTCAATTTCTTCAAATTGTTTTAAAATAGATTCGTTATCCAATCTTACACCTCATAATTAAGTATGATAAACTATAATCCTTTATCCAAATGAAAGTCAAGACATAATCCTCATCCTGTCGCGCATAATGTTCTCAGCTGTCATCAGATCCTGTTTGGTATTGACCCCCACAGTTTCCTTCCAATCATCGCCCACCGATACACCCATAGTGCTTTTATTTCGATAACCGATTTCAACAATATCCGTTAGATAAAATTCACCTTTAACGTTATCCGATGTAATTTTTTTCAGTGAATCGGATAAAATTTCTTTTTTTATACAATAGATGCCCGTATTAATGATTTTCAATCTCTTCTGTTCTTCCGAAGCATCCGCCTCTTCTATAATCCCTGTTAACTTTTTGTTTTCATTAATTAAAATTCTTCCATATCCTTTGGGATTCTCAATTTCTACGGCCAACAGTGATATATCCCGCCCGGCTTTCACATGATCTTCAAAAAGCCCTTTAAGCGTCTTTTCAGTAAGCAGTGGCACGTCACCGCACAAAATAACCACTTCTCGAACATGACTTTGGACTTGAGGAATTGCACACAAAACAGCGTGACCTGTTCCGAGTTGTTCTTCTTGTAAGGCAAAAAGAACGTTTGTCTGTTCTGATACAACTTTACGAACTTTCTCCGCTTGATTACCGATAACAAGAATGACATTGTCTCCGGCTATTTTTTTGGCGGTGTCAACCACATACATGACCATGGGTTTGCCGAGAATTTCGTGCAGAACTTTTGCTTTACTCGATTTCATCCGGGTCCCCAAACCTGCAGCCAATATAATGACGGCCACTTCTCCTTTGGCATTTGCCATCATATCATCCCCTTTTTAATTGTTTCACGTCGATTTTCATAATATCAATAAATAAAAAAAGGGCAAACCTTATAATGGGTCTGCCCTTTAAATAAAATGAAATTCGCCTCCCCCTTTTTGGGGATCACGTCATATTATAAAATCAATACCCGATACTATAAAAAGCTTATCTAGAGATTTCGACGAGCCTTATACGGTACAGGGCTCTTTCCAGAGCCGCTTTGGCCCTATTAAAATCAATATCTTCAGCCTGGCTCTGGGCCAAACGTTCCTGGGCGCGCTCCATAGCGGCTTTGGCACGGTCAACGTCGATATCCTTTCGCCTTTCAGCAGATTCCGCCAATACAGTCACTTTGTCAGGCAGTGCCTCTGCAAACCCACCACTGATAAAAACGTATCTTTGAGTCCCGCTGGCATCTGTAAAGTGCATCTCTCCTGTTTTCAAGGTTGTCAAGAAAGGCGTATGGCCGATAAGCACACCAAATTCGCCGAGACTGCCGGGCGCCACCACAATCTGGACTTCCTCGTCAACGACATACGTTTCAGGGGTAACAACTTCTAATCTAATATTTTCAGCCATGTTATAACCTTATATTCTCTTTGCTTTTTATGCGGCTTCAGCCATTTTTTGGGCTCTTTCCACCACCTCTTCAATGCCCCCTACCATGTAAAATGCCTGCTCCGGAATATCGTCATGTTTGCCTTCACAAATCTCCTTGAAAGCCCGAACGGTGTCTTCAATCTTTACATAGCTGCCACTTTTTCCCGTAAAGGCTTCGGCAACGTGGAACGGCTGGGACAAAAATCGCTGGATTTTACGTGCTCTACCCACGGTAATTTTATCCTCGTCGGACAATTCTTCCATACCCAAAATTGCGATAATATCCTGCAGTTCTTTATATTTCTGAAGGATCATCTGTACTTCTCGAGCAACCTGATAATGTTCATCCCCGATATAAGCAGCATCTAAAATTCTGGAAGTCGAATCCAGCGGATCAACCGCAGGATAAATCCCGAGCTCAACGATCTGGCGTGACAAAACCACCGTCCCGTCAAGATGGGCAAATGTTGTTGCCGGCGCAGGGTCTGTCAGGTCGTCCGCAGGCACGTACACACACTGAACCGCCGTGATCGAGCCTTTGTCTGTGGATGTAATCCGCTCCTGCAATTCGCCAAGGTCAACGGCCAGTGTCGGTTGATACCCCACAGCCGAAGGCATTCGACCCAAGAGGGCTGAAACTTCCGATCCCGCCTGAGTAAAACGGAAAATATTATCGATAAAGATCAGAACATCCTGGCCTTCTTCATCACGGAAATACTCCGCAGCCGTCAACGCTGAAAGGGCAACACGGGCCCTGGCTCCGGGCGGTTCCGTCATCTGACCGTAAATCAAGGCCGCCTTTGGAAGAACCCCGGAATCCTTCATTTCGTGGTAAAGGTCATTGCCTTCACGGGTCCGCTCACCCACTCCGGCAAACACGGAAATACCACCGTGCTGCATGGCAATATTATGGACCATTTCCATCATGATAACGGTTTTGCCGACACCGGCACCGCCGAACATCCCCATTTTTCCACCCCGGGGAAACGGTACCAGCAGATCGATAACCTTAACACCGGTCTCAAGAACACGGACCGATACGTCCTGCTCGGTAAATTTCGGTGCTTCACGATGAATCGGCATCATTTTTTCCTGGCTCACCGGGCCAAGTCCGTCCACCGGTCGTCCCACGACGTTAAGAACCCGTCCGAGCCCGGCTTCACCCACCGGCATCATGATGTCATTGCCGGTATCCTTGACTTTTTGCCCCCGAACCAGACCGTCGGTAACGTCCATGGCGATGGTTCGAACCACATTGTCACCCAGATGCTGTGCAACCTCCACGACCAGATTGTCCGGCTCATCGTTGATGGCAGGGTTCGTAATCGCCAGTGCCGTATAAATCGTCGGCAGATTCCCCTGCTCAAACTCCACGTCGACAACAGGCCCCATAACCTGCGTAATCTTTCCTATATTTTCTCCCATCTATAGACCTCCTATTAAAATGCGGTATTATATTTTTCTATTTAGCCCTTAAGCGCCTCGGCACCACCGACGATATCCATCAGCTCCGCCGTAATAGCCGCCTGTCGTGCCTTATTATATAACAGAGTGAGGTTTTCAATCATATCGTTACAGGCTTTGGTGGCATTGTCCATCGCTGCCATCCGGGCGGCATGCTCGCTGGTGGATGTTTCCAGCAATGCGCTGTATAACTGAACATAAACGTTCTTTGGCAGCAATTCGCCCAGCAGTTCCTGGGATGAAGGCTCACAAATATGTTCTGCAAGATACGGTGTTTCTTCTTTGTCAAACTCTTGTTCGGCGGACGCTATGGGCAGTATCGGAAGCATCTGTTTGAGTACCGGTAATTGCCTTGCCATACTCACAAATTCAGCATAAACAATGTAGACTTCATCATAGGTTTTATCCAAAAAACCGTCGATCAACTTCTGTCCGGCACTGGCTGCCACATTAAATCCGAACCTGGCTCCGACGACTCCCAAATATTCGTCGACCATTTCAATTTTATTTTTCCGGCACCAATCGCGACCTTTTTTCCCGAAATTGGTAAATACGACGTCGATACCCTGCGCTTCCTTTTCTTTTTTGAACGCCTCGGCCTTTGATATCAGGTTGGCGTTGAAACCAGCGCATAGACCGCGGTCAGAGGTACACAAAACAATGTGTACTTTTTCCACTTCCTCACGGGTCTCCAGCAAAGGGTTTGTCTCCTCTCCGGCCTTTTCGGCAAGGCTTCCCAAAACTTCAGCAAATTTACCGGAGTAGGGTCGGAAACCTTCCATGCTGGCCTGAGCACCGCGCAACCTTGAAGCCGCAACCATGTTCATGGCCTTTGTAATCTGCTGGGTCTTTTTAACCGCACCTATCTTTATTTGAATATCTTTTAATGTCGCCATAGACTTTAGCCCTTATCGCATCTTTCTGTTTGAGGTTATTAACTCACGCTGTCATTCGAACATCCGACACATAACCCCAAAGCTATTTATTTGATTGTGTCCTGGAATTCCGCATCATACGCCGTCAAAGCCTCGGTCATCTGTTTGTCGATATCTTCCGTAAACTCAAATTGTTCTCTAAGTCCTTCTAATATCTGAGGATATCTGTCTTCAAGAAACGAATAAAGTCCTGCCTCATATTTGGCAAGCACATCAACCGGATATTTATCAAGAAAGCCTTTGGTTCCGGCAAACAGGATCGACACCTGTTTTTCCATGGACAGCGGCTGATACTGGGGCTGTTTTAAAATTTCCACCAACCGTTCACCACGGGTCAACTGCTGCTGTGTGGCCTTGTCGAGATCGCTTCCAAAAGCGGCAAACGCTTCAAGCTCTCGGTATTGGGCCATATCGAGCCGCAACGTACCGGCCACCTGTTTCATGGCTTTCACCTGTGCAGCGCCGCCGACACGGGAAACAGACAGTCCTACATTGATCGCCGGTCGAACACCGGCAAAAAACAGGGCAGGCTCAAGATATATCTGTCCGTCGGTAATGGAAATAACATTGGTGGGAATATAGGCGGAAACGTCACCGGCCTGGGTTTCAATAATCGGAAGTGCGGTCAAGGAGCCGGCCCCAAGTTCATCGTTCAGCTTGGCGGACCGTTCGAGCAGGCGAGAGTGATTGTAGAAAATATCGCCCGGATACGCCTCGCGTCCCGGCGGGCGTCTTAAAAGAAGAGAAACCTGGCGATAGGCTACAGCCTGTTTGGACAAGATCGTCATAGATGATCAGGGCATGCATGTTTTTGTCCCGGAAATATTCGCCCATGGCGCAACCGGCATAGGGAGCGACATACTGCAACGTGGCCGGATCACTGGCGCAAGCGGCAACAATGGTGGTATATTCCATGGCGCCGTGTTTTTCCAGAATCGCATGGACCTGAGCCACCGTCGATTTTTTCTGACCACACGCCACATAAATACAGTAAATGTCTGTATCTTTCTGGGCGAGAATGGCGTCCACGGCCACAGCGGTTTTACCGATCTGGCGGTCACCGATAATCAGTTCGCGCTGCCCGCGTCCAACGGGGGTCATGGCATCAATGGCCTTTAGACCGGTATAACACGGTTCATGCACGCTTTTACGGGCAATAACCCCTGGTGCCACCATCTCTACCCTTCTGGACTCTTTGGCCTCGATAGGTCCTTTACCGTCCAAGGGTTCGCCAACCGCCGAAACCACTCTGCCCAGCACGGCTTCACCCACCGGAACCTGGGCGATTCTGCGCGTCCGTTTGACAATATCTCCCTCTTTGATGTGAATGTCCTCGCCCATGATGGCGACACCCACATTATCTTCTTCGAGGTTCAGCACAAGACCGAGAATGCCGCCTGGAAATTCAACAAGTTCCAGTGCCATGACTTTCTCCAGGCCGTATACCCTGGCGATACCGTCACCCACCGACAAGACCGTCCCGGTTTCACTCAATTCTATTTTCTTGTCGTAATCCGTAATCTGCTCTTTTATGATCTGACTTATTTCTTCAGCTCTTAATTCCATTATATGCTCTCGCCCCTTTTTAATGATTCTCTCATGTTGAGTAATTGTGATTTGATACTACCGTCCAGAACCAGATCTCCTATTCTTGAAACAATCCCCCCGATAAGGCTGGGATCCTGTTCCACTTGCAGGATAATATCTTTACCTGTCCTTTTCGACAGAGTTGTACGGATCTTTTCAACGGTCTCGGATGGCAGTTCTGAAGCCGAGACCAAACTGGCCCGTAAAACACCTTTGAGCTCGTCTGCCAGTTTCTGATAAAAATCATTGATAACACTTAAAAAATCGAAACGCCCTTTGTCAAACAACAACAGCAGAAAAGATGCAACGATTTTGGAGACACCCACTTTATCAACAACTGTCTCTAGAACTTTTTTACGACCAGAAGCACCATAAAGGGGATTTGTAATCGCCTGTTCAAGCTCTTTTTCTTTGGCCATCAGTTTGGCAAATCCATCAAGTTCATCCCCGTAGGTTTCAGCTTGACCGTCCTCTTTACCGACAATCAAAAGTGCCTTGGCATATCGCCGTGCTATGGTTAAATTTTTCACTATGCCACCACCTTATCTAAATATTCATCCACCAGCTTTTCCTGGTCTTTGGCCGTAATTTTATTTTTTAGGATTTCTTCTGATTTTTGCAGCGCCTTTTCCAGTATCTCTTGCTGAAGCTCTAATTTGGCCTGTTTGAATTCATGATCGATGTTGCGACGGGCTTGCTCTTCCAATTTTTCAGCGGCTTTTTTCGCTTCATCGATGATTCTGGCTTTGGCCTCATTCCCCTGCCGGATATAATCTTCGATGAGTTTTTCAGTCTCCTGTTCCAACCTGGAAAATTTTTCGGTGTATTCCGCCAGCTGTTTCTCAGCCGCTTGTTTCTTTTCTTCAAGTTCGCTGAGTTGTTCTTTGATCCCGCTGATTCTTGAATTTAGTGCCTGGGATACCGGCTTTCGCATAAGAAGGAAAAGACCGATTGCCAAAACTCCAAAATTCATTACCTTGTAGGTGTCCGTCTTCACCCATCCTTTTGACTTGCTCTCACCTTCCGACGAGGCCAGGGCCACTCCGAGAAAACAGAAGAAAAGCATCGTCATTATAACCATCATGATCGATCCTTTTTTAAAGATCAGTCGCTTTAGGTTATTTTTAGGCCATTTTTTACAATTCAGGTCCATTAAACAGCCCTCCCCAAAATTTTTTCACTAATGGCACTTGCAAACGTATCAATCTCCTTGTTTAGAGATGCTCGAACACTCTGTACATCCTTTGCGATCTTTTCGCGAACTTCCGCAAGATTTGCCTGAGCCTTTTGATTAATTTGTTCTATAATCTTTTTTTCTTCCTCAGCCCCCTCTTTTAACAAGACTTCTTTTTCATTTGATCCCCTGGCCCTGGCATCTTTTATACCTGAAAGAAATGCCTCATCTTTACCCGCTGCGTCTTCATTCAGCTTTTCGACATTCTGCTCAAGACTTGTAATTTTTTCCTTTCTCTGAATGAGTATTTTTCGAATCGGCCGGTATAAAATGATGTTGAGTACCCATATGATAATGAGAAAATTGGCGATTTGAACAAACAGCGACATATCTGGAATAACCGATATTGAAGCACCAAAAGCAACCCCTGCAAACGACACCAAAGATAGGGATAGAAACAGAATGAAAATGATATAGCTTTTCAGGTTTAAACCGGAAATTTTCATATAAAGATCCTCCATCGCTGAAACCTGCAATCTAATTTTTTTTAAATGAATTTTTTAAATAGAATTTTGTCCACTTACGCTTTTAACTCGGCGGTCTATAACATCAGCCATAACTGTTGTCAAAGGTTTTTTTTTATTTTCGTCAGGCTTTTAGGGGGAAAGAAAGTTTTTCATATAACCTGTTTCCGTTACAATAAAATTGTTCACACTTTCATGGAACAATTTCCATTAAATATGACTCCGGATTTAATGAGAACCTCCGGAGACTGAATGTCTCCTTCAATACGCCCCGGCGGATAAACTTCAACTCTTTTTCCGGCATTGATCTTACCGTTTACCCTGCCCATTATGATGGCAACGTTAACCATGATCTCCCCATTAACAACAGCCGTCTCTCCGATGATCAGTTTACCGTCGGTGCTATTAATTTTTCCAACAACATTCCCCTCCAGCCGAACCGTATTTTTAAACTCAACGGTCCCTTCGATGGTGGTGCCCGGTCCAAGCAACATGGTTATAGTGTCAGGATTTTTTGTTTTTATCATACTCTCCCCCGAACTTAAAAATAAAAAATGTTTATTATTCCGGATAATTAACTTGGATTATTCATGGTTGTGATACATCTTGTGGCTATTCAGCAAGGAAGCGTCTCATGCTGATGTTCAGCAAAAGGCCGACACAAATCATTGTGGTAATGACCGATGAACCCCCGTAACTGATAAACGGCAGCGTCACGCCGACAATCGGCATCAGCCCCATTGTCATGGCGATATTGATAAATACTTGCCAGAAGATCATTGCGGTAACCCCGACAGCGATAATGGTACCAAAGGGCTCTCGGCACCGATACGCAATGTTCAATCCCCAAATGATAAAAATCAAAAACAGGCATAAAAGTATGAAAGCACCGATAAATCCCCATTCCTCGGCCAAAACAGAAAAAATAAAATCCGTGTGTTGTTCAGGTAAAAAGGCGAGTGCGTTTTGAGTTCCTTTCAAAAACCCCTTGCCGGAAATCATACCCGAACCGATGGCAATTTTGGATTGTATAACGTGATAACCTGCACCCAGTGGATCACGGTCCGGATCTAAAAATGTCAATATCCGCCGCTTTTGATATCCTTTCAATAAAAACCAAACCAAAGGAACTGCTATGGTACACGAAGTGATGATACATAAAAGCGAACGTCTTTCAATTTTTACAAAAACTGTCATTGAACCGGCGATTAAAAGCACAATCATGCCTGTACCCAAATCCGGTTGTTTAACAATTAAAAAAAAAGGAATTATCGCCAATACAAAGGGGGTAAACAGCTCACGTAAATTTAATCCTCCGATATTGGCAAGTTTGGAATAATATCTTGCCAGAATGATGATGACAGCGATTTTGGCAAGTTCCGACGGTTGAATTGAAAAAGGCCCCATCATAATCCAGCGCTGTGCCCCTGCCACATGTTTGCCGAACAGCAATACATATAATAAAAGGAACATACACATTGCATAGATGACAGGGGCCCATCGATCCAACAACTTGTAATTAATGAAAAGAGAAAAAATCATTGCTGCCAGTCCGATGCAATACCAGAGCAATTGCTTAAAATACAGTATTTTTTGCGGCCCTGCCGTTGATGATGTGACTGCACTATAGAGTGTTAAAAGCCCCAAGAATATGATTAAAAACGTCAACCCAAGTAGGCCCCAGTCAAAATGTTTTACAAATCTGCGATCAATCATTTTTGTTGCAATCCATTACGTTCTTTTTTGTGTACTAGTGACTGGCAACTTTCAGGTTGTCGGGGTTTGAGTTTTCATCCTGTCCGAAATAAGTTTTAATGACTTCCCTTGCGATGGGCGCCGCCGCGCTTGATCCATGACCACCATGCTCTACAATGACAGAAACGGCTATTTTAGGATCAGCAGATGGCGCATAAGCAACAAACCATGCATGTGATTTTAACCGCTGTGACAATTCTTCTTCAGAGAAACCGCGATCTTTGCTGCGCCCAACCACCTGGGCAGTCCCTGTTTTTCCACTGATATCGAGACCCTCAACATGGGCAATCCATGCGGTTCCTTTTTTATTGTTAACAACATCCCAAAGGCCCTCTTTTATGATCTCCAATGTTTCCTTACCAACAGGCAGCTTCCCGGCCAACTGCTTTTTGCTTTCAAGAATAATCGATCCTTCCGGTGAATAGACAGACTTGAGTATTAAAGGCTTGTACATTTTTCCGCCATTTGCCACTGCTGATGTTAAAACAAGCATCTGTAAGGGTGTCGCAAGATCAAAGCCTTGTCCAATCGCCACTGAGAGAGTTTCTCCCCCCTGCCAGGCAACACCGGTACGATGCTTTTTCCATTCTGCCGTCGGAATGAGCCCCGCTGCTTCGTGATCCAGATCGATCCCGGTAGGCGATCCCAAACCGGAAGCAATGGCGTACATTGACAAGCGATCTATGCCCAGTTTCTGGCCGACTTGATAGAAATAGACGTCACAGGATTCAGCCAGCGCTTTGATCACATTGACGCTGTCGTGGCCTGCAGGCTTCCAGCATCTGTAAACCCGATTACCATATTTATAATATCCCGGACAATAAAAGGTCGTACTTTTATCGATAACGCCTTCCTCGAGCGCCGCAATTGCGGTAATGATTTTAAAGGTGGATGCCGGAGGATACTCACCATGGATAACCTTGTTTGAAAGCGGTCTTAACGGGTTAGAAACCAGAGCATCCCACTGCTCATGAGACATGCCGTCAACAAAGATATTCTGGTCAAACGAAGGAGAACTTGCCAAGGCAAGGATTTGGCCTGTTTGAGGATCCATAGCCGCCACGGCGCCGGCGACACCTTTTAATAGAGCCTCAGCCTTTTTCTGAACACGCAAATCTATGGTCAGATAAAGGTTCTGTCCCGGCTGAGCGTCGACTGTTTTTAAATTTCTAACCACCTGTCCCATGACATTGACTTCAACCTGACGCCCCCCTCTTTTTCCCTGAAGGAAAGACTCAAATATTTTTTCGATTCCAAACTTACCGATATAATCGCCAACCGTATACCCTGGATATTCTCCAGAATTCAGTTCATCGGCGTTTATCTCGCTCAAATACCCGATGAGATGAGCAGCCGTCTGTCGCTCTATGTAGTGTCGGCGAGGTTTTACATCGACAACAACCCCTGGAAGATCGAATTTTCGCACCTCAATGGCAGCCAAAGCATCCCGCCCGATATCCTTTTTCAAAAGTATCGGTTTATAGGATGAAACCGTTTTGTCGTTTTCAATCTTTGACATCAGTTCAGATTCAGGAACATTGATGTATTTAGACAATTTTTTAACCGTCTGCTCAACCGGTTTGGCATCTTTTAACACAATGTTGAGATCGAAGGCCGGTCGATTATCCACCAACCGTATTCCATTACGATCAAAAATCATTCCTCTGGATGGATCTGTACTTTGCAGGCGAATACAATTGTTTTCCGATAATCGCCTTAACTCCTCACCATTAATCACCTGAAGGTAAAACAAACGTATAAAAATCAGACAAAAGGTTCCTGCAACACAAAACGCTATTCTAGCCAGTCGTTGTTTGTACCAATCCTGATCTGCAGTTTTTAAATATTTGGTCAAAGCGTGCCTCAACGAAATGTTTTTGTTGATTTCTGCATTGGAAACTTAATTTGTGCCCAATATAGATTTATGGATGGGCACTTTTAATTTTTCTTAGCCAATATCTTCCTTGAACCATCGATCCCACTGCCGATGTGAATAATTAAAGAACATCAGAAAAAGCGGGCCGGTTAATATGGCCCATAAAACCTGCACGATAACCGTGCTCACCATTGCTTCAGAGATCCGTGAACCTTGTTCAAACATGGCACTGGTTCCAATGAATATTAAATTCTCCATTAACACCCCCGCAGCAACAATAATTGGCAAAAGCAGGCTGTCACCCACATGCAGAAAGGTAATTGCCCATCGCACACTAATAAAAAGCCATACATAGGCTGTTAAATAGAGACCGAAGGGCCCTCCGGAAATGATATCCATGAAAAAGCCAAAAATAAATATAATGACCATGCTTTCACGAACGGAACGGATGATACTTAAATAAATAATAAAGGGGGTTAAAAGATCATAGAATCTTTCAAATAAAGGGATATAGGGCATTACTGTCGTCTGAATGACGATCAGACAAAGGCATATAAAGATGTGTAAGCAATACGTCATTGCTCCGGCTCAAATTCTTTTTTTTTGGGGTTCAATACAATCAGAACCTCTTCAAGTTTTTCAAAATCAACATATGGTATAACGGTCACTTCCTGAAATATCCCGGATTTTGGTTTGACGACAACCGAGACATACCCTACGGCAAGCCCCTTTGGAAAAACACCATCCAACCCGGATGAAACGACGATATCACCTATTTCAATATCATGTTTTCGCAATACATATTTAAAAAGGCATTGTCCTGCTTTACCACCTTTGATGATGCCTCGCGCTCTGTCATTTTGTTCCAATGCGTCCACCGCGCTGTTATGATCGATAATCAACAAAACTTTAGAATAATTGGCGGATACATCTGTGACCTGCCCTGCGATTCCTTTGGGAACCACCACAGCCATACCTGTTTCAACCCCGTCGTTTTTACCTTTATCGATAAGAACGGTTTTAAACCAGGGGGAAGGATCCTTGCCGATAACTTCGGCTGAAAGGACACGATCTGTTATCGTCTTCTCAAAATTCAGCAAATTTCGAAGACGGGAATTGGAAAGCTTAAATTCTTTGAGCTGGATGTTGTTTTCAAAAGCTTTGTTTAACGCTTTTTGATAATTATCATTCTCTTTCGCAACATTAACCACAAAGAAATAATGTCGCCAAATATCTCTTACAAAACGGATAGAACTGGTGGAAGCCTTCTGAAAAGGGGCGATTAAAGAAATAGCGATCCGTCCGGGTCTATAATAAGAAATATAACGGCGATTGAAAACAGAAAGGAGTATGATGTTGACAGCAATCAGAACGATCACGCCAATAATCATTACCATCTTTTTCGAAAACATGTATCTACGGGATTACAACTTGCTTGAGGATTTCAATGCTATCGAGAGCTGCACCAGAGCCAAGTGCCACTGTAAGTAATGGATCCTCGGTTATCGTTATAGGAAGACTGGTTTCCTCCCTGAGAAGCTTGTCCAAATTCTTCAATAGTGCACCACCACCTGTCAATACAATTCCTCTATCGACAATATCGGCAGCCAATTCAGGTGGTGTTTGTTCCAATGCTATTTTGACGGTTTCTACTATGGCATCGATCTGTTCTGAAATCGCCACCCGAATCTCTTCCGAATCGATGGCCAAAATCTTGGGAATTCCGGATGCAAGGTCCCTGCCTTTGACTTCTATTGTTTCAAGATCCTGGGGCTCAGGATATGCATTTCCGATGGTCGTTTTAATAATTTCCGCTGTCCGCTCGCCAATCAACAGGTTATATTTCCGTTTGATATAATGAATAATGGCAGCATCCATTTTATTGCCCGCCACCCGAATGGACCGGCTGTAAACGATTCCTGCAAGAGATATGACCGCAACTTCAGTGGTTCCGCCACCAATATCGACAACCATATTACATATCGGTTCGGTAATGGGAAGGCCGGACCCGATGGCTGCTGCCATGGGTTCTTCAATCAGAAACACCTCACGTGAACCGGCTGATTCAGCCGATTCCTTGACGGCACGTTTCTCAACCTGGGTAATTCCAGATGGCACGGCGATCACAATTCTTGGCCGAACAAACGTCCTCCTGTTGTGGACCTTATGGATAAAATGACGAAGCATCGCCTCGGTAACTTCAAAATCAGCAATAACGCCATCCCGCATAGGTCGAATGGCCACAATATGACCGGGTGTTCTTCCCAGCATAGTCTTGGCCTCAGCCCCAACAGCCAGAACACGGTTTTTCATGCGATCATCCGTTCGGACTGCAACCACCGAAGGTTCATTCAATACAATGCCTTTGCCTTTAACATAAACAAGGGTATTTGCCGTACCCAGATCAATGGCAAGATCACTGGAAAAAACACCGAGTAGTCTATCTAAAAATAGAGCCATAACCCCTCATCTTCACACGCTAAAAGTTTACATGTCTGTTCATCTTATTATCATCTTTACAATCTTTAGAATAAGCCTGATGTTAAAAAATATTATAAAATGTTTTAAAATATCAAAGTTGTTTTATAATGACAAGCGAATTATCACAATATCCATCTTTTTGATTGGCGTATATGATTTAAAAAAATACTATTATATACTGATTTTAAGCAATATTTATGCCAATTAACATTTTGGTGATCTGCCATTCACAAAATTTTCCATGACCGCATCATGTAATTTTGGTCTGAAGGTTTTTATCCGGTTATTATCCCGGGACGGATGGACGCGATTGGTCAACAGAATAACAACAATTTCTCGGTCCAGATCCATCCAAAAAGATGTACCGGTGAATCCAAGATGCCCCACGGTTCTTTTTGAAAAATACCGGCCGCAACTCGAGCCCTTTGAAGATGGGGTGTCAAAACCAAGTGCCCGGCCGTTTTGTTTATTTATACTTAAAAAGCGTCGGGTTAAATCGATATCAAATACACCTGTTGAAACAGACCCCCGATTTACCACCATCAGCTCGGACAGAAGATCAAAAACATCCCCGGCCGTTCCGAAAAGGCCGGCATGCCCTTCGATGCCGCCCACTGAATATGCATTATCATCATGAACAACACCCTCCAAAAGCATGTCCCGCCACGGACATTTCTCGGTAGCGGCAAATTCTGCAACAGGTGGCTTTTTATCAACCGGCAAAAATAACATCGTCTTAAGGCCCAAAGGGTGATAAATATTTTCCATAACAAAACGATCCAGACGAATTCCTGCCACTTCTTCGATCACCCAGCACAGCACCATAAATCCAAGATCGCTGTATACCACCTGATGGCCGATCGGATGGATCAGCGGTTCTTTGATCAGAAATTTCCTCAAGGCATTTTTTCTTTGCCCGGGTTCTATTTTTTTTACCAATTTATAATAGGGACGATAATCCGGATATCCTGAATTATGATACAGCAGATTTTCTACCCGGATCTTTTCTTTGTCGGTGTTTTTAAATAAAGGTAAAATGGACCCCAGATTCTCTTTTAAGGTCAACCTGGATTGTTGGATCAGCCCCATGACTGCAAGGACTGTGGCCAAAGGTTTTGTCAGAGACGCCAGGTCAAAAACCGTTTGTTTGGTCATTTTGCGACCAGAAAAAAGATTGGCATCACCGTAAGCTTCAAAAAAAACAATGTTGCGATCCTGCGAGACCAAAAGGACCCCGCCGGGAAACACATTGTTTGCAACGGCATCTTTCATCAAACGGTTAACGTGATTCATCGTCCCATCGCCCTATTAAGCTTCTTCTTTCAGCACCTGTTACGCCGTGGCTGGTTCATGAAACAGCAACCGTTTTTTATCGGTATCCAGCGTTGCGCCCAGCCCCATTGGAATTGTCAGATTATGTTCTCCATGGCCCATGTCAAAGCCGGCCAAAATCGGAATATCCGCATCTTCAAAGATATTGTCAAAAATTTCGTCGATCTCATTTGGATGACCACATTCTTTAAAAGCCCCGAGAATCAAGCCGGCAATTTCGTTGAAACACCCGGCCAATTTCATCTGTGTCAACATTCTGTCAATGCGGTACGGCATCTCTCCAACATCCTCAAGAAGCAGAATCTTTCCCTTAAAATTCAGAGCATAAGACGTTCCGATCAGATGGCACAGGGTGGTCAGGTTCCCGCCGGCCACAAGCCCTGAACACACACCCGGCTTGATCACCGTACCATCTTCAGGGAACAGTTCAAGCGGCGCATCGGATGTCAGGGCAGTTTTCATGGCCATGATAGTCTTTTCAGTGGCATTTGCCAGGGTGGTCACCACAGGTCCGTGAAAGGTAACCAGACCGCATTGGTCGTAAAGCACAGACAGCAGCGCCGAGATATCGCTGAACCCTAAAAAGATTTTGGGATGCTTTTGAATGGCTTCAAAATCGAGAAGCGGCAAGATGCGCAAGCTCCCATATCCGCCCCGGGCACAAGCAATTGCCTGAACAGTTGAATCGGCAAACAGACGATTCACCTGATCTGACCGCTGGATGTCGGTTCCGGCCAAAAATCCATGCTTTTGAAAAATACCTTCATCAAAAAACGTTTGAAACCCCATGGATTCCAGAACCGTTTTCCCTTTCATGAATTTTTCCGGATCAAACGGACCTGCCGGCGCAACAATGCCGATGGTGTCACCCGTCTTCAGGCGCGAAGGCCTGACAGATTTATAGTCTTTGCTCAGCATATTATCTCCGTTTTTTACAAACGACGTTGATTGAATAAAACGTTCTTTTTATGAAATCGTCAACAAATTTTTAATTCTATTGGTAAAATCGTATTACGATTTTATGAAATTCAAAAAGATGACCCAGCGGAATCTTATTACTCAATCTATCCCACCTGAATTTTGCATCGAAGACTCAGGTCATATCTTGACCTAAATTGAGCGTTTATAATTATTACTTTTTCATAGACCTGTCATTGTTTGAAACGCTCAGTTTAGGTTGACATAGATTATTTGAAGTGTTAATCATCTGTTTATTGGCGGGGCGTGGCGCAGTCTGGAAGCGCACTTGAATGGGGTTCAAGGGGTCGGAGGTTCAAATCCTCTCGCCCCGACCAAAAAAGTTATTGATTAAAGAGGATTAGCGATAAGGCCCATCCTCTTTTTTTGTGGGTAGTTGATAAAATATAGTCTATTGATACCCTATTTGTTCACGTCTATGTGAGTCTCTGAAATCATTATGGCCATCACGTTTTTTATTGTGATCGGTCAACCGATTCCTACACCTAATCCAACAACTCTGCAAATTTTTTTTATTAATTTTCAGATATTTGTAACATTTTGACCTTAAGCAACCTTGATAAAAACTCAAGTGCGCTTTGGGACAATCAAGCCACTCCGTAACGATCCGCAAGCCTTTCATATAGGTTCGCTTTGTAAAATCCGGTAAGATGAGAGTACCGATCGGTCGTCTCCAAATGCTTGTGGCCGATCATATCTTTTACATCTTTCATGTTTGAACCGCTCAGCAAGAGGTTTGAACAGAAAGTATGCCTTAAGTCGTGATACCGGAAATCGTCTAAACCCTCTATGTCAAAGATTTTGCGCCACAAAACCCTTTAATGCCTGTGATACGTAATGAGTACCACACCTTATCAGATCATCATATTCAACATTGGATTGAGTTCAGAGAATCAATACCTTGTGGTCTGTCTTTGAGATTGATATTTCAAGATTCCTGCCTTGAGGCATTACAATTTCAACCCCTCTGAATTTTGTGATTTCCAAACATATCAATGATGACTACGTCGATAATTGCTATTAAGTAAATCTAAGGACCTCAAAATCGTTGTGATATCCATTTAAAGATGGACTGTGAAGTGAACTCCCAAATCGCTACTCTATCCAGTCAAATCAAGTCATTTGATACGTCCTCGCCTCTGTTATTATCATTTTGACATTATCTCCTGAATACTGCCAAAGTCCCGAATCCAGGGTTTCAGCGGAGCAAAACGAGCAGCGGCCTTTTCCGCATCTGCGCGGTTAGCAAAGCTGCCGTAGATGGCGATATAGAAATCCCGTCCTTTTTGTTTTTTTCGATAATAGGCAAAGCTGCCGGCTTGGGATTGTTGCTTTATAAACTCTTTTACCGCCTTCTCGCTGCTCATCGCCGCCAGCTGTAAAGTAAAGTGTTCGGGATTGCGGCCTCTGATCCACTCGACATTTTCAATACGCTGTGATTCCTTGGCTGGGGTCACTTGTTTTGAACCGGATTGCTTCTGGCCCTTGTTTATTTGAAGCGCAGCCGTCATCGGAACTGGAGGCTTGACCGCCAAAACATTGCGCCACGGCTAATTCTTGGCCCTGGTAGACCTGCTGATATTTTTCCCAAAAGGCGATATCGATTTTTTTGTGTGCGGCCGGGACGTCGTTTTTGCGGTAACGGCTCACCTGAGATGGCCCGCCATTGTACGCAGAATAAGTGGCGCGGGCCAGATTAGATAGACCGCCTCCATGTTTATGCTCTTGCTGTTTCAACGCGTAATTGACCATGAATTTGAACAGGATTTCGCTTCCTGCACGGGCGTTATAGGTGATGTCCCATCTCAACTTGGAGGGAGAGTAAAAGCCGCGCCATACCTTTTCATTGATCTGTAACATGCCAATATCACCTGATGCGGAAATAAGGGGAACAACTTTGCGGTTTTGCACGATGTATTGACGCCAGCAGCTTTCCTGCCATGCGGTGGTGAGCATCAGTTTGCGGAAAATACGGGCGTACTCCTTAGCGATTGATGACGAACGAATTCGAGCATCCGCCTCTTCCAGCAATAAATTTCGAATTTCAAGCAGATAAGTCTTCAGCTCGGCAGCGGTGGGTACCCAGCGATTCAGACGATCTCTGGGGTTTGCGGCATAGACCGGCCGGATCAGTTGGAAGTTAAAACGATGTGATTTTTTTTGTTGGGTGATTTTACCAAGCATTCCGAAATCAAACAAGTTGTTGTAGTACCGGATCGATTTCATCCAGATATTTCAGCGGATCAATGGATGGGTCGTCATTTAGAAGACGTGCCAAACGTCTCAAACCGTCAGTGGATATATCCAGACCAACCGCCGGCCCCAAACGATCCAGTGCATTGAGTGCGTCAGCCGCTGTTATAAACGACAAAAAGGGCAGCAGATTCTGTTCCGGTGACTGAACACTGATCTCCCGCATGACCGGCATCAGCCGCTCCCAGTTTCGGATAAACAATTGTTTGACCGGGTCGGTTGCGCTTTGCGGGGGTTCACCGAGAATCGACTTAAACTGGTAGCGTGCATCAAGAAGTATCTCCAACAAAGCGGCACGAAGTTCTTCCGAGCGAGTGGCAGTGGCGGCCTCCTTGATGACAAACGTCAAAAAAGCATCCCATTTTCGATACCGTTGTTCCAGCTGCTGCATTTCATGTTCACTAAGGGGGGGCTCTGACCCGGCTTTGGCAACGCTTTCGACATCAATTCGCAGCCGGGTATCCAGTCCGTTGGGCTGGACCACGAAGTGACCGATGCGCAGGCTGTCGATCATTCCTGTTAGGCGATCCGCCGGATAATGGGGCAAAAAGTAAGGTAACAGGGCTTTGAGTCCATCGGTTTCAGGTTTTAGATCCAGCCTGTAACGGCTTAACAAAAGATGTAATTGTTCTTTTACCGCCTGCAGGACAAGACTATCCGTAAGCAGCCTGCCGTGTTGATCGTAAAGCCGGGTGGCCTGTACCCTAAACTCTACGGATAACGGTTGATCGTCTACTAAATCAGGTTTACCGATAACAGTCGTGCGGCCGGTCCATCGGGTAATGACCTTGCATTTACCAGTTGTGGGGTCGCCGATTGTTGCGAGAATCTTCGCATCCACTCGCAGCAACGCCCCCTCTGCTGACAGATGGGGTTCCATAAAGGTAATACTTGTACAACCGTCCTCATCCAATAGATATTGTGCAGTGTTATTCGGTCCTTTAAACTTATCCCACATCATAAGAAGCTGTAATTGCTTGTAGTCATGAAAGACAGGGATGGTAATCGTTTCAGCCCGCACTGCGATTGGTTTAACGATCAGTGCCATAATCATAATCGCATACAGGATACTCGTCAGGCGAAAAAACATAGGCGTTCCTTATATCAAACTACTGCACATATCGAGGTTGCGTCATAATTTTAATGATCTTAGAAATCAGTGCCTTTAGCTTTTGCTATTTGTGTCGGACTGCTGATGCAGATATTTAGATTGTCAAATATCAACAATAAAAGTGAAGGGTCAAATGAAAATATGGATTTTGGCCGTTTTGGTATCGACTTCGATACGGATTGTTAACTGGTGCATGGCTGTGAATTTTGCAATGACAACCAAGTATCAAATAGTTGATGTCTTGACATATTCAACAGATGTATAAAATAAGGGAGTGTTTCAGGTTTTGTTCATAGTAACGCAACATTTGATTTCGGTTTCAAATCTTTGATTTTTAAGGAATGTACAATTAAGTTAGGTAACCTTCGTATTTAGCCTCCCTTATTAATTCTATTCGGAGACTTTCTCCAATTGATCAACGATCAATGGTGATTCCAATACACAAAGGCTAGGTCCATCTTCGATATTTTTTGATTTCCAGTCGATTATGTTACCCACATCTTTCCATGAACGTCACTCTTTGTTATGTTTTTTATTTTATTTAACTTTATTGAAAAAGAAAATTGACAGTGTCACAATGTAGCATTAGTATCAATAACCAGGCTACAATAGAGACCTGCTATTTTTTTAATAAATCATCGATTGGTGGGAATATGAAACTACAAACGTCTCACCTCTGCTAAAATAAAAAGGGGCTAAAGTTCATTGTAAAACAATGAAAAAGGAGGCCGTATGAGACGTTTTGAATATAAGATTACCAAGCATTCGGCTGATACCTTTGACAAGATCATATTTTTTTGTTCTAAGTCTGGCCAATGCGGTATTGATGAAGTCTCGAAAGATCAGACAAGAATCTTGACTGATATTCTGAACGCCCAAGGACTTGAGGGCTGGGCGCTAGTCCAAATTTCTTTCGGTCAAGATGGTGCGATAATCTATTGGAAGCGCAGAATCAAAGACAGAGAGAATTAGCTATGGAAAATACGGTAAAAACATAACACAATGACAATAGAAAATAATAATAGGTATAGGAGGAGAAAATGTAAGCAAGGGGACCACTTATGATAGAGCACCGTCTGATCGAACAGATGATCGTGCTCATCGAAAAGGAAGACAAGGTCTTCTTTCCTGCTTCCAGGGTATATTTCTCCGAAGAAGAAGATCAGGCGATGCTTGCTGAATTTTGGGAGTTTGACCGGAAGATGATTCACGAGAAGTACCAGTCGGTGGTTGAGACCCTGGAACAGCATTGACGATTCTCGTAGCGTTACAGTGGCTTAAACTTGCTATAGATGACAGGTTTTTGAAGTCCTAAAATTATTTTGATATCCTCAATATCACACGTCAAAGCATGGTTGTGATTATGGTATATGAAAAGTTTGATGGCTGAAAAGCGGAACAAATTGAGAAGCTAACTAATCGACTGCGGCCTTTTCGTTCATCAAATCCCCGAGGCGATTCAAATGGGCCTTTTCTTCGTTCGCCAGATCGAAAAAGATCTGCTTTGTCTTATCATCAGAACTTTTCTCCGCGTATCGCATGTACAAGTCCATTGCCTGGGTTTCCAGCATCATGGCAACATCGAGAACACCGATAGAGGTTTGCATGGCGAGTCGATTTTGCTCCATAAAGGTATCGGTCTCAAACCCGCCTTCCAAAATTTCAGATCCGACACCGGTTTCAATCGACTGTTGATCAACAGTGCCGGGAACCAGCGAGGCATAGAGATTAAAAAGCCTTTGCCTGTGGTTATCTTCAATTTTTGCCAGCTTGCCGAGCAATTCCGAAACATCCGGGTCATCCGTTGTTTCGTCTATGCGGGTATAAAAATCCTTCAGCCCGGTCTCCAGGCCATACGCAAGAATGATCACCTCCTCGGATGTCTCATGGCCGGTTAACAAAACCATCCCCATTTCAGCGGGCCCGGACGTTTCATGACCTTGCCAGGATTTGATCCCCCCTTTCAGATTATACACTTCTTTAAATCCCTGCCCTGACAGAAATTGCGAAGCGGCACGGCTTCGCCCTCCGACCCCTCAGTAAGCAATGATGGGTTTGCCGCGATCCAATTCTCCCAATCGGTTCGCAAGTTCGCCGACGGGTATCAATTTCGATCCGGGAATGCGGCTTTTTTTGTTTTCGGCCGGCTGACGGACATCCAGAAGCGTATATGTCCCTTCCGAATGTTCATCAATAAATGTCTGGGCCTCTTTGGCTTTAATATTTTTCACGGGTGTAAGAAACTGTTTCCAACGCATATCATCGACTCCTTAACCGTCTTATTTCAATTTTCACCTGATTCATCATAAATACAGTTTTGCAACCTCTCAATGTTAGACACCTTTGGTCGTTAGTTTTGGCCACATTAAAATATATCGGATGGCGCAAATCTTGCCACCGCAACTTATTGAAAAGTTTCGAGGATATTAAGTTCTATCTGACCCTTCGAGTAAGAGGCATAATCAGCAAATGGTGAAAATTCAGTTCTTCCTGCTTTTGATATCCTCCCATGCCGATACGGATTCCGGATTGGTTAATATCTTTTAAAAGGGTCCCCAGGATGCGGTCCCAGACGGAAAGTATGATCCCATAGTTGGAGTCCCGCTCCTTTATGACAACTGAATGGTGAATCCGGTGCATGGACGGCGGAACAAAAAGAATCCAGAACATTTTTTCAAACCATACGGGAATCTTGAGGGAACTGTGATGAAACTGGGTTGCCATAATGACCAGCGTCTCAAAAAGAAAAAGCCCGTATAAATCGACACCGAGGAATAGGATCAAAAAGAGAGTAATGACTTTGGAAATTGCAAGCTCACCAATGTGAAAACGCGTTGCCGTGGAAACATCCATGTTCAAGTCGCAATGATGAACGCGGTGAAGGTCCCAGAAAAATGGAACCACATGGTTCAAAAGATGCCATATATACAACATGAAATCCAAGATGATTATCGTAATCAGGGTTTTTTGCCAGTAAGGCATTTCAATACTATTTAAAATTCCGAGTCGATTGACAGAAACATATTGACAGGCCTGTGTAATTGTAGCGGCGAATAACAGCAAGAGGATAATGTTGTTAAAACCTGTAAGGGCGAGGTTGATGATCCATCGTTTTAGTTTTGATACCGTAACATGACGGTAGGATGCCAAAAGCTCCCATATCAAAAATATCAACAAGCCGCCCACAAACAAAAACATCCGTATGGTTGACGGTTCCGTCTTGAGCATCATTTTCCCATCATAAATAAATATTGGTCTTATGTTTCATTTTCAGAAGAATCTTCAAAAAATGACCTGCCCCCACTTTTTGTAGCACATTTCAAGTTAGAATTTGTGCAATATTTTCCTGTGAAAACGATAACCAAAAAAGATCAAAGTGTAAAGGCATTAAGTCTCTGGTGCCGGCGGTCGATAATCAAGGCTGCTATGCGGTCTTACTGTATTATATTCCTGCCGCCACTTTTCAAAATATAATAATTCTATCGGATTGGACAGGCCGTATGCAGCATGTGTATAAGCCTCGATCGTCAGCTAAATGAAAACTGCGTCACGATCTCGATCTACAAAAACCATCATAGAAACACCTCCATCTCTTTCAAAAACAAAAGCGCCTGAAGGTTTTCCACGGTTCACACCAATAAATCTCCCACAACATTACCGTTGCAGGTTCCTTCAAGCGCTATGTTTGATATTGGATTTTTCATTTTACTGCGGTTTTGGGTTTGCTTGATGTTATGTTTACATGTAGATTTTAAATCATATCGTTTGTCAAACTTTATGTTTCGTAATAATGATTTTTTTGATATAGGTTTCTTGTGGATAAAAAAATGTTCTCAACAAGAATCAATCCAGCTATTTTAAAAGAGTTGAAGCATCTTAGCATCGATACTCAAACGCCTATCTCTGAACCTACTCAAGAAGCCATCCGGGACCTACTCAAAAAATACGAAAAGAAGGGTAAAAAATAGGATGTCAAAACAATACCCAGAATGCCCTCTGTATAATCACGCTAACTGTAGAGAGATTGATAACCAGAAAATCTGTGCCATTGTACGTAAAGATAAAAACTGTCTTAAAAAATTGCATAAGTCGGCAAAGAAGGCCAAAGAATAACCTGTAATCAAGAGGTTGACATGGACTGACTATCATGACCCCATTTCTCATAGAGGTGGGGTTTTGTTTATGCATTGAACCGATTAGGTATCTGGTATCCAATTTTATCTTTTCGATTCATCCGCTTTGATAAAGTTACTTCTTTTAACATTTTTTACTAGAGGAGTTATGAATTATGAAAAAGTCTTCTAAATATTTTTTTATTTTCCCTATATCAATCATTTTATTTTTTTTGTTATCATGTTCAACTGGTTACAATAAATATGCTGACCAGTACTATCAAGAAGGTCTAGTTTTTTATGAAAAAATGGAGTATGATAGATCAATTGATAGTTTCAATAAGGTTTTGGAAGTGGCACCATACGGAAAAGATAATGATTTAGTTTATTATAACTTAGGGATGGCCTACTATAAGCAACGTCAGTATGATGAATCAACATATCAGTTTACAAAAGCATTAGAATTAATCCCCGAGAAAGATAATAAAAGAAAATACAATGTCTTAAAGTGGCGAGCAAATGCATTTCAGCAAAACAAAGAGTTTGATAATGCAATAAAAGATTACTCAGATGCCATACACCTTATCCCAAAACACGAAAATATAAAGGACATTTATCATAACAGAGCATGGTCTTGGATTAACAAAGGAGATTATGATAAAGCGATTGAGGATTTCAGCAGCGCCATATCAATTGATCCCGAATTTGATGCCTCGTATTATGGAAGAGCGTATGTATGGTATAAAAAAGCGGATTTCCAGCGTGCAATAATAGATGTAAAAGAAGCTGTAAAATTAAGTCCGGCGAATAACAAGTATGATGACCTGTTGTATAAAATCAAATCTTCCATGAACAAGAAATAAAATGCCGGTAGACGAAGATGATTTGACAGTTGTCAAAAATCGAAATGACTATCTCAGGCCTTCCTGCACATGCGAGAGTCATACCCAAAAGATCATGAGCAATAGCTGAATTATGTTCAAGCTCTCCCCTCGCTCCGCTTCGGAAACACTTTTGTCATGCTGTCGAGTCATTAATATATTAACCTGAATTACGATTCTGTTAAATCCAGATTGGTTTGGAACAACTAAACCGTATTAACCGCCATTCGTTGAATCCCTTAGTTTTATACCCCTCATCATTGAAGATTTGCGCTACCGCCATATGAGATTTTTATTTTAACTTCGCTTTTTGATCATGTGAATAAGTTTGGTTGCTCCAATGACAACTACGGTGTAAAGATTATGGCAAACACGTAACGGAAAAAGAACAGGAAGGCGTATTAAATGTGATGAAACAAAAAATTGACGTTTTAACAATGCTCTCGATAACCGTTACGATTTTGTTATTTGTGTTGTCCCTGTGTGGTTGCGGAAGTGGCGGAGACAATACGGCCACCCCGAACACCTCGGGGGGTGCCAATCATACACCTGTCGAGGTCAAACTTGTACACGGTACGCTTTTGGTTGTCCGAGCCGTCGTAAACGGCTCAATAAACCTCGACATGCTGGTGGATACAGGTTCGTCAGGAACCCACGTTCCTGCCGGAATATTCGGCAACCCGAACGGGCAGGTTTATATCTCAACCCTCTGTCTTGAAAACAACGTATGCTTTAATAACTTCACGGCATGGTCCTCTGACTCCGCTTTCACACAGTCTAAGGATGGATATTTCAACGGAATAATCGGCGTTGACCTTTTAAAAAACTTCGATTTCACCTTTGATTACAAGAGTGAATTGATTTATTTTTACGATACCTTTGAAAACGGTTCATCCGGTCTGGTGTCGATACCATTCCAATACGAAACTGCCAGACCTTATACGGATGTTTCGATAGAAGGGATCTTACAGGGGCCCAACCTCCTCGACACGGGATCTGCATATACGAGAATAACCTCTTTGATGTTTGATTCTCTGAACCAGAATCCAGGAGTGCTTTTTGAGTCTGTTGTTTTCAATTTCAACGGCTCTGAAATCGTCGAATATGTGCCATTGTCCGACTACTGTGCAGGTATGGCGTGTCCAGATGAAATAATAGTTCAGATAGGAAGCTGGCCCGCTGTTGGAGGCACTTTCTTCAGGGAGTATCTGACCATCTTTAAGTTTTCTGAAAACGTGGTCAAACTTGACCGCTATTATGACAATAGCCACATCAAGGAAAGCGGCATACAAAGAATAGGCCTTCAAATTAACATATACGACGCAAGCGAGATTGTTTATGTCATTGAGGGGGGCTTTGCGTGGGAAGGAGGACTCAGAGAAGGTTATGAAATAATTTCAGTAAACGGAATCCCTATTGACTCGCTGGGCTATTTTGGTATTTACGAACTTCTGGCAGACACTTCCATCAATGAATATCAATTCCTTGTTGTAACAACTGATGGTGATACACAGGACGTTACAATATCCGTTCAACCTTAAATTTCTTATCCTCAGAATAATTTTAATTGGTCCTGTTGACTTGCCTTTTTTACATCTGAGATTCTTGAACGTGGCTTTGTTTTTCCTGAGTCACTTTTCTGTGTCTTGTTTGTTTCTGAGATTTTGGGCTGTGGTTTATTTTTAAAAGATGTGATTGGAAGGCCCTTATCAAGTTCAAGGATTGCACGGTGAATGATTTGGACGTAAGGCTCACCTGTTCGAAATTTCTCATGCTCTAAAATTGTCTGGGCTTCCGGCGCCAGCATGAGCTGAATCTGCTTGCAACCCTGTGCAAGCTTTCTTTTACGCCAGCGTTCCCGTCGCTTCCTATCTGTTTTTCGCCTTTGTTCTATTGTGAGCACAATTTCCCCCCTAAACGTTTGAATTGAACGCCTATAACAAGCGCTTTTCATGGACGTTTGTATGCAACGCCATAAATACTTTATATCAGTCTGTTTGATGCAGGTCAACACCAAATGTAACTCGCGCATAAAAAGATGACATAGTGACAATAAGCTGTGATACAGGCTATTTATTACAGGTTTTCAGTGACAATGGTTTAAAGCCGGCAATGTCGAATGGACAAAAGACAATAAGAACGAATGGTTGCGAATCATAATACCATGTCAAACTTTAACCTCAATTGAGGTTTAAATTTAGATTTGGCGAAGCGGCGGGGTCCTGATCCTTTGAATCCTTTCAAAATCACTTGATCACATTGAGTACATACGGATAGATATGATCGACAATGCGGCGGTACCCTTTTGCGGTGGGATGTAATCGATCCGGTTGATTGAATCGCGGGTCACCGGCAACCCCTTCCAGAAAAAAAGGGATCAGAGGAATGGCGTGTTTTTGGGCGATTTCCGGATAAACACGGGTGAAAGCCTTTGAATATTCGGGGCCCATATTGGGGAGCATTTTCATGCCGCAAAGGAGCATTTCGATGTTGTTCGCTTTGATGAAAGAGACGATCCGATCCAGGTTCTTTCTCAAGATATCCGGATCGATCCCCCGCAAGCCGTCATTGGCACCGGTTTCAAGAATGATGATATCCGGTTTCAGGGCCGAAATGACCCATTCTATGCGTGACAATGTTCCGCTGCTGGTTTCGCCACTGACACCCGCATTGACGACGTTGAAATAATATCCGTCGTCGGCCAGCTTTCTTTGCAGCTGAGCAGGATAGGCCACGCTTTCATCCACACCGAGACCGGCCGTTAAGCTGTCACCCACGGCAACGATGGTTTCTCGGGTGGTTTGTTTTACCGCCGCCGTTTTCGGCGCGGCGTCATTTGATGCGGACTCTCCACTGCACCCGGCAAGATACAAAAAGAAAACCATAATGAGGGTTGTCGTAAATTGGCCGATCTTTTTGTTATAGACTCTCAGGTTCATGTCCATGGCCCGATGATCGAAAGTATAAGAACCGATCCGCCGGACTCAGGATACAAACCCTTTGATGATGAGGTCGATGACACTGACATTGGAAACATTTTCACGATACGGCTTTGCAGCAGACCGATCCGTGCTTTTCTACCCGCAGGGCGGTAAATAACGTCTGGGGCGCTGATTTTAAGGTCTTCTCTTCAAACACGAAATAAATCCGGTCGGAGCTCGAAATTCTGGCCTTTAGCGAAACCCCCTGGATATTGAACCGGATGGTGTCGCCGATGTCCATTTTGTGCATGTCGACCACCGTGTCCAACACCGATACCTGGGAATCGGTCCAGTCGTCGCGAAAAAGCGACGCCCCTCGCTCTCGAGGATACGGTCGCTCGCTTTCTTCCATGCGGATTCTAACTGGAGTATCGCCCGATTATTACGCTTTGTAGCATGAATTGATGGGCTGAATCGGTGGGAAGGGGTAGAACCAATACAGCCCAACCCTTTCAAAAAAATGTGACAGAATGTGATAAAATTTAGTTATTAAGTATTTTCTTTCCGGGGCTTGATGAATCAGATTCTGTACCTGAGGTTGACGAGCCCTTGTGCTCCGAACAAGAAAATAAACAAGCTGCCGTCTGACACTTTTTCCTTAAATTAGCGGACAAAAAAATACTTGACATGTCACTTTGTGGCACTATCTTGTTAAATAAGTTGGACAAAATTTTTAGCTGTTATTAATCTGGTTTCTTTGACTTTCGCGGTTTATTGCCTTTTTGGAGTACCTTTTTCAGAGAAATTTAAAACACATCAAAGTATAGGAGGTGCAACTATGAGAAATCAAAAAAGTTTGGTATTAATTGTTGCGACCATTATGCTTTTTTCATTTGCCACAGTTCCCCCAGCCAATGCGTTCGTAGGTATTGCAGCTCTTGGAGCAATCATTGCAGCTACTTTCGCTTCGGCAGTTCTTATAAATGAAACTGTAGTCAAGTCAGACGATGAGTCCATACCGGAACATTCTGCATCAAAACAGAAAACACAAGATAATTTACAGGCCTTAAACGAACCATAAAATGATATTAACATCACTTTTGCAGTAGTATTGCCCCTATAGTTTAACCCACTTTAGGGGCTTTTTATTTGCCCGGAACAATTCAGAAACTCAACATGAATAAACCCGTTTCCACAAAGAGACGTTCATATTGTTTCACGATCTCAGGATAGCCCGTCCCCGACTCCATAGACTCGAGAGAATCACTCGCAATTTTTTAGCAAAGCGGTATCGTCTCAATTTATGCCCCAACGTCTCTGCAACCCCATGGACATCGCTTCCGGGTCACAACGATCATTCATCAATGTTGACGATCTGTGCCTTTATGGAATTTCCACTTAAATGGAGTAAGGCCAGAGAGGCCGGATAATTACGGCGTGGCTGGGCGGCACTACCGGGATTCAGAAAGAGCACCCCCTTCTTTTCAGAAACAGACGGACAATGTAAATGGCCAAAGATTACGGCGTTAAAACCAGCTTTCGACGGCACAATATCGAGTCTGTGGATATCATGAATCGCATACAGCAGAACATCACCGACTTCGATCACCTCGGTTTCTGGAAGCTCCCTCAGACCTTCAATCATATCCATATTACCTCGGACGGCAAATAACGGAGCGATGGATTTCAGGTCGTCCAGAACTTCGGTATTGCCGACGTCTCCGGCATGAACAATCAGGTCAACGCCTTTAAGGGCTTTTATCGCCGCCGGTAGAAGAAGACCATGGGTGTCCGCAATGACCCCGACAACGACATTCTCCTTATTTTGAAAATTTAGCGGCATTAGCGCCTTTCGGAGAACCGGTGCCAATTGAAATGTTCCGGGGAGCAGCAGGAGCAACAAACTGATATGCCACCACAAATCCGACAATTGCAATCACCATCGCCGGGCCAAATATTTTTAACTCTTCTTTGGCATCAAGTTTTTCTTTTTTCCTTAGCTTGGTCATCTCGAAAACTTTTTCTTAGACCAAATGAATTTCACAAGCCCGATCAACCCAATACCGAAAAAGAGCATAAGCGCCATAGTGGACATCGGGCCTATCTTCAAAGGCAAGCCAACTGGCTCCGACGAGGGGAATTAAGCCTAAACGAACCATCACCCGTAAACTATCATGTTTTTTTATAAAATCGGCCATAGGGGGTGAATAGGTATTGTATAAACGAACAAAACCCTTACCGATTCCATTGGTGAGCAGGAAATGATCACGGAATCTACTTAACACTTTAACGTGCGACGCCAAGGGCGAACCATAGGCTGCAGTGGCGATGAAGCAGCTGCTGCCACCTCCTGAGTCACTGCCACCATTGACCACCGTAACGTCCGTTGGGTTTAGGCCATCATAGTCAACATCTGCTGAGCTTGCCGCACCCAATATTATGCTGTAGGTCTGGCTGCTGCTAACCAAGCTGGTAACAGTTACGGTCTGGTCCACGGACCAGTTAATAGTGGTAAAAGTCAGGCTCGATGTGTCAACCATCCCTACGGAGAGATTGGAGCTGCTGACTGGAAGGGTCACATTTGCAGTGGGCTCGCTTAAAAGTCTCACAGTGAAGGTAGCTGTGTCTCCAGCTCCTGTTGTTGTCACGCTGGTGGGTGTAACAACAAAGCCAACCAATCTGAATTTCGTGAGATAGATGTCTTCGAGACCAGCGGATGTCTGGTTATCCGTGCCCGTCCCAGGATCAAAATCTACCGTTTCCCGAAAAGATCCGGTGATGTAAACGTTAACGTTGTCGTCCACAATTACGGATTGACCAAAATCCTGATCCGTCCCGCCCAGGGTCTTCGTCAGGTCGTAGCTGCCGTCAAAGTTTATTTTTGTCAGAAAAATGTCATCAAGACCAACGGATGTTTGGTTGTCCGTGTCGGCGCCGGGATCGAAATCCACCGTGACCTGAAAAGATCCGGTGATGTAAACGTTGTCGCTGCTGTCCACAGCAACGGACTGGCCAATATCCTGATCGGTCCCGCCCATGGTCTTCGTCCACCCGTAACTGCCGTCGGAATTTATCTTGGTTAGAAAAATGTCTTCTAACACCGGCGGATGTATGGTTGTCCGTCATCCAGTGTCCAGGATCGAAATCCGCTCGTGCCTCGAAAAGATCCCGTGATGTAAACGTTGTCGCTGCTGTCCACAGCAACGGACTGGCCAATATCCTGATCCGTCCCGCCCATGGTCTTCGTCCACCCGTAGCTGCCGTCGGAATTTATCTTGGTCAGAAAAATGTCTTCAACACCGACGGATGTATGGTTGTCCGTGCCCCGCACCGGGATCGAAATCCACCGTTTGCCTTGAAAAGATCCCGTGATGTAAACGTTGTCGCTGCTGTCCACAGCAACGGACTGGCCAATATCTGAATCCGTCCCGCCCATGGTCTTCGTCCACCCGTAGCTGCCGTCGGAATTTATCTTGGTGAGAAAAATGTCTTCAACACCGACGGACGTATGGTGGTCCGTCACCGGGATCAGGATCGAAATCCACCGTTTGCCTTGAAAAGATCCCGTGATGTAAACGTTGTCGCTGCTGTCCACAGCAACGGACTGGCCAACATCAGAACCGTCCCGCCCATGGTCTTCGTCCAACCGTAGCTGCCGTCGGAATTTATCTTGGTGAGAAAAATGTCTTCATCACCGACGGACGTATGGTTGTCCGTCACCGGCGATCAGGATCGAAATCCACCGTTGTGCCTGAAAATATCCCGTGATGTAAACGTTGTCGCTGCTGTCTACAGCCACGGACTGGCCAACATCAGAACCGTCCCGCCCATGGTCTTCGTCCACCCGTAACTGCCGTCGGAATTTATCTTTGTGAGAAAAATGTCTTCATCAACCGACGGATGTAAGGTTGTCCGTGCCGGCGTCAGGATCAAAATCCACGTCGTGCCTGAAAATATCCCGTGATGTAAACGTTTCCGCTGCTGTCCACTGCCACGGACTGACCAAAATCACCATTTGTCCCGCCCATGGTCTTTGTAAATGAATAGACGGCCTCGGCATGGGCAACACCTTCATAAAAAAGAAATAAAACCGCAAGTCCGATAACTAAAACAAACATCCCGCATGTCTTAAACTCCAACCCCCTCAAAAACCGTGTAAAATCCAATTTTAGTATCAATGCTTTCTTTATCCTTTCAACAGTAAAAGAGTAATATGAGCCCGATAATTTACCGTTAATCTTATAAATCCATCCAGCGTTTTGATTCAAGCCGAGCAACGATATCGGCAATAATACAAAGTGTGGCACCGAAAACGTCCAGTCTTTGTTTAATATCAAAACCGGAGCATTTAGCGATACTGAGGTTCGTTAAAACTTCTTCGTATTCGACAAATTTTGTATATATATCACAAAATCAAAGAGAAAAGCAAGATTTGGGTGACCACGCCTTCTACCATTTTTAGATCAAATGTATTATTGAGCTGAGTTCTTTGTGTAATTAAAACGTTTTTTGATTTCGATCTGCTTAAACCCTAAATGAGCGAAAGCCAAGGATGCCCCAGATTCAAGGCATCAAGTTTGAAGCGGTCCCGCTAACAGCGGGGCTGCGAACCCATGATAACGAAGACGCCGTAGGAGTCATGCCGAAGGCAATGAGGTATCCTTGGCTTTCCTGAAAAAGAAACGGCCGATCAAAAATTGCCGCTTTTTTAAAATTTAAATAACCAGGATTTGCCTGTATTCAAATATTAATTTAGGGCCTTGACTAGTTAATTGGCATTCAATATGCTTCAAGGGTAATTAAGGCGTCTGGAAAGTTTCGTTTGTAATAACGCACTCAAGTTTCGCAACCAAATTTTTATGTAAACTCATAACATGGTCGTGTTTTCACCCGATGTTAGCAGTGAAAGACCATCGCCATGTGTTTTCAAAAAAGGCGATATGGTTATCAGGCCCATCTGGAGGACAATAATGAATCAGCAACATTACATACAATTGGAAGAAGAATTCGGTGCCCACAATTATAAACCGCTGGATGTGGTTTTAGCCCGCGGTGAGCGGTTGTGGGTCTGGGACGTAGAGGGCAACAAGTACATGGACTGCCTGTCTGCATATTCCGCGGTCAATCAAGGTCATTGCCACCCGAAGATCATGAAAACCATGATCGAACAGACCCAAAAACTGACACTGACCTCACGGGCGTTTCGCAACGATCAACTGGGGCCTTTTTACAAGGAGCTTTGTGAATTGACACGTTCTCATAAGGTGTTGCCCATGAACAGCGGTGCCGAAGCCGTTGAAACCGTTATCAAGGCGGTTCGAAAATGGGGATATAGGATCAAGGGTGTTCCCCATGACAAAGCGGAAATCATCGTCTGTGAAAACAATTTTCATGGCCGGACCATCGCCATTATCGGATTCAGCACCGAAAACCAATATAGAGACGGATTCGGCCCCTTTCCTCCGGGATTTAAAATCGTCCCGTTCGGCGACGCCGACGCCATAGAACAGGCAATCACACCGCATACGGTGGGGGTTCTTTTGGAGCCGATCCAGGGAGAAGCCGGGGTGATCATCCCGCCGGCCGGATATCTTAAAGACGTTAAGGCCAGCTGTGAAAGGCACGACGTCATCTTGATTCTGGACGAAATCCAAACAGGATTAGGGCGGACGGGCAAACTTCTGGCAGAAGAGCACGAAGATATCGAAGCCGATGTCACGGTGATCGGCAAAGCGCTTTCCGGGGGGTTCTACCCCATTTCCGCGGTGTTATCGAACAAAGAAGTGCTGGGCGTCTTCATGCCCGGCGACCATGGGAGCACTTTCGGCGGCAATCCTCTGGCATGCGCCGTAGCACGAACAGCGCTTAACGTCTTGATCGAAGAGAATATGATCGACAATTCCAGAGAAATGGGAGAATACTTTTTGTCTCAACTGAAAACCATACAAAGCCCTTTCATCAAAGAAATCAGAGGAAAAGGGCTTTTGATCGGCGTCGAACTCCTTCCGGAAGCCGGTGGCGCCCGGCGATTTTGTGAAGACCTCATGACAAAAGGATTGCTTTGCAAAGAAACCCATGAAAACGTTATCCGATTTGCTCCGCCGCTGGTGATCACCAAAGAAGAGATCGACTGGGCGATGGACAGGATCAGACCGGTTCTAACCCAAAACTCCAACAAAGAATCTGTTTGATTGTTTTAAATCAGAGCATTTTGAAATCAACGTATATAGACATGTTATTTGGAAGAAGCAAATGATTGAAAAAGTCATTATTATGGGCGCTGCCGGACGTGATTTTCACAACTTTAATGTCTATTTCAAGGATAATCGTCACTACAGGGTTATCGGGTTTACAGCAGCCCAGATTCCGAATATCGATGGACGGATCTATCCGCCGGAACTTTCGGGCAAGCTTTATCCTACAGGCGTTCCCATCTATTCCGAAAACCAGCTCACCGATCTGATTCGCGAACACAAGGTGGATCTGGTTGCATTTTCCTACAGCGATATACCTCACACGGACGTGATGCACAAGGCGTCTATGGTCATGGCCGGCGGGGCGGACTTTATTCTTATTGGTGCCACCTATACCATGTTAAAATCCAAAAAAACGGTGGTGGCGGTTTGCGCTGTCCGCACGGGATGCGGAAAATCTCAAACCACGCGGCATATCTGTAACATAATGAAAACAAAAGGAAAGAAGGTGGTGGCGATTCGCCATCCCATGCCCTACGGAGATTTGACCCGCCAGGTGGTCCAACGCTTTGCTTCTTATGAAGATATAAAAAAACATCAGTGCACCATAGAAGAAAGAGAAGAATATGAACCTCTGGTATCTCAGGGCATCGTCGTCTATTCGGGCATCGATTACGGGCAGATTCTCAAGGCAGCGGAAAAAGAAGCGGATGTCATCGTGTGGGACGGCGGAAACAATGATACGCCCTTTTATTATCCTGACGTTCATATTGTGATTTTTGATCCTCACAGGGCTGGTCACGAACTGCTATACTACCCTGGTGAAACCAATATGCTTATGGCGGACATTGCCGTCATCAACAAGGTGGACAGCGCCAACCCCCAGCAGATAGAAACCGTCCGTAAAAATATTATAACCCATGCGCCTGACGCAAAAATTGTTCTGGCGGAATCGGCGATTTTGATAGACGATCCTGGAAAAATAAAAGGACAACGGGTTCTGGTTGTCGAAGACGGTCCCACCCTGACCCACGGTGGGATGTCTTACGGCGCCGGCGTTATTGCCGCTCAAATGTATGCAGCGGCCGATATCGTCGATCCCAAGGCGAATGCCGTCGGAACCATAAAAAATACGTACAGCCGATATCCAAATATCGGTTCGGTGCTCCCGGCCATGGGATACAGTAAAAATCAAATTCATGATCTGGAATTAACCATTAATCAGGCTGAATGTGATCTGGTTCTTTGTGCGACCCCTATCGACCTGCCAAAACTTCTCTCAATTAACAAACCGACCGTTCGCGTGCGTTACGAATACAAGGATCACAGCAATCCTTTTCTGGAGGATGTATTGCTTGATTGTCTGCAAAAAATAGATGGTGCTTGAATAAAGGTCATCATGATAAAAAAAAACAAACAGATCCTTCTGGTGGCATTGGGCGGCAACGCACTGATTCGAAAAGGCCAAAAAGGAACCGTTGAAGAACAGTTCGAAAATTTAAAAATGCCCATCCAACATATTGCAAGGCTTTCCAAAAAATACAGGATCATCATCACCCACGGCAACGGCCCCCAGGTGGGCGACCTCATGCTGAAACAGGAAAGCTGTGATACAGTTCCGAAACTGCCGCTGGAGATCCTGGTTGCCCAGACCCAGGGGCAAATCGGTTACATGATCGAATCAACCTTGGACACGGAATTGATGCATCTTGGGGATGACAGCGAACATTACTTCGTAAGCCTCTTGAGTTATGTCGTTGTGGATAAAAACGATCCGGCATTTTTAAACCCATCAAAACCTGTCGGCCCCGTTTTTACAAAGGCTAAAGCACAGACCCTTCCCTATCCGACCCGAAAAACCGCCAAAGGATACCGGCGGGTTGTGGCTTCTCCCGTACCGGTTACCGTTGTAGAAAAGCGGGAAATTAGAAAACTCATCGATATGAAGTTCATCGTTATTTGCTGTGGTGGAGGGGGAATACCGGTTATTCGAAAAGGGCGAAGTTTTAGCGGAGTGGATGCGGTCATCGACAAGGACCTGGCCAGCGCAAAACTGGCTGAAGAGGTGGGTGTGGATATTTTTTTAATCGCCACCGATGTTCAAGGTGCTGCGTTGAATTATGGAACAAAAAACCAGAAATTCCTCAGGTCTTTAACCACCCACCAGGCCAACCGATTTTTAGCAGAGGGGCATTTTCCTCCCGGTTCCATGGGGCCTAAAATTGAAGCCGTCATCGAGTTTGTTCAAAATTCCGGCAAAAGAGCCGTCATTGCTTCCATTGAGGATATTGAGAACGCCGTTAAAGGAAAATCAGGGACCGAAATTATAAACTAACTCGAACAAATTGAAAATTGCCTCGCTTAACATTTTAGGATAATCTCCAAAGGAGTTGGAACCCTTTATCCTAACTAACTGGAAGAAGAACTAAATTTTAAAATAAATTCTACCATAAGAAACGAATTAACTTAAAAGATGAATAAATTTATGATTGGCTTTGGGGAACGGATACTGATCGATCTCTTCGAGCGTAATCCATCGGAAATCCACCGGACCGTTGAGTCTTACGTCACCGGACACATACCGGCAGGAGAAGACTTCCATAATAATTCTAAAATGCGTATAGGCGTGTTTGACCTGTGCAATATGGCCGGT
Organism: uncultured delta proteobacterium; assembly: GCA_963752565.1. GTDB lineage: Bacteria > Desulfobacterota > Desulfobacteria > Desulfobacterales > UBA11574 > UBA11574. Next base: position 72,898 of record CAVVZC010000028.1, on the reverse strand, counting down.
GATCGCCACATTCAGATTCAGTTCCTCCTTGATTTCTCTGGCACAGGCCTGTTCAGGACGTTCATGTTTTCCGATTTTGCCGCCGGGAAATTCCCACAGTCCTCCCAATAACCCCTCGGGTTTACGGCGAGTGATCAGCATATGGTTATTTTTGTATACCACTCCGACGGCGATATTGTGCAGGGGTGTTTTAGGTTTCCGGATACGTTTGGGGAATTGATCGACATGTCCTGCTTGGTTGGCGCGGCACCGGAAATGGACCGGGCAACCATTGCAATCGGGTTTTTTGGGTTTGCAAACCAAAGCGCCCAACTCCATACAGGCCTGATTGAACATACCCGGATGATGACGATCAAGAAGACGTTCGGCAGCTTCCTTAAAAATTTTATATGAGGTCGATTTGTTAACCGGTTCTGAAATTTCATAGAACCGGGCCAGAACCCGTTTGACGTTGCCGTCCACAACAGCATAAGGTTGATTAAATGCTATGCTTAAAACCGCACAAGCGATATAATCCCCTATGCCGGGCAATTCCCGAAGCACATCCCAGGAATCCGGGAATTTTTCGGGGTACTGTTCGAGGATGATCTTTGCCGATCGATGCATATTGCGCGCCCGGGCATAATACCCCAACCCTTCCCAGGCCTTTAACACCGCTTGCAAATTGGCATTTGCAAGCGTTTGGACGTCCGGAAAATCACGTAAAAATTGTTGATAATAAGGCAGAACGGTTTGCACCTGAGTTTGCTGAAGCATCACCTCGGAAACCCATATCCGATAAGGATCATCGGTTTCGCGCCATGGCAGTCGGCGGTGATGGCGACGATACCATTCAATGAGCAGTTTTCGAGTCTGATTGATTTCTTTCATGGTCATGGCTTCAACAGAGTAAAAGGTTACGAATCTTGAAATTATACCAAAATCTCAAAATTAGTGTCTGTCTAAAAATGAGATATTATGTTCAAGATCAAGCCTCCGGCCCGTGGGGCCTACACCCCGAAGGGGCATGCGAGAAAATTAACCCATTCATATCGTTGATATTTTCAAAATTAACCCGCCAAAGATCGGTGGCGGGTTAATTTTCGAGCATAAGAAAGAGATTGGGCAAAATAACCATTTATGGACAGGCACAAAGTAAAAAGCCCAGCCTTTAGAGGCGGGCGATGTTTTTAAAATGGCGGAGAGAGAGGGATTCGAACCCTCGGAGGAACTTTCGCCCCTCACTCGCTTAGCAGGCGAGCGCCTTCAGCCAACTCGGCCATCTCTCCGTTTACCGATAAATTATTAAGCAATCGATTCGTGTGTTGAAAACATTTAAAGCAATACATAAAAAATGGCGGAGGGAGTAGGATTCGAACCCACGGAGCTGTTACACTCAACGGTTTTCAAGACCGCCGCTTTCAACCACTCAGCCATCCCTCCGGCGATATAACCTTTTGAACTCGTGTGCAAACAAAAACTATGGTTTTTCGTTAAGATCCAGTCGGAAATCAAGGACTTTGACCGGGGGAAGATGAAAAATTTTCTTCGCCCAGAACGTTGGCGGATTAACCACCCAGTAAACTTAAGCCAGCCTGTCCCGGCAACTCCACGGGGACCTGCGGGGCAAGCACTAATACTGGTAGTATCTCGAGGATTAATCCGCCCGAGACGGGTAAAATTTGAGTCTCACGCCGATATTGGCGAAAACGACAGTTTTCATTCAGACACTAACTAACATTTTGGACATTTAAGGTCAATATTTTTCTATTGTTAGTTGACATCACCCGCTTTTTGTGATTTTCGACAAATCAATGATAGAATCGCTTGTATTTAAAGGAGATACAAAATGAAACAAAAATACACTATTTTGAAAAACGATGAAAAAACCGGTATTATCATCAGAGAATTCGCTGAACTGGATAAAGAAATATTTTCTTTTCTGTGTGAGGAAACGTTTGAAGACGAAACCGTAAAATCAGCCATCGAAAAAGGCCAAGAAGCGCTTATACAGGCCTTAAGAACTCAAAACCTGTTTCCACTTGGTATATATGCCAAAAAAATCGCTGCAGCCGTTAAAAAGATGTACGAATCCGGCGATGATCAGCCTGTTGAACTGCTTTTTAACGACACTGATCTTTTGACAAAAGAAAAGAAAAAGCCGCTTCCCTTAAATGAGATTGAAGAGGAGGCGGTGGAAATCGACGATCTGCTGGATGAAGACATCCCCGAAGAAGATTTTGATGAAAAGAGCGATATCAAGAATCTATCGCATTCGTTGAAAATTTCCGACGATGATTCTGGCAGTATCGACGATGATGATTAGCATAACAAAGCAAAACATTTTCAAGCATCTAAAGGCTTGAAGCAATAGACGAATACGAATTTAATTAAGCATATAACTCGGATTTCTCGCGCAGTGCATAAAAGCATCGCATATTGCATATTTGATATTGCTGAAATTTGCGGATCCTTTGCCGAATGTTCCAACAAATTCCCCACCAAATAAATAATATTTAAAAAATCAAAAAAACTCTTGATTTTCCTAAGCCCTTCTAATACGTTGAAATCGTTGCGCTTTAAATAACACATTGTGGCATTCTACATTGTGGCATTACGACAACATTCCAAATCGGCATTTAAACTTTTGGGCGACAGCACTTCATAGAGCGAATAAAGTTATAGCACAGTGATTCAATTGGGTTAAAGCTGAACTTGAAACGACGGTTCTTCTGCTGGTGTGGGGTTATAAGCAAAATTGACAAATTTTGACCAAAACTTTTTAAAGGCCTTTCAAGTTCATCCCCATTCCCCCTGGCTAAAAAATTATACCGCTTGAGAATAAATGTCGCCGATAACATATTTTTAACCAGGCCGATTAATTCAAAACACTATTTTCAAAACAAGTGACATCAACTTTGTCGATTGTAAGAACCCAATTTTTATCGTTTTCTCAGAAAACTTTTTATTCTCGGTTTCTCAGGATTATATATTGAAATGGGATGTAAAACTGGAGAAAAAATTTTATTCTAACTTTTCAAAACAAGAGGTAAAAAAATGAAAGAACAGACTCTTGCCGAACCAATCAAAGAAAAGCTGAAGGGGGTTTCCCGTCGGGATTTTATGAAATTCTGCGGGGTCATGGCGGTAAGCATGGGTTTGCCGTTAGGGGCCGGTCCGCAAATCGCCGAAGCCATCACCAACCCCAAGCGACGCCCGCCGGTGATCTGGCTGCATGGACAGGAATGCACCGGATGTACGGAATCCCTCTTGCGAACATCCCACCCCAGTCTGGAACACCTTATTTTAGATCTCATTTCCCTTGACTACCACGAAACATTGAATGCCGGGGCAGGACACCAGGCTGAGGCGGCGCTTGCAAATTCCGTCAAAGAGAATGCAGGAAAGTTCATCATGGTTGTGGAAGGGTCTGTTCCAATAAAAGATGGCGGCATCTACTGTATGATCGGCGGTCGACCTTTTACGGATATCGTGAAAGAGACCGCAGCAAAAGCAGCGGCCGTGATCGCCATCGGGTCCTGTGCAACCTGGGGAGGTTGGCAATCGTCAGCCCCCAATCCCACCGGTGCAACCGGAATACCCGAATTTCTAAAAGGGACCACTGTCGTTTCTATTCCCGGATGTCCGCCCAATGCATACAATTTTCTTTCAACGGTGCTTTATTTTTTAACCTTCAAAAAGCTTCCGGCCCTGGATGAAATAGGAAGACCCAAATTTGCCTATGGCCGGCTCATTCATGAAAACTGTGAACGAAGGCCCCATTTTGACGCAGGCCGTTTTGCAGAGCAATTCGGAGATGAAGGGCATCGCCAGGGTTACTGTCTCTATAAACTTGGCTGTAAAGGGCCCGTGACTCATGCCAATTGTCCATCCATTCTTTTCTGCGACGTGGGCTCGGGCGCCTGGCCCGTAGGTACCGGTCATCCCTGTTTTGGATGCACGGAAGAAGGGATCGGATTCACCATTCCGCTTCATACCGAAGCCGATATTGAGATTGTTACCCCGGCAGCCGCACATGCGCCCATCCAAACAAAAAGAGGCGCAGGTATCTCCACAGGTTCTGCGGCATTGGTCGGCGGCATTGCCGGAGCGGCCATCGGTGCCGGCGCTGTGGTTGCGAAACGTTTAGGCGATAAAGATAAAGGAGAATAATTCATGGAAATCAAACGGCGTGATTTTCTCAAAGGATTGGCAACAAGCGCAGTACTGGCAATGGCGCCGCCGGTCATGGCAAGTTCTTCAGAAAAAAATCGCCTTCCCGATGCATTAGGGATTCTTTATGATTCTACCATTTGCGTGGGCTGCCAGGTCTGCATGGTTGCCTGTAAAAGAGCCAATAACATGCCGCCTGAATATTATGGCCCTCAGCGGCGGTGGGATAATCCCGTTGATCTCTCTGCAAAGACACTCAACATCATCAAAAAATATGACAGCGGAACTCAAAAGGAAAAGGACCGGGAAATCGATGGTTACGCCTTTGTTAAACGACACTGCATGCATTGCGTAGATCCTGCCTGTGTTTCCGCCTGCCCGGCAACTGCCTTGACCAAAGATGCCAAGACAGGGGTTGTTTCTTATAACAAAAACGCCTGTATCGGTTGCCGCTACTGCCAGGTGGCGTGCCCGTTCAACATCCCCAAATTTGAATGGGACAATCCTTTTCCGAAAATCGTTAAATGCCAACTCTGCAGCCATTTGCTGGCTAAAGGTCAGATTCCTGCCTGTTGTGGAGAATGTCCCACCGGAGCTTCCTTATTCGGCCCGGTAGCAGATCTTGAAATAGAAGCTGAGCGCAGACAAAAAATGACCGCCGGAAAAAATTATGAATTCCCGTTGTCTGAAATAGCATCAAAGAAAATCCAGACTCATAAAGCCAAAAAATATATCCCAAACATTTATGGGAAAAACGAAGTCGGCGGCACTCAGGTCCTTATGCTCTCCGGCGTGTCCTTCGACAAACTGGGTCTCCCGATGCTTCCGGACCGGTCATACACGGCCCTGGCCGAAAATATACAGCACACGCTCTACAAAGGGATGATTCTTCCCGTCGTTGCCCTTGGCGGATTGATCTTTCTGGTAAAAAGAGCGGAGAAGAAGAAAGAATAACTTACCCGGCCCGGTTCCGGGGGTCATTATGGTTTTAAACAGTCCAATTTGTTTGCTTGAGGAGTAATTTATGAAAGCCGAACAACCTTTGGGTGGTAAGATTCTGACACCGACATTCTTGATTTGTCTTTTAATTTTACTGATCTCCCTGATTTTCATGGCCAAACGGTTCATATACGGCCTTGGTGCGGTATCCAATTTGAGTGACGGTTATCCCTGGGGATTATGGATTGCATTCGATGTGGTGGTCGGGACCGCTTTTGGATGCGGCGGATATGCAATGGCCCTTCTGGTCTACGTTTTCAACAAGGGAGAATACCATCCCCTGGTGAAGCCGGCGCTGATGACGAGTCTGTTCGGTTACACCCTGGCGGGTGTTGCGGTGGTTATCGATGTCGGCCGATATTGGCAACTGTACAACATCTTTCTGCCCTGGTACATCAATCCCAATTCGGTTTTGCTGGAAGTGGCATTATGCGTTGGCGCCTATGTTGCTGTACTGTGGGTCGAATTTACGCCCACCTTCCTGACAAAATTCGGGGCTGACAATGCAAAGGCCTTTATGAACAAAATCATGTTCGTCTTCATTGCCTTAGGAATCCTGCTGCCGACCATGCATCAATCCTCACTGGGGACCGTAATGGTGGTTGCCGGCAGCAAGCTCAGCCCCTTGTGGTGGACCGGCCTGTTGCCGCTGCTGTTTCTAATATCATGTATTTTCATGGGATATGCCATTGTTGTTTTCGAATCCAGCATTACGGGTTCAAGATACCGGATCCATGATGAAACCGACCTTTTAGGCAAGGTTTCGGCGGTTATGGCCTGGCTGATCGCAATTTATTTGGTGATCCGCTTTGCCGATGTCGGCATTCGAGGTCATCTAAATCTTGCCTTTAAAGGAGATATGCTCGGGAATATGTTTCTACTGGAAAACTTGCTGTTTCTGATTCCCATGGGCATTCTTTTTGTCCCTGCCAATCGGAAAAAAGCACGTGTTTTGTTTTTCTGCGCAGTTTCAATTGTTCTCGCGGCAGCACTTTACCGTTTCAACTGCTACATTATTGGATTTGACCCGGGAAACGGCTGGCATTACTTTCCGGCTGCCGGAGAAATTTTTATATCTTTAGGAATCGTGTCCATGGAAATAATGGCGTTTCTGTGGTTTATCAAAAGGCTGCCGATCTATCGTCGGTTATAAGCACGATTCATTTTCAAATGAAGGAGAAACTAAATGTCTAAACGAATCGTCATCGATCCCATTACCCGGATTGAAGGTCATCTTAAAATTGAGTGTGAGGTCGACAACGGCAAGGTGGTCAATGCCTGGTCATCCGGACAAATGTGGCGCGGCATAGAAGTGATTCTCCAGGGCCGCGATCCCCGGGATGCCTGGATTTTTACCCAGCGGATTTGCGGGGTCTGAACCACCGTTCATGCTATTACCTCGGTCCGGGCGATCGAGAACGCACTGAATCTGGAGGTTCCCCTGAATGCACAGTATATCCGCAACCTGATTATGGGAGCTCACGGCATATTTGATCATATTGTTCATTTTTATCACCTGTGTGCGCTGGACTGGGTGGATATCGTGTCCGCGCTGAAGGCTGATCCCAAAGCAGCCGCCGGTTTGGCGGAAAAGCTCTCCTCATGGCCCAAAAACAGCCGGCATGAAATGCAGGCGGCCCAGGACAGGCTCAAGACTTTTGTAAACTCCGGTCAACTCGGCATCTATGCCAGTGGTTACTGGGGCCATAAAGCCATGAAGCTGCCGCCGGAAGTCAATCTTCTGGCCTCCGCACATTACCTCCAGGCCTTGGAATATCAGCGAAAAATCAATAAAGTCGTGGCGATTCTCGGCAGTAAAACGCCGCATATTCAAAATCTGGCCGTGGGCGGGGTTGCCAACCCCATCAATCCCGACAACCAATCGGCCCTGAACATGGAACGCCTCTATTATGTCAAAACCCTGATCGATGAGATCGGTGATTTTATCAAGAATGTTTACATGGTGGATGTTGCCGCGGTCGGTGCCCTATACGCCGATTGGACGACCTACGGTAAAGGCGTCACCAACTACCTGAGCGTGCCGGATATGCCGCTGGATACCAAGGAGATCACATTTGAACTCCCGGGCGGCTATATTCCCGAAGGAAACATATCCAAATTTAAACCGATCACATCTTTCAATGACGATTTTTTAAACAAAACGTCAAAGAAAGCATTAAACACTCCTGGTATCAGGGTGACTGGAACCGCCATCCATGGGAGGAAGAAACCGTTCCAAACCATACAGAATATGACAGAAATGGTAAATATTCGTGGGTGAAAGCCCCGACGTTCAACGGCAAACCAGCCCAGGTCGGTCCGCTTGCCAATGTATTGTGCATGTATGCCGCGGGTCACAAACCCACGATGACGTATGCCACAACCGTACTGGATACGGTCAATTCCGTATTGTCTCTGGTCGGTTCAAAAGCAAGAGTCAACATCAATTCTCTTCATTCAACCATCGGCAGAATTGCAGCTCGATCCGTCCGATGTGCTGTCTTGCATGATGCGGTGGTGGGCCAGTGGCAGGCGTTGATTGACAATATCGGCAAAGGCGATTATGACACTTTCAACCCACCGGAATTCCCCAAGGGTGAGCAAAGGGGCTTTGGTTTCCATGAAGCGCCCCGGGGCGTACTCTCTCACTGGGTCGTCATCCAGGACGGTAAAATAAAAAATTACCAGTGCGTGGTGCCGTCCACCTGGAATGCAGGACCCCGCAACAGCGAAGATGCTCTCGGTCCTTATGAAGCCTCTTTGATCGGCAATCCGATCTGCAGATCCGGAAAAACCGCTGGAAGTTTTGAGAACCGTACATTCCTTTGACCCGTGTCTGGCGTGTGCCATTCACATGGTGGACACCAACAGCAAAGAGATCGTTAAAGTCAGGGCATTTTGAAATTCAACCCAACCGAATCCAAAAACAATTGCCCGGAGTCTAAAAAAGAACAATCTGTAAAAGACTCCGGGCAGTCTTTTTTAAATGTCCTGGTAATGGGTTTAGGCAATATCCTGCTTTCCGATGAGGGTGCGGGGGTTAAAGCCATCGAAGAACTGCAAGACCGATATGATTGTTCAGGTGCCGTGGAAATCATCGACGGCGGGACAATGGGCTTGGAACTTCTGCCTTACTTTGAAGAACGCAGCCATATTTTGATCATCGATGCGGTCAAAACCGGCCGCAAGCCAGGTACCATCGTAAGGATTGAAGATCCTCCCGCGTATTTCAGTTCCAAAACTTCCCCGCATCAAATCGGCCTGGCCGATGTCATGGGAGTCGCCGTTATTACCGATATCATGCCTCAATATATTACCTTGTTTGGCATCGAGCCCAAACAGCTTTCCACAGGACTGGATTTATCAACAGAAGTTGCCCGGAATTTAAGCCGGCTGGTTGATATGGTGGTTGGGGAACTAAAGGATATCGGTGTTGAGATTCAACCCAAAAATCAGTAATTTTAATTTTCAAAGTTGAATAACGGCGGAACATTTGGTATTTTACCTAAAAAACATCCGTATTAGACAAAGGTTTTTTAAGAATGTGTCTGGCAATTCCATCAAAAATTGTAAACATAGAAAATAATGTGGCCACCATCGACGTTGACGGTGTTAGAAGAGAAGCCAGTCTGCTTCTTTTGGAAAGCCCCAAGGTCGGGGATTACGTTATTGTGCATGCCGGTTTTGCCATCAACAAAATTAATGAAGAAGATGCGCTGGAATCCTTGAAACTACTCAGGGAAGCAGCCTCATTGATTTTCGACAATGACAAGCAAAAGTAAAGAATCCGGGTCCAGGGAGCCTGGCTTTGATATAACCTCTGGAAGGGGCTGTTTTACATAAAACTAAACAAGTTAAAAGTGTCTAAAGTGATCTAAAGTGCCTAAAGTTATTGAGTCGCTTCGCTCCAATGATTTTATATAATTGACAGAATTCCTTAACTTTAGCTCACTTCAAACTCTACCAGCGATTCTTCAGGCATAGCTAATTATCTCTTGCCCAAAGATCAAGTTTTTCAAAACCGAGCAAACATGTCCATAAAACACCTGCATGAATACCGAGATCCCGAGCTTTCCCGAAAAATCATCCAACAGATTAAAAAAACAAGCCAAAAAAAAATTCGTCTGATGGAGGTTTGCGGCACACACACCACGTCGATTTTCAGAAACGGCATCCGGTCTCTTTTACCGGAGACCATTTCGCTGCTTTCCGGTCCCGGATGCCCGGTTTGTGTTACCGCCCAAAATGAAATCGATGCCTTTATTGAACTGGCCAAACTTGATGACGTCATTATCGCCACATTCGGAGATCTGATAAGGGTTCCCGGAGCTGATTCATCCCTTCAAAATGAACAGGCAAAAGGCAGAGATGTCCGCGTCGTGTATTCGACATTCGACGCCCTTGAAATTGCAAAAAAGAATCCGGATAAAAACGTTGTCTTTTTGGGTGTCGGTTTTGAGACCACGGCCCCGACCATCGCTGCATCAATACTGGCAGCCCATGGCTTGAACCTTAATAACTATTTTGTCATAAGTGCTCACAAACTTCTCCCACCGGCCCTTTTTACCCTTTCAGAAAATCGGGAGACAAATATTGACGGCTTTATCCTTCCCGGACACGTTTCCGTGATTATCGGTGTTAAAGCCTACATCCCCTTTTACGAAAAGTATAACGTTCCTTGCGTCATCGCAGGATTTGAGCCGATAGACATATTGCAGGCCATACTCATGCTGGCAAAACAGATTGAAATTAATGCCTCAAAACTCGAAAATGGATACAAACGAGCCGTCACTTTTGAGGGAAATCCCAAGGCCCGGTCCACCATGAATGCTGTCTTTGAAACAGCGGATGCCGCCTGGCGCGGCCTCGGGAATATTCCTTTAAGCGGTCTCAAGATAAAAAAGGAATACGCCGCATTTGATGCACAAAAAGTTTTTGAAATTAATCTTGTCGAGAGTGAAGATCCAAAAGGGTGTACCTGCGGAGAAATCCTCTTGGGCTTAAAAATTCCTCCCCAGTGCCCGCTTTATAAAAAAATATGCACGCCCATCCAGCCCGTCGGTCCGTGCATGGTCTCCAGTGAAGGTACCTGCGCCGCATACTATCGCTACCATGACACATAATTAGAAACAAGTTTTGTGTGTAAATCTTCATTTTATCAAACTTCTTTACAATTCCTATATATATTGATAGGTTGGCCTAAATCAATGCATACTATCAATGGGTTTCGAAGAATTAGATTTTGAAATCGACCCGTCCACTTATATCTCCGGGAATTGTCGAGGGACGTTTCCAGCATCTGACCAAAAAATGGAACTCACTTTATAATGACAACCTTGGTACCGATTGAACTTATCGCAAGCAAAATTTACCTGATACGCAGCGTAAAGGTGATGCTGGACAGAGACCTGGCGGAACTTTACGGTGTGGAAACCAAAGTATTAAAACAAGCGGTTAGAAGGAATATCGATAGATTTCCTGCTGATTTTATGTTTGAGATGACTAATACGGAGTTTGAAGATTGGAGATCACAATTTGTGACCTCCAAAAGCGACAAAATGGGCTTAAGATATAAGCCCATGGCTTTTACTGAGCAAGGCGTGGCAATGCTGTCCAGTGTTTTACGAAGTAAACGCGCTATCCAAGTTAACATTCAAATTATGAGGGCTTTTACCCAGTTTCGGAAGATGCTGTCAACCCATGAAGATTTAAAGAGAAAAATTGAATCCATGGAGAAAAAATACGATGAACAATTTCAAATCGTATTTGAAGCTATAAAACAGCTTCTGTCTGAGGAGGACAAACCAAAGAAAAAAATCGGGTTTTCGACAATCGATGAACAAATTGAATTTCTAAAACGTCAAGACAGGATCGATACAATGTATATTACCTAAAATCTGTATAAATTGTTCTTGAAAAGGATAATATAGGTCCAGAACTTAAGTGTTATGTAGATAACAGATAGATTTTATTGTTGGATCGATTGGAAAAGGAAAAGATGCCCTCTTCAAATGAACTGCCTCAAAAGTGCATGGAATGCGTCAAATCAAGCGTGACAATGTTTCATAGAAAGTGTCATTTCTGCCGTGATTTGGAATTTCAGGAATCGGTATTATGTGATTTGAACCGATGCATTCAAAGCAGATCAGATTTTGAATGTCATGCTTTCCAGCCCATGCTCAAACTTGTAGGTCCATCAAAAAACAAAGTGCCCCGATTTCATGATAATTCCACAAGAGAAATTAAGGAAAAATTCTTTTTGGAACGACTCAAATCAGACAAGATTAAGTATGAAAGCGCCTTAGCCTTGAAGAAATTAGCTCGTGATCCGGATGGTGTGTATGTTCAGCTCAAATACCATTTTGCCTGGAATGTGTCCCTCAGAAAATCTGTTTATAGTCCTGCCAATAATTTCTTTGATTTCGTTAGCGATACCTTCCTGAGGTGTAGCGAACTGGCCGGAGGGTTTGTGAATCTGCTCTATCTGGCCCCGGATCATATACATTTATATGTAGTATCGGATGGTGAGCTTTCGATAGAGGAAATCGTCCACAGGATTAAGCAATTTTCCAACGATGCCATACTGGTGAAATTTCCTCTATTAAGAGATAAGCTAAGTGGGGACACTGAAATCTGGGATGAAGCGTATTTTGCAGAAACGATAGGTTAACAATAATAAGCGATCAAATATCTGAAATATTAAACGGCCCATCCAAATAAATTGCCGGAGGTTTTATGCTGACCTTTTTACATGCTGCTGACATTCATCTGGATTCGCCTCTGCGAGGTTTATCGCACTATGAAGGTGCGCCCCCCATTGAAGAAATCAGGGGAGCCACCCGGCAGGCGCTGGACAACCTGGTTAATTTTGCTTTGGAAGAAAAGGTAGATTTTGTTCTTGTGGCCGGCGATCTTTATGATGGTGACTGGCAGGACTTTAACACGGGATTGTACTTTGCCAATCAGATGCGCAATCTTGGAGAGGCCGGAATCCGTGTGGCTGTGATACGCGGCAATCATGATGCCGCCAACACCATGACCAAGACCATACCTATGCCGCAGAACGTTAAGATTTTCAGTGCGCGCAAGCCGGAGACCTGGCTGCTCGAGGATCTGGGCGTTGCCATCCACGGCCAGAGCTATGCCAATCGGGATGTATACGAGAATCTGGCAGCAGCCTACCCGGACCCGGTGCCCGACATGTTCAACATCGGCATTTTGCACTGTTTGATATCCGGTGCCGAAGGTCACCTGCCGTACGCTCCGTGCACACTGGATGAGCTTGCAGCAAAGGGCTACGATTACTGGGCGCTCGGCCATGTGCACAAGTATGGTGTGCTTCGGGAACAACCTCACATTGTCTATTCCGGCTGCACCCAGGGGCGGCATATTAGAGAACCCGGCGACAAAGGCTGTGTTTTGGTAGAAGTTGAAGAATCTGAAATTCGAACACAATTTGTACCCCTAAATGTGCTTCGCTGGGTAGAGGTCAAAGCAGATGTCGGCAACGCCCAAAACATCGAGCAGGCAGCAATTGCTTTTGGAGAGGAATTAAGCCGGACGATGTCTGATCTTGACGGCCTGAACGCCTGTGTGCGAGCGGTCTTAACAGGCCGCTGTCCGGCACATGGACGGCTTTCTACCGATCCTGAAGCCGTTGCCGCCAACGTTCGGGCAGTTGCATCCGAAGTGTCACGGGGCAAGGTGTGGATTGAGAAGGTTCAGCTACAAACCCGACCGACAATCGATTTTGACAGTATCGCCGAAAGTGATACGCCCCAGGGTGAGCTGTTACGGTATTTGAAGGAACTTGCCGGAAATCCGCAGGCTTTCGAGGATCTGGGGCTGGATCTGACCGGTCTGAAATCCAAACTGTCCGGAAGCGGCGTGGAATTAAAAGAAAACGAAATCGTTGATCTGTTTTCTGATGTTGGGGATATTTTGCTGACCATGCTGGAAGACGAAGAGGGTCTCGAAGGCTAATGATGAAAATCAACGCATTCAAACTGCTCGCGTATGGTCCGTTCACGGACAAAGTCCTCGACTTTTCAGGCAAAGACTTTGGCTTGCACGTGGTTTATGGCCTCAACGAAGCAGGCAAAAGCACCGCCTTGCGGGCTCTGATCGGGTTGTTTTACGGTTTCGGGCATATCATTGCAGACGACTGGCTTCACGATTACAACAAATTGGCTGTGGGTGCCTCTTTAAACTTTCTCGACGGCGAGGTGTTGAATCTTAGCCGCTACAAACGCCGCAAGAATGATTTGATCAATGACGATACCGGCGAGCCGTTTGAGCAGGCAAAACTTGACCTGCATTTAGGAAAGATGGGCCGGGAAAACTTCGAGCATGCCTTTGGAATTTCTCATTATTCGCTCAGACAGGGTGTCGATAGCGTGCTGGCTGCCGGTGGCGACCTGGGACATGCCCTGTTTGCAGCCACCTCCGGGCTGAATACCTTAAAGCAGGTGATGGTCAAATTAGAGGCAAAGCACAACCTTTTGTTTACCCCTCGCAAAAAAACAGCAGCCATCAATGCCGGAATTTCACAACTATACAAATTGCGCAAAGAGCAGCGAGAAGCCTCGGCCGGTCACCGCCAATGGAAGAAAATGAAAAAACAGCTTGATGATCTTCAACAAAGCGAAGTTGAGGGGATCGAGCAGGTCGAAGCGTTGGGTTCAAAAATCAGTCTGTTATCCCGTTATCGCGGGGCCTTAAAATTCGTCGCCGACCGGGAACAACTGGAAAAAGATCTCATTGACCTTGGCGTTGTTCCGGATTTACCGGATGATTTTTCACAACGCAGGGTTGCCACCCAGGTGGCCATCAAGGAGTCCCGTCAGGCTGAAAGCAATTTAATCCGGGATTTGGCTGAAATCGATGGAAAGCTGGAAAAGCTGACATACGATGAAAAAATCATCGCCAATGAAAAATTAATCAAAGACATAGCAGACGAAGCCCATGTGCATGTCCGGGCCGTCGCGGACGGCAAGGATCAAAGGGCGAGGATTTACCAGCACAACGAAACCGCCCAGCAAGCCCTGGACCTCCTACGCTCCGGTCTGACGCTGGATTCCGTCCAGGCACTTCGGCTGTCCAAGCCTGAAAAGGGAAAGATTCAAAGGTTAGGAGCTAAAGGGGCAAAATCGGAGGAATCTGTAAATAGCGCGATTAAAGCGCTGCGTTTGGCCGAAGCTAATCTGGAAAAGACACAGGCTGAACTCGACAAATTGGAAAAACCCAAGGACACGTCTGCGCTGGCCGACTGCCTAGCACGGGCTTCGGAATACGGCAAGCTGGAAGACCGCCTTGCCGACGCCAAGGCTCAACTGGCCCTGTCTAAAGAACAAGTCGATGCTGATCTTGCAGCACTGGGTCTGTGGACCGGAGATATTTCGGAACTGGAACGACTGGCCCTGCCTACCGAAGAGACCATGCGCGCCTTTGAGGCCGATCTGGCTGATGCGGACCAAAAGCTTGTCGATATGGAAAAGGAAAGTGTCCGCATTCAAGAATCACTGAAAGAGAAAGAAAAAGCCCTTTTAAAACTGACAAAGACTCGCAAATTGCCGGCGCTTGATGATTTAAGATCGCATCGTAATCTGCGGGACCGGGGTTGGCAGTCCGTGCGTACGGTATGGCTGGAAGGTGGCGATGTTGATCATGATTTTATGGCGACCTTTCCCGGAAGCAGCGACCTTGCCGGAGCGTATGAGAAAAGTGTTGATAGAGCGGATAATACATCGGATGTGCTGCGCGACGATGCCGATGCGGTAGCTCGCGCCGAAGCACTCAGGACGGATATCCGACATCAAAAAGAGAGCCTTAAAGAAATTAAGGCGCGTCAACAGGGGTTGGGCAAGGACCGGGCGGCCCTTTGGAGCAGATGGGGAGAACTATGGAAACCCCTTGGCATTGATCCTTTAACGCCCCGCGAGATGGCCGCCTGGGCCGGCAGGGCAGCAGAGCTGAGACGCAAAACGTCAGATGTAAGAAAGCACCAAATGGCTGCCGACCAACTTCAAGCGGATATTGAGCGCATAAGATCCGATGTTGCGACAGCCCTTGAGCATATAGCCGTCAATTTTTCAGAAAAAGCGAGTTATTCGGCCATCATTGAATTGGCCAGACGCATTGTTAAGCATAACGACGAACTGCGCAAGAGTCATCAGGAGCTAGAACTTCGTATTGCGACGCTAAAGGAAGATAGCAATAACGGCAGGCAGCAAAAAATCGACGTTGAGCAAAATCTGCGGCACTGGTCAAACGATTGGGCTCAAACCATTTCCAAGTTAGGCTTTTCTGCTGATGCCCGGCCGGAAGACGTCAACGATTTTGTGTTGGCCCTTGACGATGTTTTTGCAGAACTGGAAAAAGCCAAAGAACGGCAGCAGCGTATTGATGCCATGCAAAACAACCGTAAGGCGTATGCCCGGCGAGTGGCTGAGGCCGTGGCAAAACTGGCCCCTGATTTAATAGATCTCGAACCCGAAGCGGCGGCCATCGAGTTGAATGCAAGGCTTACGGGCGATAAAGAGCGACGCCAGGAGTACCGGTTGCTGGAAGAAGAAAAGCGTAAAAAGCGTTCGGTTCTTTCCAAAGAAAATGAAAAATTGGCCGCTCTTGAAGAAACGCTTCGCCTGCTATGTATCGATGCTCACGCAGACAGCCCCGATCTGCTCCCCGATATTGAAACGCGTGCCGCAGCCAGGATCAAACTGACCGATAAACAGGACACGATCAATGAAAGGTTGGCCGAGCTGGCTTCCGGGCAAAATTTGCAGGAATTTGTCGCGCAGGTCAAGGCTCACGACCCGGATGAGTTGGTTGCCAAACTGGAAAAGTTGGAGGCCGAAAAACAAGAATTTCTCACTAAACAAAAACGCATTGTTCAAGACATCGCCCTGGCGACCAAAGAGCTGCAATCGATCGGTGGCGAATCACTTGCTGTAGCCATAGCAGAAGAAGCAGAGGGCCTTGTGGGAAAGATTCAGGCGGATGTTGAATATTATATCAAACTCAGGCTGGCTTCGGCCATATTGACCAAAGCCATGGAGCGCTATCGCCAAAGCAATCAAAGTCCTGTATTATCCATCGCCGGAGACTATTTTAAAACCATGTCGCAAGGGTCATTTGCGGGACTTCGGGCTGATTTTGATGACAAGGGCGATCCAATAATCAAGGCAAAGCGACCGGATGGAAAAATGCTGACACTTGCCGAGATGAGTGACGGAAGTCGGGACCAGTTATTCCTGGCGCTCAGACTCGGGGGCTTGGCGAGGTATGTCAAGGCCAACGGCCCAATGCCCTTTATCGTCGATGATGTGCTGGTGCATTTCGATGATGACAGGTCTGCGGCGGCCCTTGCGGCCCTTGGTGAGCTGGCTAAAGAAACGCAGGTTGTTTTCTTTACCCATCACAAACATCTTATCAGCCTGGCTGAATCATCTGTTTCTGATGAAATATTACGTGTTCATGAGCTTTGATTGAATCAGGAGCGGCTATATGCTGAAGCGTATATTTAAAATATCCCCGTCTTTTACCTTGTAATTCTTGCATTCCAGGTGGAAGTGGCCGTTGTCACGGATACCTTTTTCCGAACCGCAAGCCATCAAATCGTCGTAAGAAAAGCACTCGGCGCGGATAAATCCCCGGCAAAGGTCGGAATGAATCGTTGCTGCGGCTTCCAGGGCAGTGGCATCCAGGTTGCGGACAAGACTCATCTGGTGGTTTGTCCAGCACGAAAATCAAATCAAGCCGCCAAGTCGGCAAAAAAATATATATCAGTTGCCGGCGTCGGCATAATTTCAAATCGTGATCTGGTTTTGTCCCCATCCCCGAACACCTCTTGGCTATGCCAGGTAGGGCAATTTATATATTGCGAATTGTTGCACAATATGGAATGTTCAATCAGTAAGTGTAACGCAGATTCCAAACACCATAACCCGGAGCTGCCGGCCTGGTTTTTTATCGAGGATTTAAAATCTTCTTTGGCCGATAAGGTATAATAATGAAAACAGATACCATTTTACTGGATCACGGCAGCGGCGGTAAAATGTCCCACCACCTGATTGCGGATCTTTTGCTCCCCATTTTTGATAACCCCATGCTTGCTGCTTTGCATGACGGTGCAACTCTTGATATTGACGGGAACCGCCTTGCCTTTTCAACCGACACCTATGTGGTGGACCCTATTTTTTTCCCGGGTGGAAATATTGGAGATCTGGCCGTAAACGGAACCGTCAACGATTTGGCCATGTGTGGCGCCGAACCGCTCTATTTGAGTGTCGGATTGATCATTGAAGAAGGTTTTTCAATGGCTGATCTTAAAAAAATACTCAAAGGTATGGGCATTGCGTCAGAAAAGGCCGGTGTGAAAGTGGTCACCGGAGACACCAAGGTGGTTCCAAAAGGTGCGGTGGATAAGCTTTTTATTAATACTTCCGGTATTGGTAAGATACCCGATAAAGTGGATATCTCCAGCCATAACGCCCGTCCCGGAGATAAAATCATCCTCAGCGGAACCATCGCCGACCACGGGATGACCGTTTTAACCCAACGGGAAGGCATGACATTTGATTCACCACTTAAAAGCGATACGACACCGTTAAACCATATGGTGTCGCGGATGCTTTCAACATACAAGGATATCCACGTGCTTCGAGACCCGACCCGCGGGGGCGTGGGCACGGCTCTAAATGAAATCGCCGGCAAATCCAATGTCGGCATTCGAATTTATGAAGAAAAGATTCCCCTCAAAAACGAGACCGAAAGCATCTGCGAACTTTTAGGATTTGATCCCCTTTATGTTGCCAATGAAGGAAAACTCATCGCCTTTGTCGATGCCGATCATGCCAAAAAGGTTCTTTCCGTAATCCAAGGAGATGATCACGGCAAAGATGCCTCCATTATCGGAGAAGTGGTCTCCGATCATCGTGGCAAAGTGGTCATGCAGACCCGAATCGGCGGAACCAGAATCATCGATATGCTGACCGGAAGTCAGCTCCCGAGAATCTGCTAGTTTCCGATCCAGAAATGGCCCTTTTCCGCAATCTCTGTGTCAATCTGCGGAATTACTTGTGCGACGTACTACTCTTACGCCTTCGCGGAATTCCTTGATTTCCTTGACCTTGCAAAAAACTACTCATTTCTGAATTGGAAACTTAATTAGCATTCCATTTTAGTATTGGGGATGGACACTTTTTAAGAAAAATGTTACTTGGCTGATTTGAACATATAGGTTTTTATTGGAAAAAAATTAAAGATAATCATGAAAGCACGAAAGAATAATATCCTTTTCGTGTCTTTGTACTTTCGTGCTTTCGTGATAAAATTATTCTTTTTGGTTAATCCAAGCTAAAAGTTATGAAAAATAATTTGACCCATTTTGATTTATCTTCAAAAACGATTGCGGTAATCTTTTTGTCATTTTTTGTGCTTTTATTTGCCGGTTGTGGTCTGAAAAAGGAAGTTGAGTTTTCAGGGAAAACCATGGGCACTGCTTACCATATTACAGCTGTTGCAAGTTTATTCACAAATACAAAGGACCTGAAAGATCAGATTGATATGCGTCTTGATGAGATCAATAAAAGCATGTCCACTTTCAGAAAGGACAGTGAAATAAGCCGTTTCAACGCCCATCAAACCGTTGGTGAAAAATTTAAAATCTCAGAAGATTTTTACAATGTCATGACCGTTGCAAAGACGATATATGAAGAGACCGGCGGCGCGTGGGACGGCACCGTCAAACCGCTTGCGGACCTCTGGGGCTTCGGCAAGTCCGAAAACAAACACACAATTCCCGAAAAGTCACAGATAGCGGCATTTTTATCCAAAATCGGATTCAATAATATTGAGATATTCGCCGATCACTATCTTGCCAAAAAAAATACGGCCATAACCCTGGATCTCGCCTCCATTGCAAAAGGTTATGGCGTTGATCAGGTTGCGGCACTGATTCGAACCAATGGGATACATAATTTTCTTGTGGAAATCGGGGGCGAGGTCTTTGCGGCGGGTCTCCGCAAAGACGGCAAAAACTGGAGAATCGGTATCAACAGACCCCAAAAAAATGCACCCATTGATCAGGTCTATAAGGTTGTTGATTTACAAGACAAAGGTTTCGCAACCAGTGGCGACTATCGGAATTATTTCGAAGTCAATCAAAAACGTTTTTCTCACGTCATAGACCCCAGGAACGGATTTCCTGTGGATAACGGCGTCGTCAGCGTCTCGATTATCGCAAACACATGCACTTTTGCAGACGGACTTGCAACTGCCGTTATGGTTCTCGGTCACAAAAAGGGGCTTGATTTGATCAACCGTCTGGACAACACAGAATGCTTCATTGTCGTCAAACAAAATGACGGTACCTTGACCGATTATTACTCAAAAGGCTTTTTGCCGGGATAAGTTCTTGCTCACCGGTGTGGCGACATTGATTTAAAATTTGAAAATAGATAACCGCAAATGGACACAAATGTAATTAGAAGATGAAAAGGTTAGAAGATCAGAAGTTAGGAGGGTCTGAGAATTGCCAACCCTCTTACCTTCTCGCCTTCTTCCCCTTCCCCTTCTTACTTTCTTATTTTTCAAAATATTTGTGTTTATCTGTGGTTTCCCTTATCCTCTTTCCTCTTTTCTATTTCCTCTTTCTGGCTTAAGAGATCTCAAAATCTTATTGACATCCAAAGGATAGTCTTGTAGTTTTTTTTGTTCAAGAAGGTGTCTTTTTTGTTTTTTTAAGGGGTTACAGTTTTTCAACACATTTCAAGAAAGGAAAGGTAACAACAGTGGAAATTGTCGTATTGCTAAAACAGGTTCCGGCAACAGAGTCACTCATAGGGATTGCCGATGACGGCGTATCCATAAAAAGTGACGATATCAAGTGGGTCATCAATCCCTATGATGAATTCGCGGTTGAAGAGGCACTTCGAATAAAGGAAGCACATGGGGGGTCGGTTTCCATCCTTTCTGTGGGATCGGAAAAAACGGTTGAAGCCTTAAGAACCGCCCTGGCAATGGGTGCAGACAAAGGGATACTGATCAATGTGTCTGATAGAGATGTTTACGATGGGTTAACAACAGCAAGAATTTTATCGGCGGTGCTCAAAGAAACCCCCTTTGATTTGATCATCGCCGGTCAGCGGGCGGTAGATGATGACAACTTCCAAGTCGGACCGGCAACAGCCGAATTTTTGAATATCCCCCATATTTCTATGGTGATCCAACAGGAAATTACCGATGGTAAAATAAAATGCCATCGAACCGTCGAAGGTGGAACTGTTATCTTGGAAACACCGCTGCCAGTCCTCTTTACAACTCAACGCGGAATAAACGAGCCCCGTTATGCTTCTCTTCCGGGAATCATGAAAGCGAAAAAGAAACCCATTGATATGAAAACCATAACGGACATCGGGCTCGATCCTGAAACCGTTGGAAATCCGTTGACAAAAATCGTCTCATTGAAAACGCCTCCGGAGCGAAAAGGCGGTATAATGATAGAAGGCGACTCTGCACGGGCAAAAGCGGCTAAAATTGTCAAAATTTTGCACGAAGAAGCAAAAGTCCTTTAATGAGGGAGATGAATATGTCACAGAATGTCTTAGCAATCGCAGAACAAATAGAGGGTGTTTTCCGAAAAGTGACTTTCGAAGCATTAAGCGAAGGACGGCGTATCGCTGATCATCTGGGTTGTGAACTTAACGCCCTTGTTTTGGGAGATAACATTGAAAACATTTCAAAAGAACTCGAGCAATTTGGGGCGGACAGGATCATTGTTGCAGAAAATTCCGCCCTTTTTGAATATTTGCCGGATGCATATGGCAATGTCATCGCCGATGTCATCAACAAAGAAACGCCGGATGTCGTCATACTGGGCGCATCCACCCAGGGAAAAGATATTGGAGCGCGTCTGAGTGCACGCCTGAACGCACCGCTCGCCATGGATTGTATTGACATTCGTTTTGAAGACAATAACCTGATGGCAACCCGTTATATGTACGGCGGAAAAATTCTGGCAGATGTCGTGCTCACCGGAAAACCGCAAATCTTAGCCATTCGACCCAATGCCATGACCATCACCAGTGCTACCGGAACCGGATCTATTGAAAAGTTTGAGGTCAATACCGGTACAACCCTGGTGAAATTTATTGAAAAGCATCTTGATACCGGCAAAGTTGAACTTACCGAAGCGGATGCGATCGTGTCCGGGGGAAGAGGAATAGGCGGCCCTGATTTTACCGTCATAGAGGAACTGGCTCAGGTGCTCGAGGGTGCTGTCGGTGCATCGCGATCGGCTGTAGATGAAGGCTGGCGCAGCTCCTCGGATCAGGTGGGACAGACCGGAAAGGTCGTTTCTCCGAATCTCTATATTGCCTGCGGCATATCCGGGGCCATTCAGCACCTTGCCGGAATGTCGTCATCCAATGTCATTGTGGCCATAAACAAAGATCCGGAAGCACCCATTTTCTCCAAAGCCGATTACGGTATAGAGGGAGATCTTTTTGAGATAGTGCCCTTAATTACCGAAGAAATTAGAAAATTAAAAGGCTGAATCCAAATTTGATTCCATACGGCACTTCAAGCCATCTCAAAATTGCAGATTATGTTCAAGGACAAGGCACGAGCCGATGGAAAAAGCGCAGCATACTTGGGGAGTATGTGAGCATTTTGAAGAGGCTCGCAACACCGTCATTGGGCGTTAGATGTATCTTTGAGATGGCTTGTAATCTCGTATACAAAGTTCTATGCCCTTTAAAGGCTGCCGATACCTTCCGGGAGCCTTTAATGTTTTAATGGCTTTAACCCAAATTGGGAGCTTTTGGCCCCAATTGGAATGATGGAATGCTAAGACATCTAACTCAAGGATATTCATGAAATTATATTTGGCCAGCTTGGGTTGTGCGAAAAACCTCGTCGACAGCGAAGTGATGCTGGGTCGATTGATAAAAGCGGGATGGCGCATCACACAAGATCCACAAAACGCCGACACGATCATTGTAAATACGTGCAGTTTTATTGAATCCGCAGTCAACGAATCCATCGACACCATTCTGGAACTCGCAAGATTCAAAAGCAACGGAACCTGCCGACGTCTCATCATTACCGGATGTCTACCGGAACGCTTCAGGGAAGCCATGGTCGAAACACTGCCGGAAGTCGACGTGTTCTTAGGGACCGGTGCTTTTGATAAAATTGTAACGGCTGCAAACGACAATCTGAATATTGGGAGGTGTTTTCTACCGGATCCGAATATGATTTCCTATCGGCAACAGGAATCTTTGAGGGTAAGGAGTTCTTCTTACATGGCGTATCTTAAAGTTGCGGAAGGATGCAGCCGTCACTGTACATATTGTATCATCCCAAAGCTCAGAGGAAAACATAGAAGCCGCCATCTCGAAGATATTGTTTCCGAAGCGCGTGATTTGATCTCATCCGGAGTCAAGGAACTCGTTTTAATTGCGCAGGATACCACCCATTATGGCACGGATCTTCACCCCCCTGTACCACTCTATCGATTGCTTGAAAAAATATCAGAAATATCCGATAATATATGGATTAGAGTACTTTACGGACATGTGGAAAGCATAGAAGATTCTTTTATTCGAACGGTTGCCGAACATCGAAACATATGTTCTTATTTTGATGTTCCGATTCAACATGCCAGCGACAGGATTCTAAAAAAGATGGGGCGTAATTATACATCTGAAGATTTGTATCGGCTCTTCGATAAAATTCGATCCACTGTTCCTGATGCAACGCTCAGAACAGCCATCATCGTTGGCTTTCCCGGAGAAACAGATAAAGATTTTGAAGCACTGTCAACATTCATACAGGACATATGTTTTGATAACCTTGGAGTATTCATCTATTCCGACGCTGAAGATCTTCCTTCCCACAAGCTCCCGGGATGCATTCCTAGAAGCATGGCCCTGGATCGATACAACCGGCTGATGGCTGCCCAGCAGAAAATATCTTTGCTCAATAACCGTAAACACATCGGCAAGAATTATGACGTCCTTGTGGAAGAATCGATGGACAACAACCTGTATAAAGGCAGGACATTTTTTCAAGCTCCGGAAGTCGACGGCATCACCGATATTCATTCCAGGAACCTACCCATCGGATCCTTTGTTCATGTTAGGATTGAGGAGGCTTCTGAATATGACCTCAAGGGAAAAGCTGTATGAACGATTTAAAACATAAAATCCTTATGCAGGTAAAAAATGATCTTGAAGAAATTGAGGTCGCTCTTCAGCAAAACTTAAATCCGTATTTAGACCTGGTCTCTCAAATTGCCGGGCATATATTGTTCAGCGGAGGCAAACGTTTAAGACCTTTACTCATGGTTCTATCGGCCAGGATTTGTGGTTATGAAGGAGACTATGACAAGGCTTTTTCAACCATTTTTGAATATCTGCATGCCGCCACTCTTTTGCACGACGATCTCGTGGATGAAGCGACGTTGCGAAGAGGCAAACCAGTGGCCAACTCCATATGGGGCAATGCCATTACTGTCCTTGTGGGAGACTTTCTGCTTGCACGATCACTGGCCATTGCCGCCGAAACAAAACGGCCTGATATTATTAAGGTCGTATCAGGAATTACAGAAAATATGTCCCAGGGCGAAATTCATCAGTTGATGAGAAAGGGCCATTTGGACCTCACAGAAGCAGAGTACATGGAGATTATAAAACGTAAGACTGCTGTGCTATTTCAGGGAACATGTCGTGCGGGAGCCCTGATCGCAGATGTGTCACTAATAAAAGAGACCGCCCTGTCAGATTATGGTTTTAACCTTGGCATCGCTTTTCAGATGGTGGATGATCTTCTCGATTATACGTTAGATACCGTCACCCTTGGAAAAGAAGTGGGGGCAGATCTCAAAGAGGGAAAATTGACCCTGCCGGTCATTTATTCACTCAAATCGGCTGACGAAAAAGATCGAACCCGCATGGAAAACATTATAAAAAACAACAATTTCTCTGTTAACGATTTTAAAACATTGATAAGGATGATAGACAAGTATGGCGGTCAATTGTATACTCAAAATCTTGCTACAGAATATGTTCAAAATGCAAAGGAAGCACTTGCCGTCTTTCAAAATTCAAAAACAAAAGAGGTCCTGTTGATGATTGCCGATTATACTTTGTTCCGGAACTTTTGAATAGACTATTTTTGTTGATTCTAGTTTGATGAACTCGTAAAATGTCAAATTCATCAATTGAAAAAGAAATCATTTCGTCGGGAGCGGAGGTAAAAAAGATATGGATGTGTCTTCTAAAACCTTAGTCAGATTTATTTTTATAATCTTTTGCATTTTATCTTTCTTTGCACATTCTGTGAACGTTCAGGCTGAAGATCAGATTTCCACAAAAACCGTTGTGGTCATCGGAACCGGGAAAATCTATAAAGAGAATTCTGCCAGTGCAAGAAAAGAAGCCATTGAAAATAGTCTGGTATCCGCCGTGGAGAGCGTGGCACTGGACCTTATACCACCGGAATCTCTAAATCAAACATTTCAAAGCTTCAACGAAGCGCTTTATGATCAAACCGGCAAATTCATTCAGGGTTACAAAGTGCTGGCAGAGTTTAAGATTAAAGATGCTTACAGGGTAATGGTGAAAGCAAACGTTTCCATCGCCGGCTTAACAAAACTTATGTCAAACGCCGGGATTATGTCAGGTGGAAAGTCTTTGCCAAAAATACTGGTTTTAGTTTCAGAACAAAACCTTGAAGACACTTCACCAAAATACTGGTGGGGTAAAAAAGCGGTTTGGGGGGAAATATTTTCAGTCAGCGCTTTCATAGAAACCATGAGAAGCAAGGGGCTACCAGTGCTTGATCATCCGAGTATCGCTCAAAACGCAGGCATTGATGATAGATACGACAAACCCGATCTCGACAAGGAAGAAGCCGTCGACCTCGGTCTCAATTTAAAAGCGGATATCGTCATTGTCGGTAAGACAATTATAGATCAAGCGCAGAATATCATGGGAAAAAACATAAGATCGTTCAAGGGCGTTGTATCCGCACGTGCCATTCGGACAGATACAGGTGAAGAAATCGCCACCATAACCCGGAGTGCTGTCACCGCAGATGCCGATGAGACAATAGGCGCCCGGAAAGCGCTATCTGCTGCCGGATCACTTGCAGGTGATATACTGGCCCGCCAGATCATTGATGCCTGGCAGAAAAAAGATGAGCAGACCAACATAATAGGGATCGTTGTTGAAGGTACGGACAATCTGGCAAATTTTGAGAAACTCATCGGCATTATCAATAAGATATCCGGAGTGAAGAATCTTCAGATAAAAGAATTGAAGGCCAACGAGACCGTCATCAGCGTTGAATTTAAAGGCAGCGCCAAAACGCTCGCGGACGCCTTGATGCTGAAATCCTATGAATCGGTCGGTATTAACATTTACGAAGTTTCAAAGAATCACTTGAGAGTTGAGCTAATTTCCGGTTAATTATACCTAAGCTGAGCGTTTCAAACTTTTGAAATGGTTAATTTAATCATATTTTTAAGGTATTCTGACATTTTGAATTTCAATAATTTGAAACCCTGCGGGATTTCCAATTTCACCGCATCTACTGCGTCAGATGCCGTTCCGCATAGACGACTATAGCGAAACAACATCTTCCTTGTATCTGCGGCAAACTTGAAAATCGCTCGACTTAGGTTCTAAAATGGAAACATAGATCATTGAGCATCAATATTCCCAACATTTTAACCGTTATCAGGATCTTGCTTACCCCCCTTTTTGTAATTTTCCTTTTAAAAGATCTGTTTCACTTTGCGCTTCTGGTATTTACCATTGCAGCCATCAGCGACGGACTGGATGGCCTTCTGGCACGATATTTTAATCAATACAGTGTGTTGGGGGCTTACCTTGATCCCATTGCCGACAAGCTTTTGTTGGCGTCCGCTTTTGTAAGCCTGGCTGTTCTTAAAATAATTCCCGGCTGGCTGGCAGTCATCGTCCTGAGCCGTGACATCCTGATTATCACCGGCATCGCTGTTTTTGCATTAACGGATATTCCTATTGAAATAAATCCGAGCCTTGTGAGCAAATGGACGACGGTTGCACAGTTTTTAACGATTTTACTGACCCTTCTTGATCCGGGCATTCCAGGAATTCAAATAACTAAACGGTCGTTATTTTGGATTACGGCAGGCCTGACCATAGCTTCCGGCCTTCATTATGTATACTTTGGCTTAAACGTTCTACAGAACTCTTATGGCAAAAACCAAAAAAAGTGACCGCACAGCTTTGCTTTTGGCTAATCCTTTAATTCCATTGGAAACTTATGCATAATTTGGCAGAGGGCTTTTTTTTTCAAATAAAATGATTAGTATAAGCGTGTTAATAATTTGAATTATATGAAGCACAGGAGGATACCATGTGGGAATATACAAAAACGGTGAAAGATCACTTTATCAATCCTCGAAATGTGGGCGTGATTGAGAATGCCGACGGCATCGGAGAAGTCGGATCACTGGCTTGCGGGGATGCTCTGACGCTATATTTCAAGCTGGATGAAAATAAAAAAATCAAAGATGCAAAATTTCAAACCTTTGGCTGCGCAAGCGCCATTGCTTCTTCATCGGCCCTGACAGAGATGATTAAGGGCCTTACACTGGAGGAAGCTGAAAAGATCACCAATGATAACATTGCAGAATTCTTAGGTGGCCTGCCAAAACAAAAAATGCACTGCTCGGTGTTGGGACGTGACGCCCTTGAAAAGGCAATTTCAAATTATCGTGGAGAAGCCGAAAAAAAGGTTGAAGGTGAAATTGTTTGTGAATGCTTCGGCATAACCGATCTCGAAATAAAACGAGCGGTTAGAGAAAACAGCCTGGACTCTATCGAAGATGTGACCAATTATGTCAAGGCCGGCGGTGGATGCGAAAGCTGCCATGAAAAGATTCAGGAAATTATCGACGCAACCCTCGGTCGTGAAATCAAGGCAAAGAAAAAAGTCATCCGTTTAACCAATATTCAGAAAATTAGACTGATTGAAGAGACATTAGACCGTGAAATCAAACCGGCACTGAAAAAAGACGGCGGCAATATTGAACTTGTGGATGTGGATGGAAACAACGTTTTTGTGAAACTTCAGGGAACATGTGCCACCTGCAGCGCATCCCAAATTACCCTCAAGCATTATGTCGAGTCAAAGCTCAGGGAACTGGTTACTCCTGAACTCCTGGTAGAGGAGGTGCAATCGTGAATGTCATTTATGTAGACAACAACGCCACGACACAGGTTGCTCCTGAAGTTCTGGAAGAAATGCTTCCCTATTTTAATGAATATTACGGAAATCCATCCAGTATGCATACGTTCGGTGGTATGGTGGAACGCAAAATCGTTGAATCACGGGAGCGATTGGCCGAACTTCTAGGAGCTTCTCCGGATGAAATCATATTTACCAGC
The DNA here is from genome assembly GCA_963752565.1 of uncultured delta proteobacterium. Taxonomy (GTDB): domain Bacteria; phylum Desulfobacterota; class Desulfobacteria; order Desulfobacterales; family UBA11574; genus UBA11574. The sequence continues at coordinate 45,302 of CAVVZC010000028.1, read as the reverse complement.
TCTGGAACGGAAAGTGACAGTACTGCCATTCGGGCCGCGATTTTATCGAATCCTGATAAAAAACATATCTTAACTTCCAGGGTAGAGCACCCGGCAGTCAAGAATCTCTTTGAGTATCTGTCCAAAAACGGCTACCGGGTAACATTTGTGCCCGTTGATCGCAAAGGGCGGCTCGACCTGGATTATCTGTATAAAAACCTTAGTGAGGATACCGCCATTGTCAGCATCATGTGGGCCAACAATGAATCCGGTGTCATCTTCCCCATCGAAGAAATTGGAGGGGTTTTGAAAGAAAAAGGGATTGTATTCCATACGGACGCTGTTCAGGTGGTTGGAAAAATTCCGATAGATCTTAAAAACGTTGATGTGGACATGTTCTCCCTTTCAGGACATAAGTTTCACGGGCCAAAGGGCGTGGGGGCTTTGTATGTTCGAAAAGGAACAAAATATTCGCCTTTTTTAATTGGCGGCCATCAGGAAAAAGGCCGGAGGGGGGGAACCGAAAATGTTGCTTCCATTATCGGACTGGGAAAAGCAAGTGAACTTGCCGCCGCCAAACTGTCGGATGAAAACATCAGGGTAAAACCGTTAAGAGACAAGCTTGAAGCCGAACTTTTAAATCGCATTCCCAACTCAATCGTTAACGGTGATAGAGAGAATCGCCTGCCAAACACCACAAGTATCGCCTTTGAGTACGTAGAAGGCGAAGCCATTCTCTTAATGATGGACGAGTTTGGCATCTGTGCCTCATCCGGTTCGGCTTGCACATCCGGTTCACTGGAACCATCCCATGTTTTGCGGGCCATGGGGGTGCCTTTTACTGCGGCTCATGGTTCGATCCGTTTCAGCCTCAGTATATATAATACTGAAGAGGAAATCGACTTTATTATCGAAAAACTCCCGCCGATTATTGAGCGGTTGCGAGAACTGTCCCCTTTCTGGAAAAAAGCCCAATAGGAGCAAGCGATGTACAAAGTCATGGTTAGGGACAATATGTCCCCTGTTGCAAAAAAAAGACTTGAAGCAACCGGAAAAATAGAAGTTGTCATCGATAATGACAAAGCAACATCCGATCCAAAGGTCTTGTCTAAGATTATCGGTGAATTCCATGGCCTTGCAATTAGAAGTGGAACGCGGATCACAGAAGAGGTATTGAAAAATGCCGAGCAGCTCAAGGTTATCGGCCGGGCCGGCATAGGGGTCGACAATATCGATGTGCCGGTTGCCACAAAACATGGAATCGTGGTTATGAATGCTCCCGGTGGCAATACGATTACCACTGCAGAGCATACCATATCTCTCATGCTGGCCCTGGCCAGAAACATTCCCCAGGGAACAGCATCCATCCGCGAAGGGAAATGGGAAAAGAAGAAGCTGGCAGGCATTGAAATAACCGGAAAAACATTGGGAATCGTTGGCCTTGGTCATATCGGCAGGGTGGTGGCGGATCGTGCTAAGGGTTTGAAAATGGTTGGTCATTACAGCCGATCCTTATGTCAGCGAGGAAGCGGCAAAAGCCCTTGATGTGGAACTTGTTCCCTTGGATGAATTGTTTGCCCGTTCAGACTTCATAACACTTCATGTGCCGCGTCTCCAGGAAACGGTGGGCATGATCAATGAAACGACCATTCATAAGATGAAACAGGGGGTGAGAATAATCAACTCTTCCCGGGGAGAAATCGTCAAAATTGACGATCTTTACCAGGCTATCTTAAGTGGACATGTCGCCGGCGCAGCCCTTGATGTTCTTCCCCAGGAACCTCCGGAACCGAACCTTCCCATCCTTCAGCATCCAAATGTCATTTTTACGCCCCATTTGGGCGCCAGCACCGGAGAAGCCCAGGAAAAAGTGGCCGTTATGATTGCCAACCAGATGGCCGCTTATCTCTTGGACGGCATTATTACCAATGCCGTCAATTTTCCGTCGCTCCCCATGGAGGTGATGGATCAGCTCCGCCCCCATCTGGACCTGACTGAAAAAATGGGGTCCTTGATGGGACAGCTTGTGAGAAAAATTCATGATATCACAATTAGTTACAGTGGAAGTGTATCCGATTTGGACACACGGCCGCTAACACATGCCGCCCTGAAAGGACTCCTTGGTTCTTTTACCGACAAGCCGGTAAACTATGTCAACGCGCCGGCCCTTGCTCGAGACAAAGGGATCCATGTCCATGAAACCATCAGTTCGGCAAAGCATGATTTTACCAGTTTGATCCGGATGAAACTTGAAGGTCATGAAGGAGAGATCGACGAAATCTGGGGAACGATCTATGAAAAAAAATATCCGAGACTTGTAAAAATTGGAGAAATATACCTGGACGCCATCCCTGAAGGATGGATGATTATTATTCAAAATATTGACAAGCCGGGTGTTATCGGGAATGTGGGAACAACCCTTGGCCACCATAACATCAATATCGCCCGTTTTCAACTTGGAAGACGCGGCGACCGGGCCATATGTCTGGTAAACATCGACACCCCGGCAGACGAAGAAGTTATTCATGATTTAAGTAAACTGCCAAATATTATCTCCGTTCGGCAGGTTCATCTGGCCTAGTTGATATCAAAAGCTTTGCGCTAATTTTGTCTCTTTTTACCCTGCTTGGTATTTTTATCTGGCCCGACCTAAATTATATTTAGAAGAATTGAAAGGCAGGTATCTTCAATTTTTGGTACAAAGGCGTAACCACAAGATATTGGATTTTCCAGTCTTAAGACAGATCTGCAGATGAGAGCCTCCTCAGTTACGATAGGCATTACACATCTGAGTCAATTTAGGATCTTACAGCGGATAAAACTCTATTCAGATATCGCAGATTCAGCTAAATGCTACATACGTTTCGGGTATCACAATAAATCAGAAAGTTGATCGTCGTACTTTATTGTAGTTATCACAAGACATGTCTGCTCAATCGGTCAGACCAGCTTACATTCAAAATGCATCCTTCATGCTAAAATGTGAACCTATCCCGAAAACCAAAAATCCATATCCGGTCCTCGTCAGGATTCAACGCAGGAGCGATAGATTCTTCTTTTATTCATCCATCAAAAAATTAACACGGCGACATTGAATGCTCCAAAGGTAATTGGAAATACTTAACGGGACCGGTCGTGCCCATTGCAAGAAAGTCGCCTTGCACGGCTATTTCCAACGAAACGGTTCCGCCGATGTTGACCGATCCCTCAACATTACTTTTCGTTGTTTAGTCGCTGCTAACCAAAGGCCCTTGCTGCCATGTGCTGGAACGAAAGAAGTACTCCGGTGTTCAGAAGCTTATGGCCAGTCCAAGGGAAATCCCAGAGACGTTATCACCAAAAACATAGCGTCCGACCAGTCGAGTGCGGGTGATGATAACCGAATAAGCACTGGAATCCAACTCTAAACCTGCACCAACAGAAGCGAGATTGTCGAAACCAAGAGCACCGCGCTGAGGGCCGAAGAAACTAGTAAAGGATGTTTCCAGAACGTAGCGTAGCGGTCGTTTCAACAGTGTGACACCGGTCGGTGCGCGCCAACGAGCCCATAGGCTCGCAGAGTTGGTCTCTGAACTGCCTTCCAAAAAGTCCGTTGAACCTCCGAAGGATTGCAGCCTGATTAAGGTATAACGCAGCTCCACGTCGATCTCATACTCCTTTCGGTAGTGTTCATAGTCGAGCATGATCGCACCGCCGAGACCGTAAGCGTTCATTGTGCCACCGTCGATGATGTTCAAGTCCAGGTCATATTCAGCGTTGAGAATGGCCTGGCCGAGGGCCACGTCTGTGCTTACATAACCAAGCGTGAACATAAAAATCGGACGCAGCTTCAGTTCCTTACTCGGACTGATCGGAAAGTCCCAGCCGATGCCGCCGGTAGCAGCAAAGCTGTTCCATTTTAAAGGGATCCGGCGCTGCTCCTGGCCTTTTGTAGCAATAAAGTCTGGATCGTATCGTGAATAGCCAATCGAGCCCTCCAAGTATAGCGGAAAACCTTCACTCATGGTAAAACCGCCCCCGAAGGTGCTTTGCCATATACTGGGATCGTCGCTGGACGTGCTGCTAATAGAAAGTGAACTTGTGGTTATGTCGGGCAGCACTGTAAAGGCCATCAATGTTAAAGTGCTGTCGGCGATCTTTTTGAGCTCTTGTTCGGAGATTTGAATATCCCACAAGTCATTAGCGAGGCTTCCGGAGGGAACAATAAAACAGGCACAAGCCGCTCCGACCAATAATATTAGATGGCAGAAAAATTTACGCATTCGGAACGATGTCTTCTTTGTTTAGATACATGATCAGACATACAATTTGCTCAATAGTAACAGATTTATCGATTATCGACTGTTTACTCCCTTTTCCTCGAGGATACTTGTAGTTCAGTCAGGCTTTTTTGACGAACATCAATCAAACCGCGACGAGGTCGATCAAGATCAAAAATGACGAAGACTAAGAGCACAATAATCAGGACCCACCCTTCTGTTTTTTTACCCATTAATGCAACAATACTGTCTTCGAGCTTCTTGCCCATCATCTTGTGCAGGAATTCGGCTGTTTCTTCAAGCGAGAAACGAAGATCCTGAACCCGAATCTCGGTCATTTCTCCCTTGGCACGTAATGAGGTCAGAGGCAGTGGAGGATCAATCCGGCTCGCCATTAAAAGGGTGTATGGCATGTCATAGAATTTTTTATCGCATTGTGTTTATTGACGATTTTTTCTGAAATCGCACTTTCAAATTTCTCCATTTATATAAAATAAATCAAAATAGCGCAAGACAGGTTTTAATATGTCTGTCTGATGAACCCTTGACTATGTGTCAGGGTTTTTTACATGGCGGCATTCAGGCTTGTGATCTTGGAAGAAAGTTGTGACGAGGTGCAGTATCTTATAGAAATATAATTCTTATATAAAACTTTGATATCTTGTAATAAGAGCAGATATCTAATGATTCCGGACCGATGTGATACTAACAATGTATCTGGCGCAAGGTTTCAGTATTTAAATGAAAACCAGATCATCCCCTTAACACTATATCTTGTATAATTTTTTCTACCCCAAGCTGCTCTTATATTCAGGATGTATTGTTTGAAGCTTCAATTTCCAAAAAGTGAAGATTTACAACCGAAATCAGTGTCAGAAGAATTCAAGGGGGTTGAACTTGAAGATAAAGCTTTAGCCATTAAAAGATCAATGTCATCCAGGTTAAAATTCCCGGCCCAACAGCATCTCTACGGATGTGCCGTTGCAGTTTCGACACACAAAAACAGATTCATGTGCGGTCCATTCAATATTACAATTCTCACATCTGATCTTTACTGGAATTTTAAGCCTCAAATCTTTACAGATATCACAATGCCTGCTATATAGTTTGTAGCTTAGGTACAGGTAGGCTATACCATTTCAAGATATGCCATTTCAGATTTCGCTCAGAAATCTTCAATTTTTGAAATGCATGATTGAGGTAATGAATCGCAAACTGAAAACCGGCTTGGATTGGAACGGAATTATACAATATAATGTGCTAAGAGGATAACCTTAATTTTGCCATGATCAGAATAAATAATCGCAGCAAAGAATTTTTTATCAAACACCGTGATATATTTGTGTGTCTGTTGCTCATTATGGCGACGATTGCTGTTTATTGGCAAATACACTCCTATGAATTTGTAAACTATGATGACAATTTAGTTGTCTACCAAAATCGCCATGTTCAAAGCGGCTTGACGATTGAGAATATCATCTGGGCTTTCACAGACGGCACACTAATATCAAATTATTGGATTCCATTAACCTGGATCTCACATATCCTGGATTCCCAGCTTTATGGTATGAATGCCGGCGGACATCATCTGACCAGTCTGTTATTTCACATTGCAAACACCTTAATATTGTTTCTTGTTATCAAAAAGATGACCGGGTATTTCTGGCGGAGCGCTTTTGTTGCGGCTCTTTTTGCCCTCCATCCTTTACATGTTGAATCGGTGGCCTGGATTACCGAGCGCAAGGATGTGCTCAGCACTTTCTTTTGGCTGCTTACCATGCTGGCCTATGCTCACTATGCCGAGCGTCCCGGATTGAACCGTTATTTTTGGGTGTTGCTCTTTTTTGTTTTGGGTCTGATGGCCAAGCCCATGCTGGTGACACTGCCCTTTGTTTTACTGCTGATGGACTACTGGCCGCTGGGTCGTTTGCAACTGGGCCAGGCGATCAGCCCGTACAGTATCAAAATCCAAAAATCGTCAGCTTCTCTTCTAATTGGAGAAAAGATTCCCTTTTTTGCGCTTATCACAATCGTTAGTATAGCGGCTTATATTACCCAGCGTAAAGGTGGGGCCGTGCCAGCCATGGATTTAGATTTGATAAAAATTCAAACAGCCAATGCCCTTGTTTCATATGTAAGCTATATCGGAAAGATGATTTGGCCCAGCCGTTTGGCGATTTTCTATCCGCATCCCGGAAATTTACCCATTTGGCAGGTAATTGGAGCCGGAATACTGCTGGTATCTTTATCTGTTTTGTTTGTCCTGTGGGGACGCAAGTATCCCTACCTACCGGTTGGATGGTTCTGGTACTTAGGAACCCTTGTTCCGGTCATTGGACTGGTCAAAATAGGTGATTTTGCCATGGCTGACCGATTTACATATGTTCCGCTTATCGGTATATTTATTATTATTGCCTGCGGTATCCCTGAACTTTTGGCACAATGGCGGTACAGAAAAATATGGCTTGCCACGTTAGCAACCGTCCTTTTTACAATTCTAATGGCATCGACCTGGAAACAGGTAGGATATTGGGAAAATAGCATTACGCTTTTTGAACATGCCCGAAAAGTCACTATCAACAACCCTGTAGCACATAACAATCTGGGCAATGCTCTGGTCAAACAGGGTCGCACAGAAGAAGCTGTCGAACAGTATTTACAAGCGCTGCGCATTGAACCTAAATTTGTGAAAGCGTACAACAATCTGGGATTTGCGCTGGACAAGCAGGGGCATACAGAAGAAGCTGTCGAACATTATTCACAAGCGCTGAGAATTAAGCCGGATTATGTTGACGCACACTACAATCTGGGCAATGCTCTGGTCAAACAGGGTCGCACAGAAGAAGCTATCGAACATTATTTACAAGCGCTGCATATAAAACCTAAATTTGCGGAAGCGTACTGCAATCTGGGAGTTGCGCTGAACAGGCAGGGACGTACGGAAGAGGCCATCGAACATTATTTACAAGCGCTGAGAATTAAGCCGGATTATTTAAAAGCACACTATAATCTGGGTCTTGCTCTTTTTATCAAAGGCGATATCAAAGGGACTGTTGACCGTTTTCGAAAAGTATTACAGATAGACCCTAACAATACTGAAGCACAAAACAGATTAAACGACATATTGGCGACTCTTGACAGGGAAATATCACGTATTCAAGCAGAGCTGATGCTTAAACCGGAAGACCCTATGTTGAATTATAGCTTAGGCAATATGTATAAAAATAATGGGCAATTGAATATGGCTGAAATTTATTATCAAAAAGCTGTTTCATTTCAGCCCAATTTTCCAGGGGCTTTATATGAACTGGCCAAATTGTATATCAGCCGGGATGAATATGACAAAGCTCTGACTCTTTATCAAAAACTAATATCCATTTGGCCGGATAACCCGGCGGTTTACTATAATGTCGCCTGTATATATGCCAAACAGAACAAACCCGAAGAATCCGTTGCCTGGCTCAAAAAAGCTGTTGCCAAAGGCTTGGATGATTGGAACCATATTAAGATCGACAGGGATTTGGATAATATTAGAAGCTCGTTACAGTACAAAGCGTTTATAAAGGGTCAATAAACGACTTCATAGGACAAATTTTAAAATTTGTGTCAAGTTTTCTTGTGGCGTTTTTGCTTGAAGCTGAGTCATATGCTGGTTGGAAGGGTACTTGGTGAAAGTAAATTGTCTTTCAGACAGCAACTTCTCTACTTTAGTCACCTGCGTTTGCTTTATGGATACAAATTGAAATCATCAACCAGATATATATACTCGTAGCTTTTACCCTAACGTTGCACAAACAACACAACGAAGGCAGGTTGAACTATGCTGAAAAATAAAGTGATAACTACTTAAAAATGAATATTAACTTTCAACGCAACGTGGACCGTATCGCAGGTACCCTTATATGCCAGGTCCTCTCCCTTTTTCTTAAAAAACGCCAGAAACAATGGGGTAAGGCTAATCCTCGTAAAATTTTGATTATCCTTTTGTCAGAGATGGGAGCGCTTGTCCTGGCAAATCCCATGTTTGATCATATAAAGAAAAAATTCCCGAACGCATCCCTTTTCGCACTAGTATTCGAAAAGAATAAAGAGGTGTTAGATCTACTTAAGGTGATTCCCGAATACAATATTCTTACGGTTCGCGATTCTTCCATGAAACATCTTCTTGAAGACAGTGTTCATGTTGTAAGAACTATGCGGAAAATCGGAATTGATACAGTGATTGATTGTGAACTTTTTTCAAGGATAAGCAGCATCTATTCATTTTTAAGTGGCGCCAGCATCAGGGTTGGATTCCACCCCCATACTCAGGAGGGACTCTACAGAGGAGATTTTATCAACCGACCGGTCCTTTATAATCCCTATCAGCATATTTCTTTTCAGTTCATCAACCTAGTTGAGGCAATTCGAGTCCACCGATGTTCCAACGGTAAAAAGAACTTTTGTCGATGAACTCCCAAATCTGCCACAGATGGAAGTTCACCAGGATGAAATCAAATCGATTTCGAGAAGACTCATTAATTATTTTCCGCAGGTAAGAGAAAAGCGGTTCGTTCTGATTTATCCGGGTGGCGGATTATTATCAATCCGGGCCTGGCCGTTGCCCTATTTTTGTGAAATTGCTGAAGACCTGATTGGACATAGATATAGTGTGGGGATCGTTGGCATGCAGGAAGATAAAGAGATTGCTGGTAAAATTCTGACCTATTGCGACAGCCAGGATTGCATCGACCTCACCGGGCATACCAGAACTGTCAGAGAACTCATGCTTTTGTTCCATATGGCCTCTTTATTGATTACTAATGATGGGGGGCCGGCACACTTTGCCTCCATGACGCCTATTCCCATCATTACCCTCTATGGACCGGAAACACCGACATTATACGGGCCGTTAAGTGACAAAGCATTCAATTTCTTTATACAGCTATCATGTGCGCCTTGTCTTACGGCATACAACCACCGCAATTCTCCCTGTGACGGGAACAACCTTTGCTTGCAGTCAATAGATCCACGAGAAGTACTGAAAAAATCATATGAAATTCTCAACAATAAAAAACAAGTTCAAGATTAAATGAGCCGGTTACACATTCTGCTGAGCGCGTTTGATAAGAATTCCATTTTTTGAGAATCAATCTTCAATTTTACCCTTCCATAAGTACCTGTGTGTGGGTCTCCAGGGACTCTTCCAGTGCCTTCAGGTTATATCCGCCCTCAAGTACGGAGACGATTCACCCTTCTGCATAGATATTTGCGGTGTTCTTAATTTTCCGCATCAACGCGTCATAACCCTTTCTATAAGAATAAAAGGTTGCGAAACTTGAAGATAAAGCCTTATCCATGAAGCTTTTGCTTGAGCCATTCGAGCCAGGAATCAAAGCCCTCTTCTGTCTTCGCGGATATTTCAAAAATCTGCATTTGGGGATTGACTTTAAGGATATTTTGAACTGCGGCATCTCTGTCATAATCAAGATGCGGCAGCAAATCGATTTTATTGAGTAACGCCGCATCACATACGCGAAACATCAAAGGATATTTCAAAGGTTTGTCTTCTCCTTCGGTGACGCTCAGAACAACGATCCGCAAATCCTCACCCAGATCAAACTCGGCCGGGCAAACCAAATTCCCAAGATTTTCCACAATTAAAAGATCAATGTCATCCAGGTTAAAGTTACCGATCGCTGTTTTAATCACATGGGCTGCCAGGTGACAGTCTCCCCCGAATGCATCTGTGTTGATCTGCACTACAGGTGCACCGAAACCGGCAAGCCGGTCAGCGTCATTTGACGTACAAATATCTCCGACAATAACGGCGCACCTGATTTTTGGCGTGATATGAGACAATGTCTTTACAAGGATAGCGGTTTTCCCGGATCCCGGCGAACTCATGACGTTGATGACAAAAACGCCTTTTTCCCGAAACAGTGTACGATTCTGATGCGCGATGGTGTCGTTAACATCCAGAACCTTACGAACGATTTTTATTTCTCTGGTGTCTGTGTTCTTGCCGCTAACTGAACCGCCGCCGCTGTTATGAGAACGGTGAGGTTTTTGGAAATCCTTGTGATGAAAATATCTTTGATCTTTATACATAAATGCCAGCATCTTAAGCATCTTTGTCGATAACTTCGATGGAAGTGATATCCAGTTCCCGGCCCGACAGCATCTTTACGGATGTGCCGTTGCAGTTTCGACACACAAAAACCGGTTCATGTGCGGTCCACTCAACATTACAATCCGTGCATCTGATTTTCAAAGGAATTTCTTCAATATTGAGTTCTGCATCACAAAGGGGGGTGTCCTGAACGGCAATTTGAAAACAAAAAGAAAGACTTTCGGGGACTACCGCCGCCAGTTTTCCGACTTTTAGGTTGACCCTTTCAACCCGTGGATTCTTTAAATCATCAGGTATGGATGCAACTGCAATCTCAATGATCTGCATCGCAATACCCATTTCATGCATTAATTAAACACCTGCGCACATAGCTCCCCGAACGTGCCAAGGTTTTCACAGATATGAATACCTGCCGATTTCATGGCGTCAATTTTCCCTTGGGCGGTACCGCTGCTGCCGCTGATGATGGCGCCTGCATGACCCATGCGCCGCCCTGGAGGTGCCGTCAGGCCTGCAATAAATCCCACCACTGGTTTTGTAACATTCTTTGTTATAAATTCAGATGCTTCTTCTTCAGCAGTTCCACCGATCTCTCCAACCATCACAATTCCTGTGGTATCGGAATCTTTTTCAAAAGCTTCCAGGCAGTCAATGAAGTTGGTGCCGTTTACAGGGTCTCCGCCAATACCGATGCAAGTGGTCTGACCGATGCCCTGGAGGGTCAGCTGATGAACCACTTCATAGGTGAGGGTCCCTGATCTTGATACAACGCCGATGGGACCGCCGGGTTGATGAATCGGGCCCGGCATAATCCCGATCTTACATTCACCCGGTGTAATGATTCCCGGGCAGTTTGGGCCGATGAGACGGGAATGGGAGCCGTCAAGATAATTTTTAACTTTTACCATATCCATCACCGGAACACCTTCTGTTATGGCGACGATAAGATCGACCCCGGCATCTGTAGCCTCCATAATGGCATCGGCCGCAAATGCCGGTGGAACAAAAATCATGCTGCAGTTTGCCCCTGTCTGCCCCACAGCCTCTTTAACGGTATTGAATACCGGAACGTCATCCATTTTTTGTCCGCCTTTGCCCGGCGTTACCCCGGCAACCACATTCGTTCCGTAATCGATACACTGCCGTGTATGAAACTGTCCTTCTTTTCCTGTTATTCCCTGAACCAACAAACGTGTGTTCTTGTCAACAAATATGCTCATTCTTCATTCCTCAACTTTTATTTTTACATTGAAAACCTGGTCCTCTATGTCAGGTCAGAGATAGATGACTCTGCCTTGGAGTTTTGTGTCTAAAAATACAAATTCCAAGCACCAAATTACAAATAAATTTTAAATTCCAATTTTCAATGACCAAAACTTTCCAGGACGAGACATTGTTTGAATTTTCGAATTTTGGTCATTGGGATTTGTCTGATATTTGGGATTTGATGTTTGGAATTTCAATAAGCCAATGAACTTCCAACAAAGCAAATCCCCTCCGGGGATAATCAAAGCCTAGTCCTCTGAGCCAGGATTTTTATTTCTCCGCAACAAACTGTGCGACCTTCTGTGCTGCATCTTTCATATCGGCAGCAGTAATAAGGTTAAGCCCGGATTCGGCCAGAATTTTTCGGCCCTCTTCCACATTGGTCCCTTCCATCCGTACCACCACGGGAACACTGATACCGATTTTTTCGGCTGCACTGACAACGCCTTTTGCCAGCACGTCACAGCGTAAAATCCCGCCAAAAATATTGATTAAAATCCCTTTGACGTTCTTATCACCGAGCATGATTCGAAAACCGTTCTCAACCATCTCGGCACTGGCCCCGCCCCCCACATCTAAGAAGTTGGCCGGTTCTGCTCCGGCAAGCTTGATGATGTCCATGGTCGCCATGGCCAGGCCTGCGCCATTGACCATATTGCCGACATTGCCGTCCAGTTTGATGTAGTTGAGATTAAATTTGGATGCTTCGACCTCGAGGGGGTCTTCCTCGTCGATGTCACGGTATTCAAGAATATCCTTATGACGATAGAGTGCATTGTCGTCAAAATCGACTCTTGGCATCCAGTGCAATCACCGTCTCCTCGGCTGTGATGACAAGGGGATTGATCTCCACAAGCGAACAGTCATAATCCATAAACAGCCGGTACAGACTTGAAAGCATTGAAACAAACGGTTTCATGACTGCAGGCGCCATATTCAGACCAAAAGCAACCTGTCGGCAGTGATACGGCTGAATTCCCATAAGGGGATCAATGTACACCTTGATGATCTTCTCAGGGGTGGCGGCTGCCACTTCTTCGATATCCATGCCACCGGCCTCGCTGGCCATGATAACAACCTTCGCCGTTGCCCTGTCCGGAATGATACTCAGGTACAATTCCTTTGCGATGTTGAGTCCCTGTTCCACCAGCACCTTTTTAACGATCCTTCCTTCCGGACCGGTCTGGTGGGTCACCAGATTCATTCCAATGATATCTCCGGCAATGGTCATCACTTCATCCATAGACTCTGCAAGTTTTACCCCACCGCCTTTGCCCCGGCCGCCGGCATGGATCTGGGCTTTGACAACAACCGGAAACTGATTCAAATCTTTGGCAATTTCCATCGCCTCATCCGGGTTGAAGGCGACACTCCCTTGCGGGATGGGAATGTTGTATTTTTTAAACAAATCTTTTGCCTGATATTCATGGATCTTCATTAAACCAATTCTCCCTTTATAATTATTTCAGCCGATCACACACAGCACATCGTCTTTGGCCACGGAATCTCCGATAGAGAAATTAATGGCCTTAATAGTACCGCCCGCAGGGGCTTGAAGGGCATTCTCCATCTTCATAGCTTCCAGAATTACAACCGTATCCCCTTTGTTCACCGCATCTCCCACCTGCTTTGAATATTTGATGATCATGCCCGGCATCGGTGCTTTCATCGGCGTACCTTCAACTTCAGCAGCGGCCGGTGCAGGAGGTGCAGCCGGAGCGGGTTTCGCCGCCGGTGCCGGTTCAGCAGGTGCGGCGGGTTTGGGCGCTGCCGGCGCGGCAACAGGGGCGGCAGGTACCGGCGCTGAAACCGGTACTCCGGCCGGCAATTGTTGCACATAGCTGATAATCGGCGACCCACCGGGTTCTTCCACACCCACTTCAAAATATTCGTTATCCACAAACACATTAAATGTTCGAAGGGCGTCGGTTTTGGGCGGCCCTTCCTTTTCCACTTTTCGGATCAGCTTACCCAGCTTGGCCAGCTTCACCAGGTCCTCCTCAGCTTTAATCTCTTCCAGGGTCCGTGCCTTGACTTCCGCAGGCGGATCTTCCTTGCCGTATTTCCAGTTCAAAAACCGCTTGCCGGTAACCGGATAAATGGCGTACGTGACCACATCATCCAGATCCTGGGCAAGTCCTTTGGTATCGCTTTTAGCCTGTTCAAGTTCCGGCTCCAAGACCTCGGCCGGCCTGCAGGTAATCGGTTCCTCGCCCCTCGGATATCCTGCAAGTGCTTTCTTTTGAACCTCGGGATCGATGGGAATGGCGGTCTTGCCGTATAAACCATAACACAGATCCTTGACCTGACCGGTGATCATCTTATATCGCTCATTTTCATCGTCAAAAAGAACGTTGTTGACGGTCTGTATCCCGACGATTTGGCTGGTGGGCGTTACCAGCGGAATCTGGCCCAGTTCTTTTCTGACTCTCGGGAGTTCTTTGTAAACCTCATCGATCTTATGCAACGCATCCATCTCCCTTAACTGGTTGACAAGGTTGGACAGCATCCCGCCCGGTGTCTGGTGCAACAGCACATTGATATCGATGATCGACACCTTGGAATCATCCAAAAGATGCTTGTACTTGGGCAACACCTTCTTTTCCAGTATTTCGTTTATCCCCGCCAGTTGCTTAATATCGAATCCGGTGTCGCGGTTGGTCCCCAAAAGTGTCATCACCAGCGGTTCTAAGGCGGCATGCGACGTCCGATAGGCATACGGCGACATGCAAGTATCAATGATATCCACACCGGCCTCGATGGCCTTCAAATGGCTCATGGGAGACATCCCGGACGTGAAATGGCTGTGCAGATGAATGGGCGGCTTCACTGTCGCCTTTAAGGCCTTGACAATCTCGTAAGCATCATAAGGCGCAATCAGGCCCGCCATGTCCTTGAGACAGATGCTGTCGGCACCCATGGCCTCCAGATCCTTGGCCTTGTTGATATAGTAATCAATGTTATACACGTCTCCGCCCAGCCGCGGTTCGGTCATGGTATAGCAGATACAGCCCTGAAAATGTTTTCCGCACTTTTTAATAACACGAACAACCGTTTCAAAGTTTCGGTAGTCGTTCAGGGCATCGAATGTCCGGAAAATGTCCAGGCCGTTTTCTGATGTTCGCTCCACAAAAGCCTCGGCAAGATCATCGGCATAATTTCTGTAGCCCACAAGATTCTGCGCCCTTAAAAGCATGGAAAACGGCGTCTTGGTCATGTACCGTTTTAACGTACGGAGCCTTTCCCAGGGATCCTCGTTCAAAAAACGGTGCATGGTGTCAAAGGTGGCGCCTCCCCATGTTTCAACGGCCCAAAATCCGACCTCGTCCATCTTTTCGGCAACCGGAATCATATCTTCGGTCCGACCCCGGGTAGCGAACAAGGACTGGTGGCCGTCCCGCAGGGTGAGATCTTGTATCTTAACGGGATTTTCAGCCGCCGGCCTGTCCTTGCTGTAATCCATTGTCGTTAATTTCACCTGGTTGTGATCGCTCATCTTAATGTTCTCCCCTTTTTAATGTAATATTTATGATTGACGATTGATGATTGCAATCTTCAATTATCTGAAAGTTCTCATTTGCATCAAATTACGCATCTGCATCTGGGCCTGTCGCCCGTTTGCCCCCCACAGTTTCACCGGTGCTGCAGCATAAGGTGCCGGCGACGGTGTCACTGCAGGTGTGGTCATGGACTGAATGCAGATCGCTTCTTCTTCCGTTGTGATGTAGTTCATCACCGCAGCCATTGCTGCTGCTGCTTTCTTATTGTTTTCCATCGTTTCACCACTCAAAATTGATGATTAATATTAAATATTAAATTACATCGGTATATTCCCATGTTTTTTCGGTGGGAGGGTTTCCCGTTTACTGCACATCACCTCCAACGCGTCGATCAGGCGCGGCCGGGTTTCGCTCGGTACAATGACGGCATCCACAAAACCGCGGCTGGCGGCACAATATGGATTTGAAAAAAGCTCCTCATATTCACTGATCAGTTCCTTGCGTTTGGCCTCAGGATCGTCCGCCCCTTTGATCGCCCTGCGATGAATGACATTGCATGCCCCTGCAGCACCCATGACCGCTATTTCCGAGCTGGGCCACGCAAACGCCATGTCGGCACCTAAGTCTTTTGAACACATGGCAAGATAAGATCCCCCGTAGTCCTTACGCGTAACCAGAAGCATTTTGGGCACAGTTGCTTCTGAGTAGCACCAGAGAAGTTTTGCGCCATGTCGGATGATACCGCCCCATTCCTGCTGACTTCCGGGAAGATACCCCGGTACATCCGCAATGGTCAGCATCGGGATGTTGAATGCATCACAAAAGCGGATAAAGCGGGTGGCTTTGTCCGAAGCATTGATGTCCAGGCATCCGGCAAGAACCTGGGGCTGGTTGGCGATGATTCCGATACTTCTCCCGTTCAGTCTGGCAAAACAGATGATGATGTTTTGGGCAAAGTATTCGTGAGGCTCAAAAATTTCACCATTATCCACAATTAAACGGATAATATCTTTCATGTCGTAAGATTGGTTGGGGTTGTCCGGAATAATGGTGTCAAGCGCCGGATCCATACGTCGCGGATCATCTCCGGTATTCACTATGGGCGGATCTTCCATATTGTTCGAAGGCAGATAAGAGAGAAGTTTTTTGATCTGGTTGATGGCATCTTCATCGTTTTCACATGCAAAATGCGCGACACCGCTCTTTTCGTTATGGGCCATGGCACCGCCGAGTTCTTCAAAGGTAATCTGTTCACCGGTGACGGATTTGATGACATCCGGTCCGGTAATGAACATATAGCTGGTGTTCTTGACCATAAAAATCCAGTCTGTCATGGCCGGTGAATAGACAGCCCCTCCGGCCGTGGGACCCATAATTGTCGAAATCTGGGGAATGACACCCGAACTCATGGAATTGCGATAAAAAATCTGACCGTATCCGGAAAGGGAATCCACGCCTTCCTGGATTCTGGCCCCACCGGAATCGTTCATCCCCACAAACGGAACTCCGGCTTTAAGCGCCATGTCCATGATCTTGCAAATTTTCTTTGAATGCATTTCACCCAAACTGCCGGCCCTGGCCGTAAAATCCTGGGCAAAGGAAAATACATGCCTCCCTTCCACAAGACCATGCCCGGTGATGACACCGTCAGATGGAATATCAACCTTTTCCATACCGAAATTTACACACCGGTGACTGACGAACATGTCGATTTCCCGAAACGTACCTGGATCAAAAAAGATGTTCAGCCGTTCGCGGGCGGTCAATTTTCCCTTTTCTTTCTGTTTGGCAATCCCTTTATCACCGCCCATCTTAAGGATCTTGGCTTCGCGCTCTTTAAGATCCTTGATTTTATCTTCGATAATACCCATTACAAAATTCCTTTCATCAATTCATATTGACCTTTTATTTTTTTGAATTCGGATTTTAAATCCGATATCAGATCAATAACATACTTCACTCAAAAATAAACAGAAATGCATCTTTTGCCTTTTAACGGCAACGTGTTATTCGTTATGAACACCCAAGATGCATATTAGATTCGATCTAATCATAGGTATACACCTCGTAGTCTGTCTTTTCACCCAGCAAATGATCGATTTTTTCCTGTGTTCCCCTTCTTTCATCGGCAAGCACCCATTTCCTCCAGTCGTCCATGGACTGCCATGTGCTGACCACCAGACTTTCACCCGGACGATCGACTCTCTTGAATGTTTCTCCGGAAATATAGCCGGGTTGCTGCATGGCCAAATTTCTAAGTTTTTGAAGCAGCGGCTTTAAAGATTCAGCCTTGTTTTCCGGTACGATTCGTTTAATGATTATTTTTACTGCCATTTCGCAATCCTCCTTTCATTGGATACAGGCCCCGTTCAATTAAACGCAGCCCTCATCACTCTTGACGGGTCTTGGCTTGAACTTACCCTAACGTTCGACGTTTTTATTTATGCAACTTTAGCACCTTAATTGTGAATTTTGTGCTTTTTGCGGCAAAACTTTTTTCTTCTCGCCACAAAGTCACCAAGACACTAAGAACGAATAACAAAATAAAATCCTTCGTGTCTTTGTGCCTTGGCGGCAAATATTTTTGTTTCCCCGATAAATCGGGATTTTCGCTTCGCTACAACCGGCCTGTCCCGCTTGCGGGGCTTGTCCGGGTTAGGGTTTATCGTCCAAAAGATCCAGCAATCGACTTGCGGCGATGGTGGATGCAATGGTCCCGCTTTCAACCTCCTTTAATGTTCCGGGAAGAATTTTTTTAACGTCAGGGTTTTGATAAAAACGTTCTTTTAAACCTTCTTTAACAAGGGACCACATCCAGTCAACGGCCTGTTTTTTCCGGTTTGCCTCGAGTTCTCCGGTCCGGGTAAATGTTCCGTGATGCTCTATAACGGTTTCCCAAATCACATCGATGTCGATCATTTCCAAAGCACTGCAGGTTAGAACCGGTGGTGTCCAATTGGGCGATGAAGGCGCCAAAAAGTGGAGTGCTGTTTCATATTGCTTTCTGGCAAACTCCGCCCTCTCAACATTGTCACCGTCGGCTTTGTTAACAGCAACCGCATCGGCAAGCTCTAGAATGCCCTTCTTAATGCCCTGTAATTCGTCTCCGGCGCCGGCGATCATCAGCACCAAAAAGAAATCGACCATAGATGCCACCGTGGTCTCGGACTGACCCACCCCTACGGTTTCAACGATAATAACATCAAAACCGGCGGCTTCACATAAAATCATGGTCTCCCGGGTTTTACGGGCAACGCCGCCCAACGTGCCTCCTGAAGGAGAGGGGCGGATAAACGCCCTTTCCTCTACCGCCAGCTTTTCCATGCGGGTTTTATCTGCCAGTACGCTGCCGCCGCTTCTTTTGCTGCTGGGATCAACAGCAAGAACTGCTACACGATGCCCCTTTTTTACAAGCATTGTACCGAGGCTTTCGATAAATGTACTTTTGCCTACTCCCGGCACCCCTGTTATACCAAGGCGTATCACCTTTCCTGCATAAGGAAGCAGTAGATCGATAATCGTTTGTGCCAGCCGTTGATGGGCAGGCAGAGAACTTTCAATCACCGTAATGGTTTTGGCGATCAGGCGCCGGTCACCGTTCAGAACACCTTGTACATAAAATTGAGGATCTTCGGATATCATCAGTGTTACTCAAGAACATTCAGAACCTTATTGGCCGAATCGGTGACCACGGTTCCCGGACCGAATACCCCTTTGGCTCCGGCTTGATACAAAAAGTCATAATCTGCCGGAGGAATGACGCCGCCGACCACCACCTTGATCTCTTCACCCCCCTTTTCTTTGAGAACATCGATAAGCTGTGGCACCAAAGCCTTGTGTCCCGCAGCCAGGCTCGAAACGCCGACCACATGGACATCGTTTTCCACAGCCATCTGGGCGGCTTCCTCCGGGGTCTGAAACATGGGACCGATGTCCACATCAAACCCGAGGTCTGCAAATGCAGTGGCAATGACCTTGATCCCACGGTCATGACCGTCCTGCCCCATCTTTGTCACCAGTATCCGAGGTCTTCGCCCGTGCTTTTCCTGAAAATCATCTGTTCTTTTTCGCACGGCGGCAAAAATTTCGCTGTCCGCATATTCGTCGGCATATGCACCGGATATGCACTGGGTTGTGGCCACAAACCGGTTGAATACCTTTTCCATGGCGTCTGAAATTTCTCCAACCGTGGCCCGCGCCCTGACAGCAGGAATACAGGCTTCCAAAAGATTCCCGCCAGATTCGGCAGCATAAGTTATGGCTTCCAGGGTTCTTCGGACTTCATCGTTATCTCTTTTTGCTTTTATCTCTTTTAATCGCGCAACCTGTTCATCACGCACCGCTCCCGAAACTTCGAGTAGATCTTTCAGCGGTTCTTCTTCGACCTGATACTTATTCACACCCACAATCACATCTTTCCCCTGGTCGATACGGGCCTGTTTCCTGGCCGCTGCTTCTTCGATACGCATTTTCGGCATGCCGGTTTCAATGGCTTTTGCCATTCCACCGATCTCTTCAACCTCTTCGATGATCTCTCTGGCTGCTTTGATAATTCCGTCGGTCAAGGCCTCGACATAATAAGATCCGCCCAGCGGATCAATGGCATGGCAGATCTGAGATTCTTCCTGAATAACAATCTGTGTATTTCTGGCAATCCTGGCGGAAAAATCAGTGGGCAGACCCACAGCCTCATCAAAGGAATTGGTATGGAGCGACTGGGTTCCCCCCAGGGCTGCGGCCATTGCCTCGATGGTGGTTCGAATGATGTTATTGTACGGATCCTGTTCGGTCAGACTCCAGCCCGACGTCTGAACATGGGTTCGTAACATGAGGGATTTCGGATTTTTAGGATTGAATTGGCTCATGAGTTCATGCCACAGGAAACGAGCGGCCCTTAACATGGCGATTTCCATAAAAAAGTTCATCCCAACACCGAAGAAAAACGAGAGCCTCGGCGCAAATGCGTCGATATCCAGTCCCGCTGCAAGAGCTGCTTTCACATACTCGAGACCGTCTGCCAGTGTAAATGCGGTTTGAAGAACAGAGTCGGCACCGGCTTCCATCATGTGATAGCCGCTGATACTGACGGTGTTGTATTTGGGCATGTTCTTGGAGCAGTATCCGATAATGTCGGATACAATCCGCATGGAAGGTTCCGGTGGATAGATATAGGTGTTTCGGGTCAGGTATTCTTTTAGAATGTCGTTCTGTATGGTTCCTCCCAGTTGCTCATGCTTTACGCCCTGCTCCTCGGCGGCAACGATGTATCCTGCCATCACCGGAAGAACCGCGCCGTTCATGGTCATGGAAACCGTTATCTTGTCCAGAGGAATCTGATCAAAAAGGATCTTCATATCTTCTACAGAATCGATGGCCACGCCGGCCTTGCCGATATCACCCGTTACCCTTGAATGATCCGAATCATACCCTCTGTGGGTTGCAAGATCAAAGGCCACGGAAAGCCCGGTTTGCCCGGCGGCAACGTTCCTCCTGTAAAATTCATTGGACTCTTTGGCTGTGGCAAAGCCCGCATATTGCCGGATGGTCCAGGGTCTTCCGGCATACATGGTGGCCATGGGTCCTCTGACATAGGGTGCAAAACCCGGCAGCGTGTTGACATGCGGCAACCCTTCAATGTCTTCCGCCGTATACAGAGGTTTGACCGGAATCCCTTCAGGGGTCTTCCAGTTCAGATCCTCAAGGGGTCTTCCTCTGAGCTGTTTGGTGGCAAGTTCTGTCCATTTTTTCAAATCAGGATGTTCTGCCATGTCATCCTCCTTTTTCAATGACGTCATTATTCATAATTTGGTAACAGTTTAATCCTTTTATACATGGACAAAGGCCGGTTACCTTTCACACAGTTCAACCAAAACACCGTTGGTCGCTTTGGGGTGCAAGAAAGCAATTTTTGCACCGCCCGCGCCCTTTCGCGGTTTTTCATCAATAAGTCGTATCCCTTTTTCTTTCAACTCTGCCAGCGCTTCTTCAATATTTTCAACGCGAAAGGCGACATGGTGTACTCCTTGCCCCTTTTTTTCTAAAAATTTTGCAACCGGTCCGTCGGGAGCGGTGGATTCCAACAGCTCCACTTCACTTTCTCCCACCGGAAAAAAGGCAGTCGTTACTTTCTGCTCCTCTACGGTCTCGGTCCCTTCAAAATGAAGCCCCAGTGCATCTGTCCACAAGCTTTTTCCATCTTCGATACTGTTTACTGCAATTCCAAGATGGTCAATCTTTAATATTTTCATAAAATCCTCCCTTCATAATTGACGACTGATGATTCTTCAATTGTCAATCTATAAATTTTTTCATCACCCGCTTAAATCCCGGCATGGCATTTTTTATGGTAAGATCGTCCACGCAAAACGCGATTCTGAAATGACCCGGACCTCCAAAGCCACTACCCGGCACGGTAAGGATCAACTCTTTTTGTAATTCACTTACAAATTTCACATCGTCAGGAATAGGTGTTTTCGGAAAGAGATAAAAAGCACCCGGCGGTTCGACGAAATCATAGCCGCAATCTATTAGGCCGTTACACAAAATGTCTTTCTTCCGGGCATAGGCTGAAATGTCCACCCTGGAACCTTGAAGAGAGGCAACGACTCGCTGCATCAGGCCCGGTGCGTTAACAAACCCTAAAATTCTATTGGCCAGTGCCATTCCCTCCATCAGATCTTTATTGAATGAAGCTTCGGGATGAACCGCCAGATAACCGATTCGTTCGCCGGGGATGGAAATATCCTTGGAATATGACGTAGCAATGATGCTCTCATTATAACTTTTGAATATACTGGGAACGGTATGTCCATCATAGACGATTTTGCGGTAAGGTTCATCCGATATAAGATAGAGCGTCCGGTTCAGTCTTTTCCCTTTATCCTTTAAAAGCGTTCCGAGTTCATCGAGACTCTCTTTTGAATAGACCTGGCCTGTGGGATTGTTGGGTGAGTTGATCAGGACAGCCTTTGTCTTTTCGGTAATGGCCGCATCAATTGCGTTAATGTCCAGAGAAAAGTCGGGTTTTGTCGATACGGTTTTCAAAGCCCCGCCATGATTATCTGCATAAAATTGATACTCGACAAAATAAGGCGCCGGTGTAATGACTTCGTCGCCCGGATCAAGAATTGCTTTTAGAATAACGTTTAAAGCGCCGGCAGCGCCACAGGTCATGATCACATCGTTCTCCGAAACCTGAACCTGTTGCTCTTGGCAAAGATACTCAGCCAAGGACTTGCGGACATGGGGATAGCCGATATTGGGCATATATCCATGATCCGTTCCGGCCAAGGACATTACCGTATTTTTAAGTACCCTCCTGAATTCTTCAGGAGGCTCCAGATTTGGATTGCCGAGACTGAAATCAAACACATTATCAGCACCGTGTTCAGCCTTAAGCCGTGTACCTTCTTCAAACATTTTACGGATCCATGAAGATCCGGATATTTTGGTTTTTATATGCTTTGCAATGGTCATGTTAAAATCATAAATTGTTATTTCAGAAGATCCATAATTATTTGATATCGTAGAACATAAATGTACGGTATTTTTATGTCGCCCCTATGGAATAATGGAGAGAGCAAAGGGAACCAAAATAAAAAGTATATAAATATAATAACATGGGTTGCAAGCTATTTTTTGAAAAATTCTTTTTTAAATTCCCCAAATTTTCCTTTACATATGGCCGTCCGCAGTTGTCGCACCAAGTTCATGTAGTAATGAACATTATGGATGGTATTTAGACGATAAGCAAGCAGTTCTTTTGACAGATAAAGGTGGCGAAGGTAAGCTCTTGAATAATTCCGGCAGGTATAACAGATACATTCTGATTCTATGGGATCAATATCATTTTTAAATCGCGCATTAGAGATATTTATGGTACCGGTTTTCGTGAACATTTGGCCGTTTCTCGCATTCCTAGTGGGAAGGACACAGTCGAACATGTCAGCGCCAAGGGCCACAAGCGCCACAATATCCTCAGGTGTCCCCACACCCATGATATATTTTGGCTTTGTAGCCGGTAGCAGCGGCAGTGTAAAATCGGCCATTTCAAACATAAGGTCTTTGGGTTCCCCAACACTGAGTCCGCCGATGGCATACCCGTCAAAATCGATGTTCAACAAATCATGGGCCGACATTTCTCTTAGGTCTTTGTACATACCGCCCTGAACAATACCAAACAGGGCGTTTTTCTCATTTTTAAAGGCATCCTTGCATCTTTTCGCCCATTGCGTGGTCAGTTCAAGCGCTTTTTGGGCATCTCTTTTTTCAGCAGGATATTTTATGCATTCGTCAAGACACATCACGATGTCGGATCCGAGACACAACTGTATCTCCACGGATTTTTCCGGGGTCAACAAATGCTGGGAACCATCGATATGGGATTGGAAAAACGCCCCTTCGTTGGTCACTTCTCTGAGTTTTGCAAGGGAAAACACTTGAAAACCGCCGCTGTCGGTTAAAATAGGGCCGTTCCAGTGCATAAAATCATGGAGACCGTTAAAACTGCGGATCACATCACAACCCGGCCTGAGATATAAATGATAGGTATTCCCAAGAATGATCTGTGCGCCACAGGCAATCAGTTCTTCAGGGGACAGTGACTTTACGGTTCCCAGCGTTCCCACCGGCATAAAAATGGGTGTTTCCACCTCACCGTGTGCGGTTTGCAAAATTCCCGCCCTTGCCTGTGTTGTTTCACATTCTGCAATGATATTAAAATCAAACATAAAATTATAGGTTATAGTTCCTTAGTCGTAAATTTTGTGCTTTGTCTGGCAAAAAATAAAATCATACCTGAAGCTCCTTTGAAATCGATTTGTTTCAAAGGACTAAACTATTACCCTTTTTCGTGTTTTCGTATTTTCGTGCTTTCGTGATAAAGCGTTTTTTTCTTTTCCGGCTTGTCCCGCTTGTCGAAGATACCGCTTTCGTTACGGGGCTTGTCCGGATTAAGCGATGAACATTGCATCCCCGTAGCTGAAAAATCTATACTGTTCGGCTATCGCCGCTTTATATGCATTCAATACATTTTCACGGGTTGAAAATGCTGACACCAGCATGAGAAGTGTCGATTTGGGAAGATGAAAATTTGTGAGCATTGCATCGACGGTTTGGAATCTGTATCCGGGGTATATAAACAGGTTGCAGCTACCTTCGCTCTGGACAACGGTTCCATTTGCTTTGCTTGAATATTCCAGCGTTCGAACCGCAGTCGTGCCGACGGCCACGATACGATGACCTGCTTTTTTCGATCCATTGATCATGTCGGCTGTTTCTTTGGAAATAGAATACCATTCAGAATGAATCCGATGATCTCTGATATCAGATACCCTGACCGGCAAAAATGTACCGTAACCGACATGGAGGGTAATTGCAACGATCTTCACCCCTTTTTCCTCAAGTCTTTTCATAAGACTTAGCGAAAAATGAAGGCCTGCCGTGGGTGCAGCCACAGCTCCTTTTTGCGAGGCATAGACGGTCTGATAAAATGTTCGATCTTTATTATCGTCGTTCCGTTTAATATAGGGTGGTAAAGGAACACGCCCGATCCGTTCAATGATATGTTCAAAGTCACCTTTATATGAAAACTTGACCGAATAAATTCCGGCTTTAAAATTGACGACTTTTGCCTTCAATTTTTGATTAAAAATAAGTGTGGTGCCGTCTTTGGGCCTTTTAGATGTTTTTATCAAACACCGGCAAACACATTCTTCGTTATCGATTCTGCTTTTTTTATTCCCCGGATAATCTAAAATAAGAACTTCAGCTTTACCGCCGGACTCTTTTTGTCCAAAAAGTCTTGCCGGAATGACTTCGGTGTTATTGATCACCAAAACGTCCGACGGGGATAGAAGGTCATAAATGTCTAAGAATTTATGGTGCGCCATTTTCCCGGTGTTCCGGTCCATAAATAAGAGTTTAGACTGGTCACGCCCTTCAACCGGCGTTTGAGCGATCCGTTCTTCGGGAAGATGGTAATCGTAATCATTTAGTGAAAACATATTGTATCGAATTTCGAATTTCTTGCTTCGACTCTTCTAAAAAATAAACGTAGCTGTTCACGAATTTTTGAAATCACAAATTCCAAGCACCAAATTACAAATAAATCACAAATTCCAATGATCAAAAGCTTTAAGCGAGAAAAAGAAAAGAGGATAAAGGAAACCACCCCGCCCGCCTCGCCTGAGCGAGAGCGATGGCTGGAAGGGGATGAACACTAATAAGTACAAATAGTTTGAAAAATAAGAAAGTAAGAAGGTGAGCTAGGAGGTCAGAAGGTTGGCACCCATCTTCTGATTTCCAAACTTCTCACTTGTTTTTCAACACCTTCTCATCTTCTAATTGAATTTGCGTCCATTTGCGGTTATCTATTTTCTAATTCCTATTTCCTATTTTCTAAAGACGAGCAATTGTTTTGAATTTGGTCATTGAGATTTGTTTGGAATTTAGGATTTGTTAGTTGGAATTTCCAATAACTCTGCTTCAACGCGAACGAATACAAATAAACCAAACAAAATATGACCATAGTTCAATCAGTTACTTATTTAAATAACATGGTTCTGATTTTTTTATTTGATGGTCGATTCAATATTTTTCTTCCCCTGTTCAAGCCCCTTGAGAACACTTGATCGGTTTTTCCCCAAAGCAACAACGCGTGCAAGAAAGGATTTTTCTGCCACAACAAGTCCGCTGCCGATGTGATCCAAAATTAAAACATCTTGTTTCACCCGGTTTTCTGCCAGTTGTCGAAACGCCTTCCGCTCGGAACCCTGACAAGAAATCGTCGATCCCGTATTCACCACGCCGTGGGTTTTGTAGTTATGCATACCCCAGTGGATTTTTTTGAAATTGTTTTGCATTTCTACGGTATGTTCAGGAAATCTTTCCTGGAAAACCGCATAATACTCCAGTTCCGGAAGCATTGCCGATCCTTTGGGCAACGTATTTTCAAGGGTGCAGCAAAACTCCATGGCGGTTCCCTGTTTCCGGGCATTCACTTCTAGAAAAAAAATTCGTCCCCGTGGGTCCACCAGATAATCGCAGCCGAATATGCCCCGAAAGCCTTCCCGGGCCAACCATTGACCGACCTTTTTGGTATCTTGTTCGAGCTGGGTGATCAACGTCTTCTCCAATGCCGTTGGGAACATGGATCCGACAAACTGGGTGTCATGTTCAATGAACTGGTCGGCAATGCCGGCGATGTAGATGTCGTTTTCATTGGCCACAACGCCAAGCACTGTGGGGTCAGAATCATGTGGAATATATCTGCTGATCAGATAATTTTGCTTTTTATCCTCAAATTTTTCCAAAATATCATCAGAGTTGTAAGCAACAATGCTTTTCAATCCGCCGGCACTGTATTCCTCGCTGACGAAAATACCTTCCGTCCAGTATGACCAGAGCTTATCCGTTGTCTTTAAAAGTTCATCCAATCCGTTACAAATACGAAAGTCCACCATGGGAAGAAAATTTTTACAGGTTTTGTACTGGAATATTTTGCTGTTTAGTCTTTCGGAAATTTTACTGTCAGGGCCAACAATGAAAACACCGGGCAATTGATCGAAATTCATTTCCGGCATACTCTCGTACATATAGATATATAGTTTTTTCTGTCGATCAAGGAGCTTTTGCACCAGTTCTTGAACTTGAGGATTATTTGAAACGCTCGACAGAAAAATTCTTGTAGGCACTCTACAGCTTCCGTTTGCACCCTGCGTACGAGAAAATTCATTGACCAGTGAATTGACGACCATCATGTTGGGGTAGGCATATTGCGCTAAAACATCCTGAATAATCGAGATAAAATCAAATTCACGGTTGTAAATTTTAGAAAGGGCTTCTTTGAGAAAGATGTTCAGGCCGTAATTTTTGATAGACCCGATATACAAAAAATAGTGGGTGTTTCTTTCCAGTTGGACGTTTGAAAAATAGACATCTGACATAATATACCAACCCTGACAAGCTGGTTGTATCGAAGCGGAAACCCTAATCTATAGGGTAACCAAAAAAAATTTATCACGAAAGCACGAAATTTTAAAAACACGAAAAAGAATATTTTTTATTTCGTGCTTTCGTCCTTTCGAGTTTTCGAGTTTTCGTGATTGTTTTTAAATTTTTGTCACCAAATCCAAAAAATTCAACTTCAAGTAACTATGATTGGCCGTAAGTTTCAACGACATAATCGATGATTTGACCGGCGATATCCAGACCGGTTGCTGCTTCCAGGCCGCTGAAACCGGGAGAATAATTCAGCTCGATAACACGGGCCTTTCCTTCGGCATCCACAATTATATCCACGCCGGCAATTTCAAGGCCAAGCGCGTGCTGTTGCCTTAAGTGCAATTTCTTCCCACTCGGGTAACAGTTCCACTGGCCAACTTTTTTGGGTCAGATGAAAATTTGATCTGAAATCTCCGGGTTCCGGCTTGAGTTTCATGGCTCCGGCGACCTTGGTGCCGATGACAAGAACGCGGATATCGAGTCTGTTTTCCGGTGGAATAAATCTTTGGACCAACATGCCTTTACCGGTCTCTAAGATTGTTATGAAGGATTAATCTGGCTTTATGCTCATTGTTAACCAGAAAGACCCCTTCTCCCACACGACCGCTGACCGGTTTAACGACCACCGGATATCCGTCCAACCGGTCTAAAACTGACTGAAAGCCTTCATAGGCGTTGATAAATCCGGTGTCAGGTATGGGTATGTGAACAGCAGACAAGGCCTGAAGGGTAAGGAACTGATCTTTTGCCAGACGGATGGCATCCAGTTTATTGACCAGCGGAACCCCCATATGATGGAGATGCGGAACCAGTTTCAGACTGGAGTCGTTCACGGTTGCACCCTGACGTGGTAAAACAACATCCAGCATCGAAATGTCGAGTTCACCTTCCAAATCAGGGCGACCGCTCACTAAAACCGGCCACACATAGATAGGGTCCACCACGATAATCCGGTGTCCCTTTTCATCAGCCGCTTCCACCAATCGTTTTGTGGGGGGATAATCGTAACCTTCGGCGGTAATGATACCAATGTTCATATTTATGTTTTCACCTTTCTGATGGAAAAGATTCGGATCCGGACAAGCGCTTAACAAATTGTGTGACCATGGGATTGAGATAAGAGATCTGTACTGAATGAACATAAAGCTCGTCTTCACGGGTTACATTTACCACTTTTGCATACATATAAACCTTCCCATCGGTTTCCTCGCCGATAAAATCGATCCGCACCTCCTGGAGAGGAGCGATTTCTTCGGTAACCTTCAACGTCGCCCACAGGCTCGAAAAGTGCGTCAGTTCTGCAACCATGGCCGTTGATACCGCCTTTTTGTCTTTCATTCGGTTTAGCGTTACCGAAATCGGTGTCTTTAAAGGAGTCCCCTCTCCTGTCACATCCGGGAGCATTAAGTTGTAGGGGGCTTTCATGCCGATCACATCATATAGGTCGATATCCTCTTCCACGCCCTTGAATCTTACAGGCCGAACGGAACGGACGATGACCAAATCTTTTATCTGCTCGTACGTCGATGGGGTAATCAGAATTTGCCCCCCTATGGTTGACCCCTCCACCCGTGACGCTAAATTGATATTGTGCCCAACAACACCATATTTTGCGCGTTCTTTGCTGCCGATATTTCCGACGATGACATCCCCTGTGTTGATGCCGATACCCATATAAAGAGTAGGAAGGCCCTTTTCGTCGTTTTTTCGGTTTACTTCTTCCATGCCCAGCTGCATGGCCAATGCACAGGCCACTGCCCGGGCCGGGCTGTCTCCATATTTGACCGGCGCACCGAAAAACGTCAGTATGGCATCACCGATAAACTCATTGATGGTCCCTTTGTATTGCCCGATGATCTTGGACATTTGACTTAAATAACGGTTTAGAACTTCGATGACCTGATCAGGACGTAACTGTTCGGAAATAGGGGTAAACCCTCTCAGGTCACTGAGCAAAATTGTTACTTCTCTTATTTCACCGCCCAATTTTAGGCCGTCCGATGTGTCCAAAAGTTCTTCCACCACTTCTTTGGTCACGTACCGGCCGAAGGTGTCCCGGATAAAATCCCTTTGACGCAATCCTTCCATCATCTCATTGAATGCTGCAGTTAACTGCCCGACCTCGTCACCACTTTTTACTTCAATCGCATCACGGTAAGGACCCTCTTCAGTCACTTGGACCGCAGAGTTCTTCAGGTCAATAATGGGTCGCGAAATTTTTCGGACTAACAACAATCAACAAGAAAGAAAAGGCCAAAGATCATCGACAAATTCAGTGCTGCCATTTGAAACGTCAGCCGATGGAGAGGCTTCAGCACGGTTTTTGCAGGAACACTCAACACCAAAGCCAAGGGGGCGCCATTAGCGCGATAAAATCCCATATACCACGTTTGATTCATTCGCCGGCCCACATATTGTTTATGTTGAAGGTTTGGATTTTTTATATCCTCGGATAGCTGTATGTCCAATTCTTCTCCGGTGGCACCGATATCCGACCCCACTTTTGAATTGTCAGGGTGGAGCAAAACAATGGCATTGGCATTTACCAATATATTTTGTCCTTTTTCAAGAACAGGGAAGTTGGTTGTCAAATTGCTTAGAGGCCATGGCAACATCCACGTCCACCCCGAGAATGCCCACCAGTGCCCCTGCATTATTTAAAACTTTATGATATAATGGTGATGGTCGGACGTTGGGTGCTGGCATCCAGATAAGGCTCTGTAATACCATCCAATACACCGGGCGGTTGTTGTAATGCATCGAGGTACCATGGTCTTTTTCGGGGATCGTAATCCTTGGGCAGCAATGTTGTTTTTGCCCGAATAAATTTCCCGTCAGGAAATCCCATGAATACCGATGTCACCGCTCCACCGAGAAGATCTTTGAGCGCCTACAAACATATGACGCCGCTTGGAATCATCTAAAGTTTCCAGGTTTTCCGTGATGGCCAGAAGTTTAAGGGTAGATTGAACCTGGATGATTCGACTTGAAATCTGCTCTGCCGAAGCCCTTAAGAAATTTTGGCCGGACGTTTTCATCTGATCGATTAAAAGCCTGTGTGCCATAAGATAACTTGTCAGCGACAACGCCGAAAGAATGAATGTCACGGGTAGAATAATAAAAAGAATGAATTTAGAGGTCAGGCTTTTCATTGTCTATTTTCTCAAGATCTTTTAGCTGGACGTTGTGGATATTTAAATAGGTATTTCGAGTTTAAAGAAATATCAACAAAAATTCATTGATAAACTAAAAAAGAAAATTCGTAAATCCCCCATTTTGAGTCTTTTTCAGGGGGTGTACCGTACATTGAAAGGTACTAATGTCTACACAGGCAGGCCAGATGGGGCCATTTAAAAAGTTTGACATCATGTCCATAAATCAATAAAACTGCATAAAACGCATTAAAAACCGTATACCCTCACATAGCGAATGGAGTTTCAATGAACAGAATGGCAATGATATTTAAAAACACTGTAAGGATGTTTTTGGGATTCATCACTGTTCTATGCGTCGTCTCTTTTTCCGTTTCCATTTCCGGCTCCGAAAAAACCTACACCAACACGTTGGGAATGGAGTTTGTCCTGATACCATCAGGAACTTTCACCATGGGAAGCCCGTTGAATGAGCCCTATCGAGGCAGCTCTGAAGTCCGGCACCAGGTTACCATCAGCAAGCCTTTTTACATGCAGACAACCGAAGTTACGTTGGGTCAATGGCATTCCATTATGGGACGACGGTTGTTGTTACGCCGCAAAGGTTCTGACAACATGCCGGTGACCCGGGTTTCCTGGTTTGACTGTATGAAATTCATCAAACGATTGAACAAGCTTGGACAAGGAAAATATCGTCTCCCCACTGAAGCGGAATGGGAATATGCCGCAAGGGCCGGACACCAAAAGCCCTTTCAGTTGGGGCGACACCATTGACTGTGAAAAGGCCATGTATGGAAACAACAGTCTAAAACATGATGTATGCCAGCTGTATATTCAATCTATCGAATCTACAGATCGATCAGCCGGCACCGGTGAAAACTTACATCCCCAACCCCTGGGGGTTGTATGATATGCACGGCAATGTCTGGGAGTGGTGCATGGACTGGTACGGCGATTACGGGAAAAAACCCGTAATTGATCCCAAGGGTCCGGAATCCGGAAACATGCGGATACGCCGCAGCGGGAGCTGGTTTAAATATGGCCATTCATGCCGATCGGCCAATCGATCTTTCGGACATCCGGCAACCCGGTATAACACCACAGGCTTCAGACTGGTCAGAGAGATTCCGTAATCAGTAAAGTTCCTTGCTCAGAAGACCAAAATTTGGTTATCACCTGAGGGGATTTGCTTTGTTGAAAGTTCATTGAATTATTGAAAATACAAATATCAAATCACAAATATCAAATAATTTCCAATGACCAAAATTCGAAAATCCAAACAATGTCTCGCATAAGGTTTTGGTAATTGAATACTTGCCTTGTTAAATTCCGCCTGAAGGCGGACCCCAGCAAGGCGGGGGATTTAACAGGGTAAAAATTTGTGATTTCAGACAGAAAGGACATCGATGCTGAGAACCATCGGCAAATGGTTGAATGTTTATGAAGATGAAATCCGTCTGCTTCTGTGGACGTTTTTTCTTTATTTCCTTTTAACCGGCTCCAACGTCATCCTCAACAATTATGCGGAAACCGCTTTTCTAAAACGCTACGGCGTCGAATACCTGCCCATTGTGTACATGCTCAATTCCATCGCCCTCTTTTTTATTATGGGGGCAATGACCGGGATTATGGTCAAATTCCCTGGGACACGAATACTATCTTATCTTTTCGTGTTTTGCGGCGTTTCAGTGGCAGGGATACGCTTCTTGATTCCGTTTAACATCGATCTCATCTATCCGGCCTTATTTATGCTAAAAGCCCAGTATGAAGCATTGCTTGGGCTTTTGTTCTGGAATCTGGCCAACGACCTTTTCAATACCAGACAATCTAAACGATTGTTCTCTCTTATTACAGCCGGCGGCGTAATCGGTTCAATTATCGGAAGTTTCGGCACCCCCTTTCTGGCCAAGGCCATTACACTTGATAATCTTTTGCTTTTCTACCTAGGAACCACACTGATGGGCGCCGGGGTTGTCAGACGCATGGGAAAAAATTATCCCACACTTTTATTTAGTGATAAAAAAGGCAAAAAATCAAAATCGCGCCGTAACCTTTTTACGGAGTTTAAAAATATTCTTCCTTTAATGAAGGAGTCTTCGCTCATAAAAATTTTAATTTTATTGACGTTTCTCCCGAATATCATCATTCCCATATTAAACTATCAATTCAACTATGCTGTGAATGAACAGTATGCCACCGAAACGGGTCTAATCCAATTTTTCGGATATTTTCGAGGATCTCTAAACATCGTTAGCCTTATTATTCTTTTATTTGTCAGCCGCATATACAGTCGTTGGGGGCTGCCGGTGGCACTGATGTTTCACCCGGCCAACTACATTCTGGCGTTCCTTGCCTTTTTATTCAGGTTTGATATCTTTGCCGCAATGTATGCCCGTATGTCCACCATGGTTTTACGAGTGACAATTAATAATCCTGCCAGAAACATTTTAATGGGGCTGATACCGGAATCTCTGCGTTCTGTGTTAAGGCCTTTTCTCAGAGGCACGGTGGTACGAGTCGGCTTGCTCTTAGGATCGGGCATGATATTGATATCTGAAAAATTTTTTCATCCCAGATATTTGTCCCTAATTGCAATTCCATTTGCAGCTGCATGGCTTGTATCTGTCCTTTCTTTAAAAAAGCAATATTCAAAAATCCTTCTCGATCTGGTATCAAAGGACATGTTTGACTTAAAGGCCCTGGAAGAAACGAATTTGGAGCACGTTTTCAGCGGAAAAGAGGTCACATCTCGACTGGTCCAAGCATTTCATGAATCTTTCGGAAATCGATCGATCTGGTATGCCCGCCTTCTCAAAGCATTAAAAATAAGAGATCTGGACCAACATCTATTAACTGCCCTCGATCACCAGGACAATCACACACGGATCGGTCTTGTTGAACTTTTGTCCCCTAAGTCCGGAAGAAAAGCGGCTTCTCTTTTGATGGACATGGCGAAATCCGAGCAAAATCAGGATCTTACTGTTTCTGCCCTTCGAGCAGCAAACCGCCTCGACCCTGAATTTTCGGAAATGTTGGATTACGAATACTTTACACACCATCATCATCCCGAAATAAGGGCCCAATCACTTATCGGCCTGTATCACCGTGCACCTGAAAAATACCACCCGGTCATCCAATCCTACCTTCGATCCGACGCGTTGAAAGATCGGCAGACCGGCGTCATTGCCGCCGGAGGATCAGGAGATAAATTGTTCACAGACCGTCTCAAAGAAATGCTGGTGACCCAAGAAAACGAACCAACGGTGCCTGATCTTTTAAGCGCACTTTACGCCCTCGAAGAGGCGAAGTTGAATGATCTGGCGCACCCCTATCTGTCATATCAGACAGGGCATGTACGTCTGGCGGCATTGTCCGTCCTTGAAATCGATAATGACGAACTTTTAAGAACCGTCATTTTAATGATGGGAGATTCCTCTGAAGATATTTTCCTGATGGCCCAAACAAAGATTGAAACAGCCCCTTATCTGAACACCCAGCTGCTGGTTGAGTCCCTTACCATTCCCAACAGCCGGATCAGAAAGGGCATATTCAATTTGCTGGGATCTTTAGATATAAAAGACCTGGATGTTTTCCGGTTCGCTCGAAATCAAATCCAGGACAGCTATCAATACCTGTCCGATGCTTTAAGTCTGGAAACTTTTCCTGAAAACGATTCGCGCAACCTTCTCATGGAACATCTGAACCAAAAAAAGTTGCTGAGAATCGAAAATGTGCTTCGTGTTCTGTCCCTTCAAGACACCTCGGGAGAAATGAAAATTATTTACAGGGGGATATTTTCTTCGGATTCCCGCAAACGTTCAAATGCCGTGGAAGCCCTGGAAAATATGATGGACAAACGTCTGTTTAAAGAAATGATTCCTTTGATGGAAAGTTCTTCGCCTCACGAAACCCTATCCTTCGGAAAAAAGCGTTTTGAGCTTATCGGCATCGATTCCGGGGAAAAAGTATTTACATCCCACCTGCTGTCCGGTAAGGACTGGGTGACCGTGGCATTGACCCTGGATTTGATACGAAACCATGAATCTGAGCAGTTCGATTCCCATATTATATCTGAATTTATCACATCTGAAAATAAATACATCCGTTGGACAGCACGAAAAATTATCGATCAAGAATTGGAAAAAGGAGAACAGTATGACGGATGAAACCACGATTTCTGAAAAAATCATGCTTTTGAAGGGCATTGAATTATTTGAAAGTCTGTCCGTTGGCGAACTTGCCGCTATCGCATCCGTGGTTGAAGAGATCGATTACCCGGTGGGTGAAACCATTATCAAAGAAGGAAGTGCCGGAGACACTTTGTACCTGATGATTGACGGCGAGGTGTCGGTGATTAAAGACCTGGGAGAACTCAATGAGGTTGAAATCGATCGAATGACAGGCGGCGAAAACTTTGGAGAGATGGCCCTCTTTGAAGATACGGTGCGATCCGTAAGCATCCGTACGGAAAAACCATCCGCTTTTATGGTTCTGCATAAACAGGAATTTAAAGAACTCGTTCGCGAATATCCTCAGATCGCTCTGGAAATCTGCAAGGTTTTAAGTGGTCGCATTCGCAAACTTCACAAAAAAATAGAAACTCGAGATTTTAATAAAGAAAATGTTTCATGAAAAATATTTGCTGTATCCCATGATATCTCCCGGATAAACCCCGCACCGAAAGCGATATTTTCGACAAGCGGGACAGGCCGGTCGCAGTGCAACGCATATCCCTTTTTCACTATAGCTGAAGCGGGGAAAGAAAAAGATAATTTATCACGAAAGCACGAAAGTACGAAATAACGAAAAAGATAATAATTATATTTCGTGTTTTCGTGATTGATTTTTTTGAAATAAAACACAAAATTCACAATTAAAGTGCTAAAAGAAACACTTGATAATACGAACTAAAAAGGTCGAAAATATGAAAATAGCCTTTATGATGGATAGATTGGAATCCATCGAACCGATATGGGAAACCACCAGTCATTTGATGTACGAGTGCAACGAGCGGGGGCATACGGTTTATTTTCTTGAACCTCATGATATTTATATCCGCGGGGGCGAGGTTGTCGCCAGGATGCGAAATATCACCGTCGCACCGGATCTTTCCATGAAAAAATACTGGCGATCGGCCATAAACTGTCTGAAAAAGGATGAACTCATTTTTGAAACCGTGACCGAACTCGACGTTTTGTTTTTAAGAAAAGATCCCCCCCTCAATTATCAAGCCATGGAATTCCTTTCACCCATAAATGACCAGGTCTTTATGATCAATTCCACCAGCGGACAGATTATCGGCAACAGCAAATTATATACCCTGAATTTTCCGGACATCATTCCGGTGACACACGTATCCAGAGACCCAAAAAGGCTAAAAAAAATCATTGATGACTTCGGCGGCGCCATGGTGATCAAACCCTTGCAAAGATTCGGTGGTGAAGGTGTTATCAAAGTCAGTACAAAGGATCAGGAAAATCTGAATTCTCTGATCAATTA
This sequence comes from uncultured delta proteobacterium, assembly GCA_963752565.1. Classification (GTDB taxonomy): domain Bacteria; phylum Desulfobacterota; class Desulfobacteria; order Desulfobacterales; family UBA11574; genus UBA11574. The sequence goes on along the minus strand of CAVVZC010000028.1, from coordinate 9,532 downwards.
CTACGTGAAGGGGTACGAAAATTATCCGGAACGTGAAGCGATTATGGTGCAGGAATTTATGAAAATCGTAAAAGAAGAAGGGGATATCAGGATATTGCTGTTAAATGGGGAAATTCTGGGCGCCATGCGGCGTAAACCCAAAAAAGGAGATTTCAGAACCAATGTTCACGCCGGTGGTCATGTATTCAAACATGAGGTGACGGATCGGGAAAAAGAAATCTGCCGGGCAATCAAAGACCGTCTGGTTAAAGACGGCCTCTATTTTGTGGGGATCGACGTCATCGGAGACAAGCTGGCGGAAATCAACTGTGTCAGCCCGGGAGGCATACCCCGTATCAACCGGTTGGACAATGTAAAACTGGAAGTTCAAGTCATTGATTTTGTGGAACAGAAAGCAATGCAAATGAAAGCTCAAGTTTCGCACCCTTAATCTTTGGCAACACCCATAAAACGAAGTGGTCCGGAAAGATTTTGGTGCGTTTTCACGGGGTGTGCTTCCTTGTGTAACGATATTGGCTCAGTGAAACGGGGGGGCACACCCTGTGAACACCTACAAATTTTTTATGACACTATGATACGGTTGGGATCGTTAAACAGAAAAAAGCAGCATGAGCCTGGATATGGTGACGGTACTTGAAACGTAAGCTTCTATTGTTTATTCACATTTTTATCATTTTATTATTACCGCTTTCCTGTGGAAAGCAGCCGGATCATCACTTTCTAAAAATAGGGTTGCACGAAGAACCCAAGACCTTGAATATCTGGCTGGCCAGTGACGCCAATTCAAAAAAAATATTGTCCCTGATCTATCAGCCGCTGTATTTGCGTGATCCTGAAACACTCACCCTGATCCCCTGGCTTGCGGCCGGCAAGCCGGAATTTCACCCGGATACAATTTCATATACCGTCCGTCTCAAACCGGCAAAGTGGTCGGACGGATCGGATGTTACATCAAAAGATGTTGCCTTTACCGCCGGCCTCATAAAAGAATTCAGGGTTCCTCGATATTATTCCAGTTGGAAATTTATAAAAAAAATAGAAACACCGGACAACCACACCGTCCGGTTTTATCTTGAGGAACCGAAAGCCATATTTTTGACCCGAACGCTGACGTCATCGATTGTATCAACAAAAGAATGGGCAAATATTGTCCAGGCCGCCAGAACCAAACAAAAACCACTGAAAGCCCTTATCAATCACAAAATTGAAAAACCAATCGGGTGCGGTCCCTTTGTTCTAAAAAAATGGCGGCGGGGCACTTATGTTCATCTTCAAAAAAACAGGTATTTTTTCGGCCTTCGTCAAAACATCGGCGGTCGAATTCTCGGCCCGTATGTGAATGACCTTCTTTTCAAAGTTTACGGCACCTCTGATGTTGCCGTACTGGCCCTGAAAAAGGGGAGTATCGATATATTCTTGTGGGGAATTCAACCCGGATATATCGATGACTTAAAACAGCAGAAGGACATCCAGATATTTTATAGTAAAAAAAGCGCTGTATATTTTATGGGCTTTAACTTGAGATCGCTGCCGTTCAGCGATGTCAGCCTGAGGCGGGCGATTGCCGTTCTTGTTGACAAAGAATTCATCATTTCTCGCATTCTCCAGAAATACGGGACCCCCATGGACTCTATCGTCCCGCCGGGGAATCAATACTGGTTTTGTTCGGATGTGTCCCGCTACGGAAACGGCATGGATCGAGACGATCGCATTAAAACGGCCTATCATATCCTTCAAAAAGCCGGATATACCTGGGAAGAATCGCCCGTTGATGGGAGCGGCAGAGTGGTCGTTGGCAAAGGAATACGGCTTCCAAACGGCCAATTGATGGAAAAATTCACGATTCTGACGCCTCCGGCTGATTACGATCCGCATCGTGCCATGAGCGGTATGATGATACAGGAATGGCTCAAGGCCTTGGGCATGCCGGTTCTTTCCCGACCAATGGCCTTTGGGGCTCTGCTTACACAGGTTAAAGGGCGGCATGAATTTGATGCCTTTATTCTGGGATATGGAAGATTATCCATGGATCCCGATTATTTGAGGAATTTTTTCCACTCTGCCAACGATAAACAACGGGGCTGGAACATGAGCGGATACAAAAACCCGGAGTTCGACCGTATTGCCGAAAAATCTGCAAGTGAAATGAATCCGGAACAACGCAAAAAACTGATCTTTAAGATGCAGAAGATCATCATGGAAGATGTTCCGTATATCCCCATTTATAACCCGGCACTCATTGAAGCCGTGCGCAATGATACATTCAGGGGCTGGGTGGAAACCTTGGACGGAATAGGAAATCTCTGGTCCTTTTGCCTGGTCAAACCCAACTCGAACTAACACAAGACAAAAAATGTGATTTATCACGAAAACACGAAATAGGAATTAGATAATAGATAACCGCAAATGAACGCAAATGGACATAAATATTATTATTTTAATTTGTGTTTATTCGTGTTCATCCGTGGTTTCCCTTATCCCTGGTCGCCTCTGGCGCCGCCGAAGGCGGGTAAACCTCTTTTCTATTTATAGCTTAAAGGTTTTGGTCATTGAATAAATGAATTTGTCAGCATTAATGTAAAACGATATTTTATCATGGAAATCCGAAAATTCGTCTTCAAAAGAGTGATCGAGATATTCGTAATTTTCTTTGTGATCTTAACGGTACTTTTTTTGCTGTTCCGTTTAGCACCCGGCGACCCGGTAACCCGGATGGTCGACCCGACCATGACCCCGGAAGATGCGGCGCATTTAATCGCCCAACTGGGGCTCGATCAACCGATCTGGCTGCAGTATATCTACTATCTCAAAAACTTCTTTACCGGAAATTTCGGAATTTCTTTTCATTATGGCGTGGCGGTGTTCTCGATTATTTTGAACCGGCTGCCAAATACCATCCTTCTGTTTTCCACTTCTATCCTTCTTTCGGCGTTCGTCGGTATTTTTTTGGGAAAAATCGCATCCTGGCACAAAGGAGAAAAAACCGATACCTGGATGACCCTCGGCGCGCTGATCTGCCATACCCTTTTTCTCCCATGGCTGGCTTTGATTATGATCTGGATTTTTGGATTTAATATCGGATGGTTTCCCTTAAACGGTATGATTTCTCCGGAGATATGGCTGGATTCGTCATCCGGATTCTGGTTGAAATTCTTGGACGTCGCGCATCACATGGTTTTGCCTCTGGCCACTTTATTTTTGATTCATTTTGGAAGTTATTTGCTCCTAATGCGCAGCAGTATGCTGGACACACTCAGAGAAGATTATATTTTAACGGCAAGAGCCAAAGGGCTCACGGAGAAGGTTATCCGAAATCATCATGCAGCACCCAATGCAGCACTTCCGGTCGTGACCAGCGTGGGCATTAGCCTGGCATTTTCCCTCAGCGGGGGCGCCCTTACGGAAACGGTATTCAGCTGGCCGGGGATCGGACGAGAGCTGGTCTTTGCCGTCAGCAACAGTGATTATCCTCTGGCTCAGGCCTCTTTTCTACTGATTGCGACGGTGGTTCTGATTTCCAATCTGGTGGTCGACGTTCTTTACGCCTACCTGGACCCAAGGATTAAGTATTGACAGGAGAGCAGATGACAGAGAACAGATCGACTCAAATATCAAATGATCACAAAAAAAGCCCCAAAAAGTTCCCGACGGTTGAGCGCTTTTTGGAAGGCTGGTCGGTCTATAAAGAGAACCTAATTGGGAAAATCGGTCTGACCCTGCTGGTCATTTTTGCGCTAATGGCTTTATGCAGCTTTTTTCCCCCCATGATCGATCCCATGTACCATCCCATGACCGGCGTAGATCCAGTCATCTCCCACTCCACGAGTCCGAGCTGGCGTCACTGGCTGGGAACGGACTTTATCGGGCGCGATATTCTGTGCCAGCTTTTGGCCGGTGCCCGCATTGCGTTTATGGTCGGGATCTCTGCAGCATTTATGAGCATTTTTCTGGGCACGATTATCGGTATGATCGCCGGTTATACGGGCAAAGTTGTGGACACCCTTCTCATGCGCCTGGCAGATATGATTATGGTGATGCCGACCCTGCTGGTTGTGCTAATTTTGTCGTCGCTGTTCGGACAGTTAAATATTTGGACGATTGTCCTGCTTATTGCCCTGTTTCGTTGGCCGGGAGTTTCGCGCGTTATCCGAGCCCAAACCCTATCTTTGAAGGAAAGGCCGTTCATCGAGGCTGCCAAAGTCACCGGTGCTTCACATTTTCGTATCATTTTTCGTCACATTTTGCCCAATGTGCTGCCCCTGTCACTTTTGTACATGACGTTTCGAGTCACTTCAGCCATAATTATAGAGGCAGCGCTGGCATTTTTGGGATTCGGAGATCCGAGCACCGTCAGGCTGGGGCATGATGCTGCAATGGGTATGGAAAACCGGGCACATGTTTCAGGCTCCCTACTGGCTGCTGCCCCCGGGTATCTGTATTTCACTTTTGACGCTTGCATTTTATATGCTGGGCCGCGCTATGGAGGAAGTGTTGGATCCACGGCTTAGAGAAAGGAGATAGCACAAGAATAGAATGGCACTATTGACCGTCAAAAACTTGAGTGTCGGGTACCATACTCGAAAAGGTTTCCTAAAATCAGTACAGGGTGTCTCCTTTGCTCTGGATCAGGGTACATCCCTGGGCCTTGTCGGAGAATCGGGCTGCGGCAAAACAACCATCGGTATGGCGTTAATGGGATTGCTGCCCGACAATGCCTCTGTCACCGACGGGAAAATTCTGTTTGAAGATCAAGATCTGCTTAAGATGTCGAAAAAGGAGATACGACAGGTCCGTTGGAAAAAGATTGCCATGATTTTTCAAGCAGCCATGAATGCCTTGAATCCGGTTCATCGAGTCAGTGAGCAGATTTCAGAGGCTATTTTGGCGCATGATGCCGATATATCTGAAAAAGCAGCCATGAAACAGGTTGAAAGCCTCTTTCAGCTGGTGGGGATACCAATAGACCGCATGAGAGACTACCCGCATCATTACAGCGGCGGCATGAAACAGCGGGCCATTATTGCCATGGCACTGGCTTGCCATCCATCGCTGATCATTGCAGATGAGCCCACAACCGCCCTGGACGTTATTGTGCAGGATCAAATTTTAAGCGCAATCAAAGATTTTCAAAATAAACTGAAAATCAGTTTGATATTCATATCCCACGATATCGCCGTTGTGGCAGATGTTTGTGATAACATTGGCATTATGTTCGCCGGCCAGCTGGTGGAATATGGTCGTATTGAAGAAGTTTTTTATGCGCCGATGCATCCTTATACCCAATCGCTGCTGGCTTCGTATCTGACATTGGACAAAGATGTCGTTCAATTAAACGCTTATTTAGGCGAAACTCCCGATCTCATTAATCCGACGGCAGGATGCCATTTTTGTGAACGGTGCTCCGTTGCGGAAGCCACTTGCAGTCTCGTGGCACCTGAATGGGTAGAGATCTCGCCGACTCACAAGGCCCTTTGCTATCAATGCAAGTAAAGATCCTGACCCAGAGGATTAAGCTTTGGTTATCGTTAGAGGGATTTGCTTTGTTGGAAGTTCACTGAATGATTGAAATTACAAATATCAAATCACAAATCACAAATAATTTCCAATGACCCAAATTCGAAAATCCAAACAATGTCTCCCCTGGAAGGTTTTGGTCATTGAATACAATCGCCCTGTTAAATTCGGCCTAAAGGCGGGCCCCCGAAAGGCGGAGGATTTAACAGGGTAAAAATTTAAGATTTATTTGTAATTTGGTGCTTGGAATTTGTGATTTTAGACGCAAAACACCAAGGCAGAGCCATCTGTCTCTAAGCTATCCCAAAGGACCAGGTTTTCAATGTAAAAAACATAAAAAGGTTCTGTAATGAAAGACCCAAACGAGGTTATCATCCAGCTGGAACACATCTCTAAAACGTTCCGAACGAGTGCCTCTTTGTTTAAAGGAGACCCAAAAAGAGGTTATTGCGCTGAATGACGTATCTTTTAAGATATTCAAAGGCGAAATTTTCGGTTTGGTGGGAGAAAGCGGCAGCGGCAAAACCACAACCGGCCGTCTCATCGTTAAACTGGAAGAGCCGGACGATGGAAAACTATTGTTAGACGGGAATGACATTACCAAAATCAAAGGAAAGGCCTTGAAAAATTTTCGTAGGAAGGTACAGATGATTTTCCAGGATCCCTACCAGAGTCTAAATCCTTATCTTTCAGTGTATGATAGCGTTTCTGAGCCTCTGGTCGTTCACAACGTGGGCAATTCGGAAACCCGCAAGGATATGGTCCGGCAAAGTCTGAATTCTGTGGGCCTTGCCCCTCCGGACGACTTCTTTTACCGATACCCTCATCAGATGAGCGGTGGACAGCGCCAGCGGATAGCCATTGCCCGGGCCATGGTCCTGAAACCGGAATTCGTAGTCGCCGATGAGCCCACATCGATGCTTGATGCGTCAATAGCGATTCATATTTTTAACATTCTGTCTGACATACAGAAAAAACTGAACGTGACCTTTCTTTTTATCACCCACAGCCTCGCGGCAGCCCGGTACCTATGTGACCGGATCGCCGTGATATACAAAGGCGAACTGGTGGAAATCGGGCCGGCGGAACATATTATTCAAAATCCCATCCACCCGTATACACAGGCGCTGATCGATGCGCATCCGAGATTCCGGTATTAGCGATAGAGAATGAATATTATCCGTTCTCGTTTTTTTAGAAAAATAGGAATTAGGAATTAGAAAATAGATAACCCCAAATGGACGCAAATGTAATTAGAAGATGAAAAGGTTTCGGAAAACAGGAAGTTAAGAAGGTTAGAAAATCAGAAGGTCGGAGGCTCTGAGAAATGCCAACCTTCTTACCTTCCCACCCTCGTGCTCTTCACCTTCTTACTTTCTTATTTTTCAAGATATTTGTGTCTATGCGTGTTCATCCGTGGTTTTCCTTATCCTCTTTTTCTCTTTCCTCTTTCCTCTTTTCTCTTTCCTTTTCTCTTTCCTCTTTCCTCTTTCCTTTTCTCTTTCTCTTTCCTCTTTCCTACTTCTGCCTCAAAGGTTTTGATCATTGAATGTTGGAATTTGAGATTTGTTTGAAATTTGATGCTTGGAATTTGGGATTTCAAAAGACCCGTGAAAGCTTATGAAAGACATTATCCATGCAGCGAGTATTTAGAAAAAACACTCCGAGGGCTCAATTATACGCCGCTATGAAGCATCCTTCATCCATAGATCCAGCATGTCTCTATCTTTCGGATCGATGGACGTGATCTGTAGTTGATGAACGGATGTTCCCTCTTTTTCTTTCACAGACAACACCTTCGCATAAATATCTTCAAAACAGTGGGCCTCTGCACAAAAATCGAAAACCAGCTTGATATCCGTCAAAGGATCAAAACCGGGAACAATCGATGCGGTGATTAAATTCTCGCTCAACATGACGGTCTCACCTGAAACGGCACTGTCGCCAATTTTTTTGTGTTCCACTTTCCAGCATCTAAAGGGTAGATTCATGTGAACCCCCGTTTCAAGTGTTTTCCGCAATTTCAATTCAAGATTATACGGAGGCCCGATACGTTTTACGGCATAGGCCACCAAAGGCCTTTTAATGCCTTTCATCATTAACGCCTGAGGGGCGTCACAGGTCACTGTTTCTTTGACCAGATCATAGGTGGATTCTCCAAGAAGAATCTGTCCGCCGACAGTATTCGATTCGATACGCGCCGCCGTGTTAACGGCCGAACCCACAACCGCATATTTCATTCTCACTTCGGAACCGATATTTCCCACGACCACGCTGCCGGTGTTGATACCGATTCCCATTTCAAGGGGAGGGTGTCCTTCACGAATAAACTCGTTATTCAAATCATCCAGCGCATTTTGCATGGCAATGGCACAGGCCACCGCCCGACCCGGATCTGTTTCGTGTTTTTCGGGAACGCCGAAAACCGCCAGAATCGAATCGCCCAGAATCTCATCGATGATGCCGTCATATTTTATAATAATCTTGGACATTCGCTCGAGATATCGGTTCAGAAGCTGGACCATTATTTCCGGATCCATGGTTTCAGACAGACTGGTGAAGCCTCGAATGTCAGACATCAGTATGGTAACGGTTTTCCTCCGGCCACCGATTTTGTGCCCTTCGGGTGACTCCAGAATATCATCGACCACCTTTTTTGACAGGTATCGGCCGAACATGTCTCGAATAAAATTGACCAGGCGCAAACGTTCTTCAGAAACCTTGAATATGGTGGCCAGCATCTCTTTTCGTGTGGCAACGATCTCTCTAATCTCAACGGGTGCATCATCCGCCACCTCCACATCCAGTCTCGGGGGAATCACTCTCCTTTAAACGCCGATTCGAAGCGGATATCTCCTCGAGGGGAAGGATGATTTTTTTATTCAGGAACTTTCTAAAGGTAACCATGACAAAAAGGATGATGATGGCAACCAGAATGGTAATCCTGACGGCATACCAGAACAGGTCCGCCGGCTGGGCATGATGATCCGAAAGCGCCCTGTACAATAACGACCATACCAGCAGAATGCTTTCAATGATCAGAATCCGCCAAAAAATTCCCTTTAATAGAACCTGCCGAACCCCTTCTCTTTGATCTTTCATCGAATCGATCCTAAGTTAATTCAGGGGGCGGAGTGTTTTTGTTTGTTAAATCGCTCCATGGATAATGCTTTTTTCCAAACCGTGTAAACTCCCGGACCCCTCAGTTAATTATCTTTTCTTTTATTCAACAACATCCGGTCATGAAGCGTTTTTTCAAAGAAAATCATGTTACAATTTTATAAAATGCGGCAATGCCGCTTTAGCTTTTTCCCAGATAAACCAGACATATTCCAGTTAATATAAGCACAAAACCGAATTTTTGAAGGGCTTTATCCGGCATTTCAATCACTTTTTGTATAACAAACTTCATTTTTTCAGGAAATGCAAAATACGGAAGTCCCTCCACCACCATGACCATTCCGATGACGCACAAAAAAAATTTCATAATTCGCCTCAATTTCAATAGATTGAGACCTTTAAAAAATGTTTAATTTTGTCCAAGGCCAAGGAAGACGAAAATTTTAACCACAAGAATACATTGAGTATTTTGAGGATTAAAATTTGAGTTTGACGCTGGAATTGGGCAAAAGGGAGCGTTTTTTAAAGGTCTCAGATTATCATCCGAATCTTACAGGTATCAAGACATCTTCTATAAAATTTTAAAAGCGCTCTTGTCAAAACAAAAGATGTTCATCGGCGGTGTTCTCTCCACCGTATGTTTCATACTTAAACCCTTCTTTGGTTTTGTACAGGGGCGCCTCATTGAAACAGGCAATTGTTTGGAAAAAAATGACCGGCTTATGAAAATCACGAAAATTCCAAGCACCAAAATACAAATCTTTTACCCTGTGAAATAATGCTTCGCATTAAATCTACGATTTATTTAACAGGGCAGGCAAATATCAATTTACCCTGTGAAATAATTTTTATTTTATAAAAATTGTGCTTTGCACATTTCACAGGGTGAACCGAAACT
>CAVVZC010000027.1:0-56414 GCA_963752565.1 uncultured delta proteobacterium | reverse complement strand
ACCCCTTCTCCCCGGATACATACCGCTTCCAATAGTGAAAATTAGCAGATAGTGAATCATGTTTCAATCCTTTAAATTTTGGTCGTCCGGATTCGTTTCTTATTTCGGTTTTCAATTTTCATTTTTGGTTCTTCTCCCATTTATTTGAGAGTAAAGGTTCAAGTTAAATAAGGGGTAAAGAAAATGAGCTTTTTTTAATAAATCTATATCTCATTCAAAGAAGCGCTATGAAAATGCATCTGAATCCACTATAATGAAAAATTCAATAAACATATAAAACATTTTTCCCATGTTGTTTACGATCAATTAGAGTATTATCAAACCATGACGGAATCTGATGTTACCCAGATAAAAATCGGCAAACACAAAGTTGGCTTTGTGGGTCTTAAAGAAACCTTTAAGGACATGGCAGAGTTATATTCTAAACAACCTGATGATGTGGTCGTTGAAGAATTATTAAAACGGCTGTCAAAAAAGAATTACATCTCTGACAAGGTTCAAGAAGAATACGGGCGTGCGTTTGTCAGGGAATTTAGAAAATTTCTCGGTCAGCCTTTTGATGATGAAACCGATCAAGGGCTTGAAATTAAAGTTCTTGGCGCAGGTTGTGTTCTATGTAACAGCCTTGAAAATGATGTTATGGAAGTTTTGTCAGAAATGAGCTTAACTGCCGATCTTGAACATGTTAGAGATGTCGAAGAAATCGCAAAATACAACGTCAAGGGAACACCGGCCTTGATTATTAATGGAAAGGTCATATGTTTGGGTAGAATACCGTCAAAAAATATCATCAGAAAATGGCTGGAAGAAACCGGCTTTCAAAAATCCTCAGGAGGAAAAATGGACAAACCAGTACTTATAAAAAACATAACATTCTCAGAACCCCATCATCTCGATGAATTGGTTGCATATGAAGAGGGACGGGTTGTAAGCAGAACATTTTCTCAAAATTCATCCCTTAGTCTAACGCTGTTTTCATTTGACGAAGGAGAGGGAGTTAGCACCCATACGGCGCCAGGTGATGCAATGGTGCAAATCTTGGATGGTGAGGCGCTTGTTAATATTGATGGAAAAGAAATGACGGTTGGTAAAGGTCAAGTCGTGGTTATGCCCGCGGACATTCCCCATTCTGTCACCGCTGTAAAACGGTTTAAAATGCTTTTGACCGTGGTGAAAAGGCCTAAAAACATCGAATCTATGTAAAACCTACCATCCATTTAGAAAGTTCTGTTTTTTTCAAATGCTGTGGAATTTTTGATATCTGTTTCAGGTTGAGTCAGGTTGAGAAAGATTAGTGAATAAAGTGGATCATAAACCCAAACCAAATAAAATAGGAAAGTAAAATGATAAAGTTACGATAAAAGTGCCCTCAAAAGCAACTTGACAATCGTTGAAAATTATTGCTGTGATGGCCATATGTTTTGCAGTTTTCAGTCAGCTGGCGCTTGCGCCGCTACTGCCAAAAAGATTGATGGTCGACCTGACCCTCGAGAGCTCAAAGTTTACCAAACTAAAAAAAATAGGCCAACTTTATTAATAAAAATCAAACAAAAGGAGGTTCGTCAATGAAAAAATTGTTTCTAATTGTAAGTGCTTTAGGTCTGGTATTTCTCGGCTTTACAGCGATCCATGTGATGGCCGCTGAAGTGGTCGTAGAGCAAGATACGGTTACGTCCGTTACAGAAGAGGTAGATATTGTAAAAACGGCGGACAATTTTATCATATTGTTTGATTCATCCAGCTCTATGAAAGAACCATACCGGAACACAGGCATGTCAAAGTTAGACGCAGCCAAGGAAATTCTCAAAGAAAAAAACAAGACCTTGCCGGATTTGGGGTACAATGCCGGGTTATATTTGCTTTCGAACTTCAAGCCCATTTATATGGTACAGAAATATAACCGAGAGAAATTTGCTGCTGCTCTGGATCAACTACCGGCCAAGGGGGGTGGCGCAACGCTGATGGTGGAAAGTATGAGTAAGCTTCGCGGTGTTTTAGCAGGGCTTTCAGGTAAAACGGTGGTTTTTCTCTTTACCGACGGCGATTACACACCCACCCCCGGTATGAAAAAGCCGGTTGACATCGCCAGAGAAATCGCCGCTAAACACGATGTTTGCTTTTATGTCATCAACACGGCGAAGGGTGCCGATCAAAAAGAAATATTGAAGGCTGTGGCATCGATCAACCAGTGTTCACGGGTGATTCCCTTTGATTATTTGTTGGGAAGACCGGAATACATGACCGGCGCCCTTTATGAAATCGATGTTAAAACCATCGAGACCATTGAAACCGTTGATTATCTTGCCGGCTTAAAGGTCGACAACATCCAGTTTGATTTCAACAGTTCGGCCATACCATCTTCGTCTTATGAGGAACTGAACAAACTGGGGGATTTCTTACGAGAGCATCCCAAATCATATGTTGTTCTTTCAGGGTATACCGACATTACCGGTTCTGAAGAATACAACCTGTGGCTTGCCAGACGCAGAACCGAAAAGGTTCAAGGTTACCTGACCCAATACTCTGGGGTGAGTATCGGAAGAATCATCACCCAGTGGTACGGCAAAAAAGATCCGTTGGCCAGCAACAGCACGGAAGAGGGACGCCAGCAAAACAGGCGGGTTGAAAGTATTGTGATGGGTCTGGATTAATTGTTCGTTTCACTTTGCTAAGCGCTTTTAGAAAAAAAGTTCAAATTTGCTTACCAAAAGATCTAAAAACAGATTCTATTCCGTTTGGTTAACTGTTTTTCATGAATGATAAAAACATGTCGTGATTACAAAAAAACCTGAACCGGCCTAAAAGACCGTTCATTATTTAAAGCTTTACTGAAGGCCGGATTTGTCATCAGGGGTTCTGGAAACAGCAGAATGATAGGTTTATGCTTTAAACCTTAAATTCAGAACACCCTGATGATGGATTCGGTCTTGGTTTCAAATCATCGATTCAAAACTTTTTGCTGTTTCATCTGAAATGGGACCTCAGGCCTTGTGATATTAACCTTGAAAAATCATGGCTTGACCGGAAACTCTGTCGGTGGTAATAGGAGGTGCTTTTAACAATTGTACCCTCTATTTTAAGCATTTGAATGAAACCAGAACATAACCCATCACCAGAGACCACAGGATTTTTCCATCAGATATTTCGTTCCATTTTTCCTGATCCACTTATTCCAAAATCTGATCAGGAGCGCAAGCGCTACCTGTTAAAGAATCTCATTCTGCATTTTAGACCCCCTACGGTTACGGAAAAAACGCTGAAATTTTCTCTAACATTTGGGTTGGGCGGAATGGCGGCTATGTTGATAATTCTACAGTTTGGAACGGGAATTTTGCTGAAGTTTGTCTATAAGCCGATCCCTGTAGCCGCCTATACATCGATTCAGATGTTGCAAAACGAGGTGATGTTCGGACAACTGATCCGCAACATTCACCACTGGTGTGCCAATTTTCTGGTGCTGATCGTTTTTCTGCACATGCTGCGGGTATTTTTCACCGGTGCCTTTCATCCGCCGCGTCAGTTTAGCTGGATTATCGGTCTGGGTCTGTTTGGCCTGGTGTTAACCGCCAATTTTGCCGGTTATTTATTGCCCTATGATCAGCTGGCTTACTGGGCGGTAACGGTCTCCACTGGTATGCTGGAATACATCCCTGCCGTTGGGAACCGATTGAAAGAAATAATTCAAGGCGGTAACGAAATCGGTTCGGCCACGCTAAGCATATTTTTTGCCATACACACGGCTATCGTTCCGGTGGGCCTGATCATACTAATGGCCTTTCACTTTTGGAGAATCCGTAAAGCAGGTGGTCTGGTTATTCCCAGAGCATCGGGAGAAGAGATTGAAAAAAAACCGGTTCGAGTACCGACCCTGCCTCATCTAATTCTCCGTGAAGTAGTGGTGGCCTTGGTGCTTATCGCTGTTGTGATGATGGTGTCCGTTTCTTTTGATGCCCCTTTGGGAGATTCAGCCAATCCCGGATTGAGCCCCAATCCCACCAAAGCGCCATGGTATTTTGCCGGGTTTCAAGAACTCCTGCTGCACCTTCATCCGCTGTTTGCGGTGTTCATCATTCCATTGGTTTTGGTTGTCACATTGATGGGGATACCCTATCTGAAATACGACACCAACACCGAGGGTATCTGGTTTGCTTCTATAAAAGGGCGGAGGATGGCCCTGATTGCTGGCCTTATCGCAGTAGTCGCCGCACCCATGGGAATTCTGGCGGACGAGTACCTCATCGATTTTGCCGTCGGATTAAGTGGTATTCCGACTTTTTTTGGCAACGGTCTCATCCCGTTTGCATTCATTTTTTTCGGATGTGCAGGATTTTACATCCTCATAAAACACCGGTATTCCGCTACGAATAATGAAGCCACCCAAGCGCTTTTTGTTTTCATTCTGGTGGTATTTCTCATATTGACAGTAACCGGGACATGGTTCAGAGGACCGGGAATGAAGTTAACATGGCCGTGGAAATTATGACCTAAATTTTGCATGAAAATTGATGAGAATCTTTAAGTTGCTTGATTAAAGAGGGGTTAAGCAAAATTCACGTATTACACCGGTAAGCCTTATGACACAATAAATAGATATAATGTCCAAATCAGACCATAAAAAAGAGAGGGGAAAGACCAAGGAAGGGACCTCTCGTCGCTATTTTCTATCCATATTCTGGGGCGGCCTGGGGATTGTTGCCTTTATCGAATTCATCGGCGTCGTGTCCGCCTTTCTCCTTCCCCGAAAAAAAAAGACAAAAGCCGGTGACTTTGGGACCATTATCGAAGCCGGTAAGGCTGACAAATTCTCTCTCAACTCCGTAACAGCCTTCATTCGGGGTAAATTTTATCTATGCAGACTGGAAGACGGTGGTTTTCTGGCGGTTTCCCGAAAGTGTACGCACCTCGGGTGTACGGTTCCTTGGTCGGACAAAGAGAAGAAATTTGTCTGTCCATGCCACGCTTCGGCTTTTGATATCAGAGGAGAAGTGATCAGCCCACCTGCTCCCCGTGCTTTGGATGTATATCATTTATATATCGAGAACAACATCGTTAAAGTGGACACCGGTAAGCGGATCAAACGTAGTGATTTTCGTACTGATCAGGTTGTGTACGCTAAAAAGGCTTAAATATGAAAAGATGGAAAATCACCGGTGTTACTGCAACCATTGTCATCGTCTTTTCAATACCCCTTTATCTTCTGAAACATAAGGTTATCACTTCGGGTTCAAAGGGTGTTCAACCGAAGGTTGCGGCAACCTTTGTCGGCACACAAAAGTGTATGGACTGTCACAAAAGAGAATACGACAAATGGCAGGATTCTCACCACGACCACGCTATGGAGATTGCCGACGAGAACACTGTTTTAGGAGATTTTGACAACGCTGTTTTTAAAAGCCATGGGAACACCTCACGCTTTTATCAAAAAAACGGCAGGTTTTTTGTTCACACCCAGGGGCCAAACGGCAAGATAGGCGATTTTGAAATCACTCACACCTTTGGCTGGTATCCACTTCAACAGTACCTCATTCCGTTTCCAGGCGGCCGTCTGCAATGTCTTCCCATTGCCTGGGATGTAAGAGAAAAAAAGTGGTATCACCTATACCCAAAGGAACCCCTTGCCCCAAAGGACTGGCTGTACTGGACCAATGCCGGACAAAACTGGAACGGCATGTGTGCCGAGTGTCATTCCACCAATTTAAAAAAGAGCTATGACTTGGAAACAGACACCTATCAGACCACCTGGTCGGACATCGACGTGGGTTGTGAATCGTGTCACGGGCCGGGGTCTCGTCATGTGGAATGGGCCCAGATGCCGGATATGGCCCGGCCCCAAGTGGAGAACTATGAGTTAGTGGTAAGAACTTCCAGGATCAGCTCGCGCAACCTGGTGGAGCTGTGTGCGCCGTGTCATTCCCGGCGGGCGGCTTTGGGCGATTACACCCATGCGGAACCTGATCTGCTGGACAGCCTGCTGCCCAGTCTGCTTGCCCAAAATTTATATTTTGCCGACGGTCAGATTCTGGAAGAGGTTTATGTTTACGGATCTTTTACCCAGAGCAAAATGTATCATCGAGATGTGCGCTGCAACGACTGTCACGACGTCCACAGCCTCAAACGGGTAAAAGAGGGCAACGATCTCTGTTTGCAGTGTCACAGGGCAAACGAGTATGACACAAAAACACATCATTTTCATAAGAAGAGGGATGAAAAAGGAGACCCCATCAGATCTTTAAAAGGTGAAGTGCTTTTCGACGTCGGCACCGGTGCCGAATGTGTCCAGTGTCACATGCCGGGCCGAACCTACATGGGGATCGATTACCGACCGGATCACAGCTTCCGGGTGCCACGTCCCGACCTGAGCATTACGATAGGTACGCCCGATGCCTGCAAGCGATGCCACATCGATAAAACCTCTCAATGGTCCGATAAGACCATCACCAAGTGGTACGGGCCGGGCCGAAGGCGACACTACGGAGCCATCATTGACGCCGGGCGCAAAAGGCAACCCGATGTCCGTAAGGACCTCATCCGACTGGCCGGAGATCCCCTCTACCCTGTTATCATTCGGGCCACGGCCATATCCCTTTTAACTGCCTACTCCGGTGAGGATACTTCCCAGGCCATAAAGCTGGCGTTGATGGATGACGAAGCGCTGATCCGCCGAACGGCGGTGGAGAGTATAGCGCCGACCAATCAAAAAGAAAATACTGAAATCATTGCACCTTTGCTTTATGATCCCGTAAAGGCGGTACGTATTGAAGCTGCCCGAAGGCTGGCCGAGGAACCCTCCGGGCGCCTGAACCCAGACCAGGAGAAGGTTTTTAAAACCGTCTTGAAAGAATTTGTGGCATCCATGGAATATAGTGCCGACTTTTCTTTTGGTCGTTATAACCTGGGCAATCTCTACGTTGCCATGAATCAGCCGAAAGAAGCCATTCGAAACTATCTGGCCGCAATAAAGGTTGACGGTTTATTTTATCCGGCCAAAGTCAACTTGGCCATGTTCTACAACCAAAAAGGAGAGAATGGTAAAGCAGAGGTGTTGCTTCGTGAAGTGATACAAGATCATCCGGAACTGTATGAAATCACTTATTCACTAGGACTTTTACTGGCAGAAATGAAAAAATATGCCCCGGCGGCGATATACCTGGAAAAGGCGGCAAAGGGAATGCCGAAGCACGCCCGCGTTCACTACAATCTCGGGTTGCTTTTTCAGCACCTCAAAAGAGATGAAAAAGCCGAACAAGCACTGCTCAAAGCTTTGGAGATAGACCCGAACAGCATGGAGTATCTCTATGCACTTGCTGATTTTTATTTGAAAAGGGAGAAATTTCTAAAAGCAAAAAATGTGACACAGCAAATGGTTTTGAAACATCCCAACGAGCCCATCGGGCAAGAGTTGCTTGGGATTATTATGAAGAATTTGCCAAACGCGAATCAATAGAGTCACATTATGTATTGGTGCGAATTGATATCTTTCTGTTTATTCGAATATTTTTTCGTTTAATCGATAACGATTCTTCTTCTCGAGTATAAATTTTCTCAAGCTCTCGTGAAGGCCGGTTAAGCCATACAACTGAGCTGGCCGGCGTCAAATTCAAAAAAGGAGAAAGACAAAATGTCACGAATACCCCCGAAATCCCGTAGCGAAATGGAACAAGACGAAGAAAAGTTCAAAAAGAAACTTGAAATGGAAGAAAAGCAGGGTCGCAAGGAAGGCATGGCGGACGCCTACGGTAAACTCGGAACTATTTATCTAACACTTGGCCATCTGAATAAAGCCGAAGAGATGTTTAAAAAATGCTTGGTATTGGAAGAAGAGCTGGCTGATAAAGAGGGTATGGCATCAGATTACGGATATTTGGGCACAATTTACCAAATGCGTGGTGATCTGGAACAAGCTGAAATCATGTATAAAAAAAGCCTTGAGATTAATCAGGAGCTGGGCCGCAAGGAAGGTATGGCAACGATATGTGGCAAACTTGGTGAAATTTACTATACCCGTCGTGATTTGGATCAAGCCGAGGACATGTTTAAACAAAGTTTAGAGGTGGAAGAAACGCCTGACAACAAAGGAGCACTGGCGACTACCTACGGCTATCTAGGCGATATTTATCGTCTTAGAACCGATTTGGATCAAGCCGAAGAAATGTACAATAAAGGCTTGATGCTTTTTGAGGCCATCGGATCCGAGCATATGGTAGAAATAATGAGGACAATGCTGAAAAACTTAAAGATGAAGAAAAAACAGGGTTAATAATTACAACAGCCAACCATCTGGTCAAATAAATAAAAGGAGGGAGCGATTTACCCGTCGCAAAATTTTTTATGATCCGTTTAATCAAACATTGTGTCAAAGCTCTTTTATACGGAATCATCGGTGGATGTGTTGTGTTTGTTATCATATTCGTGTTGTTTCTAGAAAGCCGGCCTGAACTCAAGGTTTGGCATGAGGTCAAGCTTGATGTTGAATTCACGGCAAACAGTCCAGTGGGAAGTTTTGAAGACTACCTCTCGATGGAGGATCAACTCTTCGATCAGCTTCATGAGCGCGTCTATTCGCACATTAAACCCGAGGATCGGCGCCTCATCAACCGCTACCACCGAGACAGCCTGTCGGACCCCGGTCGATGGTCTTCGAACTGGAACCGCACATTCGAACTTACGACGGACGTACCCCGAGCAGGTGTAT
Source organism: uncultured delta proteobacterium (assembly GCA_963752565.1). Lineage (GTDB taxonomy): Bacteria > Desulfobacterota > Desulfobacteria > Desulfobacterales > UBA11574 > UBA11574. The sequence goes on along the minus strand of CAVVZC010000027.1, from coordinate 47,722 downwards.
TGCTGTTGCACGGTATGTCTGACTCGCCCTACAGCCTGCGCAGCCTGGGACAGCGCCTGCACAGCACCGGTGCCTGGGTGATCGGGCTGCGACTACCGGGTCACGGTACCGCCCCATCGGGGCTAGTCCGGGTTCAATGGGAGGATATGGCCGCAGCAGTGCGGCTGGCCGCTCTCCATCTTCGTGAAAAGGTGGGCGAATCACCCTTATTTCTCGTGGGTTATTCCAACGGCGGTGCCCTGGCCGTGAACTATGCCCTTTCGATGCTGGAAGATTCCACATTGCCTCCGGTTACCGGGCTGGTGCTGATTTCACCCTCAATCGGTGTGACTCCGGTGGCTGCCTTGGCCAAGTGGCAGGCAAGACTCGGTCGCCTTCTCGGGCTCAACAAACTCGCGTGGAACAGTATCCTGCCCGAATATGATCCCTTTAAGTACAACTCATTTGCTGTGAACGCCGGCAACCAGGTTTACCGCATTACCAATGACATCCAATCAAGGATCGAAGCACTCGGCGCGACCGGGAAGTTAAATCGATTTCCGCCGATACTCGCCTTCCAGTCGGTTGTCGATGCAACGGTATCGACGCAGGCAGTTGCCGACGGACTTTTTAGGAAACTGCCGCTCAATGGACATGAGCTGGTGCTCTTTGATATCAACCGAGTTTCCGAGGTAGAACAGGTGCTCATAAAAGATCCCAAGCCGAGTATTGACGCCATGTTCTATGATGAGAACCTGCCTTTCACTCTCAGCCTCGTGACCAACGCGAGCGAAAAGGATGATGACATCGTCGTGCATCAAAAACACCCGGGAAATTCCAAGACTAACGAAATATCACTCGGGTTGAAATGGCCCGGAGGTCTTTACTCTCTTTCACACGTTGCGCTGCCGGTTCCCATGAATGATCCGCTTTACGGTAAACTCAAGCCTGGCAACAACACAATGATCTATCTTGGGAACATGGATCTTCGCGGAGAGCGCGGTGTGCTTCAGATAACGGCCGAAGATATGCTTCGACTCCGCTGGAATCCATTCTATCCCTACATAGAGAAACGTGTACTTAAATTCGTTCGTCTGGGCAATCCATTACCAGACAAGGTTTCACGATAATTAAATGTAAATTGAGCATTTTAAATGTTAACAGTTTTACAAAAAAGTAATAGTTATAAATAAATCTGGGGGCGGGGTGTATTTATTTGTTAAATCACTCCATGGATATTACTTTTTTTCAATCCGTGTAATCATGCCATAGGCGGACAAGCCTCGTGGTTAAAGGATCGTAAAGAAAAAACAGAATTCAAGCAAAAATGCCACCACAATGTGGCACTTAACCATTTGAATTGATTTACGATGCTGTGTAAACAATGTAATAGTTCATTGTGTAATTTGCCCCACAATTACATAATATTTTATGTGATTTAAAATGGTTGCCTTTCCTCTCTGATTTATGTAACTGTCTAATATCTTTAACATCCTTATTATTTTAAATTTAAACACTGATATTGCATAATTTTTGCATATACTAAACGTTTAAGCTTATTCAGAGCCCCCAAATAAAACCAATTCCCAAGCAATTGGATGGAAGGAAACTAAAGGTTGAAGGGATAAATTATGATTAAATTAGGGCCGACGGCTGGAGAAATGAGAGCAATGTCAGATGACGACATCTTTTTATCACGTTTGAAACTTCTTATTATCATGGCCAAGGCTTATTTAAAAGATTGTCCCATTGGAAAGTATCGAAAATCTGCCATCATCGAAAACGCCCACAACGTTTTTTACCGTTCCCTGCAATTGGTCAGCAAAACAGCTTTTTTCAAGAACCACGATTTAATAACACCGTCGGATATGACTTCCAAGGGTGAGACAGAGAAGGAGTATGTGTTTCATCAAAGAGTTCAGCTTCTTTCAGTTATGGCGAAAGCACTGGCTGAAGATCGCCTGACAGGGAATTTCAGGAAAAAGGCCCTTCAAGATAATTTGGATAGAATCTGTGAGACACTGATATTTGACTTCCACATTAAAGATGTGGAATTTCTTAAGGTGGCTTGAGCAATATCCAAAAATAATTTTTCAAGCAAGCGCGGTATTATACTTCAATACGCGCCATCATCAACATTATTCATCAAATATTCTTGATCTTCTTTAGTACGTGCAAATACCCCTACATTTCCGAGTCGGATATTTTTCAGTCCGGTTGCCTTAACCCGTTGGTACGCTTCTATCATTTCCGTGACGGAAGGATTTTTATACTCCTTCATGCGGTATTCAGGGAAAAAAGCCAGAATGGTAAAAGGGATAGAACAATCAACTGCAACGAGGCTATGCGCAATGCGCTCAAGCTCATCGCTTTCGACCAAATCGGGGATAAAAAGGGACAAGACTTCCAGGATAAATCCCCTCTCGAGGATTTCTTTTGGCAACTTCAGTATATTTTCATTGGAACATCCGGTTAGCCATTTGTGCTTGTCATCGCCATACGCTTTGATATCGAGCCAAAAGGCATCCACACCTGAATCTTGTAAATAATCGAGGTTGTCCAGTGTAAGCCCGTAACCATTGGTTTCGATCAACACCCATAGCCGAGTGTGCTTATGAATAAGGCGTGCACATTCTCCATAGAATTGGGGGTTGCAGGTCAAATCGCCGCCGGTAAACGCTACAATATTCCTTACAGGACCGAACCCCTGGGGACCTAACGAAATGGATTCAGGGTCGAGTATTCCCGGACATGAACTTGAACGTTTTCCGTAAAGGATACAGCTGCCACAGCAACGACAGGTATCATGGGCATGCCAGGCAGTTGCTTTTTCACAAGGCTCAGTCAGGGTTACCGATTTTTCATAATCAATGGCTTCTTTTAAAATATCATCCGGAGAATACCAGCTGCCGTTTTTAGCCTTGCTGAAATACCAGGAATGGCATTTGCGGCACGAAAAATTACATCCCGACTGATAAATTGAAAGATAGTTTTCAGGACGCGACAGATGAATGGCGGTGATCAGTCGATAGGGTTGGTGATTTCTATATTTTAATGTCACCTGACAAGCCGGTGAATGCTTTTTATCGGCTTCGACCAGACAGCTTCCAATTGAAAGCCCCTGTTCTTTTAGTCTGCAAACCTTGGAATCCATATCGTCTTGAAAAAATATAGGTTCTTCACCAAATTAGTTGGAAAAAAGGATTCAAGAGGTCAAGTGATTGAAAACGCTTTGATTCAGATGACGCTAACATTGGAGTTTTTTCTGCCCTTATTCTTTGATCTTTTCAAAGATATGTTCTTATAAGAAAGTGACTCCAAGAATCAAAGTATTATTTTTATTTGTTTGTTTTTAAAGTTTTTTCACTCGAACCTTGCCTGTCCCGGCGGGCATTTTGACGGGGAACCTTGAACCCTTGGCCCCTTGTCAATCGACCAACTCTTTGGGAGATGATTCAAAAGATAATACCATGGCGGGTATGAAGATACAATTCCAATTAAAAGACTATACCTTTACCTTGTAAACGCTAATCGGTTCATTGATACCCTTAACGGTCACCGGGGGCAGGGCTTCAACATTTATTTTATCCGATAGCTTTTGAAACGTCATACGGCTAATAAGGATTTCGCCGCCATTTGCGATGCCTTGGAGTCTTGCAGCGATATTGACCGGCATACCTACGGAGGTATACTCCTTGATTCTCAATGAACCTAAAATGCCTGAAAACACCTTCCCCGTTGATACGCCGATTCCAATTTTAAGCCTCAGCCCGTTTTTTTCATGAAGTCTCTTATCAATCTCCATTGCTTTTCTTTGCATGGCCATGGCCGTTTTTACCGCATGGATCGCATGATCATCATGCGCAACAGGTGAGCCGAAAACCACCATAATACTGTCACCGATATGCTTGTCCACAACGCCATTATACTCATAGACAACCTCTCCCAATGGCGCAAAATAGTCATTGTTTAAAAAAGACGCGAGTTTGTCTGGTGGAACATGTTGGGACATCCGAGTAAAACCACGAATATCGGAAAAAAGGATCGACACCTCATGAAATGATGGTTTCAGGACTCCCTGTGCGTTTTCAATCTTTTTGTAAACCTGCTCGGACACAAACTGTTTTAAACGCTTCCGCACATTGATTGTACGAATTTTGGCCCTGAGTTCCACATTGTCAAATGGTTTGGTCAAAAAACCGTCAATCCCCTCATTTGTGGCCTGAATCGCCGCTTCCATGGTCGTATATCCAGTGAGGATGATGCGAGTGATTTCCGGATTCATGGACCCAATCGCGGAAAGCGTTTCAAGACCATCCAATCCGGGCATTTTATAATCTGAAATGACCGTCGCAACTTCAAAAAGATTTTTTTTGACGAATGCTATACCGATATCGCCGTTTTCAGCAGTATAGGTTTCATAAGGTTCGTTTTTTAGGGCGCGAACAACGGACCGTCGGATGCCTTCTTCATCATCAATAAAAAGTAATTTGTCCATGGGGTTCCTTTTGAATTTTCACTTAATGTGCATCAAAATTCATGCCAAATTCCGCCGGTTCAACATCCAGTGAAATTGTTGAGACAAATTTTTGGATATCGACCTCGAAAACCCTTATTTCATGGACATTTGCGATCATTATAATTTTATACATTAAGCGTTTTAATTCCGGAATAAGATCAAAGGATACGATCGAATAAAGCAGTGTGCACAAAAAACAGGGCATACATGCACATTTTTTTGTGCATTTTAAGGTGAAAATTTTGATTTTTGCTGCAGAAAGAATGTTGAGATATTCATTTCTTTATGGTATCTTAAGATTAATGGTTATAAACACGCACTGATCCTTGCATTAAAATTTAACGACCATATCATGCACAAATCCAAGCCCAATCCAGTCATCCAATATAATTCTCTTTCAATTCAAGGAAATAAAAATGCCCGGCCATGTCTTGGAATCCATCGATCGATTGGCACACATTGCCGCTAACGTGTATCTGAAAAAAGCGCATTTAATCCTTTAACTATTTAATAAGGTTGATGCTTTCAGATACAGAAAGGAGAAATGTCATGTCGCCACAGATTTCCTTTACAAAGTACGAAAATGAAGTTCTTCCCGATTTCAGGAAAAAACTCAACCTGGCGGAATCCACTGAAGATGTCATCAATTTTTTTGGCCAAACCATCACGGAATTATGTAACAGTATTTTTGAGGGTAAAATCGATATTGATTATGAAGATATCACCCTTATTTTGATCCACGAACCCCATTACAAGATAAACAAAAGACTATTTAATTCAGATGAGTTCACCTCTGTTTGGAATGCTTCAGATCTGTCCAGGGTCATTGGCCGCTTTGCAAAATCTGCAATGAACCGCTACAAACGCCTTGAAAAATATTCAGAAAAAACCGACACAAAAATTAGGAAATAAGTTCTTGATAGGTATCTATTGTTCATCCAGAAATGGTAGATTCAGGTTCAGGCCAAGGCCGCAACGATTTTGCAACCGCAGGCGTAGCGGCGCTACGTCAAGGATTGCAAAATAGTGAGAACGCCGGCTTAGGCGGATGGAACATCCCGAGTTTCCTACCGGGGAAGATGCCATTTATGGATGGACACTATTAAGGCGATGGCAACTCCATCGCATAATGATCAAGCTTCGGAATTTTACTAATTAAACCCTGCTTTTTAAGGAATCTTGCAAAGCGCTGATACCGGGCGTGATCCAGTGCACCCGGGCGAAGCGAAAAGCGGGGAAGTGTATCCCGCCACGCCAGACGATTCAGCTGATTATCCAGATCCTTTCGCCCCCGTATAAATAGTTCCCAACTGCTCTTCGGATGATTGACAAGAAACTGGACACCTTCTTCCAATGCATCGACGAACTTTCTAAATTTTAACGCTTTGATATCATCACGACGAGCAACCAGTATCAATTCATCATAAGAAGGAATGCCATGTTCCTCGACATAAAAAGCACGGCCCGGCCGCCCTTCAATTTCCATTTGGTTTAGTTCGAAATTCCGAAAAGCACCGATAACCGCGTCTGTGCTTTTCGAAAAAAGAGATGGAGACAACGAAAAATTAACGTTGACCAATTTTACAACATCCAGAGACAGGCCCTGGCTTTCAAGCATGACCTTGAGAATAACGGTTTCAAATCCACCGATTGAATACCCCACGGTTTTACCTTTCAGTTGAGCAAGATTTCTTATGTCACTGTCTGCCATCACAACCAGCGTATTTAAGGGTGTTGCAACGAGGGTTGCAATTCGGACCAGTGGTAATCCTTGATCAACATGAAGATAATGCTGGGGTTGGTAGGAAACCGCAATATCTGCGTTTTTGGCAGCAACAAGTTTTGGAGGGTCATTCGGATTTGAAGGAACATGGAAGCTGACATCTAACCCCTGCTGGCTGAAGAATCCTTTTTCTAGAGCGATAAAGAGCGGCCCATGATCCGGATTGACGAACCAGTCGAGTACAACTGACATTTTTTCTGATTCGGCTAAAGTATTTGAAACTCCACCCAACAAGGCTGCCACGGTGAAAAATACGATAAGATATCTATGTTTCATAGGTGACTTTCCTCCTTTTTATTTCCTTCTTTTTGCCAGTAAACAATTTTGATCATTGCCCTGTCTACTAAAAAGTAAAGCGACAGGGCAACAATACACAAAAGAGAAAGTGCCGCAAACATGATATCGATTTGCATGCGGGCATTGGCGTGAAGCATATAAAACCCGAGGCCTCTACTGGACCCAACCCATTCTCCCACAACTGCGCCAATGGGGGCTACAGCTGTCGCAACGCGCAAACCCGAAGCAAACGCCGGAAGCGCCGCAGGAATCCTGACATGCCGGATAATTGCCATCGGTTTCGCATTCATCACTTGTGCAAGTTCCAGCCACTCGGGCTCGGTACTGCGCATTCCATCGTAGAAGGCTGCGGTCACCGGGAAAAAAATAATCAGAACAGCCATTGCAATCTTTGAACTCATGCCGTAACCAAGCCACAGGACGAGAAGGGGGGCAAGGGCAAATACCGGAATCGCCTGACTGATAACAAGAACAGGCAACAGCCAACGTTTTAAAGATCGAGAAGCAATCATAACAAGAGCATTTGAAGCACCCAACAGTGTTCCAATCAGCAATCCGGCAATAATTTCCAACAATGTTGTCATGGCATGTTCGAATAAAGGACCTGTGTGAGACAAAGCAGCTTCAGCGACACTGATGGGTCCAGGTAATATATAGGCGGGTACGCCGGTCACGAGAACAATCACCTGCCATATCAGCACCAATCCGAACAAAATGACTATGGGGCGGATAAAGGTCATGAGTTGTCTCTGCCCTCCAGCCGCTCAAGTAATGTTGCCTGCATGGAAATAATGGCCGAATCGCCGGGATTACGTGGTGGAGAACCTGGCGGAATCAATGCATCGCTCAGTTTTGCAGGTCTGTCGGTCATAACATATATTCTGTGACCGAGACGGAGTGCCTCAAGTGGATCATGGGTCACCATCAACACGGTTGCGCCTTCAACCAGCCTTGCTGCCAAATCCTGAAGTTTGAGTCTTGTCAATGCATCAAGAGCTGAAAACGGCTCATCCATGAGGATGACTGAACGCTCTTCCATCAGCGTTCGCAACAGCGCCACACGTTGACGCATGCCGCCGGAAAGGGATGAAGGAAGGACGTTTGCATATTCGCCCAATCCTGCATCTTCGAGCAACGACATCGCCATTGAACGCTTTTTGGCAGTCATTTCACCCCGTAAACGTGCCCCCAAGCAGACATTATCCACGACGCTCAACCAGGGAAGCAACAGATCTTTTTGAGACATCCAGGCAGTCAGTCCTTTATAATTGTTGCCGTCACTAAAATGAATGCGTCCGGAAAGTCCCTCTCGAAGGGTTCCTGAAATCAATCTGAGCAATGTTGACTTTCCACAACCACTTGGACCGATAAGGCATGTCCACTGACCGCCTTTTACAGTAAAATTTAGGGAGCGAAAGATCTGCTCACCGGAATATGCAAAAAAGACCTGTTCCAATGTAACGCTCGGAGCAGCCGAACGTCCCTCAAATCTTGTGTCGATTTTCGTGCTGTTATGCATGGTTCACCGGTAATGCTGCCGAAACTTTGCCCTAAGCTGAGCGTTTCAAATTTTAAAGATGGACAAAATATCTATTATTTTTAATGAATTATCTTGATTTTTATTTTTAAAATTTGAAGCGCTCAGCTCAGTCTTGATTAGAGTTATTTCTGAATGCCGGTGAGCAGGAAGGAACACTAACAATGGGATGGTATCAACTTTCCTACGCCGGCATGATCCGGATCAGGTTCCAGGGGTCGAGGCTTATAGCCTCCTCTCAGCCAATTTGCATCGGCTCCCCCAGTGACGTATTATCTAATTGCTAACACGACCTACCTTGTTTGTCAAATAAGTGATGTGTAGGAAGCTTTTATTAGATGGCCTTATTTATGATCGGAACGGATCTTCTTTTTGAATTAGAGAGTACTATCTGAGCAGTTCAAGAATCGATAGTAAAAAACAGACGCGTTCCGACGTTGACAGCTAATATTAATCCAAGTTTCGCGCTCTTAATTCTCAGGAACACCGGTAAAGAGCAGCAGGTCGGGAAAATTTTTTAAGGTAAAATCATATTGTTTTTCAGCAATATTGGGGTACGAAAATGGAGTTAATATTTACTTGCAATTTATAATTCCGGCTGTTAAATGTATTAGTTAAGTCCGGCTGGGGGTGTTCTGATTTTATCACAGAACTGAGAGCATACCCTTTGAACCTGATACAGTTAGTGCTGTCGTAGGGAAATCGGAGAACCATGCACGAAATTTTTTACCACGTTATTCTTTTCATCGTTCTTCAATTCCCTTATCGATATTGTGCTTTCGTGTTAAATTCTTAACGATCACATCGGTTAGGGAGGTTTTTCATGCGAGTCGCTCTTACCATTGCGGGTTCGGATTCATCAGGCGGTGCAGGAATCCAGGCCGATCTAAAAACATTTCAGGCGCATGGCGTTTTCGGCATGAGTACCGTTACAGCGGTAACCGTCCAGAATACACAGAAAGTTTATGACATTCAGGAGATGCGCCCCAAAATTGTCCATGATCAGATTACCTGTCTTTTCGACGATATTGAAATTCATGCCGTAAAAATCGGAATGGTCTCCAGTATAGAGCTGATTCAGGCAATTGCAAAAGCTTTAAAAGCCGTAAATCCACCACCGATCGTTCTCGATCCGGTAATGATTTCCAAAAGCGGATATCGCCTGCTGAATCAAGATGCCCAGGATGCCTTAATACATCATCTTTTCCCGTTGGCGGAAGTCATCACACCCAACATTTATGAAGCTCGAGCGCTTATTGACAGAAAAATCAAGAACATCGATGACATGAAAAGTGCTGCGCTTGACATCCTAAAGCTTGGGGCAAAAAAGGTGGTCGTCAAAGGGGGCCATCTTGAAGAAGACCGTGCCACTGACATTCTCTACGACGGCCAGGAATTTAAGAGGCTTCAAAGCCGCTGGGTGGAAACAAAAAACACCCACGGCACCGGCTGCACATTTTCTTCGGCAATTGCGGCCAATATTGCTTTGGGCAAAAATTTTTTTGAAGCCGTTACCCTTGCCAAGGCATACATCACCGGCGCCATCGAACATGCTTTGTCCATGGGAAAAGGCCATGGCCCCACCCATCATTTTTTTGACTTATATGCCAAGGCAAAATTAAACCAAGTTTTTTAATGAGGTTTATGTATGCAATCCGATAACAACTCAACCCACCGTAACAGTTCATACCTTGGTCGATTTTTCCGTCAGATGGGACCGGCTTGGATTATTAGCGCGGTAGCCTGTGGACCGGCCACCATGGCCAGTGTATCCATTGCCGGCGCTAATTACGGATACCAGTTGTTATGGGTAGTGGTTTTAAGCGCCCTTTTGGCTTTTGTGGTTCAATTCATGGCCGCCAAAGTAGGAATAATCGGTGGAAAAGGGATTATTTCCCTGGTGGAGGAAAGCTGGGGCAATGTTTGGGCCTGGATTTTGATGATCGATGCACTCTTGGCGACATGGCTGGCAGCCGCTGTTTTGATGAAGGCCCTTGTGGGCACCACCGGTCTTGTCACGGGCGTGTCGACACCCTGGTGGTCCCTGGTTTACGCGGTTCTTATCTTTTTCCTGGTTGGCGTAGGTGGCTACCGTTGGGTGGAAAGCGTCTGTAAAGTGCTGGTAACCATTGTGGTGGGCTGCTTCTTAATTACTGTAATGATCATAAAACCGGACCTGAGCGGAATGGCCAGAGGACTTATTCCAACATTTATCGGTGGTTCACGAGGAGCACTGATGATGGCCGGAATTATGGGTGGTGCCGTTCACATTACTATCATCGCCATGCATACTTATAATGTAAACGCCCGAAATTGGCGAACAGAGGACATAGGTCTGGCTTGGACAGACACATTTTTGTCTATGTTCATCGCCTTTGGTATTTACAGTGTCACTATATTCGTTGCAGCCGCGGCTGTTCTGCACCCTTATGGCATCGAAGTCAGAACAGCCTTTGATCTGGCCAGACCGCTCAAACCGGTTTTAGGCGTTTATGCCCATGGGGTTTTTCTCGGTGGGTTCTGGGCTGCGGTGTTCTCGACGATCACGCCAACTTATCTGGCTGCCGGTTATTTCATCGCCGATAAAATGAAATGGGAAATCAGTGTTCGCGATACCCGATTCAAAATTGTTGTTTTTTTAGGATGTCTGATTAGCCTAATCGGTCCGTTGGTAAAGGGCAGTTTCTTGATCTTGCTGGTGGTCATGCTGGCCCTCGGACTCTGCGGTACGCCTTTAGTGGTCTTTGTTCTGCTTTTCTTGCTCAATCAGAAGAGCTGGGTCAAAGAGCATCGCAACGGATGGTGGCTCAATCTACTCGGGGTCGCAACCCTGTTAATCACTACGCTCCTGGCCGTACGCTTCATTTTGACCAAAACCGGCATCTGGTCTGGATAATCGGTTAAAGCTGGAACGTTTTTATCCAGCGAATGATGATATATATCATGGATCGCCATATATTTTCAAATAAAGCAATATAAATTCTGCCAAGGAACCGCTATGAACAACATGGAAAAACTGGAAGAACTAAGGCAATATGCCGAAGATCTTGGGGCTCACCGGGCTCTGGTTATACCGACATCAGACCTGGTGATCCGAACCACTGCTTGGGCCAAATGCTTTGTCCCGGCATGCAAGTTTTATGGCAGCAGTATTATGTGTCCACCTCATAATCCTTTGACTCCGGACGTCACGGCACGAATTGTCTCGGAATTCCGCCACGGGATTTTGCTACAACTTGATGCCAAGGTTGACGACTTCGTAGGAAACCAATGGCGCAAAAAGCATGTGTCCACCGAACTTAAACATAAAGAAATTGTCGCCAAACTCGAAGGCCATGCTTTTTACATGGGGTTTCCCCTGGCCATGGGGTTTGCGGCCGGAGAGTGTTCCCTGTGTCTGCCAGATACACCCTGCTCTGTGCTGAAAGGCCGGGACTGCGCCCATCCCCTTCAAGCTCGGCCAGCCATGGAAGCATGCGGTTTCGATGTTTTCACTATTGCACGCCGGGTTGGATGGGAGATTGTTCCCATCGGACATGAATCCAAACAAGATGCCGTTCCATGCGCCAGCCTTATCGGCTTGGTGCTTGTGGTCTGAGAATCATGCCCCATTAAATATTTATTCAAGTTTTCCACCCTTTATTTTCAGCAACGCCAATAAAGTGTAGAAGGCCGGAAAATTTTTAATGAAAAATAAGATGGATAACATCAACCATTACATGAACCGTCGAACCATCATCGTTGGAGATGTCAACTCCGGCAAGACTTCTCAAACTTTAAATATTCTTAAACTCTTTTTAAAGGCTGGCCATGCAGGAAAGATAGCAATTCTCGACTTGGCCCCCGGTAATATCCAGGGAATCGGTGGAAAAATGGAGCCGCCGCTGGATGAGCCTTTACTCTATTTAACGACATCCATCCTTGCGCCACGCCTTACGGGCAAAGACGAAGACCACACCTTAAAGTTGGCAGAGAAAAATGCGACCGCCATAGAAAAACTGTTTACAAAATTTTTTCGACAAAAAAGAGACATCCTATTTGTTAACGATGTAACACTTTACTTTCAGGCTGGCGATTTTGAACGTTTTATAAAAATCCTTGATGCGACTTCCACCCATATCATTAACGCTTATTACGGGCATACGTTTTCCGATTCCGAACTCACGCGGCGCGAAAAAAACTTGACCCAAGAGTTGATGAAACTTTGTGACCAAGTCATCGAAATGCCATTTCAAAAATTTTAACTCAAGTTTCGCACCCTTCATTTTCAGCAACAGCAATACAGCGCGGCAGGCCCATGGATAATGAGTAAAAAATAAATGTTGGTATTATCCCTTCCTGAACCGTTGACGATGCCCCTTGCAGACCATTGAGTTTTTATTTTAGAAAGGTCCTCTTTGAAAGAGCCTGTTCAAGAATTGAGACCGAATTTTTCCTTTAATTTCTGGTTGACAATAGGCGGCACCATGGTTTCGATATCACCACCAAACCGGGCCGCCTCTTTGATTATAGATGAACTGGTAAAGATCCATCGCAGACCGGTCATTAGGAAGACGGTCTGAACTTCTCTATTTAATCTACGGTTCATGAGCGCCAGCTGAAATTCATATTCAAAATCAGAAACCGCGCGCATCCCCCGAAGTATGGCAATAGAACCTTTCTTTGATGCATATTCCACAAGAAGCCCGTCAAAAGTTTCAACCTCAATATTCGGATAGGCTTTAAAACTCGATTCAAGCATCTCTACCCGTTCTTCAACGGAAAACAAAAATTTTTTTACCGGATTATGTAATATGGCCACGATGACTTTATCAAAAAGTTTAAGCCCTCTTTGCGCAATATCAACATGACCGTTTGTCACCGGATCAAAGGATCCTGGATATATGGCAATTTTTCGCATTTACTATCCATTCCTTTCGGTTTTTATATTTCTCCCAAAAAAAATCGTGTTACAATTCTATTAAATTTTCAAACATCCCGATTGGACGGAATTTTCGTTTTGATTAAATTCCGAAAAAACGGGATCTCCAATGCGTTCCGACAAGCAGCGAGGAATTCAAATTTAACAAAAACGGTTTCATATCACATAGTTTAGGAATGAAACAAGCGTTTTTCCATATTTTCTCTGATCTAAAAGATCAAATGCAAAAAGATCTGTAGGAATCGGCTCAAAAAGAGAGTGTTCAACCACAATACAGGCTCCATTTTTCAAAGAATGACTTTTGTCAAGATTCAACAGCGTCGGTTTTATCAAGTTTTTGTCGTACGGAGGATCTAAAAAGATAAGATCAAATTTTTGTTTTTTTGATCTTATGCAATTTAAATTTTGTCTAATATTCCATTTGACAATATTGGCTTTTTGATCAAGCTTGCATGAATCAATGTTTCTCCTTAATACAGATAAGGCCCCCTTTCTATTATCTACAAATACAACCGATTCAGCGCCTCGGCTTAGGGCTTCGATACCCAAAGCGCCTGTCCCTGCAAACAGGTCCAGCACCACCGCATCCAGAACACGTTGGGAAAGTATATTAAATATTGATTCTCGAAATCTGTCGGCAGTCGGCCGGATCGACGTATCACGGACCGAATACAATTTTTTACCTTTCAGAGCGCCACCGATGATTCTCAAGCTCATAACTTTTTATTCGTTTATGCTCTTTATTATGCAATAATTATTAATTCAGGATTTTGCGTCCAGAACACCGGTAAGATTTAGTTTTTTGAGCTTCTTATACAGATAACTCCGTTGGACCCCGATGGCTTCAGAAGTTTTAGCAACATTGTTGCTATGTTGAGTCAGTTTTCTTTTGATAAATTCTCTTTCAAACATCTCCTTGGCTTCCTTTATGGAATTGCTCAAGAATAGCCGGGCTTCATCCGATGCAATATCATCTTTTGCTTTCGGATTATAGGGCGACGGCAAATCATATTCATCAATAACATCTTTATCTGTCATGATCGTCAGCCGCTCAACCAGATTTTTCAGCTCCCTGATATTTCCAGGCCATGAATAATTTAATAGAAGATCAAAGACGTTCTGGGTTACGATCTTTTTTTTGCTCCGATTTTGTTTGGCACATTCATCGAAAAATATTTCCATAAGCTGGGGAATGTCTTCGACACGATTTCTTAAGGGTGGAACTTCAATGGGTATGACATTCAACCTGTAATAAATATCTTCTCTGAAAGTGCCCTTTTCAATCTCTTTCTCAAGGTCCTTATTGCTGGATGCAATAACCCGCACATCGATACTTAATGTTCTGCTTCCACCAACCCTCTGGAATTGCTGTTCCTGTAGAACTCGAAGAATCTTAGACTGAGACTTCAAGCTCATATCGCCGATTTCATCCAGAAAAATGGTGCCTTTATTCGCCAGCTCGAATTTACCTATTTTTTTCGTGCTCGATTCGGCAAAGGCACCCTTTTCTTGCCCAAACAGTTCGCTTTCAATGAGTTCTTCAGGAATAGAAGCACAGTGAACGTCTATAAGCGGATAATCCACCCTTGAGCTGAGTTGGTGGATGGTGCGTGCAACCAGTTCTTTCCCTGTGCCATTCTCTCCGGTAATCAATACCCATGCCTCTGTGGGAGCTGCTACGGCAATCTGTTTTTTCAGTTCTTGAATTAAAAGGCTGTTCCCGGTGATTGAGTGTTTTTCTAAAGTTTTTTTACGCAAATATTTATTTTCTTCTTCAAGTCTCCTGAAATTCAGTGCATTGTTAATTGCCACAATAACCTTATCAATTGAAAGCGGCTTTTCGATTAAGTCGAATGCACCGAGTTTTGTGGCCTTTACGGCAGTTTCTATGGTCCCGTGTCCGGATATGATGATGACCTGTATGTGGGGATTGTCTTTCTTTATTTCCTTTAATGTTTCGATACCATCGATGCCCGGCATCCAGATATCGAGCAATACAAGGTCCGGCGATTCGGTGCCAACAATTTTTAATGCCTCATATCCGTTGGCAGCAGTTATGACCTCAAAACCTTCATCTGAAAGGAGTCCGCCTAAAGACTGAAGGATGGAAGGTTCATCATCTACAATTAAAATGGAAGGATACATGTTATAAACTCCTTTTTTATCCGAAACGAGTTGGTGTCCATCCATAAATGGACTTTTTGCCCAATCTCTGCGCCTGCCCCGTGAAATGCGGAGCCTATTTCTCTGGGGTTATGCTCAAAAAATAATCCTCAGAATATCAACTATATGCCTGCTTGGCCCGATAGATTTTACGTCGGGGCGGTTATTATTTTCGCATGCCTTTTTATCCCGTTCTTTCCAGCGGGGGATCTTGAAAAAAATCCTCATTTATGGATGGACACGAATAAAACGTGATTCAACATTTTTTTAATGTGTTCTTTTTTTTAAACCGGCAGTTCGATAACAAATTTAGCGCCGTTAGGCTTGTTGTCCTGAACGCCTATCATGCCATTATGATCAGAAATAATGGTGCTTACAATGGTAAGCCCTAAACCCATACCGGTCTTTTTTGTCGAAAAATAGGGTTCAAAAAGACGCGTCTTGCCTTCATCGGAAATACCCGCCCCATTATCGGCAATCTCAATTCGTACGATCTTTAGAATTGGATCATGGGCCAGAGATATCACAATACGGCCTTCATTCCTTATGGAGCCGATGGCATTATCCACAAGATTAATCATCGCCTGTTTTATCTGCTGCCGATCCAAATTAAGTTCGGGAATCTCATCTGTAACATAAAACTCAAAATTAATTTGAGGATGTCCTTCCTTATACAGTGCCAGGGTTTCTTCAATTATGGGCGGCAAATCACCGGGTTTCGGATTTGCCGTGGGGAATCTTGCAAAGGAAGAAAACTCGTCCACAAGATTTCGAATCAGTTCCACGTGATCGGTAATGGTTTGGGTACACTCATCAAAAACAGGTTCTTTGATGTGGCCTGAATATTTTCGTTTAAGGCGCTGAGCCGAAAGCGATATGGGGGTTAATGGATTTTTAACTTCATGTGCAATTCGCCGGGCAACTTCACGCCAGGCAGCCATACGCTGAGCCTTTTCGAGTTCGGTCAGATCATCAAATACCATAACCATGCCCATATGCTGTCCTGCATCGTCTTTCAGGGCATTTACATGCATGATAAAACTCATCGGTCTTCCATCTATGATCAGCTTTAACGGCAATTCTACGGCATCATTCCGTGATGATTTAAGATTCTCCATGACGTCTTCGGCAAGTTCTAATAGCTGTCCATCGAGAAGTTTTTTATAGCTTTTCTGAAGGATGTTTTCTGATTTGAGATTTAGCATCTTTTCAGCCGACTTGTTCATGGTGGAAATGAATCCGCCGGCATCAAGTGTAATGACACCTGCAGAAACATTCTTCAAAACAATTTCCATGTATTGTCTTCTTTTTTCTATCTCAACATTCTGTTCTCGAAGCAGCCGAGCAGAAAGCTCAAGTTGATCCCTTCCAATACGCAAATCTCTGGTCATTTTATTGAATGAATCGACAAGAGTTCCAATTTCATCATCAGCCACCGTAGCGATATTAACACTTAAATCTCCTTCTTTGACTCTAAGGATTCCTTCAGCAAGCACCCTGATGGGTATGGAAATCGTTTTGGCCATGTAGAAGCCAAACCATACTGAACAAAACACCACCAATAAGGCGACAATTGATAAGGTGATGTAGTAGGTGGCCTGGATCGGTTTTTTAAGAAGCTTGATCTGCTCGTATTCTTCAAAGCCTCTTGAAATTGATGACATTTTTTGGGCAAGATCCGGAGGCATCAGTCTGGCTATCACAATAAAGGCTTGGGCATTGTTGGGCTTTGCGCCAAAAGGAATCGTACCGATGATTCTAATAAGTTCACCGGAGGCTATTCCTTCAGAGATAGTCCTGACTCCTTTTGACGGTATTTCTTTTTGAAGATTATCAGCAGAAATAACGTCAAAGGGCTTATCTTCCAGTTCCGGAGCGAGGGCAAATGTAATACGTGTTGCATTGTCTGCATAAATTTCTATGGCATTAAAATTAAACTCACGCTGGACGACCTGTACATAACGGGAAAGTGCTTTTTTGTTTTTCGTATCTAAAAGTTTTTTTGTTGTTATCTGATACGATATTCTTTCCATAAAAAAACGGCTTCTTTCTTCGGTATGCCAATATAAACTTCGCCCGACGTCTAATGAATTTTCAAGGGCCTGTTCAACTGGAACGTTAAACCAGAACTCAATGCTCGTTGTGATGAAGTTTATGGAAAAGAAAAAAAGGACAATGGTTGGTAAAAGTGAAAGGGCTATGAAAGCGACCACAAGTCTCGTTCGTAGCTTGGTCCCCATGACTTTTCGTTTTCTATCATAAAGCAGCTTAACCAGGTTTCTGAAAACAAGAAATATTAACAAGAGAAGTAATAACAAATTGATGTTTATCAAAATAAACATCAGTATGGTATTGGAAACGGGGATATCAGCGCCGAAATGAATAATTCTGTTTTCAACGAACGTCAGCAGGGCAACCACAACAATGATGATAATACTAATAATAACTTCCCGCTTTCGTCTTTCCATCTCTTCTTCTGAAATAAACGATGCTGTCTTTTTTCTTCTTTTATTGCTCATTATAACTATTCGTTTTAATAAATGAAGTCTATGGTATACCAATCGGTTTCAAAATCCCACAGAGAAACAAAAAATAAGACATAATGCAGATAAAAAGGAAGGGTGACCTTGCTAAGTCCGGCCTTAGCTCTTAATTGATAATGCGCACCTTTTTCTAGTTGTTTCAGAGGGACAATCTTTAAGCTGTCAATCTCGCTCATCAGTTTTTTGGCCTCGTCGAAAGATTTTGTCACCTGTGGCCCGCTTTTTTCCCAAGAGCGTTTTACAATATACTCTTCCTTCAGATTATTGTATTTAATCGTATTTGTAACTTTTATATCCTCTATATTATTGTCAAACCATAGATTGCGAACTTGATAAAAGCTTAAGTAATATGAAAAGGTCGTGGAAACACCACTTGAAATCGCCTTTTTCATTTTTTCTGTAAAAGCACCTTCAACATTAAGATAAACCAGAAGATCATCCCGTGTGTTTGTAACAATGATATTTGTCAATGTTGCATTCTGGGCAAAAGCCAAATTCTGAAAACAAAAGATGATGCCAAAAAACAAGACAAGTGATTTTCGATTCATAAATGTTATCATATCTATTTTAGCTGTTATTTAAATGTAGGGGCGAAATGTTTTATTTGTTAAATCGTTCCATGGATAATGCTTTTTATAAAACCGTGTAACGATATTGACCCAGTGACTTCGTTATTTCAATGACTATACACATAGACACCCGAGTGAAGCGGGGGAGCACACCCCGTGAACATGGTCCTTATCTTTTATTTGAACTCATCCCGCGCTGCCCCGAGAGTTGGAATTTTCATTTCGCTCCAACAAACATCGGGGAATTCAAATTTAAAAAATAAAATGTTACAAGTAACTATAAGGGATAATAAATTATTTAATAGCTGATACCTTTTTAAATGGCAAGAAATTTTGACTGAAAGGAAGGTGGGTCTCAAATAAATTTGAGGGCCATTAAATAATGCGTCTTGACAATTTCAGGTTGGTCAGTATTTCTCACAGCGATTTAGCTGCTAAACACATATAGCTTATTGCTTACAAGAATCAGCCCCACAACAATCAAAACCACACCGGCCACCACATTGACATATTTTAAAATTTTTGAAGCCTTTTTAATAAAAATTAATATAAAATTGATAAAAATAGACATAATAATAAAAGGTATGGCCAGTCCGGCTGAATAGATGCCAAGAAGTATAACTCCCTGCCACACGGTTTCCTGGCTGCCGGCAATGATGAGGATTGAGCCGAGTAAAGGACCTATACACGGGCTCCAACCGGCGCCAAAGGCCATTCCGATGATCAGCGTCCCCAAAAAATGCAATGGCTTCTTTTCCAGATTAATCCGCTTTTCAAAATCAAGCCCGGGTATACGGATTAAGCCGGTTAAATGAATTCCCAGAATGATAATTAAAATACCACCGATGATCCTTATTAAATTTTTGTACGTATACATCAAGCCGCCGAGATATGAGGCTGAAGCACCCATCAAAATAAAAACCAGGGAAAACCCCAAAACAAACAAAAACGTTGAAAAAAATACTTTTTTCCGGATTCCTGAATTATATTCTTCTGTCAACTCCTCTATTGAAAACCCCGTAATAAAAGTAAAGTATGCGGGTATTAGAGGGAGCACACAAGGGGAAAAAAAAGATAGAAGCCCGGCAACAAATGCGGCTGGAAATGAAACGGTATCAGTGAACATTATAGCCCTTAAACCATCTAAGCCGGACAGGCCCCGCACCGAATACGGTATCTTCAAAAAGCGAGGCAGCCCGGTCTTGGTGAAACTAAAACCCCGTATTCATTGAAGCCGAAGCAGGGAACGAATAAAAGAATTGAAAACTGTTTGAAATTTATTGCCATAAAAAATATTGAAATTATAAATAAAATCAGCCTCCTGCAATCAGGGAAATGAGAAACACCTCTGAATTATCGGGGATCAGGGTCTTTTCAAAATAAGGTCTGGAGACATGTTTATCGTTGATGCGTATCACCGCATAGTGATGCGAATCTTCAAGATCCTCAAGCAGATCTTTAATGGTCATTCCTTCATACCAGAACTGTCGTTTGCCGTTAACCCTGATCATCACCCAACTTTGCATTAAGCAATTCCAATACCTCAGGAAAATCGATACCCAGACGCGTCACGGTGTCAATGGTCGGAATTCCATTTGAAGTCCATCCCCGTCGTTTATACACCGCATCCTTGAGTTTTTCATATAGTGTCTCGCGAAATTTACGCAGGGTCCTGATTTTATCTTCCGTGCCCATGTCTGTGATATCAACCTGATGCTTCTCGACCAATTCTTTGTCATAACGTTCGTGTCGTGATTCATATTCAACCAGTGTTACAGGCCCCACTGCACGATAGGGAATATTGTCATGCTCGCGTGTTCCGAAACCCATTTTGAGATTGAATATACGCTGAAAATTGTAAACCGCTTCGCTCATTCGAATAAGACCGTCGGGAGTCGTATGTCTTCCGGTAACTGCGGTGTAATATTCAGTATACCATTCTACGTGTTTCATGACCTTTGCCGGCTCTTGGGTATCTTTATTGTCCTCGGGGATGATATCGTTCCATGGAAGTTTACATAGTCCGCACAAACCAAACCATGTTCTAAACATTGGAAACCAGTGAAGCGCCTCTGCTTTTTGCTCAAAGGACGGCATAAAATTGTGCACCATATCGAGAAAAATCAACCAGGCTTCATCATGCTGTGGCCCCTTGAGTGCAAGACCATACCCCCCCTGTTGGGCAAGCGATTCTTTGGTCATATATTCTGAAAACTCCAAACCCTTTGCTTCCATTCCAATATCTTGCATAATATTTAGATCAGCCTTATAATCTCGAGCGAAAATGGACTTCATTTCGCGAACCCCCCGGCCCACGATATGGCCAAAACCTTCACCTTGAGCCATTTGGTGAACGATCTCCAGTGCAGCCGCCCGATTACCAAAGGAAAGGTTTATTCCGTCGGTATGGGTTTCATTAATCAGATTCATTGAAAAGCATTCCATTGCAAATGCGATACTTGTCCCCACAGAAATAGTGTCAAGGCCATAGGCATCACAGTAGAAATTCATCTCAATAACGGTATGGGGATCGAAGATACCCAGATTCGAACCACAGCCGGCAATGGTTTCATATTCGGGACCGTCCACAAAAACTTTTTCTCCCCTATAAGGTCCTGTCAACGGAACAAAGTCCTTGACACCATGAGAGCAGGCCACCGTGCATCCCATCCAGCATCCATCATAGCCTGTATCAAAGATACGCCTGTACACCTCTTGACCGATATTATCTGCCTCTGGGTGCTGCCCATATTGAAAATTATGGGTGGGTAACAAATCAAAATCATTCATAATTGTGACCAGATGGGTTGTGCCGATTTTTGCCATTTCATTTTGTTTGGGATCAAGATCCACAATTTCTCTGGAGTGTTTTTTCCCAACTTCTTTTAATGCGATCCCATCCGAAGGATTATTAGTTTTGACCGAAACCCTATCCCACCGTACCACAACAGCTTTAATACACTTATCTGCAAAAACACTGCCGATTCCGCCACGCCCGGCCTGTTTGTATCGTGCTCGCTTTCGCTTTAAATCATACCAGGTAAAATTCAAGCAGCCCATGAGAGCGTTCTTCGCACCCGGTCCCGTGGAAACAACAGAAATATTCCGGGGTTTTCCTTGAGCGAAGTGTTCTGTTAATATGGATGATAGCGCATATGAATCATCAGGCAATCCGGATGTTTCAAAAATTTGTATTTTTTCATCAATGCCGTCGATGAGAATTACAATATCCGTTTTGGTCTTTCCTCTGATTTCCAGAGCATCAAACCCGGCGAATTTAAGATAAGGACCAAAATATCCACCAACATTAGAATCAATAACGGTTCCTGTTAACGGCGAAATCGTGGTCACTATACTTTTGCCCGAGCCCGGATAAACGGGAGTTCCACCCATGGGGCCCGAGGCAATACATATTGCATTTTCAGGATCAGACCATTTCGTAGTCCCTTTGACAGCATTCCATAGCAGCCAGAGATCAAATCCTTTGCCGCCAATAAATACTTCCTTCATTTTTTCGATCACCGGATGAATGGAAATATCTGAATTTGAAATGTCAACCAAAAGGGTTTGATTGGCATAACCTTTATCAATAACTGGCCGTTCATAATCAAATGTCTTTATTGCTTCAATTTTATATTCCGTCATCATTTTAGCCCTTATTCTTTTTTCTGAGAGTTCCAATTCTCCAAAACTTATTGAGAACCGTTTTTTAACAACCGTTATTGGTAAAATTTCGTATAACGATTTCCCCCAGTTCTTTAGATCGTTGGGTAGCAACTTCCACTGCATTGATGAGGGTGGTTCGAAGCCCCCCTTTTTCAAGCGTATGAATTCCGGCAATTGCCGTTCCTCCCGGCGATGTAACCATATCCTTTAGCCTGCCCGGATGTTCTTTGGTCTCCATCAATAATTTTGCAGCCCCCAAAATCGTTTGGGTTGAAAGAAAAAGCGCATCATCCCTTGACAGCCCCACTTTGACACCGGCATCAGCCAAGGCATCGACAATTAAAAAAATGTATGCAGGTCCGCTGCCGCTTAAACCCGTGATGGCATCCATGAGAATATTTTCCTTTAGAAAAATGCTTTTGCCCATGGAGTCGAAGATCGCCATAGAAAGATCAATGTCTTCCTTGGTAGCATTTGCCCCGGCGGCAATCACCGATGCACTCTCTTTTACAAATGCTGCAATGTTGGGCATGACGCGAATAAGACGCAATTCCTTTTTAAGACACGATTCGATTGCCGCCAGAGGCACACCTGCAGCGATGGAAATGATAAGCTTGGACATGTCCAGACAAGATGCTGTTTCTTTTAATACGGATGCGATGATTTGGGGCTTAACTGCATATATAATAATATCAGACAATTCTACAGCTTTAATGTTTTCAGTAAGTGTAACCACACCATATTTTTTCGCAACGGATTCCAGCTTGTTCATCCGAATATCCGTGCAAATGATGTTCTCTGGATTGGATGATCCCGAAGTAATGAGTCCGCTGACGAGGGCTTCTCCCATATTTCCGGATCCGATGATACTGATTTTTTTATCTTTTAACATGAATTTTATTCCCCCTTAACTTGTTAGCCCCTTAGAAAAATAAATTTGGGGATTTTATGGCATAAAAATTGCTTTATTTCTAAAAAGTGACTTTGCTTGAAATATATAAGGATTTCAAAGCAAGTGGATTGCGCGTTGTTCCAACTGTGGCAGAATTGCCAAAATCTGACAAAGCTCCAAAATTACAATATACTTTTATCGTTAGATTATTTGATGTGTCAACGATTTTACCTGAAATATCTTGACTTATTGTTAATATATAATTAATTTTCAAAAAAAATATCTGATTTCAGAAAAACTAAAATTTATAGTTTCTTAAAGAGTCAAAAAAATGACTGGATAAAAAACCTTCGTGTTTCTTTTATCCCATGAATCAAAAAAACGAAAGTACATTGTTCATATGTTTATCATTGGCAATTTCATAAAGGCTGTTGCAATAATTCTACATTATGTTCTTACCTTTTATATGTGGATCGTGATCGCGCGAGCGATACTTTCCTGGGTAAATCCAGATCCTTATAATCCCATCGTCCGCTTTATCCATAACGTCACCGAACCGGTGCTGTATCGGATCCGCGCAAAAATCCCCGTCAACTTTGGCGGTATCGATTTTTCACCGATCATTGTTATTCTATGCGTGATATTTTTACAAAATTTTGTCGTCAACAGTCTGTTGAGACTGTCAACAACTTTTATGTAATAAAAAAAAGGAGGGTGATCTCTGATGAAAATGACGCCCCTTGATATTCAGCAACAGCAGTTTAAAATTAAGTTTAGAGGCTTTGATGTACGGGAAGTAGATACATTTCTTGAACAGATGGCGGATGCCTTTGAATCACTGCAAAGTGAAATTAACCGCTTGCATCAAGAAATCAAACGGCTTCAGCTTGAGGCTCAGGGATATAGAGAGCGCGAAGAAAGCTTTAAACGTGCAATGCTGAATTCTCAGAAAGTTTTGGAACAGATGAAACAAAATGCCAGAAAATCAGCGGAATTGGTTGTTGCTGAAGCAGAGGTTAAAGCAGAAAAAATTCTCAGCAGAGCACAAAATAGACTTTCACAACTTCATGAAGATATAGCAGAGTTGAAGCGACAACGATCGCAGATTGAGGTTCAAATCCGCTCCGTTATTGAGGGCCATTCCAAACTCCTTGAAATTGGAAAAGAGGAATCTATTCTCAGGGAAGAAGAAGATAGCAAGCTAAAACTCTTTAAACAGTCTGAATAAACAGGTAAATTGATATGGCAAAAATTGATGCGTTTTTCAAATTGATGCACGAACAGGGAGCATCTGATCTCCATCTTGTGTCCGGACTACCGCCCGCACTTCGTATCAGGGGCGACATGGAAAGGGTCAAATATAAAGTCCTTGATAATGACGAATTAAAAGCGATGCTCTATGAAATTGCACCCGAAGCTAAAATCAAACAATTTGAAGAAACCGGTGATATCGATTTTGGCTATGAAATACCCGGAGTTGCCAGGTACCGGTCAAATTTCTTTATGCAAAAAAATGGTTGTGGCGCCGTTTTCAGGCAAATTCCTGAAGAAATCATGACCGCCGAACAGCTGGGCCTTCCGAATGTAATATCCAAACTGGCTTCACTTCCCAGGGGGCTGGTTCTGGTCACCGGGCCCACAGGAAGCGGCAAATCGACGACGTTGGCCGCCATCGTCGATGTTGCCAACCGCACCCGAAAAGACCACATCATCACCGTAGAAGATCCCATCGAATTTGTACACCAAAGTCAAGGGTGTATTATAAACCATCGTGAAGTAGGAATCCATACCAAGTCATTTAGTGCAGCATTAAGGGGTGCTTTAAGAGAAGACCCGGATATCATTCTGGTTGGGGAAATGCGGGACCTTGAAACCATTTCGCTCGCCATAGAAGCCGCATCTACCGGACACCTTGTTTTTGGTACCTTGCATACCATGAGTGCACCGAAAACCATTGATCGCATCATCGAGGTTTTTCCTGCATCCGAACAGGCACAGATCCGTTCAACCCTATCTGATGGAATTCGGGCGGTTATTTCACAGGTCTTGTTTAAAAGAATTGATAAAAAAGCCCTTTGTGTTGCCTTGGAAGTATTGATTGCAACGCCGGCAGCCCGAAATCTTATCCGTGAAGGAAAAACACATCAAATTCCTTCAGTAATTCAAACAGGGAAAAAATACGGCATGATGCTTTTGGATGATGCCATTATGGAACTGTATGAAAAAGGGTGGATAAGTGCCGATGATGCCTACCTCAAAGCCAATGACAAGGGAAAATTCAGAAATTTTATAAAAAATCCGCCAGTTGACTTTACCGAGGCCTAACACATCGTGAGGTTATATTTTGAAAAAACAGGAAATTGATCATCTACTTGCAAGGATGCTGGATTCCTATGACAATGTTTCCGATCTGAATATTACCGTGGGAAAACCATTTCAGGTCGAGACTTCGGGCGATCTCGCTGTTGTGGATCTCGAGCCCCAGTTTAATGAAATCACCCCTTATCAAGCTGAAATTTTCGCTCTCAACCTGATCAACCAGAGCCGGAGGCTCACCGAAACGCTTTTACTTGAGGGATCGTGTGATTCATCTTATGAACTTCCCGGAAAGGCAAGATTTAGGGTCAATATCTTTTCCCAGCGGGGGAATTATTCTGTTGTGTTGCGTAAACTTTCCCCCAAAATTCCAACCTGCCAGGAATTGGGGCTTCCTGATGCCTTTTTGGAAATGTCTCAAGAACAAAACGGCTTTATCCTGGTTACAGGTGCCACGGGCAGTGGAAAATCGACTTCGCTGGCTGCCATCCTCAATGATATTAATGATGTTAAATCGGTTCATATCGTCACCCTTGAAGACCCGGTGGAATATGATCATCCACATAAAAAAGCCACGTTTAACCAACGGGAGCTGGGAGAGGATTTCGACTCTTTTGCCACTGGCTTAAGAGCAGCCCTTCGACAGGCGCCCAAAGTGATCCTGGTTGGCGAGATGCGCGACAGGGAATCACTGGAGATCGGTTTGAGTGCGGCTGAGACCGGCCATCTGGTTTTAAGTACGTTACATACCCTGGATTCCGGACAGACAATCAACAGAATCCTTGGTATGTTTCCCACAGAGGAAGAAAATCAGATACGCACCCGAATCGCCGATTCAATCCGATGGATCGTGTGTCAGAGGCTGCTTCCCAAAGTGGGTGGCGGACGGGTTGCCGCTTTTGAAATTTTGCGAACCAATCTTCGTGTTAAAGATTCAATTTTGCATGGAGAATCAGAAGGTAAAACATTTTATGATATTATCCAGGCTGGAAAAGCGTTCGGCATGGTAACCTTTGACGATTATATCTTGGGTCTGTATGAAAAAGGCATTATTACCCAGGAGACTGCTATGGCTTATGCATCTCGAAAAGACGTGCTGGGCCGAGGAATTGACACCATCAAAACTGTCCGAGGAGAAGCCACAACAGACATTGAGGATTTGAAGGTTGATCATGATTATGGCAAGACTTCGCGTTGATTGAGTCCTGCCGGTTTTTTATCCGTAACGTCCTGATAAAGGCAAAAAATAATGAACATTTCATGCGAAAACTGCCGGAGCAAGTTTAAAATTCCGGACGAAAAGGTTCCTAAAGGACAAATGTTTTCACTGACCTGCCCGCAGTGTAACACCAAGGTCGTGGTCGATGCACGCTCCAACACTCTCTCTTTGTCAGATACCGATTCGAAATCATTAGACAAACCCAAACCCGAAAAGGAAAAAACCATTATTGATGAAGTTGACGCCGATACCTACGATGCTTCGGATAAACCTTTTGACTTCGTGGAAGAGGGTGTGAAAACAGCCCTTTTGTGTGAGTCCGACGCTGCCTTACAAACGAAGATCAAAACAGGCCTGCACAATATGGACTATCATATCACTGCCCCCCAGTTGCCTAAAGATGCTCTCAAGCAAATGCGATTTCATGTTTTTGACATGGTGGTGCTAAACGAGAGGTTCGGCACCCAAAATCCGGATATGAACCCTGTCCACAGATATCTGGACCGCCTCAACATGTCCACCCGTCGAAATATTTTTGTGACTCTCATTACCGACCGTTACCGTACCATGGACAATATGACGGCTTTTAACAAAAGCGTTAACCTGATTGTCAATCTGAAAAACATCGATGAAATAGAAAAAATTCTTAGACGCGGAATCGCCGATTTTGAAGCCTTCTATCGTGTTTATAAGCGGGCTCTTATCAAAACCGGTAGGGTCTAATCTGAATTTCTCATCAAGGGCATCAGACAGACAGAAAAACCTGTCACTATTTGAAACGCTTAGTTTATTACCTTAATTGTGAATTTTGTGCATTTTATGCAAAAAAAACAAAACAAAAGCACCAAATTCCAAATAAATTCGAAATCCCAAATTTCAATGACAAAAACTAAATTTTGTATGTTTAATAGGTTATCTTTGTTTTGAATTTTTCTTTTTGGTCATTGGATATTATTTGTTTTTTGTGATTTGTTATTTGTTTTTTGTTTTTTTCTCTCCGAGCCGTAGGATCAACGAGCCGGAGGCCAGTTTATCCGGGTTAGGTTAAAATAAAGCCAAAGATCGATGAAATATACGTGCGCAGACTATCGGACTGAAATGATTCTTGTGAGCCTCAGACAACGTCTTAAACAAGAAGACCTGAATGACGCGGAAAAACAGGATATCATTTTACAAATTGAGAAGATAGAAGCGGCGACGGAGCTCGATTAATATTCGATCGGCATCAGTTTATCTACATACTATTGCTGATAATCCGCAACCCTTCCAGCGTTAAGTTGGGTTCAACAACCTCTATGGTCTCAGATACCTGACACATGAGATCTGCC
This sequence comes from uncultured delta proteobacterium, assembly GCA_963752565.1. GTDB lineage: Bacteria > Desulfobacterota > Desulfobacteria > Desulfobacterales > UBA11574 > UBA11574. The sequence continues at coordinate 19,990 of CAVVZC010000027.1, read as the reverse complement.
AGACCACCTGTAGCGATGATTTGGGGGTTCGTACCCATTTCAGCCTTCATACGCTTGACCATTCCATCGACAAGACCCGCATATCCATAAATAATTCCAGCTTTAATACTGCTTGAGGTATCTTTGCCGATCACGCTTTTGGGAGGAATAAAGATCTCGACCCTAGGAAGTCTTGATGCTTTTATAAAGAGTGCTTCAGAAGAAATCATGATGCCGGGACTGATTGCGCCACCTAAGTATTCCCCTTTTTCAGAAATAGAATCGAAGGTTGTTGCCGTTCCAAAATCAATCACAATTAAGCTCATTTGATATTTGTGGAATGCTGCAACCGCATTAACGATCCTGTCTGCTCCGACTTCTGATGGGTTTTTGTATCGTATGGGCAGTTTTGGAGCGGAACTGGCATCCACCCAATGGGGTGTATGTCCAAGATATTTGCGACAGAAAGAATCTAGAATGGTAACCATCGGTGGGACGACACAGGAAATAATGGTTTTGTGGATATTTCTGGAAATGATATTGCCTTCGGAAAAAAGATTGCTGGCAAGAATGTTAAACTCATCTTCGGTCGTACGCCGTTCAGTTCGTATTCGCCAATTTTGAACGAGATGTTTGTCGTCGTAAACGCCGATGACCATATTTGTATTGCCAACATCAATAACAAGGAGCATATGACAAAATCCTTTTTTTAACGAATTCTTTTTTGGTCAATAATTTTTACTTTAAAAATTTCAGGTTTTGCATCAATCAGTGTGGTTTTAACCGGTAATGTTATGGTCGCACGCTTATTATAAACCCCAGGTTTTAATCCTTTAAGGTCAACATATACCTGAACCCCGTTACCTCCGAAAAGTTTTTCGATCATATTAACAGGCCCCTTAACTTTTATCGTTATTACCGGCGGCGTAATACGGTGTACATACAGACTCCCATCTCCCTGAACTGGAATATTATCAAATTCTTTGGTTGCCAGCCGTTCCTTTATAGACACGTTTGCAAGAATAATTTTCGAAGAATCAGCGAGCTTAAGGTTTTCCACAAGGTCCAGAGCCACCTCTTTTTTAAAAGAGAAGGATAATCCTTTTATGTTGATGGGTCTTGTTGAAACCTTATCCATCTGGCCCAGCGTATCTTCAGATCCTCGCAGAATCACCGACTTGGGTTTGGCTTTTGCACCAACAACCATAAATCCTTTGGCTGGCTTTCCGGTGAGAGAAATATTGACAGGAAGTTTTTTTATAATTTCATTTTCCACTTTAACGATTATTGAGTCGGGATTTATTTTTAAAATTGAAATCCCATTGGGGAGTGGAATCTGAGCCTGATATATTGGTATAACATTAACCCCGATATTTACCTCGGACAGGTCAATCGTATATTGTATCTTCAGATCAGAAAGGGTTCGTATGATTGACTTCGGACCGCGGACATGCACTTCTATACCTGTGAAGGGGCCGTTTGTTATGATCAATCCTTCAGGAATTTTTTCAGCGTCTACCGGAATAAATATATCGGCTTCCTGGATGGATGCATAGGGCCATAATAAAAATATGCCAATCCCAATAAAGAAAAACAGAATTAAACCTGTCAGATTTCGGTAACTTAAAATAGAGAAGGCGCTAGGGTTGGTCATCGCAAGTTTTTAAATAAGATCATTAATCACAATTTCGGAAAAACAATCAACAATCAATAGGATATGTCCTATAAAAAATTTTGTGCGTTTTTTATGGCATCTATTATTTTTACAGTTACACGAGTATTGGCAACATCGTGGACCCGAACGATATGGGCACCATTCAGAATAGCGGCAGCAACTGAAGCCTGCGTTCCGCTCTCTACCATCGCTGAATCGGCATTGATCTCTTCAACAGTATTATCCTTAAGAAGATTACGAATAAACGCCTTTCTTGAAGTCCCAATCATAATAGGGGCTTTCAACGAGCTAAATTCATGTAAGTGCTGGATTAAAAAAAGATTATGCCCGACGGTTTTCCCAAAACCGATCCCAGGATCAATGATGATTTTCAATCTTGAAATCCCTTTATTTTCAGCCTGATCTATTGCATTTTCAAGAAATGTTTTGATTTCACCGATGAGGTCATCATAAAAGGGTTCATTCTGCATGGTTTTTGGTTTTCCAAGCATATGCATCAAAATTACTGGAACCCCATAATCTACCGCAACATTTGCCATTTTCGGATCGAAACTAAGAGACGATACGTCATTTATCATTGAAGCACCGGCTTTGATGGCCTGTTCGGCCACACCGGCTTTGGTTGTATCAATGGAAATTGGAATCGGTATGCGTTTTGAAAGCTTTTCAATCACAGGGACAACTCGCAGAATTTCTTCTTCTTCAGATACCGGATTTGAAAATGGTCGTGTAGATTCCCCACCAATATCAAGGATGTCCGCACCCTCTTCAAATAGTCTATAACCCTGAGCGACGGCACCATCGAATGTAAAAAACTTTCCACCGTCCGAAAATGAATCCGGGGTTACGTTCAATACACCCATAATGCAGGTGCGTTTACCAAAATCCAGACGGTGTTTGCCCCATACAAGGCTGTATGCTTTCATTTGACATAGATTCTTAGAATTTATTGAAAAGTAGCTGAACAAACAGGTGGTTAATTTGGGTTAAGATGCCTCTTGATCGCTTTCAGAATCTGCTTCGGTTTCTGTTTTTTCCGTGTTAACTTCTGCTTGGCTCTCTTTTACCGTTTCTTCGCTTTTTGGCGTATTTGATGGAAACTCAAATCCGGGTCTCATGGAGAGTATGAGTTCATCAAGCTCTTTCCCCATAACGGTTTCTTTTTCAAGCAAACGATCCGATAAAGCATGAAGAATATCTAAATTTTCTTTTAAATTTTTCTCAGCGCGTCGATAAGCATTTTCAATCAGCTTATCGACTTCGGCATCAATTTTTCTTGCGGTTTCTTCAGAATAATCCCTGTGTTGAGCGATTTCCCGCCCAAGAAAGATGTGGTCTTCTTCTTTGGCAAACGACATCGGACCGAGTTCATCACTCATACCCCAATTGCGTATCATCTTTTGAGCAATATCGGTTGCCCGTTTAATATCGTTAGAAGCACCGGTACTGATACGGTTAAAAACGATTTCTTCGGCAACCCGTCCGCCAAAAGCAACGGACAATTCACTTTCAAGCTGATCCTTATACTTAAAATCGCTCTCTTCAGGCAAAAACCATGTTATCCCTGCAGCGCGTCCTCTTGGAATAATGGTGATCTTATTGACCGCATCGGTGCCCGGCAAAAAGCGGGCCACAAGGGCGTGTCCTGCTTCATGATATGCCGTTGTTTTTCGGTCTTCTTCCCTGATAACTTTTGATTTTCTTTCCAATCCCATGTAAACTTTGTCTTTGGCATCTTCCAGGTCAAACATATCAATCTTTTCCTTATTTCTCTTGGCGCCCAGAAGTGCCGCTTCATTGACAAGGTTTTCCAAATCAGCACCCGAAAATCCGGGGGTTCCCTTTGCCAGAACTATAGGATCTACATCAGGTGCAATCGGTGTTTTCTTCAAATGAACTTTAAGAATTTTCTCGCGTCCCAAGATATCCGGCAGTGGGACAACCACTTGACGGTCAAAACGACCGGGACGCAAGAGGGCCGGATCGAGCACATCAGGACGGTTAGTGGCGGAAATAAGGATCACGCCCTCGTTGGATTCAAATCCGTCCATTTCCACCAGAAGCTGATTCAAGGTCTGTTCTCTTTCGTCATGTCCCCCTCCGAGACCAGCACCCCTGTGTCTTCCAACAGCATCGATTTCATCGATGAATATAATGCATGGGGCATTCTTTTTGCCCTGAACAAAGAGATCTCTGACGCGAGATGCCCCGACGCCAACAAACATTTCTACGAAATCTGAACCACTGATATGAAAAAAAGGAACGTCAGCTTCACCTGCAATCGCCCGTGCAAGGAGGGTTTTTCCGGTGCCAGGGGATCCCATCAAAAGCACCCCTTTGGGTATCCTTCCTCCAAGACGAGTGAATTTCTTAGGTTCTCTTAAAAACTCGATAATTTCGCCAAGTTCTTCTTTAGCTTCATCGATACCGGCAACATCTTCAAACGTCACTTTTTTCGATTGATCAGTTTGCAAACGGGCCCGGCTCTTACCAAATGACATGGCTTTTCCGCCGCCGGCCTGCATCTGGCGCATAAAAAATATCCATACGCCGATCAGTACGATCATTGGAAACCATGACACAAGAACAGACATGTACCATGGCGACTCGCTTTCAGGTTTGGCATTAATGGAAACGCCCTTCTCCCGAAGGATTTTGATTAGATCGCTATCCTTGGGCGCATATATCTTGAAGCGATTACGATTTGAATCTGTGACATAGAGCTCTTGTCCCTGTATAACGACATCAGAAACACGCTCACTATCCACCATGGCCAAAAATTCCGTGTAACTGATATTTGTTTCAGCCAGATGCTGTTGATTGAAAAGGTTATAGAGCATGATCATCATCATCGTGATGACGATCCATAAAGCCAGGTTTTTGTAAAACGGATTCAAAAGTCTTAACCCCCTTAAAGGACAATTAATGATACGTTAATATTAATCATCATTGTTAATTAGGCAAGCAAAAGTTCCACTTTCAGTACATTTCTGGTTGAGGGCATCACTTTGGCAGACTCATCAATTCTATGGCCGACCACCCAAATTATTTTCCCTCGACTCAACAGTATGGGGCATTTTATCCGTTCACATCGAGGTACTTTTTTGTCAATAAAAAATTTTTTTAACTTTTGCGTTCCTCCCACTCCCAATGGTTCAAAAGCGTCTCCCGACCGAAAATTCCTTATTACCATGGGAAAACTTAAGATGTCCTTATCAAAAAAACCGGTGTGTTGTCCAGTATAACGATAATCGAACACCTTTTCCATACGCATTTCAGTAAATTTAATGGTCGCCCCTATTTCTCTTATAAATACAGATTCAAGTTTTTCTATCTGATATTCAAACGAAAACGTGTCTGAATGGCTGAATTTTTCACTAACACCCCCCAACATACGTTTTTCATTAAACACATAGAGTGCATCCCGGTCTCTTTGAATTCTAATACGGTCAGGAAGGTCCACTTTTCCGTAGGCCGATCTTTTCTCTAAAAGGCCGATTACAGAATTGATATTGACAAACCGAATTCGCCTTAAGTCCCCCTTTATTTTTTCAATTGTCATTCTTATGATCCGCCTTTGCAGTGCAGTGTGGTATCGATTAAGCATCGAAACAGAAAGGATGATATAATTTTCCTGAACATCCAGTATGGTTTTTTCATAAAAAGGATGAACGACATCGTCAATCCATTCTTCTTCGGATCTTATAATAGACGAAAGCCGGTTTAGTGTTTCAGAAATTTTTGGATTGTACGCTGTTTTTAACAAGGGGATTAGATCATGACGCACTCTGTTCCTAAAGTATTTTGTGTTCGTGTTAGATGCGTCAGAAACATAGTCTAATTTGTTTTGATTTAAAAATTCAATGATTTCGGATCGATTTAACTCTATCAACGGGCGGATAATCTTATGGTCTCTTATGGGAGGTATGCCTGAAAGACCCTGCGTTCCACTTCCTCGAAAAAGATTCATCAAAATAAGTTCTGCATTGTCATCAGAATGATGCCCAACTGCAATTTTGTTGTAGTGGATGGTATTCGCAACATCATTTAAAAAGGTATATCGAACACGCCGGGCAGCTTCTTCTAAAGAAAGTTTGTTTTCGATCTGATACTTTCGAACATCCTTTTTATGCGTGTAACAGGGCAAATTATACTTTTTGGCAAGAACTTCAACAAACTGAGCATCTTTATCCGAATCATTCCGGCGGAGGCAGTGATTTAAATGGGCAACACCCAGTTTGAGAGATAAACGGGGCGCAATCAAGAAGAGCACATGAAGCAGAGCAACTGAATCAGGTCCTCCGGACACACCAATAACAACCGAATCTTTCGGTTTAAGCATTCCATAAGTTGCAATGGCTTTCTCAACGGTTTGTAATAACGTATTCAAGTTTACCATCCTGATATGGCTGAAAATCCTTTGAAGCAGCGGGCCGAAAGAAATTTTTTAGGTATAATATTTCATAAAGGTGACATAAATTCGCTTTTTAATTATAGCAATATATTTCGGCAGGTTATATATATAAAATCCATTCAAATTATGATATAGAGGTCTGTGGTTGTCAATAAAAAACACGGAAACCGTGTCTTTTAATTTTGGTTCATTCTTTAATTAAAGTGAAAACATCGAGTCCTTTTTTACCTTGAAAAAATTTTTTATCGATTATATTTATGATAACGGTTGTGCTAGGCGGGGAGCTAGCGGTGCCCTTTACCCGAAATCCGCTTCATGCGGGGCTGAATCCCCTCTTAAGGGTTTGAACCTGGAAACCTATAGGCCAATCTGATCGGCCACCGCGCAACAGACGGTTACGAACCTCGTCAGGTCCGGAAGGAAGCAGCGATAAGTAATGCGGTCTGTGTCGTGGATTGATCCCGGTCAATTTTTTGGCTTGTTATATTTCAGTAAGGATTCGACAGGGGGTGCACAACCGACTTTTTTCCATGATTTTTCACATCGTCCTTCTGTTCCCTAAATTCCTGAACCTATAATATAAAATTCCTATTTCCGGCTTGACAATATTCCAGACAGTCTTATTTTTTTAGCGATGTTTGATTTTGGTTTAAGGTTTTAACCGTCGAGTAGTAAATATATAAAAAATCAGGAGATAACAACGTTGATGGCAAAAGGAAAGAAAGTCAAAATTCACACGAAAGTTGAAGATACCGAAAAAGAAAATAACGAAGATATTAAAAAAGATGTAAATGAAAAAGACAGCTCCGAGCCTATTGACCCTTACATAGAGATGGTGGAAAAAGTTGAAACCCTTGAAAAAGAGGCCAAAGAAACCCACGATCGTTTGCTAAGGGTATCCGCCGAGTTTGAAAACTACAAAAAGCGTGCCGCACGCGAAATGAATGATTTCAGAAAATTTGCCAATGAAAGTTTTGTAAAGGCCATGCTCCCGGTGATTGATAATTTAGACCGCGCCATCGAATCTTCAAATAATGCAAAACACGCTGACAGCTCAATGGTGGAAGGTGTCAATATGACCCTTAAGGAGATACTCAAAGTATTGGAGCAATTCGGTGTAAAGCGGTTTGACTCGTTAGGAAATACTTTTGACCCTGGTTTACATCAGGCGGTCATGCAAGTTGAAACAGAAGGGCATGCTGAAAATTCTGTGGTTAAGGAATTGCAAAAAGGATACATGATACATGACAGACTCCTGAGGCCTGCCATGGTCGTCGTCTCCAAAAAACCTGAAAACCAGAAGAAAAAAGATCAAACAGAATAAAAGGAAACATATAAAAAAGACTATCGTAAATGTTAGGAGGAAAACAAATGGGTAAAGTCATTGGAATCGATTTGGGCACCACAAATTCTTGTGTCGCGGTCATGGAAGGTAGTGATGCAAAAGTTATTACCAACCCTGAAGGAGGACGTACGACACCTTCCATCGTCGCTGTTTCAGAAAGTGGGGAAAGATTGGTGGGTCAAATTGCAAAACGGCAGGCCATTACTAATCCCGAAAATACGGTCTTTGCGGTAAAAAGACTTATTGGCCGACAGTATGCATCAAAAGAAGTTCAGAATGATATCAAAATACTCCCTTACAAGATTGAACAGGCTAAAAATGGCGATTTGCGTATAAACTTGAGGGGCAAATTGAACAGTCCGGCAGAAATATCATCTTTTATTCTGGCCAACATCAAGCATACCGCCGAAGAGTATCTTGGCGAAAAAGTGACAGATGCGGTGATTACAGTGCCTGCCTATTTTAATGACAGTCAGCGACAGGCAACCAAAGATGCCGGTAAGATCGCCGGCCTAAATGTACTCAGGATCATCAATGAACCCACCGCTGCATCCCTGGCATATGGCCTTGACAAGAAAAAAGAAGAAAAAATAGCTGTTTTTGATCTGGGCGGAGGTACATTTGACGTATCGATTCTAGAAATCGGTGAAGGCGTTTTTGAGGTTAAGGCCACAAATGGCGATACCCATCTTGGCGGTGAAGATTTCGACTTAAGGCTGATCGATTACCTTGCAAGTGAATTCAAAAAAGATCAGGGGATTGATATAAGAAATGATAAAATGGCTCTTGCAGCGGCTTAAAGAGGCTGCTGAAAAAGCAAAAATGGAACTTTCCACATCCATGGAAACAGATGTTAATCTTCCATTCATAACCGCCGATGCTTCAGGACCCAAACACCTCAACATAAAAATAACCCGAGCCAAACTTGAAGGGCTTATCGTTGATCTGTTAGACAACCTGGAAAAACCCTGTCGTATTGCACTCAAAGATGCGGCTCTGACACCCAAGGACATTAATGAAGTTATCCTTGTGGGCGGCATGACGCGTATGCCGGCGGTTCAGGAACGTGTAAAGAAAATTTTCGAAAGAGAACCTCACAAGGGTGTTAATCCCGACGAGGTTGTGGCTGTTGGTGCTGCCATTCAAGGCGGCGTGCTTAAAGGAGACGTTAAAGATGTTCTCCTCCTTGACGTAACCCCTCTATCTCTGGGCATTGAAACCCTGGGCAGTGTTATGACGCGTCTCATTGAAAAAAATACCACCATTCCGACAAAAAAGAGTCAGATTTTTTCAACCGCGGCAGACAACCAGCCGGCCGTTTCTATCCACGTCTTACAGGGTGAGCGGGAAATGGCCGCCGGCAACAAGACGTTAGGTCGCTTTGAACTTGTGGGAATACCGCCTGCACCCAGAGGTGTTCCGCAAATTGAGGTAACGTTTGACATTGATGCCAATGGTATCGTCAATGTTTCTGCCAAGGACATGGCCACCGGAAAAGAACAGTCCATTCAGATCACCGCTTCAAGCGGATTGTCTAAAGAAGAAATCGACGAACTGATAAAAGATGCTGAACTTCATGCCGAAGACGATAAGAAAAAAAGGGCGCTGGTAGACGCTCGCAATCAAGCAGATGCCTTGATCTATTCCACCGAAAAATCAATCAAAGATCTTGGCGACAAGATCGATGAAGCCACCAAAAGCAAGGTCGAAGCCACCATTGAACCCCTTAAAAAGGCCATGGAAGGAGATGACACTGAAGAAATCAAACGATTGAGCGAGGAATTGACCCAGGCGTCTCATAAACTGGCCGAAGCCATGTATCAGCAGGCTTCCCAAGCAGACGCCCAACAGCAGGACGGAGCCGGGGCAGAGGGTCAGGAACAGGCCGGACCATCCGCGCCCGATGAGGATGTTGTGGATGCCGATTTCGAAGAGGTCAAAGACGACGATAAAAAATAAACCTATTTAGTACTTTTTAAAAAATCCTGTGTGCACGTCTGTGCCACAGGATTTTTTTTTGCCGATAGACGTGTCCATGACCCAGAAATATGGGACCCAATTTCATATCTTTTTGTCATGTAAATTGTAATGATATACAGAAAGGTTGTAAAATGTTATGTCTCCAAATTTCAGATGCCTTGCCTTTAAAACAAGTTAGATCTTATAACAGATATCCTTTAGGATGACTGTAAAAAGCGTAAATTCCATTTTTGAATATTTGGGACTTTAATCCAATGGTGTCCGGGTGAGAAATCTCTTATTATGTTTGATATAGGCTATATTTGTGACAAGGTGTGTGTGAAATCAGGTATAAGCTCATCGAATTTCACACCAATTCCTCTTGAATCGACTCTTACAATTCTACCACCGACAGTGATGTCTTTTTCAATTTTGGGAGGCGATAAAATCATAGTAATTTGCTGATCAATATGAAAGCTAAAATCGGTCTGAATAAAGACACCAGAATTGCTAATATTTTGAGTCAAACACATAAATGTAAAACCATTTTTTGAGAGCTCAACGGGGATTTTAAATGGTTTCCGAGGATACCCTCTTAATTCCAAATGTTTAGAATGTCCTCTTAAATTCGATTTTTTAGAGTGATACCAATTAATGAGCCTTTCCAAAAGTTCACTTCTTTTTGCTTCAGATATACTGGTAATCAATGATGACAGGTCTTTTCCATTTCTTGCATCGGATAATTTAGCAATTAATACTGCCTGGAGTTTTCGTCTTTCAGCTTCTGACATGAAAGAGATTATTTTGAACAAGAGAGAGTTGACGTCGTATATGTTAAGTTGATCATTATTCTTTGACACAGAATAAATCCTATTTCTTGTCCTTCTTTTCGTACTTTTTGAGAATGTCCCGGATGGCTTCAACTAACAATTCGTTTTGACGTTTTCCAAGCTGAATAGCCAATATTTTGAATTGCTTGATAAGATTTTCAGGAACGGTTGTATTGAAGAAGACTTTTTTTTCCATAGAATTTATTTAAAAGGAATCCTTGTTGAAGTCAACAAAAAGGTGGACAGAATATTTGTGTTTATTGTATTGTTGAAATAACAATAACAACAAGACCCCAAGGCCACCGTAAAATGAAAAACAAATTATTGGTATTGTCGAAAGGTCTCTGTTAATGACAAATCATTTTTTCAGATAAAATTCTAACTCATTTTCATATAATTTTGTTTCAATGTAATTTGCGCCGACGATGCGATCCCTGACCCATATTACCTTGGCGAGTTTACGAATTTTTGCTCTCCAATGGTTGTCAAGCTTGAATGTCACTTCCAATGTATCATCTTTCAAAATTTGGTGTGGCCCCAGACTTTCAAACTGAATTCCAGTAAATGATAGTTCTCTGATGATTATCTCTTCTTTTTCTCCTTTTCCCAGAATATTGTATTCACCGGGTAGTCTAACATCTTTGCGGTATCTCTTTCTAAATTCTATTGTGAACTGATAAGGTTCACCACATTTACATCTACCCTTCAGGTTTTTTTGAGTATCCTTGAAATTCGTTGTGTTTATATTCTGCTCAAATCCGCATTTGGGGCAGATTATCGACACTCGATTGGTATCGTCCGTATAAATAGTCTCCATAAACTTATTCTCTTTTTTATCTGGTGTCAGTTTAAGTAAATCCTATTTTTACAATTATCAAATCATCTCCGTCCACCGACAATTTTACTTGATTGAACCTTGAATATTATACGCTCTCTGGATATTTGTAAACGTTCAAACCGATTATAGCATCAGTACCCTCGACCTTCTGGTTACCCCGTGTACTGGCAATTGTTATTGTTTTACCAGATTTAGAGGGTCCGAAGTCCTTTGTCAAATCTATCTCAATAATTAATTTATCGCCTTTAATTCCCCATTCCACGTTCTGCATTTCTTCACCTTCTTTCGTGTTTTAGTCTATATCAATCTGAATCGTTAATTCTAAAAGGTGGGATATCTTAGAATATCTCAGCATCTGTACCATAAACAACAACAATTGATATACAGATATCATATTATTCTGGTGTTAGGTTAATACAATCGTCTTTTTGACCATTTTCCAATCAGATTCATCCAGCATAATAAATTAAGTGCTCTTCTTTAAATTTGTTATTCGAGAAAATATCATTCGAGAGAAAAAGAGAATTTAAATAATTTTTTCCTGGACCATTCCTGGATATATCCATAAAAACAAAAAGGATTTATGGACTTAAAATCCATAAATCCCTGAAATTATTGGTGCCGAGGGACAGAATCGAACTGCCGACACGGGGATTTTCAGACCAAGATTGAACATTTTAACAAAGTTAATGATTTCAGGTATTAATCTGATTTAACAGACCTTTTTTATTGTTTATTGAGTTGGATTTTGTTAGGTTACTTTAGGAAAAAGCAGACACAATAGGCACAATTCCACTACAATTTGGGGGATAGGGTAGCTCCCGAACAGCGGTGACCCTGACCGCCTTCCCCCATTTATCAAACAGGGCCATGAAGGGAATGGCATGAACATATTAGAATTTTACAGAGAATATGAAAGCAAATATGACCACCTTCCAGGTTTTAATAAAGACGATGCAGAAAAAATCCTGAAAGATGCAAAGCCAGGGGCCTTATTGCAGTTAAAAACATTGTTTGGGGAAGATGAAAAGTTAATGTTCTATATGCTGGAATACCTATTGTTGATACCATTTGTAATTGAACTTCATAGAGATAAGGCAGAGTCTCAAAGGAAAAAATCAAAAAAGAATCCCAAATAATATCAAGGTTTCACAAAAAAATAGACCAGCGAGTCAGAGGTTTTATATCATTTTATAGGTATTTTAATCCTGATGTTGATGATAAGACATTAGAGGATATTACTATTAAATTTTTTATGAAAGACAAGAGCATCCGATTAGAGGCAGAGATTTTGAACGATACAATTAAATATCTTACAAAAGACAAAACCTGGCAGGGAAAAACCAATGTATATTTTAAGGATATTATTTACAATACCTATATCATGGCAAAAGGAAAATCGGACAATATCGCAAAACTTCTTAACTGCCTAAATTTAAAAACCCCCCAGGGCAAACCTTACACACAAACCAATCTTAAGTACTATTTAAAGACCTCTTCCAGATAGTCTATTTTCATTCCTATTTAGTATAATACAGATAGCTCCCTCTTGTATGGGAGTTTTGTGTCCTCAAAACTGAAGACAGTAAACTTCCATAAATAAATGATTTTATTATATATTCATTGATTAAATTACAATTTTATGTTAGCGGAAAAAGAAACTTTTGGGAATATAATTTTCGGTTATGGATTGATGAGTAAATAACCCTGGCCGGCGCCTATTTGGTGAGAAGATAGCATGCTCCCCCCGGACATGCTACCGGCCATATTTCCGGGGGATAAATGGTTACTGTAGCAGATGTTGTCAGAGAGAAAATTGAAAAGGCTGTCAAATGGCGAGAAGAAAATCCATGGTGCAGTCATGAATATCCGAGACGAAGAACCTAAAATTTATATCACAAGGGAGCTACTCGAATCTAAGGCATATAGATCGTTAAGTAGGGCTGCAATGCTAATTTATCAAGACTTTCTGGCAAAAAGGGATATGAGGGCCATCAAGCGGAAACGACAACCACGTAAATGGGTGATCGCTAATAATGGAGAGATCATTTACCCGTATTCTAATGCTGAAGAAAACGGCTTTTCAAAAGATCAATTTCGCAACGCTATTGATGAGCTTCAGGAAAAAGGTTTGCTTGATATAACCCACCAAGGCAAAGGTGGCAGAAAGCCCGCCAAAGGTACGGGTGATGTATCAATGTATTGGATTGATGATCGATGGAAAGACTACGGCACAGATGCTTTCAGACCGCCACGAAAACCAAGGAAAAAGGACAAGCGAAAAGGCAGGGGATGGGCTTGTCTATCATAGCCATAAAAAATAATTTTGGGTATGGAAAAACATAATCGTTAAGGTCTAACGAGTATGGAAAAACATAATCGTTAGAGCATAATTTGAAAGTAGCGAAATCGGGATAAAATTGAGCAAAACCTTTGTGGATAAGGATTTAAGAGAAAAAACGACTTTTTCTAACGATTATGAAAAAACATACTATCTTTAAAGATATCTTTATGGTGTTACCAGGAAAGCGTAGCCCTTTCAAAGGGCGAAGCGCTGTTTCGGTTATGTGCAACATTTGCAACAGTGACAACAAACACCTGAGGTGAAAATTGACCGATAAAACTACTGATTTAACCAATATCGACAACGATTTAATTGCTGCTGAAGCTGAAAGAATAGTTCGCAACGTAGCTATCTATAAAGGCAGTACCCGAAAACAATGTTTTTATATGTACCGTATGTTTAACCTTCCAATAAATTTATGTGCAAAATTAAGCGGTTATAAACCAGGATACGGATATCAGCTAAATCGAGAGCTTAAAACTGACCCTAAAGTCAGACGGAGCGTGGAGCGAATTTTATCTGATATGCCGGAAGCTTATCGCTCTATTTGCAAGCTGAGATTGGCCCAAGTTGCCAATATCGAGGGAAAAGGATTGGTTGAATATGACGACAACCCAAAGCTTGCGATTGATAAACCACAACTGCTGCGGCAGATAAAACAGGGTGCAGGCGTTGATTTAAATGCGCAAGGAGCACCAGCCAAACCTACGACCATTAATGTTGAGTCCATAAAGTTGTTCTGGGCCGATGCGCTCTCGGACAGATACGGATAAACCAGAGGCCGTTGAAGCGGAAATTATAGACACAAAGTAGACACAGCATGTCAAAACGTACTGGAATAACATTAAATAAAACGGCGCAAGGGATTAGTAGTCCCCGGCTCCTGCCTTTGAAGGATGCAGCGCAATGGCTCGGCCTGACCGTGTGGGCCCTTAGAGAAAGAATTTGGGGCGGTGATATTCCAGTGGTTACATTTCCTAATGGGAGGAAGCAATACATCGACCGGCAGGACTTAGAGGACTTCATCGCCAGGAACAAGAGAACGATTGTTTAAGGAACCCTTAACCGAGGGGGGGCGGCTGGTAACGGACACCCCCATTAGTATAATGATAAGAGTAGTCTACACATCACAGACCGATTTCGGCTCATATAGTTTTTTCTTATGGGGTGTGCCTAAATTTTTTTTAAAGTGAAATTTAACCTATGAGAAAAATATTAGACAACCGGTGATTTTAAGTAATGACGGCAAGATTGACCGGGCAATAAATTTTTTAAGTAGCGTGTATGCGAAAGAAGGGATTGACTTTTGGCGGTAAGGCATAGAATCAGAGCAGACGGAAACGGCAAGACCAAGAGTCTGAAACTCACAGCACGGCGAGCAATAATCGAGTTTTGCAAGGAATGTATGGGCTTTCAAACTGCCGAAGTCCGAAGGTGTACCGCACCACTTTGTCCGTTATATCCATTTAGGACATACGATAAGCCACAAGATACTGTTGACGTTGTAACATAGGCCAATATGGGCTTGAAAAATCAACGTTCAGCAACAGGCCGAATCTAATAGATTGAGCAAAGCTATTTTTCAGGCTTTTTCCAGGTAACGCCTTTATGTTCTTTGAAATTAAAATCTGTGGTGCAATAGTTCACAGCCCGAAGTGTGAGTAAGTATGCTGTGTTACGCCCAAGGAAGGCGTGCGTGTCGGCATTCCTGCTACGGCAGGTACGAAGCCTAACGGAAAAATGGCTATTTAGTTTTATCAAGTTTGGACGATATCACAACCTTCGATATTGCTTTTCCGACTCCATATACATAGCAGAAACATGCAATTCAGCCATAAAGACTGGGACTGATGATATCACAGGTTTTTTGAGCCTCTAATTTTGGTCGATAAGTTGGAGATATCTGCATTCTAACGTAGCCTTCAGCCGCGAGTGAAGCGAGTCGGACTGAAAGGCAAGGTTATGTAATACTTTCATTTGATTCGTTTGTCTATCTCTTCTGCTTCTGATAAAAATTTCTTCATTAATTTATTTTCGGTATGACCTGTTGAGTATTTTTTTAAATCGTTAATATCCATATCATATGTTTCATTTATCCAAAGTGGTAGAAACTTACTAAATTCTCCTTCAAAGAATCGATCTACAGAGTTGATAAAAAACAATGGGTTTTGTTGTATCTCAAATAAATCCAGACTGTATTGTGTTGCCATCACACCATCAGCCTCATTACGAATTATAAATATTTTTTCAACAATTTCATAATCTTCATATTTTACAGCTATTTTTATCATTTTTTGCCAAATGGGTCTTTGATCTTCATTAATCTGGTCCATAAGGTTTTAATTTATCAATATTTGCTTTCTTAAATTGCTCATCTTCTGCTGAATATTCGCCCGCGGTTAGAAATATTGGGAAAATAAATAACAACAAAGAAGCAACAATAACTAATAAAAGTCTCATTGTAATTTTTCCTTGAAACATAACATATTTATTGGATAGTTTTCTCGATAAGTCATGAAAATCGAACTTATCGAGAAAATGCAATATCCGTGCACAATAAAAAATTTATTTCGTCTTAAGTAGTATTAATCCTATCATATATTCCAAAATTATCAACAATATTATTGTGTTCCACATTTTGACGAAATATTACAAAAAATAGCCAAGCGGCTTTTGACGCCCATATGGCATGTTATACCGCTGCGGCATAACAACCCCATTTGAGGGGAGGAAATGTCATAAATGATTCTGGAAAGAAGATGATGATGTATACTCTTAGCTGAAGAGAGGTTGGAATTTTTCCCTCAAACCTCAAAATATCTTCATGTGGTGAGTCGAGTAGCCCAGGGGAATTTCACCCCCAGGCCCTCACAGAATCGGTACGTGAACCTCTCGATTCATACCGGCTCCTGCCAGCCATTCTCTTGAAACCTCACGGTCTCAAGCCGACGCAGAAAGAAATCCGGTTCCTCCCAGTTCCTGGTTGACCTTCACTTACTGCGAGCTGGCTCATCCCCTTCGCTCCATCCCCATTACAGGACCTTCAACACTAATACTGGATGATCCGCCCCTGTGCTTCGCATCGGTACTCTCATTCTTGTGGGATCTCCACTTGAATTTCTCCCTTAACATCGAAACGACAGGTTCCCACGTTCCACGCAAAAGCCTAACTCAGATTCATGCCACCTTTACGCCGGAGGCCGCTTAGGCAGTAAACAGGTTCCCCCTAAACTTATCCTGGACCCAATATAGAAGCCCAGTTTTGACCTCGTCCATAATCTTTCGACGCCTCATCGAATGGTTCGCTTGCGCTCATCTCTCTGAGTCATACCTGCCACGATCCTATGCCGTGACTTTTCCTAAACGCTCACCACCCTGGCTCTTTACCAACGCAGCTTTAGGTGGTTTGAAGCCTGCTCCTGCAAGCCGGCTCCGAGGGGCCCACCCTCATCTTTTGTGCAGTTACGCACACTTTATATTAAAGTGCGCTCGTGGCGCACTATATGGAGACTACCTTACAAAAAACTGTATTGTCAAAACCTTTGATACCTGACCATATACACAGATTCAAGCATCTTGAATTTCTGTACATATATCTTATTTCTTAAAGAAATGCAAAAAAGGGGGCTCGGTCGAAGATTGATTTGTTATACCTTTAATGTAATTTTTCAAATTGAAAGAATGATTTTGAGGCTACTTCTCTTAGCACCTTTATTTTCATAGGCTTTGATAAATATTGTAAATCATTTTCATCGAAGAAAGCTTTCCTTTCAGGGGAAAGATCACCGGACATAAAAAGGAATCTTTTCTTCAAAGTGGGAAATTTCGTCTACAGACTTTTTGTAAAAAGAAAGTCCATCCATTTTTGGCAAATCTATGTCAGAAATGACTAATTTGTAAAATTTTTTGTCAAGATAATTAATGGCTTCTTCCCCATTATGAGCAACGTCAATATTGCCCTCTCGATTTAGAAGAGATTTTATAAGAGTCGTAATCATTTCTTCATCGTCCACGATTAAGATATTTTCAGTCCATACAGGTGGTAATGTCCTTAATTTCTCTAATACGATAGAATGATTACCTGTTTTGTCTAAAAATCGAACAATTTTATTTATGTGGCCTTGAATTTTTACAACAGGATATATGAATTCATTAGTTTTCTCTTTGAGAATATTTACAACATAGAGAAATATATCATTCCATTCTGAAAGTTCTGCCTCGACGAATTTTTCGATGAATTCCTCTTTGGAAATCGTCTTTTTTTCTAACCGTTCTCTTATATCAGAAAAGAAATTTATAACCTTGTCGCTTGTCTCTTTATCGACTGAAATGACAGGTACAGGTGGTGGTGTTGAGTTAAAATATTCTGCTGCGCTTCCCATTACATGGTAATGCCAAGCTTCATCCTCAGCAATGTGTTCAAGGAATGCTTTAAATTGAGGATCATCGGCATAAACAGTAGCGGCTTGCAAATACATAACGTTTGCTATGTGCTCAACCTCTCTAAGCCATCTGACAAGTTTCTTCATATGTCTCCTCTATTGGTTGATGATCTATCTATAATTGTTTGCATTCAATCTTTTTTGATTTATCTTCCAGTATATAGACTATAGTTATTTTTGTGATATCTAATCGATTCAAATCAAACACAAAACCCCACATCTATGAGAAATGGGGTCATAATAATCAGTCCATGGCAACCTTTTGGCTACTGGTTATTTTTATGGGCTTCTTTCTATATAACTCTATTAGATTACAACAAAACGAAATGCAATATAAAATCCTAGTCAAATATTTTCACAGGGGATAAAAAGAACGGGCTGCCCAAAAAAACCCCCACATGGACAGCCCTAAAAAGGCATGCGTTACCTTTCACTAAATATATTATCGGCAAACAGGGCAATTACCTTAAATGGAGAATACAGTTCAGGATGAGCTTTCGAGTTTGTCCTGGGGAAATAAAAAAGCCCCTGAGAGCCTGGCAACTCCAAGGGACCAATCATGTATTCTATTTCTTACAAAATTGCAAAAAAGGCAAACCCTCACGAAAAGATTTGCCCTTATTAAAAAAACGATATCACAGGTTCTGAACCCACTGTCAAGATGACGGATACATAGCAGGTATCAACGGTTGTGATAATAAAAAAGCAGGGCCATTGCTGACCCTGCCTCATGTAAAAAAAAATAATTCAGCAATCTATTATTTAGCTGGATTGACGACTAACACTTCAAATTGTTCTGTGGAAACATTACCACAGTTATCTGCAGCCTTTAACCACTACACCTTATTTCTTTTTAACTACCTGAATCTTGCATTCTTTAATCGTTTGATTTCCGTTATTATCTGTTACTGAGAGACTCCAAGTAATATTATCAGCAATCCCTCCAGAAATCTCTGGATTGAGAGAGTAGCTCCCTCGAAAGAAACAATGCATGATTCTGTCTTGTCGATCCGTTTCCCTTTCTTAGTGAACGTGTAGCAGTCGAATCCTGTAACAACTGGCTCAAGTTCCCCATCACAAGTGTCGGTGGCGGTCCCCGTATAAGCAACAGGGGCATCAGAAGGCACAATTGTTAATGGAGCATTGCAATCTATTTCAGGAGGAGTAGTATCACACTATTGTAGAACCTGAGCATTACACATCGCAGAGCCACCAAAATCATCATTGACTTCAAGGGATACTGTATAATTCCCATAAGTTGAAAAATTCCCGTAGGAGTTACACCTGTCGTGGTATTTCCAATAAATGGACCATTCCAATCATAAGTGAGTGGGTCATTGTCGGGATCTATTGAATTTGAGCCAGCCAATGCCACACTTGTTGTTGGACCAGTACATTCCTCTAAATAAGGTCCATTTGCATCACAAGTTGGTGAACGATTCACTATTCCATCACAATCAGGTTCATCGGGGTTAGCTCTGCAAAAATCATGAAAGTGTGGGACAAGGTCTTCCGTAATCAAACCTTGCCCAGTTTCCACATCGGTAATTTTGATTGTCGCAATATCAGGCCGAAATGGAAAACTTATCGCGGCAGAACCTTCTGAACGCACGGTAAGGTGTTCTTTTCCAGCCTCATCAAAACTTATAACCCATAGAGGATGCCATAAATTAAATTTACTTTTAATATTATTATTTAGGTCTAAAAGTTCTGTGTAAAGATGTGACGGCTCTCCTAAATGGCTTAGACCCGGACCAGGGGTTATTTCCAAAGAAACCAATTCCATTGTTAAAGGACCAATAAAATTAAAATGTATTACAACAGCTTTTTCTGTGGTGTCAAAATCAAAGGTCTGGAATAGGGTCTATCTTTGGATCATGAGTAAGTTCTGACTGGGCCACTGAAATATTTGGGAGTATCATTATAAAACAAAATAATAAAATCTGCCCGAATAATGCCAATATTTTTATCACGTTAAATCTAGTCATATTATCCTCCTAACAACCCCCTTGGCGGCATATGCAATATATCCATTCTATTTTCCTGATATCCAACAATTGAGGACTACCTTTATCTTTCATGAGATCATTATAGTATGGGTCTGATGTCCAATAGGTTTTACCACTTTCTGTTTGAAAAGACCGACAGTCTGATGGTGATCTCT
>CAVVZC010000026.1:0-63741 GCA_963752565.1 uncultured delta proteobacterium | reverse complement strand
GGCGGTTATCGCTTCCTGATCATCCGATTTGCAGTTCAGAATACGCTTCAGAAGCCCTCGAAGACGTTTATGCTACGATCAGGCGAGGTCGAAGCGGTCAAGGTTCATTACCTTGTTCCACGCCGCTACAAAGTCGTGCAGGAACTTCTCCTGGGAGTCCTCACATCCGTAGACTTCCGCCAAGGCCCGGAGTTGGGAGTTCGAACCGAAGATGAGGTCGACACGGGTGCCGGTCCACTTGAGTTCGCCCGTTGCGCGATCACGACCCTCGAACACGTCTTCGTCTTCCGAGGTTGCCTTCCACGTCGTGCTCATGTCGAGCAGATTCACGAAGAAGTCATTGGTGAGCGTCTCTGGCCGCTTGGTGAAGACGCCGTGCTGGGACTGTCCGAAGTTGGCATTCAAGACGCGCATACCGCCAACGAGAACCGTCATCTCAGGAGCGGTCAGCGTCAGCAGTTGCGCCCGATCAACCAGCAGTTCCTCTGCCGATACGGCGTATTTGGTTTTGAGGTAGTTGCGGAACCCGTCTGCAGCCGGTTCGAGTACGGCGAATGACTCCACGTCGGTTTGCTCCTGCGACGCATCCGTGCGTCCCGGCGTGAAGGGAACGGTCACATCGTGACCGGCATTCTTCGCAGCTTGCTCGACACCTGCGCATCCACCCAGGACAATCAAGTCGGCGAGCGAAACCTTCTTCCCGCCTGACTGCGCGCTGTTGAACTCCTTTTGGATTCCCTCAAGGGTCTGCAGCACAGTCTTCAGTTGGGCCGGCTGGTTGACTTCCCAATCCTTTTGCGGCGCAAGACGGATGCGCGCCCCGTTCGCCCCGCCGCGCTTGTCGGAGCCGCGGAACGTGGATGCCGACGCCCAGGCGGTCGAGACCAGTTGGGAGACAGACAGTCCCGAGGCAAGGATCTTGCCCTTGAGGTCGGCGATGTCCTGCGCGTCGATCAGCTCATGATCGACTGCGGGCACCGGGTCTTGCCAGATCAGTTCCTCCGCCGGGACCTCCGGGCCGAGATAGCGCGAGCGGGGGCCCATGTCGCGGTGCGTCAGCTTGAACCATGCCCGGGCAAACGCGTCCGCGAACTCCTCCGGGTTCTCGTGGAACCGCTTCGAAATCGGCTCATAGATCGGATCCATCCGCAGCGAGAGGTCTGCCGTGGTCATGATGGTCGTAACCCGCTTCGACGGATCGTGAGCGGCAGGCGCGAGATCCTTTTCATCCGGATTGACCGGGACCCACTGGCAGGCGCCGGCGGGGCTTTTCACCAGATCCCAATCGTAGCCGAACAGCATGTCGAAATAGCCCATGTCCCACTGGGTCGGGTTCGGCGTCCAGGCGCCTTCGATGCCGCTGGTGATCGTGTCATCGCCTTTGCCGCTGCCGAAACTGCTCTTCCAGCCGAGGCCCTGCTCCTCGATGCTGGCGGCCTTCGGGTTCAGGACCGACATGCGCCGCATCGCCAGCGCCATGGCATTTGCCGAACGTGTGTCCGCCGGCGACGAGCGCGACGGTCTCCTCGTCGTTCATCGCCATGCGCGCGAAGGTCTCTCGAACGTCGCGGCCGGAGGCGACCGCATTCGGTTCGCCGTTCGGTCCTTCCGGGTTCACGTAGATCAGGCCCATCTGCACGGCGGCGAGAGGATTCTCGAGGTCCCGGTCACCGGAGTAGCGCTTGTCGCCAAGCCACTCGCTCTCGGTCCCCCAGTAAATGTCCTCTTCCGGCTCCCAGACGTCCTCGCGCCCGCCGCCGAAGCCGAAGGTCTTGAATCCCATCGACTCAAGCGCGCAGTTGCCGGCGAGGATCATCAGGTCGGCCCAGGAGATCTTGTTGCCGTATTTCTGCTTGATCGGCCAGAGCAGCCGGCGCGCCTTGTCGAGGTTCACGTTGTCCGGCCAGCTGTTGAGAGGCGCAAAGCGCTGGTTGCCGGACCCTGCCCCGCCGCGGCCGTCGCCGATGCGGTAGGTGCCTGCGCTGTGCCACGCCATCCGGATGAAGAGCCCCCCGTAGTGACCGTAATCGGCCGGCCACCAGTCCTGCGAGTCGGTCATCAGCGCATAGAGGTCCTTCTTCAGGGCCTCCAGGTCGAGTTTCTTGAATTCCTCAGCGTAGTTGAACGCCTCGCCCATCGGATTGCTCATGTGAGAGTGCTGATGAAGAATCTTGAGGTTCAACTGGTTCGGCCACCAGTCCCGGTTCGACGTGCCACCGCCGGCAATGGGTTTGCTTGCTCCTGCCCGTTACCGGGCACTTGCTATCTTCATTCATAATGTTTCCTCCTTTCGTTGTCTGAACTTATGCACCGTGCTGCTATGAATATAGTGCTTCGGTGCCCATCTATCTAATTAACTTTAGCGGACTTATCGATTGATTTTGGTGACAATGGGGGACTTGAAGGATCGTTAGAAGAACGTCGCACCATTTTTTGAGCGCAAAATCTGGGGCCGGCTGTCATTACATTCTGATTATCAGCGACAGGGCACCAACATTATTGGTCAGCTTTTTCTTTTCAGACATGTTGACCTCCTCATTCATTTGATAATAGAAATAAATATTATATGATAACGACTATCAATTAATGACAAAAAAATATATTAAACTTTCTCTGCCATACAATTGCTGCATATACCGAAAAAGTCCAACCTATGATTCAGAATTGTAAAATTAGTCTCTAATGCGACCTCTTTTTTCATTTCATCCAGGCTATCCAGGTCTAGGTCGACAATTTTTTTGCATTTTATACAAATAACGTGCGGATGTGTATAAGGCTTGTTTCCATCATAGCGGTTGCTGCCATCCGGGAATCCAATTTCCAAGACTTCTCCCAATGATTTCATAAGCATGACATTGCGATACACTGTTGCCAAACTCATCGTAGGAAAATTATCCTGCAGATGTTCATAGATTTTTTCAACACTGGGGTGCCCTTCACTGCGGGATAAGATTTTCACAATAGCCAACCGCTGAGGTGTTAGCTTATGATTGTTTTCCCGGAGATTTTTTACAATGGTATCAAATCTCATTTTTGGATCAGCCATAGCAATCCTAACATTAATCTAATTAATACAGAAATCTAAACAAGAATTATTATTGTTTAATTTATATTATCAAACAAGTCAATAGATTTTTTGAATTTTGTTCATACTCATTTAGAGTTAAATATCAATCCACATATCGGCTTCATTGCCGCAATGGGTGCATGTCGCTGAACCTTTTACCTGCTGTTTTTCCGCCTTGCTCTTTGCCTGTTCATGTGATGGCGCTTTTTCCTTGTGTTCGTGGATATCTTCCAGAGTGCAGGTAATTTCCATTTCGGCTTCATTGCCACAATTTTTACACGTACATGTCTGTCTTACTTTTTTAACCGTATTGCTCATCTTAGACTCCTTTCATTGTTAATTGGATCATGCGTTGGTTTTCGAATTTCAACAATCGACTTTCGCTCAATTTGAATTCCACATGAAAATACATGTATCACAAAATCGTTTTTAAGTATATAAAACGTGGGTAATCCGGTACTTTCATAAATTGATATTTAAAGCTCCCCTCCTGAAGACGGGGGTTCCTCCTAACGGGAGGGTTCCGCAAGCGGTAATCATTCCGGTCAAGAATGAACTCTTCCCGCAGCAAACTGAGAGGTTTTCCCCCTTGCTGTGGAAAACTCATGGAAGTTGTAGATTAAAAATATACTGATATTTTTACTTTGGAGGATGTTTACATAGCATCTCCGCATATCAACCAAAGAGGAGGAGGCAGAAATGGCTCTGCCTCTTTTTTATTTTAAGAGAGTATAATTTCATGATTCAGCCATTCATCCGAATGTGTTGATATCTGCAATCACTTTCAAGTATCACTTAAGTTCAATAAAACCGATATGTTAATAATATCTCAGTTCGCTTAAATTAACTAAAACTGCCATAAAAAATGACTTTTAGATTCGGGTCGGTATGATGTAGCATAGGTCATCCTTGAATGCCTTGTTGGAGCCAAGCGGAAATCCCGTTATCGGGGCAAATGAAAGCCTCGCACTCGTGAAATATCCAAGTTACAGAGAATTTTTTGTGTTCAAAAAATAGTCCTTGCGTTAATCATAGATATGCGATTTATTACAAAATTGTAAATTTAGATTTAAGGACATCGGGACAAGATGAAACGCATCGAAGACATCACATTGCTGTATGAAATCAGCGAAGCACTCAATGAACACCTGGATCTTAAAAAGTCTTTATATCAGGTTTTGGATATTCTCTCTAATTCCCTGAACATGGTGCGCGGTACCGTAACCATTTTGCACCCTTTGCGCAACGAAATCCACATCGAAGTGGCCCACGGCCTTTCTCGAAGTGCGGTGGAACGGGTAAAATACAAACTGGGGGAAGGAATTACCGGACGGGTGATTGAAACCGGCAAAGCCATTACCATCCCCAAAATTAGCGATGAACCGCTATTTCTAAACAGAACCGCTTCTCGCAAAGCCGTTAAGGATGAAGAACTCTCTTTTATTTGCGTTCCGATAAAAAAGGGAAATCAGATTATCGGTTCACTCAGCGTCGATAAGCCGTATGACCCGTCTTACGCCTTGAACGACGGCGAAAAACTGTTGTCCGTGATTGCAACCATGGTGGCCAGACATGTGATCAACCTGGAAACCATCCGCCTGGAAAAAAAGCGGCTCAGTGAAGAGAATATCCGGTTAAAAAATGAGCTTGAGAATAAATACCACATAACGAACATCATCGGCAACAGCAACAAAATGCGAGAAGTCTTTCAGATGGTTTCGCAGGTGTCAAAGAGCAATGCCACGGTCTTGATTCGAGGTGAAAGCGGCACCGGAAAAGAACTTGTGGCCAATTCCATCCACTATAACAGCCTCAGGGCCAAAAACAGATTTGTTAAAGTCAATTGCGCAGCCCTTCCCTCAAACCTGATTGAGAGTGAACTCTTCGGGCATGAAAAAGGTTCGTTTACAGGGGCCATTCGTCAAAAAATCGGAAAATTCGAGATGGCCAACAAGGGCTCCATCTTCCTTGACGAAATCGGATCAGTGGGACTTACAGTTCAAATCAAACTCCTTCGGGCCTTACAGGAAAAAGAATTTGAACGTGTGGGAGGACACAAAACCATAAAGACGGATGTCCGCATCATCGCGGCCACCAACAAGAATCTTGAGCAGGCTGTCGAAGATGAAAGTTTCAGGGGAGATCTTTACTATCGTTTGAATGTATTTCCGATTTACATTCCACCTTTAAGAGAAAGAAAGACGGATATTCTGCTTTTGGCCGACCATTTTCTCGAAAAATACGCCGCAGAAAACCACAAAAATATTCGTCGATTTTCAACCCCTGCCATCGATATGCTTATGCAGTACCACTGGCCGGGAAACGTCAGAGAACTCGAAAACTGTATCGAACGGGCCGTGTTACTGTGTGAGGAAGGTGTCATTCACAGCTATCATCTTCCGCCCACCCTTCAGACAGGGATGGAAACCGATACGCTCCCTGCCCTATCCCTTGAAGATGCCGTGGCGAATCTTGAAAGGGAGATGATCATCGACGCCCTCAAGAACACGCGGGGCAATACCACCCTAGCAACCGGCATCCTGAAAACAACGGTAAGGAAATTCGCTTACAAGGCCAAAAAATACGGGGTTGATTATCGTCATTACCGGTGAGACCACTTCAAGTCCAATTGTGCCCGTTCAAATGAGGTTAGTACAAAAAGAGAGGCAAATCCAAATTATCATTCAAATTGGGAGATTTCAAACGTGATCGGATCTGCTGTGGAATCCTCAATTTCAAGATATCCTGTTTGCCCGGGCACCAACTCTTCCTTAATCTGACGAAGAAACTTTCTAAACGAATTGTCCTGCCCATTCTCGGAAAGATCTGTTTTCGCCCGAACCACTTGATCGTTGTCTATTAATGCAATTGTAAGATTCATGATGCTGTACCTCCTTTATTGGCTATTCCCAATTTAGTATAGCATTGACAGATTGCACTTTTGGAAATTGAGCACGTTAGTGGCACTAAAAACATGCCTTAATTGTTAGTATTGATAATTATATCAATAATTTAACTATATCTTTGATCCCATGTTGTGTCAAGCGATTTTTTTAAATTCCGAGAATTTTATCCGGATTTTTCCCGGCAACATCAAGAATAAAATTCAAGTTTTGTGTTCTTATCTTTTGCCTTAGGTTCCAATTTACTGGATCTATATGGCGTCTTCTCCTTTTTCTCCGGTACGTACCCGAATCACCTCTTCCATGGGCAGAATAAAGATTTTCCCATCCCCTATTTTTCCGGTATAAGCGGCCTTTTGTATGGTTTCCATCACCTGTTTGACTCTGTCGGACTGAACGATAATCTCGATCTTTATTTTTGGGATAAAATCCACCACATATTCAGCGCCCCGGTAAATCTCCTTATGCCCTTTCTGACGGCCGTATCCCTTGACTTCTGAAATCGTCATCCCCTGAATTCCCATTTCATTGAGGGCCTCTTTGACATCATCCAGTTTGAACGGCTTGATGATGGCTTCGATCTTTTTCATGATTTCACTCCTTTCAATGATCAATCGATCTCAAACGCTCTTTCTCCATGTAAGGTGTTGTCCAGTCCAATAATTTCATCCTCCTCACCCACTCTCAGTCCACCGGTGATAAATCGGGTCACATAAACCACAATGACCGTTCCCACCGCCGTAAAAAGGATGGTGCCCACAATCGATACCGCCTGAATATAAAGTTGTTTTGGATTCCCGAAAAGTAATCCTCTGCCGACTTCGTTGATGGCCGGGTTGGCAAAAATACCGGTTGCCAATGCACCCCACATACCGCACATGCCGTGCACACCGAATGCATCCAGGGAGTCATCATAACCAATTTTATTTTTAAGCACGGAAACACTGAAAAAACCCAGAATGCCCGCAATCAGTCCAATCACCAGCGAAGCGGACAAACCCACAAATCCGGCCGCAGGCGTGATGGCCACCAGTCCGGCAACAACTCCGGAGGCGATCCCAAGTACCGTTGGTTTTTTATTAACCCACCATTCGATAAACATCCACCCCAGGGCACCCATTGCAGCTGAAGTATTGGTAACCAAAAACGCCGAAGCCGCCACACCGTCTGCAGCCAGTTCGCTGCCTGCATTAAAACCGAACCACCCGAACCACAACAGGGCGGCTCCCAGTGCGGTCAGGGATATGCTGGACGGAAACATGGCTTCCTTACCGTATCCGATTCGTTTTCCGAGGATCAGAGACAGGACTAAACCGGCAACACCGGCATTGATGTGAACCACAGTACCGCCTGCAAAATCAAGTGCCCCCATGTTTGCCATCCAGCCGCCGCCCCATACCCAGTGGGCGATGGGAGAATAAATGAACGTCAACCACAACACCGTAAAAACGATCCACGAAGAAAACTTCATGCGATCAACGATGGAACCGAGAACAAGGGCCACGGTAATTGCGGCAAATGTCATCTGAAAAACGACAAACACATAGGTGGGTATGGTTCC
Source organism: uncultured delta proteobacterium (assembly GCA_963752565.1). Lineage (GTDB taxonomy): Bacteria > Desulfobacterota > Desulfobacteria > Desulfobacterales > UBA11574 > UBA11574. Next base: position 56,210 of record CAVVZC010000026.1, on the reverse strand, counting down.
GGACAGACTGTTTACACCGATTCCGGATAAAAACAGATTTTCCAGCCCGCCGACGATTCCCGCCTTGTCCGGTCCGAATGCAAGGGTGTAGCCCCACATCATCCAGATCACGCTGGCAAGACAATAAGCCACAAAGGTCATGGCATAGGTATTCAAAAGATTCTTATATCTTGACATGCCGCCGTAAAACAGGGCCAAACCGGCCGGTGTCATTACCATGACCAGAGCGGTAGCGACAATCATCCAGGCGGTATCCCCGGAATTTAATGCATCGGCAGCAAAGGCTGAAGAAAACGGAAAAAGCAGACAAAACGCGGCAATCACAAAACTAATTGGTTTCATTTGCTAATTATTCCTCCTTTTTGGTCTGTATCGAAACGGAAAAATTTATTTTGACGTTTGCGGGCAATAAATCCTCTTTAAGTTCGGCTTAAGGTAAAACCTTTTCGTCAACTGCTTTAACGTCATTCAGATGAAAAAATGTTAAATCCATTAGAGCAATAGCTGTGCCATAATGAAATAAAATTTAAAAATATATATCTTTCAGTATGTTACAAGTATTTATAAACGTGCCATTAAGAATGATAGTGCACATAACTGTAACAAATGGATTGATTTATTACATTTCTGTAATTTTGGTGGATTGTTTTGGTTTTAAACGTCCATAGGGTCTGGAAATGGAGATTTTCTGCTGTTTCTATGGGATGGCTGCGCCTGTCAGCAGGGGTGTCATAACGATCGGTGTTGAAAGAAAGTCGCGTTCGCTGATATTGATTATAACAAATATTTAAACTTAGGTGTCAAGATGGGGCATAATTTTTTTTATGGGTATCTCGTCGACTCAGGTGAGTTAAGAACAATAATTCCTGCAATAGAAAGTCATGAATTTTTCTGAAAACCCGAATAAGTTTCTAAAAACGCCTCAAGATGTTTTCGGGTAAATTCCTTTACATTCCATTCTTTCGAAGAGAGATAACCCCTAAATTTGGGCTTGATGACAAATGTTTCGGCATTAAATATTTCTCCCCCTTTCATTTCTGCCAGTATCGGAGTTCGCTGATACAGATCGCCTTCGAATGCGTCCAACCGCTCCAATGACAATTTATCCACATCAAAGTAGATGATCCCTACAGTGACTGCATGAGTTGCCGGAATAATTCCGGGGTAAGATTCTCCTTTCACCGTAAAACGAGCATAGCCTCTCAGGATCGCATCTATAAAACGAAACTCACGGGTTGTAACGGCATACATTACATCAGGTATCAATAAGGTTCCGTAGGCAAAAATGTTCATATCCGATGTCTTTTGAAGGGTTATAAACTCAAACACATTTACCACGTTTTCAGATCTGGTAAAGCCATCTTTTTCATATAGTGTGTTATGGTCGAACCAACAACAGCCCGCCGATTTATCAGCGGGCTGCTGTTGGTTAGGGGGTGGTTATATATCGAAATAAAGGAAAAATTCATGGGGATGCGGACGAAGTTTTACGTCATTGACCTCATTTTCCGTCTTGTATTCAATCCACATGTCAATAACATCCTGAGTGAAGACATCCCCTTTCATCATGAACTCGTGATCTTCCTTGAGTGCTGACAGGGCTTCTTCCAAAGATCCCGGTGCCGATGGAATCTCCGCCAGCTCTTCGGGTGGGAGACCATAGATGTCTTTATCCAGCGGATCGCCCGGATCGATCTTATTTTCAATACCGTCGATCATGGCCATCAACATGGCGGAAAACGCCATATACCCGTTGCACGAGGGGTCCGGGGTTCTGAACTCGATCCGTTTGGCTTTGGGTGAGGGTGAGTACATGGGAATCCGGACGGCTGCACTCCGGTTACGGCTGGAATAAGCCAAATTCACCGGGGCCTCAAAGCCGGGAACCAGGCGTTTGTAGGAGTTGGTGGTCGGGATTGGTAAAAGCGCACAGCGCGCGGACAGTGTTTCAGTATCCCGCCGATGGCATACAGGGCTTCCTGGGAAACACCGGCATATTTGTCGCCGGCAAAAAGCGGCTGATCGCCTTTCCAAATGCTGCAATGGGTATGCATGCCGGTCCCGTTGTCGTTGAACAGCGGCTTTGGCATAAATGTCACGGTATGACCGTATTTGTATGCCACATTTTTAAGAACATACTTAAACCACATGAGTTGATCGCCCATTTCAAGCAGGGGCTTAAATCGCATATCGATCTCTGCCTGACCGGCGGTGGCCACCTCATGATGCTGGCATTCGACATCTATTCCCAACTGTTCAAGGGTCAGGAGCATTTCGGTGCGGATATCCTGAAACTTGTCCATGGGCGGAACCGGAAAGTAGCCTTCCTTGTGTCTCGGCTTGTATCCCAGGTTGGGGCATTCTTCCCGTCCGCTGTTCCAGATACCTTCAACGGAATCGATCTCATAAAAGGCCCGATGATTGGAAGACTCAAAACGGATATCGTCAAAGATAAAAAATTCAGCCTCAGGTCCGAAATAGGCCGTATCGCCGATTCCGGTGCTCTTGAGATATGCTTCTGCTTTTTTGGCAATATTTCGCGGATCTCGGGTATATGACTCACGGGTAATGGGGTCCACAATGTTGCCGATTAAAACCAGGGTCGGAACTTCAAAGAAAGGGTCCATTTTGGCGGTGGCGGCGTCCGGCACCACCAGCATGTCGCTGGCGTGAATGGGCTGCCATCCCCGGATGCTGGAGCCGTCAAACCCGAAACCATCCTCGAAACTCGATTCTTCCAGTTCACTCATGGGCACCGTAAAATGCTGCCACAGACCCGGAAAATCCAGAAAGCGAAGATCAACCACTTTGGCCTTATTCTCTTTTGCAAATTCAAATACTTCTTTGGGTGTCATAATAAAAAATCCTCCTTATGGTTTAAAAAATTAGCTTTATTTAGATAATCTCTATAATTCTTATCTTATACATTAGATCTCAATTGGCCGGGTCTATATGGCATCTTCTCCTTTTTCTCCGGTGCGCACCCGAATCACTTCTTCCATGGGCAGAATAAAGATTTTCCCGTCTCCTATTTTTCCGGTATAAGCGGCCTTTTGTATGGTCTCCATCACCTGTTTGACTCTGTCGGACTGAACGATAATCTCGATCTTTATTTTTGGGATAAAATCCACCACATATTCAGCGCCCCGGTAAATCTCCTTATGCCCTTTCTGACGGCCGTATCCCTTGACTTCTGAAATCGTCATCCCCTGAATTCCGATTTCATTGAGGGCCTCTTTGACATCATCCAGTTTGAACGGCTTAATGATCGCCTCTACCTTTTTCATAATGTTTCCTCCTTATGTCGTTAAACCTTGGGACGATTCAGCCGGTATCAGTTGTCGCCCCAATCGCAGATCATAAGCGTCACCTTCGACAGGTGAATATGTTCCACTCATTTTGGTATTAAGTTTTGAAACCCGGCAAAACTTCTTTAATGGATGTTTTAATCTTTTCTACTTGATCCGGTGAATCAACTTTTTGTCCATCAAAATCCCTGACATAAAAAACGTCCACAACCTGGTCAACCTTTGTTGCGATCTTGGCCACCCAAATATCGAGACCGCACCTGAAAAGTGCATCGGTGATCGTGTATAGAAGTCCCGAAAAATCATAAGTAAATACTTCAATAATCGTAAAAAAACTCGAGCTGTCATTGTCCAGGTTGATTTGATGGGGCCTGTCTTTTAGGTAACGTTTGGCAGGTTGGTGGACCGTTATTTTTTTTTCCAGCATCGTTTTTAAATCCAGATCCCCGGACAGCGCAGATTTGAGATGGGCTTCAGTCTGTTGCCACCTTTCCTTTTCAAAAATCTGATCCAACGGCGGGTTGACTTCAAAAATATCAAGGGCAATATTATTCCGCCATGTGAAGATCTGCGCATCGAGGATATCCAGTCCGTTCAGCGTAAATGTCCCCGCAATCTTTGAAAAAAGACCGGGACGATCCTGTGCGCAAATGGTGACCGTTCGGGTATTGGAATCCGGAGTTTTTGTTACGCTCCAGATAAAGTCCGCTGTTCCCATATTTTTATACAGTTCGATATGTTCCATCATACGATCAGACGGCATATAAAGAAGGTATCGAGGAGACATGAAATTGAAAAGTGTCTCCATATCATTCTCGGCATAGTGCTTAATGGCGGATCCGAAAACTTCGGCTTTTTTCTTCTCAACAGCTTCAACAGCCTCTCTGGTTGCAAGTTCACCCTTTTCAAGGACATTTGAAACTTTAAAGAAAAGATCTCTTAACAGTGTAGCGGTCCAGTCACTCCAGGCTTTTGGACCGGTAGCCATGGAATCGGCCACAGTCAACAAATAAAGCATTTTTAGGCGATCGATATCTTTTATATTTCTGGCACACGAGATGGCGGTCTCTTCATCATTGAGATCTCTTCGGGTGGCGGTCTTAATCAATAATAGATGCTCTTTTATCAAAAAAGAGACCGTTTCAATATCCTCGGTGGGGTAGCCTTTCTTAAGCAGTATCGACGCTGCAATCTCGGCACCGCTGATGGAATGACTCACACCGGTTTCACCTTTACCGATGTCGTGCAACAGCACCGCCCACAATAAAAGATGTCGTTTTTTAAGCCTTTTATAAATATCACTGCATAAAGGATATTCTGAAATTCCTTTGGATGTTCCGAATCTTTTTATATTCTGAACGGCCCTCAGCAAATGTCGATCAACCGGATAAAGATGGTACTCATCGTATTGAATTCTATCGGAGATTCCTTTAAATTCTGGAATAAATCGGGCCAAAAATCCGGTATTCAGCATCTCGTTGAGCACATTAAATGTCGATGACGGTTTAGCTAAAATCCGTTCAAATGATTCAAGATTTAACACCGAAGAAGAAAATTCGTTGTCAACAAGAAAGGAAAATTCCCTGACCAGCCTTTTGGCCTCTGCGCTTAATGGAATTTTCAGCGTCGCGCTTTCTTCAAATATCTTTATCAAAAGGTTCGGATCGCTCAGGATGTCTTCGGAAGAAACAAAGTTGATCATCCCATTTTCCGTAATTTCGAGCCCCTTAATAAGGGTGTGTTTTAGGGCCTTTTTCGAGCGTTTAACATTTTTAAACAACCCCAGCTCGTATAGAAACATCAGGTGCTGCTGCTTTATAAATTCCATTTGGCTATGAAGCTTGCTCAAAAATCGTTCCACCGGCTGCTGTCCGTTTTTTTTGCCAAACTTCAGGGCATCGGCCATTTTGATCTGGTATTCAAAATAGAGCTGATCACATTTCCTTCCGGACAAATAATGCAGACAATTTCTCACGTTTCCTATGAACTCAAGCGCCTGCCTCATGGCCTGAAATTCATCATGGGACATGAAGCCATAATACTCGAAGTCTCTGAATTGTTTAAGATTCGATTTCAGTCTGGCGATCCAGAGCATGGTGTGATAGTCTCTCAATCCACCCTGGCCCTCCTTGAGATTGGGTTCGAGCAGATACGACGAATCTCCGAAACATTCATGCCTGCTTTGGCTGATGTCGACCAGTTTCTTTATGACTTTAGCTGAATGCCTCTTTTTAAACCGTTTTCGAAGATGCTCCATCAAAGACGAATACAACAGTGACATGCCGCATACGAAACGTGCGTCCAGAAGGGACGTCAAAACCTCGATGTCATCAAAAGCTAATTTAACACATTCTTTAAGAGATCGTGTGGCATGACCCACTTCAAGACCGATGTCCCACAACGGGTAGACAATTTCCTGGATAAGATACTCGGCTTTGTCGGGAACATACTTTTCAAAAAGAAACAAAAGATCCACATCCGAATGAATGAACTGCTCTTTTCGTCCATAACCCCCAAGCGCAATGATCGCATAGGGATTCTTTTCCATCCCCATTTTGGGTCCCACACGAGAGCTTTCGAAACTTTCAAAAAAATAGTCGTCCAGAACTTGTGCATGTCGCTTTATAAAGTCCGGCGATTTTCTCTTTGTAAAACCGGAAACCAGATGGTCGGTGTTTTCCCGCAGCCGCTCTGCAGCCGGCTCAAGCCTTTCTATTTTCTTTGAATTTGAAAATGTCATTTTAACCCAAACGATTTCAATCTATGTATCTGATTACGATTGGTTAGGTTTGTCCAGCTAAGGTAAAATCATATGAATGCAATTTTGAGTTTTTTATAACAGCAACAAGCGTGCCATAACATCAAACATTCATAAATAGTTATTAATACAAATAGTTATTCGTCATGACAAGCGTAAATATAAAAATGATCGATTACAATTTTGTTAAAATCAATCCCGATTAATTACAAAAATGTAATACTTAGTACATGTTCACGGAGTTTGTTTCCCCGTGAACACGTACAATCTTATTCCGTTCCCATAATTTCTTTCCAGATTTGCCTGACATTTTCTCGCATACCAAAAAATTTAATTTCAGGGGCTTTGGCAGGTTTCTCCTGAAGGCTGAACTGGTGAACGGCTGATCGGTAGGTTAGATAGGCAACTTTTAAGATGTGAGCGACCTGGTCGTTGATGATACCGGTTTCTTTTAACGTTTCAAGGAGTCTTACAATATCGGTCCACTTTAATAATTCTTTGTATTCGAAAGACTTTAAAAGAACCAGATACTGCACCAAAAATTCAATATCAACGATGCCCCCTGTATCCTGCTTGAGGTCGAAAAGCCCTGGTTCCGTGTTTGAGAGTTCCTTTCGCAACCTTTCGCGCATGTCGACAACGTCTTGTTTTAATTGGGCCTTGATCCTTGGCCGTGCAAGAACCTCGTTCCGAATTTGTTCAAAGCGTTTGGCCATATTGATATCACCACTGATGGGCCTTGCTTTGATAAGGGCCTGATGTTCCCATGTCCAGGCTTTGTTTGTCTGATAATCCTTAAACCCTTCTATGTGGCTCACCAGAATGCCTGAACTTCCACTGGGTCGAAGGCGCATATCCGGCTCATAGAGCTTTCCAACAGCGCTATGTGTGGTTAAAATATGTATAACCCTTTGCCCCAGACGGGCAAAAAACTGTTGATTATCGATAGGATGTTTCCCGCCGAAGGTTTGTCCTTTGGTTCCGGCGTGGAGAAAAACCATATCCAGATCCGATCCATAACCGAGTTCAATACCACCTAGTTTTCCATAGGCAATGACAGAAAATCCCCTGCCGATTTCCATGCCGTCCATTTGACACGTCGGAGCCCCGTGTTTTTCAACCAAATGGCTCCATGACAGTTCAACAACTTCCTTTAAAACCGTCTCGGCAATTTCGGTAAGATGGTCACTGGTTCGCATCAATGTCAGGGCACCGGTGACATCTGCTGCAGCCACCCGTAATGTATTCACCTGTTTAAAAATACACAACTCCTGAATCTGATGCTCGAAATCCTGATTGGATGCCAGGTCAAGCCGCTTGCGAATTTCTTTTTGGAGTTCCGGCTTCTCCGGAGGACGATAGAGTGTTCGAGGATCAAGAAGTTCATCCAAAAGTACCGGGTGGCGAGACAGAAATGAAACGATCCAGGGGCTGGCACTGACCAGGTTCACCATATGAACGATAGCCGTAGGATTTTCCAGCAACAAAGCCAGGTAATTGGTGCGCTGCTCGATGGTTTTGATCAAATCGACGATTCGATTCAATACGACGATAGGGTGTTCAGAGCGTCCGATTTCTTCAAGCATGAGCGGCATCAGCCTGTCGAGACGTTGACGGCCGTCGCTGCTGAGGGATCGTGTTGCCGGGTGCTTACGAAGGTGATCCAATAAACGCTCGACTTCATCGAAGTTCTCATATCCGGCCGCAAGAAGTATCTTTTGGCGATTTTTATCTTCCAAAAGATTTTCCCATATCGACTCCAAACCGTTTTTAATTTCTTTGGTTCGATCATCGGTAGACTCTGAATCTTTGGCTTCAAGTAATTTATCGAAATGAGAATGAACGATTTTTCTATGTTTTTCTAACTGGCGATCGAACGCTTCCGTAGTATCAAACCCCATAGACGCGGCCAAGCGCATTTTTGCAACAGAATCTGACGGGATGACATGGGTTTGTTGATCTGAAAATTCCTGCAAGCGGTGTTCTGCATTTCGTAAAAATATGTATGCTCCGGTGAGTTCATCACAGACTTTTTTGGAAATATAATTTTCATTGGTAAGAATTTTTAGTGTCTTTTGTATGCGCCGCTCCTGAAGAGAAGGCGTCACGCCTCCCCGTATGAGTTGGAATATCTGCCCAAAAAACTCAACCTCACGTATTCCACCGTATCCGAGCTTGATGTTATTTGTCATCCCCTTACGCTTGACTTCAAGGGATATTTTTTGTTTCATCTTCCTTAAAGATTCAAACACACCAAAATCAAGATACCTTCGAAAAACAAAGGGTTTAAGGCTTTTTAAAAGTGTTTCGCCGGTATCTTTATCACCCGCCACAACCCGTGCCTTTATCCAGGCGTATCGCTCCCACTCCCGTCCCTGCTCCTGGTAATATTCTTCAATGGCATCAAAGCTCATCACCACGGGCCCGCTTTCACCATAGGGTCTAAGGTCCACGTCGACCCGAAATACAACACCGTCAGGGGTAGTGGCGCCGATGATTTTTATTAATTGACGACAAAGGCGAACAAAAAACTCTTCGTTGTTTATCGATTCCAAACCCCCTTGGGTTATTCCGGTTTCAGGGTAAGCGAAAATCAAGTCAACATCCGAAGAAAAGTTTAACTCCTCTCCGCCAAGCTTGCCCATTCCCATAACGACCAGCCGTTGATGAGAACCGTCGTGCGCAGTTGGAATACCGTATTTTAAACATTGCCATTGATAAAGAAAGAACACTGCCTGATCGATGCATGCATCGGCCAGGGCCGAGAGATCATCCATGGTTTCCGAAAGATTTGCCGAGCCGGCCAGGTCTCGCCAGGCGATTCGGACCATGTGTTGCCGTCTAAACCGGCGAAGCTTACTTGAAAGCTGTGCATCGTCTTTAACATCAATTAAATAGGATATCAGTTTTTCACGAAATTCGTCTGTTCTAAATGTTCTTTGAAGATCCCCGCTTTCATGCAAATCTTTAAAGAACTTAGGATCGCGCGCGCAGCTTTTGAATACAAAATCACTAAAAGTGAAAACGCTTTTAAGTTCATTAATGAATTCAAAATCATCGGGCAAGGATACATCCGCATCTTTTGCTGCAGCAAGGAATGCTTCGTATTTTCGTGCCGAATCTTTTTTCAGCAGATGGGGAATTTTGACATCAAGAATCATTATCGAAGATAAATATAATGGGTTGATGAGTAACAATAGTACTTAAGTTTCGTACATTTAGTTTCCAGAAATTCTAATATTATAAAAGAACAGATCGATTTTCAATACTATTTTCCTGTTTAGCGCTTTAGAAGTCATTTCAAACCCTTCCGGCGAAAAACTTTTGAGTGTTTTCCCGAATAAAACCTTTGTATTTACTGAGTATTTTTTTGTTCAGCGGCAATAACCCTTGACATATTTCGAATTTTACAATAATTTTAAGTCTTCATTAGTTTCATCCAAGCTAATGTCAGAAGACTTTCCCACAAGGAAAGCCTCTTGTTTGATGCTTGGCCTAAAAGGAATTATATCCTTTCTTCTAAGCCATATCTTCCAATTAAGGAAATGTTCTGTCCTGTTCCAATAATCTTGATTTATCTTAATGTAATAATTCATAAGGAGAGACGACCAATGGCCCCAAAAATAGATTTAGATACCCTCATGGATGTGCTTCCCTACCAGAGGAAAAGAGGAAAATGGAAGAGCCTTCAACTGGACTGGAAGAAAGAGTGGGAGCGGTCCGACGCCAAAAAACTCTTCGGCTTCGATCCTTCCAGTATTAATGAACAAAGATTGAACGAATTTCGGCAGCGTAAAGAAGCCATTTTGGACGGCAATCACGCCGCGCTTTCCGTCCTCACCCGACTGGTGGACGGACTCTGCGGCTATCCCATAACACCATCTACACCCATTGCTGAGGATTTTGCCAAGGCTGCCGCCCATGGACAAAAAAACCTGTTCGGCACCGAACTGATGTATTTTCAACCCAGTGATGAGCTTTCGGCCATTGCAGCGGTGGAGGCCATGGCGTGTCAGGGAGGGAGATATGTGGACAATACCTCTTCCCAGGGGTTGGTGTTAAAGACCAAAAACCTCTATTCAGTGGCAGGCAAACGCCTGCCGGTGATTATGACGGTTATGGCCCGGGAGGTGAATAAGGGATCGTTGAGCATTCACTGCGGCCACAACGATTTTTATGGTGTTCGCAATACCGGCTGGATTCAGCTTGTTTCTGAAAACAATCAAGAACTCCATGATTTGCTGCCAATCGCCTTTAAAACCGCCGAGCTGCGTCAGGTCATGCTGCCGTTCATGGTTGTCGGAGACGGATTTATCAAATCCCATGCTCTTGAAAACATAAAACTTCTTTCAGACGACTTTTTGAAGTATTTTGTCGGGCCGGCGAACCGGCTTTATCAGCCCGATTTTCAACAGAGATACCTCACCGGAACTTTTACCGACACCGACCTGACCATGGAAGGTCAGGTGGCCCAAGATCTTGCTTACCGCTTTGTCAAACGGGGTGTTATCGCCACCATGAACGTGATGAACCAGATTTTAGATACCAACCTCAAGGCTGTGGAATGCTACCGCACCGAAGATGCCGAAATGGTCGTTGTTGTTCTGGGATCGGCGGCCGGTGTTCTCAAGGATGTGGTTGATTACTATCGGGATGTGCAAGGGCTGAAAATAGGGGTCGTGCGGCCGGTGTTGTTCAATCCGCCCTGCTATGAGGAAATCGCCTATGGTGTTCGCAACGCCAAGGTCATTACTGTACTGGAACGAACCGGCATGGTCCACAATCAGCTTCTTCTGGCCGATTTGCAGGTGGCGCTACAACTGTCTCAAAGAGCCTATCGCGAGGGCAAGGATGAGCACAAACTATACGCCCGGGACTATATGCCCACCCTTTTGCATGGGGTTTACGGTCTGGGCAGCAAAGATTTCAACAAGTACGATGCCGCTGCGGTCATTGAGAACATGCGGGCCTGTATGGAAAGCAAAAGGGACGATTTCATCCGGGACTTTTATTCCGGCGTCGAAGGCCCCTACACCCTGAAACCTGAACAACTTCCGGATTATAAAGACCGGGAGCTGGGCCTGACCTTTATCGGTATCGGTGCCGAAGGCGTTAAAACCGCCCTGGAAACCGCTGCGGTGATCTATGCCGAAGAAAGCTGCGACGGCCGGCGATATATCGAGTCCGGCGCCCGTTACGGTGCAGCCAGAAAGGGTGCTCCGGTATTTATGAATCTTCGAATCAGTGCCAGTCCGATTCGAAATGCCTCTGAACTCACCGAACATGATGTGTTGGCCTTTTTCAATGAAAAGTTTCTATCCGGCGAAATTTTAAGAGACTACGTCGGAGGGCTGAACCAAAACGGACTCCTGGTGATCAACAGCTCCAGAACCGCAGATGAGATCCTCAAGACGTTTCCAGTTGAAATGCGTCAGCGTATTGCCGACAAAAATATCAAGGTGATTTCTGTGGACGCCACCCTGTCCGCCTTGAAGCATCTTCAGAAAAATTTGCCCGGTGCAGTGATGCTGGGGCTTATCAATAAAGAGACGGAGATTTTTTCGCCCGAGGCTTTTGAAGAGAGATTTACTATCATCATGAAAGAAAAGCTGGGAGCCAAAAAAGGACTTGAGATTATCGATTCCAATGTCGCCCTGTTAAGGGAAGGTGTCCAGAAGGCCTCAACCGACCCCATTGAAGGGATCTGTTCGTTTGCCGCAGTATCCGAAAGTCAGGGTCCATGGGCGGCGATTGAACCCGAAGATTTCGGCCAGGCTCCGGGTGCCGCCGGTCTTCCGGTTACCATGACCGTAAAGGACGAAATGGGGACCATTAAACCGGTGAATCTGATGGAAGATTTTCAGGAAACCTTTAGTCAGGAAATGGTTAAGCCGATTATGGAGGGGAAAAAGGTTCCTTGGGATCGGTTTATTCCCGTGGTACCATCAGGCACCAGTCAATATAAGGATGTGAGCTTCATCGGTTCCCAGCTTCCGATCTGGGATGCCGCCAAATGTATAGCCTGCGGTATGTGCGCGGCGGCGTGTCCGGATTCAGCACTTCATTCTACGATCACGGACAAGCCTGTCCCCAAGGGAGCGGCCACTTACTTCAAAGTTTTCAAGAAACCTCCCAAGGGGATTCCCTGGAAGCGTTTTGCCTTAAACATAAATGCAGTTATTGATCGATGCAAAGGCTGCGGGGTCTGTGCTCAGGTCTGTCCCGTGGACGCCTTTAAAATGGTTGACAAGGCACAGATAACGGATACGGATTTTTTCCCCGAAGCGTACCATTATCTGGACAATACCTATGATGCGGCCCAGTATATGGACCGGATGCCACTCAACCACCAGGTGCTTTTTGTCTTATCAAAACTATATCCGGGCAAGCACACCCTTTGCCCCGGCTGTGGTGAAGGAACCATCAACCTTTTGACCTTCTATGCCCTGGAAAGTTTGCGCAACAGCCCCAAAGGGATCGAAACGTTTTACCAGGGGCTCCAGGTTCTCTCGGATAAGAACCGGCGGGCCATCGAGCATATGATCGATCGCGGATTTACCATTTACACTATCAATGCCACCGGCTGCAATGAGGTCTCGGAACTGGTCAATCCTTTCAACGCCCGGATTTACCAGGCAGGCCACTACGGTTTTGGCACCGCGTCGGCTGCGGCCTTAGGAGCCAAGTTTGCCTTGGACCAGGCATATGCCAATGGCTTCAACGATGTGTTGACCAAAATCATTGTGTTTGCCGGTGACGGCGCCATTTACGACATCGGTAACGGACCCTTCAATTATGCCCTGGGAGAGAACTATGATATCACATGGGTAATTTACAACAACGAGGGCTACATGAACACCGGTGCGCAAAAATCCGGTGCCACACGCTTTGGGTGTGACCGTTCGACCTCACCCATCGGAGAAAAATTTGCCGGCAAGACGAATCTGCATCGACGTATCGTCAGTCAGGCCACGGCCATATCCCATGTCTATTCGGCCAAACTTACCGTGGACAACCCCTTTTACGCCATTAAGATACTGAAAGAGGCCATCGCCTACTGCGGTCCATCGGTGGTGGAATTTTTCTCTTACTGCTCACAGGGTCAACAGAGCCATGACTGGGCGGGCCCATTGGTATCCAGGATGATGAACGAGGCCAGAAACTGGCAGATCCAGGTGAGAAGACCGTTTCAAAAACTCGATATCTCTGCCAATCCTGATCCGGACAAGATATACCCGTCTAAAGGAAAATCCTTTAAAAAGGGAATTAAAAGAGAACCGGCGACCTTCCACGATGTGGTCGGCATGCTGGGCCAGTATCGTCGACATATCCTGTCCCAGGAGGAGGATGTCATTCCTGAGCTGATTGAAGTAAATGAGACGGTATCCCTTTTCAGGTGGATTCGTAACCAATGCTTGGCTGGTTACCGGGATACCATGCCGACGGAAGAGGAGGTTGAACGCATTATTGCCAAGCGATATCAACCCTAATTTAACATTCGGAATTTCTGCAAATTTTTGTAATCAAAAAATTTATTTGCCATATGACCTCTCGAGCCATATGGAATGGTGAGGTGCTGGAATAATAGGATAATAATCCCTGTGAAATAGAAGAAAGTTGCACTGGAGAAATCGGGGGGACAAGTCCGCTTGAGGCGGGTTAACCTCTTGCTCATATAGACCTGGCGTGAAAGAAGACCCGATTCTTTTTTAAATAAGGCACCGGTTGAAGCCACCGGTTCTGATGCCCATCATAAAACCATTTGTCCGGAAACCCCCGGCGTCTCCGAAAGGAAGGATTTTCCGCCCACCGGATGAGATCCAGGTATGCCTGGTGAATTCTTCTGAATGTATCGGTATCTCCACCTAAATCGGGATGGTGTTTCTTTGCCTGCAGCCGGTAGGCACTTTTAATGATTTTTTCCAGTTCAGGAGAATTCAACTGTGATTTTATGAGCTTAAGACATGTTAACGACGATTCTTTTATGACGGGGATCTTAAACTCCACTGGTATGACTGGACGATTAAATATTTTTTGACGTTTGGCTTTTTCAAATAGATACCGCGTGGCCAGGTAGTGCCGATTTGTTCTTTTTTTCTCTGCCCACCATTCATTCCCCAACAAATCCGACATGCTGCTGTAATCTTCGGCAGGCTTTTTACCTGAAGACCTCGGATAGATAAAGCTGAAGATTTCTTTGGTATCATTGGGAAGAACATCCATTACAATTAACACATCAGTAAAATAAAACGACCCATAGCGCGTATTTAATGCTTTGAGTAATCCCGTTCTCATATCAAGGGTATACCGCAATTTCTGACGGCAACCGATAGAGCAATACTTTCGCTTGCCGATATCTTCAGTAGTACCGCATGACAGGCATCTGTTATTTTTCCCGTAATCTGAATCGGCTCTATTGTAGCGTTTTGAGTGTCTGGTCATAAAATTAATATTTATTGCTTAATATATCCCCATTGGACCAGCCGCTGATATGCGTATTTTGCCTTATCTCCCTGATTGACGACGTTGATGTATCGATAATACTTATCGGCTGATTCTGATACTCGATTCATTTTTTCTAACGACAGTCCCTGAAAAAACGTAACATTCGAATTTCCGGGTAATATTTTTTCATAGGTTTTAAAATCTTCATAGGCTGATTCATACTGTTTTTGATTTATGTTGACAAATCCGGCAAGATAATAAGCTTGAGCCTCTTGCGGATATACCTTTTTGGCTTTTTTGACAAACCGGCCGGCTTCTGAATACTTTTCCCGAACCATTTGACATTTTGCCATCATGACAAGTCCGGCATAATCGTCCGGCGCCTGTTTCAATGCTTTATTAAAATAGGTTTCGGCCTCGTCATATTTTTCCCTGCCCATAGCGCGTTCACCCTTTTGCATGGCTTCTATGGCCCCTTTCATTTCTCGAAGTTTTATTGTGTGATCCATGTAACGTTCGCGATAAAAGGGAAGGTTTTGAGCATGCCGGTATTTTGTTTGGACGGTTTGCACGGTCGTATTGTAACGTTCATCGCTCATTGGATGCGTTGAAAACATGAGTTCTATGGCGCTGGGTTCATGTTTTGACGTGCTTCTTAGCATATTCATCAACCCCACGAACCCGTTGGGGTTATAGCCGGCTTTAACCATATATTCCAATCCCAGCGCATCTGCCTGACGTTCATTGTCACGACTGTAATGTGCAAGAAGTGCACCGGCGCCAAGCATACCCAGTTGTGATGCCAGGCTGCCAAGGCCGGGAATTTGGCTTCCTGCATAGGTCGAAATTCCGCCGATCAAGGCATTTGTGAGTGCACCTTTAGACATCTGTTCAGCAGTGTGGCGCGCGTTGACATGACCTATCTCATGCCCTAGCAGCGCTGAAAGTTCTGCCTCATTTCTAAGTTCGATCAGGATTCCTCGGGTTGCAGCGATGCTGCCCCCAGGAAAAGCATAAGCATTCACATAGGCGGCGTTTACCCCTCGAAACGAATACGGCATACGGGGTCGATGGGTCAGGGCAGAAATCTTTTTGCCGGTTTGATTGATATAATTATTCAGGGTCTTATCCTGAATCGACCCATAATCTGTAGAAAATTGATAGGGAGAGTTTTGTCTGTCTATCTCAATTTCCTGGTCTTCAGACACCAGCATGAGCTGAGATTTTCCGGTAACAGGGTTTGTCGCACAGCCAAGCAAGAACCCGGCTGCAGACCCTGAAGTGATCCACAAAAACTTTCGACGGGTTATTCCATGCTTTGTTGGGATATGTATCAATCTGTTTTTCATATCTGTTTTCTTTGTTGGTTGATTGAGGTTGAAGTTACGCATTTATTAAAAAACCTAGTGTCCATCCATAAATTTATATAGGCATAAATGAAGTTTCCTATGCAGAAATTAGCAATTTTTCGCAAGGTCAAGGAAATCAAGGAATTACGCGGAGGCGTACAATAGGTACGCCGCACAAGTGATTCCGCAGATTGACGCAGAAATTGCGGAAAAGGGCAATTTCTGGATGGAAACTATCTGATGTTTCTTTCCTTCTTTATAGTCTCATAGGCTTCCTGAATTTCACGGAATTTGTCATTTGCAAATTTTGTAAACTCTCCGGGAAGACCCTTTGATGCAATCTTGTCAGGATGATAATCTGATACAAGTTTCCGATATTGTTTCTTTATATGTTCATTTGAATCATTGCTGTCACACCCGAGAATCGCATAATATTTTTCAACATCCTGTATATATCTCGACTTGAGTTTTTTATATTTTTCATCATCGAAATTGAATATCCTCAGAGCAGATAAAATGAGTTTCTCTTCACTCGGACTCAGGGCACCGTCGGCCACGGATACTCTGAGTAATATATCGATCATCAGGTCGAGCATCTGGTACTGTTCCCGAAACTGGCCGTAAAACTGGGTGGCAAAATCATCGAAGTTGTCCGGAGATTCCATGGCTGTATGAAAAATGTTGGTTGCCAGACTTCTGCTTTCAGGATTCAGATTCAAATCGTATATCATGAATTTTTCAACTGCGTCTATTTCTTCTCTGGATACCTGACCGTCTGCTTTGGCGAGTTTTGCAAGCATTGAAAACGCTGCAACGAAAAAGGTAAACTGAGCTTCTTCTCCGGCTGAAAGACGGGCTCGATCGTCAAGGTAATACGTCTGAGCGTTGGCATCAAATGCATGACCCAGCGCTGCACCTGCAATTGCACCTAAAGGACCGGCCATGGCGAATCCGATGGTCCCTCCGATGATTTTACCGAGCATCCCCATCAATATCTCCTTTATTATTTTTATGGAATCTGCTTCAAATGTTTATGATAGAAAAATTATATAACATTTTAGATCATACGAAAGCAACACTGCCGTCAAATTTTCAGGGTGTTCGGCCTCTCAGGCACCGCCAAACTCAGATATCGATCGTTTTCTCTGAACATCAGCTTTTTGTCCACCATCATCTTTAAAAACGGCTCGATCCTGTCTGACGGTATAGAGGAAAAACGGTCAATGATTCTTTTTAATGCGCGGTGTTTTTGACAAAAAAGATAGATGGCTCTGCTTGTTCCTTCCAAACGGTGTGTCAAAGGTTCGCTCTCAAACCTTCTCTGACGTATGATCAAAAAGCGCCTCCCGTCTCTAAAACTTAAGATGTTCTCGTGTTTTGGACCCTGATGAAGTTTGGCATACGCCCTTTCCCATGCTTTTAGCTTTTTTTTGACCGGTTGCCAGAGCTTTTTCTGATAACCAAGGTCTCCTCTATAAGCCTGTATGGTAAACTGCATCGATTCAACAACGTTCGGTGGGAAAATACCGTCGTAATTTCCGTGGTTAAAAACAGCCTTGATACCAAAAGTTTCCGGATCCTGCCACACAGGACTCCCGAGACCGAGCCAAAAGTGAACCATCCGAAGCGGTCGAAACGAAAAGGTAAATTCAAGATTTTGAAGTGTCTCGGCCACATCCTCCTCATCACTGCCCGGAAAATGGACAATAAGGTTCGACGAATTTTGAATCCCTAACATTTCACAGTGTTTCATGATTTCGATATTCTGGATTGCTGTTGTCCCTTTGTTCAGTTTCTTAAGAAGACGTGTGCTTAATGCCTCGATGCCGATCTGAACCTCCTGCATGCCGGCTGCATGCATTTCGCAAAGATCTCGCAAAGGCGTCGTGGCCCGGATCTCTCCAAACAGGCGAACGTCTTTTTTTAATGTTTTAATCTGTTTGAAAATGGCGCGAGATGTTTTCAAAGGCAACAAATTATCCGTAAATGCCACGGAAAGTGTTTTGTATGTTGTGGTAAGATCATCAATTTCTGAAACCACCTGTTCGGGTCGTTTTGTCCGGTATCCGTCCCACTGTAGGTTGAGATTACAAAAAGCACATCCTTTAGATTTCCGGCCTTCATTTTTATTTTGCCACCAGCATCCCCTGGATATCTCCATGGGCAGTGTGGGGAAAAAGTTTTTTTCAGGACCCAATGATGTCAAAAGTTCAAAGTAGTCGCTGTAATCCGGGGGGATAAGATTGGATAAATCCTTCATCTGATTAAAAGAAATCTGAGACTCTTTCTCAGCGGTTTCCGGCATGACGATCCCTTTTATGGAAGGTATTCTTTTTTTCCCCTCAAGGTCTGTAAGACAAGAAACCAATCGGCTTAAAGGGATCTCGCCCTCACCGTTCACTACAATATCGATTTCCGGAAATACGTTAAATATATTTCGGGTGGCTCCTCCCGTAAACATCGACCCGCCCACAACGATGAAAAGGGATGGAAAACGTTCTTTAATCTTCTTTATAAAATAAAGAGACGCCGTTAACTGACATAGACATATCGAAAAACCGACCAAACCATATCCTCCCCAGTCAACGCCTTGTATAAATTTTTCTGAGACCTCCTGGATTTGTCTTGTTAAAGATTCAAAAATAATTTTTTGCAGCCGATGCTTACCTTTCGCCTTTTTATGAAAGATTTTTTTAATGCGCTCCAACCTTTCAGGATATAACAGTGCAGCGTAAACGGTTTCAGCCAGCCATGTTCGCTCGGATATGGCTTGATAGCGCCTGTATCCGACGGCCTCGGCCACCTTTAAATAGAAGTGATGTGCATCAACTTTCAGCTCCGGAATTTGTTTTGTTAGATGCGCTTTTAAAGTTCCGATTTGAATTGAGGGTCTGTTGTAAAGCGGCCAGGGTACTGAAATGAGGGCCGCTTTCTGAAATGGGGTTGTCCGGTTTAATTTCATCTGTATTCACCCGATTCGTATAAACCGTTGATCATAATATCATGTGCTTTAGGCCCGCAATTTAAAATAAGATCGAGCGCGGAAAGATTGGGGATGAAGTCACCCCAGAGTTGCGGGTAAACCGGTGATGGTGGTCTAAAATCGCTGAGCTTGATCCCTGTTGCTGATAAGCGGTCAGAATCAATATATTTTCTTGCAGCCTTTTGCACCAGAAATTGCGAAGCTCCCAATTTGCTGCAGATCTCTAAAAGGAGTTGTTCTCCTTTCATGTGAATCCCGAGTTCAGACGATAAGATGACATTTGTGTCAACTTTTAAGTGTTGCATCAGATAACGGATAATCTCCAGGTTTAATTGGATAAGATTTTCAAACTTCGTTGAAAAAATATCTTCTAAAAAATTTAGATGTTCCCTGAAATATGGCGCTCTGACATACGCATTTTTCAAGCTTTGCAAATGTTTTTTAGCCCATCGGCCGTCATGGTATATCCTGACGGCATTGATTTTTTGAAGTCCTAAACCTTTCTTTATCACAGGTACGGTCATCCACAGGCTTCCCTGGGCGCTTTTAAATCTGTTTCTGGTAATCCATGTGGTTCCCCTTGGAAACTGAACGTCATCCAAAATTACAAAGTTATCAGAAAGATATGCTTTGTAAAAGAAACCGACAAAGGGGAAAAAATAAGGCTGATTTACGGATATCACCATTTTTTCAGTTGACATTTTTTGGCATCCCGCGCCATATAAATAAGCGGTCGGGAAGCTTTTATCTGTTCATTGCTCCATGGGTAATGCTTTTTTATGATGCGAACCCGGATATTTCATGAAAATTTTTGAGAAATTGAATTATAAAATATTCGGTACAAACTGTCACCTTACAGATAGAAACAAAATTGCAAATAACAAACTGTTTTCATTAACAATAAAGAGGCCTCTCGAAAATTTTCATGGAATTTTCGGGCTAAAAGGTGGTTGATGGACATCGATGATATTTATAATCTCATTCCAGACTTTATGTGTACCAATGGGTGCCATGAATGCTGCCAAAACTTTGGTGTGCCCTCAAGAACCAGGATTGAAGACGAACGGCTAAAGGTATTTCTTAAGAAAAACGCCATGAAACCTGGAAAAGCGCATGGAAACACCTGTCCGCACTTAAATGAATCAGGCTGCACAATTTACCCTGTCCGACCCTTGATTTGCCGATTATACGGAACATCCCCGAACTACCGCTGCAAATTGCAAGTCGCTCCGCTCAGGCTTCTCCATGAAGATGAGGAGGCGGAAATTTTCCATTTCTACCAGACCTATTTTTTCTAAAGCGAATTTTTTATGAGAAATACGGGAAGGCTCGGTAATATCCAATCATTTGAGGCGATAAAACGACTCGTCCCCAGCTTTGCCCACCAGCTTAAGCTGCCCCCCACAATTTACACAAACCAATAGACTGTCTAAAAGTTTCGAAGCAGAATCAGAAGGATCCATGGTTATGAGATCCTCAGGCATATGAATCGACACGCCACATTCCAGACACATGCATTCCATTTCGTTGCTCATTTTTTTCTCACTTTCTTTGGTAATTATTAACTCAAATTTTGTTTTTGAAAATATATGGCTGCGATATTTTTTTCAATACACTAAAATACCGCAATAATTTTTAAAAGCAAAAAAAATTTGTAGACGTTCTCAGATTTACAGTGTAAAAGTTTCAATATAGCAAATTCATCCGGTTTATTCCACCTAAAGGAGCTTAAAATGTATGAGATAATTGCAGATCCTTACGATTACGCCATTGGGGCTTTAGAAGAGGGGTTTGGTCATGGTCAAATTCCCTTTCCCGACGATAAACGAAAAAAATGGGCTGAAGAAATCGGTGCCTTTGCCCAAAAGCTTGACGGCTTGTCTGTTAAAGCAAAAAATCTACAGAAACTCCTTTTCAGTGAATCCACCATTATAGCGACACCTGCGTCTCTCAAGACATTTAAAGTCCAACTGTTTAAAATAAACGATGCATTAAATATCGCTTTCAATCTGGCCCAAAAGCTTGAAGACGACATTGTAAAGAAATAAAGTTGGCGGCCTTATAAAAAAATCGTTTTTGTGATTCCTACTGAGCCGTCAAAAACGATACCCCAACTGATCGTAAATAAAATTGGAAAAATTTTTAGGGTATCCTCGAATTTCACTCATTTAGGGTGATAGATTCTGTGTTAAGAAAGGTGAATTCAAATGAAACAGGACGTCATCGTACGCTTTGCGCCCAGTCCCACCGGATACCTTCATATCGGTGGCGCACGCACAGCTATTTTTAACTGGCTATTTGCCCAAAAGACCGGCGGAAAACTGATTCTCAGAATCGAAGATACAGATGCCCAAAGGTTCACCGAAGAATCTATCCAGGGAATTGTCGACGGTTTGAAATGGCTGGGAATTACCTGGGATGAAGGGCCCTATTTTCAGTCACAGTTTATTAACGAACATCTGGCTGCAGCCCGTAAACTTTTGGAATCCGGACATGCCTATAAGTGTTTTTGCACCAAAGAAGAACTCGAATACAAGCGGCAGGAGGCACTGAATCAGAAAAAAGATCTGAAATACGACGGCACATGCCGCCAATTGACATTGGATGAGGTTACCGAAAAGGAAACCGCCGGAGTTCCATACACCATCCGCATGAAAGTGCCGAAAGGCAAGGGTTCCATTCGCTTTGAGGACATCGTATATGGAACCATTGAATACAAATATGAAGATATTGAGGACTTTGTTGTTGTCCGTTCCAACGGTCAACCCCTTTATCTCCTGTCAAATACCGTTGATGATATCCGTGACCGGGTGACCCATGTTATTCGCGGACAGGACGGGCTATCCAATACCCACCGGCAGATTTTGATTTACCAGGCGCTGAGAGCCCCTGTACCACAGTTTGCTCATATGTCGCTCACCCTCGATCCTAAAAAAGCCAAGATCTCGAAGCGAAAACATGGTGAACTGGTGGCCGTCCATTTTTACAAAGAACATGGCTTCTTACCATGGGCATTGGTAAATTTTTTGGTCCTTTTAGGTTGGGCAACGCCCGAATCGAGAGAAATTTTCTCAAAAAAGGAACTGATCGAAGCATTTTCTCTACAGAGAATCAATCGCGCCAATTCCATCTTCAATGTCAGAAAAGATGATCCAAAATATTTTACCGATCCAAAAGCCATCAACACCAACGCCCATTACCTGAGAACCATGCCCGTTGATCAAATCGAGCCTTATGTTCGGGCTGAAATGGAAAAAGCGGGAATCTGGGATCCGGCGTATGAAAGTACCAAGCGCCAGTGGTTTCTGGATACCATCGAACTGATTCGAAGCCGGTTTCATGTGACCACCGATTTTATGACCCGGGGCCGGGCCTATTTTTCTGATGATTTCCCTATGGAAGATAGAGCGTTAAAAAAAAATATTGTCAAGCACCCACAGCTTAAAAAATGGCTTCCGATGATGGCCGATCGTTTGGAGGGTTTAAAGGAGTTTACAGCCCCTGAAGCAGAGAATGTTATTCGTGATATGGCGGAAACCCTCGACATCAAACCCGGCGTGTTGATCAACGGGATTCGAACCGTTGTCACCGGACAACTGGCCGGCCCGGGGCTTTTTGATATTTTGATCACCATTGGTCAACGTCGTGTGGTGGACCGCCTGCGCAAAGCTCCGGCACTTTTCGATAAACCCTAAATTTATCAATTAACCTAAACATAAAAAGAATGGAACTTTTGATATGACCAAACCCGAGTCCACCCCTGCTTCTAATTTTATTCGAAATATCATTGCGGAAGATCTAAAAAACAATAAAAACGACGGCCGTGTTGTCACCCGTTTTCCACCGGAACCCAACGGTTATCTTCACATCGGACACGCCAAATCCATCTGTCTCAATTTCGGCATTGCCGAAGAAAATGAGGGGGGTATTTGTAATTTGCGATTCGATGATACCAACCCCAGCAAAGAAGACGTTGAATATGTGGAATCCATAAAAGAAGACGTTCAGTGGCTTGGATTCCATTGGGATGATCGGCTTTTTTACGCATCTGACTATTTTGAACAACTGTATGCATATGCGGTACAGTTGGTCAAAGCCGGTAAGGCTTATGTCTGCAGCCTGAACGCCGATGAGATCAGAGAAAACCGCGGCACGCTGACCATGCCCGGGAAAGACAGCCCTTATCGAACACGGTCAGTGGAAGAAAACCTGGACCTGTTTCAACGGATGCGGGCCGGAATGTTCGAGGACGGTGCTCACGTACTTCGCGCTAAAATCGACATGGCCTCCCCAAACGTGGTGATGCGTGATCCGACGCTCTACCGGATTCGAAAGGTTCCACATCACAGAACCGGAGACACGTGGTGTATTTATCCCATGTATGATTTTGCACATTGTCTTTCGGACGCCATTGAAGGAATTACCCATTCTCTTTGCACCCTGGAATTTGAAAATAATCGTCAATTGTACGACTGGATACTCGACGAACTGGATGTGGATTGTCATCCCCAGCAAATCGAGTTTGCACGCCTCAATCTCAGCTATACTGTATTGAGCAAACGCAAGCTTGTGACACTGGTTCAAGGGGGACATGTGTCCGGATGGGACGATCCTCGAATGCCGACCATCAGCGGACTTCGTCGACGCGGCTATACACCGGAATCGATCCGCAATTTTTGTGAACGCATCGGTGTTGCCCGGCGGGACAGCACGGTTGACATTGCACTGCTTGAGTTCAGTATCAGAGAAGTCCTGAACAAACAGGCCCCGAGGGTTATGGGGGTTCTGCGGCCGCTGCGGGTGATCATCGATAATTATCCAGAAGATCAGGTTGAAAAACTCGACGCGCTGAACAATCCCGAAGACCCGGCCATGGGCACTCGAAAAATTCCTTTTTCACGTGTCATCTACATCGAACAGGATGACTTTCTGGAAGAACCCCCGAAAAAGTTCTTCCGTTTGGCTCCCGGCCGTGAAGTGCGATTGCGTTACGCGTATTTTATCACCTGTGTAGACGTTGTTAAAGATGAAGAGACCGGCCAAATCATTGAACTTCACTGCACCTATGACCCGGCCACACGTGGCGGTTCATCTCCGGATGGACGCAAGGTCAAAGCAACACTGCACTGGGTTTCGGCGTCCCACGCCATCAACGCCCAGGCGCGTGTGTATGATCATCTCTTTGTAAAGGAAAATCCGGATGAAGAAAAAGATGTTGATTTTAAAACACATTTGAATCCAAATTCTCTGAATAGATGTCCTTTTCTTGTGGAACCCAGCTTAAAAGGTGCACCATCGGGCAGGAAATACCAGTTCGAAAGACTCGGGTATTTTTGCGTCGATTCCGCAGATTCTTCTGACAACGCCCTGGTATTCAACCGTACGGTGACATTGAGGGATACATGGGCGAAAATACGGAAAAAACAACAGCAAAAATAGCAAAAACAGATAAACTTATTTACTCAAGTTTCACACTCAAACATTGCTAAAAAACCTTTTTAACATCAGGCCGAAATAAATTTTCAAAGGTAAAATTATGCCGATTTATGAATTTTATTGCGAGGATTGCAACACGCTGTTTAACTTTTTTTCAAAAACCGTTAACACAACCAAAAAACCCAAATGCCCAAAGTGTAAAACAAAGACGCTTTCAAGACAGATATCCCGGGTTGCTTTTACAGGGCGGGCCAAAGAAGGTGGCGATATGGACGATCTTCCTTTTGACGAAAGCCAAATGGAACGGGCCATGCAAATGTTGGCCAGTGAAGCAGATAAAATCAATGAGGATGATCCGAAACAGGCAGCCAATCTGATGCGAAAACTCTCCGATATGACCGGAATGAAACTCGGAGACGGGATGGATGAAGCCTTAAGACGGATGGAAAAAGGTGAGGATCCGGAACAGGTTGAAGCTGAACTGGGAGATATCCTGGAAAAAGAAGACCCGTTTTCCCTTTCCGGTAAAAAAGGAATGCTCAACAAAACAAAACGCAAAGACCCTTTTAAGGACGAAACGCTCTATGACCTGTAAGCGTAGTCGACAACATTTTATCTTTATTCAATCTTGAAAAACCTGGTCCATAGGTCCAGGTTCAAAAATAATGGCTTTGCCGAAGTTTGGTCATGATAAATTCGAAATCCGCGCGAAGCACCCCAAAGGGGTAACCACGAAATCCGAAACAATCTCTTTTGTTTCGAGTTTCTAAATTCGATGTTCGTATTTAAACAGCGTTGTTATAAAACAAGCCCCTTCAAGGGGCCAAATAAGCCCGGGTCCGTTGGACCCGGATATTTACTTTAAAAGATTATAAAGCGCCTTTTCAATGTCCGGATATTGGAAGTCAAAGCCGTTTTTTAGAAGCTTATCCGGAACCGCCCGCTGGCTGCTCATTACAATTGTTCCCATTTCCCCCATAAGAGTCCGGATCATAAAGGATGGCGCTCTCATAAAAGACGGCCGGCCCAGCTCCTTACCAAGCGCTTTGGCAAAATCACGATTTCTGACAGGATTCGGTGCGCAAAAGTTCACAGGTCCTTTTATATCCTGATTTTCAAGAATAAACATCACTGCTGAAATGAGGTCATCCAAATGAATCCACGGAAACCACTGGTCCCCGCTCCCTATGGGGCCACCGGCAAAAGATTTAAACGCCGGAATCATTTTTGCCAGAGCACCGCCGTTTTTCCCCAGAATTACACCAAAGCGCATTGCAGCAACCCTGGCGCCTTTTTTTCTGCCATAAACGCTTCTTTCTCCCAATCAATAGAAACCGTTGCCAGAAAGTCATTTCCCGGAAGCGCTTCTTCGTTTAGAATTTCTTCTGCTCTGTTGCCGTAATATCCCACAGCAGATGTGCTGCAAAGCACAACGTCTTTATCGTCAGGTATGGCTTCAACGATGTTGCGTGTGGTAAGAATACGGCTGTTGTATATCTGCTTTTTATAGCGCTCGTTCCAACGGTTGAAAATCGTTCGACCGGCAAGATTGATCAGCGCATCAACATCTTTAAGTGAATCCTGCCATGGTCCTTTCTCCGTGGTATCCGCCGATATGTAGCGAAAATTTTCATGACTGACACTTTTATGGATAGAGGATGTACCGGCAGCAATAACGCTGTGCCCTTTGTCCAGTAAATATCGGGCCAGGTTGGTGCCCACAAAACCGGTTCCTCCGGAAATGAATATTTTCATGGTTCTGTTCCCCCTTAATAGTTATACTGATCCATAGCTATGCAAACCGGGCAAAAGATTCACACCAAAATAAGTGAATAAAACCGCCATAAATCCGATGATTGAAAGATAGGCGACCCGTTTGCCATACCATCCTCGCATCATCCTGGCATGTAACAGGGTTGCATAGATAAACCAGGTAATCAGAGACCAGGTCTCTTTCGGGTCCCAGGACCAGTAACTTCCCCAGGCTGAGTTTGCCCAGACAGAACCGGTAATGATGCCGATGGATAAAAAGAGAAAACCAAACATGATCATTTGGTGATTCAACTCGTCCAGAACCTGAACTTTTGGAAAATGAGAGAGCATACTGCTCGTTTCCTGCACATCCCTTTGCTTGAAAAGGTACATGATACTTATGCCAAAAGCGATGGCGAAAGCGGCATATCCTAAAAAACAGGCAATGACGTGGGCAATCAGCCAGTTGCTTTTTAATGCCGGAACAAGGGGTTGAATACGATCACTGATGTTCGGAGACATGGAAGCATATGCCATGGCAAGGAATGCGATGGGTGTTGCGAATGCCCCAATTATCGTATTTTTAGACTTTCGTTCAATGACAAGATAGATAACAACGATAGTGCCGGCGAAAAAGACCAGGGATTCATACATGTTTGATAGCGGTGCATGCCCGATACCCATCCGATAAGATTCCACCCATCTCATGCTAATGCCCGCAAAATTTCCGGCAGCACCGATTAAAGCAGTCCATGTGCCCAGTCTGCCCAGCAACGGTTTTTTGAAAATCCAGCGGGCAAAATAAAAGAATGTCGCAGCTCCGTATACGAAAGTGGTGATCGACAATAAATTTGAACTGGTCATAGTTTATCCCCTGACTATTGAAAATTTAAATTTGAGTAAAACTTTAGCCTTTTGAAAACATTTCCGCTTCAGGTATAATTAAATTTTTGCTGAAAAATCGTCGTCATGAACGGTGTGATAAATCGGCCAAATGATCCGAAAGTTTTTTAACCCTTTGTTGCATCCCCATTTTATTTTTGTTGGCCGTGCCTGTGACGATGATTTTGCTTTTTGTTTTCCCTTTAATGATTTCAATACATACCCTTTGATGGGACATGAAAAAAGTGATAAAACAACCGATTATTATTACGACAAATCCTGTATATACCACCAGAACTCCAGGATCTTTTGTTACCTGAAGGCCGGTATAATACCGTAAGCCGGTTTGTTCTCCGGGGTTAAATTTTTCTACTGTTTGATGGGCCACAGAAATAACCACCGAACCCTTTCTCATCCGATCAAAATTCGGAAAATTCAGCGGCAGCAGAACCTCAACCGGTTTTTCACCACTGGGTGTTAGGATTCCCACATAGGCATCGCCAATGTTCTGACCGACAAACTCAGCCGTTTTTCTGTACTCTACAACAACGAATTTACCCAGATTCTCAGGGATATCCAACGGCTTGCCGATAACGGTTTTTATCCGATACGACTTTCCGGATTGACTGCTGGCGAAATTTAACGTGATCTCATCCGAAGGTTTTTCGACAGCGGCCTTCTCTTTAATATCAGCCTTTGGAGCCATTTTGCCGTAACTCGACTGAAATATGTTATACCCTTTATAACGGAGGGGATCATTGACAATGATATCTTTTTTATATACCGGATGACCCTTTTCGATGATGGTTAAACTGGATCGGTACTCTTTGGGCGCCCCGTTGTCGTAGAAACTGACATCAAAATCCTCGCACTTGATTTCAAAGCCAAGATATCGAATTTTACCGGTATTTCTGGGTTGAACACTGTCAATCTTTTCGCCTTCCGGAATGTTGACATATCCTTGAAAACCGAAAATAGAACCTATGATGCCACCGAGCAACATCAAGATGACACTCAGATGAACGGTGTAAACCCCCAATCGGGTCCATCGCCATTTTTCAGCAAAGATGCACAGTCCTTTATCAGTCTCTTCAACCCTGGTATATCCAAACTGCTTTGAAATAAACGGCTCATATCTTTTTTTCAGCTCGTTAGGGGGATAACTACCGTTAAATTCCTCCTTTTGTGACAGCTTCCTGAACCTTGAAAGATTAAATGAGGGGTTTTTGGCAAATACAATCTTCCAAGTAGCGGAAAGACGGTCGATTGAACACACAACAATGTTCATGGTCAGTAATAGCAGAAGGAACTGAAACCACCAGGAATGATACATGTCAAAGATATCGAGCACATCAAAAAGTCTGTAAAGATATTCTCCGTAGGCTCTAAAGTAATCCGCGGGGTTCCGGTTCTGCGGAATGATCGTGCCGAGAATCGATGTGAGGGCGATTGACAGCAGGAGCACCACGGTCAGCTTCACAGACACGAAAAATTTCCAAATTGTATTTGAATACCTCAGAATTCACCTCCAACTTATGATGTCGATATTACTATTATGTTCTTATCAGCAATCACATAAATTTGTGTTTCATCCTTTTACTCTTTACAATTTCAGCACGGAAAAAATAAAGAAAAAATATTTAACCCCTTGAAAATCAAGGAAAGTGGTTTATATCACAAGTTATCGTGTTTGTTTTTAACAAGATAGTTCTTTAAATCAGCAAAACAACCCGAAAAGGTAAAAAAAAGCCCTTCCTTGTTATAGATTAGGATAAGGGCCTAATTAAATCATTTTTATTATGGTGCCGAAGGGGAGGATCGGCTCAACACAAAACATTCCTCACTATAACCTTTTGTTTTTATTTGACTTTTAAAATCAATCCAAATATGTTACACACTCAATGTGTGTAAGAATATTGTACTCTTTTCTCAATGACCTATAAGGTCATTAACTGCCAAATTGATACTGGAAACCTATGCTGATGTCAATCCACAACATAATTACGATAAGCATGTCCCATTCAGATCCATTTGTTGATAAAGATATCCACTTCAAAAGTCTCTTATAAACAACATCCCAGCAACCCATCTCATACTTTTTTTCCAGATCCATGCATTGGTTTTGGTTTGGAGCAGCTTTTCAAACACCCTATTTTTCTATGATATTTTTTTAGATTATGAAATGAATTTCACAGAGTTGGTTAATATTATTCATAAAGTTTGGCGATGACAATATTGTCGAACAAGATAACTATCTATGATCATTTCAGATATGTCTATCTGAAGAATTTGGCATGGTTTCTGCTTAATAATAAAGAAAAATAAAACATGCGTTGAAATCAGAATTGACGCAAGTAAGTGTCGCCCAACTTCAACACCTAAAATAAAAACCACGTGATGGCAATGAGCCTCCAAAGGTTA
This sequence comes from uncultured delta proteobacterium, assembly GCA_963752565.1. GTDB lineage: Bacteria > Desulfobacterota > Desulfobacteria > Desulfobacterales > UBA11574 > UBA11574. The sequence goes on along the minus strand of CAVVZC010000026.1, from coordinate 26,876 downwards.
TACTAAAAAAGGGAGTTTGGGGTGGTGCTTACCTTATGGCTTCTCTGGTGTGCGTGCATCTTAATCTTCGGTCAAACATATAATTTATACATAATTTTAGCATGCACCGAAGTTAATAACGGCATTTGGGGAAGTCATCAAAATTGGCAAGGGCTTTGTAGGATGGGTAACCTATCTTCACAACCTTTTTCCAGACAATGACAAATGTGCACTCTGATTTGGTATGCATCTCGCGTTTATTAAAAATGGATGCTGACTAAAAAAAATCATCATTGTGAGAGGAAACCATGGGAGCTTACAACTCCGGACAATATACTGCATATGAGGCGTGGAAACATGTTGTCAGAAAAAGACAGAAAATTATTTTATCCCCGCAATACCTAAAGGCCGTGCATGACGAATGTATTATGGCTTTAGTATTTGGTTATACTGCTCCTTTGTTGGAAAAAATACTAACATACTCTCTGCCTTCAGAATATGAGTCCGTTATGGATTTGTTCAGCTACGATATTGAAATCACAATCAGCAATGGGAACCTTGTTATCTCCAATTGAAGAAAGACAAAGAAATCCGTAATCTTATTAAAGAGGTGAATATAATGTCTAAGTGTGGCTGTAAAAATCAGAAAAAATTGAGAGATAAATCAGAGGAATGTACAAGAAGTCTAAACAAGGAATGTTGTGGAAATACCAAAGATCATTCCTGTAAGAATCCAGAAAAGAAATAGTGAGAAGTTTTGAATAACTGTTTCGGCCTTTAAAAAGTTCCCTCTTTATTGATTTCATCCATTTATCATCTCCTTCAATTTCTTTGAAGATCTAAAAGTAACAACCTTTCTTGGTTTCAGCATCATAGCATCACCGGTTGCAGGGTTTCTGCCTTTACGTTCCTTCTTTTCATTTACACAAAACTTGCCAAACCCGGATACCAACACATCCTCACCTGATGCCAGTGTTCTTTTTATGACCTCTAAAAGTGTTTCTACAATTTCTAATGATCTGTTCTTGGGGAAGCCGGTCTGATTATGGATCGATTCTACCATCTGGGCTTTTGTGAGAGTCATAGTGAGAGGCTCCTTATTTAATAATGGTTCGGAATTATAAATGATTTATCTCAATTATAAGTATGAATGTCAATTGCAAAGGCTTGTCTGTCACAATGTGTCATCTTTGGCAATATTCTTGACATGTTGGCTTAAATATTCGAAAAGACATAAGATTTAAAATAAGGGATTTATCAATAAATATACTACCCAATGATGGCAAACCCGATCAGCCATATAGATCATTCTATTTTTCTGCTATTTAATACTTCCTGATTGAAGGTTCCATGCATCTATCAACACCGGACATACCGTCGATATTATTCAAAATTCATTTGTAAATCGTAAAAGAATTGGTTTCAATTTTTCATTGTCGAAAGTAAAAAATCGTGTATTGCTGGCTAAAGATAAATTTTTCCAGCGGCATTTGACATCCCGTTGAAGTGGAGTTGGAAATTCTATTGCTTCGATTTTTGGGGTGTAGTTATTTAAATTTAACAAACTAGTACTGTGCCTGGTTAATCAGGGCTTCCAGATAGCGTGATTTTACCTGCTGGCTGGCAAGGGCCTGCTTGAATGGCGGAAGTTTCAAAATGACACCAAGAACTCCAGCCAAGGCTCGATGACTCCAAAGTACCTGATTATCAAAAATCAAGTTTTGTAATTTACCGCGTTCGATGGCCATCACCACTGCCCTGTGGGTGCTATTCAGTGGTGTAATCACTCTTTTTGGGCGAGATTTCAGATGAATATTGTCGTTCATGCAGGCTCTAACGCAAAGACCACATCCCAAACAGAGGTCTTCATTCAGTTTTGATTGTTTCATTTTTGGTTTATCAGGATCATTAGAAGAGACCAATGTCATTGCCTCCACCGGGCAGGCAATCACGCACTTTCCACATCCGTTGCAATTTTTTTTATTGATTTCAGGGATAAAATTGGTTGTATGGACAGGATTAAAAATCGCAAATCGACGGGCGGCGATCATAGCTTCGCAGCAACACCCGCAGCAGTTGCAAATGAAATTTACTTCCGCTTTCACATTTTCACCGAACTGAACCAGATTGTGTTCATAAGCCAGCTGTAAAATATCAAGACCTTCTGCAACATCCACCCGGCGAGCGAAACCATGTTTAATCAGCGACGCGGCCGTCGTATTAAACGTCATGCATATTTCCATCGGGGCATCACAGGCTCTATCCATATGGTGCATTTTATGACGGCAGTAACAGATGCCAATCGCTCTATGAGAAGCCCTTTTTATGACCTCGGTAGCGCGTTCATAATCCAAAACATGCAGTGCATTTTCAGTGGATAAAACCGGTTCATGGACAAAGGTGCGCCCCAGCTGAGTTTCGCCGCGAGTAAACAGATCCCGGATAAAATCCTCTTCCACATTCAAATACTGATAAAACAATTCGCTCAATACCTTCTGATCAATATCATCCCGCACACGCATCAAGGAAAACTCAAAAAAGCCCGCCATGGGAGGAGGAAGGGCGTATACGGACTCCCCATTTTGGTCTACATCAACCAGTATAGCCCGACCAGCCAGTTCATTCAGCACCTTTTGAGCATTAGCCAAGTCCATTTTCCAGACGCGGCTTGCTTTTTTTGCCGTAAAGGGCTTGATAGGCAAAAGCGAAACCAATGCAGCCTCTTTCTCTCTGAAAAGTATTTTCAGGATTTTGAATAAGAGCTCCGAAGGGTGAGCGCCCTCTGGATAACGATTTAATCTATCCACTAAACGGGAATAACCGGATTTGATTGTGTTGTGTGCCATAATAAAATAACGGTCTTTATAGCATATAAGGAATCCGTTTCCATCTAATATTAATGGCGTCGCGTAGTACGAGATTAAGTGCCTACACCTTCAATTGCTGTAAAGTGAAGACTTCTCACTGAGATCATAAAAAGTACAAATTTCTTGATAAGTAAAACCCAACGTGAATTAGAGTTGATTGCTTATATCGTAAAATCCATAAAAAAGCAAAAAGGGGGGGGTTATAGGGTGTTAACGAAAAAGGGCGATTCAACTGAATCGCCCTTTCGAAGAATTATGAAGAAAGGTTGACAATCCTACGAGGCCCTTGCCACGTACAATAGTCTCCTGAAATGTTGTATAGCATATCTCTTAGGTCGAGCTATACTAACTGACCCTTAAATATTGCATAAAATAATATATATTGTATGTCAAGTAAAAAATAATGCAATATATGGTGGTAAAAAGCTATGTTTTTATTGATAGGGCTATAGGAGTTAATTGCGAGTAGATGATGGAGTTTGCCTCAAAAATGCAAAAAAGACAAAACTTCGAAAAATGGATTTGCCTCTATTGAAAAACGATATCACAATAATTTTTCATAGATATGATACGTGTGTTTTATATTAAAAATCAAAAGTCTGGATAATAAAAAGGCAAGGCCATTGCTATTGGTGAGCAAGAAGCGGTCACGATAATCTCGATTTTCATTTAATATCCCTTCATCATCAACACCTTCAATGCTACGGGCTTTCGGCTGACAAGCACCCTAAGCGCCTTGCGCCAGCCGAACTCCCTTGCAATTAAAATGATGTGTTTTTTGGTGACTACGCCGGTCATCTATCGAACGCTTCCTTTTTAATAAGAATACCTATTAACTATCATTAAGCAGGGCCTTGAAACATTTCGAACAATTATCTGCAAAAGTTGGGCCACAATAGTTTAATATTACTTAACTTACTATAAAGTTAGCTACTTATATCGCACTGACAAAACCATTCATTTATATATTGTGAAAATGTTTACACACCTTTTCTGTAATATAAGTAATATAGAAGCCAGAAAGTGATCACGGGATTTTAGAAAAGGGACTAGTTAAGTGTACTGTGTTATGCCCAAGGAAGGCGTACGTGTCTGCATTTCTTCTAAGGTAGGTACGAAGCCTAATAATGGAAAAATGGCTATTTAGTTTTTTTCAAGTTTGGACGATATCACAACCCCTGAACCTACTGTTAAGATATTGGATACATAGCAGATTACAAAACATTTATCGCTTTATGGTATCCCCTATATCTTGTGGTTGCTGTGTAATACAAAACCCTTGAATAGAATCGACAATCAGTGATTTTAAGATGATCGACCAAGTGCGAAACAATAACCTTCACGTTCACTTTCTTGTGCAGACAATCTTATTTCAAACCCGCTTCTTTGTAATAACGTAATGCTCCGGGATGTATAGGGGCCGTCAAACCACCTTTTACCATACTCTCTTTTGTCAACATTTTAAGAGTAGGATGAGAGAATTTTAATGATCCTAAATTTTCGAATACCTCTTTGGTAATGACGTAAACCACATTATCAGGGATTTTCGCAGAAGTAACAAAGGTCGCCTTTACACCGAAAGTCTTTACATCTTCCTCGTTGGCAGCTTGAGGATACAGTGAAACAGGGACAAACGATTTGACATAATATGGATACTTAGACAGCAGCCTTTCAATATTAGCGATCGGAATAAAGAGCGTTTGTTTAGCGCCTACGGTAGCAAATTTTATTACTGTACTCGGATGGCCAACGGTATAGAAAAAGGCGTCTAAATCACCACGCATTAACATACTTTGCACATCATACTTTTTTCCTTTTTCAATTACCTTTATATCTGTTTTCCAATCAATTTCTGCTGCATTAAGAGCGTCGATAGCATTCTGACGTCCTCCAGAACCAATCTTGCCAATATTTACACGTTTGCCTTTCAAATCTTTGATAGTCCTTGCACCTGAATCAACAGAAGCAACCAGTGTAACCGATTCGGTGTAGATACTGAACATCGAACGCAAATCTTTCTGGGCACCTTTGTCTTTCCATTCAGCCAAACCATTAAACGCTTGATATTGGCGGTCTGACTGAGCGATGCCAAATTCCATATCACCAGCCATAATGGCATTTATGTTAAATACCGATCCCGAAGTAGGTTTGGCAGTGAATCGGAATCCGAATTCTTCCTGTTTGTTATTTACAATTTCAGCAATGGTTCCACCGGTGGGGAGATAGCGACCCATATATTCACCAGTAGCCATCGTAAACACTTTCATTTTTGCCCAGGCACCAAATGGAGCAGTCCATAACAAAAAGAAACTCAGAAAGATAATAAATACATTCTTCAAATAGCAGTGTCGACTCATGATCCCCCTCTTTTGTTCCTTAGTACGTTGATAATTTAGCCGTCTTCAATTTTAACGATTCTCGTTCTCTCCTATGATAGTTTGAATAACCGTATCCCGTTTTACCGAAATTTCTTGTCGGACAGCATTGGTTCTTTACTGTAATTACTCAAGATGATTTTTTTCAGAAAAATACCTTGAACCCGAATAGTCAGAATGGAGCATAATTGCCACAATTCATAATAATACACAAGTGTAAAGTATTTACATTTATGTGTGGTAAGATCAGATCATTATTTAATACCGCTTTAGAACAATATTCCATTGGAATCTATAAAGACTGTCAAACACAAGACGTTGGAGTTCGGAGAAATACGCTTAGCTTACATGTATCTTGATATTTGGGTTACAAACAATTTAGCAGGCACTGTGATATCTGCAAAGATTTTAGGTGGGTGGTTAGATCGAGTATTGTTCAGGGCATATCTGTTCTATGCAGAGCCCTGTTACGTTTTGCTGAAGTATATTATTGGATCTCTTAAAATAGTTCCAACGTCTGGGTCGACTATTTCATAGCCAACCTCCTTCAACATTGAGCAGGTCCTGGAAATACCCGCATGATACCATCTACCGGGTCGTGGTTCTTGGTCTTTATCCGGCTCTCTTAGTATAGGTTTTTCTCTCCTAATGAGAAATTCAAAAATAATTTTTAATGGGAGAAACTTACTTCCCCTTGGAGTTATGGCTCTCCAAATGCTATATCTATTTATATTCTGTATCACATTGTTATAATTGTCATAGTCTGCAACCATCCAAAAGCAATGGCTATCTTGCTTTAGCTTGGGGTATAAATTTACTGCATATTCTTTAATCCCCTCAAAAGAAACATGGCATAAACAACCAAAGGAAAACATATAATTAAAGTAGTTGTCCGGTAGCATTTCACACTTGAAGTTTTGAACCTGAAAATACTTAACATTTGGAGCATTCCCAAGATATTCAAAAAATCGATTGTGGACTTCCGGCAACGAATCCATTACCCAAACTTCTTTTGATGGCAGCAATGCTTTCGTCCAAGCGCCCCTACCGGGTCCTATTTCTAACGCAATAGTATTATGATTAATATAAGGTTTAATACATCTTAAAAAGGTGGCATATAAAACGCTCATATAACCTACCTGACCAAAGGTAGATCCTGACAATGGGTTTAAAGGGTCACCCTCATAATATCCACCTTTCCATAAGCCTTTAAATGACTGAAGTTCTTCTGATAACCTTTGACTCATAGGAGCTTCCCCTGCTTTGGTTTGGGTTATTATCGATAAAGGGTCAGCAAGTATTATTAAAAAACCTCTTGATCTTCCAATAATTGAATCTACCTAGTAGAAAGATACTTGCCTATATCAAGAATCGCCTAAAATTGATGATTTGGAACTCACATCATAACCACAACCTTTTATAATTAAAAGTTAATCATAGATTTTTCCGGGTAAAGGCACCGGTTACCCGGCGCCCTCCCCACAGACCCGGACGTGCGGGACTACCGCATCCGGTTCCTCGATTCTGATTCTTTTGACCAAACCAGAAACCGATCAGGCCGTACCCCGATTGGCGCATAACTTTGCTGCCCTGCTGGCTGTTTTAGATGGTGTGGACGATCCTGGGTTTTGGAAGGAAAAATTTGTCAATGATAGAGTCAAGGAACTTTTCCCAGTTAATGTGGCCTTTGTGAGATCTACGGCTTAGCCAATACCGCCAGTATCGCCTCGCACGGTGGAGAACGATGCTAAGAGCTCTGTAATTACCGCTTATACCATAGTACTGATAGTGACCACGAAGCTTGATACTTAGCATCTTCTGCTGCTCCTTCAGAGGTAAATGGCGATTGTGCCTGACCCAACGCCACAGAGACTTCAGAAACCGCTTGACCCTGTCCTTTCTCGTTTTCCGCCTGACAACCCAGTAACCTCGGTGAGACTTCGCCCAGAAATGGGTAAATCCAAGGAAGTTAAATGTGCCATTCCCTTTTGCCGAGCTTCTTCCGCCACCCGGCTTTCTGAACTGGATCAGTGATCTCTTGCCAAAACAACAATCTCAAGTCAGTTCGTCCTGATTACATATATCGTAAAATCCATAAAAAACAAGGTGCCAAGCCCTGTGAAACGTATTTGCCCTTTATTGAAAAACGAAAAAAAAATTTAGGGCCTATTATATTCAAGGCATCATAGCAGAAATAGAAAATTTTTAGATGATGCGTTCATATCAAAATCGTAACCATATTTTATTGGTCTAAAATCGCCATTTTAGGCCAAACGCGAGAGCGTTTGAACCGCCTCCATCGGGAATTAAACCAAAAGCGTCGGAACGGTGATGAATGCGCGTAATTAATGCGACACGGGGATAGTCAGGCAAGCCAAGGGCCAGCTCTAACATCCAATAAATCAAGAACTGGGACGTATTCCCATTAATTTCTGTCTCAATTTCCGGCTCATCCGTGGCATAGGAAGGCCCCAAACCAAAGGCCACGCTGGTGTCGAGGACATCATCCCACCAAAACGCCTCCCATCGGGCCACAACAAGCGCGTTCAGTTCCCAGTGTGTCTGGATATTGAAATGTTTAACGATTTGGCCTTCGATCTCAAAACTCGCCTTGTCCCCATATGCGCCAATACGGCGAGCTAACGCTGCCGTTACCAAATAAGAATCTTTGAAATCTAATTTGCTGCTAAAAAATTCCTCCCAATGATTTGAAGTTAAGCGGCCTGCGTATAAATTCAGCGCATAAAGATGTTCAGCCGAGCATCTGGCGGGAACTAATGCGCCCAGTAGCATAAACTGTAAAAATGCTATTGCCATGATCAAACCGGGATAACATCTTCTTAGTCCACATAAATTTATCATGGTTATCAATAATCCAAATTACACCTTATTATGATAGCTGGGCCGAACTTACCCGCATACTTTTTCCATAATTCTCGGAATGCATATCATAAAGTCTGTAATGAATACAAAAGATAATTTAAAACTTGAAAATGAAATCTGATTCAATATGCTGGGATTATGAAAATATCCAAAAAGGAAAGATTTCGAACCGAAATCAAAGTTGTGTTTTTCTACCATAAGCACAACCTGAAGCCAATTCTTGATTATTACATATATCATAATAATGAAAGAGGTAAACCCCCAAAAATGAATTTGCCCTTATTGAAAAACGATATTTCAACTTTTGAACTGGCATTAAAATATGATTTGTATTATCTGACAACGAACCTTTCCTTCCCTAACATTTTATTGTTTGTTTTTAATTTTAACCCTGTAAGCACTTGGTGAAATCCCCGTCCATCGTTTAAAAGCCCTTGAAAATGAGCTTTGCTCTGAATACCCCAACTTAAATGCGACTTCTGTCAAGTCTTCCTTGAGGTCGCCAACATAATGTTCAGCTAACTCCATACGTGTTTCGTCCAATATAGACCCAAAGGTGGTTCCCAATTTATTAAGATTTCGCTGTAGGCTCCTTACACTCATAAATATTGCCTTTGAGATCTTGTCGTCGGTGATTTTTCCATCAGGTATATGCTCAATGATTGCGTACTTAACACGATGTATGATGTTTTCACGATCTAAGTTAGCCATATACTCTATCATCAGTTGGTCGCTTATACTTGCCAGATGCGGATTGCCGCTTGGTAGCCTTAAATCAAGATCTTCATGGGAAAACAGTATGCTATCGTTCTCAGTCCCAAAGTAAACCGGCGCCCTGAACAGTTGAAAATACCTGCCCGAACAATTTGGTTTTTCGTGGATAATGTTTACGGAAAGAGGGCGAAAGTCTTCGCCACAATTTAACCTGCACCCCGATATGATTGATGCCATTCCTGAATCCATGAATGCTGCTGACTGTATTGAATCTGATAAAATGAGGTTCAACCCATCTTTACGTTCCTCTAACTTTACGTAGGCTTTTTCAGAAAGGATGTGGAAGTAACGCTCTAATCGTTCCAAAGCTTTACGCAACGTTGTACTTGCCAGCCAGGCATACCCTAAGGCACCAAAATAAGATGGATGCCAAAAGTCAGCTGCTTCTAAACCGAAACATGGGTCCTCTATTAAGCTTTCGGCCTTTATCCACAAGTTGTTGACCTGATTAAAAGAAATACGCTTCCCTTGCTCAAAAAGCATATCTTTGTTCACACCTTCTTCAAAGAAAAAGGGCTCAGGGTCATGACCGTATTTATTTAAAATTTCCCAAAGAATATTTTCTGAACTTAAAATATAAGTACCTGTCATGTATGACAATCCTTTCAATTTATTTGCTGCAATAATCGCTCTGTGGATCAGTATCACTTTGTTCGTCGATATGTCAAGCTGTTGGCACGAAATGTCAAGTTATTGGCACGAAATGTCAGGACAAATGAAATCAATGTCTTATTATGTAGTCAGGTAAAAGAGATCAACTGTAGGTCAAAACTACACATACAAAGGAGATAACAATGGTTGGGAACAAAGTAAGGGATTGGCAAAAAGACCCTATCTTCCTCACAGAAAATTTCGAAGAGAACGATGAAGGCTCGGAAGAAGATCTTAAACCATTGGTCGAGAAAGAAATAGTGGAAAGGTGCTTAGATAATTGTGATGAACCAAGCTATTTCTTTAAAGGTGCCGTTCTTAGTTTATTTTTCTGTATTCCTTTCTGGGTCATTTTATTCCTCTTAATAACCTGATTATTGATAAACATTCACTATTCAAATGACGGATTATGATAATCTCTGAATTACAAAACAAGCGACAAAAGGACTAAAAATGGACAAAGAAGCAACGTTAGCCAGACTCCAAAAAATAATTAAAATGCGTGAAAACCAACAAAAATTTATGGACAAAAAAATTACATATATGTGAAATGTTAGATGTAGAAATGGATCATATTAAATCTGAATTTATAAACGGCAATATTTCAGAAAAAAACTTTAATAATAAAAGTGAAAAAATTTATAAACAAGCAATAAAAATAATTGGTTAAATAGTTCTATTTTCGTTACGAACTTTATTCTATGTGAGCCGATCTTAATTGCATTGCAAGGGAAATAATAAAGGCCGGTCCAATAGTGTTCCTACTTCTGCAGATCCGGGGAGTGGTTGATATCACTATGTCGCCTGTTTTATCCGCATTAATTAATTTGAAAAAGCGGTGCGAGACGATATGTTGGAGCGATACAATCTTTTTTTGCAAACAACCTTACTCTGGTGTTGTATATAAATAATTTCAAGATTCAGGAGCCATTTCCACATCATGCTGTAGAACACGGTAAGTCTGAATGGGATAGTGGAACCCTTTAACCTCAATAGTGCCGACTTCCTCGCAAGGTATCTCATCATTAACCAAGGCCCACGAAGTATGCGATAGATATATCTCACCTGGTTGACAGGCCTGTTCCAAGCGAGAAGCAAGATTTGTGTTCAGGCCGATGGCTGAATATTCCATAAATCCTTCGGAACCATAATTGCCCACATTGGCCATACCCGTATGAATGCCGCATCGGATTTCGAAGGGAAATTGGATACCCTGGTTCCACCATTTCTCTCGAAGGGTTTTCATCTTCATTTGCATCTCCAACGCCATACGTAAACACGCTAAAGCATCTTCTCGCTCCCCCTTTGAATCCGGTGCCCCAAAGATTGCATAAATGCTATCCCCGGTAAACTGCGGGATGGTTCCACCCCATGTCCGGACTATCTGAGCCATCTCCCCTAAATATTCATTGAGCAACTTTGCCACATCTTCAGGATCAGAAGCGTCGGTAAATTGGGTGAAATCCTTGATATCGGAAAAGAACATCGTCAACTTTGTTCGCTTGTGAGATAGCTCTGCTGAAAATTCACCCTTGAATATTTTTTCAGTTATATTCGGATCAATGTACTTCGAGATTTGTTCTTGGGCTTTTTTGAGTCTCTTGTTGGTTTCTTCCAAAGCGTTCGACTTCGTGGTGAGCTCCTCTTCGCGCTGCTTCAGGTCCGTAATGTCGGAGTAAATTGCGACAGTTCCGCCATCCCCGGTCTTGCGTTCAGTGATCAGAATCCACTGACCACCACTACGTTGCTGGATCCGTGGTTCACCTGGGTCATGATGAAACGCCAAACGGTCTGCAACCCACTCGTCTATACGGCCCTCTGCGTCAACAATGTGTCCATTCTCGGCAGCTCCCCGAATGATCGTTTCAAACGCCGTTCCCGGTTCAATGTCGATGTCCGTATTCGGGTAAAGCAATTCCTTATACCTGGTGTTACAAAGCACCAAACGGTCATCAGGATCGTAGAACGCGAAGCCTTCAGATGAATTTTCAATGGCATCGACCAGCCTTCGACGTGCCGTTTCAATGTCGCGCAAATTGTTTTCTTCAACTTCGATCGCAGTATCACGAAAAACGACCAGGGACTCTGCCATGCGGCCGATCTCGTCACCACTGCCGGGTTCCGGCAAAGGCGCTCTGAGGTTGCCTCCGGCAATCGCGAGCATGCTATCGCTGAGTGCGGTTAGTCTGGCAATCAGGTTACGCCCAACATAGAGCCACACGATGAGTAAGGAGCTCACGAGACTCAGAGCGGCGATGCCGATCAAAATATTTCGGTTGAGCGCCTGGATCGCTGCAGCTTGGAGGTTCGCTTTCTCAATATCCGAATTCGCGCTATTTACCAAGAAGTCTACTCTGTTGGTCAGAAATTTTGACAGTCGCACGTTGACAGCCAAGAGCTCTTCGGCCTGGGCGATGACGGCCAATTCATTCTTTCTGATCAGCGAGAGACTGTTCGGGCCCACTGTTAGGCCCTCAAGTATCGCGACTTGTTTCGCTAGACGCCTTTTCGCGCGCTTTGAAACGACTAGAGAGACCTCATACAGTTCCTTGAGAGATTTTTTCAGAGGAAATATCAAGACATCAATACGTTCAGCGGTATCAGCGTCTGTGATTTTCAGGAGGTTGTTGTGAATTGAGTCGACCAGAAGCGCGGCCCTTTGTTGTGGAATCAAGCTCATTATCGAATTCACAAGATCCGATTTTTCGTTTGACAATTGGTTTGCTTTGGCCGTTTCCTGATTCCTGTTCCAATCCGCCATCTGGGCACCGAGTATGCGCTCACCAGGCGACAGCATTCGCTGGGCTATACTATTGGCCCTGGATAGGTCGCGAATCCGTTTTTCTTCGAGCGCGACAATGGAAAGCCTTTTTTTCACAAGCTCATCCAGACTAACGAGATTTTCGGTCATGTCGGCGAACAATTTCACGACTTCAGCCGTTGCTGTCTTTTCATCTTCTGTCTCATAGCTTCTGCTGCGCTGCAGAAACGGCTCAAGCTGTGCGATTTGCGAGGCGATTTCGTTCGAGACTTCGATCCGTGCGCTATCGGTTTTCACTACCAACAAGGCTGGTGCCGCGCGCACGACGCTTTCCACGCGCCGTGACAGCTCCAGCCAAGACAGAGCTTCGGGCACGCGTTGCTCAGTGATCTTGTTGAGCGCGCCGCCAACCTGCGATAGGGAATACAAACCAGAGGCCGCAGCGACCAGTGAGAACATAGAAATTCCCAGAAACGCAAGCAGCAGTCGCCCTCGAACGCCCATCGATGCAAATTTGTTTGGCTCATCCATTCGTCATCAATTCCTGTGGCCTGCGTCTTGACGAGTCACGGCACCTGGATGAAACTGGGTGAGACACTAGTCAATCCGCTCATTTGACCAGTGAGTAGTCTTCCTTGCCGAAGACATACCAGACGAAGGTGCTGATACCTGTAACGTCGCCCTTCTCATCAAAGCCAATCTTACCTAGCACGGTGTCAAAGCTGCCTGCTCTCAAGGCATCGATGACAGCCTCTCGGTTTCAAGGAACCCGCTTGTTTAACGGCCTGCGCCCAAGCCTGAACAGCGCCGTAGCTATACAAGGTATAACCGTCTGGTTCGTAGGCATCCTCTTCGCGAATGGCAGCAACGACGTCTCCGGCCTCCGGCTTTAGGCGCATATCAGGGCCAAAGGTAAAATAGGTGCCTTCGCCTGCTTCACCCGCGACGAACAGGAACTGGACATTCACCAGCGCATCGCCAGAAAACAAGCGAAGATTGGGCAGCTCCTTTTTGGCCTGACGCAGAATAATTCCAATATCGGTCTAGGTAGCCGCCGGCATAGAGAACATCTGTTTTTTTATTGACGAGTTTGTCTACAATCGACTTGTAGTCCTTTTGATCCGGGGTGTAACTATCGAACATAACCTCGGTAACGCCGCGTTTGTTCAGCTGGCGTTTTGTAAACTCTGCCAAGCCCAAGCCATAGGCTTGACCGTCGTGGATGATCGCAATGTTGCTTTTGCTGTGATTGTCGGCCAGGTAGTCGCCGGCGATCGTGCCTTGCTGGTCGTCGCGGCCTATCACCCGAAATACATTGGGACCCCCTTCATCGGTAACCTTGGGATTGGTCGAAGCCGGTGAGATCATGATGATCCCGGCCTTTTCATAGATCTTGCTGACGGCAAGGGAAGCAGGCGGAACAAAGGTGACCGACGACGAAAACAACGCCCTCGCTCACCAGTTGCCGCGCCACCGCCTTGGCCTGTCGCGGCTCACACGCATCGTCCACTGAAATGACGACAATCTCCTTGCCAAGGAGGCCGCCTTTGTCATTCAGATGTTCGAACGCCTTTTGAGCGCCGATTTCCTGCTGTTCGCCAAGATTGAGTGAGCTGCCGGACAAAGGCCCGGCGATACCAACCTTGATCTCGGCCTGAGCCGCCGCAATGACGCAAACTATCGATATGAATGCGCCGATTAGGATTCCAAGAATTGTAGTTTTCATAACTGCCTCCGCTTTTTCATTCATTGAATTGTTGAACGGTGCCTCATGTTTTGAATATCTTGGTTTAAATTGGTGGAAAACCAGAGCCTATATTCGTGCAGAAAGAAAATCAAAATTTGATAAACCACTCAACACGTGGACGTAAATTTCAACTGAAATTGAGGCTCAGGAATTATATAACTGATTAATAATAACAATAATTTTATAAATGCAAATAAAATCATATTATTGTTTTTATATCAAACAGTCATGTAAGGCTTTGTGTTTTAAGATTATGAGAAGGGCCACTGATAGGCAGTCAAAGTACGGATGGTTTTATCCTCATCATAGCCCATCAGGCGACCGTATCCCTGAACATCAGCACTGAGAATGGCACAGAGTTTTCGTTCAAAACCTTTTGCCATAATGGCACCTTCCTCTTTAAGGCTTCAAACAGTGGAGATCGGTATGCGAATTCTTCAATGAAGCGCGAAAAATCGGATGAGAAACAGGATTCGAACCAATAACAAGATCAAGACCAGGATAAGTAGTATAGAGAAATCAAGAATAATTTAAAAGCATTTATGCCCATTTTTTGGGTTTTGTCAATTTAAATCGAAAACTTCAGTAAATGGGGATTTATTGAAAATACCCAACCAGCGAGTTTCGTAACAATTCTGCCAGAAGTCCAGATTTAAAGCAAGCATTTAAGTTGCGATATAATTAATTCTGGGATTTTTGGAAATATGCGATACTGATACCAAAGGCCAAATATCAGCCGATTCAATGTATTATAGAACAAGGTCTTTGTTCCATGTCAGAGATGATTGGGCCATGCCTGCAGAAAAACAAACTGGAAAAAGAAAGAATTAATTAACTACTTTACAAATAGTACAGGCATAAACAATTTGATGTCTATTCCAGACATCTAAAAGGATCATTGAAAAACGATATCACAACTTTTGAACTGGCATTATAATATGGAATACATAACAGACATAAAAAGTGTGTATAACGATGAGCTCACCTGATCCGAGGGCCTTCGGGCCTTTGTGTTAAAAAGGCCGACGACTTTAAAACCTTGTTTGGAAATGGTGTTGATTAAATTGGCCATATAGAGTAAAAATAATGTTTACAGGCCGCAGTTTAAAATCCTAAAGAGCATTTCAGAAAACACACTTTTCATGAATGATTCAGGAAAAATGCCGGATACAACAATCAATAGTATAGGTATGGAACTTGTTTTGATTCCGTCGGGTTCGTTCAGAATGGGCGGAGACAAAAAACTTGAACAAGCTGAGGATCATGAAACCCCACGACACTTGGTTAAAATCAGCAAAGCATTTTTTATGGGTAAATTTGAGGTCACTCAAGCGCAGTGGTCTGAGATGATGAATAATAATCCAAGTGAATTTAAGGATGACATAAGACCGGTTGAAAGGATTTCATGGAATGATATAGAAGTGTTTATCCAAAAGCTGAACACTAAAGAAGAAACAAATAAATATCGTCTTCCAACTGAGGCTGAATGGGAATATGCGGCAAGAGCAGGTTCAGAAAGTTCTTATGGTTTTGGCAGTGATGCTAATGTATTAAGCCAATACGCCTGGCACAGAAAAAATTCAGCAGGTGAAACCCATCCAGTCGGTCAATTAAAGCCGAATACATGGGGACTTTATGACATGCATGGAAACGTCCATGAATGGTGTCAGGACTGGTTTGAAAGAAAATATTATTCTCAAAGTCCTTCAAACGCTCCTTTAGGCCCTTCATCAGGATTGGCCAAGGTGCTGCGGGGTGGCGACTGGGGAAGCGAGGGCTGGTATTGCAGATGTGCATCACGCAGCCTCAGTTCACCGGGCCGTCGCAGCAACCGACTGGGTTTCCGTTTAGTCAGAATGGTTTAAATGTAAAGACACTTATGATATAAAAATTACACCGTTGTTTCTGGATGGGAGGGATAACTAATCTAAATCAAAAACTAAGGAATCCTCACGAGACGAAAACCGATATAGTCGTACCTGATGTCAGTCTCGAGACTGAACCGATTCGCCGAACGACAGCTTCTAGTAGCATCGGCCAAGCCGCCACCCCGCAATACCCTTTCCGTACCGATAGATGGACCAATAGGATTTGTAATGGAACCCGAAGGATAATTAGCATGCCAGTCTCGGCACCATTCCCAAATACTGCCGTGCATGTCATACAGACCCCAAGCATTGGGTTTCTTCTGGGCAACAGGATGATGTGGATAACTTGCTGAATTACCACAATACCATCCAATTTCATCTAAAAGCAAATCGTGACTGCAATCGAGCACTGATATTCCTCCATTTGCAAAGGCTGTTGTGCTACCTGCCCTTGCAGCATACTCCCATTCCGCCTCAGTCGGAAGTCTGTAGTTACCACTACCCGTTAGCTCGTTCAATTTGTGAATAAAGGTTTGTGTATCGTTCCAGGATATACGTTCTACCGGGCAATCATCCCCGCACATCCTTAAATAAGGCGGATAATTCTTCATCACTGCTTTCCACTGCCCTTGAGTCACTTCCGTAGTCTGCATGTAAAAACCTTTCGTTAAGGTTACCCGGTGTAGTTTTTCATCATCAGTCCGGCCAGGTTCATCTGAGGGGCTTCCCATCAGAAAGGTTCCAGGTGTTATGTAAACAAACTCCATTCCTAAATTGTTTGAAATCTTTTTGTTCGGCCTATATTCATCGACAGATTTGTTGTCCGCTGATTTAGCGGCAAATGAACAAGCAGCAAGTAACAAAATACAAGCGAAAACATATTCTCTGCATATCATCTTCGATTTCCCTTATGGATATTTTTATACTCAACCTAAATTAAAGTTTGATAGGGGGCCCTTTTAAATTAATAATGTCCTATCGCCCAAATCATTAAGGTAGGGAAGAAACAATTTCTCGGTATTCATCTTCTTTGAAAGCCCGAAAAGATTCAGTCCGTACACTCCCAAGGGAACCAAGTGTCAAGGCTATCTTCGCAACAGTTTCATCATTTGGCGCTTCCGTCACGAGAATGATGTCGTACCGGCCCATAACCAAGTAAAATTCTTTTAGCTCAGCGCCCATTCCTTGAAATGCTTGTTTAGCGGCTTCAAGGCGCTGGGGACTTTCTTTTACATTCTCTATGCCTTTTTGCGTATAGTTCACTAAAGTTATATAAGTTGGCATGATATCACCTCCATCTTTTTTTAAGGGCTCCCCTAAAAGAACGACATGCACAATTTAAGGTGCTTCTCCAATGTAAACCAAAATTTAATGGATGTAAAATTTTTGAAATGATAAATCAAAAAAACTATATTAGTTTATAAGGTGCTAATGGAGAATAAGGTCAACACAATTATAGATGTTCCACAATGGCGACTGAGATGAGATAACTGTATGATATCAAGAGAGAATTTATAATGCTTAAAATACTATGATGAAGTTTACATGTCAAATCAAAAAGGCAAATTCCCCAAAATGGATTTGCCCTTATTGAAAAACGATATCACACGATTTTTATTAGAGATGATATTTGTGTAGCAGAAAGGACAGGTTTTCAGCCAAAACCCATCATCCTATTATCATAGGTAGGTGTCAAATCAGTATAAAGGCTTAGCCCCTACTGCTCTTGAATACCCCTCTTTACCAGCGATGCCGACCACGATGGTAGGCGTGACGACGATGCCGGTAATGACCATGTCGGTAGTGACGAGGCCGGTAATAACCATGTCGGTAGTGACCGTGGTAGTATGGCCGCCCATAGTAAAAAGAAAAATGAGGGAAGACAGGCCATCCCAGCCACCCGTAGTAATAAGCAGGTGGGGGTGGAGCGGGGTAATACCGGACCACTGGAGCCGGAGGACTACAGACTTCTTCAACCGTTTCCTTTACCAACTTTCCATTCTCCCAAATCCTCTTCCGTACTTTCTGGCAATTGCGGTCATTCGTTCCCTCAGGAATGGCTTCAACGGCGTGTCCGTTTTTATCATAATAAATTACAGGCTTGCCATACTGGGCTGCATCTCTGGCTGCCTGATAATCTTGATCTACCGCATTACCGACCAAGGCCCCAAGAATGGTTCCTGCAGTCAGTCCGATTAGGGTGCTCTGAGTATCGCCTCCAATTGCCTGGCCAATAAGAGCGCCCGTACCGGCACCTACTGCAGCCCCTACCTGGGTATTGTATCGATCTGGGGGATAGTGAGCGCACGAGATAAGAAAGAAAGATAAAGTCAGTGATAATATAACTAAATGATATTTTTTCATTTTCTCTCTCCAGAGAATCACACGACTTTTTTTAGACGCCTTTAGGCTGCTTATGTCTGATTCACATAAAATCCCTGTTTTGTTTTTAACATAATGGTCTTTTTCACAAGGGCAATATCCTTTTTATTTCGCTTCCTTTTTTCGAACCCCTTCTTTCATTATAGACGCTCAAGGGCTAAAATAGTTTACCGCACATGTGAAGTAATTGAATTGATATTATTCAGAACTCGCTTTTTGAGGGCGGTTAAGCCGAAAATTTAAAACGGAAAATAATGGCTACAAGCAGCCGTGTTAGAAGGGTAAAACTGTCCTTACCTATACTTGATTTGACAGGATAGAGAGGCGGGTCAATACATCCCTTTGCAGTTCAATTTTCAGAGTATGATATCACAACTATTAAAGGCTACTCTCAGATTTAAGATACATAGCAAGACTGTCGAAAAAGCCCAATTCTGTCCTTTTTTCTAATTTCGGATCTAGTAAAGTCAGATAGTTAAAAGCTCCAAAATCATACTTTTGTAGTTTTTAGACAGTCTCAGAAGGTATCTGTAGCGTTCAGCATAGCCGGCGCACGAAAGACGGCGGGGGTTTTTCCCGCCACAGGTTCGACGGATTAGGGCGTCCGAGCCCATGATGTTTTATGCATTACACAATTGCAAGGAAACCCATATTAAAACGGTTTTCAAGAACTATTTCCTTTTGTTACTTCGGCTAACCCCGAAAAATTATGAAAATGGCACCACCCCACAATACTATGGCAAAAACAATGCTAACCAATACTGCAGCACTACCGAGATCTTTCGCCCGCTTAGCAAGGTCATGATATTCTGGAGACGCCATATCCACAACCGACTCAATTGCCGAATTCAGCAGCTCTACAACAAGTACAGATGTCGTTGCAAAAAAGAGTAACCCTTTCCACAAAAGAGATAAAGGCAAAAACAAGAGAACAACCAAAAGAACGACGACTATGCATACCTCTTGACGAAATGCTGCTTCATTAAAAATTGCGAATCGCAGACCATTTAAAGAATAGAAGAAGGCGGCCCAAATTCTAGCAATGCCAGTTTTTGTCGTTAGTTTGCGATTCATGTTTTAAAGATGAATAACCAGTTATTGTACAGCTCTGCTTATCATGTAACTTGTCATGATATACAGAAGGGTCTAAAATGTGATGTATTCAGATTTCAGGTACCTTGCCAAAACAACAACCCGAAGTTAGTTCGTGCGGATTACATATATCGTAAAATTCACGAAAAAGCAATAAGGCAAGCTATCCTCAAATAGACAGAAACTCTTCGAAATTTCCCTCAAACCAGTAAACCTTTATACTCCATGAGCGTCTAACAAACAAAAGGGTTATAAAATCGGCATTTCTTATGACATAGTATATTTTTTATAAAACGATACAATGAAATTAACACCAGCATATCTTCTGATTATATTTTCGCTTGTTTTCGGATCTTCAATCCAGGTTTACGCAAACGGGCTGAGGTGCGGTAATCGCCTGATAACAGTTGGCGACATAAAATCAAAGGTGATTTCCGAATGTGGTGTGCCGCATTACCAGGAAGAATGGGTAGAGGAACGGATTATGAGAGAATTTCACTCCCCGGCTTACTCCAAAGACGATTATGAATGGAGCAGAGAACCCTTTCTGGTCAAGACCTTGGTAAAGATTGAGGAGTGGTATTATAATTTCGGCCGTACCCGGTTAATTCATTACCTCAGGTTTAGAAACGGGAAGCTGATAAAAATTACCATCGGTGAACGTGGCTATTAAAGGTCGGATAATAAAAAGGCAGAGCCATTGCTGACCCTGCCTAAAGGAATGATAACCAAAATGCGACTATTTTTTCTTTTGGGGTATTTTCCAATGAACTTTTCCCACGCTCATGCCTATTTTCACGTCTTTAGTGGGACGAGGAAAACCTTTTCCCCCAGAAAGTTCCGCTCCCCCCTCTATGCCAGCGCATTGACCTGTACCGCCGACTAAAGTGTAAGTGACCTTTTTGCCAACACCAAATTCTCCACTGCCTATATAGGTTGCAAAAATATTGTCGCCATTGGGACATGTATAACGAATAAAACCATTATGGTCTTTATAAACGCCTTTAATTGCGTGCAGTGCTCCAATCACGTAAAACGTTGAGTTATAAAAGGGGCTTTCAGCGGGAGCATCTACGACCAAACCTACAGCTTCATAGGTCACTTGAAGCCGCTCTTTTCCCATAGGAATTGCCTTGGTTGTATAACTAAAGACACCTTTGTATTGTCCGCTACCTTCCTTGGCCATATCGGCATTAGCGGCAGGAACGAACGCAACGAGAAGAATCAATGCAAGTAAATATGACAAAATTATTCTATTCATGGTTCACCTCTTTTTGTCGTAGGGTAAAGGAATATGTCCGACCAAGACTTTAGATTAATGCTCCTAATAGAACAGCAATGCTTTATCAGGAGCGGTATAAGCAAATTTTGAGTGGCTTCTCCATTTTGAACCTCATAAACAAAGATTAAATGGCTATAGAAATTTTTGATAAGAAAAATCATAATAAGATGGTGAGAATCAGAAATGAGGTCAGTAGAATAAGGTGTTACACAATAGAAGTGATATAATAAATAGACGAACTGCCGGAAAGAGAATAACTATTAATTCAATATGGTAAAAATGTTTGGATGTCAAATAAAAATGAATGACCCGGGGGGGCGTCTGGTGGATGGGGACTATGGACTCAGCTAATGACCTTCATATATATGCATAAACCCTCACACACAAATTTTTGAAATTTTCTGATTATTAGTGGTTAGCAAGGGAACTGATACATTAGTTGAAAGTTCGATTCTCTGAGTATGATATCACAACTTTTGAACCGGCTTCAAGAATCAAGATATATAGCAGTGATCTTTAGTCTGAGGCTTTTAAAAATCCGGTGGATTAAGCATAAAAACTGAAACAGGTCCGATTCGTGTGGTTTCCAGTACCTATCTATGGTTGACCTTTTTGTGTGGTCATTGAGAATAATCAGAAGTTCTTTTTCAATATGGGGATGAAGCTATAAACAGTTTTTTATCATATTTTCGGTGTAGCGAGAGATAGCCGGTGTCGTACATCACAACTTGTTTCGGAAAGAGTTCATTTTCTTTTGGAAGTACCCAAGAAATCAGTTCGGCCTGCTTATCGATGAAGACGGTGTCAAAATACCAAGTAGATGGTGCTCTCCTTATTTTTTCAATATCAGCGGAATAAAAAGGTATAGGGTTAGGAATTTCTATTCTTGTGAGATTATATTGACTTATGCTGGCTAAGACACCAAAATTCAATCTCTTATCACCATTACCTCTTTCAATCAGTGCAAAATCATTCTCGATATCATGTCTTCTATGTTCATAAGTACAAAGTTGAGTGTTATTCATGACCACCCAACCTTTGGTGAAATCATAATTCTTAGTGCTTTCGAATGTTGTAAGTAATGTTCCAATGCCTGCTTGAAATGCAAATCCCGACAGACCGAAATTACGATACTGTTTTTCTGTCAGATAATCGTTCGTGTGAACAGCAAATCCTAATAAAGATGTTGATAGATTAAAATTTTTCCCTTGCGACTTAAGATATAAAGCATGTCCCAGTTCATGAGCCAGGATAGATGTTACGACACCTGTTGCTACCATCAACCAGTTACTATCTTTGAAAGATTTTAAATTTACACCAAAAAAATAAAATTTATAATCAGATTTAGCGATAGAGACACATGGCTGCAAAAAGATTGCAAAAACAATTATTAGAATGACAAGCGCTTTTTTTGTTATCAGTAATTCACCCCTTTATAGCTATTTGCTTCCTTTATTACAGCAAGAAACATACCAAAAAAGCATCAATACTATTTTAATCAATTGAAATAGGCCGTTAAAAATGGCTGCGTAAAATACATTAAATATCAACAATTTATGCCAATTGCTGTCTGAGGGTAGTAGTTCTAATTCATATAAAAGCATTTGAGATTGTGTGATAAACTAAATAAAATCTATGAAATGTTTTACCTATTTTTCAGGCCATAATAGGGGAATAAGATCAAGAAGGTATTAAAGGGCAAACTGAATTATTATCGGCGGTCTATAGGAAAGTTGTTTGAACTTATTCGAAAAAAAAACAATATGTGGAATAAGTGAGTGAGGCGAAAACTAATGATTTTATGCTCAAATCTTCAATTTCCCGAAAGTGAAAATTTATAACCGAAATCATAAAAAGTACAGATATCTTGCCAAAAGCACAACCTGAAGCCAATTCTTCCTGATTACAGATATCCTATTTCCTACAAAAATGCAAAAAAGGCAAACCCTGTAAAATGGATTTGCCCTATTGAAAAACGATATCACAACTTCTAAAGCAACTTTCAGATTCAAGATACATAGCAGATATCGGTAACGCCCATTCTTGAATGAATGTTTCATTGTTTACGGGCGTAAGATATTTGCCTTCGTGTTTTTCACGGTCATTGTCATGATCAGCAAAAGCGTCGTGGAAAATTGAAATTAACAAAAAGCAGCTTTTCAGCATGATGAATTTATTCCGGTGCATGACAATACACGCCTATTTTGAACGATGTTTGCGAAAACGTTCTATTATCCTTTGGGATAAAAACGCAATTTTTTCAACAATGAACATAAAAATACGCAATCCAAAGAAAATACCTGCTATAATCAGACTCGTTAAACGTCCCCAAACTTTCCACTCAACAATACGATGCCACGCCATTTTTAACCACTCGAAGACTGATACTTTGAGCTCTGAGCTCCTTTCTTTTCGGAATTCTTGACTCTGAAGAAATGGCATATTGTTAGTTATATAAGTCTTCATATACTCCGGCTTCCAAATAGCCTTATAAGATTTCCGTGGTTTTGATTCCTCGCAAATCCTGAGAGATCCATAGTGTCCCCATGCAAAAGTTTTATCCCATTGCGGCAGCAGTTTGAGCTCGTTAAAAAATATTTTTCTGCTTTGGCCTTCATCTAATTCATTTTCCTTAGGACCTATAAAAAGGATTCCTGATTCGGTAAAACATCTTCCGCCTATCGTTCTGTTCAATTCTCCTATGGTTTGCCATGAAATGATGCTGTTTTCGCCGACAGTAATTTTGTATCGATCGAGTCGGAATGTGCTTGGTACAGTGATGTTGACAGCTTCCATTCCAATTTTGTCGATAGATAGCTGCTCTGTTAAATAACTTGTAAGGCTTTGCTCAGTGCCAACTTTCCGAAGGCTGGAAGCAAAACAATAATAACGGGTCTTGTTCCATGCTGGCAATTTCATTAAATGTTCATGGAACTCCAATTTCAAGTGGCCAGCCTCTTCACGGTCCCAAGGTCCAATTACAAGAAGATTGCCAATAATAAAGCATCTCCCGCTTCGTTGGGCTCCCAAAGCAATATGCGTCACACAAGTTAGCAAAACTCCACTATGCTCTATGATAATAAATTCGCCCAGTCTGTATTTAATTTCATTTATCAGCATACATAACGACTAAAATGACCTGATTTTCTGGAGCGCAGCGTAAGAAAATTAAGGTGAATTGACTTGTGCCTCAAATCTCCATGCCCCGAAAATTGAATATAACTTGCCATAACAACTACTTTTGATTAGTTCATTTCGATTACATATATCCTAAATTCACAAAAAATCAAAAAGCGATCCATTTATGATTCTTATTCAAAATCACTACTATTTATTAATTTTCGTAAGGCTTCAACTTTAATGTAATCCCCTCAATATCAAGTATCACCGCTTTACTACCTTGTGGTAATGGGACATCACAAACAGCCTTCCATAGCTCTCCGTTGACCAAAACTTGGCCTTCGGTTTTGTCCCATCGTTTAATTTCGACAACTTTTCCAACCATGCCCATCACACCATAAATAGACGTCTTCCTTCCTCTTAAAATGAACCAGAATAACGGGATAAATACATGTTCAATCAGCTCAAATACAATAAAGCATATTACTATTGTGATTATTATGGTTTCCAGCATGAATCACCGGCCAAACATTCTCATCTCTTTAACAATGCATTTTATTTCATGATAATGTATTTTTTCAAATTGGATCTTATGTATTTCCAATGAAAAATTATATGTATTGCAATCGTGACCATAAATATCAATGCAGTCCATTCATGGATTGTAATAAGGAAATGTCTGATGGAAACTAATACACTTCCCCTTGCTTCATATCCTCTGGGTAATACAAACCAGTTTAACAGACCGGTGATGCTTAACAAAATAAAAAGAATAAAAGACAAAACATTGACTGCCCAAAGCTTAAAGGCTTTCTTACTATTCATAAATTTTCACCTAGGAATAAAGAAAAGGGTTTTATAGATTAGTTGATTGTTTTCACACTGTATCGATCTCAATTGAATAAATCGGTTAATTCTCCATGAGGGTCGGCTCTTATGTTGAAAATGCGAAACTCCGTTCCTGAGTCATGCATTTCCGAAAATTGAAGATTTATAACCGAATTTGAATGTTGTGTTATCTGGTACCTTTCTGAGAGGGAGATGTTGGGGAGGCGAGCGAGCCTTATAGGTGAGCTCGCTCGTCTCCCCAACTCTAACTCTCGGCGATATGAAAATTAAAAATCAGGCGCTATAGATGAAAAAAAGGTGAAGCTCCCCTGTTTAATTAGCCATCCGGCTTTCACCGGTGGCATAATTTAGGGGCAGTCTGCAATAAAGCAGCTGCAGAAACATGAAAGGAGCTTCACCATGAAAAAAAGAAACATTTATCAAAACCGAAGTCAAGAACTACTTAGTCTTTTTGAGAAAGCTGGAAACAGCGCAAAAGTGATGTGCGTTCCTATCGACTTTGCGAAAAAGGATCATGTTGTCATGTTTTGTAACGGCTACGGCGACATTCTACGCAAGCCATTTTCGGTTAAAAACTCTCCAGACGGCGTGAAGTACTTAGTTGATCAAGCAACTCGCTCTTGCCGACGGCGTGGCATAAAAAAGAATCATATTTTCTTTGGCGGTGAAGATCCAAATTCATATGCAGAAAATTTTGTAAATACTTTACGTTCCAAAGGGTGGTTGGTTGCCGGCGTTAATGCACATGATGCTAAAAAGCAGCGGGCAAATTTACAAGCCAGTACCGATTGCTTGGATCTAATGGGTATTGCCACAATGCTTTTGAGTTGCAGGGCAAACTGTTGTCCTACTCAGTCTGGTATATATCGTAACCTTCGGACACTGGTTCGCCATAGGCGAAAGCTGGTTGTTATGTCAACGGAAGTGCGTAACAGAATTCATACAGTTGTCGATCGGCTTTTTCCCGGTTTTCTGGACGAGCGAAAAACCGGCATAGTACCGTTCACCAGTAGTTCATTATATCTGATGGAGGATCGTTTCAGCCCAAAACAGATCCGTCGACGCAAACGAGAAAAGCTCATTGAAATCCTGAAACGGTTCGGCACTTCGAAGGCTGAAAAAACCGCTGATAAACTTCAGCAATACGCTGCACAGGTCCTCCATACACCAGTTGAGTATATTGATACATTGCAGCTTTCCCTGGCTCAACACGTCAAACATTTACGGTGTTTGAAAGAAAGCATTGAGCAGCTGGAGAGGGAGATTGCAGTGAACCTGGCACAAACACAAGGTGCATTCCTGACAAGTGTTCGAGGAATTGGTATTGTTCTGGCAGCCGGAGTGACCGCTGAAATTGGAGATCCAAATGAACAAAAACCATTAAACAATCTGGTTTCATACTCAGGTATTATTCCCCGGGTCAAACAGTCCGGTGGTCCTGAGGGTAAAACATATACCGGTAAAGTTGCAAAACGCTGCAATCGTATTCTCAAAGATTATGTTGTCAAGTCGGCCTTGCACTTAGGATTACATGGTCCCGAAGATTTGATGGCCGACTACAAACGTCGTGACGCATCCGGACAACATGCCGACTTTGGCATTGGTCGTCGATATCTGCGTATGGCAATGTGTTTAATGCGCACGTCTCAAATTTATCTGCCATACCGACTCCGGAAAGCTGAGGCCAAACTGGAAGAGCGGGCCAGCTACTATCTTATGACTTGGCCTTATCTTCGTGGCAAATGGAAAAAACTCGGCGCGCTTAAAGCCGCCTTTTCGAAAGACCGACCTTTGGGCCAATGGCGACGGATTGTACAGGAGTTATATGATATAAAACTCAAATTATAAGCCCGACTCAAACTGGACTTAACCTTTGCAGTTAAAGGTTTTCGTGAGTTTGGCGGACAGGATGGCTACGTGTTATCTGCCGCAGTGCTCCACAGATAGATGGATGTCATTGACGGCTCTGGCAAGAGTGCCAACCCTGTCCGTCCGACCATCGATTATGGCTCCAAGGTACTCTGATCCTGGAAGTATTCTAGAGATCTCGTCATACCAGATTGCCAAAGTCGGGCACTATGGGCAGGGTTTACCACCTGTTATGCTGAACTTCGAATATCTGAAACTGTGATGGTTGAGATCGGTTCAATAAAGTTTTGAAAAAAGCCGGTATAGACTGGCACAGGAGGAGTGTTGCCTAAAATAAATCGAAAATAAAGACTTGATTTTATCCTGGTACTCTTGCC
>CAVVZC010000025.1:0-174623 GCA_963752565.1 uncultured delta proteobacterium | reverse complement strand
ATATAATTTCCTTAGTCTCCTTGAAAATTGGGATTGACATTCCCAATTTTCAATGTAAAAGCAATTAAGTCCGTACACATCGCGGTGAAGGCTCTCGCTATTCGACATCTATGGATCATTTGATCACCTTGTCGTCATTTTTCAACGAATTTTGACAACAATATATACAAAAATTTCCATCATGCCAAGGCGGTTCCGAGTTCTTTACTTTAACCCGACAGGTCCCTTCGGAGTCAATGGGCACCTGTTTTGTACATTGCGGACCTTGAAGGCCTTGTCCCCTGCCTTTCTTTCGAGGCGGCGGGCGGCACGTTGACCATGCCGCCCGCTGCCTCTGCTGATTAAAACTACTGCCGCGATGCCGGATTCTCAAGCTGCTTGATGACGCCGTCGATGCCCAGCGTGGTGCCGCCCCGCGGCGGGAACTCCTTGAAGGACGCCAGCCACTGCCTGGTGAAGACCTGGGCGGGCACGAAGAGCCACATGTTCTCGGCCATCCAGCGGAGGTACATCTCCGACTCGTGCCAGGCCCTCTCGAAGGGGTCGGCCCTCAGGTTGATGATCTTCGGCCACGCCGTCTGGACGCGAACGGCGGAGGCGATGTTCCCCTCGAGAATGGCGAAGTGGACCTTCCAGTTGTTGTAGCGGATGGCGTTGAGGTTCCCCACCTGGTCGAAGTACATGATCTCCTTGCGGGGTGAATCCTTTACCTCTCCCTTGAACCAGGGCAGGAGGTTGTAGCCGTCGAGATGGACCTTGTACTTCTTGCCGTCTACGGTGTGCCCTTTTTTGAGCTTTTCCTTGATATCCGGCTCTCCGACGGCCGCCAGCAGGGTGGGGATCATGTCCTCGTGGGAGGCGATGCCGTTGAGCTTCGTTCCCGGCTTGATGACACCGGGCCACTTGATGAAGGACGGCACGCGGAAGCCGCCCTCCCAGGTCGTTCCCTTCTCGCCGTGGAAGGGGATGGTGCCGCCGTCGGGCCAGGTGAAGGTCTCGGCGCCGTTGTCGGTGGAGTAGAAGACGATGGTGTTGTCGTCGATGCCGAGCTCCTTGAGCTTGGCGAGGATACGGCCGACGTCGTCATCGTGCTCGAGCATGCCGTCGGGATAGAGGCCGATGCCGCTCTTGCCTTCCCACTCCTTGCTGAGGTGGGTCCAGACGTGCATGCGCGTCGTGGTCACCCAGGTGAAGAAGGGCTTGTCGGCCTTGTGGGCCCGCTCGATGAAGTCGATCGCCGCGTCGGCGAACTCGTCGTCCGCCGTCTCCATGCGCTTTTTCGTCATGGGCCCGGTGTCCTCGATCTTCTGGCCGCCCTTGCCGTCGGCCCAGCTGTGGATCACGCCGCGGGGGCCGAACTGCTTCCTGAACTCGGGATCCTTCGGGTAGTAGTAGCCCTCCGGCTCCTCCTCGGCGTTGAGGTGGTAGAGGTTGCCGAAGAACTCGTCGAAGCCGTGGACCGTCGGCAGATGTTTGTCCTGGTCGCCCAGGTGGTTCTTGCCGAACTGCCCGCTCGTGTAGCCGTGGGGCTTGAGGAGCGTGGCGAGCGTCACCATCTCGTCGCCGATCCCCTGGTCCGAGCCGGGCATCCCGATGGTGAGCAGACCGGTGCGGAAGGGGTGCTGGCCGAGGATGAAGGCCGCCCGCCCGGCGGTGCAGCTCTGCTGGGCGTACCAGTCGGTGAAGAGCGCCCCTTCCTTTGCCACGGAGTCGATGTTGGGCGTCTCGTAGCCCATCATCCCCTGGTTGTAGGCGCTGACGTTCCAGTAGCCGACGTCGTCGCCCCAGATGACCAGGATGTTGGGTTTGTCTTTTGCCGCAAAGGCTGCCGGGCAAGCCAGGCAAAGCCCCAACACGGCCACCACAGCCACAGTAAACGTTTTCCATGAAATTATTCTTTTCATTTTTCGTCCTCTTTTATTTAGCGGATTTTATTTATTCGAACCGCTATCTGTCCGTGCACAGTTAACCCGCTGAAAGTTGTATGATGGATACAGGCAGCGGCCTGTTGAGGTGCGCTGCCTGTTTATCGACTAATTTCCTGTTTTGCTGGCGGACTCTTTCATTTTCTTCAGAACGTCCTCGACATTAAACTTGTCCGGTTTCTGCCTTGGCGGAAACTCTTTAAAGGTGGAAAGCGCTTCGGCCACGACTGTCTGCGACGGGACTAAAAGAAATACACGTCGTATCCACCAGGTGTCGTAGTTGTTCGAATCGGTATCGGCACGCTCAAACGGATCACTGCGCAAGTTGAATATTTTCGGGATGCGCAGAGTCACAAACGGCTCGGTCCATACGCGCCAGGTTTTTGAGCGCTGTTCGGCAAATACGAATTTCCACTGATTGTAACGCAAACCAACCATTTGCCCCGTATCAGCAAAGTAGAAGTACTCCTTGCGCGGCCCCTTCTCTTCTTTGCCGGTCAGATACGGTAAGAAATTGTACCCGTCCAGGTGCACTTTGAATGTCCTTGCCGTTAGCCTTGTGGCCTTTTTTCAGTTTCTCCTTGATGTCCGGCTCACCCGCAGCCGCCATCAGGGTCGGTACCCAGTCCTGTAAGGACATGATCTCGTTGGAGACCCGTCCCGGCTTGATCTTTCCGGGCCAGCGTACGAGTCCGGGCACGCGGTAGGCTCCCTCCCAGTTGGTGTTCTTCTCGGCACGGAAGGGAGAAATACCACCGTCCGGCCACTCGTTGTAGTGCGGGCCGTTGTCCACGGTATAGATGACGATGGTATTATCAGCGATTTTCAGTTGATCCAGCATGATCCAGCAGTTGTCCAACCTGGCCGTCGTGTTCCACCATGCCGTCGGCAAAGATGCCCAGTCCGGTCACGCCTTCACTCTCTTTTTTCAGGTGGGTGTAGAAATGCATTCGTGACGTGGCCACCCAGGCAAACCATGGTTTTTTAGCCTTGGTATTCTTTTTAAT
Source organism: uncultured delta proteobacterium (assembly GCA_963752565.1). Classification (GTDB taxonomy): domain Bacteria; phylum Desulfobacterota; class Desulfobacteria; order Desulfobacterales; family UBA11574; genus UBA11574. Next base: position 171,691 of record CAVVZC010000025.1, on the reverse strand, counting down.
GAACTTCATGGTGCGATCCAGAAACTCCTCGTCGGCCGTTTCCATGCGCTTTTTGGTCAACGGACCGGTATCGGTGCACTTCTGTTTGCCCATCGGACCGAAACGGGGGTCTTCTTCGCCGCTGTCTTTATTCGTCGCTACACAGTCAAGAACGCCGCGGGGACCGAATTTTTTTCTGAATTCAGGATCTTTCGGATAGTCCGGATTCTCCGGCTCTTCCTCGGCATTGAGGTGATAGAGGTTGCCGAAGAACTCGTCAAAACCGTGGACAGTGGGCAGGAACTTGTTGCGGTCACCCAGATGGTTCTTGCCGAATTGACCGGTGGCGTAACCGTGGTTTTTCAGCAACTCGGCCAGGGTCGGATCTTCCGGCTGGAGGCCGATTTCTGCGCCCGGCAAGCCGACCTTGGTCAGGCCGGTGCGCACCGGGTGCTGGCCGGTGATAAAGGCCGAGCGCCCGGCGGTGCAGCTCTGCTCGGCATAGTAGTCGGTAAACAGCATGCCTTCGTTGGCGATGCGGTCGATGTTGGGAGTCTGGTATCCCGCCAATCCGCGGCTGTAGGCGCTGATATTGGTGATGCCCACATCATCGGACATGATAACCAGGATGTTGGGTTTGTCTTTTGCCGCAAAGGCTGCCGGGCTAGCCAGGCACAGCCCCAACACGGCCACCATTGCCACAGTAAACGTTTTCCATGAAATCATTCTTTTCATTTTTCGATCCTCCTTATTATCTTTGGGTTAGCAACTATGTTCACTTTTACAATTTCTAAGTTGGTTTGCATTCATCAAGCGGCGCAGCCGCGTCATATAAAATTCGCGCAGCAATTTTATCTGGGGAACAAAAACTGGAGCGTCCAGCTCAGGGACCAGTCAGGGGCGCCATCCGGTTTTTCGACATTGTAATAGGCTTCAAGCTTTGTATTCATTTTCTGACTGCCGATGGCAAACATCTTACCCACGCCACCGCCCAGCGGTATGGTCCAGCGATTACTGGAATCCGCCTGCCAGTTCGCGGTAAGGATCATATCGGTGATCAAATACCAGCCGTTATCAAGGTTGTAATTTATAAAAGGTTCAAGGAGCAGTTGATTGACGCTTGCACGGTCGGAATCACCCGCAAAAGACCAGATCTGCCGGCCGAGCAGGCCGAGTGTCCACGGCTTGGGTTGGATAAGGACGACTGCTGTGGGACCGGCGCTCCATTTGCCGGAGCCCAACTGGTCATCTGTGGCGGTATCCATCATGATTGAGGGGCCGACACCCCAGATGACCTTGCCGGGCTCAGCCGGTGAAACGAAAGACGAATAGTTGATGTCGCCCGAGCCCGGTGGCACCATCGCCCGGAACAGGATTCGGAATTTCGGGCGTTCCCGTGACAAGACCGGGCGTGTCGATAAGTGGCACAATCACACGATTGATCAGGTTCCAGTCGCCAACAGTTACCGGAATCACCGGCTGAATGTTCAAGAAAGTGGCTTCGCCGTTGGCTGCGCCATAATCGAAGGTAAACTTGAATGGCAGGCTGTACATGGCCCCCACAGGGTTCTGCGTCTTTGCGGCCAGGTCCTCGCCGCCTTTTTCCTGGGCGATACAATTAAAAGGGCTTGAAAGGACCAGCAACAAAACTAATGTTAAAAGAATTTTACATCGCATACGATTCTCCTTACTTAATTGACAGTTAATGGCATTCGTATTCAGTTATAGCCAGTTAAATTCATCACAAATTATTCGGCGGCGCTCTAAATTGCACCAGCTGCAGGTTTTCCAGCTCTCCCAACACCTCGATGGCGCCCATCATCGATCGAAAGTGATCTGATTTTAAATGTGCCTCCAGCGCCTTTGAATTCGTCCACCGTTCCATCCAAAGGAACCGGTTGTCTTTACCCAAGTCTTCGTAAAGATATTGACCAATGCATTCACTCGATTTACACACCAGAAATTCAAACGCCTGTAAAAACTCCTTTCGCTTTTCTCTTGTCAACTGAACCTGTATTTCCAGTCCGACCATGTCTGCCTCCCTTGGAAAATCGATGGTTGAGACAGAAATAAGGTGCAAACTTTATTCCAAATAATGTTAGTTTTGTGTTAAATCTTATAACCATATGTATTAAAACAAAATATCGTGATTATATCCATCGGAGAGCGCCCAGAGTGCATCACAAAAAAACGCAATATATTGCGAATTGGCAACATATTGCGTTTTATACGTTGTGGAATATTAATTGATCGCGGAAAACAATTTTCATTGAAATACGTATTTAAATATGGATATACTACGTACACATGAAAACAACCATTAATATATCTGATGCCTTCATGAAGAGGCACTAAAAATCGCCAGAATTGAAAAAACAACCGTGAAAGACCTCATTGAGGAAGGTCTCCGGTGGGTTATTTCAGATCGAAAACACAAAAGCGACTTTCGCCTTCGTAAGGTCACATTTAAAGGAAACGGATTACAGGCTCACATGGAGGGGATTTCCTGGGAAAAAATCCGTGAAATGATTTATGAGGATCTTGACTGGTAATATTAGGAGGTTGTTGGCAACAAATCATGAGTTTAATCGGGTTTTCATTAAAAACCTTTAAAAAATTCTTCTCAAGCGTAATCCTCTTTAAGGTCTTTGGTTTCATTGTCTGCTATCATTTTAGATTTCCTTTGGTTTGATCCCATTGCGATAGCGGCTTCACGTAGTATTTCGGCCATACGCAGCTTTTCCGTCCAGGAGAGCCTTGCCCGAGAACGCTGCCATTTCGCCTGGCGTTCAAACAGCGCCTTTAGGTCATCCATCTAAAAACCTCCTTTTAAAAACAATCCATCGGGGCGTTAGATTATGTCGTGCGGCCAGCTCCTGCATTTCTTTCTCATGAACCGCCCCCGCCTCGATCAAAGCGAGGATACGCAAATGATCTTTTGGGCGTCCGACGCTAAGAGCAATTACTGCAAGATGATTCGCTCTGACAACCCGAACTGCTGTACCGGCAATTTCGCCTGTCTCTGCTTCACGAACAGCCTCCTCGGTCAGCAGACTGAATACCGGAATAAATTGAACAGGCCAGTTACCGACAAGGATGGCCTCACCTTCGGGCACATGGCCGCGTTTTTTACAAAAATTGTAAATCGGTCCAAGAGCGTCTATTCCAGTGTCTCCGCTAAGAAGAACAAGAACATCTGCGTCCAAAGTTGCTACCGGTTCAGTATAACGCATTTGGGCCACGGCACCAAAAAGCGCATAATCTAGAATAATACCAGATATTTTGAGTTCTTCCAAAAGTTGGGCTACTTCTTTCAAATAGAAATTGGCCTTTCTTTAATTTTAATTACCATTTTTAGTACACCCGGAAAACAAAATCAATAGTGGAATCCTTTTAGTTTTTTCTGTTAATCTCATGTTTTTTTATACGAAAACGAAGCGTTGATGGATTGAGGCCCAGAATCTTGGCCGCTCCTTTGGGACCGCTGATGCGCCAGTTGGTTTCCTTGAGCACGGTGAGGATGTGCCGGCGTTCCACATCGTCCAGTGTGGACAGATTTTCCATGACATCGACGTTTTCCGGGCTGCTTTTCCGTTGTTTGGTTGAATTCCGAGGGCAGACGTAGAACGGAATCGGGTGTGGTTATGATTGCACGTTCGAGCACGTTTTTCAGCTCACGGACATTTCCCGGCCAATCATATGCCATGAATTGTTCCATCATCTGCGGAGAGACCTGGTCAATGTGCTTGCCGATTCGGGATGCAATATGTGGAATGAAATACTCAACCAGCAGGGGAATGTCCTCCCGCCGTTTTCGAAGCGGCGGAACCGTTATCGGATATACGTTCAAGCGATAAAAAAGATCCGGTCGAAAACGACCTTTTGCGACTTCTTCGTTAAGATCATAATTGGTGGCACAAACAACCCGTACATCCACTTTCAGCGTCTGGGTGCCTCCGACGCGTTCGAACTCCCTATCCTGAAGAACACGCAACAGTTTTGCCTGGGTCTCTGAGGGTCAGCTCGCTGATTTCATCCAAAAACAGGGTGCCGCCGTCTGCCAATTCAAAGCGGCCCTTTCGAAGTTGTTCTGCTCCGGTAAACGCGCCCCGTTCATGGCCGAACAACTCACTTTCAATTAGACTTGACGGCAGTGCGGCACAATTTACTTTAACGAACGGTTTCTCGGACCGTTTGCTTTTTTCATGTATCGCCATAGATATCAACTCTTTGCCGGTGCCGGTTTCACCCATGGACCAGAACGGTGGCATCGGTTTCCGCCACCTGGTCTACACGATTCAAGACATAAAGCAATGCATTGCTCTTTCCTATAATGTCCGAGAAAAGACGAGCGTCCCGAATCTCGGTTTTCAGATAAATGTTTTCTTCTTCCAATTGGTTCTTGAGTGTTTCCAGTTCTTCAATCGCTTCAGGTCTCGTTCCAACTCAGTCTGCTTGAGTTTGGTGATGTCCGTGACACTCTCGAGCACCTTGACAACGGTACCGCTTTCATCCTTTATCGGGATTGAAACAATGTGATGCCACTTTCCGTCCACCGGGCTTTGTCGAACCGTCTCGTGTGATTTGCCCGTCGGAAAAGGCTTCAGGGCGCCGCACCCTTCGCAAGGCTCGTCCCGTTTAGCTGCCGCTTCATAGCATACCTTGCCGACAAGCTCGTCCCAGGGCAGTATTTTTTCCGTTTGCGGCATTCACCCAAGCGATGGTCATGTCTCGATTGATGAGCGCCAGACCGGTATTGAGCGCCGACAGGATCGTATCCATGCGCTCCTTTTCATCCACAAGTGCCCTTTCTGCCTTCTTGAGATCGGTGATGTCTTCACCAATGCTAAAGATCCCGGTTATTTGATTGTTTTCATCCCGAACAATCGCATTAGACCATTTAATTTGCCTTTCAACGCCATTCTTTCTTTGGAGCAAGCGAACAACAAGAGGGCGTATTTTCCCGTCCATGGCCATCTCGAATCGTTCCTGAATGTCAATTCGGTCCCTCTCCGGAGCAATTTCGATCAATGGTTTTCCCAGCAACTCTTGCACTGAAAAACCGCTGACTTCCACGAACTTCGCATTCGCATAGTTGATCGTACCGTCGCTATCGATACCAACTACGAGCAGATTCACATTCTCAAGCAATGACCGCCACTGTTGCTCATTCATGGCCACCTCCTGCTCAATAAGGAGACTTTTTTAATTCCACCTGAAATAAAAAGACCCAAAACCAGAACACCCAAACATAACAAAAGTCTTCAAATGAATCCACAATCATCTTTTTTACTCATAATCCATCACCACCGGATACCTCATAATAAGGTCTATTGCCGTGGCAGCAGTTGAAGCGGCTTCAGGAAAAACATTTTTTAAGGTTCTGATATGTCTGAGGTTATCCGCCGTTCTCAGAATCAGCATGGCCAGGTCCCCCTCTTCCATTTTGGCAATGGTAAGCACTTTTTCCCAGGGCAGGCCGGTTGCCCAGGCATAGAGGGTCGCCGCCGGTTGCAAAATCAATGGCCGGGTTTCAAAACCTTTTTGGGACATCCGTGCTGAAAAGGATGAAAGGCTTTTTTTAACATCGAAAAAGGTGTTGATCAGCGCTTTAGACGTAAATGCCTTGTCTATTATTTCATCTGATTCGCGTTCGTTGACAAACAGCACTGTCACAGCGGCAAGGAGCGCCGGATCATTGTCAGGAAAAATTTTGCATCTAAATCCTTCTGCGATCATCAACGGCTGGTCGACCCGAAGTTGAGAGGCCCATATGCCGTCGGCGGTCAGTTTGCCGCTTTGGTCGGCATAACCGGTTTCTTTCAGAAAATCGAGATGCCGTACAAAATCCTGCCATAGCCGCTTATGATCATTTTCTACAGACTTTTGAAGGCCCCTTTTTTTTCTTGCATGAATTATCATATAAGTTGCAAAGGATTTTTTCAAAAGATCTTCGATCTGTTCCGGCGTATGGGACAAAAGCAGGTTAAGAACCATTGAAAAGTTCATCTTTATCTGACTGGACACGTCAGACGGCGGTGATTTCATCAGCTTTGCAGTGAGCCGAATATCCATGAATTTTCCCGGAATTCCCACAGCAAATCCAATATGATCCATTCCCCTTCGCCCGGCCCGCCCGGTCATCTGATGGAATTCAGTGGGAGAAAGCGGTAGAAATTCTTTGCCGTTGAACCGGTCAGAGTTCAGATAAACAATGGTCCTGGCCGGAAAGTTTACACCGGCGGCAACGGTAGACGTTGCAAAGACGGCATCCAGCAGCCCCTCTGTCATGAGGGTTTCCAGAATCAGTTTCCATGCCGGGAGCTGTCCGCTGTGATGGGCCCCCACAGCCAAGTGCTCAAGGTGCCACAATTGCCTGTGCCTGGAAATATGAGAATTGTGGGCCACAAGTTCTTCGATTCTCCGGCTGCGTTTATCTTTAGTCGTCCGGTCATATCTCAAACCCTCTTCACACAAATCAAGGGCATTGTCACAATCAGCTCTGGATTTGAGAAAAAATATGGCGGGGAGAAGTCGGTATTTATTTAGTACGCGCAGAATATCCCCAAAAGGAGGCAACTTATGGGGCGGCGAAAGATAAAGTGGACGATGGCTGCTTACATAAGCAGCCACCTTTTTAGACAATCTGCCCTTCCCCGGACGTCCCTTCACGAGCAGCGGATACAGCGTCCCTGAAGGGTGAAAAAAGAGCGGATACAGCGGTACAGGCCTTTTGGTTTCTTCAACAACAATACATTTTTTACCGCGAATGGACGAAAGCCATTTGGAAATAACCGTTGCATTGCCGATGGTCGCCGATAGCAGAAGAAGCGGAATCCTGGAGGGAAGATATATCATGATCTCTTCCCAGACAACGCCCCTGTCTTCATCCCCTAAAAAATGTGCCTCATCAAGAACAACAAAATCGGCAAGAAGTGTGGTCCCCTGATACATGGCATCATAAAGCTGATTCCTAAGAATTTCGGTGGTTCCTACAATGACGGGTGCATCCGGTTTTTCTTTTCTGTCACCGGTTAAAATGCCGACGTTTTCCGACCCGAAGATTTTTGAAAATTCACTGTACTTTGTATTGCTCAAGGCTTTTAAGGGAGAAGCGTACCATGATTTACCCCCTTTTTTAAGGATTCGGGCGATGGCCTGTTCGGCAATCCAGGTTTTTCCGGCGCCGGTGGGTACGGTCACCAGGCAGTCGGATCGTTTGACCGCCGACAATGCCTGAAGCTGAAAAGGGTCGGGTTTAAACGGTTTCTGATCCGGCACACCAATGCCGGCAAAAACTTTTTTGAGCCCGGCATCGGCACCAGCCTTTATTTTGGGAGGCCGGTGATTCCGGCTAAACCTGCCCTTTCCTTTTTTCGTTCGATAATGGTATCGTTTTGGACGGCTCATTAAATTTTTATGTCCTTCTCCAATTTATTTGGAGAAGAGGGTCCAAGGATCTCAAGGGTTTGTTTTTTAAAGACTTTATCAGCGTCTTTAACATTCTTTCGATTTCTGCGAAGTCTTTTTTTAGTGCATCCCAATTCTCTTTAATCAATAAAACCTAAAACTTTAGCTATCAATATAGAGGTTACTTTCTTTGAATATCTTTTTGCTTTTCACTTTGAGGATCCTCTGGACCTTTCACTCGACCCCTTGCGATCCTTTGGAATCACCCCTACTCAATTGCAGATGACCCACTTATTTTACCCGAATTAACTACAACTAATCGGGAGATGATCCAAATTCTAAAATCATCGCGTTAACATGTTCTTTTGCAGTTGAATCCACATCAAATGGTGAAACACCCTCCAGATCCGCCTCTATCAGCGCTTCATCATAGGGGATAAAGCCAAGGAACTCCAAATCCTTAAGATGCTCTTTTAAAAATGTCTCGTCTTTCGGATTGCGGATTTTGTTGCCCACAAGGACAATATTTTTTAAGCCGATCTCGGTTGCAAGCTTTCGAATATGGCCGGCAGTATCCATACTTCGACGTCCGGGTTCCACGACCACAATCAGCCGGTCTACGGCCGAAGCGGTTGCCCTTCCCAAATGTTCGATTCCGGCTTCCATATCCATGACCACCACCTCGTCCCGCGCCAGGACAATGTGGGTTATCAGCGCCCTTAACAGCGTGCTCTCCGGGCAGATGCATCCGGATCCGCCTTTTTGAACCCCCCCAAGGCGCATGAGTTTAATGTTATCCAGTTTTGCCGAAAGCGCGTCGGGGAGGTCGTCCACTTTGGGGTTGAGCTTGAAAAAACCACCCATGCTTCCCGGCCTTGCTTCAGTCCTTTCAAAAACAAGTTCCTTCATATCGGCAATTGGAACGATGCGGTCGGCATCTGGAATGCCCAGCGCCGCCGCAAGATTGGCATCCGGATCTGCATCGATGGCCAGCACATGTTTCCCTTGCGCATTAAATGTTCGTATCAAAAGTGCTGAAAACGTTGTTTTACCAACGCCCCCTTTGCCGCTGACTGCTATTTTCATAGGTATTTCCTTTCCCGTTTAGTTTGGAATCGCGTTAAATATTCGAAATCAATTTCGTATTCTAATATTGTTAAATATAACACAGTATATCGTCGGGGCAAGTGCATTTATTTGCTAAACAATTTGATAATACCGTTTTGAATACATATCTTTAAATTCTTGACGTCCTGGAATTTTAAATATAGATTCGCCATTACTTGACGTAAAGATCTCACATTAAAAGAGGTTATTCATGCTGACATTTGATATCAAAGCGTTTTTTTACAGATATTTTTTAATTGCCTCAACTGTCTGTTTGCTCTCAGTTCCAGCCTCATTGGCCCAAGATCCGGGCAAGGGGAAAGGACCGCCACCGTCCCCGGTTCAGGTTGCCATAGTAAAAACCAAGACGGTCTCAACTCAGATATCTTTGGTTGGAACAACGGAAGCCTTCTCAGAGAGTACAGTTGCTTCTGAAATATCGGGCCTTGTGGAATATTTTCCAATAAAAGAAGGAGATTATGTTAAAAAGGGAGACCTGCTGGTTAATTTGAAAGAAACCGAACTGAAGCTTCGTCTTAAAGGGGGTGTTGCGGCAAAGAAAAGAATCCAGGCAAACCTTCAGAATGCTGAAAAGGAGCTCAAAAGGGTCAGCAAACTTAAAGAGACAAACAGTATTGCCGAAAAGCAATATGATACCGCTTTTTATACGTATAGTGCGCTTTCCCAGGAATTGCTCCAGAATGAATCTGAAATAGAGCTGCTCAAATACGAAATAAAACAACAAAAAGTGTTAGCACCATTCTCCGGCTTTGTCGCAAAGGAACACACCCAAATCGGAGAATGGATAAACAAAGGAGGGCCTGTTGTTACCCTTCTTGGTCTTGATAAAGTACAAATCACCGTAGATGTTCCGGAACGCTATTCGGTTTTGCTTGCACCCCAAAGTAACGTAAACGTATCCATAAAAAGTGTATCAAACAACCTGTTTTCAGGTAAGATATACTCCGTGCTTCCGCAGGGGAATCCCGATTCCAGAACCTTCCCTGTAAGGATACACCTTGCAAATCCGGATCATAAGATAAAAAGCGGCATGGAGGCCATGGTGACCTTTAATCTGGCAACTGAAATAAAAGCGCTGCTGGTTCCCAAAGATGCTGTGGTTACAGCCGGAGACAACCGGCTGGTTTTTATGGTTAATGACGGCAAAGCGCATCCCGGTTCCTGTTAAAATTATCGGCTATTATGATGGGGATGTTGCCGTGGAAGGGAACCTGAAACCTGGGGCTCAGGTTGTGATTCGCGGAAATGAGCGTCTTAGACCCGGCCAACCGGTGACGGTGATGAAATAAAGAATATTTAAACAATCTTTGTGCTTTTGTACTTTCGTGTGTTCGTAACCGTTCACGAAGTGGTTTGTTATTAAAAATTCCAAACAACAAACCCCAAATAACAAACAAATTACAATTACCGAAATTTAAAATTCCAAACCTTTTGATCTTGAAGAGAGGCAAACAAATTGAAAGGATATTTTCATCAATACCGGAGAATAGAAATAGTTCAGGGCATTGGCATATGGAATATGAAATTCCTACCAGCCTTTGGCATGGTGTTTGGAATTTGATGTTTGTGATTTGGTAGTTGGAATTTGTGATTTTAAAAAATCCGTGAAAGCTTGCGTGTTTTCGTAATTCATTTTTCATAGTTCGTTCATGGTGAAACGTGAAACTAGTTGATACCGCCATAAAAAAGCCGGTGACCGTTACGGTGGGCGTTCTCCTGTTGGTTCTCTTCGGGTTTATTTCCCTTTTTAGAATTCCCATTCAGTTGACGCCCAATATTGATCTTCCGGAAATTTCCGTTTTGACGACCTGGCGGGGCGCAAGCCCGGTTGAAGTCGAACGCGAAGTCGTCGATGTCCAGGAAGATGAACTCAAAAATCTTGAAGGTTTGGTAGAGATCAAAAGTGAAAGCCAGGACAGCAGCGCCTATATCAGCCTGATGTTTGAAATCGGCACGGACACTGATGAAGCTTTGCTCAGGGTATCCAACAGTCTCGAACGGGTCAAAGAATATCCGGACAATGTGGAAAAGCCGATCATAAAGTCCGGGGGAAGACGTGAACAAGCCATTGCCTGGATGGTATTGAAGGCGCTGGACGGCTATACGGGCGTTTTGCCGCACGAATACGATTTTGTTGACGAGCATGTTAAACCGCGGCTTGAACGCATATCAGGGGTATCGTCTTCCAATATTTACGGGGGACGGGAACGCGAAATTCAGGTCATTGTCGATTCGGACGCCCTCTCGGCCCGCAAAGTACCATTCCCGAACTCGTTCACGCTTTGGATATAGAGAACAAAAATATCAGTGCCGGGAACTTTGACGAAGGCAAGCGTCGCTATATTGCTCGAACCGTGGGCGAGTATAACAGCCTCGAAGATATTTCCAATGTCATTATCAAAAGAATCAATGGTATCCCTGTTACCGTGAGCGATATTGCCGCGGTTGAGTTTGGCTATAAAGATTCGGAATATGTCGTCCGGCACAAAGGTATTCCGACCATCGTCTTAAATGCCGTGCGCGAGCCCGGCTCCAATATCCTGGTGGTGGTAAAAAGATTGCGGGTGGCGCTCGATGAGTTAAATGAGGGCCTGCTGAAGGAAAAGCATTTAAAAGTTATCCTGGTTTATGATTATACCCGCTACATCTACAGCGCCATAAATCTGGTAAGGGAGAATATTTTTGCGGGCGGATCCCTGGCGATTCTGGTGCTTTTGATATTTTTGCGGAATTTTGCCAGCACCGTGATCGTGTCGGTTGCCATACCCATCAGCGCCGTCGGAACGTTTCTGATCATGACCCTTATGGGAAGAAATATCAATGTGGTCAGCCTGGCCGGCCTTTCCTTTGCCATCGGCATGGTGGTGGACAATTCCATTGTGGTGTTTGAAAATATCTTCCGCCACCGTGAGATGGGCAAAACCCGCATAGCAGGCAGCCTATGACGGTACCGTTGAAGTCTGGGGAGCGGTTCTGGCCAGTACACTGACCACCGTGGCGGTATTTCTCCCCATTGTTTTTGTTCAGGAGGAGGCCGGCCAGCTTTTCCGGGATATTGCCATCGCCATCAGCAGTGCCGTGGCATTAAGTCTAATCGTCTCCATTACGGTCATTCCGACCCTGTCCGCCAAAATACTGGGGAAGGTTCAAAATGATAAGACCCAAAGCCTCTGAAACAAAAGGGGCCTTTGCGCTTATCTTGAAACCTTTTGATATCATCGGCCGAGGATTGAATGCTTTTGCCGGCGGCTTCATAAATTACACCACAAAGTTTGTCTACTGGATGTGTGGATTGGTTACGGCACGACTGGGGGTTGCCGTTGTTATGACGTTGCTGGCCTTCGGCCTGGCATATTTTTTGATGCCGAAAACCGAATATCTGCCCGAGGGCAACCGTGAGATTGTTGTTCGGAATTCTGCTGCCGCCGCCGGGTTACAATTTAACGGAGTTGCAGAAAATTGGCGAAACCGTTGAAAAAGACCTTCTGCCGCTCATTGAAGATAATGGAAAAAGTGAGTTGGCCGAGAAGCTGAATCTTCCGCCGGTCACCAATTTTTTCTATGTTGCCCGGGGACAGTCGGTTTTTATGGGCATTGTCTCCAAAATTCAGGAACGAACCAGGGAACTGCTTCCCTATATCTACGGTGTGTTGAGAAAGATTCCCGGCATGATCGCCATTGTCCAGCAGCCCAGTCTCTTTTCCCGCAATATCGGCGAGGGCCGCTCCATCGAGATAGAGATCAAAGGACCCGATCTGGAAAAACTCATCAGTATGGGCAGACAGATATATGGTTTGACCGCCCAGGCCCTGCCCGGCGCTCAAATACGACCGATACCCGGTCTGGATTTGGGGAACCCCGAGATGCGCATCATCCCCAACCGAGACCGGTTAACCCGCCTGGGAATGACCACATCCGATCTCGGCTTGATCGTGGATACCATGGTGGATGAGGCCAAGGCCAGTGACGTATCGTCTGTACGGCGATGAAATCGATCTGGTGGTAAAAACCAAGAAAGGCAAACTGGAACGCACCCAGGATCTGCCCCAATTTCCGGTCGTCACGCCATCCGGAGAAAAAGTAACCCTAAACTCACTTGCCGAAATTAAGCTGGTCGAAGGGCCTATCCAAATCAATCACATCGATTCCCAGCGGGCCATAACGATCCAGGTGATTCCGTCAAGGGAGATGGCCCTTGAAACAGCCATGGAGATTGTGGCGGAGAAGGTCATCGACCCGATTAAGACCGGAGGCGGCCTTTCAAGCCTTTATAGTATCGACATGGGCGGTACGGCCGACGATCTGACGCGAACCCGAAAAGCGCTGATGTGGAACTTTATTTTGGCGATTGTCATCAGCTATCTTTTAATGTCGGCGCTGTTCGAGAATTTTTTTTACCCGTTTATCATTATGTTCAGCGTTCCGCTGGCTGCTGCCGGCGGCTTTGTCGGTTTATCATTGGTCAACGCCTTTAAAGCCTTTCAGCCGCTGGATATCATTACCATGCTCGGATTTGTCATCCTTGTCGGAATCGTGGTGAATAATGCCATCCTCATTGTCCATCAAACTTTGAATAATATCAGGGACGGCAATATGTTGCCCCGGGACGCCATCACAGAATCGGTTCGAACCCGTATTCGGCCCATTTACATGAGCAGTATCACCACCGTAGCAGCCATGCTTCTATTGGTTCTTTCCACCGGGGCAGGATCCGAATTCTATCGGGGAATCGGAAGTGTGGTTGTGGGCGGCCTTCTGATTTCAACGGTGTTTACCATATTCCTGATCCCTGCGCTATTAAGCCTTGCCCTCGATATTGCCGGTGTTCTGAAAAAAAGATTCTCAAAAGCTTGATTCAGCCAAACCCGAAATAAGTAAAGAATCCTGGCCCAAAAAACCAGGCTTTGGTTTACCCCTGAAAGGGGCTGTTTTACTTAAAGTCGTACAAGTTAAAAGTGCCTAAAGTGATCTAAAGTGCCTATTTATCCCGTATTAAACGGGGAAGTTATGGTGTCGCTTCGCTCCAATGTTTTTATATAATTGACAGAATTCCTTAACTTTAGCTCACTTTAAACTTTAGTTCACTTCAAACTCTTGCAGCGATTTTTCAGTCAGAGCCGAAGAACTCTATCCTAAGCCCATAGGACCAGTTTTTCAAATCAAAATAAATTTTAAGATATGAGCAAAGAACCAGAAATATCCCCTCGTCCCTCTATTCTGGCGCCGGCTGGAAATAAAGCGTCTTTTCTGGCGGCCCTTGCCGCAGGCGCCGATGAAATATACTGCGGCCTGAGACAATTTTCAGCACGCATGGAGGCCAAAAATTTTTCTATTGAGGAACTTGTACCCCTAACGATGCTGGCCCACAATAAAGGGATCAAAGTCTATGTGGCGTTGAACGCTTTACTAAAACCCAACGACCTGAATATAGCCGGAGAACTTCTTCAACAGCTTGAAAGACACGTAAAACCGGATGGCATCATCATTCAGGACCTGGGCTTCGTACAACTCGCCAGACAAACCGGCTTTTCAGGCGAACTGCACCTTTCGACCCTGTCCAATGTCAGTTTCCCGGCAGCCCTTCAAAAGATTAAAAATAGTTTTGGGGTCCATAGGGCCGTTCTGCCCAGGGAACTGAATATCGACGAAATCAAAGCCATGGCAATGGCCTGTCCAAAGGGTCTGGACCTTGAAGTATTTGTACACGGCGCACTTTGCTACGGTGTTTCCGGAAGATGTTACTGGAGCAGTTATTTTGGCGGAAAAAGCGGGCTCAGGGGAAGATGTGTCCAGCCCTGTCGTCGGGTTTACACACAGAATGAACAAAGCAAAAGATTTTTTTCCTGCCAGGACCTTAGTCTGGATGTCCTGGTAAAAGTCCTTTTAACGATTCCACAAATACGAACCTGGAAAATCGAAGGCCGTAAAAAAGGTCCGCACACCGTTTTTTACACGGTTAAAGCTTACCGGATCTTAAGAGATCATGGGACCGATCCCAAGATGAAAAAAGAAGCGCTCCATATGCTATCTTATGCACTGGGAAGGTCTGGAACCCATTATAATTTCTTGCCCCAAAGGCCCCAGAATCCTATCCGTATAAACAGTCAAACCGGGTCCGGTCTTTTAGTGGGAGCCGTAAAAGGGACAAAACAAAAACCTTTTTTAAATCCCAGGGAAGAGCTGTTGCCGGGCGATCTCCTTCGCCTGGGATATGAAGACGAGTTGTGGCACGGCACCATCAGGGTGGGCAAATATGTTCCAAAAGGTGGACGTCTCTTTCTAAAGCCGATTTTAAAAAAGAATCCTGAAAAGAAAATTCCGGTTTTTTTGATCGACCGTCAGGAAAAGGATCTTAAGGATATGGTGTCCAAACTCGAAAAAGAGCTGCCCAAAACACCGGTCATAAAATCCAACGCATTCGTCTTTGTCGCCAGACGGCCCAAAATATCCGGAAAGAAAAACGGAACCATCTCAGATCTTCGTGTTTACCGACGAACAGACAAAACCCAACCTTATAGCGCATCGGGACTCTGGCTTTCGGATCAAGCTGTGAAGAAACTTCCCAAAAGGACTTGGAATAGAATCTGGTGGTGGCTGCCACCGGTGATCTGGCCGGATGATGAGCAAAAACTTAAAGGACTTGTCGATTCTGTCCTGAATAATGGCGCAAAAATATTCGTGCTGAACGCCCCGTGGCAGACAACACTTTTCACCCATCTAAAAGGAATGGATCTCTGGGCCGGTCCCTTTTGTAATATCGCCAATGTTCTGGCGCTAAAGACCCTGGCGTCTCTGGGGTATAAAGGCGCCATCGTCACCCCTGAGCTTGGGCAAAAAGATTTTTTCTCGCTTCCCAAGCAAAGCCCCTTGCCACTGGGGATCGTTCTCTCCGGCAACTGGCCCCTTTGTATTTCACGCGCTCTATCGAACGACTTGAAAACTGAAACGTCTTTTACCAGTCCAAAAGGTGAAGCAGCCTGGGTTAAAAAATTCGAATCCGAACTATTGGGTATTTTCCAACTGGAAACTCGATTTAGGCATCAAACGAAAAGCCCTCGAGAAGGCAGGCTACAGACTGTTTGTGCATCTTTTGGAGCCGATTCCAAAAGATGTCGCATTGAAAAAGAGACCCGGTTTGTGGAATTGGGAACTGGAACTTCTTTAAAAGTCTAATCTGAATTCATTAACGCATGTCATGTTAGGATGTTTTTCCTTTATTTCAGGATATATTTATCTAAATAAGTGCCTAAAGTTTGAAGTGAACTAAAATGAGCTAAAATTAAGGAATTCTGCCAATTATATTTTAATGACAGCGCGTTAGCGCTACCTCAACTTCCCCGTTTAATACGGGATAAATAGGCACTTTAGATCACTTTAGGCATTTTAAACTTCCAATTGGAGGACAGTCATGAAATCGATATTACTATTTACCGACGCTATTGACATTCAACTGAAAACCGGTCCGGATATGTGTGACATTACATCGGAACTTGAGCGGCGAATCAAAACATCGGATATTGAAAATGGGAGCCTTTGCGCCACAATGGTGGGATCCACCGGGTCGATCACCACCATAGAATTCGAACCCGGGGTGGTGGAAGATTTGAAAAGGGCCATCAACACGCTGGCACCGCCCGGACTGGAATATGAGCATGAAAAGGCCTGGCACGACGGCAATGGACACAGCCATGTCCAGGCCGCACTTCTTGGACCGTCCATTGTTTTGCCCGTTCGAAATGGAAAACTCAGACGGGGAACCTGGCAACAGGTGGTTGCCATCAATCACGACAACCGTCCGAGAACACGGGCCATTGAAGTGACCATTATGGGTACCAAACAGGATTGAATAATTGAAATATTGATTATTGACGATTGATGAAAGTCACTTCGATCGACCTATTATTTTAGGTATTTTAGATCACTTTAGACATTTTAGGCACTCTTTTAATATGGATCGGTTTTATAAACACAGACAAATCATGTATTGAAAAACCTAAATTGGTTATAATGATTGATTACCCTTGACAAATTGTTTAATCCCTATTAATAATTCGCTTTTGTGCAAATTGAAATGGTGTTGAAAAAGCCATTTATTTTAATAATAAAATTGAAAGGAGACGTTAACAAATGTCAAAATTAATTCCACCCCATGGCGGCAAAGGTTTAACCTGCTGCCTGCTTGAAGGCGCTGAGCTGGATGCAGAAAAGAAAAAGGCCGAAGGCCTAAAAAAAATCACCGTGTCCCATCGAGAAGTTGGAGACCTTATTATGATGGGTATCGGCGGATTCAGCCCGCTGACAGGCTTTATGACCAAAGCGGACTGGAAAGGTGTTTGTGAAAATTATCAGCTGGCCGATGGAACTTTCTGGCCCATTCCCGTGACCCTTTCCGTGGACAAGGCCGATGCCGACAGCATCAACGACGGCGATGAAATCGCCCTCTGTGATCCGGATACCGATGAAATTATGGGAACCATGAAGGTCGCGGAAAAATATGAATTGACCGAGGCCGACAAAAAATTTGAATGTGAAAAAATATACATGGGAGAAGGCACACCTACCGTCGAGGAATTCTGGAAGATTGCAGGTGAAGATCACCCAGGTGTTCAGATGGTCATGGCACAAAAGGAATTCAGCCTTGCCGGTCCAGTAAAGGTCTTAAGCGAAGGTGAGTATCCCGCCAAATATGCCGGCGTCTATATGAGGCCCGAAGAATCCCGAAAAATTTTTGAAGACAAAGGATGGAGTGAAATTGCCGCCTTGCAGCTCAGAAACCCCATGCACAGATCCCATGAATATCTTTGCAAGATTGCCGTGGAAGTTTGTGACGGCGTCTATATTCACTCTCTGGTGGGTAACCTCAAACCCGGCGATATCCCTGCTGAAGTTCGCGTAAAATGTATCGACTCCTTGGTAAAGAACTACTTTGTGGACAAGAATGTGGTCCAGGGCGGTTATCCCCTTGACATGCGCTATGCCGGCCCCAGAGAGGGCCTGCTTCATGCCACCTTCCGTCAGAATTACGGCTGCTCCCGAATGATTATCGGCCGGGATCATGCCGGCGTGGGTGATTTCTACGGCATGTTTGAGGCCCAGACCATCTTTGACAAAATCCCGACCTCCGACGATCCGGGAAAAAATTTGCTTTGCCAACCCTTAAAGATCGACTGGACATTCTATTGTTACAAATGTGACGGTATGGCGTCACTCAGAACCTGCCCCCATGATAAGGAAGATCGGGTTCTCCTTTCCGGAACCATGCTGCGCAAGATGCTTTCCGAGGGCGGCGAACTTCCCGATCACTTCGGGCGAGATGAAGTTGTAGAAATTCTAAGAAATTACTACGAAGGGCTCGAAGAAAAAGTCGAGATCAAGATGCACGGCGCTGCTACCGGCGACAACAAAAAATAAAACCGGTTTGACCTAACAATACAAAAAGGAGATGCTGTATGGCATCTCCTTTTTTATTTTTAGATAACCTTACAAAAATCTTGATAATAGGCTTTATGCTTTTTTGGTTTTCTCTCTTTCTTTCAAAGTGTGTTTTAAAACCGGAAGTATCAGACGGTCCTTTTCTCGAAAAGTTTCCTCCTTTATTTCAATAAGATACTCAAGACTCAGGATGCGAAACGCCAGATTTTCGATCTGAATCCTTTCCGAATGTCCGATCAAATCGGCATATCCCAGATCCTTTTCAATGGTTCCGAGAAGGTCAAGCGGACCAAACCGTGTAATCAAAAGATGGTGTCCCGGCGATGCAAGTGATTCGACATCCGGTTTTATCTGTTTTGGATGTCCCCGATAAGATGCGTCCAAGTCCATCAAGGCGTTCATCAGACAATTGAGATTGTCCGGCGCTCTGTAATGCACCAGGTCAAGATCGAATGTGGTAATCGGCGCACCGTGGAGAACAGCACAGACACCGCCGACGATAATAAATTCCACCCGGTGGTCATCAAGGACGCGAAAAATTTCAATGATCTGTGGCACGGATTCCTGCATGTTTCAGCCTGGCAATGGATAACATATTCTGTTGTAATACGTTTAACCGTTCTATCGGGGTAAGTGAAAGCATCCAGCGAACCAGGGTCAGATCGACCCCGTCCTCGCTGTATGCCGGATTGTCTTCTTGTGAATACAAAATAAAATGGGAGGGCATATGCATATCTTTTCGCCTTCAACTTCTATTGCCTGATATCGTTTACTTACCCTCGATGACCAATATTTTCCTACTTTCTTTGCATGTAGGGATGGATTCAGGGCTTCTTTTTTAAAAGAGAAAAGGTTCTATCCGTTTTCATAACACAAATTATTATAACGATCCATAAAGAAAAAACCCGTCCTCTTTCTGAGAAACGGGACTTTTTACGGTGATTCAGTGGGTATCTGTTCACGGGGTCAAAGGTTCACCAAAAAGCTCAATTGTCCTTAACCCTGAACCTGTAAACGCATACCGGCAATCATCACAAGCAATGGGCTCTAAAGTATGGAAAAAAAGGGGATACGATTAACGTATCCCCTTTTGGGTGTCGTTTGAATTTACAGCTTGCGGTTATTTGCGTTCGGACCACTCGTTATATGTCATGGCCACGGTTCGGTAGACGAGATGGGCCAGCTTTGAAAACGGCAGGAATATAAACAGGTTGAAAACAAAGACCAGGTGGATAAAATACATCGCGTATGTCACACCGGCCATTCCTGCCAACCTTGTGGCTTCGGTGAGTACCCCGGTAACACCGAGTCCTAATACCAGTCCCAGCAGGTACCAATCCTTGTATGTGGAGGTTTGATCTTTTTTAGCCAGACGGTTTTTAATCATCAAAGCACTACCGATAATGAGTGCCACGCCGCCGACATTTGCCAGCCACTTAACCGGATTCAACTGCGAATAGGGCCCATGCTGCTGAAAAACATAAAGCGCAACAAAGAATACATTTGTTACGATGAAAAGCGCCACAAATGACCAGAATACCATGAGATGCGGGGTGGCACGGTCTTTATTTTCAGTACATTCCGAGAACTTGTCATGTTTTAAAATGGTCGGCAAAATACCGGGAATCGCCTTGATGAATCCAAAAAGATCGAGTTCTTTTTTCTCTGTTTTGCCTTCCAAGACAGCATTCTCATGAATATCAACGACAAATCGTTTCAGTCCCAACGCGAAAATCACAACCACCCAGATCGCCAATGGAACAAAAATCATATCCACCAACCATGTTGAAAAGAACTGAGAATGTGCAATCCCGCGTTCTCCCAAAGAGGGTGTAAAATCGAGCAACCCTGTGACAAGGCCCAGAACAACAAAAATCACCACGGGAATTCCCATGGCAATGGGGAGTTTTTTGGGATCGTTGACCAGCTTTCCCACTGATTTGGGCACCGCATATTCTGCAATGGCATAAGATCGAACCGCACCCAGTACTTCACCCGGTTTTGCACCGCGTGGGCACATGGTCGTACAATTTCCGCAATAATGACACAACCAGATATCAAGGTTGTTGACAAGTCTGTCCTTTAACCCCCAGGATGCGGCAACCATCTCCTTTCGAGGGAAAGGTTTTGTATCCGGAGAAATGGGGCAGGCCACCGAACAGGTTGCGCATTGGAAGCACTTTTTCAAAGTGTCCCCCCCGAGCCCGATGATTTCTTTAATAAAACCGACATCAGGCTCTATCAGGTATTTGTCTGTCATGTGAATACCTCCTCTAACATTGAATATTGAATATTGTGGATTGAAGATTGATTAATAAAGAGCAATTTCAATATTCAATCTTCAATCTTCAATTATTAGAATCCCTTGAATGGGTTCGGGCCGAGTTCTTCTACCATTTCCACAAAATCATTAATCATTTTCGGAAGCTTGTCATAGTCATCAATAGCGACTTCGAACTGGGCCACTCGTTCATCCTCAAGAGCCAGGCTTGAGAGGGCCTCACCGATTTTCTTCATTCTGATTTCCGCAAGCTCACTCCCTTTGACAAAGTGGCATTGGTAGTCATCACCATGCTTGCAGCCCAAAAGAAAAGCCCCATCCATGCCCTGAGCAAGGGCGTCCTTGATCCAGATGACATTCATGGAACCCAGGCAACGAATCGGAATAAACCGGACGTCGGCTGAATAGACAAGCCGGTTCAAACCGGCAATGTCCAGCGCCGGATAGGCATCGTTTTCACATACAAACCCGACAATCCTGAAAGGGGGCTCGTCATAATCATCTTCAGAAGGCACGCCGATGGCTTTGACCATCGATCCGACACTGTCGATATTGTAATCGGCAAAACCGATGATACGTTCGGGGCAAGCCCCCATGCAGGTGCCGCAGCGCCGGCAGCGGGCCTGATTCGGCTTTGGGGTTCCCTTTTCATCGTCATCCAGGGCGCCAAATGGACATTCTTCCGTACACCGCTTGCACTGGGTGCATCTCTGCATGAAAAAATCAGGGAAGGTCATGTCACCTGATCTGGGATGCACGGCAACGCCCCTGTTGACGGATTCAATGCACTGGATCGCTTTCAGAGCAGCACCGGTGGCATCTTCCATCGATTCTTCCATGGTCATGCTGCGTCGAATAGCGCCGGCCGCATAAATACCGGTTCGCTGGGTTTCATAGGGAAAACAAATGAAATTTGAGTCACAATATCCTTCAAAAAGATCGATATCCCGAAACGCCGGTCCCTGGCGATACGCCAGATTGACAACAGGATCATCCACCGTTGCCGGGACCATACCGGTGGCCAGAACCACCATATCGGCCTTGACCTTGACCTTTTCACCCAGCAGTGTATTGTCGGCCTCAACGATCATGCCGTCGCCGTTTTTGGAAACACTGATCACGTCCCCTTTGGTCATGAAAGATACCTTCATCCTGCTGGATACTTTTATAAAAGTTTTCCGACAGGCCCGGGGGTCCGCATGTGCTGATAGAAGATATAGGCCTTGCCGTCGTCATAATCTTCACGCACATATTTGGCCTGCTTGAGGGCAACCAGGCTGGTGACCGAACCGGCAGTAATCAAAATCTGCATCATCCTCGCCTTTTCCGGGACTCTGAACAAAGACAACCGATTTGGCTTCCTTGCCGTCAGACGTGGTGATCTTACCCTTTGGCCGCCATTTCCTCAAACTGGTGGTTGGTGACCACATCCGGCAGCTCGCCAAAACCCAGATGGGCAAATTCATCTCCTTCGGGTTCGTAACGGCCGCCATCCGGCAGCCAGCACCACGGCCCCGAATTTTTCGCCATCGGGATCAAACTGTAAAATATCGAGCTTGCCCTTGTTGTACTCCAGGTAACGTTTATGTTGTGCTTCAACATCCAGTTCTTTGCCGTTCTCATCAAACTTCATCTCTTCGGGCAGCGGGTAAGGCACGTCAAATTCGATCTTGTCACCCGGTTTTTTGAGCGTTACGATAAAATCCCCGGGCTCACCGGCAATACGGGCAACCACGGTTTCGGTTTTTACGGTAATGTTGTCATCGGCTTCGAGTTCTTTGATTTTGCTTTCAATAACCGGTGGCACAAGGTTTTCATAAGGATCTTCAACGGGCAACTGTTTGCGAATTTTGGCTGCATAGCCGCCCAATGATGATTCTTTTTCAACCACAGTGACGTCATAACCGGCTTTGGCAGCATCTAAAGCCGCTGAAATACCGGTGATACCGCCGCCGATGACCAGAATTTTTTTGCTCAAGAGTTTCCAGCTTGTACGGTTCCGGCAGGTCGATTTTTTCAACCTTGGCCATCCCCATTTTCAGATAATCTTCGGCCAGCATCTGAAGGCGGTCAAAGTGTTCTTCATCATCTTTTTGCTCTTCAGTCAGTGCCGGAAATTCGGATCTGGGATGGGACCAGACCACCTGTTCCCTCAGGTTTACCCGGTCGACGATACAGCCGTCAAACTTAAAGACATCATAATTGACCCGGCGGGAACAGGCAGCAATGACCAGGGTGTTGTACCCATTATCGGCGATACCCTTTTTGATAAGTTCAACCCCTTCCTTTCCGCACAGAAACGGGTGAGTTTTAACAGGGTAACCTTCTTCTTCCGGGACTTCGCACAGCTCTTCCATTTCAAGGGCATCCCCGATGCCGCATCCTGTGCAAATATATACACAATATTTTTTATCCATGGATATCCTCCTACTTCCTCACCAGGGTTTGAATCGCTTTAAGGGCCATACCGGTGGCATTCTGATTTGCCGAAACAACGTCAGACGGCTTATTGGCGCAACCTGTCGCAAACATGCCGCCTTTTTCAAAATCATTGATGATAAAACCGTCTTCGTTATACTTAAGATCGGCAGGCAGTTTTACTGTTGCGGTTGTCGGCTGCATACCGGTGGCGAGAACTGCCATTTCAACGGTTTGCTTGATCTTTTCGCCGGTAACGGCATTTTCTGCCACCACGGTGATATTGCCGGTGCCGGCATCCTCACTGACTTCAGCGACCTTGCCTTTGATCAAAAAGACATTCTCATCCTCTTTGATCTTTTGATAAAACTTTTCATACCGCTGACCCGGTGCCCGAACGTCGATATAAAAGATATAGACCTTGGCGTCGGGGTATTGTTCCCGGATGTACGTGGCCTGCTTCAAAGACGCCATGCAGCAGATGTAGGAACAATAGGGAAGGTAATTTTCATCTCTGGACCCGGCGCACTGAACAAAGGCAATGCTTTCGGGTGCCTTGTTGTCCGACGGGCGGGTAATTTTCCCCTTGGTCGGACCGTTGGGCGCGGCCAGCCTTTCCATCATCATGTTGGTGATGATGTTCGGGTACTGACCAAAACCAAGATTGTCTATCTTGGCGGCGTCATAAGGTTCCCAGCCCGTGGCCCAGACAATGGCCCCAACCTTAAGGTTTGTGGTTTCGGCCTGCATGTCCAGATCAACGGCGTCGTATTTACAGGCATCCTTGCAACGCTGGCCGTCATCGGTCCCGATGATCTGAGAAGAGATGACATAACGGGCCGGAAAAGCCATTTCAAAGGGCAGGTAAGCGCCTTTGATCGTGTTCATTCCGAAATTAAATTCACTGGAAACTTCTGTTTCGCAAACTTCAGCGCAATCACCACAGCAGGTACAGTTTTCGTTGACATACCTGGGGCTCAGCTTTACGGATACATCATAGCTTCCCGGGGTACCGTCAACCTTTTCGACCTCTGCCTGGGTAAAAACTTTAATCTTCGGATTATCCTTTATTCTCCTGAAATTGATTTCCAGACCGCAGGTTGGAGGGCATAGCTTGGGAAAATATTGATTTAGCTGTGCCACTCTTCCGCCCAGGTAAGGATTTTTTTCGACCAAAAACACCTCATACCCCACTTCGGCAGCTTCAAGGGCCGTGGTCAACCCGCTTATCCCTCC
Organism: uncultured delta proteobacterium; assembly: GCA_963752565.1. Taxonomy (GTDB): domain Bacteria; phylum Desulfobacterota; class Desulfobacteria; order Desulfobacterales; family UBA11574; genus UBA11574. The sequence goes on along the minus strand of CAVVZC010000025.1, from coordinate 147,807 downwards.
TCCAACAACCAAAATGCTTCCGTTTGCAGGGGTTGCTTTGTCTTCTGTCATGCTATCCCTCCATGCATTATTGCGTTTACGATTAAAATCTTTTTGCCGGAACTATATTCCTTCAGGCGATATCCTTTAAAACAATTATAAGTGTCCGCATGCTCAAAGGTTTTAACATAAAACCCGAGGTAAAACCCTTGAGCAACCGGGCACGATTTTTGGCTTTGGGGATATCGCCTGAAGGCAAAATACATTTGAAAGGTTACCACAAGCCATCTCAAAAACACATCTAACGCCCAATTACGGTGTTGCCCCGCATGACGGGATTTACAACGAGCCTCTTCAAAATGCTCACATACTCTCTTCATGTATGCTCCGCTTTTTCATCGGCTCGCGCCTTGTCCTTGAACGTAAACTGCATTTCTGAGATGGCTTGTATTCTTAATAAAAACCTCCAAGCGTCTCAAAGACGCCTGGAGGCGTATCAGATTAGTCTAAAAACTGATTCATCATTAATCAGGGATGATCTGGATATAATCTTTCTTGAAGATATCCCATTCTTTTGCCTTGGGATCATACTTGGAGTTGACAAAGCAGAACCAGTTCTCGTCATCCTGTCCCGGATAGTCGGACTGATAGTAGAATCCCGGATAACGGGTTTCTTTGCGGAACTGGATGTGACGCAGGTGAGACTCAACCGTCCAGATACGGTGCTCGATTTCCCAGGCCCGCATCAACTCGTGGAGGTCACCGGCAGCCAGCTTTTCGCAGTCTTCGCGCATGAGCTGGAGCATCTCCATCACCATCTCCAGACTTTTGCTGCTAGTTTGATAGTAGGTTGCCGTACCGGCGCCATACTCATGGGTGGCTTTCATCATCCGGTACATCATCCCTTCGGGCTTGAGATAATTGGGATTGATGTCGATGGCCGTTGTGTAATCACAATTATCCAGGAACGTTCTCACCGGCTTGTAAATCAGGTCAACCAGTTCTTCTTTGGACTGGCTAAGGGTCGGTTTAAAGTCGGCATTGTCACGCACAAACCGGGCCATGGACTTGGCGCAAATCCGCCCTTCGGCGTGGGAACCGGAGGAGAATTTATGACCGGAGGCGCCCACACCGTCACCGGAGGTAAACAGACCGTTTACGGTGGTCATACGGTTGTAAATCTTGTCTTTGTAACGGATCTTGTATTCCTCGGGAACCCAGTCGTAATCAGGTCCGGAGGTCCACAGACCGCAGCAGCCGGAATGGGATCCCAACAGATAAGGCTCGGTGGGCATAATCTCAGAGTTTTTCTTGTCCGGCTCGGTGTTCGTGCCGCACCACAGGTTGGCCTGTCCGCAGGTCATGTCAAGGAAGTTTTCCCAGGCTTCGGACTCAAGCGCCTTAAACTCTTTCTTACTGACCGATGCGCCCAGTTCTTTGAGCGCTGTGACCGTATCCATCATGATGGGACCGCGGCCTTCCTTCATCTCGAAGATCATCAGGTGATTTCGGAGACAGGTGGGGGTAATGGCAGCCGTGCCGTAGGGCGCATACTTCTGAAGCTCTGCCTGAGCCGCTTCGCTGCCCACATAACCTTCACCCAGACCGTTGAGGGTTTTGGCCTTGAACAAAAGGAACCAGGCACCCACCGGGCCGTAACCGTCTTTGTAACGGGACGGGGTGAAACGGTTTTCCATCATGGTCAGTTCGGCACCGATCTTCATACACATGGTAGTAGTAGAACCGGCATTCCAGACCGGATACCAGGCGCGTCCCTTACCTTCACCGACGCTTCTGGGCTGATAGATGTTCACTGCGCCGCCGCAGGCGACCATCATGGTGTTGCATTTAATAATGTAGACTTTGTTTTCACGAACGGAAAAGCCGACCGCGCCGGCAATCCGGTTCTCTTCGTTAGCATCCAGAAGAAGCTCGACGATAAAACAACGTTCCAGGATGTTATCATCACCAAGTGCCAGTTTGGCAGCTTCAGCGACGATCCTTTTGTAAGACTCGCCGTTGATCATGATCTGCCATTTGCCGGTTCGTACAGGTGTGGCACCTTCTTTTAAGGTCCCCATTTTCTGGCCTTTTTTGCCGTCCATTTTCTTGCCGTCGTCAGACATCTTCCAGATGGGAAGACCCCATTCCTCGAACAGAAAGACGGAATCATCAACGAAACAGCCCAGATCAAAAATAAGGTCCTCACGGACAATCCCCATCAGGTCGTTGCGAACCATTCGCACATAGTCATCCGGTGAATTTTCTCCGATATATGTATTGATTGCTGAAAGACCCTGGGCAACAGCGCCACTACGCTCCATAGCAGCTTTGTCACACAGCAGGATTTTCGCGTCAGGTGCCCATTTTTTTTGCTCAAAAGCAGTTCCGCAGGCAGCCATGCCGCCGCCTACAATCAGAATATCAACTTCGCGCTCTTCAACTTCCGGATCCCTGACAGCCTTGAGTTCTCCCAAAGGTTTATTCGGTAATGCCATATTATTTCCTCCTTAAATCGAAATATTCTAAATTGATCATCAAACCGTAGTTTTGAAAACCCCTTTACCGCTTAAACGGTTGCCAGCGGTTTTGGCATCTCGAAACCATCTGCTTCTTGGGTTGAAAGCAGCTCACTGTCAAGATCTTTGCCTACGAGATCCAGATACGCATTGGCAGCGCCTTCAGGGGTTGTCCGGATGGGGAACTTAAAGCGCTTGATGGTACCGTTTCTGAACTTACAGGTCCACATAACATCCTCGGTTCCAAGCATGGGCATAATGCTGCTTCCCAGCGGCACAAAGTCAGCATAACCTCTAACCTCAATTGCCTGTGTGGGGCAGATCTTTACGCATGAAAAACATTCCCAGCACTGATCCGGCTCCTGATTGTAAGCCTTCATTTCATTGGGTTCCAGAACCATCAGGTCGTTGGGGCAAATGTACATGCACGCGGTCTTGTCCCCGCCTTTGCAGCCATCGCATTTTTCGTCAATTACGAAACTTGGCATTTAATTACCTCCTAATTCTGTTGTAAAAAATTTCAGTATTTTAACCTCTTTAAAATAGTCTCTGGTACAATGTGTAAGCTGTTTGCACCTCCCTTCGTAATTTTGGTCCAGAATAGACCCTCAGTTGTTATTCGTTTTAAATAATTCCGCTTTATTTTTACCCAATCACCCTTAGGGGGTGATTTTAAAATTCCCAAACGTTAAATAAACAATGCACCATAAAATCAATAAGATAGGTAAGGTCTGAGTGCCAAAAGGATTAAATAACAATTAACATTATTCTTGTCAAGAACTTTTGGGAAACTAAATTATAAATTTATACGCCCTGTTCTAAAGGATTTGATAGAATCTTTATTTAGGTTAGAATAATTTAATATACACTATATATTGTGCTTAAGATGATTCATGTTGTAAGCATCATTCAGTGTATGAATTTCATCCAGCATTTGGATATTTGTATAGACGTATGGAGGCCACCCTGAAAGATTTACAGCACCTTATGGACTTTTATATTTTACACACATTTTTTTTGTTGACAGGTTTTACTGGATTGGTCATTGGTTAATTACTATGGAAAATAACATGACTCCCCTTTCGGCAAATGACACATTCTTATTTTCATGCTCAAAAAAGGTGCCCTGTTTCAATGAATGTTGCCGGGACCTGAACCAATTTCTCACTCCTTACGATATTTTGCGTCTGAAACATCGACTCGATATATCATCGCATCTTTTTCTCGAGCGGTATACCATCCAACATACCGGCCCCGAAACCGGTTTCCCCATAATAACTTTAAAAACAGATGCCCCTCATAAACTCAAGTGCCCATTTGTGACGTCATCAGGATGCAGCGTTTATGAAGACCGCCCATCATCGTGTCGGACCTATCCGCTGGTGAGGGTTGCATCTCGTTCCAGAGAAACACGTAAAATTACGGAGCAGTATATCCTTTTGAAAGAACCGCACTGTCTGGGTTTTGAACAGGGAAGAACCTGGGCCATCCGGGAATGGATCGAAGATCAGGATGTTACTTTATATAATGAAATGAATGATATGTTGCTGGAAATCATCGGCCTTAAAAATCGCCTCATTCCCGGCCCGATGGATATCAAGTCAAGACTTGCTTTTCACATGGCACTGTACGACATTGACACATTCAGATCTCATATAGTTGAACAACATATTCTTGATAATTGGAACCTGGACGAAAAAACTTTGGATACCCTGAAGAAGGATGATATTGAACTGTTAAAACTGGGGCATCGATGGATCAAAAAAACCCTTTTTGATCACCTTGGACAGGATTAACACGATATCCGGATTTACTTACAACTCAAGTCTATCCTGTTAATCCTGTCTAAGTAAATACTTGTGATAATTATGAAAATCAAAAACAAAGTCGCTCTGGTGCTCGGCGCAGTAAAGGGCATCGGAAAAGGAATCGGGATTGCCCTTGCACGGGAAGGGGTTAACGTTGCGCTCAACTATTTTGACTGGAAAGAAAGCCTGGATGAATTGCAGCAGGACTTCGTCAAAACCGGCCAGGATCATCTGATCATCCAAACAGACCTGCTTGAAACCGACAAAATTAAAGAATTGGTTGAAAAGGTCGTAGATCGTTTCGGCCGACTCGATATTTTGATCAACAACATAGAGCGGGGGGGATGGCCGGTGGTTCACGGATCGTATGATCAAAAACAGTGGGATCTTGAAATGGCCACCACCCTGCGTGCCAAAAGGTGGATGTTTGAATCTGCCTTGCCACATCTTAAAGCTTCCAGAGACGGTGTTGTCATAAACCTTTCCTCCATTGCCGCCATAGTGGGGCGGTCAGGTCCTGCCAGTTACATATTCAATGAGGGTTATGCATCTGCCAATCGGGGTATTTCACTTTTAACCGAAACATGGGCACGTATTGGAGCACCGGAAGTTCGCGTCAATGAAATTATGCTGGGATTGGTTGAAACCCGACACGGAAGAAATACCCGGGGATGGGGCCTGCTCAGCGATGAACAAAAAGCGGCAATTATCGATCATACTTTGATCCCGCGTATCGGCACCATAGCAGATGTGATAAAGGCCGTCCTTTTTATTATCAAAGATGCGCCTTTTATGACGGGAAATGTGATAAGGCTCGATGGCGGATATGTGCTCGGTGGCGAGAAGATCGCGCCCATGCCGAAAGGGGTGCTACAATGATTTTGCCCGGATTTTTCATGAAGAATTTCAAACAGAAGAGAAAGATGAACGGCTCCTCGGCAAACCTTGGGCCGTTCATTGAGTTTCCTAAGCTGATCGTTTGTATGGCGTCAATTATCAAAATACTAAAAAAAAGGAGTGAACTATGACTGACAAGGTATTGATCGTACTGTCCTGTGGTACCGATAATCCGAATCGAGCCACGCGAGCGCTGTTTTTTGCCATGGTTGCCAAAAAGGAGGGAAAGGACACAGCAGTGTTTCTGTTGGATGAAGGCGTATATATTGCCAAGAAGGGAATCATAGAAAATGTGCAGGCAGCCACCGGTGATAAGGCTGATGACCATATGGCATATTTGCAGGAATTCGGTGTGCCGCTCCTTGTGTGTACCCCTTGTGCCACATCCAGAGGTATTTCGGCTGAAGATTTGATAGAAGGCGCCAGGATGGCCACCGGGGATCAATTGATCTCCATGGCCTGTGAAAGTGCGGTAATCAGTCTATAGCAAGCTTCCTCCGAAATTATCTGCGGGATGAGGCCGCAATTATCTTCCGCCACCGTTGCGTTCGGCATGAGGATTGATGATGGGGGAATAAAAAACTCCCCTTTTTTGAGAATAGTTACACGAAAAATCAAAATCTTTTCGACGTCTGAACTACCTGAGTCTAAAATATCTTGTTTTAATCCCCCAAACATAGAATTTTACCCACTCAAAACCAAATTTCATCAATTCCACATCATCGGAGCGGATTCGTTTTAAAACTTTGGATTTTACCTTATACCGTTTTAAGAAAGTGCTTTTAAATAAAAAATCTCGGAATTGATCGATATTATACGTGGCCATAAACGCCATTTTCGCCTTGGGTCCTTCCGGTCCTTGTGAACCCCAGGGGTCTGTTTGGAACAACCGCTTCAACTCTGACCAGCGGGCGGTCATTTTATTATATATCACGGCATCTTGGTCTTTTGACCATGTTTGGGTTGTCCACTCTTTTTCTTCATGCTGCCCCAAACAAAACTCAGGGGGTTTGAAAAAATAAATAGGCTCTGTTTTGTCATGTTCGGCATCATAAAAAACGCCCTGTTCTACTGGAAAAGTGCGGCATGTATCGGGACGATCCGGGTAAACGGTACAGCCGGACGCATCTAAAAAAGGGCAGGTTTTCTCCGGGTTGTCTGACATGGTTAAAAAGACTTCCGGAAAAAAATTAGAGGGCCTTAACACAATATCCACGTATTTATCCAGAAAGTGATCGGAAGTCATATGTAATTGATTTTTTAAGCGGATAACGTCATAAGGATACAAAAACAGGTTGATATGTCGACAGCATCGATTATAACAGGCAATCCCCGGGTAACATTGAAATTTAAAGCTGTCACTCTGTTTAAGTCTTCTGCCGGGCAGTTTACCGATATCTTCAGTCTCTATATATTTCATAAATGATCCAACATGGTATAACTCATCACTTTAAAAAGTCTAAAACGTTACGATCATCTGCGCAACGGTCATTTTAATCTTTTGCGTCACCCCCACTGCCTGCTTCATCTCCCTTTCCAAGGCTGCCATTCGCATGTAAAAGGGTGTTCGGTCAAACTTAAAACGCTTCTTTCCATGGCATTTCAGAGTAAAGGTATCACAACCCGGAGAACTTAATATTCCCTGGTCGGACCTCTGGAGTTCATGGGGAATACCGTGCAATCTGCATATCATGGGTCGATACGGATACAGGACACAAAGGCTCCCAAAATTGACCGGGCACATCTGTTGTACAGGCGTTCCCTTCTCATCGGCCTCATCGGTTTTCCGGCAGACAACCAAAGACCTTTGCTTCACTTCGACCTGTTTCTTATTTTCAAGACCATGGAACCCTTCCTTGATATAGAGGTATTCAATAAGTGTATAGTGATAGAAGCGGGTTAGGCAGCAGTTATCTTCACAGCCCTTGCAGTTGAAGCCATAATAATCGGCAGCCCCCTGGTATTTTTGATCCATGGATGCAAATATCTTTTTTAGACGTTTTAAGAAAGGTGCAAAGGTATGAGGCTGGATTCGGGATAACTGATACTGGGTAACGGTGGGCAAACCCATCATTCAAGTAACTTTTATACCAGAGGCGAAGGGAAAAAAATGGTTGAGTACAAATCGAGAGCACGCCGGTCCGTTAAACTGGCAATAAAATCACAAACGCACCTTTCCATGGATTGGCTGCTGTGATTGCACTTCGACATTTCCATAGCCGTAAGTTCTTTCAGAAGCAATGTTTCGTTATTAAGAAAAAAGGTGTAAAGTTCGATCAAAATCCGTCTGGCCTTGGTAAACTCGTTATGAACCCGGGGGGAACGATAGACATTTTCATAAAGAAATTGCCTCAGTTCGGTCATGGCGTTAAAAACTTCATCGCTCACGTTTAAATACAGCGTACCATCTTGAAGTTTGCTGTTAGAAATCAAATCCTTGATCATGGCCGTAGCACGCTCGGAATGTGTGTAACCGAGGATTTTTTCGCAGGTTTCTGGGACCTGAGCGGCATTGATAACACCACTTTTGATGGCATCATCCAGATCATGATTCAAGTAAGCCATAATATCGGCAATTCGAACGATGTTTCCTTCAACAGTACATGCCATTTCGGCAGGGTCGTCGGGAATAATCTTTCCATATCCTTTGGAATGCTTTAAAATCCCGTCGCGAACCTCATACGTAAGATTTAGCCCTTTACCATTTTGTTCCAAAATATCAACAATACGCAAACTCTGTTTGTGATGTGAAAAATCCGGCGAATAAATTTCTTTAAGCGCCATCTCCCCACCGTGACCAAAGGGTGGATGACCGAGATCATGTGCAAGGGCAATGGCCTCAACAAGATCCTCGTTCAGGCGCATGGCGCGCGCTATGGTTCTTGCAATTTCAGAGACCTCTAATGTATGTGTTAAGCGTGTTCGATAATGATCTCCCATAGGAGACAGGAAAACCTGGGTTTTGCGTTTTAGCCGCCTGAAGGCGTTTGAGTAGACAATTCGATCGCGATCCAGCTGGAATGCTGTACGAACAGGACAGGATTTTTCGTCTCTCTGACGGCCTTGTGATTTGGAGCTTAAACATCCAAACGGAGCGATAAAGCCTTTTTCCCGTTTTTCGAAATCTTCACGTATTGACATATGACAGACTGTTTAACCCTTAATGATAACAAACTAAAATAAAATTATAACATACAATATTTATTCGGTATTTATTTTTTTTCGATATTTTTATATCATCATTGCCATTGAATCTTAATTGTCAAGGCGAATTTATTCATATGCCAAATCAATTGTAAAGATATATTTGAACCTAAATTGATGGGTTCCGGGTTCCACGTTCAACGTTCAAGGTTGTACCGGTAAGTTTTAAGCATTATACTTTACAACATTATAACCAATCATTAAACTTGGTGGCGACATGCAAGGACATCATCTCATTCTCGGCGAACTGGTCGATTTTATCACCGGTGAAACCATCCGGGACACACATGACGAAAGATATAAACAGAGACTGGCTCGGCAGCTTGTGGAACTTAAAGGATATTTAAAAAAGGAGATTAAGCCCCGTCGTGAACTCCGGGTATCTGCCGGAGAAAAGAATGCGATTATAAAAATAGATTTTGAGATTAATGTGTCAGGCAGAATTGGCATGATCATCAAGTACGGCCCTGGTTCCTTGGTCACCCGGCAGCGACCGGCGCTGGCGGTATCTAGACTTGTGGCACCTTACCAGGTTCCGATCATTGTCGTGACAAATGGTAAGGACGCAGATATTTTAGAGGGAAAAACCGGTGAGGTGGTCGCCCAGGGTCTTCAATCGATACCGTCCAAGAGAGATCTCATTGACAAGGTAACCACAATGAATCTTAATCGGATTTCTGTTGAACAGGCAGAAATTGAATCGAGAATCGTCTATGCTTATGAAGTCGACGGCTCCTGTCCGTGTGATGATACCGTATGCAGATTGTAGCGCTGTATTAGGGAATATTCTTTATTGAATGTTCATTTTAGAAAATAGATAACCGCAAATGGATGCAAATGTAATTAGAAGATGAGAAGGTTGCGGAAAACAGGAAATTAAGAAGGTTAGAAAATCAGAAGGTCGGAGACTCTAGGACATGCCAACCTTCTTACCTTCCCACCTTCTCACCTTCTTGCTCTTCACTTTCTTACTATCTTATTTTTCAAAATATTTGTGTTTATTTTTGTTCATCCGAGGTTTCTCTTATCCTCTTTCCTATATCTAACTTAAAGGTTAGGAGCTTACATAAAATTATGAACTATGAATATTTTATGAAAAAAGCGTTGAAACAGGCAAAGAAAGCGTTAGATGCCGGAGAGTTCCCTGTCGGATGTGTCTTGGTCCATCAGAACCGGATTCTTGCAACAGGTACCAGAAAAGGTACTATGGGAAATTTCCCAAATGAAATCGACCACGCGGAAATGATTGCACTTAAGCGTCTGGCAGATATGGATATAAATACAGACAAAAAGAGGATTGCCCTCTTTACAACCATGGAACCCTGCCTGATGTGTCTGGGGGCATTGATTTTAAATGGTATCAGCGAAATTGTATACGCATACGAAGATGTAATGGGCGGAGGCATAAATTGTGATTTGGCAAAACTGCCACCTTTATACACAAATAATCCCATTTCAATTGTACCCAATATTTTACGCCAAAGCAGCCTGGAACTTTTTAAGGTTTTTTTCAGCATTCCGGAAAATTCCTACTGGAAGGGAAGCCTCTTGGCCGAATATACACTCAGGCAGTCTTAACATCTCAAGAAATTTAATACCTCATTAGAGCGGCTTTCATTTTATTTTCTTGCATTTTTTTCTTGCATTTATTAATAATGTTATATATTTCAGGTTTCACTTCCGACGAGTGATTGATAACCTGAATGACTCAGGAGTGTGGGATTGGAAAAAATTATTGTTACCATCTTTTGGTTTCGTTCCATGTGTATGAAAAAGTCAATAAATTATAACTAAAGGAGGTGTGGGTATAGCTATTTCGAAACATGCAAATAGGACCAGAGGAAATAGAATAAATATTAATAGAAATATAAGGGCAAAAGAGGTCAGAGTAATAGACCCTGATGGGAATCAGATTGGTATAATCCCGACTTACAAAGCGATCGCCGTTGCCAATGATTTTGGCCTTGACTTGGTGGAAATTTCTCCAAACGCAACCCCCCCTGTTTGTAAAATAATGGATTATGGTCGCTACAAGTATGAAACGACCAAGAAAAAACAGGAAGCAAAAAAGAAACAAACCACATTTCAGCTCAAGGAAATAAAGGTTCGCCCCAAGACTGGCGAACATGATCTAAATACCAAGATCAATCATATTAAAAAGTTCCTTGATAGAAAGGACAAAGTCAAAGTCACCGTCATTTTCAGGGGACGAGAAATTACGCTGACCAATCTGGGCAAAGAATTGCTGGGAAAGATTGTTCAAGAAACTGAAGAAATTGCAATAGTCGAACAGCCCCCAAAATTTGAAGGTCGCACAATGGTTATGGTTCTGGCACCGAAACCATTATCAAAATAATTATGCCCTGAGACTTCATAATCCACGAGATTAAAAACTTTTTTATTGTACAACGATCATCGGCGAATTGTTGATGACGTCGTAAAAAGTTATTTTTATGCCTTTTTCATAATGATAATTTGTTAAAAATATTTTCTGTGAAGATGGCGTGAGCTGGAATCCGACATGGTTCACGCCATCTATTTTTTTAAAGTTACCGGAAAGGACTAAAGATGCCAAAAATAAAAACAAATAGAGCCGCTGCTAAGCGTTTTAAAAAAACAGGAACCGGAAAATTCATTTTTTCGAAATCACATGCAAGTCATATTTTAACCAAAAAAACCACAAAGCGTAAACGTGGTTTAAGGCAACGTCAAATCATTGACAAAACCAATAGAAAAGCACTTAAACTGCTTCTCCCCAATGGATAGCGGATTTGGATAAAGGTTTAGGAGAAAATTAATGCGAGTTAAAAGAGGTTTTAAAGCAAGAAGACGCAGAAAAAAGGTCTTAAAATTAGCCAAAGGGTTTCGTGGCGGCCGTAGCAAATTATTTCGCACAGCAACGGACGCTGTTGATAAGGCACTCATGTATGCATATCGGGATCGCAGAGTGCGAAAACGTGACTTTAGAAAACTCTGGATCGCCAGAATTAATGCTGCGGCACGCATGAACAATCTGTCTTACAGCAAATTCATTCACGGGTTGAAACTTGCCGGTGTTGAGTTGGACCGAAAAGTGTTGGCAGAGTTAGCAATATCTGATCCTTCGGGTTTTAGTCAAATTGTCAGTCTGGCCTCGGAACAATTATGATTATAATCCGGATCAGCCTTTCTTATGGATGCGAAACTTAAGGTCTAATTTCCCAACTATGGATGGACACCGACTAAGGAACAGGTAGAACTTAACATTGGAAAAAACCATTGAACAGATTCACCAAGATGCACTGAAGGAACTTGAATCTGCTTCCGATGCAGAAAGTATCAAGGCCATTTCTATCCGCTACCTGGGTCGAAAAGGAGCGGTGACCCAATTTTTAAGAAACATTTCTAACCTGCCCGAAGAAATCAGACCGGAAGCCGGGAAGAAAGCGAACGAGACAAAAAAAAATCTCGACGTATTATTCAAAAACGCTCTGAAAGCGCTTGAAACATCCTCTTGGAAAACCGGCGGCCAGATTGATGTATCACTCCCTGGAAGAGTGACACCACGAGGGTCTTTACATCCCATCACTCAGATTACCCAGAAAATTTGCGACATTTTTATCCGGCTGGGTTTTGACATTGTTGAAGGGCCTGAGGTTGAAACCGATTATTATAACTTTGAAGCGCTGAATATTCCCAAAAATCACCCGGCAAGGGACATGCAGGACACGTTTTATATATCCAAAGACATCGTTCTGAGAACCCACACCTCACCGACCCAGCCCCGAATAATGGAAAAGCAGAATCCTCCAGTGAGGATTGTTGCACCCGGTAAGGTCTATCGATGTGATTCCGACTTGACACACACACCCATGTTTCATCAGGTTGAAGGGCTTCTGGTTGATAAAAATATATCCTTCGGGGATCTTAAGGGCATTCTGACAACCTTTGTCCATCAAATGTTTGACCCGGAAACCAGTCTGAGATTTCGACCCAGCTTTTTCCCTTTTACCGAACCCAGTGCCGAGGTCGATATCCGATGCGTTATATGCAAAGGCGAGGGCTGCAGGGTATGCTCAAAAACCGGCTGGCTGGAAGTTCTGGGTTCCGGCATGGTTCATCCGGCTGTGTTTGAAAATGTTGGATACGATACAACCCGATATACCGGATTTGCTTTCGGAATGGGAGTGGAACGGATTGCCATGTTGAAATACGGTATTGATGACATCCGAAAATATTTTGAAAATGATCTAAGATTTTTAAGGCAATTTTAACATGAAGGTCAGCTTAAGCTGGTTAAAAGAGTACGTTAGTATTAACCTGAATGCAAATGATCTGGCTGATGCTCTCACCATGGCCGGACTTGAAGTTGAAGCCGTTTCGGACCGATACGACTATTTGAACAGTGTTCATGTCGGACGGATCGTCAATATTGATCCCCATCCAAATTCTGATAAGTTGAAACTCTGTAGCGTAGATATCGGTGGAGATATCATTTCTGTTGTTTGTGGGGCACCTAATGTCAAAACAGATATGCTTGTACCGTGCGCCATTCCAGGGACCCGTTTCCCAAAAGGAACCGTTCTTGAAAAAAATATCATCCGTGGAGAAACCTCGGAAGGAATGCTCTGCAGCGAACTCGAATTGGGACTCGGCAGCAACGGACATGGTATTATGGAGCTGGGCAAAAATCTATCGGTGGGCGATTCACTGAATAAGGCCCTTGGACTGTCAGACCCGGTATTGGAAATCGATCTGACGCCCAACAGACCGGACTGCCTCAGTATCATCGGAACAGCTCGCGAAATTGGCGCAATTGAAAATAAAAGGGTGACATATCCTGAAATTTATCTGCCGGAATCAATGGGTGATATCGCCAATCACACCTCAGTGACAATAATAGCCCCCGCCCTTTGTCCGAGATATGCTGCCAGCCTTATTTTCGATGTTACCATTGGTCCCTCTCCTTTTTGGCTCCAGGACCGCTTGGTTTCGGTAGGTTTAAAACCGATCAACAATATGGTGGATATTACCAACTTCGTTATGATGGAGACCGGCCAACCGCTGCATGCCTTTGACTTTGACCGTCTTGCTGAAAACCGAATTGTGGTGCGAACGGCTCAAGAAAACGAAACCTTTATAACCCTGGACGGGAAAGAACGCCGCCTTGATCCGGAAATGCTGATGATTTGCGATGGGGAAAAACCGGTGGCCATCGCAGGCGTCATGGGCGGGCTCAATTCAGAAATTGAAGATACCACAACAAATATTCTTCTTGAAAGCGCGTATTTTGATCCGGTTTGCATTCGAAAAACTTCAAAAAAAACGGGCCTAAACACAGATGCATCCCACCGTTTCGAACGTGGCGTGGACCCCGATGGAACCATCACTGCATTAAATCGGGCAACACAACTCATTACTGAAATCGGCGGCGGCAAATGTGTTAAAGGGGTCATCGATGAATATCCGCTTCCTTTTTCTGAAACAACCATAGATATAAGTTCCCGGCGCTTAAACCGACACCTGGGCACCCGGTTGGATGCTGCCGCCATAGAAAAATATTTAACGTCGATTGAATTTAAAGTTAAAAAAATAGATGAGGACAAACTTCAGGTAACGCCACTCTCATGCAGGGTCGACATCAAAAGATTTGAAGATATTACGGAAGAAATTGCCCGGCTATTCGGCTACAATAACATCGAAACAACGTTTCCACTGATCCCCGCTGAAGCCAGACATCCGGACAATAAAATCGATTTAAGGGACCGAACAAAAGTGCTGATGACCGGCCTGGGATTCAGTGAAGCCATAAATTACAGTTTTATCAGCAAACAGTCTTGCGATCATCTCGAACTTCCACCAGATGATCCCAAAAGAAAAATGGTGGACATCCTCAACCCGATCTCTGAAGATCAGACGGTTATGCGAACATCTCTCATCCCGGGTCTTCTTGAAACGATGAAGCTCAATATATCGGTACAAAATAAAAATCTTAAGTTTTTTGAGATCGGTCATGTCTTTTTTCACACCGGCCAAAAGGACAATCAGCCTGATGAAATTGAAATGCTGGCAGGGCTCTGGACAGGAACCAGCGTCGATTCGGTCTGGTCCTCCAAGGAGATCAATTGTGATTTTTACGATACAAAAGGTGTGCTTGAAGAGCTCTTAAAAAACCTCGGAATTGAAAAGACCACGTTCACGCGGATGCCGCCGGAATTCTGTTTTTATACAAGACCTGGATTTACGGCACGAATTCTTGATAAAAATGAACCGATAGGCCTTGTGGGAGAAGTCCATCCTAAAGTACTTCGAAATTATGATTTGAAGCAAACGGCATTTATCTTTGAGCTTAACTTCGACCGACTCATTCAATCGGTCCCGGACACGAAATCCGCCCGCCCCATCCCAAAGTTTCCGTCAACATCAAGGGACATCACACTTATCATTGACAATGCTATTGAAACGTATAAAATTATAAAAACCGTCGAAATGCTCAAAGAAAAACTGGTGGAACATTTACATCTGTTTGATGTTTTTGGCGGGAATCCGATTCCAAAAGGGAAAAAAAGTGTCTCCTTTAGAATAACCTATAGATCTTCAGAAGAAACCTTGGAGGATAACAGAGTTAATCGTATTCATAAAGCCATTACAAACCAGCTCATAAAAACGTTTGATGCAACCTTGCCGGCCGAATAGTTTTTCTTAAACTGAGCGTTTCAAATAGTGACAGGAATATAAAAAATTAATAATTATAGATAAATATACATTGCTAAAATCGCTAATAGGTCTTATCCAATAGGTCTTTGTTAAAGCATTAACATGCAAAACAATACACCCTATCAAAAAGAATTACCGGACAAACTTTACTTCAAAGTTGGAGAAGTCAGCTCGATTGTCGGCGTACCGGCATATGTTCTAAGATTTTGGGAGTCGGAGTTTAAAAAGATAAACCCAAAACGAACCCCCTCGGGTCAGAGATTGTATAGGAAAAAAGATGTAGAGCTGATTATATGGATCAAGCATCTCTTATATGAAAAAAAATTCACCATTGAGGGCGCCAAGCAACGATTAAAAATTAAGCCCACCGGACAAAGGGAAAAGCCTGCTACCGACATCCTCCAAGAAATCTGCACCGAACTTCAAAAAATCCGCGATCTATTAACCTGATCCGTCTCTCATTTTTACCTTTAAAATTATTATTGAAAAATATTGACAAGGCATATCTTTTGTAATAGTTTTGTGTTTATTAATGGGCGGGCATAACTCAGTGGTAGAGTACAAGCTTCCCAAGCTTGGAGTCGCGAGTTCAAATCTCGTTGCCCGCTCCATTGAAGGTCGCCTTTTCATGATAAAGGTTGCTGAGTTTAGATTCTGGCAATGTAGATGTGATTTGGATTTAATTTTTCTCGCATGGGTAATTAAATGAACAGGTAAAGTTTTTCAATCCACCAATAGATCTACCTGTATGAGAAGAAACGGGCGACAGCCCGTTTTTGTTTTTTTTATGGAGCGAAAGTTAAAAGACCATTGAAAAGGAAAAAGGGGAAAAAGGGCCATAAAAGGTCGAAAGACAAAAGCCGGAAACAAAAAAATGGGTCACCGGATAATATGAAAAGAATGATTGCCCAGACAAAAGATTTATTAGATCCACTGTGTGAGACCGAGGGGATGGAACTGGTGCACCTGGAGTGCCAACGTGAAGCCAGAGGCAGAATATTTCGTCTTTATATCGACAAACCCGGTGGAGTGACCTTGGATGATTGCATCCATATCAGTCGTCAATCGAGTGACATGTTGGATGTATATCTTGAAGATACGGGGCCGTACAACCTGGAAGTCTCATCGCCGGGACAGAATCGGCCGCTGGGGAAAAAGCGCGACTTTGATAGATTCAAAGGAAACCGAGTAAATATTAGAACCAATCCGTCTGTTGGCGGTAAAAAGAAAATCAATGGTGTTCTGCTGGGCATATCAGAAGATGTGGTAAAAGTTTCGATCGATGATCAAATAGTGGCTATTCCGTATCATGAGATTGTAACAGCCAAGCTTGCAAATAACATCTCTAAATAAATAATAGTGGAGATAACGGATGTTTATATCAGACATAAAGCGCGTTGTCGAACAGGTGAGTCGAGACAAGGGCATTAACCGTGAAATTTTAATCAAGGCTCTTGAGGAGGCTTTAGTATCTGCTGCGAGGAAAAAATTTGGGAGCAACGTCGATATTGAAGTTCAATACAATGAATCGACCGGCGAAATAGAGGTCTTCCAGTTTAAAGATGTTGCCGAAATCGTTACAGAACCTGATCTGCAAATCAGCATGGAAGAGGGACGAAAGCTGGATCCGGAATGTGAAATCGGCGATAGCCTCGGGACAAAAATGGACACGACCACCTTCGGGCGCATCGCTGCTCAGTCTGCCAAGCAGGTCATTATACAGAAAATGAAAGATGCTGAAAGAGATGCCGTCTATTCCAGCTTTATTGACCGAAAGGGTGAAATCATCAACGGAATCGTTCAGCGTTTTGATCGGAACGATATTGTTGTTAATCTTGGGCATACAGAAGGAATCCTTCCAACTCGAGAACAGATCCCAAAGGAATCCTACCGTCGTGGCGATCGCATGAGGGCATACATTATTGATGTCCTTTACGACACACGCGGTCCGCAAATTGTTCTTTCAAGAACGCATCCCGACTTTTTAATCGCCCTTTTTAAAACAGAGGTGCCAGAAATAAACGAGGGAATCGTCACCATTATCGGGGCCACGCGTGAACCCGGCATACGGGCAAAATTTGCAGTAGCTTCAAACGATTCTGATATAGATCCCGTTGGCGCTTGCGTCGGAATGAAAGGCAGCCGTGTACAAAACGTTGTACAGGAACTCAGAGGTGAAAAAATAGATATTATTCCATATCATATTGATCCTGCAAGATTTGTGTGCAATGCACTTTCACCTGCGGAAATTTCAAGAGTTATCATAGACGAAGAGGATCGTTCCATGGAAGTCATTGTTCCTGATGAATTTCTTTCAATCGCCATCGGGAAAAAAGGACAGAATGTACGGCTGGCTTCAAAGTTGACCAAATGGCACCTCGATGTCATCAGTGAAACACGTTACAGTGAAGCCATGCAGGACGGCTATGATTCTCTTGTATCACTGCCGGATCTTGGGATCAGTCTGGCGGATGCATTGTATGAAAAAGGCTTTTATTCTGCATATGAACTTAGCAAAGCCTCTGTAGAAGATCTCATTCAAATAAGAGATATTACTGAAGAAAAAGCCATACAACTTATTGAGGCTGGAAAGGAGTATCTATTAATTAAGGATCAATCTGATGAAACATCCAAAGAAGCTATGCCGGAAGAAGAAGATGGGGACAATGATATTTCAGATGTATCGGATTCTTTAAAAGCCCCTGAAGACCAAACCGGAAGCGATGAGGACAATGATATTTCAGATGCATCGGATTCTTTAAAAGCCTCTGAAGACCAAACCGGAAGCGATGAGCACAATGATATTTCAGATGTATCGGATTCTTTAAAAGCTCCTGAAGACCAAACCGGCAGCGATGAGGACAATGATATTTCAGATGCATCGGATTCTTTAAAAGCCCCTGAAGACCAAACCGGAAGCGATGAGGACAATGATATTTCAGATGCATCGGATTCTTTAAAAGCCTCTGAAGACCAAACCGGCAGCGATGAGGATCTGTCCGAACAAACGATATTATCGGACGATAAAGAACCAGATTCTACTGAGCAGCAAAATAATCATCACGTGGACAAATAGGCCGTAAGACAAAAATAAAATCGAATAAAAAAACAACTCTGTTTGAAGATGACAACCCAATTAATGGCAGGGAATAGAAAACCAACACATACGACAGGCTACAAATAAATAACTTTAGGGGGATTGGATGGCAAAGATCAGAATATATGAACTTGCCAGGGATCTTAACATGACCAACAAAATGATTCTTGAAAAAATACGGAATATGGATATTGACGTAAAAAGTCATATGAGTTCTCTTGATGGTGAAACCATAGACCGTATTAGAGGAAAGATTCTTGGTTCGCCAGCAAAAGAAATTGAGGAAACGCGTATAAAGCCAACACTGATCAGAAGACGTAAAAAACGTGTCAAACGGAAACCGGTTAAAATTAAAACAAGTGCTGAACCGGAATTGCGTCCCGAAAAGATAGAAGTTAAGGATCAAACATCTGAAAAAATGCTTGAAGCCAAAGAGCTGCCCCCTAAAAAAGAACCTCAAGAACCTGAAAAGAAAGAGGTCCCTGAAATAGCGGTTGAAGAAACAGCCGATATAGAAAAAGAAAGTGTTAAAAAAGCCGAAAAGCCGGTTGTAAAAAAACCCAAAAAAGCCGCTGTTCTAAAGAAATTAAAACCCAAAAAAGTAACCAAAAGACGTAAAAAAGATACGCCGGCAAAGATAATAAAACTGCCTGTAACACCTCCTCCCAAGGAAAAAGAGCCCGAGATCGAAAAAGACCTTGTTTCCAAACTCAAAGCGAAACGCACAACCAAACCAGAAAGCAAAGCGATTCAAAAAGATGAGCCTATAAAAGAAAAAAAGAAAGAGAAGAAAAAATGGGTAAAAAAACCTGATGAAGGGGTGACGGACAGAAAGTTCTTCAAAAAGAAAATTTCCTTTCGGAAAAAGGAAGTTGTTGAGGGAGCGGATCTTTATGGCAAAGGTCGTCGAGCTCGAAAGGGACGAAAGGCAGCTAAAGGTAAAGCGGGGACTGCTAAACAAAAGCCGTTGATTACCATACCCAAAGCCATTAAACGCAGAATAAAAATCGATGATGCCATCGCCCTGTCTGATCTGGCAAAACGAATGGGGATAAAGGCCAGTGAAATGATAATAAAATTAATGGACTTGGGTGTCATGGCAACGGTGAATCAAGTGATAGACTTTGATACCGCCGTTCTCGTTGCTGCAGAATTTGAATATGAACTTGAAAAAGCCTCCTTTGAGGAGGAGACTGTTTTGAAGGTACAAAAGGATGATCCAGACACACTCCTTTCAAGACCCCCGGTGGTGACCATAATGGGGCATGTCGATCATGGAAAAACATCACTTCTTGATGTGATAAGGAAAACCAAAGTTACGGAAAATGAAGCAGGGGGTATTACACAACACATTGGCGCCTATAATGTAACAACGGATAAAGGACAAATCGTCTTTTTGGATACTCCGGGCCATGAAGCCTTTACCGAAATGCGTTCCCGTGGTGCTAAAATTACCGATTTGGTTATTCTGGTCGTTGCTGCTGATGACGGTGTTATGCCTCAAACCATCGAGGCGATAAACCACTCCAAGGCCGCAGAAGTTCCTATTATCGTTGCAATTAACAAAATGGACAAGCCGGATGCATCCCCTGATCGCGTGCAGCGAGAGCTTGCCGATGTAGGAATTGTGTCTGAAGACTGGGGTGGCGATACCATCTTTGTACAGGTCTCTGCAAAAGAAAACACAGGAATAGATGATTTACTTGAAATGATACTTTTGCAGGCTGAACTGCTGGAACTTAAAGCCAATCCGGATAAACTCGCCGCAGGACACGTCGTTGAGGCCAAACTGGATTCGGGTAGAGGTGCTGTGGCAACGATCCTGGTTAAAGAAGGAACCCTTAGAATTCACGATCCAGTGGTCTGCGGTGTACACTTTGGTAAAGTACGTGCATTACTGAACGACAGGGGACGACATGTACCATTCGCAGCTCCCTCAACTCCGGTGGAAATCATCGGTCTTTCCGGTGTGCCCAATGCAGGAGATGAAATGATCGCATTAGCGGATGAGAAGGATGCTAAACAGGTCAGCTCGCATCGAACTCAGAAGCAGCGGTCAAAAGAACTTGCTAAAACCAGCAGGTTAAGCCTTGAAAAACTTTATGAAAAGCTGCAGGAAAATGAGGTTAAAGATCTGAACCTCATTATAAAGGCCGACGTTCACGGTTCCATCGAAGCCCTCACAGATGCTTTGACCAAGCTTTCCAATGAGGAGGTCAGGATTAGTGTCATCCATTCGGCAACGGGGGCCTTGAATGAATCGGATATCTCTCTTGCTGCCGTGTCGAATGCGATCATCTTAGGCTTTAATGTACGTCCCAGCTCTAAAATTCAAATGCTTGCTCATGAAGAAAATGTCGATATACGTTTCTATAATATTATTTACAATGTGATCAAAGACGTCAAAAATGCTATCGTCGGTATGATGTCATCTACTTTTGAAGAACGGACTCTTGGCAGAGCTGAAGTGAGAGAAGTGTTTTATGTCCCTAAAGTCGGTGCCATAGCGGGCTGTTATGTAACCGAAGGTAAAATAGAACGGGGCCAGTTCGCACGCATCCTCAGAGATTGGGTTGTGACCTATGAGGGCAAGGTTTCTTCTCTTCGTCATTTTAAAGACGATGTAAAAGAGGTCCAAAGCGGTTATGAATGCGGAATTGGCATCAATAATTATAATGATGTCAAACTTGGCGATATCATTGAATGCTACTATGTGGAAGAAATCAAACCCGAACTTGAATAGAGAAATGCAGCGCAGCACAGTCCCGCTGAAACGGGATTTGCGAAGCGGTCAATTTTTAATTTGTAAACTTTGAACATATTGTGGCAATATATTTTTAACCTCAATCGAATAAAATGAGAGTATCATGGTTGCCGGCTTAGGAATTGTTACATTCAGGCTGCATGATTGTCATTCTTTAAAAGCCAAAAGAAAAATTGTCAAATCGATCATCGGCCAGGTGCGAAACAATTTCAATGTCTCGGTTGCAGAAATAGGATCAAACGATATATACCAACGCGCAATGATAGGATTTGCTCTGGTTGGAAATAATCGAGCGGTGATAAATTCCAAGATAGACAAAATTTTCAATCTGGTTGACGAGCTGAATCTGGCTGAGATCATCGGCAGCGAAATGGAGATTATCAATATATGAAACCGTTTGTACGATCTGACAGGGTCAGCGGTCAAATACAAAAAGTGTTGTCGGACATACTTCTTAAAAAAATTAAAGATCCCCGTCTTGAAGCGGCTACAATTACGAGCGTAAAGATGTCACGGGATTTAAAATTTGCACGAGTTTATTTTGTTACATCCGGTGGTAAAGAAAGTATGGAAGCGGCTATTGAAGGATTTAAGAGTGCGCTTGGATATGTAAAGCGTACACTCGCCGCTAAGTTGGGATTACGTTATATGCCGGAGCTTAGATTTTTTTACGATGACTCGTTTGATTACGGATCACACATTGATAAAATTATTAAGGCTGTAAAATCAGAAGATGAATTCAATAATAAAACAATTTAATAATAGTAACAAAATTTTAGTTGTTACTCATGCCCACCCTGACGGCGATGCCATCGGATCTCTGATCGCTCTGGGGCTGTCTTTAGAGGCATTGAATAAAACAATAACCTTATATTGTGAAAGTCCCATTCCGGCGGTATATCGCTTTCTTCCGGCAGTTCATCGTGTCGTGAAGAAGATTGGCGGTTTAAATTATGATATGGCCGTTATTCTTGATTGTGGCGACTTGAGCCGGGTTGGGAAGGCTGTCTCGACTGTGAAACAGATACCGGTAATTGTGAACATCGACCATCATATTACAAATACGCGTTTTGGTCATCTTCAACTGATAGACACGTCCGCATGTGCCACCGCCGAAATCGTATACCGGCTGATAAAACAGATGGGCCTCCCCTTAAATAAACCCGTCGCCACTTCAATATATACCGGAATTTTAGCAGATACAGGTTCATTTCGCTTTTCAAATACCAACAGAGCAGCCTTTGCCATTTGTCAGGAAATGGTGGAAATTGGCGTTGACCCACACAATATTGCCCAGCATGTATACGGCACATATTCTCTGAGTCGCATAAAACTTCTGAACCTTGCCCTTGACTCTATTGAACTCTCAGAAAACGGTAAACTGTCAATCATGACACTGACCAAAGAGATGTTCGATGAAACACATACACAGCCTGAGGATGTTGACGGCCTTATTAATTACGCAAAAGGTATTGAGGATGTTGAAGTCGCAGCGCTGATACAGGAGCACCATAACGGTAAAGAAAAATCAATAACGCCGAACCGGTTTCATGTCAGCCTCCGCTCCGATGGGACCGTTGA
This sequence comes from uncultured delta proteobacterium, assembly GCA_963752565.1. Classification (GTDB taxonomy): domain Bacteria; phylum Desulfobacterota; class Desulfobacteria; order Desulfobacterales; family UBA11574; genus UBA11574. The sequence goes on along the minus strand of CAVVZC010000025.1, from coordinate 125,262 downwards.
CGTTGCCGCCATCGCATCTTTGTTTGGTGGGGGCGGTCACTCCAGTGCTGCCGGATTTAGTATCGAATCGACACTTTCTAACATAAAATCGAGGATTTATAGTCTGGCTGATAAAATATAACTTAAAACCTGAATCTTACATGCCAAATTTTGAAAGGCAAGAATTAAGCGGGGTTATCGTTGTTGATAAACCCCCGGGCATAACCTCCGCCAAGGTGGTGGCCCACGTTAAGAAATTGCTGAAAGCAAGAAAAGCAGGACACACCGGTACACTTGATCCCTTTGCAACAGGTGTGCTTGTATGCTGTATCAATCGCGCGACAAAGCTTTCCAGGTTTTTTCTGCACGGGGAAAAAAAATACGAGGCTGTTCTTCACCTTGGCATTGAAACAGATACACAGGATTCAACCGGGACCGTTACGGACATATGTCATAATGTAGAATTTTCTAAAAAAACAATACAATCTGCATTTAGAAGGTTTGAAGGAACGATAAAGCAGCTGCCGCCGGTTTACTCGGCCCTAAAACATAAGGGAATTCCCCTTTACAAATTTGCACGCAGCAAGAAACCTGTACAGAAACCGGCGAGACAAGTTTCCATAATACACCTCAAGATACTTGAAATTCATCTGCCGACAATACGTTTTGAGGTCTTTTGTTCTGCCGGGACATATATTAGAACCCTGTGCGCAGACATTGGCGCATCCTTAGGATGCGGTGGTCATCTTAAAGAACTCAGGCGCATTGAAAGCAGTGGATTTACAATTGCGGATGCTGTAACATTAGAAGAACTGGAAGATCTGACTTTTTCTAAAAAATCATCCGACCGAATCATCAGCATGTCAAATGCCTTAAAGGGTATTCCAGAACATATTGCTGACAAAGTTTTGGTTAAAAAAATAATGCATGGTCATATAATAACAAAAAACGATTTTATGTTTGAAACAATAAACGCTTTTGAAGGTTTTATCAAAATCGTCGATACCGACAAAAAGCTTTTGGCGGTACTAAAATACACCAACGATAAGAACAGGTATGACTATTGTTGTGTGTTCAACATGTGAAATCGTCATAACCTATATTTTAATAAAAGGAGGCAAAAAAAATTGGTCTTGACATCAAACGACAAACAGAAATTGATTGAGCAGTTTAAAGTACATGAAAGCGATACCGGCTCTCCCGAAGTACAGGTTGGCCTTTTAACGCACCGTATCTCTTATTTAACTGAACACTTAAAAATTCATAAAAAGGATCATCATTCAAGAAGAGGGCTCTTGATCCTTGTGGGCAGACGGCGCAGGCTTTTAAATTACGTTAAAAACAAAGATGTAAAACGATATCGCACAATCATCGAAACCTTAGGCCTGCGAAGATAGATGACAAGTATGATCGGGGGCCTTGTTCGAAAACAAATAACACAGGCTCCAGATTGCTGGATGCCCGTATTATTCAATCAAATATAGGATAACATCAAAAACTTTACTTTCATTAGGTCATAAGTTTTATCAACTTTGCCATCAGCAATTGAAAGAACATCAATTTTAATGAAGAAATATAAGATGCCTTTCTATTGGACCCATCGAACCCATGAAAAATCCGTGCGATACATTTTGATGGTTTTTATCCCTACGAAAAAAGATCTTCACGTTGGGGTACAAAAACGGTTTTGAAGCTGTTTGGCTTTTAGGAAACAGATTAGGAGACAGATATGGAAACTCTATTAAAAACAGAAATCAGAGGAAAAACTCTGAGTATCGAAAGCGGCAAACATGCCAAACAGGCCTCCGGTTCAGTTGTGGTTCAATATGGGGACACCATCGTACTTGTTGCTGCTGTATCATCTCATGAAATACGGCCGATTGATTTTTTGCCGCTGACCGTTGAGTATCAGGAAAAGGGTTATGCATCGGGCCGAATACCCGGGAATTATTTCAGGCGTGAAATCGGCAGACCCAGCGAAAAGGAAACCCTGACAGCCCGAATTATCGATCGCCCCATTCGACCACTCTTTCCCAAAGGATATCGATTTGAAACTCAAGTTATTGCAACAGTGCTGTCCATGGACAAGGAAAACGACCCCGACACGCTTGCAATGATTGGGGCATCTGCTGCCCTTGAAATATCAGATATTCCATTTGAAGGACCCATTGCATGTGTCCGTGTGGGACGAATAGACGGTCATTTTATAATCAATCCGACCGTCGACGAATATGAAAATTCTGACATCAACATTATTGTCGCCGGATCAAAAACCGGTGTTGTGATGGTAGAAGGCGGCGGCGATATTGTCAGTGAATCGGATATGCTGGAAGCCATTTTTTTCGGCCATAAGTCCATGCAGCCGATTATAGATATGCAGCTGAAACTTAAAGAAATCAACGGTGTACCAAAACGAATCTTCATACCGCCCCAAAGAGATGAGGCGCTTGCTGAAACCATTGAATCCAAAACATCTTCAAAGATATTTGACGCCCTGGCGATACCCGAAAAAAGTAAACGCAGTGCCGCCTTTTACAACTTAAAATCGGAGTTATTCGAAGAACTGGGAGAAGCCTATGCAGACAAAAAGGGCGAAGTAAACGGCATTTTTAATGACACACTGAAAAAAATTAGCCGGAACATCATCCTCAAAGAAAGACGCCGTATCGACAACAGAAAATTTGATGAAATAAGGGCCATTACTTGCGACATTGACGTATTGCCCAGACCTCACGGCAGCGCCCTCTTTACACGGGGAGAAACCCAGGTGCTCGGCGTGATGACCCTTGGATCGGGTCAGGACGAGCAGCGGGTGGAAACGTTGATTGGAGAAGAACAGAGACCCTTTATGCTCCATTACAATTTCCCACCCTATTCGGTAGGAGAAGTCAGACGTATGGGTGGACCGAGCCGGAGAGATATTGGCCATGGCGGACTGTCAACAAGAGCCATTGAGAAAGTTCTACCTTCTAAAGAAGAATTTGATTATACCATCCGGATTGTCTCGGAGGTTTTGGAATCCAACGGCTCTTCATCCATGGGCACCGTATGTTCGGGCATCCTGGCACTTATGGACGGCGGTGTTCCCATTAAAGCCCCGGTTTCAGGTATTGCTATGGGACTTGTAAAGGAAGGAGACGATGTCGTGATCCTTTCCGATATCCTCGGGGATGAGGATCATACCGGCGACATGGACTTCAAAGTTGCAGGGACAAAGGACGGCATCACCGCTCTTCAGATGGATATCAAGATTCATGAACTTTCCAGGGATATCATGGAAAAGGCACTGGAGCAGGCCCGTGTCGGCCGGCTTTTTATCCTTGAAAAAATGATAGAGGCCATTAAGGAACCTCGCAAGCAAATCTCCCCTCATGCGCCCAAAATAATCACCATCAAGATTAATCCGGATAAAATCCGTGAAATCATCGGTCCCGGCGGTAAAGTCATCAGAGCGATTCAAGCTGAGACCAACACGAGAATCGAAATAGATGATTTGGGTATCGTCAAAATCGCTGCTGTCTCCAAAGAAGAAGGTGATGCTGCTTTAAATATGGTCAAAGAAATTATCGTTGAACCTGAAGTCGGCAAAATTTACGAAGGAACCGTCGTAAAGATCATGGACTTCGGCGCCTTTGTCCAGATACTTCCCAACGTAGACGGTCTTGTGCATATTTCACAACTTGCCGCACACCGTGTAAATAAGGTGACGGATGTCGTTAAGGAGGGAGATCAGATTAAAGTCAAAGTCCTTGAAATTAGCAGAGATGGTAAAATCCGCCTGAGTTACAAAGCGGCGCTGGAGGAAGAAGGATAAACAAAAAAATGGACCATAGCGTAAACAAAACCATCCTTGCGAACGGTATCAAGGTTATCACCAGAAAAATGCCACATTTCCGTTCCGTATCCATGGGGGTATGGGTCAATGTCGGCGCCCGTGACGAATCTCTTTCGGAAAGCGGCCTTTCCCATTTTATCGAGCACATGATCTTTAAAGGAACCAAAAAAAGAACGGCCTTTCAGATCGCCAAGGAATTCGATGCCATCGGCGGACAAACCAACGCTTTTACAAGTACTGAAAATACATGTTACCATGCAAAAGTGATGGACACCCACCTGGACACCATGGTCGATATCCTATCGGATGTTTTCTTAAACTCTGTGTTCGATGATAAAGAAGTCGAAAATGAACGTGCGGTGATTCTCCAGGAAATCGGGATGGCGGAAGACAGCCCGGATGAATATATTCACATCCTTTCAGGAATGAATTTCTGGGGTAAAAATTCTCTGGGTCGCTCTGTTCTCGGCAGTCGTGAAAACATAAAAAGTTTTAATTCGGACGCCATAAAACGGTTCTTCCATCGCTTTTATCAGCCTGAACGCATTGTTGTTTCAGCAGCAGGTAACCTGGATCACAACCACATTATAGATATTGCCGGCCCGGTATTCGAATCGATTCAACCGGGCAATGATTTTTCCGAACGAATTACACCTGATGAACACTGCAAAGTGAACATTCACTACAAAGATTTAGGGCAGGTTCACATCTGTTTGGGAACCAAAGGAATGTCGATAACCGACCCGCGACGATACACATTTTCCCTGATGAATACCATTTTAGGGGGCAACATGAGTTCAAGGCTGTTTCAGGAAGTCCGTGAAAAAAGAGGGCTTGCCTACTCGGTTTTCTCCTATGCATCGTCCTTTGTCGATACAGGGATGTTTGGCACCTATGCCGGCGTATCTTCTGAAAATATGCAAGAATCCATACAACTCATTCTAAAAGAAATCTCCAAAATCGGAGAAACGCGAGTCGATTCAAACGAACTGCGTTATGCCAAAGAATTTACAAAAGGCAACCTCATGCTTGCCTCGGAAAGTAATGACAATCAAATGGTTCGAGTGGCACAAAATGAGACGCACTTCGGACGTTACATCCCCTTGGACGAAATTATAAACAACATTGAAGCCGTCACCGAAGATGACATCCTCGGACTTGCTGAAAGCCTTTTTAAAAGTAATCGTTTTGCACTGACCCTGCTAGGGCCTGTCACCGATAAACATGTATTTGATGATATATTGTCTTAGCGCACTTTAGGCACTTCAAACTTCAAACTTTTTGACTTCAGTTTATATGGGATAGTTGTACTGATAAAAATGCATCATAGAATCTACGAATTAGAGCATTAATTGATCTATGGATCTTCCCCCGTTTATAAAATTTCTTCGTCTACGACCAGAGTCGGATGCAGATATCCCCCTGCCCCGTTATATGACACCCAAGGCTGCAGGGATGGACATATGTGCCGCCATTGAAAAAGACCTTGTGCTGGAAAAAGGTGTCGTTGCGCTGATACCTACCGGTTTTGCTGTGGCCATTCCCGAAGGATTTGAAATACAAATTCGTCCCCGAAGTGGGTTGGCCGTAAACCATGGTATAGGGATTATTAATTCCCCGGGAACCATAGATGCCGATTATCGGGGAGAAGTAAAAATTGCGCCTTATAAATCTTGGGGGAAAAAAATATACGGTTCAACGCGGTGACAGGATTGCCCAGATGATCATTAAACGGGTCTACCAGGCGAGGCTGAAAGTTGTGGAGCAACTCGATGAAACCGACAGGAACAGCGGTGGATTCGGACATACAGGGCGTTAAAATGAAAGATTATCCCGCTTCAGAACAGTTTCAAGTTAAGCCGGATTACAATCTTGCCGTATGTATTTTGGCCAGCGGGAGCAAGGGGAATGCCACTTTTATTTCCAGCGGCGATACGTCATTGCTGATTGATGCCGGCCTTTCCGGAATCGAAATCGAACGCCGATTAAGGTCAAGAGGGCTTGACCCGAAAAACCTTGATGCGATCATGGTATCTCACGAGCATTCCGACCACATCCAGGGTGTCGGTGTTCTTTCGCGCCGTTTCAAGCTCCCGGTGTATATCAATTCAAAAACACGAAATGCCGCCTCTCCGCAACTTGGAAACCTTTATGATTTTAAAAAATTTGAGTGTGGATCAATGTTCACCATCAATGACCTGTCCATCCATCCCTTTTCCATATCCCATGATGCCAAAGATCCATGCGGGTTTACGGTCAATCAGAACGGAACTAAAATCGGAATTGCCACCGATCTTGGCATTGCCACCTCCATGGTCAAAGAGCACCTGAAAGGGTGCAGGCTATTGATCCTTGAGGCCAACCATGATGACGAAATGCTGATCAATGGTCCCTATCCGTGGCCTGTCAAGCAGCGCATAAAAAGCAGAATCGGCCACCTGTCCAACGCGGCATCTAAAACCCTCTTAAATGAACTGCAGCATGACGGTCTAAAGCATGTCATGCTGGCTCACCTCAGTGAAACGAATAATACGGCCCAAAAAGCCGCCGATGAAGTCGGTCAGGCTTTAACCCGCTGTAATCCACGCCTCGATGTCGCAACCCAGGATAGATGCGGAGCATTATTACTCCTGAAATAATTCAGGAGTAAACGTTGCTCTGGATGTTGTTCAATGCTGACAAATGTATACGTTCGTCCATGGAGTGCATTAGCCAAGCACGCTCTGCACGAACGTTATATTATAAAAGCTTTTTAATCGATGGTTAGATATGATTCTGATAGGATGCAAATTAAACGAACTATACCATGTCCATAAATAGCGACAATTTGAATGCTGAGTTCGGAAAAAAATTTAAAAGCGCTCTAAAAATCTGGGTTTGGGTGATTGTTTTCGCCATTGCCTTTGCGTGGGTTGAAAGCGCCATTGTCGTATATCTCCGTAAAATTTTTTTTAATGGAGTCTTCGAATTTCCTCTGTTTGTCAAGTGGGAAGACGGTAAACACGTTATCGATCCTTTGGTTCGAATCGAGTTCAGCCGGGAAATTGCAACGATAATCATGCTGGTAGCTGTAGGTTGGGTTGCTGGAAGGAATAGATTTCAAAAGTTTTGCTTTTTCATTATCGCCTTCGGGATATGGGACATATTTTACTACGTTTGGCTGTATGTCATGGTAAGTTGGCCCGAAAGTCTCATGACATGGGATCTTTTGTTTTATGTACCGCTACCCTGGGTAGGCCCGGTAATTACGCCGTTATTGATTGCACTTGCAATGCTGGTGGGAGGCTCTCTTGTTATTTATTGTGATGAAAAAGGATATAATATTCGCTTTCGATGGTACGACATGGCTGTTGAGCTGGGTTGTGGTTTGCTCATGATCGTAGCATTTTGTTGGGATTGGAAGAATATTATTCAAATTCCTGGTGATATTGAACGAACAGGGATTCCCAACCCTTTTGCATGGTGGCTTTATTTGCCGGCCTATTTATTTTCAATCCTCTATTTTGTTGTGATGATGAGGCGAATCATTATTACCGGCCGTCCAAGAGGTGTCCCTGTTGCTTGATAACGCGGCAAAAGCGGTTAAAGAAATCAGAAATATGCAACAAGAGTAATTCCGGAGCATGAGGATAGGCGTCGCCTTGAAAAGTCCTTGGATGATTTGAAAATATATGTTATTTAATCTTCTTAATAAAAGTTAAGGAGAAAGGTAATGCTATTTGAAAAGGGAAATGATTTTGTAGAAATTACACAAGCAATATCAGCCGATACTAATGATACTGTATGGTACGTGTATACCAATCTCGATAGGGAGAATTTACCTGTTGAATTCCGGGTCCAAGTCTCTGAAACTGATCAAGAAGGACTTGAAAAACTTAAGAATACCTTGGTAAAATGGGCCGATCGTAACGGATTTAAGCTAGTATTAAAAATATAAATAAAAGTAAGGTGGCCATTCTTGCTCACATAAAAAACTTTGTGAGTGTAAAATATATTTTACAAAAAGCCATTACATTATTTACTTAGTATTGTGTATTAATCCAAATGATAGCCGTGAATAAGACCCTGGCTGAAACGGAGTGTAAATTGGAGCACCAGGCCAAGACGCCTGGGAGGGCATCCTGTAAACCAAATCAGGTCAGTTTTGCCATTCCGGAAAAAAATTACAATTAGATATCACAACTTCTGGATCGGCTTCAAAAACGAGGATAATAGAAGATATTCAAAGTTCGGATAAAAAAAAACGGTAGAGCTAAATGACCCTGCCTTAGTTATTGCTTAATGTTCAGTTGTTTACTTCTTTAGCTTCTTCCTAATACCAACAATACCAACCAGGCCAGAACCTAAAAGCCAGATTCCAAATGCAAAAGATTTAGCCTCCCCTGTGTCGAAGAATGGATACATCCTGTTTGAAACAAATCGACGAATTGTTACCATGACTTACAAGCATACCAATATGACCCATCTAAACAAGCGTTTGAAAAATGATTCAGATCGCTTATTTTTTTGAGGTAACATTTATAATGCTGTTGTAAGTCCCGAAGCAATTGGGGTTTAGTTGATCATTTTGTGGATCTTCTTTCCATTGCCCGTCAACCATAAACTTGTATTCGTATTTTCCGGGAGGAATTACCACGTTCCTGATCCACGCCCCGTCTCCATCGCTTTTCATAGGGTGAGTTTTCGGATTCCATTTGTTAAAATCCCCTATCAAAAAGACCTCATTAGCATCGGCGTTTTCAAGTGAAAATGTCACCTTGCACCGTTTAGTTCCCTGTCTTGTTTTGATTTTTGCCATCTAATACCTCCTTAAATAAGACTGATGGATTCAAAAACACAAAATATCCTGTGTTGCTCATCTATTAAATCAGCAAATCACCTTACCGGACCCAAGAAGATATTCATTATATTTATAAAGCATATCTTAAGGGTATAACTATGCCAATCGACCTTTAAAAACTGCATAATATAATATATATTGTATGTCAAGCAAAATATAATACAATATATGGTAATAAAAAGCTGTTTTTTTATGGAGAAAATTATAGAAGATGGCTGTGAACAGACGATGGAATTTGCCTAAAAAATAAAAAAGAGCAAACCATGTGAAATGGATTTGCCCCGATTCAAAAATGAAGGCTTCCCTATAATTCCAAACCAGCCGACATTAAAAGACACAACTACCTTTAATGTGATGAAATTTTATGTTTGTTTGCCCCAATAAAGAAAAGGTTGTTTAATTGCTTTTTGAAATTACTGAGATTCATTTGAAGCGTAATTTTACCAAACGGATGAATTGTCTCTAAGTTATTAGTGTCTATAAATATATCCCAATTACCGGCACCATGCGATAGCAAAGTGTTGATCAATTCTTGTGCAGAATTTACATCAAAATCACCAGACAATTTGAGGTGGAGGTTGTCCTTGGTTTTAAAAGAAAAAATTTGGAAATTTGATGCCATGAATTTGCCTCCTTGTTTTTGATTTCATCATTATTTACTATACAATGCAAAAATCATGCAAATACATATGTTTAAGCAACAATTATATATATGTTAAATAGTTACATCAATTATTGTGTGAGAATAGTCGCGCTGATTCATATAAAAAACTATGTAATTGTAAGGCTAATTAAATGTAATTAGGAATTTTTTTACATAGACAGGTGCCTTGTAGAATGGTTAAAGGTGAGGTGGGTTTGATTAACTTATAACGTGCCCAAAGCATGTATTTCCAAAAATTGAAGATTTCTAACTGAAATCGAAATTTTACGTTATCTTACCACAAATACAACTATGCCTTGACTTGTGATACTATATTTTTTTTTCAAGATAGACCCACATAGGAGCAGGTGTCAACGGTTTGGAGTTGATGATTTCATATCGAAATCGTGACCATATTAGAGGGGTATGGATTGAAGGCTTAAGAAGGCAGACATCGTGAGTTTTCGATCTAAAGGCTGGAACACAATTAAACTTGCATTCCAAAGAAATTAATCAGAATATTGTTTAACCCCCGCCGAAGGATTGCATAGGAATAGTTCCGCTCAGCCACCTCATAATTATGATTTACCATCCTCTCTTTTCTTTTGGGTGATCTTAAAAATTCCCTTACGCTTTGAACATTTTTTTTGGTGAGAAAGCCGTCCATGACAATCAGATCGAATCCCTTAGGCTCAATATCTCTTACAAATGTAGCGTACCGGTTAATCAATAGTGGCTTTTTAAAATAAACAGCCTCAAGAAACGCATTGCCAAATCCTTCATGCAGGCTGGGATAGGTAATGAAATCGGCATGAGGATAAATATCCCAAAGTGTCGGCTTACCCTTGTAATTCTCTTGACTATTTATTGGATCTAAGACACGCGTTTTCACCAATCTTAGATCAACCCCTCGTTCACGAGCTGTTTCTTGAAGCCACTCAGCATATTCATATCCTTCATCGCCTGCTTCATGGGAGATGACCAGCTTGTATCGAGGATCTTTCAAATCTTCGACCAACTCTATGGCATGTTCAATTCCCTTGCGCTGTATAATACGTGTCGGTTGCAAAATTATACGGTCTTGTGGCCCAAGCTCCAATGAATCGCGGAAGGCGATGGTTTTGTCTTCATCCACTTCCGGCGGGTTCTCAAAATCCAGAACGTTGGGAATTATCGTAGAGGAAATCCCTGTTCGAAGTGCAAGCTCTTCTTTGGCTGCGGAATTAATAACTACATGTTCGATATTATTCAAGCTGGGAGGAAACGCCATGCGCAAGTAATCTCCCGCGGCATTTACGGAAAACCGTGTCCTTTCCCAATAAAAATCATGGTGATGGGCAATCATGGGAATCTGAGTTTCTGCGATAATTTCGGTCAAGGCGATTCCCAAAGGGATATGCAACGGAATGGTAAGTGCATTCTGGGCAATAAGAAGGTCCAAATTAAATTGTAGAATAAATTCTCGAATCTGAATCTTTAAAAGTATCTTTAGATCATGAATTGTATCCGTCACGGCAGCGCTTCGAACTTTGTGTCCAAATATCCGTTCATTGATCCACTGATTCTTTTCATACTTAAAGTGCGCTTCAGGAACAAGAAAACTCTTTTGGGGGTCCCTGTCCAATTCACCAGCGAACCAGAAACAGCTATGACCGATTTTTCTTAAAACTTCCGACCACTTGCTGGTTTCCATTGTAACCCCGTCTGTGCCTGAAAAACGTGTGGAAATAAAACCAATGTTTTTAACCATGGGTATCTACCTCTAATCGCCTCACTCCGTTATCGAGAAATGTAGGTTTCATGGCAAACCACTTATTTTAAATAAAATGTTAAAAGAATAGTTATTTAATAACCGTATAAGATTATGTATTTTGTATGTCAAGAACTAAATAACACAATATATGGTAGTAAAAAGCGACGTTATTACTGGGGGGCTTATAAAAGTCAACTCAGGGCAGATAATGAATTTTCGCTAAATTTATGGAAAGCCGTGAAAATAGAGGAATAAAACAGATGGGATCTAATAAGTCTATGGAAGTTTATTAGCGCATTATTCAGAAAAAACAATATTTTGATGGATTTGGTTTAGGAAACCATTGCTCTATCTATTGGACCGCGGGACAGATTGGCGTTTTTTACGCACCCGACTATTGCTCGAATCGCCGCAGACGCTCTTTCATGGAAGGATGGGTGGAAAGAAAGTCTCGCCAGCCGAGTTTTGAGGGTCGCCCATGTCCGCCGTTATCAGAGGTGGAGGAAATCGTGGTGCTTTTCTTTTCAATGCGATGCATCAGGTTGGCGAAATGGACAGGCGTAATGCCTTGCCTCTTTAAATACGACAACGCAAAATCATCCGCTTCACGTTCGAACCCTCTTGAGTAGGACAGTTCGGTCAATAAGACCGGCAGGCCAAGGAACAACTCTGATGTACCCGACACATCGCCCGTAATGGCCAACAGTACAAAGGCAAATAAGGAGTTTTGAATGAGGCTGCGCAATCCGTGGCGATGAATGACATGGCCGATTTCGTGAGCCAGCACCGCCAAAAGCTCATCATCATGGGTCGATAACTTTACCATTTCATCCAAAAAAATGATGGTGCCGTTTGGCAGCGCAAATGCGTTGGCTCCTAATCCCCTTGTAGTGCGAAAACGGACCTGGATATCGTGTTCCCGATATTTTTCAATGATCGGTCGAAAGTGGGACTCCAAACGTTCCATAAGCGCTGTATCCAATTGGGATTCTTCCAGCAAAGATCGATCCAGCGTATCCATCGTCCTTTGGCCGGCCATTTCTGTCACTTTCTTTGGCAGGTGGCCGGCGATGACCTTTGCCGCAAGGGGAACGCCGTAGCGCCCGACAAACCATGTCATAAAGACAATTGCCAAAAGGCAAGTCAAGATCCATCGTTTTCGACTTTCCAGGAAGTGAACAATGTGCAGCCAGGAGTGGCGATGAAACCGCTGAAGTAATTCGTCCACCACGTCGTTTTCTTCAGTTTCGAATTTTCCTTGGTTTGGCAGATGGAAATAACGGGGTGTGTTCGCGAGACGAGGGGAAACATGGATGGTGAAGCTTCCCAGGCTGGCTAAAAGACCGTCGTCGTCAAGTCCCTCAACCCTTATGGCACCGCTTGCATAAATACAACATCGGGCCGGGACCTGGACGGAGCTCTGCCCGTCATAATAGAATCCTCGAATAACGATCATATTCCAAAGTCAAAATCCATAAAACCGCCCATTTCCTCGCCGAAAGCCCCGACTTCCTTTTGCTTGTCCGCAACAAATGTGTTCAGATCGCCGGACGATTTCAAAAATAGATGCTGAACCTTATAGCGCATTGTACGGACCTGCGCCCAAGGCATAAATAGACCGAAGGTGAGAGCCATTGCAAGCGTGTTCGTCAAAACCAACACCGTATAATCCTTGGTCTTCAGCATGGCTTGAAACCGGTGGGGCCCAAGACGAGTGGCGCCGTAAAAAAGATTGGTAGATGATACAGAAAAATAGGCAAACACAAATAGGTATAGGGGCAGAAACAAAATGACTATCGGCAGGAAAGAAGCCGCCCCCATGCCAATCAAGCCACTGCCGGCAAGCGCCAAAAGGCCGGCAAACAAAAAAATCGGGAAATATTCACGAGATCTCGCATGAAAGGTGAAATGAGTTTTCCCGTAGCGACTGTTCTCGACAATGAATTTTTTCTGTAAATAGTAGACATGGGGCATAAGAAATCCAAGCGTCGGCAAAACGGCCATTGGCCAGAGAACAAAGATCTTAAAGGCCTGCCCATAAGTTGCTTTGAAACCAAAGCGAATATTTCTGTAGGCACTGTTGTAAGCCCGGAAGGCCAGAGCACGGATGATCAGCCAGGGCGCACCGAAAACGAAAATGGGAATGGACAGCACTGCCAGTATGGGATGCAGTTGGGATAGTAAATTGATTATCAAGATGATCCCTCCGGCGATCAACCGGCCTTTTATGATTTTTTGGGGATCGGCCAGGTACTCGAAAGCGGCCTCATCAAGGCGGGTGTTGCCATAGAAGTATTGATTTCTGCGCACCTTGGCCCAGGCTGAATAGATGCCTAAGGTCAAGATGGTGAGAAGGATGTTGACAATCCAGATCCGGAAGTATTCCGTACCGCTTCCCCGGAATTCCAACTCTAATCTCCGGTCAGGAACACCAACCGAAGCTGTTGATGCGTCAGCAGGGGTTGTCCCTTTCTGTGCCTTGGCTTTGGCAGGTAGGATAGGCCTCTCCGCACGAGGCTTTTCTCTGGTTCTCAAAGTCCCGGGCAAAGGGGCTGATACCTTTGCCCCGGTGAGCTGAAGTACCACCTTCAATCCCATCCTCTGGAGGCGGGTCCCGAATCTGCGCGCAGCCGCCTCGTCCAGATTCCTTTTCAAGATGACCCGACCCCCTTCAAGAATTCTCTTGGCTTTTTCCGCACTGATGGAAGAGATCCGCGCCAGATCTTTACAGACCGCTTCCATGTCAAAACCTGAAAGGATTTCTCCTTTGTAGACCACGTGATAGAGGGTTCCGTTCATAGTATACTCCAGTGATCGTTAAGATTGGGTGATTTAGAATAGCCCGACCCTTTCGCCCTAAAGCGAAAACATTCCGCCCAAAGGAATATGCCAGGCGATGTTCCCCTTAAAAAGCATATCGTCTCTTTGGCAATAAACTTGATAAAAAAATTTGAAATATGCTTAATATCAATATGTTATAAAGGAATACTTTTTAAAGCCACCCCTGTCCATTCTTCTTTGACATAATTTTTCGGCGATTCTCCATCTTTATTTAACCACACATCTTATCGTTACGTTTCCTCCAAAAAACCGGCGGACAAGTATCCAGTATGTCCCATTTGTTCAGGGCTGCCAATCATCCCTTATCCAGAGTTTTTAAGTTCGGCCCTGCCTATATGCGGGATAAATTGCCGGTCTCCCGTTTTGAAAGCGGGACGGGCATCCTTGCCCCTCCAGGGGTCTTAATGCCCCGACGTCCGTGCACGGGCTCTCTCGACTAAGACGGAAAAACTTGTTAATCGATGGTTAGATATGATAGGAAACGTTCATGCAGAACGTGCTTGACGTTTAAGGCTAACCAACTCCGATATTTCACGTTTGCGAGGCGTTTATTTGCCCCGATAGCGGGATTTCCGCCACACGGCATAGGCATACAAGTCCGCTTCGCTCCAACAAGGTATTCAAAGGAGCTATAATGAAATTCTTATTACCATTTGTCAAAAACGCGACGAAATACCTGCCAATGTTCGTTTTAATCCTCTTTACTTTGTCTGCCTGCGCATCCAGCCCTTACATGAAGGTCAATTACCAGCTGCCGGATAACATTCCGGATAGGCCGGTTGTAACAGAGATCCGGTTGAGTGTGCTGGATCAGCGGACCAATCCAGATCCGTTAAGCATTACCGCCCGCGAAAAGCTAAAGGATTTTCACGACAGCTATATGCTGATCATGGCGCCCAAAGGTAAAGACGCCCCCATTGCGGGGATTTACGATCTAAAAACCTTGTTCGAAAAGGTTTTCCGAAAGCGCCTGGATCAGATGGGAATCCGGGTGGCCGATTCCAGCGATTCACAAATCCCGAAACTGGAAGTGGCGGTTACGCTCTTTCAGCTCGATCTGCGAGATTACAAATGGTACTTCCGGATGGGCTATGCCATCAGGCTGGTGAAAGATGGGAATGTCCTTGTAAAGCAAACGATTAGCGGAGAAGCGGAACGGGTTGATGTCCCGGGTGTGGATGATTCCGGTACCACGGTGAGCGAAATTTATGCCGACTTGATCAATCAGTTGGATATTAAAGCCCTTTTGAGTAAACTACCACCTGCTTAGAAGCTGCGTCATAGCGGAAGGCGTTCCATGGCGGCCTTAAGGTCTTGAGAGTATGCGGGATAGTACTTGATCAACAACTAACTTTCTCATCGTCAAGGCACAACTTAGATACATAAGATATTGATATCGCTGAACATAGAAATCATAATCGTAAATCCAGCCGATTTTCTTAAAATTCAAAATTCCACATAAAAAGATGGTTTTCGGTCAAGCCAAAAGATTCGTCGCCTCTTGCATCATCCGTCCGATCGGTAACTTTCGAGGGCACGACCGTTCCGCCTCGCTGAAGTCCAACTGAGCCAAAAGCGTTCTTGTTTGAGCCGGCAACGTTTCGAAGGTGGAACGTGCCAGCATTAAATCCTGGTAAGAATGAACGTACATGAGACAGCGCATGACATCGTTTATCGGCACCTTTTTACCGAGCACTTCTGAACAGAGACGGCTGCATCCGGCGCAATAGTCGCTGCAGGTTTCCCTGGCGTATTGGGCCAACAAGGCACGATCGGACTGTGAAAGGCGGGTTTGATCGACTGCCGCCGCCGCGTTGGTCGCCATAATGGTGAGATTGGGCATCTGAGAGCAGATGCTGGCGATACGTTTATCTTCCCAAACAGCCATTAGCTTTGCCTGATGGTCTGTAAATCCTTTCTGCATAAAGCGGCCTGCCATCTCTATCTCAGAATCGGAATCGCTCTTGACCGGACCACCGCCCTGGGTCTTCATGGCCGTGAGACCGATACCGGCTCGGTAGCAGGCATCAACCGCCGCTTTCATTCGAGGCTCGTGCATCAGACGGTAGTTGTAGGTAAACATGATGCCGTCTATCCACGGCAGCCGGGCGGCCCCCTCAAGGCAGTCTTCCATGTTGGAATGCGTGCTGAAACCGAACAACCTCAACTTGCCGGCCTTTTTCATGGCCTGGGACCAGGATTTCAGACCGGAGTCCATCTCATCGATGCCTCTGATGCCATGCACAAAAAGCAGGTCAATGTAATCCGTATGCAGCCGTTTCAGGCATGCTTCAAGCCGGGGCGTAAAATCGGTACCTCTTCTCAGTGAAAGCTTGGTCACCAGAAACACTTGCTTGCGGGTATCGGGATTTCGGGCGAACCAGCGACCGATGCCCTCTTCGCTGCGGCCGCCGCCGTACCCTTCGGCGGTGTCCCAATAGTCGATCCCCCACTCAAGCGCTTTGGCGAGCATTAACCGATTGTTCAAAATGTCAAACATCCCGCCCAGTGAAAGTGTGGAGACCTTTATGCCCGACCGGCCGAAGGATCTGCGGGGCATCGGTGCCTTGGGAAGGACGATCTGGGCCGAGGCCTGGCGGGGCCGTCGGAGCGCGGAACCACCCACCGCAGCCCCCAATCCGATGGCCGCAGCTTTTTTTAGAAAGTCGCGACGATTGGGTTCATTATTTTTATTTTCATCAAATGACATGATTTATACCTCCTTGGATAACGAGCTACTCAGTCTTGGCGGCCGGATCCGCCCGGCGACCCGTGCCAAGGTCGAAAACCGGCTGGAATTTGTATCTGCTCATGATCACGTCCTCGGGGGCCTGCAGGCTGGTCTCTCCGTTTTCTGATCCAAAAGCGAAGCTCAGCGTTAATGTTAAGCCCTTGGCTCAGAGCGCGTTCAAGCTCACTCCGGGTTTTTCCGTAATATTTCTCGGCCTTTCTTCCGTGATAGGCCCGCTTCCCATCGTACCACGCCTGTGCGCTTTCATATGGCAGCACCACGAAAACCCAATACTCCGTGCGATCAGGTGAAACCGCTTCAAGAAACAACGAATATTCGATTTTCTTTCCGTCTGCAGAGGCCGCCTTGAGGCGCTCTAACTCCATATCCTCGATCAACCATGTGGTTGTGCCGCCCAAGCGCCCCGACAAAATCCTGAACCGGTCCGAAAACGTAACCTGGATTTTTTTCGCAGGCAATGAAGTACCCCTTTAAAAACCACTCGGGCGGGACATAGGCCTGAAGCCCGTTATTTTGCCTAAAAGCCCGGCAAGACTCTGCTGAAACAACCGGAGCCGTTATCACCAGGCTTGCCACCATGAACACGGATGCAACCAGACACCATCTTTTCAGCATCATCGGATTACTTTCTTTTAATAGGTTGATTGTTTGAACTCAGGGCTTGTTAGAGGATCCGACGCTGGGACCTCCGCAAACCAACGAATCAAAGATTCTGAAACAGCTTCTGAATTCACCTTGTCCAATAGAAATTTGCCGAATTTTCAATCGTCGTTTGATATTACTTTGCACAGCCATACTTTTCAACATTTTTGTTTTTCCAAAACAAAAACTTGCCATCTATAAACAGGGATCTGCAATCAAGGGAAGTTACCGATCTGTTAGAGGTGTCTGAATATTAGGTGAAACTACTTCACAATCTCTACCATCAAAGTTTCACCCACAGACCTTAATTCACGAAGAAGGGTGTTTTCTTTTTCTGAAATTGACTTTACCACTGTTGAGTTCATTCGCCATCGCCCATCTACGACTTTAAATTTAATTTTTTGATAAAAATATCCATTTCGGGCATGAATGTGTGCTGAAAATTCTTGGTGATCTCTACCAGGGGGAAGATTAAAGATATATATAGTTACACCTTGTCGATTTACATCGAGAGTTATTGTCCCTATTGATTTATCAACCAACTTAGCCCGATTTATTATTTCCATAATTTCTTTGTTCATGACCGCATTTTTCTTTGATTCTTCATCCCTTTTTTCTTTTGAATGTGATAAATATTCTTCAACGGTATATTTTTTTTGTCGATATCCGAAGTGTTTCTCAAAGATTGCACCAAGGTCTACATTTTCATTTATTGTATCATCCCAAATCTCTATGTGGACGTCATACATAGGATATTTCCCAAGATGATTAAGATTAAAAGCTAATGTATTAGCTTCAGTAAAGCTTGGCACAGGCATTAGATAGCAAAATGAATCACCTCCTGTTAAAGAGCCTGTAATTTCTTTATTAAGATTTGCATTGGTTTTCGCTAACTCTGTGATCTCTTGAGATAGCTTAGCTACTTCTTCGGTTTTGCTTTGTAATAGTTTTGACGCTTGCTGCCCTTTATATTCCGACAACAAACCTGCAAAGAGAACGATCATTCCGGCCAAAAAACTACCTAAAGCTATCCATTTAAGGATTCGTTTTTCTTTAGAAATTGCGGCTAAAAAGCCAAAAAAAAGAATGAGTATCCCACCTATAACCAAGGCCGCTGTAACATAATTGAAAAGGTGTTCTAAATAGTTCATCTTTCAAATCCGAATAATAAGAAAACAGATTTATTGAGAGTATTCTGAAAAAATCGGGCTTGTCAAAACCTGACATCTCTTACCAATATGAAGAGTGCGCTATGGCAACAGCTTGAGGAGTTTTGCGGCATTCAGACCGGAAATGGCATCAATTTGCGCCCTGGCCAGACCGGCGTTTTCAAGCTCTTTAAAATACCTTGCAGGCTTTAATAAAGGAAAATCACTGCCAAAGAGGATTTTATCCACACCGGCAATTTCAACGGCATATCTGTATATTTCCGGATGATACAAAAAAGGAGATGCAGCGGTATCAAAATAAACGTTTTTAAGACGCTCTTTGACTTCTTTTTTTAAAAGATTAAAAAAAAAGATCCCCCCGCCCCAGTGAGCCAGAACGATTTTGTTTTCCGAAAATCGGGTGACCAATGTATAAATCTGTTTCAGGGTGTTGGGTGTCTTGCCGGGGTACAGATGCCCCACGGGTTCATTGGTATGGATCAAAAAGGGAAGGTCTTTGTCGAGACAGATTTCCATAAGGGGCGTCAGCATATCCAGCGCAGTATCATCTATGCCGGATTGGTAAAAAGCGATTTCCCCGATCCCTGAAAGACCTCCTTGAAGACACCGCCTGGCCTCGGAAACAGCCTCTTTGTTAAACGGATCAAAACAACACAACCCCACAAGGCGTTCAGGATATCGGATCACAACTTCCATGACATAGTCATTTTGCATTTTAAACAATGCCGAATCTTTCCACGGAAAACCAAAGACCACAGATCTGTCAACACCTTGCTCATCCATTGCGGCAACGATTTCTTTTGCCCCGACGAGTTTTGATCCCGGTGAATCGTATAAAAGTTTAAAGGCGGGTTCTGAAGGGAAATATGTTCCCCTGTTGTCACGGATGTCTTTTGGGAAGATGTGCGTATGAAAATCGATGATCATAATGGTAACAGTGCTCGGGGGTCAGGGGTCAGAGATCAGAGGCCGGGCATCAGTTATTATTTTAGAATGCCATAAACCGAATTTAAAAGTAACTGAGGGGTCAGGATGTTTTTATGTGTTAAATCGCTCCGTGGATAATGCTTTTTTTCTGCCCTGCCCCCTGAACCCTGATCCCTGGTCCCTTACCCCTGATCCCTGTAAACTTTATTTAAAAATTTAGTGCCCCTTTGATTTGGGCATAGATTTGATTGTTATCAAATCCCATGAGTGCAGGGGCCTCTGATGGACACACCGCCGCACAGGCGCCGCATCCTTTGCATAAAGCCGGATTGACTTCAGCCACAAATTTCTGGCTTGTCAAAGGTAATGGCCCCAAACGGACAGACATTAATGCATCCTAAGCATCCCGAACACAGCTCTGGTCGAATTTCAGAGATAATTCCACCCAGCTTGATGTTTTTCAGGGCAAGAACGGTCACCGCTCTGGCTGAAGCGGCCTGGGCCTGTGTGATCGACTCATCGATGGGTTTGGGCGCATGGGCCAGCCCGCACACGAAGACCCCGTCCGTGGCAAAATCCACCGGACGCAGCTTGACGTGGGCTTCGGCAAAAAATCCGTCGGCGTTCACCGGTACCTTATACAGCTGCGCCAAAGGATTCTCTGCCGGCGGCACCACCGCCGACGCCAGAACCAACAGATCCGGACGGATGTCCATCATCCTTCCCAGAACACGGTCGGTGAAACTCACCTTGAGACCTTCGTCCCCATTGGTCACATTAACATCTTTATCCGCATTGTAACGGATAAAACTGATGCCGGCCGATCGCGCATCCCGGTAAAGATCCTCCCGCAGACCATACGGACGCATATCCCGGTACAAAACAAACACATTCATTTGGGGGTTGATGTCTTTGAGCTTCATCGCACTCTTGATGGATTGGGTGCAGCACACCTTGGAACAGTACGGCCGGTCCGGTATCCGGGACCCCACGCACTGGATAAATACCGCTGTGTCGGCTTGACCCAGCGATGGATCCTTGGCAATAAACCGCTGCTGAAGCTCAAGACCCGTAACCACACGCGAATCCTTGCCGTATAAATACCCGTCCGGTTTAAATTCCGATGCCCCGGAAGCAATGAGGGTCACCCCGTGCTCGAGAACTCGATTTTCTGCCGTTGGTTGTGACGGTGGTCTTGAAATTCCCCACAAACCCGTCCACCTGGCTGATCCGGGCATTTACAAAAACTTCGATGTTATCGTCCGATTGAACCGCATCCGTGAGTTGGGTCAAATACCCCTGGATGTCCTCACCCCGCCAGGTCTCGTGAAGGTGCCGGGCCTGACCGCCCAAAGCATCCGCTTTTTCAATCAGATAGGTAGGATATCCCTGTTGCGACATGTTCCGGGCTGCCGCCATACCGGCAACACCGCCGCCGATCACCAAAGCCGACTGGGTGACCCCCATGGTCGATTCCGTCAACGGCTCCAAAAGTCGTGCCTTGCCCACCGCCATTCTCACGATATCTTTTGATTTTTCCGTGGCCCGGTCCGGGTCGTCTTTATGAACCCAGGAACACTGGTTCCGGATGTTTCCCATTTCGAACAGGTATTTGTTGATCCCTGCGTTGATCAGCGTCTCCTGAAACAACGGCTCGTGGGTCTTGGGCGTACACGCCGCCACCACCACACGATTCAACCGATGCTCCTTGATAATCTCGGTCATCTTGTCCTGGGTGTCCTGGGAGCAGCTGAACATGTTCTCTTCCACATAAACAACGCCGGGGAGATCTTTTGAAAACTCCGCCACTTCCGGAACATCAACGGTCCCTGCGATATTCGTCCCGCAGCGGCACACAAATACACCGATCCGGGGCGGCTCACCCCGAACATCCACTTCTTCGGGGATCTCCCGGGTCTTGGTCAGGGTCCATCGAACATCAGCCAAACTGCTCCCGGCAACCCCTGCCGCCGCGCTGGAGTCAATCACCGAAGACGGAATATCCTTGGGACCCTGGAAAATACCGCATACATATATTCCGGGCCGGGAGGTCTGTACCGGGTCAAAACTGTTGGTGCTCGCAAAGTTGTAATGATCCAGATCAATGCCCCACTTTTTGGCCTGCTCGGCCGTCTTTAGAGAGGCACTCAACCCCACGGACAGCACCACCATATCAAATTCCTCTTCCAAACGCCGGCCGGCCTCGTCAACATAACGGATCACCTGCATGTCCGTCTCCGGGTTGGATTCAATATTGGTGATCTTCGACTTGACGAACCGAACGCCCGACTCCTCTTTGCCCGGTTGTAATACTGCTCAAAGTCTTTACCAAACGTGCGCATATCGATGTAAAACACCGCCGCGTCCAATCCGTTGCTGCTGTGCTCCTTGGCCAGCATGGCCTCCTTGATGGCGTAGGTACAGCACACCCCCGAACAGTAACCATGGGCGCCCAGGTGCACATCCCTGGAACCGACGCACTGCAACCAGGCAATCTTTTGGGGCTCTTTATGATCCGACGGCCGTATCAAGTGACCTCCGTAAGGACCCGAAGCCGATAAAATCCGCTCGAACTCCATGGACGTCACCACATTGGGATGCTGCGTGTAATTGTACGTGTCGTGCAGTCCAGGATCGTACACATCCGCACCAGGGGCCAATATGATCGAGCCGACGTCTACCTCTATGCTCTCGTCCTGCTGAGAATAATCAATGGCATTCACCCCGCAAAACTCAGCACATATCTGACATCCGCCGGTTTTAAAGTGTACACATTTGGTACGATCGATAACAGGCGTATTGGGAACCGCCTGGGCGTAATCCACATAAACCGGCTTGCGGCCCGCAAGCCCCATTTCGTACTCAGAAGGAATCGGTTTTATATCGCTCTCAGAAATGTTGGCCCGAATTTTTTCATAACTGATATGTCCGGTGGGGCAAACAAATGCACAGGCGCCACAGGAAAGACAGGCTTCTGTTTGGATATGAAAGGGCGTATCGACCTTCATGTCGACCCCCCGCCCGGTCAGGCCGATGGCGCTGTTTCCCATCCGCTCGCATATGCGGGTGCATAGTCCGCAAAGAATACAGGTATCGTCTTCCTTACTGAAACGAGGCTCCTCGATGTCGTATTTCTCAGCAAGTGTTTTGAGAATGTCTACGTCCGGACATCGGGCATACAGCAGTTCAACAATAAGTTTTCGAATCTGGTGAATCGCCTCGGTATCGGTTTTGATTTCCATGCCTTCCCAGATAGGATAGTTGCATGCGGTAACGTATCGAACACGTCCGCCGTAATGCATTTCCACTGTACACAGACGGCACATGCCGGCCGGTTCGAGTGCTTTGTGATGGCAAAGAGTCGGAATCTCAATTCCATGTTCTTCAGCAATTTTAAGGAGATATTCCCCGTCTTTTCCCTGAACTGTTTTTCCGTTGAGTGTGAAACTGATCATTGGGTTAACCTTCTTGTGTCCTGTTGTATTTTACAAACACGGTTACTTAGTGTCCATCCCATATCTGTATAGACACTACTTAATAACGACAGCATTAAACTTACAGGCTTCATAACAGATGCTGCATTTAATGCATTTATCCTGATCCAGATGGTGCACCTCTTTTTTCTCGCCGGTGATCGCCTCCTGGGGGCATTTTATGGCGCACAGGCGGCAGCCGGTACATGCTTCTTCATCGATTTCGTAATAGAACAGGTTTTTGCAGACGCCGGCGGAACATTTCTTGTCCTTTATATGGGCCTGGTATTCATTCCGGAAAAAATTAATGGTTGTTATTACCGGATTGGGAGCCGAAGTCCCTAACCCGCACAGGGATGCTTTAGCGACCATATCGCCCAGTTCTTCAAGGAGTTCAACGTCGCCCTCTGCTCCGTGTCCTTCACAAATGCGGGTCAAAATTTCCAGCATTCGTTTAATCCCCTCCCGGCAGGGATTACATTGGCCGCAGGACTCCTCTTTTAGAAAATCAAGAAAATAACGGGCCACATCCACCATGCAGGTATCCTGGTCCATTACGATCATGCCGCCGGAGCCCATCATGGAGCCTACCTTTGTCAACTCATCAAAGTCGACGCCCAAATCCAAGTACTGTTCAGGAATACATCCGCCGGAAGGACCTCCGGTTTGAACGGCTTTAAATTTTTTCTTTTTTGGAATGCCGCCGCCGATATCATAAATAATACTCCGCAATTTCGTTCCCATGGCGACTTCCACCAAACCGGTATTTTTTATCTTACCGACAAGACTGAAAACCTTGGTACCTTTACTGCTTTCGGTCCCCATGCCGGCATACCAATCGGCCCCTTTAGAGATGATGGCCGGAACATTGGCATATGTCTCCACATTGTTCAGGTTTGACGGATTGTTCCTGAAACCTTTTTCCACAGTATGAACATATTTGGCCCTGGGTCTTCCCACCCGGCCTTCAAGAGAAGCCATCAGGGCAGTAGATTCTCCACAGACAAAAGCACCCGCACCGGTAGAAATTTTTATATTAAAACTAAAATCAGTGCCGGCAATATTGTCCCCCAGCAAGCCGAATTTTTCAGCCTGCTTAATGGCGGTTACCAGGCGTTTTACGGCCAGCGGATATTCATTGCGAACATACATATAGCCATGACTGGAACCGATGGCAACGGCTGCAATTAACATCCCCTCCAGAACGCTGTGGGGATCTCCTTCCAGAATGCTTCGGTCCATGTAGGCGCCCGGGTCGCCTTCATCGGCATTGCAAATGATATATCTTTCGCCGTGATGTCTGGCGCACGTCGCCCATTTAATCCCTGCTGAAAACCCGCCGCCGCCGCGGCCTCTCAAGCCGGAATCTTTTATGATTTGGATAACCTCTTGGGGCTTATGATCGAAAAGCGCGCGGAAAAAGGCAAAATATCCCCCCCGGGCGATATACTCCTCAATGCAATCGGGATCAATATAGCCGCAGTTGCGCAGGGCGATTTTGACCTGGTTATGATAAAAAGGCGTATCTTCCAGAAACGGAATCTTCTCTATGGGATCGACTTCCCTGATGGGATTTTCCACATGGTCTTCCATTAAGCTGCGGGGATCACGTACCTGCCCGAGTATCCATTTGGTCTTTTTAAAATCGTTTTCAAGATAACTGTTGATAACATCGACAATTTTTTCTTCGGTAATGTTTTGATAGATAACTCTCGGTTTGCCGGTTTGAACGATTTCAATCAGAGGTTCTGCTTCACAAAAACCCAGACAACCCGTCTGACTGATCTGGATACCATTTCCTTGGGGAAAGTCCTGCATGGCCTTTTCAAAGGCTGCCTTGGCACCTGCAGCAATACCGCAGGAAGCCATTCCAAAGAGAACCTTCGTGCTATCGGGGTAGTAAAGCTTATTGCTGTACTCTTGTCTGATCTTCTCTAAATCTGCTGTCGATTCGATTTTCATGCTTTTATCTCATATTTGACGTTTTATTCATATTTTTCCAAGACCTTTTTAACTTCATCTGCACCGATACGGCCGTGGACGTCTTCGTTAACCTTCATGACCGGCCCCAGGCTACAGCAACCAATACAACGCACGCCTTCAAGAGTAAAACGCATATCGTCCGTCGTTGCCTTGCCATTTAAGTTCAGCGTGTCTACAATTCTTTCTCGAACCCTTTCACCGCCTCTCACGTGGCAGGCAGTTCCCAAACAGATGGAAATGATGTTTCGACCTTTGGGTTCAAGACTGAACGTGGCATAAAACGTGCCGACACCATAGATCTGGCTGTAAGGGACATTTATTTTTTCAGCAAGATACTTGAGTGTCGCTTGAGGCAGGTAGTTGTAGCGTCTTTGAATCGCCTGGAGAATCATAATCAGGTTTTCTTTATCATTGTCAAATTCTTCTTCAATGATCTTATCAAGTTCCAAGTAATCGATTTCTAATTCTTTTTCTTGTTCTGTCTTCTCCGGATTGACTTCGTTCATTTGCAAAATCCTTATCTAAGTGCTTATACTTGATCCGCAGAAACGGGCTGATAGACAACCGGACAGTTTTCAACGCAACTGCCACAGCCGGTACACAGATCCATGTTGACACTTCGTGCCCGTTTGTTGATTTTTACCTTAAAGTTACCCTCTTCCCCTGAAATGCTTTCCACATCTGCAAGGGTAATCAGTTCAATGTTGATGTGCCGGCCGACCTCGACCAGTTTGGGCGAGATAATTCACATGGCACAGTCATTGGTGGGAAAGGTCTTGTCCAGCTGCGACATAATCCCGCCGATGGAACCGGATTTTTCAACCAGGTAGACATAATAGCCGGCATTGGCCAGATCCAACGCCGCCTGCATTCCCGTGATCCCGCCGCCGACCACCATCACTGCTCCTGTTTTTTCTTTTGACATTTTCTACTCCTGATTTAAAAAAGATGTGATTTCAGTAATATCGATCTGATTCATGTGGATTCCCAATGTTTCTTCATCGATACCCAAACACAAACCGAGGAGTTGTGGATAGACAAGTGGAGGCAAGGGCCTCATTGCCATTTTGAGATATCATCATTTTCTGCACATGGTCAAATTGCAGCTGACAGTAAGGACAGGCGGCGCACAAGTAATCGGCGCCGGCTTTCTTTCCGTTTGCCAGTTTTTTTGCCGTTATGTTCATGGAAAGATCATCATTCACACCCATTACCGGCGCCCCGCAGCAGTCCAGTTTGCTGTTATAATCGATGCTTTGGGCACCCGTCACCTCCACCAGTTTATCAAATAGAGAAGGCGCTATGGGATCATCAAACTGAGTTACCTTGCTCGGCCGCAATGCATGGCATCCATAATGGGTTGCTATCTTGAGTTCTTTATAAGATTGGGAGATATGGCTTTTTATCTCATCGAGCCCAACATCATGATACAGTACGGAAAGAAAATGCTTGACCTCAAATTGTCCTTCATACTGCAGGCCTTTTTGCGCCAGGGCTTGTTTGATCTCTTCCTGAAGACTTCCTTCTTCCTTCAAGAAATGTTCAGTTTCCTTCAGGCTCCCGAAACAACACTTGCACAGCGCCATGATGTTTAAGCCCAATTTTTCAGCTCTTGCCAAATTCTCCGATGCGCTGAGAAGAAATGCCATCTGATCCAAATTGCGAACGGGGTATCCGCAGCATTTAAAATCCCGGTTATCGACAAGTTGAATACCAAGCTTTTTCATCACCGACCTTGCGGCGGTTTCATACTGAACAACTCTGGCAGGTATATTACATCCTAAAAATAACGCGTATTTCATAATGATATCCTTTTCATTATGTCATGTTGGATTCTTCAAACTGTTTCTGAAGGTGCAGCCTCTTCTTCCGAGGGCATGCATGCATTTTTTATAGAAAGATTTTTTAAGCGATAGAGAACATCCGTCACCTTCACATTCTGCGGGCAGTGCTCCTGGCATTGATAACAGGTCAGACAATCCCACAGCATTTGTGGACCGGTAGCCATTTCGGTTAGACCCAATCCGAGACAGTTCATGATTTGATGGGGCAGCAGGCCCAGGATCTCCTGGGGGTTTTCATAGTTCATCACGGCCGGACACACCGTGGTACAGGTTTGACATCCAAAACAATGGGAAAATGTTTCGGCACCCGGCAATTGACTCGAAACATCTGGTTCTCTGTCCGAAAGTGAAATCGGCGTGGTTTTGTCCATTACCTGCTCAAAATTACAGGCAACCGCACGATTCGCTGTTTCAATGGGTTTGAGATATTCATCAGCAGCAATGTTGTTTCGATTCAACCCGCGATAAAAGGAAAACGGAGACAGCGTTAAAAGTTCCGGCTGTCCTCTTTGAATCAGATCCTCACGAACATTAAACCACAATTCCTTAAGGTTGATGCCCGACGGACAGACCACCGTGCACCGATCACAGTTCGTGCAGAGGTAAACACCTTCCTGAATGGCACGCAGTTTATCATCCGAGAGATCTTTTCCTTTGGCCAGGGCCTTTAGAAACGTCAGCTTTTCTGAAGGCAGGATATATTCATTGCCCAGAACATCAAAGGATGTCGAGGCAGAGCACCGCAGGCTGCATGTGCCGCAATGAGTACAGGCATCCAGTTCCATGACCTGTCGTGTGACAACATTCGCAGGGTCCGCTGTTTCCTTTTCCATAACCGCATTGGCAAGCAGACTCACCGGTGTGGATATGATATGAAACATCTTGGAAAAGGGGATATAGGCCATACCGATAAAACATGCCAAAAAGTGGATATACCACAGGATATTTGCCATATCCACATTATCCAGTGCCAGAGAAATCGGTTTTATTGTTTTGGCAACCGCAAACCCCGTAAACGCCCACCCTGGAGGAGAATGACATTCGGCACAATTGGCCTCGTGACTTTCCAGTCCTGCTTCCAGCATCTCCGCTTCAAAGGGGCCTTTCACATTTGGAGAAACAGTGTCAAAATTCTCGACCCAATAACTTTCAAGGGCTTCGATTTCTTCGGCATCATCCTCTGCATCAAGACTTGCATAATCTTCCACCATGCCCTGAAATGCCGTATAAGACGTAATTTTAACGCCTTCCAAAAGAATACCCGAAAAGATAATCACCACCAAAATGAATATCGCATAGACATCCATGCCGCTGGTTTTAAGCCGCGGCACTTTCATAACAAATCGTCGAAATATCGCGATACCAATGCCGACCACCACCATGAATCCGAAAAGATCTCTTAAAAACATAAATGGATTGACGGTTGAATAATAATCGGAAAAGAGCTTTGCAGAGATGAAATTTTCCAGGGCATGCATCAAAAGAAGGAGCATAAATCCGCCATACAGGAGCATGTGCATCATCCAGCGCAGAAAATCTTCTTTCAAAATCCTTTTTTGCAGCAACACGTCAAGAATAAAGGCCTTAATGAGAAGAACTATTTTTGAACTGAATATAACTCCGAAAGTTCCTTTGATGGCAGCGGAAAATCTTTGAGAGGGCGTGTAGTCTTGGGCTGAAATGCCTATTTTCATTGAAAACCAGGTATAAACCTTATAGATCAGCCCCAGGATAAAAATACCGAGAGAAATATAAAGAAGCACATTAAAAACCATTTAATAGACCTCCAAAATTTAGCTTAAAGGATAGATGGTCTTAAACATCGTTACGGCCTCAATCCTTGATTATTGAATCATGGATTCCAGAACATTTTTAATATAAATTACCAGAAATTTTGTCAAATGATAAATATGGATTTCCTAAAATAATGCCCCGGATTTTTGAGAAATTGCTCATAATATATGAACGCATTAGATGGGGTCGTAATGTGATCAGATGGGTCGAATGTTGATGCGGCTGTTATATTTTTTGAATTATCTATAGCATATTAACGCATTAGATGGGGTCGTAATATGGTCAGACGGGTCGAATGTTTAAATGGACAACGTTATAAAACGGTCTCAATCTCTTCGGCGATTCTAAGGGCGGCCTCTTTAGGATTGTTTGCATCTCTTATCGGACGGCCGATCACAAGATAATCCGATCCGTTTTTAACCGCGATTGCCGGTGTAACGACACGCTTTTGATCATGGGTTTCCATTTCATCCCAAATTGGACGTATCCCCGGCGTCACGGCTATAAACTCCCGGCCCAAGATCTTTTTAATCATCTTAACTTCCCGTCCGGAACAGACGATACCGACACAGCCCGCAGCTTTGGCTTTGGCCGCTCTGTCAACGACGAGTCTCATAAGATCCTCATAAAACATCTTTTTAAACCCGGCATCCTTAATGTCTTCACTTGCAACACTGGTTAAAAGCGTAACCCCGAGAACACCGACCCTACCCTTAGCACCGCTAACTGCAGCTTCAAGCATTCTAATCGTCTCTCCGCAATGGACCGTTGTAAATGCAACGCCCAAATCTGCGATACGTTCCATGGCACGTAAAACAGTTGCAGGAATATCATGAAGTTTTAGATCCAAAAACACATCCGCATTTCCTGAGGCTTTAATGAAATCAATAAGTCCCGGCCCGGATCGGATAAAAAGTTCCAGTCCCACCTTGAACATGCCCACGAATTCTGAAAGGAGTTCAACATACTCTTTGGCCGCCTTCTCTGTCGGAACATCCAGCGGAAAAATAATATAATCTTTAGCTCGCTTCATCTTTTTACCATTTATATTTATTTTAGGTTATATTAATATGTTAGTATAATATCTCAAACAGTGTCCATCAAAAAATGAGGATTTTTGTTCAAGATCCCCCGCTGGAAAGAACGGGATAAAAAGGCATGCGAAAAAAATAACCGCAGGCATATAAGTTAATATTCCGAGGATTATTTTTTGAGCATAACGCAGAGATTGGGCAAAAAGACCATTTATGGATGGACACTAAATGTTACTTTGTAATAATTTTCAATGCACCGGGGACTATTTTAACGACCATGGGCAGCATTCCGGGCTGCTCTCCATCCACTTCAAGAAGCACCTTGTCATCTGATATCGCTGCCACCTTTTTACCCTTCAGAGTAATGACTTTGTTAATATCGTATATCCGTCCGTTATAAAGTTTCGACAGATTTAAAAACACTTCAGGGATTGTCAAATCTCCAATAATCGTAACATTCAACAAATCGTCACAAACCGAAGCATCCGGAGCGACCCACATACCGCCACCATGATACTGGCCATTTGCTGCCGCCACGTTCCAAATGACAATCTCCTTTTTATAATCGTTATCGACGCTGATCTGTATCCTTTTCTTGCCATACAAAAAAATGGATATAAGTGTTGCCCACATAAATGAAACAAACGGCCCCAGTGCTTTAGTCGTCCGGTTGACCCGTTGGGCAACTTCACCCCCAAGTCCAAAACTGGCGATATTATGGAAAAATCGACAACGATCATGGCCTTGTTGGTCTTGAAAAACAAGGACCCCCAAATCAATGCGGCGAACCGAACCTGAAACAACGAGATCAACGGCCTGTTCAATATCTTTTGGTATTGAAACGGTTCTGACAAAATCGCATCCGGTGCCATTTGGGATAAAACCCAATGTCACATCCGATCGAATCGATTTTTCGTGCATCATGATACCGTTTACAACCTCGTTCAATGTTCCGTCTCCGCCGACACAGACGAGAAGTCTAGTTTTTTCAGCAACGGCATTTTTGGCGAATAATACTGCATCTCCAGGTCCTTTTGTCATATAAGCTTCAAAAGGACCCAGTCGATCTTTAGCAAGTGCCTCAATGAACGGCCAGATGGATCCTGTTGACCCGTTACCGGCATGCGGGTTGACGATAAAAGCAGTTTTCGACAAAGCTCTACATGGCCTCCATCAACAAGGTTAATCCTGTTGCCCCGTTGGCCCGTCATCAACTCAATCAACCACTGATAACGAGCAAGCCGGTCAACTGGTAAACCATTGATCATCAAATATTTAGCAGTTTATACCAAAGTTTATCGCTAAAAAATACCCATCATTCAAGGTTATAGAAATACATAACGCATAATTTTCCATCCATAAAGAGAATTTTCAACACGTCATTCACATTCATAATAAATCTATTGAAATAACAGACGTTAAAATGCTATGAAGTGTATTCTAAATGGCCGGTTTTAAAATTTGAGACACCTTTTGGGGAAAAAATGAACATCACCGAAAATCTACAAACGCTCTTACGAATGATTCCCGGGGTGGATTCTATTCTTGAGGCGGCCAAAGCGGACACTTTTTTTGACCATGTTCCAAAATCTGTGCTGGTCCGTTCGATCCGCTCAGTTGTTGAACAACTCCGAATGGCAATTTTGGATGATCAACAGGATATCACGGAAGCAGAACTCTCCAATTCCTCAGTTTTCAATAAAATTAAAAAAAGTGTCCACAAAATGATGACGCCGAACCTGACCCGCCTTGTCAATGCCACAGGTGTCGTTATCCATACCAACCTTGGCCGCTCGTTGCTTGCCGATGATGCCATTAAAAATCTTTTAACCGTTGCAGGAAGGTATTCCAATTTGGAGTTTGATCTATCAAAAGGGGCCCGGGGATCCAGATACAGCATCGTTGAAGACATCCTCTGTGAACTCAGCGGCGCTGAATCCGCCATGGTGGTCAACAATAATGCCGGCGCCGTCTTTCTTTCTTTAGAAACCATCGCTAAAGATAAAAAAGTGATTGTTTCGAGGGGAGAGCTCGTTGAAATTGGCGGATCTTTCAGAATCCCTGATGTAATGGCCAAGAGCGGGGGAATTTTAAAAGAGATCGGTGCCACAAACCGTACCCATCTTAAGGACTATGAAAACGCCATCGAGAACGACACGGCACTTCTTTTAAAGGTCCATACGAGCAACTACAGTGTCGTCGGATTTACCGCCGATGTTTCTCTTGAAGAACTGGTCGATCTGGGTGCAAAATATAAGATCCCGGTGATGGAAGATCTTGGTAGCGGCACTTTTGTAGACTTTTCAAAATACGGCCTGTTAAAGGAACCCACGGTTCAGGAATCGGTGAAAGCGGGCGCAGATATTGTAACCTTTAGTGGAGATAAACTTCTTGGCGGACCCCAGGCAGGCATCATTGTCGGAAAAAATAATATCATTGAAAAAATCAAAAAAAATCCCATCAACAGAGCACTTCGTATCGACAAACTCACCCTTGCCGCACTTGAAAGTACATTACGACATTACAGAAACATAGAAAAAGAAATGGATGCCATTCCAACCTTACGCCTAATGACACTTCCTTTTGACCACATAGAATCAAACGCTAAAACGCTTTTTGAGATGCTTGAAAACATCGGCGATCAAAGATTGTCAGTAGATCTCATCGATATATTCTCACGACCCGGCGGAGGCTCACTTCCACTTTTAAAACTCCCCAGTAAAGGCTTAGGGGTTAGAGTACAGGGAATTTCGGCCAATACCATTGAAAAACAGATGCGGAATAATGAATGCCCCATTATTGGAAGAATCGAAGAAGATCTCTTTATCATGGACCTTAGAACCATACTTGATGATGAACTCCAACTCATTGAAAATGCTTTTAGACATATGCTGAAAAAGGCCGGATCATGAACCACAAAAAGACGAAATTGTTTCACAACCGCTCTTCCAGTAAAGAGTTTCTCCTTTACAAAACAGATGCTAAGCCCAAAAAAGATACGGCTGAAGCCCTCTCATCGGTTGAGATGAACAGAATTTTAAAAGCACTCCCGGATATTCTGGTCGGAAAAACCTTTATCGAAAACGCCTTGGCCCGATTCGAAACTTCAGAAAAATTTGAATCCATGGTCATCAAAATTGATCGTTTAAATCATGAAGGTTCTGAAACAGCCGGTAACGATAAAATTGGCATCTGGCTTGATGTGGCTAACGTTATTGATACCATATGCAAGCGTGAAAACGGGATGTGGGGACGGCTTGACCAGGGAATGCTCGGATGTTTCTTCTCCCCACCAAATCAAACGTCTTCCTTGGAATTTGCCAAAAAAATAAAAAAAACCCTTTCGGAATCTACAGATGACACCATCTCCATCGGAATTGCCTCATATCCAACGCTCACCTTCACTAGAAGTCAGATCATTGACAATGCCGTAAAAGCGCTTGATCATGCTGCATTCTTTGGCCCTGATAGTATCGTTTCCTTTGATGCCGTGAGCTTGAACATCAGCGGAGACAACCTGTATCAAAATGGAGACATCGACGGCGCCATTGCGGAATTCAAAACAGCACTCTTGCTTGACCCTTCAGACGTCAACATTCGTAACAGCCTGGGTGTATGTTATGGTATTTTAGGCGATTACAAGGGAGCGATGAAAGAATTTGAAGCGTCTCTCCGACTGGATCCAAATGAGGTTATGGCGGTGTACAACATTGGCTTACTGAACATGTTGAACGGCAAAACCGATGATGCGCTGAAATACTTTCTGGATGCAGACAGGAAAAAAGAAGAAGATATTTTTGAAGTTGCTTTTCAAATCGGAAGGGTTTATCTGGACATGGGAAAATCGGAAATGGCAAAAGAATTCCTCGAAAAGGCTGTAAAATTGAATCCGGGGTCCTGGTCTGCCCTGAATTCTTTGGGTGAATGCTGCACTGCCTTGAATATGACAGATGAAGCAATTTCAGCCTATAAAAAGGCCATTCGACAAAACCCGAACGATGCCGAAGCGTTATCAGCTTTAGGTTGTCTGTTTGATCTTCTAGGTGAAAATCCCGAAATTACGACGATCTTTTGTCAGCAAAGTATCGATATTGAACCCGAAAACGGCCTTTATCGATACCGGCTCGGCAGCCTTTTCCTTAAAAGAAACCAACTTGAAGACGCCTTAATACAGTTCCAAAAGGCTCACGATCTGGGATACGACGCCAGGAAAATGATTAAAAAGATAAAAAAATTGATTAAGGATGGATGATACAGGATACAGAAGTCAGAGATCTGAGATCAGGGGTCGGGGTATCATTAACTTAAAGAAAATGGTGGTTAATAATGAAAAGCATTATCCTGAGTACACTTAAAGAAAGCGTCAACGTCAAAGACCGATTCATAAAAGAAAATATCGATCTCATTCAAAGGGTAGCGGACATCCTCGCTTCGTGTATTACCTCCGGTCACAAAATCCTAATTTTTGGTAATGGGGGGAGTGCAGCAGATGCCCAGCATATCGTCGCTGAATTCGTCAACCGGTTCCAGATCGAACGACCGCCGCTTGCAGCCCTGGCATTGACCACCGATACATCCATCATCACCAGCATCGGAAACGACTACCATTTTGATGAAATATTCACCAAACAACTTTTAGCTCTGGGAAGAAAGGACGATATCGCCATTGGGATCAGCACCAGCGGCAATTCCAAAAATGTTATTAAAGCCGTTCACGCAGCAAAGGATATCGGGATCTTCACCATTGGATTCACCGGTCGTGGTGGTGAACTGGCCGAGTGCGCAGATCATGTTTTTTCTGTAAAGTCAGACATTACTGCAAGGATCCAGGAAGCCCATATCATATTGGGTCATATCTTGTGCGACCTTGTGGACCGGATTTTGTTTCCGGAAAAGTTCAGTGAATCATCATTACAATAATATGAAAAAAATGCTGTGAAATCTTTCGTTATAGGAAACGTTATGTCACATAAATTTGAACCGTTAGATTTGAGTGGGGTAAAAACATACCCGCTTTCCCAACGAAAAAGCAAAGTATCCACGGCCGAATTTGCAAAAACATG
Source organism: uncultured delta proteobacterium (assembly GCA_963752565.1). Taxonomy (GTDB): domain Bacteria; phylum Desulfobacterota; class Desulfobacteria; order Desulfobacterales; family UBA11574; genus UBA11574. The sequence goes on along the minus strand of CAVVZC010000025.1, from coordinate 90,690 downwards.
GCAAAAAGGATCTAATTTTAAGGACTTCCTCGACCGGCTTCCGGATGTACTTGCCGGGAATCATCTTAAAACCGTAATCTCATCCACCGTAAAAGCGTTTCGGGAGCATAAAACCATCGTTTTTGCCATGGGGGCACATGTCATCAAAGTGGGTCTAAACCCCATTATTGTCGATCTCATGGAGCGCAGAATTATCACGGCTGTCGCCATGAATGGTGCCGGAATTATCCATGATCTTGAACTGGCCATGGCGGGACAAACATCAGAGGATGTGTCCGCATCCATTGGAAACGGCACCTTTGGTATGGCCCATGAAACAGGTGTTTTTTTATGTGACGCCATCTGTTGCGCCGGGAAAACATCCAGTGGACTCGGGGAAACCATCGGGGCTGCAATGATCGAAAAAAAACTTCCTTACTTAGAACATAGCATCCTTGCTGCAGGCCTCCGGCTCGGTATACCCGTAACGGTGCATGTTGCATTTGGAACCGACATTATTCATATGCATCCCGGGTTTGATGCAAAAGCAACCGGTGAAACGACCCATAGAGATTTTCGAACCTTCGCATCCGTGGTGAGCACACTTGAAAAGGGCGTTTATTTCAATGTCGGATCTGCAGTCATACTGCCGGAGGTTTTTCTAAAAGCAGTAACATTGGCACGGAATTTAGGACATCAGTTGAATGATTTCACCACAGTGAACATGGATTTTATCCGGCAATACCGTCCTATGACCAATGTGGTGAATCGGCCGACTGCCGACGGTGGTCAGGGATTTCACTTGACGGGCCATCATGAAATTATGCTGCCGCTCATTGCTGCCGGGATTATCGAGGAAATCGAATAGCTTATATTCACCATCAGGAACAACCAAAGGTTGATTTAACCCTGTTAATGATTATTTTTTTGTCCAAACCTGAGCAAATAAATTAAGGAGCAAACAATAATGCCGATTTATGAATACCATTGCCATAAATGCAATAAAGATTTTGAGTGCCTGGTTTTCGGGAACGAACAACCCGATTGCCCGTCATGCAATTGCAAAAAAGTGAAAAAACTTATGTCTGCGTCTACCTTTTTCAGTAAGGGTGGGCATGGAGAAACCGTTAAAGCGGCTGCCGGAGCATCATCATGCACCGGATGTGCAGCAACCAGCTGCACAAGCTGTGATCACTGATGAATAAAACACTCAAAATAGGAACCAGGGGAAGCAAACTCGCGCTCTGGCAGGCAAATTGGGTCAAATCGTCCCTTGAAGATAAACACCCCTCCCTTTCAATTGAACTTGTAGCGATAAAGACAAAAGGAGATAAAATCCTCGATGTGCCCCTTGCCAAAGTTGGCGGTAAAGGTCTTTTTGTCAAAGAAATCGAAGAAGCACTTTTAGACGGGAGAATAGACCTTGCTGTCCACAGCATGAAAGATATGCCCGGTGAAATCCCGAAAGGGTTATGTATCGGCGCAATCCCCCAGCGAGAAATTCCTCAAGATGTTCTGATTTCGAGAAACAAAAAGCGCCTTTCAAAACTGGGCCCTGGTGCCAAAATCGGCACCAGCAGCCTTCGGCGAAAAGCACAGCTTCTTCATGCCAGACCGGATCTGGTCGTATTGCCTCTGAGGGGGAATCTTGATACGCGCCTTAAAAAGCTCGAAACTGAAAATCTTGATGCCATCGTCCTGGCAGCGGCGGGTGTCAAGCGCCTGGGACTTGAAAACAGAATAACCGAAACCCTGGATGAAAACATCATGCTCCCGGCAGTTGGTCAGGGAGCCCTTTGCATCGAGGTTAGACAAAATGACCCTCTGGTTGAACCGATTGTCGTTACCCTTGAACATCCGCAAACACGGGTCGTAATTTTGGGTGAGCGCGCATTTTTAAACCGCCTTGAGGGCGGCTGCCAGGTGCCCATTGCCGCTTATGGAGAGATCGATAAAAACACATTTACCCTCGCCGGTCTCGTGGCTACCGTTGACGGCAGAACTCTTATTAAGGAAACCCTCTCCGGATCTGAAGATTCATCCGAGATAATCGGCTCAAAACTTGCCGATCGCTTGATTGACATGGGGGCAATGGATATCATAGAAAACCTTAAAGCCGATCTACATCAAACCAATGAAAAGTAAAGTCTATCTGGTCGGTGCCGGTCCGGGTGATCCGGGACTGATTACTGTAAAAGGATTGGAATGTATCAAACAGGCAGATGTTCTCATCTACGATTTTCTTGCGTCCCCTATTCTTTTAAAGCATGCTTCAAAAAATACAGAGATTATTTACGTCGGGAAAAAGGGCGGGGACCACACACTCTCCCAAGATCGTATCAACGCCCTTATCGTTGAAAAAGCCAAAAGCGGTTTAACAGTCACACGTCTCAAGGGAGGAGATCCCTTTATATTCGGCCGGGGCGGCGAAGAAGCGGAAGTATTAATTGAGGCTGGAATACCTTTTGAAATCGTACCCGGTGTCACGTCGGCTATAGCAGCCCCGGCCTACGCCGGAATTCCACTGACTCATAGAAAATTTACATCCACTTTAGCCTTTGTCACCGGTCATGAAGATCCTGCAAAAGAGGAATCGAGTATCGACTGGGCATCACTTGTCAAGGGAATCGGGACCATTGTTTTTCTGATGGGGGTCAAAAATCTGCCGCACATAACAGACCGGCTCTTAAACCACGGCATGGATCCCAAAACGCCCGTAGCCCTTGTCCGTTGGGGGACGACGGCCAGGCAGTTCACAGTCACTGGAACCCTTGACACCATCGCCGAACGTGTAAAAGCCACCCGACTTAAACCACCGGCCATCATTGTTGTGGGCCATGTTGTGAAGTTAAGAGAAACCATGAAATGGTTTGAAAAACGGCCTTTGATGGGACGAAGTATCGTGGTTACCCGAGCCAGGGAACAGGCCAGTGAACTGGTTAAGCGTCTTTCCGATCTCGGTGCAGAGTGTATTGAATGTCCAACAATAAAAATTGCGCCACCCGACGATATAAAACCATTGGACATCGCCATCGATCATCTCTCATCTTATGCATGGCTGATCTTTACCAGCGTTAACGGGGTAAATTTCTTTTTTAATCGCCTTTTTGAAAAAAACAAAGACATCCGCGCTTTAAGCCATGTTCATACAGCGGTCATCGGCCCGGCAACGGCCAAAAGGCTTTTTGACTTTGGACTCAAAAGCGATATTGTTCCCGAAAGTTATAGGGCCGAATCTGTTGTCAAGGCATTTGAAAAAGAAGATATTAATGGAAAAAAGATATTGCTGCCGCGTGCCAAGGAAGCAAGGCCGGTTCTACCTCTGGAACTGACCAAGATGGGAGCTGTTGTTGATGAAGTGGCGGCATACTGCACCAAAGCGGTTCAAGACGATGCTGATGTTATTTTAAAACGACTTAAAGAGCGCACCATAGATATGATTACATTTACAAGCTCGTCCACCGTAAAAAACTTTCGTGCCCTTCTTCCATCTGAAGGTTTGGGCAACCTGATTCAAGGTGTCACTATTGCCAGCATCGGTCCCATAACTGCCGATACCGCCCGTAATCTTGGATTTGATGTTCATATCGTCGCCGAGTCTTACACCATTGTTGGCCTGTGTGAGGCGATTCGACAATATTATCACTCAAGCTGAGCGTCTCAAATTCAACACCGGAGAAAAAAAATGACAATACACACACACAATCACGTTGAAACATATAAAGGTCTTGTGGGGATAGGTTTCGACCGAGAAACCGATGAAAATACGATTATCTATTATCTTCAGAAATTCTCCGATGACACGCTCATAAAAGAATTGATAACGAGACTATCCAATGAAGAGCTGGAAGATATTTTTTCTCTGCTGACACGGATCCTCAAAAAACATCTTAAGGATCCAGAGTATCACCGCCTTTTTTTAAAAGACAATCATCCAAAAAGCCGGGAGTAAAATAATGTTTACTGAAAAACAGCTGGATCGGTATGCAGATGCCTTACTGTGGGGACTTAAAACTGCCAGAACCAAAAAATTTAAAAAAAATGACATTGTGCTCATCCGTTATGATATGCCTGCTGTCCGACTTGCCGAAATTGTTTATGCAAAACTTATGGATATGGGAATTCATCCTGTCCAACGCACAAACTTTACCGCAAATATGGAGCAACACTTTTTTGAACACGCAAATAACAAGCAGATTATTTTCCAGCCGCCCGGTGAAAAAGAACTTTTTAACGGTTTAAACGGCGGCATTTTTCTATATGCGCCTGAATCCATAACACACTTGAGTCATATTGATCCAAAAAAGATCGGCAAAGCTATTGTGGCTCGAAAATATTTACGTGATATACTCGATGCCCGGGATCAGGCCGGTGATTTCGGATGGACTCTGTGCGCCTTTCCCACAAAAGAATTGGCCAGACATGCTAAACTTTCAATGAAGGCCTACGCAGCCCAAATCGTAAACGCATGCTTTCTGGACAGAATTTCACCGGTTTCGCATTGGCAAGATATTTTTCATAGCGCAACATCCATTAAAAAGTGGCTCAACAGAATGAATGTAAAAGCCTATCATGTTGAATCAGAAAATGTAGATCTCATGATAACACCGGGAGAAAAAAGAAAATGGATCGGCATTTCAGGCCATAATATCCCGAGCTTTGAGATATTTCTATCACCGGACTGGAGAGGCACCCGGGGGATATACTTTTCAAATCAGCCCTCATTTCGAAGCGGCAACTATGTAAAAGGGGTAAGGCTTGAATTTAAAAAAGGCGCTGTGGTCAAAGTCAAAGCACAAAAGGGAGAAAATTTTGTCATTAAACAGCTCTCAATGGATAAAGGCGCCAACAAGGTGGGTGAATTTTCCTTAACAGACAAAAGATTCTCAAGGATCAACACCTTCATGGCAAACACACTTTTTGATGAGAACTATGGTGGTAAATACGGAAACTGCCATCTGGCCCTGGGTTCTTCTTATGCCGACACCTATAACGGGAATCCAAAAGAATTGACCAAAGAGAAAAAGAAAAGCCTCGGTTTCAATGATTCAGCCCTTCACTGGGACCTCGTCAATACTGAAAAAAAGAGGGTTACCGCCCATCTTGCGTCCGGCAAAAAGGTGACCATCTATGAAAACGGCAAGTTTGCAAATTAAATCTCAATTATTTCAGGAGACAGAGTGTTTTTATTTGTTGAATCGATTTTATACCTTGTATTTACCAAAGTCCTCAGGAGAAAGGTTTTCAAGATAGTCCGCCCATTTTTTCCCGTCTTCGCTCTTATTTAAGACTTCATAATCACCTTCGACCATCTGAGATTGGTCAAAAATTTTATCATCCACATAAATCGGCGCACCAAACCGAAGGGCGATGGCAATTGCATCGCTTGGGCGGGCATCCATGTCGAAACTTTTATCTTTTGATACAAAATATATTTTGGCATAAAATGTGTTATCTTTTAAATCACACACTTCAACCTTGGATACCACCATCTCCAGATTGTCGATAAAATTTTTGAAAAGATCATGGGTCATGGGGCGGTCGAATTTGATATCTCTGAGCGCAGAAGCAATGGATGTCGCTTCGAGTAAGCCGATCCATATCGGAACCGCTTGATCACCTTTAACCGACTTTAAAATAATTATCGGTGTGTTTGAGGTTGGATCTATTGCCATACTTGCTATGTTTACTTCATGCAACATAACTCTTTTCTCCTCTCAAACCAAAAGAAGTTGGTTCTTTACCGTTTGTTTCGCCCCACAGTGAATGGGAAAATGTTTGTAAAATTCTGACATTAACCAATCGACCCATCACGTTTTCATTACAGGAATCCGTGTCATCACTATTGTAAAAGTTTACAATCTTGTTTGTTGATGTACGGCCTGTCCACTGGGCATTTTGACTGCTATTTTGTTTATTGGTCCGGTTCTGTTTTTTGCTGAAACCTTCCACTAGAACTGACTGTATCGAGTCTTTCAGTGTTTTATTTTTACGGGTTGTGAATTGATCTTGCAGATCCAGAACCTGTTGTAATCTTTGTTTCTTCTCATCTTCCAGGATTTTGTCCGAAAATCCCGCGGCTGAAGCATTTGGGCGATCCGAATATTTAAAGGCAAACAAACCGTCAAATTCCACCGTCCCAATCAAATCCAGGGTTTCTTGAAAATCCGTCCTTGTCTCTCCTGGAAAACCCACGATTATATCAGACGTAATTGCAATGTCAGGACGAGTATTACGCAGTCTATCAACTTTTTCAAGATATATCTCCCGTGTATATTTCCGGTTCATCCTTTTTAGAACCCTGTTTGAACCCGATTGTATCGGCAAATGGATATGATGACACAATTTGTCAAGATCCTTAAAAGCATGGATAAGATCTTCCGAAAGATCTTTGGGATGTGAGGTGGTAAACCGGATTCTCAAAAGTCCGTCAATGTCGTTAATACGACGTAAAAGCTCGGGAAATGTGCAAAGACCTTCTTTCATCCCATAGCTGTTAACGTTCTGGCCAAGCAAGGTCACCTCTCGCACCCCTGATTCAACAAGCTTTCGGATTTCGTTGACAATATTTTCCGGATCCCTGCTGGTTTCCCTGCCCCGAACATAAGGAACGACGCAGTAAGTGCAATAATTATCACACCCTTGCATAATCGTCACAAAGCGCGTTACCTTTTTCGAATCATACATGTTTGCAGCAACATCCAGCTCTTTGATCCGGTCCGACATTTGTGTATCGACAATTCGGCATTTTTTCGACAAAATAGCCTGTATGGCATTGGGCAAACGGTCGATGGCATGTGTGCCGAAAACAAGGTCGAGATGCGGCACACGCTCTAAGATCTTTGCACCTTCCTGCTGCGCCACACACCCGCCCACTCCGATGATCAGATCTGGTCTTTTTTTCTTCAGACCGGCCAGTCGCCCTAAAAAGCTGAACACTTTCTGCTCGGCCTTTTCCCTGATAGCACACGTATTCACAATAATCAGATCCGCCTTCTCTAAAAATGGTGTCATTTCATATTGTATCGACTTTAGCCCCCTGGCGATATGCTCGGAGTCATAAACATTCATCTGACAACCGATGGTATTTATGTATAAATATCTTGTTTTCATCTTTTTTATAAATGATATTTTACGGAATCATCGATGATAATGTCTTTTTTAAGATCCTGCAAAATTGTTTTAACCTCATCCTCACATCCGGGAGCAATTCGGAGCAGCACGATGCCTTGATGGGGGTCGATGGTGGTCAATGTTGCAATACCGTCATACGCCTCTAAAATAAATTTTAGAAAACTGATTTCTCTGCGATCAATGCGAAGATATTTCTTTATTGTTATCATAATCAAAAAGCTGCCCACTCAATTTTCGTACCCATATCTTTATGTGAACTCACAACATGGCCATGTTTTAACCCGATGTTGGGAGTGACGGATCATCGCCATATGTTGTTCTGATAATATTGTTTAAGTACCATTATATCTATCACCTTATCAACTAAAAAAGTCCGGACGAAAATTCGGATATTATCTTTTTACAGTTGTTCAAATCTAAAAATTAAGTTATATGGCTTTTTAATGAAAAAAGAGTGGCAAATACTTCAGCCTGACATTCATTTGGTCGAAAAACTTTGCGGAATACTGAATTGCCACCCTGCCGTTGCCTCAATCTTGATCAATCGTAATATTTTTTCCACAGAAGATGTATCAAATTTTTTCAACACATCCCTCAACCAGTTAAGCCCGCCCTTTGCCATAAAGGATATGGATGCCGCGGTTGACCGAATTATAGACGCCATGGCACGCAAAGAAAAAATTTTGATCTTTGGCGATTATGATGTTGATGGAATTACCGCCACAACCCTTCTGCTGGAATTTCTCCACTCCGTCGATACGAATGTGTCTTACTATATCCCTCACAGAATAGCGGAAGGCTTTGGTCTGAAAAAAAACCATATTTCAGATGTCGCTATGCCCAATGGAATACACCTCATTATCACCGTAGACTGCGGATCCGACGGTCACGATGCAGTTAAAGCCGCAATTGACGCAGGAATTGATGTCATCATTACAGACCACCACTTGATATCGGACACAGTGCCGCCTGCAGTTGCAGTGATAAATCCCAAGCGGAACGACTGTCCTTCCGGTTTTCGTGATCTTGCCGGAGTCGGCGTCGCGTTTTATCTACTGATTTGTCTTAGAAAAAAGCTTCGAGACACAAATTTCTGGAAAGACCGTCCGGAACCCAATCTAAAAAATTACTGTGATCTTGTCGCCCTTGGCACCTTGGCTGATATGGTTCCTTTAACCCGTGAAAATCGGATACTTGTTAAAGCAGGGTTGAACCTTATCCGTTCATCGCACCGTCCTGGTCTGAATGCACTGATCGAGGTCTGTAGAATCAATAAACATGTGATCGATACCGATGATATTGTTTTCTATCTGGCCCCCAGATTAAATTCAGCAGGCAGAATAGATCACGCTTCAACCAGTGTTGAACTTCTAACAGCAAAAAATATCAAGACAGCACGGGAAATTGCACATTCACTCAACCGCTTGAACCAGGATCGGCGCGATATCGAAAATAAAATACTGACACAAGTCCACAATCACCTGAAAAAAAATCCGCATCTGCTCCAAAACAACACATTGGTCTTGGTCCATCAAGATTGGCATTTAGGAATTCTTGGGATTGTTGCATCAAGACTTATTAAAAAATATTTTCGCCCGGTTGTACTGATCACAACAGCAGACGGAATAGGGAAAGGATCCGCCAGAAGTATCCCTGAGGTCAATCTCTATGAGGGGTTGTCGGCTTGTGCTGAGAACATTGAAAACTTTGGCGGACATCCAATGGCAGCAGGTCTCAAAATCAAGACCGAAAATATAGACCCGTTTAAAATACACTTTGAAAACATTGTAAGCCATATGGCAAAACCAGTTGATTTTATACCAAAAATCGCCATAGATTTCAGACTCGATTTTGTTAACATTTCAGACAAACTGATTGATGAACTTGAATCGTTGAAACCCTTTGGTATCGGAAACCATGAACCGCTTTTTATGACAAAAGAGGTCCGTATTGCATCATCAAAACGTGTCGGTAATCATCACAGACAAATGGTATTAGAACAAAAGACTGGAAAAACATTCAACGCAATACAATTTAATGTGGATAACCGAATCCCCTTGAAAGACACCTTCGATCAGATGGCATACCGTCTTCGCTGGAACCGATGGAACGGCAGAAAAAATGCTCAAATTGTCATTGAAGAGACGTAACATGGGCGGTTCAAAATTTTTCTTGCAATAGACAATACTCGGCATTATTATTTCGTTTTATACATAAAAATAAAAATGGATGATACCCTTAATGTTTTATCTGTTTTGTTTACGATCGTTTAGGGTGTTAGGTTAAAGGTGACATATCATGGCCAAAGTATTTCGACCCAGCAAAGGTGAAGCAAAAATATTATCGAGAATTGAATCTTCAAAAGAATATGCCCGTAGAAAATCAATACAAAATGCGAGAGATTGTATCGAACCCCTTTCTAATGCCATTGCCATGAAACTTATCGAGGATAATCTTGTTGAAACCACGAATAAAAATGTACTTGAAGAGCAGATAACAAAATGTATAGACAAGTTGAGCCACAGTGACGACTTTGATGTCGACTACAAGATTGCACCATTTAGACACATCGTTCAAAATCCAAATGTCGTCAGTCTTTACATTACCGCATTCGTCATAGAGACCCTTATCAATCATAAAGTCGTGGTCGATATTTTCGGCTCAGACGAAGAAATATATCTTTGTATCAACCGGCAAGTTATAAAATTACTGGCCTAACAATGCGCCCTTCCTTCCTCCCCAGGTTAGTGAATGGACCTTTTGACGATCCAAGTCTTTTTATCCCCTTTCTTTTTGAAAAACGTGCCGCAATTTTTGATCTCGGAGATATTTATTCACTTTCAGCCAGGGATATTCTGAAAATCAGTCATATATTTATTACCCATACGCATATGGATCATTTTATCGGATTTGACAGACTGCTGAGACTTGTCCTTGGCCGTGATCAAGATCTTTACATGTATGGTCCTGAGAACTTCATAAGAAATGTTGAGGGAAAACTCGCGGGATATTCATGGAACCTTGTCAAGAACTACACGAATCTACTGGCCTTGCATATCACCGAGGTACATGACGATTATAGGGTGACAAAGGATTACATTTGTCAAAACGGATTCATTCCAGCTTCAAAGGCGGTTAAACACCCTTTTGACGGGCTCCTTCATAAGGAACCATCATTTTCCGTTTTTACCCAGATCCTTGATCACAGCATTCCCTGTCTCGGATTCAGCTTAAAGGAACAATTTCACGTTAATATCATGAAAGATGCTGTTGCTGAACTCGGATTGGAAATCGGTCCCTGGCTAAAAGAATTCAAACAAGCACTGTTTAATAATCAAAACCCCGATTCAGAGTTTGAGGTTAACTGCGGAAAAAAACAGCGCAATAAAATATTCGTCCTAAAGGACCTGGCAAAACAAATTGCCTTGATAACTCCGGGTCAGAAGGTTTCATATATTGCGGATGTTGTGTACAACGAATCGAACATGGAAAAGATTGTTGAACTGGTGAAAAATTCCGATCATCTCTTTATTGAAGCGTCTTTTCTTGAAAAAGATAGAAATATTGCCGAAAAAAAATGTCATCTAACGGCCTGGCAGGCCGGCCTCATTGCAGGTAAGGCCAGAGTAAAGCAGCTGACACCCTTTCATTTTTCACCCAGATATCAGGGGCAGGGCCACATTTTGGAAAAAGAGGCCATGGATTCATATCACTATTTCTTGAAGCAGTAAAAGAGACCTTTGAAAAAGGCGATATGCTTGTCTGCCTCAGGAGGGTTTATCCGCAGCACAATTTTTCACAGTGACCCAATATTTAGGATTATAATTTTATGGACGCTCCTCCTTTTTCCCGTATGTGTTAATTACGATGAGATCGTCATCGGTATTAAATTGGCGATTCGGCCCTGCAGATTGGAGCACGAAGTGATCAACGCCCGGCTTGTAAAGGATAGGCGTATCCAAAGAAATGGTAATAGATTTGGCCTGAAAAAAAAGTAAAACAAGAAAGCGCAGCTAGTAAAAGGGTGGATTTATTAAGGGAGCGTCGGGCGTCAGGTGTTTCTGGAATCCGGTTGGATATAACCCACAGTATGCATGACAGAATAGTCAATAGGACGAGTAGTATCAGAGCTTTCCCGAATATCATGTCTCCCCTTGTCGTACGTTCCATCATGTTTGCGTAAGCAGCATATGGCCAGATGGAGACAAATAGTATTGTAAAAAAAATCCACATGGTTCGCTTCGTTAGATTACATCTTAAAGTGATTGAAATGATATATGTTGAAGATATCTGAAATCTTAACGCCATAGTTAAGAAGTTGGCAAAGGAGCGTAGTAGAACGCCAGCCGTGCGAGTCGGATGTGACTGCGCATGCTATGTTTTTCAATATTATATAAGCTCTCGTCCAAAATGAATAAATTAAAATATCCATTGCAAAACAACGATAAAGAAAATTAGTGCGGCAAAAATAAATACAATATATAAAACATTACCCGTTTGTATTTCTTTATGATTCTCAATTAATTCCTCAACCTGTCTGTCACTCAAACCAGTACAGTGAGGACAATTCTCTTGCCTATCATCATAGAATAATGAGCACCGACCGCATTGTTTAGGTTTTTTGGATCTTAACTGTTGACCCAGTAATATTAATCTCGCACCTAAGCTCACAATTGTTCCTCAAACATAACATTAGATATTGAGCACCCTCTCGTTGCCATTTTCAAATCCAAATCTATGAAAAAATAGCAATGCAACACTTTAATTTTCAATAAGCTTTCTATCAGGATCAAATATGTTACTGTCGCACAAGTATTTTTTCATTTGTCTACGTTGCCTCGGAAAGTAGCTGCTCGAACATCATCAAGCCTTCTTTACTTTCCCACTTCCGATATCCGGTGGCAAAGGCAACAATCTTCCCTTGAGGGTTTATGAAAAAAGTCATCGGAACCCCTCTCACGCCATATTGTGTAGCCGTTGCAGATTTGGGATCTAGTAAATTGAGGAAGGTCAAATTCCTTGGACCAATATAGCTTTTCAATAACTTCCTCACTTTTTCATCTTTTCCACGGTCAATTGAGATGGCTAAAACAATCATACCTTTATTTCTGTAAAGACGATGGATCTTTTCTAGAGAGGACCTCTCCCTACCGCAGTAAGGTCACCAAGTGGCCCAGAAATTCAACATAATGAATTTGCCTTTAAAATCGTCCAGGCTCCATTTATCCCCCTCTAAATCTGAAAGGATAAAATCGGGAGCATCGAGCATTTTGTTCTGCCTGACGACTCCCATTGTCTTCAGGTAATCCACTTTCTCGCTAAGGGACAGTTCGGCGGCCGCCAAAAAAATAAATATGACCAAAGAAAAAGGTATAAGCAATCTGGTTGTTTTGTTAACTTCTGGAGACTTCACGGCCTTTCCAATTCTCTGAACAAGATATGCCGTAGAGATTTTATCAATTTTCATATCTTCTACTCCTTAAAGGTTGAATTTCAAAAAGGGCATTGAAGCGCCTTGCAAGCCCGCTGGACGGGATCTCCGCTTTGCTTTGACAAGTCGCCGACGCGTTATAGCTTTGGCGATGGTGCGCTGAGGAAACTGAACATCGCCGGATACGCATGAATACAAGAGAATACTTAGCACAAAGCAATTTTGAAGTACTTTATTCATAAACCACTAATGAGACTGACCTGCTCTCACCTAAACTTGAATTTACAGAATCTAATGCCGAGTTACGTCTTCAGTTAATAGACTGTTCATTACATATATCTAAAATCCATAAAAAAACAAAGAAGCAACTTCTTTAAAAAGAATCTGCCTTCTAAACAATTAATTTGTCTGAATGTTAAAAAAATCAAATGCGTTCTTTCTCAAAATTCGCTCTATGGATTCATAGGAAAAATTTCTCTCTTTAAACCACTTAATTTCACGATCCCAAGCATAAGGAATGTTCGGAAAATCAGAGCCATACATTATACGATTCAGCCTCATATCATCTAATTTTATAGGATTTCTTATCGGCAAATAATCTGCTAACGCCATCGAAGTATCAAGCCAGAGATTATCATATTTTTCAATTAGTTGTTTATAAGGCAAAAATTCATCAACACCTAAATGCGGTACACAAATTTTAAGTTTCGGATAATTCATAATCACTTTCTCTAACTTTTTTGCATTACATAACAAATATGGATCACATTTGTAAGCCGGACTGTTAGGCTCTCTTCCAACATGCATTACTATTGGTTTTTCTTCAGATGAACATAAATTATAAATAATATCCATATCTTCACTGTTCATATTAAAGCACTGAACATGAGCATGAAGTTTTACACCTTTAAGCCCCATTTTAAAAGCTTCCTTCAGAATACTTTCGCTTTCTTTTTCTCCCGGAAATACTGTAGCCATACCGGTGACTTTATTGGGAAATTCTTGACAAATTTCTGCCATATAGGAATTTAACTCACGAGCAGTTCCTGATTTATGTGCATATTGAAGAGCAACAATATGACCTACGCCACGAGAAAGTAAATAATTCAGTACATCTGGAGAGGTTAACCTGTAACGAATTGGCCAGCCGTATTTATCAAACCAATCCCATATAGCCTTAAAAATACCTTCTGGAAATATATGAACATGTGAGTCTACAACAAACGGCAAAGAACTTGGAATTTTATGGTCCTCAATATCATTTAGGGCTGGAAGAGGTGTTTTTAACATTTTATCTGCTATTGAACAATTTTGACTATCCGCATCATAAAAAGAACTATGGGGAGTGAGTACACGCAAGATAGTTAGTTTTTCGAGGTGTACACAATTTCATGTACCATACCATGAACACAACCTGAAGCCAACTCTTGTTGATTACATATACCTAAATTTCCATAAGGTTTAGAACGAAACCAACAGTCACAGAAGGCAGACTATTTGGACTTTGAAGGACGGCAGGCTATTGGATCTCCCATCTTTAATCTGCATCGATAAATCATGGCTAACACAAAAAGACCGGTTGAGCTAAGGGCGGATAATATACAATAAAAACAAAAAGCGCGGATGATAAATGCTTGAAGATAAACCAAAATCAACGATGCCAGAAATCCTAAAATCGTTACATTAGCAATGATCGATAGTATGCAGCGGCGTTTCCTGTCGTAATAAGCAACAGTCAATAAAAAGATAGCTATATAGTATAAAGCGCCCAATAGAGCAAGCGGGATACCACCTATAACCGCATACTGACTGGTCATCACCGCATCACATTCCAGCAGCGGCCCGCAATCTAGCCAAAAACCACGATAATGGTGAATGGTGAGATAAGTCGCATCTAAAAAACCAATCAAGCTGAAACTCAGCCAGCCAGCTGTAATCACTTTATGAGAGATTGGATTTGGTCTTGAGGATGAGATCTTTGAAGGTTTCATAACTGATAGGTTTATTGGCTATTTTTTGGCCGTTCAGAAAAAAAGTGGGCGTGCCTCTGACGCCAGAGCGACGACCAGTTCGAGCATCATTATGGACTTTGTTTGTGACTGCTTGCGAATGGAGATCACTTTGAAATTGCTGCCCATTAAGATTCAAAGAGACAGCGTACTGCACAAAAAGCCTTTTGGCGTCTTCATTTTTCTTTTTTGTCCATTCCTGCTGTCTTTCAAAAATCAAGTCATGCATTTCCCAGAATTTTCCTTGACGACCTGCAGCTTCGGCGCTTTTAGCCGCTAATTCTGCGTTTGCATGTTTTTTTAACGGATAGTGACGAAAGTTCAATTGGAAATCGTTGCCCAGTTCTTCAATTAGCTTCTTGGTGATGCGGTGATAACGTGCGCAAGAAGGGCACTGGAAATCACTGTATTCAACTAAAATTATTTGTGCGGATTTATTGCCTTTGATCCAGTTGCCAACAGAATTTTGATCTGCTAACCGGGTCAATCCTGATTGTGGCCTACTGGTGATCTTAACCATTCCAAAAACCGCAACGATCAGCCCTAAGACGACACCTGACCAGATGGTAGTGCTTTTGATCAGTTTCCTCTTTTTGTTTGCCCGTTGCTCAGCCAACTGCTTTTGTCGGAGTTTCTCTTGCTTTCTTAATTCCCGGTATTCCTTTTTCGTTGACTTTCGTAATTTTTGAGGCACTTTGGGTTCCTTCAAACACATAAAGCTTGACTTCTTTTTAATCAGTCATGTTTAAGACATTGAGGATGAGACCAGTATATGGACTATAACCGTCATTGTGATATCTGTAACGGTTTGAGGCTTGCAATTCCTGCCATATAAAGCAGAACTCACAAGGTTAATTCAGGTTGTGATATGGTATGAACATCATACAAATTCAATGAGTTGATATTTGGATTTTATCGCAGATATCAACGTTTTTCGGATTAATGTTTTTCTATCGAAACCATATCCATCCGGTTAACATGCACAAATCTATATTTTGGTTAAATTCGCTCTCAAAAAAAGATGGATCGCATAGAGGTCATAAAGTAGTATTTTTTAAAGTTGAGGTGCTTATCATGTAAGGCTAAAAGGCCGAATAATAATCATATAGAACTTTTAGAGCCAACGTCGTGGCGTATAGATCTTCTTTTTTAATCTTTCTTGGATCATTGTAAGGGAAATATCCTCCATCCCAGGAACCGTCTTTTTTCTGTTTTTGGATAAGCCATTTTATCCCCTTATCGAAGACGTTACTTCTGGGTCCGAGGTTACAACGAGTGCAGCTTAGAAGTGCCAAGGCCGTTTGAAGTTCAGCCGATGGGTAACCGATAAAATGGCCGACTTTGTAATACCAGCTTCCGTCGATTCTTTGACTACGAGTAAGGTAAGCCTTTGCGCGAGTCAGCGTTTCGCTGTACTTTGATGGATTGTGACTTAAAACTTCAAGGACAGGCGCCATAGCATAAAACGGTGTTCCGTAATAATACGGTGAAACGCCCCAATGCCCTTCTTCATTCTGGGAATGCTTCAAAAATTCAAGGCCCCCATCAAAGTGATTCGGTGGCGTATCAGAAGCTAAAAGGGCTCTAAATACGAATGCCGTAACAGAAGGAAAACTCTGCCACTCTTTTGGGATTTCCGGGTTCTGAATGGTCCAGACGCCGTTTTTTTGTTGCTGTGAACGTAAAATAGCCGATTTGACACGCATCGATCCGTCCAAAGGGCCATAAACTGCGTTCAAAAGGCGGACATATTCGGCAGAAGTCTCAACACACACGGCCCCTTTAAGATATCTGCCATGGATAACCAAACCGTTGTGCGACTCCATTCGACGAACAAAATTCAGTGCTTTTAAAACGACGGGACGAAGATCATCCTCAATTTTATCGTCCCATAAAGCCAGTAACAAAGCAGCATTAACCGACTCCCAGATATCAAATGCCGAAAAAGGTCCGGGGAAGATGGCGCCATTTGCTTTCTGTTGCCTTTTTAAATAGTCGATCCCCAAACTTGCTTTTTGTAATATGTGCTGTTTCGAAACGCGTTCCCTTGAGCCCGTCGGGGACATTCTGTTCGTTTTTGTTATCTTTGCATTGGCCGAAAGAGAATTCGGTTTGGCGAAAAAAGTGACACTTAACAGAGAAACGATAGATATGAACAAGAATCTGAAAAAATTGTGCTTCATGCTTAAGCTCCAATAAAAAAGCAGTCTCGAACCTTTTCCATTCATTGAAAATTTGTAACCGTTGAGTCCTTTAAAACAAATCTATTTCAAAATCTGCCATCTCTTACCATGAAAACAACCTGAAGCCAACTCCTACTAATTCCACATATCATAAAGAAGATAATATCAGGTCAACTATTTACTCAGGTTGATATGTGGTTATCTTAAAAGTTATAAGCTCCAAGAATCATGAGGACGATTATGATTGATGTTGATTTTTCGGAGTTAATCTTTCTATCGGGTCAGAATCAACGTTAATTGCACTGAAAGGCAACCAATCCAATGTTGTGCCGGTAAGTGGATATGAAACCTGAAAGGAGGCACCCCATGAATGGTTTGAAAATATTATTATTTATTACGGTGAGTTGTCTTTTTGCATCATCCTTGTATGCGGATATTTATAAGTGGACGGATGAAAGCGGTGTCCAACACTTTACTAACTTCGCTCCGCCTCGCAATGCCGGGGTTTGGATAAAAACCAAGGAAGTTCCCTATGATGAGGCGGCTGATAACGCACGGATCGAGACTGAAAGACGGGAGCGATTGGAGCTAGAACGTCTTGAAATTGCCCAAAGAAAAGCAGAACTTGAACAGCGCGAAGCGGAAGCGGAACGGATATTAGCCAAGGCCGACCGCCAGGCTGAAGAGACACTACTGGAATTTGAAGAATTCCTGGACGAGGCCAGACGTGACCGCTACGCTTATCTAAATTACGGATTTTATGGCTACTATTCTGGCTACAACCGGCATCCTTATTATGCGCGAAGGTACTACCGCAAAAAAACAGGCAGCATTAACTTTAAAAAGCACCCTCATGTAAAACATTACAAGTACGGTCATTACAAAAAACGCTATTACGGCCATCACAAAAAGGATGACCGTTACAAATATCATCAAAAAAAGCATCTCTACATAAAGGCGCATCAACCGAAAAACTACATGACATCACGTGGCACGAATAATCGCGGTGCGCTTCGCATCGGATCTCCTGGTAGAGGCCATCAGGGCCAGCGCAATTTCAGCAGGGCTCGTTTCAGCTTACGGCGTCCTTAATTCTGTTCGAGTTGCTAAATGTGCATTCTAAATTCGGCAAGTTCGAGTAAGCAAAGTTTACGTTTAACAAGTTTGTCTTGGGTGGTAATGATTACCTCCTTTTTGGATTAATACCGGTTAATCCAGAAGGTATCTGACCGCCCATTTTTATTCAAGTGTCAAGTCAAGTTCTTCCTGTAGCACTTTATGAACCATACCCACAGAACAGCGGTCAGATAATTTGCAAATCGGTGTGTTGGCACTCACACCAGTCCCTGATCCAACATTGCATCCACCACCTTTGTAAATCCCGCTATGTTGGCGCCTACCACATAATTGCCAGGTTGGCCGTACTCATCAGCGGCATCCTGACAGGTTTGATGAATGCTTTTCATAATAATCTTGAGACGACTATCTACTTCTTCTCTAGGCCAGTTTAACCGCATACTATTTTGGGCCATTTCCAGGCCGGATACTGCCACACCCCCGGCATTGGCTGCCTTTCCCGGCCCATAAAGCAGGCTGTTGTCCAAAAAGATATCGATGGCTTCGGGTGTGGAAGGCATGTTGGCTCCTTCGCTGACCAGTTTAACACCATTTTTGAGAAGATTTTGGGCATCTTTTCCATTGATTTCATTCTCGGTGGCACTGGGAAAGGCGCAGTCGGCCTTGTGATCCCAGAGTGGGTTGTGATCCTTAGAAGCGTCCGCTTCGGTGTAGACCGCTCCGGGGTATTCTTCAGCATATTCTCTGATCCTGCCACGTTTTATATTTTTCAGCCTTTTCACAAAGGCCAGTTTGTCCTTATCTATGCCTTCCTCATCATAGATGTATCCGGAAGAATCGGAGAGGGTAAATACCTTGGCACCCAGATCTATTAGCTTTTCCGTAGTGAACTGGGACACGTTCCCAGAACCTGAAATCAAACAGGTCTTGCCCTCAAAGCTGTCATTTTTAGTGGCCAACATTTCAGCAGCAAAATAGACACAGCCGTATCCGGTTGCCTCCGGCCTAATCAGACTCCCCCCCCAGCTCAGGCTTTTGCCTGTCAATACACCGGTAAATTCGTTGCACAGTTTTTTGTACATGCCAAAGAGATAACCTATTTCCCTTGCCCCTACACCAATGTCACCGGCAGGGACATCCGTATCAGGACCAATATGGCGGAAAAGCTCAGCCATAAAACTCTGGCAGAACCGCATCACTTCATTATCGGATTTTCCCTTGGGATCAAAATCAGATCCGCCTTTTCCGCCTCCCATGGATAGGGTGGTGAGAGCGTTCTTAAAAACCTGTTCAAAGGCCAAAAACTTCAGAATGCTCAGGTTCACCGAAGGATGGAAGCGCAAACCACCCTTGTATGGCCCGATTGAACTGTTCATCTCTATTCTGAATCCACGGTTCACACGCACCTTGCCTTGGTCATCCATCCAGGGCACCCGAAACATAATCACCCGTTCAGGTTCGGTAATTCTCTCAAGGACAGCCATTTCCCGGTATTGAGGATTTCGCTCTAGCACGGGTCGAACGGAATCAGTGACCTCATGAACGGCCTGGTGAAATTCCCTTTCACCCGAATCCTTGGATTTTATCAATTCTATAATGTCTGACATAAGACTCCCTCCTTAATTTCTAATCTTCAATTTTCAGGTGAAAATTGAAACATTTAGTAAATGCTTAAAGAAAAATTGTCATTCCTTAGCTCTCCACTATCAAACATTGAAACGCCCTACTGTCGGCTTTGAGGATCAACGGCTTTTCCAGTCTAATATGCCTTAATAAAGTCGTATCCTGGATGCTCGGAAAGGATTTGATCCATCCCCAGTCAAGATAATCTTCTGAACCTTCGGCTACTGTAATGTAATAGATACCCTGGGATGTGAGGTTCAGGAAAAGGTGCGAAACTTAAGTTAATAAATATATTTCGGCATTTGGTCTCAAAGGTTTTTATGAATATTAGGAAGAGAATTTTGAATAAAACCTCAAATGAGCGAAAGTCGAGGATGCCCCTTATCCCCGGCATCAAGGGTGAAGCCGTCCCGCCTACAGCGGGACTGGGAGTCATTGATAACGAAGACGCCGTAGGAGTCAGGTCAAAGGCCATGGGGTATCATCGGCTTTCCCTTAGGGTAAACAAAATGATGAAATAAACATCTGATGATAACGCTTCTATATCCGTTTTATCTTAACCGATTTATAGCAGGGTAAAAACCTGTATTTTTGATTTTTTTATATTTATCAGCATTTTGTTTTCGCTCATTTGAGGCAAAACGCTTTTATCTTTTCTACCACATATTCTATCTGATCATCTGAAAGTTCAGGATATATGGGTAGGGCCACCGTATGCAAGGCGGCATACTCGGCTTGAGGAAAATCACCTTTTTTATAATTCAAATCAGAAAAGCAGGCCTGGAGATGCATGGGAACCGGATAATACACTTCCGTCCCGATTCCGGCATCATTTAAATACCGACGAAGGTCATCTCTTCTTTCCTTTACACGGATCACAAACTGATTGTAGATGTGGCGATCTTCTTTTTCAAACGGCAGCTGAACCACATCCTCAAGATCTGCGTTTTTAAAAAGCGCTCTGTAATTCTGGGCGTTTTTCTGACGTGCTTTTGTCCAACGGTCAAGATATTTTAGCTTTATGGAAACCACGGCTGCTTGAAATGCATCCAACCTGAAGTTTCCGCCGATAAGTTTATGATAATACTTGGGGTGGGAACCATGTACCCGAAGTGTACATAATTTGTCATAGAAATCATCTGAATTTGTTGTGACCATTCCGCCATCCCCAAAAGCGCCCAGGTTTTTAGAAGGAAAAAATGAAAAGCAACCGAAATTCCCAATGGACCCCGCCCGCTTTCCTCTGTATTCCGCCCCGATGGCCTGGGCCGCATCTTCAATAACAACAAGATCGTGCTTTTCACATATTTCCAAGATCGGCGCCATATCAGCGCACTGTCCGTATAGATGAACGGGAATGACACCCTTGAGCCTCTCAAGCTCAGTTCGGGTCATGGAATCGATAGCTATTTCGAGGCACTCAGGAGAAATATTATATGTTTTTGGATCAATATCGACAAAAATCGGTCTGGCACCGGATCGAGCAATGCTTCCTGCTGTGGCAAAAAAGGTATATGGCGTGGTGATCACCGTGTCTTTAAAATCGATATCCACCGCCATCAAAGAAATCAAAAGGGCATCTGTCCCGGACGAGACACCGACAGCATGCTTTGACAAACAATAATCGGCAACCTCTTTTTCTAAAGTCGCCACCCTGGGACCCAGGATAAAATATTGACTTTCAAAAAGTTCTTCAGCAGTTTCCAAGACTTCTTTTTTTATGGTTTTATACTGTTCTTTTAAATCTAGCAAAGGCACTTTCATTGCGGGTAAATTATCCCTTTCTTATTATTGTTTCAAATCGCTGTTAGGAATAGACTCATCCCTAAGTTGAGCGATTGCCGAGTTTGCTGGAGATAAGCCCCGCGTTGCGGGATCTCCGCTTCACTACGACAAGCCTTGAGCGTAGCGAAATCCCAAAATCATTCTATCGGGGGCATGAGACATCAGCCTTCCCGCTTGCAACGGGACCGCAAATGTCTCATAATTGCGCTGTTAGCGGGACAAGCGCAGCTCGAAAATCCCGTGAATATCGTGGAGATCCGGTAAAATCGGCAATCGCTCAAATTAGGTCATCGTTTTCGTCTTCTCTTCCCATTATAACCATTGAATGTTGAAGAAGACTCAACCGGACGACAAACCGTTTCAGCTGCATTGTATCCCACAAGCCGGTTCACCTCACGAATGAGTGACGAACCGGCTTTTAATTTTATCGTGTCGGACAGAGCAACAATGGTTTCTGTTTTTTCAGGATTCATCAAGTGAATGTAAGCTTTGCAGGAACCTGGATATCTTTTAAATGCGGAATTCAGCTTTTCAAATAACGCTTTGTCAGTATTGGCGATGTCAAGATTAAAATGGATACTTGTGGTCCAGGTCTCCTCGGCTTTATCCATGGGTATGACCGTATCCGCCAATAGTTTTACTGAATTTTCTTCCTTTTGCAGGTGTCCTCGAACCAGGATGGCACTATCATCTGTCAAAAGATCATACACTTTTGAATAAAGCGATGAAAAGATGGTCATTTCAACCGCACCATGCAGATCCTCAAGTGTAACAAAAGCCATTAAATCGCCCTTTTTGGTCTTTATGATTTTGGTGTTTCTGACCATACCGCCGATCCTAATGGCATCACCGTCATTTTGTTCTTTTAGTGTCACCGAGTTTGTGTTGGTGAACTTTTCCAGAACATTTTCATATCTGCTTAATGGATGCCCGGTGATATAGAACCCAAGTGATTCTTTTTCAAGGGTTAAAAGCTCTTTTTCATCCCACTCATCGATTTCGGACATGGGCGGCAAGTTAAAAACTTTTTGTTCTTCAGTTAGATTGAACAACCCCATTTGAGGATCCATCCTCTCCCTTTGAACGCGTTGTCCGTAATCGATGCAGTCATCTAATGATGCCATCATTTGTGAACGATAATTTCCCGTGGTATCAAATGCGCCACATTTAATAAGGCTTTCAACAACACGTTTGTTAACTTTTTTCAGGTCGACTCGCTCACAAAAATCAAACAAAGATGAGAATTTCCCATTATGCCGGACCTCAATAATAGATTCAATGGCACTTTCTCCAACGTTCTTCACTGCAACCAGTCCGAACCTTATCTTTAGACCGGTGACGGTAAACTCTTTTTCGCTTTCATTAATGTCCGGAGGCAATACTTCAATACCGTGGCTGCGACATTCAGTGATATATTTGACAACACCGTCTATGGAATGCATCTCACTGGTCAGTAATGAGGCCATAAACTCCACCGGAAAATGCGCTTTCAGAAAAGCGGTCTGATATGCTATCAACGCATATGCCGCACTATGGGATTTGTTGAATCCATACCCCCCAAACTTTTCCATGAAATAAAATATCTTCCCGGCCTTGTCGGATGGAATGCCGTTTTCTGACGCCCCTTGCATAAAACGCTCCCGATGCATGGCCATAATCTCGGGAATTTTCTTCCCCATCGCCTTTCTAAGATCATCGGCCTCGGCCATGGAATAATTGGCCAGGTCACCGGCAATTTTCATCACCTGTTCCTGATAAACGATAACCCCGTATGTCTCTTTCAAAATCGGTTCAAGCTGGGGAACAATGTATTCCACCGTTTTCTTCCCGTGCTTTCTTTCAACAAAATCATCAACCATTCCACTGTCTAAGGGGCCTGGTCGGTATAACGCAACCAGGGCGATGACATCATCAAAGGTTTCCGGTTTGAGTCTCACCAACAAATCTTTCATGCCTGAACTTTCCAGTTGAAATACACCCGTTGTTTCACCGGAAGTAAGTAGATGATACGTGTCAGCATCGTTAAAATCGAGGTTAGAAAGATCCGGAGGTGTACCTCCTTGGGCAGCGATTAAGTTTAGGGTGTTTGCAATCACAGTTAAATTACGAAGACCCAAGAAATCAAACTTGACAAGGCCGATCTTTTCAACACATTTCATGTCGAACTGGGTGACCACTTCTCCTTTTTTACCCTTATAAAGGGGCATATATTCCACCAGCGGTTTGTCTGCAATGACAACGCCCGCAGCATGTGTCGAAGCATGTCTTGGAAGCCCTTCCAATACGCGGCAAACACTGATAAGATCGGCAACTTCGGGCTTCTTTTTTACCAGATCTTTGAGCCGGGGCTCCTGTTCGAGGGCATCATCAAGACCGATGTTCAACACATCCGGCACCATTTTAGCGATGGCATCCACTTCATTAAGGGGTATATCCAAAGCACGGCCGACATCACGAATGACGGCCCTGGTTTTCAGTTTCCCGAATGTGATGATCTGGGCGACATAATCCCCACCGCCGTATTTTTCAACCACATATTTAAAGACATCCTCTCTGCCGTTGATACAAAAGTCGACATCAATGTCCGGCATGCTTTTGCGGGCGGGATTGAGAAAGCGTTCAAAAATTAGACCATGCTCGATGGGGTCCAGATCGGTAATTCCAAGAGAATAGGCCACTAGACTTCCGGCGGCCGACCCCCTTCCAGGCCCAACAGGTATACCGTTGTCTTTGGCATAGCGAATAAAATCAGCCACAATTAAAAAATAACCTGAAAAACCCATGCTTTTAATGACATCGATTTCATTTTCAATTCGATCATTATAAAGCTTCTCATCGGTATTTGGATTTTTGTTCTTTATACTTTCCATGATGGTTTTAAATCCATCCCTGACCTTTTGCTCAAAAATCTCGTCTGCAGTATGGTCTGATGAAACATCAAATTTCGGGAAGTGATAGGATTTAACGTCAAATTCCAGGTTGCAGCGCCTGGCGATATCTACGGAGTTCTCAAGTGCCCCCGGATAATCCTTAAAAGCATCATACATCTCCGCTTTAGATTTTAGATAGAGTTGATCGGTTCTGAATTTGAGCCGATCCGTATCATGAACCGTCTTTCCGGTCTGAACGCATAACAGGACATCGTGGGCACGGACATCTTCTTTGTCGAGATAGTGACAATCGTTCGAAGCAACCAGCGGAATGGAAAGTCTTTGACTCATATCCAGCAATGCTCGGTTTACCGCCTCCTGAATATCGATACCGTTGTTTTGAACTTCCAGAAAAAAATTCCCTTCACCAAAAACATTAAGGTAATCACGCGCAGCTAGATCAGCTTTATCGATTCGACCTTCCTGAATCAGCCTTGGAACTTCACCGTGAAGACATGCTGACAGGCCGATAAGCCCTTTACTGTGGTGTTTGAGGAGTTCTTTATCGATGCGGGGTTTGTAATAAAATCCATGAAGCTGGGCAATGGCCGCCAGTTTACATAGATTTCGATATCCTTCCTGATTTTCCGCCAGAAGGATGATATGTGAAAGTCCGCTTTTATCAAGGGGGGTTTTGTCGGTATGACGTCTCGGCGCCAGATAACATTCGCAACCGATAATCGGTTTTATCCCGGCTTTATTGGCCTTTTCATAAAACTCGAACGCTCCGAACATGGTTCCGTGATCGGTGATCGCCACAGTGTCCATGTCAAAATCGGCGACACGCTTTAACAAACGATCGATGCGGATAGCACCATCTAAAAGACTGTACTGGGTATGGACATGGAGATGAACAAATTGGGATGATGCTTGAGTCATTTTATGCGTATGTATTGTTATGAATAAGGTGAATCCATAACTGTTTAGGGTTTTGAAACAAACTGATGTTAATGAAGCCTCAGGTTAAGTAAAATTTCTATCCCAAAGGCTCTGGCATTGGTTGTCCCCAGAGGGAATTTGCTTTGTTGAAAGTTTATTGACTGATTGAAATTCCAATAATCAAATCCCAAATATCAAACAAATCCCAATGCCCAAAATTCGAAAATCCAAACAATATCTATCTCTTAAAGGTTTTGGACAGCCAACTACGCCATAATAGCCTTTTGGCTACGACGGCTGAATTGGATATTGGAATTTGAGATTTATTTGTAATTTGGTGCTTGGAATTTGTATTTTTAGACACAAAACTCCAAGGCAGAGCCATTTATCGCTGACCTGGTCAAGAGTACTCAGGATTTCAGTGTTAGATTACATCTTAGTCAAGACGATAGTTTGGTGCCTCTTTGGTTATGATCACATCGTGAACATGGCTTTCACGCATACCTGCTGCACTTATTTTTGCAAAGCGAGCATTCTCTCTGAGTTCATCCAGAGTGCGGCATCCCACATATCCCATACCCGCCTTTAATCCGCCAATGAGCTGAAAAATATTGTCCGCCAATTTTCCTCTGTAAGGCACCCGGCCGACGATACCTTCCGGGACCATTTTGTCGCCATGGGGATCTTCATCCTGGTAATATCTGTCTTTGCTCCCTTTCTGCATGGCTTCTATGGATCCCATACCCCGATAGGCTTTGTAACTGCGGCCTTGATAAATAACAAGCTCTCCCGGACTCTCTTCCGTTCCGGCAAAAAGCCCTCCGATCATGACCACATGGGCACCTGCACCAAGCGCTTTTGTCACATCCCCTGAAAATTTTATGCCACCGTCTGCAATCAAAGGTACGCCTGTTTTCTTGGATACCGCGGTGCAGTTCATGATCGCTGTAATCTGCGGAACGCCGACACCCGCTATAATACGTGTAGTGCAAATTGATCCAGGTCCAATTCCGATTTTGACACCATCCACACCTGCTTTAATCAGCGCTTCAGCCCCCTCCGCCGTACCCACATTCCCTGCAATCAGTTCGATATTTTTGAAATTGCTTTTTAATATTTTGACAGCCTCAATCACATTTTTAGAATGTCCATGGGAGGTATCGATTAGAATAACATCAGCACCCACTCGCAACAGTGTCTCTGCGCGTTCTTCCATATCCGGCCCCACTCCAACGGCAGCCCCTGCCCTGAGTCTTCCCAACTCATCCTTACAGGCATTTGGATATTTTTTTAATTTTTCAATGTCTTTTATCGTTATCATGCCGACCAGACGATTTTTGTTGTCAACCACAAGGAGTTTTTCGATCCTGTGTTTATGCAACAGACTTTTAGAATCTTCCAGGGTAATCCCTTCTGAAACCGTAACAAGATTTTCCTTTGTCATGACTTCGGAAATCTTTTTATCGAGATTTATCTCAAATCGCAGGTCTCTGTTCGTCACAATGCCTACCAACTTGTCTCCTTTGGTCACCGGAACTCCTGAAATGCGATACTTTTTCATCAGGTGTAACACTTCATGGACGAGCTGATCCGGATGAATGGTTACCGGATCAACAATCATACCACTTTCAGATTTCTTCACCTTGTCAACCTCAACCGATTGACTCTGAATACTCAAATTTCGATGGATAAAACCGATTCCGCCTTCGCGGGCCATGCTGATGGAAGTTCTTGCTTCGGTTACGGTATCCATAGCTGCACTAACAAGAGGAATGTTCAATGTAATATTTTTTGTTAAAGGAGAGCGGGTGTCAACATCTCGCGGCAAAACATCTGAGTAACCTGGGAGCAATAAAATATCATCAAAAGAAAACGCCGCTTCAGACGGTATTTTTTTCATGGGTTCCTCCATTAACCGTTGTTTCAAATAAGGCTTTTTAGCAATATTCGGATGCGAAAATTGCGTAAGATAGTATCGCATAACAAATAGACTTATCTTTTGCAATCTTTATTAGGGCGGGCGGCGCTATCTATTGCAACCATTTGAAATTATGTCATTTTCATTAAATATATAAGTTTATTAATGAAACACACGGCATCATTGCCTTGACATTATACCGGTACCCGTAATAGATACATCTACCTATATTTTATGATAAATGGCTATAGACCATCTCTCGATGGTTGATGCGTTACGGCATATGAGCAATAAAAAGCAAGTATTAACAATTTAAGGATTGCCGTGATTTTTAAAATAAATCCCATAAACCCCCAGGAACGACTCCTAACAAAGGTGGTTGATGTACTTAAAAGGGGCGGCATCATCGCCTATCCAACCGATACATATTACGGAATCGGTTGTGATATTTTGAACAAAAAGTCCATAGAAAAGATTTACCAGTTAAAACAACGAAAAAAAATCAAGCCTTTTAGCTTTATCTGTTCGGACCTCAAAAATATCAGCCATTACGCAAAAGTTTCAAATTATGCCTATAAAACAATGAAACGGCTTCTGCCGGGCCCCTACACGTTTGTTCTGGAGGGTTCGAAACTGGTTCCAAAAATCATGCTAACCAATCGAAAAACAGCTGGGATTCGCGTGCCGGACAATCGGATTTGTCTTTCTCTGGTCAAAGCTTTGGGAAATCCCATTATCACGACAAGCGCTACAATGCCGGACGGTACAATCCTTTATGATCCCTCTCTTATTAACGATTTTTTCCATCGTAGAATAGATGTGGTTATTGACGGAGGCCCTGTTACAGGAAACCCTTCGAGTGTCATATCCCTAATCGATGATCTCCCAGAGATCATCCGAAAAGGTTTGGGGGATGTGAGTGTTTTTGAGTAAAAAAAACGCCTGTAAAGCGGGCGCTATGTTTAATATCAATCTATTCTAAGTTTTTCGCAACAAACCCTAGACGTGTTATTGATGCAACGATCGGGCTTGTTCAGGTCTGTATATATAGTCTGCCGATAATTTCGGATCAAGAATCTGGTTTAATAAAGTCTTAGCAGATGAATCCGTAATATATTTTAAAAAGGAAAATTTTTTCTCCTTTGCATAAACTGTGGCGATCTTCCCTTTTATTCCGCCAAGTCGGCCTGCCCACTCAATTGCATCTTCTAAATTTCCGAGACGATCCACAAGGCCAAATTTTTTTGATTCTTGACCGGTAAAAATACGTCCGTCGGCCAGCGATTCTACCTTTTCCATATCCATCTTTCGCCCGTCAACGATATCTTTAATAAATTGCCTGTGGATTTTTTTCGCAAATTCCTGGAGGATTTTTTTCTCTTCAGGTTTCATCTCTCGAACCGGCGATCCGATATCCTTGTAATCGCCGCTCTTGACAACAATTGGAACCAATCCGATTTTATGAAGCAGCTCCTCATAATTTGTAAACCCCATGATGACACCGATGCTTCCGGTTATGGTCCCGGGATTGGCTACAATTCCATTTGCCCCGGCAGCGATATAATACCCTCCGGATGCAGCAATGGTACCCATGGAAGCCACCACTTTCTTTGTGGCGGATGTCTTTCTGATCTCCCTGAAAATTTCCTGTGACGGGCCCACAGCGCCCCCGGGTGAATCGACTCGAACGACGATCGCTTTTATCGCATTATCTTCGCGGAAACGTTTGAGGTGATTAAGGACGTTTTTGGAATCTGCAATAATACCGTTAATCTCTATAACGCCGACTTTTTCTCCAAACTCAAACTCAGTATCTCTTGTACTTAGCGTAAAAAGAAGGGTCATTAATATCATTGCTGTGGCAGCAACTGTAGAAAAAATCAGTATGAAAAAAAGATATGGATGCCTGCGTGAGAACATAATGCTGTACTTGTCATTTGATAATAAAATCGTGTAACGATTTTATGAAACTCCCGCAGGTAAACCTGCGGGATCGAATCAGCGAAAAGTGTACCCGCCTACGGCGGGCTAAAATTCCCATCCTCTTAGCATGTATGTTATTTTTGGTATTTTTACCACTGCCTTCCGGGCCGTATCGGTGAAAGCGGGCTCTTTTGGGACTGGATGCTCTATCTATTCCCCATTTAACTTTTCTTGAAGGTTTTCCCGCAAAATTTCTCCAAAAGTTGACGTCGAGGTCCTAGCGTTATTGACATATTCGCTTAACAAGCTCTGTTCGCTTTCGATTTCCAGTCGCTTGATTGAAAGGCCGATTCGCCTTTCCTGACTGTTGATATTCATAACTTTGGCTGTAATAACATCGCCGATACTGAATTTGCCGATGGGGGTCTTTATCTTTTCTTTACTAATTTCAGATACATGAACAAGCCCTTCTATCCCTTCCTCGATTTCTACAAAAACCCCAAAGTCGGTCAGGTTGGTCACCGTACCTGTTATCTCTTTTCCAACTTCATACCGTTCAGCAACCGTTTTCCAAGGGTCTTCCTGTAATTGCTTGATCCCCAGTGAAAACCTTTCATTCTCTTTTTCAATATCTAATACGATGGCCTGAACCACGTCGCCTTTTTTATATAACTCCGATGGATGTTTTATCCGCTTTATCCAGGAAATATCGGAAATATGTACAAGCCCATCAATCCCTTCACCAATGCCGATGAAAAGGCCGAAGTCGGTGATATTCTTTATTTTGCCTTCAATGGTGGTTCCGACCGGATACTTTTCACTAATAACATCCCAAGGATTGGGAACAACCTGCTTCATGCCCAAAGAAATCCGTCTGCTTTCAGGCTTGATATCCAGCACTACAGTATCAACCACATCGCTCACGGAAACAACCTTAGAGGGATGACGAATCTTTCGGGTCCACGACATTTCAGAAACGTGAATCAGCCCTTCGATACCTTCCTCCAGTTCAACAAATGCACCATAATCTGTTAGACTGACGACCTTTCCATTAACACGGGAACCTATGGGATATTTTTCTGTGGCTGCCAACCAGGGGTCCTCGGTAAGTTGTTTCATTCCCAAGGAAACTCTCTCCCGTTCAATATCAAAGCTTAAAATTTTCACGGTTATTTTGTCACCGACGGAAAAAAGCTCCGATGGATGTTTAACCCGTCCCCATGAAATGTCCGTAATATGAAGAAGACCATCTACACCGCCAAGGTCGACAAATACACCATATTCGGTTATATTCTTTACAATACCATCAACAATTTTATCGTCTTCAATGCTTTCCAGTGTTGCAGATCGCTTGGAATCGCGTTCTTCTTCAAGAATGATTCGCCTGGATAAAACGATATTACTCCGTTTTCGATTATATTTTAAGATCTTGAAAGTAAATGTCTTCCCAACCATTTCATCAAGGTTGCGAATGGGACGCAAATCCGCCTGCGAACCGGGCAGAAATGCCTGAACACCAATGTCTACGGAAAATCCTCCCTTGACGCGATTGACAATAACGCCTTTCACAGTTTGATCTTCGTCGTAAGATTTCTTAATCTCTTCCCATACTTTTACTTTAGCGGCTTTTTCTTTGGAAAGGATGACGCGCTCTTCTTCATCATCCCACCATTCCACCATTACATCAACCGAATCTCCGTCATTGGCAATTAAGTTTCCGTCTTCATCTTGAAATTCTTGAATCCTTATTTGCCCTTCTGATTTGTACCCAATATCAACAAGGACATAATCCTTATCTACGGAAATTATTTTTCCGGTAACAACTTCACCTTCAGCGAATCGCTTAAAGCTCTCCTCGTACATATCCATCATGTCGCCCATGTTTTCACTTGGCTTGTCTGCTTCTTCAGAGCCTTCGAGTGTAACAGGACTTTCTTCCGAATCACCGATTATTTCCGCAACTTCTTCCGAATCACCGATTATTTCCGCAACTTCTTCCAAAGCACCGATTGTTTCTTGATCTTCTTTAGAGTCTGAAGTTGTTTTCTGAGCATCTGCCGAACCGTTAACCGGATCTTGAACATCATCAGATGGTGTTTCTTCTTCAGATAAATCTGTTTTCAATACGTCTTGTTCCTTAATACCTTCCTCATTTGACTGTTCACTGGATGTCTCATTCGTCAAATTTTTGTTTGAATCATTTGTTTCAAAATTTTCCATTAAATACAATACCCCCTAAACCATTTTTATTTTGCTATAATCTGTTAAATATAGCATAAACGATATTGCTATCAGACTCATTTCCAAAAAACAATGATTATTTTAAATATATTACTCGAGTTTCACACCCTTTATTTCCAGCAACGTCAATATAGCGAAGCAGACCGGGAAAATTTTTTAAGGTAAAATTTATATGAATGCGAAATTTGAGAAAATTATTTAAACTCAATCAATTCGCTTAAACTTGGAATGACGAATAAATTGATAAGATTCAAAAAGAAATTGCCCACTTAGAAATCGGTGCCGTTTAAGCAGATATTTTTATTAGATCCATAAAAGAAAGTCGATGTATTTTCGAACCAAAACACTATGTTAGAGTTTCGATAATGGTCACCATTCGCTCAACAACAGTTTCAATCGAAAGATCGGTTGAATCTATTCGAATCGCATCTTCTGCCGGCTTTAATGGCGCTAAATCTCTGGTGCTGTCATTTTTATCTCTACGGTCCATTTCCTTTTCAACCGCTTCTAAGGGTTGAGGGTTTATTGATTTTAATTCTTTGTATCGCCTTTTAGCCCTGATTTTTGGAGATGCATCCATAAAAAACTTCACATCAGCACCTGGGAATACCACGGTTCCCATGTCACGCCCTTCAAATACAACCCCCTTCTCCCTTCCCAAATCCCTTTGCAAATTCAAAAGAAAACGCCTCACAACCGGCCTTGCAGAAACAGCCGAAGCAAACATTGTTATTTCAGGGGTCCTGATTTGATCGGTAATATCTGAACCATTTAACATTAGCCGCAATCCCTTTTTATCCAACACAAAACTTATTTTCAGAGTATTGCACAGCTTTTCGAGGCCGTTATCGTCATCCGGATTTAGGCCTGATGATATGGCTGCCACAGCGACACCTCTGTAAAGGGCACCCGTGTCAATATACCTGTACCCGAGACGATCGGCCAGTATCCGGCTAACCGTTGTTTTACCTGCTCCCGAAGGGCCGTCTATCGTAATAAGCAGTCGTTTCATTTGAAAGCGATAACTTTTTTCACGCCAGACTTTTCTCAAGCGCTTTTAAAAATCGGACATTCTCTTCATGAAGTCCGACATTGATTCGAATATAATTGGGATAACCATACGATTTCATTGATCTGACAATAACCCCTTGCCGGAGCATATCTTCGTAAATTTCATCGGCGTCTTTACGAACATCGATCAGGAAAAAATTGGTCTGTGTAGGAAAATAGTTTATCCCCAAACTGCTTACAGCATCGTATAGAAAATCAAGACCTTCATGAACCAAAGAAATGACTTTTTCAAGGAATATTTTGTCCTCAAGCGCTGCACCAGCGCCGGCCTGAGCCAATGAATTGGTGTTGAAAGGGAGTCTTATTCTGTTTAAAATATCTGCAATCTCCACCGGCATAACGCCATAACCGATACGAAGTCCGGCCAGACCATACGCTTTGGAAAAGGTCCGAAGCGTAACCAACGGCGTTATATTGTCCAAATATTCAAAACTTTTGACACAATTTTGATCACGCACAAATTCAATATACGCCTCATCCACCACGACAATCACCTCGGACGGCATCTCTTGTATAAAATTCTCAAAATCTTTTTTAGAAATAACAGTCCCTGTGGGATTGTTGGGATTACACAGAAAAATCATCCGGGTTTTTGATGTAACCTTTTTCTTTATTCCTTCCAGATCGATTGACAACGATGTCAAAGGAGAAAATACCGGTGTTGCGCCGGTGCCACGAACCATTATTTCATACATGAGAAAAGAAGGAATGGGCAATATGACCTCGTCACCCGGCTGCAGCATGGCATAGGCAAGCATACCGATAATTTCGTCTGAGCCGTTGCCCAAAACGATGTGTTGTGGTGAAAACCCGATATGATTCGAAATTTTTCGGATAAGATTATGCCCGCTTCCATCGGGATAGCGGTTCAATTTAGTGATGGATTCTTTAATGGCCGCAACCGCCACGGGAGATGGGCCTAAAGGATTTTCATTAGAGGCAAGCTTTATGGAATCTTCAATACCATATTCTCTTTCGAGCTCTTCCAGAGGTTTCCCGGGTGTATACGGTTTTATCGATAAAATGTAGTCTGGAACAGATAGTTTCATGGTTTTTGCCTTATTTCAACTTAGCCCGGATATTTCACGTGTTTGAGGCGGCCTTTTGGCCCGCATCAAGCGCTGCCATATTGATGGGAATAAGCTTTTCTTTTGAAGCAAACTGCTCTTGCACACACTTTTGAATCCGTTCAAAATCGACAATTTTGCTGCGGGCAACGAAAGCGCCAAGCGCCACGATATTGGCAACCTTCACACTCCCTAAATCTTTTGCAATATCATTTGCCGGCACCAACAATTCATCAACATCATCACGGCCAGAAGATACGGGAATTAGTGAACTGTTGATCACCACAATTCCGTCTGGTTTTACCACCGGTGCAAATTTTTCCAAAGAAGGACGATTCATGGCAATAAGGTGCATGGGGTGCCTGATAATCGGCGAACCGATGGACCGGTCACTGATTACCACCAGGCAATAGGCCGTCCCGCCTCGCATCTCCGGACCATAGGACGGAACCCAAGCCACTTCAGAACCTTGTTCCATAGCAGCATGCGCAAGAATATTCCCTATCAACAGAATGCCTTGACCCCCAAAACCGGCAAACATCACTTCATTTTGCATTCAGTCCTCCTCAAATTAATCGGGCGTTTTAAATTCGCCCAGCTGGTAATAGGGAAGCATATTTTCTTCGGCCCACTGAATCGACTCCACCGGCGTCATCCCCCAGTTGGTCGGACAGGTGCTGACAAATTCCACCAGGCTGAAACACCGGCCTTCCATTTGATACTGGAACGCCTGTTTAATCGATTTCTTGGCCCTGACAATATACTTTGGCTTTAACACCGCCTGTCTTGTGATATATGCAGGTGTTTGAAGACCGGAAATCAACTCGGCAACTTTGATGGGCATACCGACATCCTCAACATCGCGTCCGGCAGGGGAGGTTGTGGTTCGCTGTCCCTGCAACGTGGTGGGTGCCATCTGCCCGCCGGTCATTCCGTAAACCGTATTGTTTACAAATATCGTGGTAAACTTTTCTCCGCGATTGGCCGCATGTATGATTTCTCCCATTCCGATACTTGCCAGATCGCCGTCACCCTGATAGGTAAAAACAATGAGGTCAGGCCGAACCCGTTTAATACCGGTAGCCATAGCCGGCGCCCGACCGTGGGCTGCCTCTTGAAAGTCGAACGTGAAATAATTATAGGCCAAAACAGCACACCCAACAGGTGCAATGCCGACTGTCCTGTCCCGAATCCCCAACTCGTCGATAACTTCAGCCACCAATCGGTGGATAACACCATGGGTACAACCCGGACAGTAATGGGTAACCTGGTCAGAAAGAGCCTCGGGCTTCTCGTATGTTTTTGCCATTATATCTACTCCTTATACCATAGGTGATGATTTCTATATTTTTGAGTTCATCATGTTTTAATAAAGGATTTAACCGCATCAATAACTTCTTCAGGTGTGGGTATTTCGCCGCCGGCCTTCCCATGCCAGTAAACCGGACGTTTCCCCTGAACGCTCCGCTCTACGTCTTCAACCATTTGTCCCATGCTTAACTCAAAAGTGACAACGGCCTCGCAGACCTCTTTTGACGCTGCTTCCCTTATCGGATTTATAGGAAATGGAAAAAGGGTCAGGGGTCTTATCATGGACACCTCAATACCTTCGGCCTTCATATTGTCAATGGCGGTTTTGCACACCCGGCTCATGGTGCCGTAGCTCACAATAAGGGCGCGGTAATCCGAATCGATGTTATACGGTTCATATCGAACCTCTTCTTGCTTCATGCGGTCGTATTTGGCCTTTAAGACTAAATTATGTTCTTCCAGTTGCTGCGCATCTAAAAAGAGGGATTTAACCAGATTGCGTTCTTTGCTCTTACGGGTGTCCATTCCATTTGTTGCCCAGTCATCCTTATTGCTCGGTTCGGATTTAAGGTGATCTGAAAATTCAACGGGCTCCATCATCTGACCGATCAATCCGTCTCCTAGAATCATCACCGGGTTTCGATACTTTTCCGCCAGTGGAAATGCCATCATGACCATGTCAACGGCCTCCTGAACACTTGCCGGCGCCATGACAAGCAATCTGTAATCACCATGTCCGCCACCCTTTGTGGCCTGAAAATAATCCGCCTGGGACGGCAATATCCCCCCCAATCCCGGTCCCCCGCGGACAATATTGACAAAAACCACTGGAAGCTCGGCAGATGAGATATAACTAATCGCTTCGCTCATCAGGCTTATCCCTGGACTTGATGACGTGGTAAAAACCCGGGCACCACACCCGGCAGCTCCGAAAAGCATATATCCCACGGCAACTTCACTTTCACCTTGCAAAAATACACCCCCGACCTCAGGCATCCGGCGAGAAAGGTATTCAGCGACTTCAGATTGAGGGGTAATTGGATAAGCAAAATAATTGAGACACCCGGCTCGGATTGCGGCCTCACCAATTGCTTCATTTCCTTTCATTAATATTTTACCCATATTTTTCCTCCAGCTATTCTTCCGCCGCTTCCGTTTCTTCAACGACTTTGATTATGGTTATGGCCACATCCGGACACATAATACAGCAGGTCGTACAGAATACGCAGTCTTCAGGACGCGCTTGATACGCAGGAAAATAGCCCATAGAATTCACTTCATCAGACATTTCCAGAACATTCTTTGGACAAACGGCCACACATAGCCCGCATCCTTTGCATCGATTATTGTCGATGGTATGTTTGTATGGCATATGTTCTAACTCCTCTCTTATTTATAAGCTTAACAACGAACAACTTATTTTTTCAGTTTTACGGCTTTTTTCCATGGTGGAACAAGCTGTCTTTCTATGGGAAGCACCGGACAGGAAAAACGTCCCATATCTATCTCAGGCAACAGTTCTACCGAGGCAGTGATAAATTCTAGCGGCAGACGGCTTTCGCCAGACAACGCTTTAACAAAATCATATCCGTTGTATATATCATCAACCGAAGTTTCATCGATCAGGTTTGCATTGCCGATGATTCCATTGATGGTCATTTTCGAAGTCTTTTCAATCTCACCACGCATTTTCAAGCAGCTTTCAATGGTATCAGTGAACGGTCGAAAGGGATTCACCACCTGCAACATATGAACTCGTTTATTGCGGAAAGAATCGGCCAGTGCTGCCAGGACGGTTGCTCCCACATCATTGCCTCCGGCGTCAATCAATGTCAAATCGCTCGGGTGACGGATTAATCCTGCTACAGCAGGGCTCAAAATAGGCAGATCGGCCTGAAGGTACTTTTCCTCGGGTACAACCACCTCAATCCCCATCATAGAAAGAGGTATCCTTGCCTCTCGAGTTCTAAAGTAAGGATTAACCAGATCAAGATCTGCGATCTTTACATCTACGCCCGCACGCTTTTGATTCACGGCAAGGTTTATGGAAACTTCGGTCTTCCCGCTACCGAAGTTTCCGACAATTACGACGATCCCTTTAATCTGTTCCACTCTGGCAATTCCGATGGCTAACACTCAGTTAAAATTTGATAAGCGCTTCGAAAATTAAGCTGCGTTGTATTTTTATTTTATATCGGTGTCAAGTCATTTTCCGATGTATGGACTTGCTTAAAGGGGATCCGTGGATGATGCCGTCCGGGACTCTGGCGTGAGACATCTTTAATAACGAGAGATGAAATTAAAAAGGGATACCGGTTACTTCTGATTTATTTTAGCGTCTTTTTCCTTTTGTTTCAGACTACGCCACTTAACCAGCCAGTCTTTTATACGGCTTTCATAACCTCTGTCTGAGGGCTTATAAAAATACCGGCCTTCAAGTTTTTCTGGCAAATAGTCCTGGGGAACATAGGCATCTTTATAATCATGGGCATATCTGTAATCTCTGCCATAACCGAACCCTCTCATCAGCGCAGTCGGCGCATTGCGAACATGGAGCGGAACCCCTAGCGCCCCATGTTTATCTATAACCGCTTTAACCGCTCCGTAAGCGGTGTATATGCTGTTGCTCTTCGGGGCTGTAGCCAGATAGATGGCAGCCTGAAAAAGCGCCAGCTCTCCTTCCGGATGGCCGAGGAACCGAAAGGCCTCCATGGCACTCAATGCCACCCCAAGGGCGCGAGGATCGGCATTCCCGATATCCTCGGACGCAAACCTGACCATTCTTCGTGCAACGTAAAAAGGATCTTCTCCGGCGAACAGCATTCGACCGAGCCAATAGGCTGAAGCATCCGGATCACTCCCCCTTAAACTCTTATGAAATGCGGAGATAAGATTATAGTGTTCATCACCGGTTTTATCATACAAAAGCGCCTTTCGTTCCATGACGCGTTCGACAGCTTGAAGTGTTATATTTATAGGCTTTTCCCTTGATGGATCTTCGCGGCTCGATGCGATCAGAGATGCCGCTGTTTCAAGGCTGTTGAGTGCTGTCCGGGCATCGCCGTCTGACATTCGGACCAGATGAGAAAGTGCATCCTCATCGATAATCAAATTCATGTCCCCAAGGCCCCTCTCCCTGTCTTTAAGGGCACTGCGCATAATGGCGTCAATATCTTTCGCTGAAAGCGGATTAAGCGTTATCACACGACATCTGGACATCAGCGGCGGAATCACTTCAAATGAGGGATTTTCGGTGGTCGCGCCTATTAGAGTGATGAGTCCGCTCTCCACGTGATGAAGGAATGCATCCTGCTGTGCCTTGTTGAATCTATGAATCTCGTCCACAAAAAGAACGGTTTTTTTTCTAAAAAGTTTTTGCTGGTTTTTTGCATCCTCAATAACCGACCTGATCTCCTTAACGCCTGACAGAACCGCAGAAAAATGGACAAAATGACAACGCGTATGGCTTGAAAAAATTCTGGCAAGTGTTGTTTTTCCGCATCCCGGAGGACCCCATAAGATCATGGAAAAAATCCGATCATTCAAAATGGCATGCCGTATCAATGTTCCCTCTCCAACAGCATGCCTTTGCCCGATGAACTCGTCCAGATTCATGGGACGCATTCTGTCCGCAAGAGGTCGTGAAACATGGCCATCCAATTGGGCGCGGTATTCAAACAGATCCATTGTTAATCCTTTTTCACTTTCAACGTTCAGCTTTGAACGTTTATCTGTATGAGTTCAATGGATTTACAGCCTTTCTCAGGATAATTCCGTTTCCATCGGCAAGAACTCGCAACTAAGACCGTTTTCTAGAACGAACGCCTCTTTCCTTGCCGGTGCGTTTGCGAAAAATGATTCGGATCGGTGTCTTGTCAAGTCCTGCCTTAACCCTGATCTGATTCATAAGGTATCGTTTGTAGGAAAAATGGACGGCATCCGGATAGTTTACAAAACAAACAAATGTAGGCGGCCTGGCTGATACCTGAGTAGCATAATAAAATTTAAGGCGCCTCCCTCTGTAAAGTGATGGCTCGTTCTGTACAATTGCCTGCTCGAATATCCTGTTGAGCTGTCCGGTCCCCACGCGTAATGTGTATTGTTCAAATACTTCTTCAACAAGATCAAATATTTTAAAGACCCTTTGGCCCGTTAATGCTGAAATGGTTATAATCGGTGCAAAGCTTAAAAATTTGGCTTCCATTTTTAGCCGGTTATAATATTTTTTTGCAGTTTTGCTGTCTTTTTCAACAAGGTCCCATTTGTTTAATAAAAAAATACAACCACATCCACGGTCAAAGGCATAACCCGCAATACTAATATCCTGTTCTGTTATCCCTTGATGGGCATCAATGACGATAAGCGCAACATCACACCGGTCAAGGCTTCTTAATGCTTTAATAATTGAAAATTTTTCAAGCTTTTTTGACACCCTTGCCTTACGGCGAATGCCTGCAGTATCAATAAGAAGGTATTGTTTTTCATTAATTTTACAAAGAGAATCAATGGCATCACGTGTTGTCCCGGGCATATCGCTGACAAGCAGGCGCTTTTGCCTTAAGATCCGGTTGATCAGTGATGATTTCCCAACATTCGGCTTCCCCACCACCGCCAACCGAACGACGTCACCGGTTTCTTCGGTCACTGTTTTCGGAAGAATCTCAGTCAGGTCATCTAAAAAATCCGAAATTCCATAACGGTGTTCAGCAGAAATAGGATATAATTTCTCTATCCCGAGGCTATAAAAATCATAAAGTTTACCCTCTTGTTCAACCCCGTCGATTTTATTGACGGCAAAAAAGACCGGTTGTGATAGGGGGCGAAGAATCCTGACCACATCCTCGTCAAATGGAGAAATTCCACTCTTGCCATCCAGCAGAAGAACAATAACATCCGCATCTTCGATGGCCTGAAGGATTTGTGAACGTATCTTATTGGCAAAGTCATCATCATCATCATCCGGAAATCCGCCGGTATCGACCAGTGTAAAATCAAACCCATTCCAGACGGCATCGCTGTAATGGCGATCCCTTGTAACACCAGGAAAGTCATCAACAAGGGCCTTCCTTGTTCCGGTTACACGATTAAAAAGGGTCGATTTACCCACATTGGGACGACCCACTATGGCAACAATCGGTTTCATGGCAAAATTGAAAAATAATTGAACCCTAATTAAACAAATTTGATTGCGATCAATTAAGAGTAAACGTCGTTTGACACAAATATACATGAATCATCAACACATTGTCAAACTGGGAAACCTTTTGATGCGGGGTGTTGTGAAGCATTTCTTTGTACCGATCGGAATGTCTTAATTCAATGTTTTGTTTGACATATAAACCGCATTTTTTTATATACACGTATTCAAAAAAGGAGGGGGGTTATCCATTAATCCAGGATTTGCAGGCCATCTTTGGCAACATATTACCATCTAAAGAGCTTACCGCGTATCTGATTGAGTTTTATTTTCCTATTCTTCAGAAAGCTTGCCGATTTTTATATCATCATGAAATTTACGATCTTCAAACGACTGACTTTCGGATATCTTGCCATAATGATGCTCGTATTGTTTCTGGTCATCTTTGTAACCATTAAACTCAACCAGCTAGCCCGAATCACACGCGCTGCTTCATCCGTTGATGGTCAGACGGTTCGTCTGGCCGAACGTCTTTCAAACAATATGTTTTCAATGGTCAGTTTTGAAAAAAAATACCTTATTTCCAAAGACAATGACTTTTATCAACATTTTCTTAAGATCAGAGAGGACTTTAATAAAGACATTAAGCAACTGGATCTGCTGATAGCTGGTCCTGTAAAAAAGAAAATCAAAACTTTTCATATCGCTGGTTCTGGGAAAAAAGAAAGATTTTTCAAAATCAATCAGCTTTGCGATGAATATTTTTCCATCTTTACTCAGGAAATCGAAAACCTTAAAAATGGCCGGAAGTATCCATATAAGGAATATCAAGTTCAAAAAGAAAAAATTGTTGAGGAAATCAATAACAATTTCAAATATATCATCTGGTCAGCAAAATCCGATAGAGACGAAAAGATAAAAATTTCCAGCGAGATCAGCAACAATGTTTTTCAAACCACATCCATTGCTGCCGGACTTTCCATTTTTTTCGGGGTGTTGATTTCATTTTTTAATACCCGGAGCATCAATCGTTCCATATTGTTGTTACAGAAAAAAACAAAAGATATTGCAAAAGGTAAATTCGAAAAGATTCTCGATATCGCCTCACCCCCTGAAATAAAAGATTTAGCAAACGATTTCAACATAATGTGTGACAGACTAAAGGAACTGGATGAAATGAAGGAAGATTTCATCAGTCACGTATCCCATGAACTTCGTACGCCGCTAACCGCTATAAGGGAAGCTTCAAGATTATTGATTGATGGAACTTTTGCCGACAATCCTGAAAGTCGAGATGAACTCTTAACCATTGTCAGCGATGAGTGCGAACGACTTATTGTATCGGTCAATAGAATCCTGGATCTTTCCCGTATGGAAGCCAAAATGATGGAGTACCATTTCAATCGTACCGATTTAATCCACCTCACACGCAAGTGTATTTTGAAACTGGCGCCCATCGCTCAGCGGAAAAATATTACACTTGAATTAACACCACCGCCCCAGCTTCCGGAGATCTTGATGGATTCCGATAGGATCAGTCAATTGCTTGAAAATTTAGTCGCAAATGCTTTAAAATATACGGATGCTAAAGGATCGGTTACAGTGAGCACCTCTTTAAAAAATCACGATGATATGGCCATCGAAGTATCGGTTTCGGATACAGGTTGTGGAATTCACGAAAAAAATCTTAATAAAATATTTGATAAATTCAAACGGATAGAGAGCGGGAAAGAAACAGCCAGGGGTACGGGTCTCGGTCTTTCCATTGCAAAACATATAATTACGGTACACGGAGGAAAGATATGGGTAGAAAGTACTCCCGGAAAAGGAAGCACTTTTTTCTTTACATTGCCTGTTGGATAAGCCTTTTGCTTGCCGGAACCGGGTGCGTCCCTTATTATAACCTCTATAATGAAGATCCGTTTTCGTTTCATCAGTACAGTGAAGCAAACCAGCTTTTATTTCAGGCAAAATCATCTTTTTCCAATGGTGATTTTTTAACATCCTTAAAAAAAAATCAAGA
This sequence comes from uncultured delta proteobacterium, assembly GCA_963752565.1. Classification (GTDB taxonomy): domain Bacteria; phylum Desulfobacterota; class Desulfobacteria; order Desulfobacterales; family UBA11574; genus UBA11574. Next base: position 48,969 of record CAVVZC010000025.1, on the reverse strand, counting down.
AATGTTAGACCGTTTTCCTCAAAAATACGGCGAACATGCACTTTATATGATGGGCCTGATATATGCCAATCCGGAATACACATATGTGAATTATGAAATATCAATTCATTTTTTTAAAAAACTCGTCAAAGAATATCCTGAATCCGTTTTTAAAGACAAAGCAAAAATATGGATTTGGCTTTTAAACCAAAACATGGACTATGCAGAAAAGATCGATAAAAAAAACAAAAGAAACGCTTTTTTGGAAAATAAACTGAAGACGGAAAAAAAACAGATAATAAATTTACAAAATCAGATAAAACGTTTAAAAGAAATTGATTTGGGTATTGAAAAAAAGAAAAGAGAAGCCCTCCCTGCAATTGAGAAGAAAGATGATGAACGACCCTAAAGGAAAAATACTCGTTGTTGATGACGACCGGAATATTCTTCAGGTCATCCAGATGCGACTTAAATCCGGAGGATATCACGTTACAAAGACCACCGGCGCGGAAAAGGCCCTGAAACTGGCCGAACAAGAATCGTTTGATCTGGCAATGATCGATCTGAAACTCGACGATCAAGACGGTATCCAGTTGATGGAAAATATCCGCCATATCATTCCCGACCTCCCCGTGATCATTCTCACTGCGTATGGAACGATTAACAGTGCCGTTGATGCCATGAAAAAGGGAGCACACAGCTATTTAACCAAGCCGTTTGATGGTCATGAACTGCTAATTCAGGTAAACAACTGTCTGGAAACAAGTAAGCTGTCAAAAGAAGTGAAACAATTGCAGCGCTTGGTCAAAGAAAGATACGGCTTTGATAATATCATCGGCAGAAGTGAAACGATGAAAAAAGTTTTCGAACAGGTCACACTTGCTGCTGCAACGGATTCCAATGTATATATCGAGGGGAAAAGCGGCACCGGAAAGGAGTTGATCGCAAAGACCTTGCATATTGCAAGCGACAGAAAGGATGATCCATTTATTGCTCTAAATTGCGCGGCCATACCGGAAAATCTTATGGAAAGCGAACTTTTCGGATATGAGAAAGGTGCTTTTACCGGAGCCGACAAGAGCAAAAAAGGCCTTATTGCCGAAGCTTCCTTTGGTACCTTCTTCCTGGACGAAATATCTGAAATGCCGCTTTCCATGCAGGTCAAAGTCTTGAGAGTCTTAGAGGAAAAGGAATTTTATCCTGTAGGGGGAAGACAGATTGTAAAAATGAATGCAAGAATCATCGCTGCATCCAATAAAAATCTCGAACAAGAGGTCAAAAACGGCTGTTTCAGAGAGGATCTATATTATCGCATTCATGTCATTCCAATAAAACTACCCACACTCAATGAAAGAAGAGAGGATATTCCGATTCTTTCCAGGCATTTCTTAAAAAAATATTCCGAGGAAATGGGAAAAGAAATAAACGCGTTTTCAAAAAATGCCATGCAGAAACTGATCTCTTATCCTTGGCCGGGCAATATCAGAGAGCTCGAAAATACAATCGAATGTGCCATGGCCATGGCGAAACGCAATATCATTACAGAAGACCTTATTCTTCAAACCCAGAATGTTCATCCTGAAAGTTTAAAATCATTTAAAGATGCTAAAGAAAATTTTGAAAAAAATTATCTTATTCAGCTATTTGAACTGACCAAAGGCAATGTCAGCCAGGCAGCTAAGCTGGCCGGAAAATATCGTGCGGATGTTTATGAGCTTATAAAAAAATACAATATTAAACTCGCCAATTTCAGAGAAAAATAGGACGACAATCCTGCATTCGTCCCAACCCAAAAACCATCCCCTTCTCGTTCCCATTCAGCTCAAATATTTCATAGTATTCGTGCTTGAATACAACAACACCTGAATTCTCTTCAATTTTACCCATGCATTTTTATGTTCAGAAATTATCCTCAATGCCGATATAACTTATAGAGCGTTAGTTATAATTATTTGACATGCAGTAAAATATACAGTGAAAAATGCATTCAAAAACAGTATATTACACACTTATCATTTTCCCCGTCTTATTTGTCATCTGTATGACCGATGCAATTTTTGCATCTGATTCATCAACCAATTATTCAATGTTGATAGATCTGATTAAACTTGAAGACAAACAAGGTCCATTTTTCGCATTAAACGATTTTGAAAAATCTTTTGATCAAGATTTACATAAAGCAAGTATTGAATTTTTCAATCAACACCCTGACGTTGTCAAAAAGATTCAGGCAGATCTTGATGACCAACCCATTCAATGGCGTCTGAAAAATATTTCACACCGGCTCATGTATGTCCCGGAGACAAGAGAAGAATATACGGCTATATTTGAAAGGTATTGTAATGACGTGATCAAAGACATTTTAAGACTTACGGAATCTAATAATCCGTATATCACAATTCATACATTAGGCGCTTCCAAGCCTCAAAACTCAGCAACGAAAGGCATCAATGCTTTTATTGTTCACAATTTAAGCAAAGAATATGTTGCCACCTATGTATTTTCAAACAAAGATCAAAAAGAGATCGCTATTAAGCTGACAGGTCAGATTTTTCTGGCTGAAGTCGGTTCTTATTCCAGTTATATATCTCTGAAGGAAAACGGAACCTTTGAATTTACGAGGGATCATTATACCATCTGGCAGAACAGTGCAAAAAATCCATATACAGCGTTAATAACTCCTGTTGAAGAAACACTCCATATCGTCTTAAGACAATATACTGAAAGATCAATCCAAGATAGAATCGAAAATAGTGCGGTCAAAACCTTAAAGGAAGTAGAGGCCATTGTTGAAGATTGGATTTGTGTGGAAGAAGCGATTGTCGGAGGGCTGGTATACGCGTTACTGCCATCAATCGTTGAAAAATATATTCCTGATCTACCCGAATCCTTGGTCGAATCGGATATTAAAACCAAAATCGAGTTCAAAAAATACCGCCACTTAAGAAAAGGAATAAAAATTGTCAATCAATTGGGTTACAAAAAGTCGATAAAAATGTATCAGGATGATCCCATGGCATTTCGCAATCTTTTAATGTAGACCATTCAAGTTTGAACTCTTTATTTTCAGCAATATAACAAAAGCAGGGGGGAATTTTTCCCCCCTGCTTTTTTACTTGCCCTTGCCAAAGGATGACAGATTATTTTTTCATGATTTCATAGGCCGAAACGGAAATCTGTTTCTTTCCCTCACTTTCCAGTACGGTTCCCTTTACCTGAACATTCATACCGACATGAGTTACCAGTTCCTTGCCTTCTTTGGTGTCAGCCACATCGAAAATTTGGCCATCTTTGTCCACGATCTGATTGGCATTATTGATGGTCCCGGTAATCATCATTTCCTGATCCTGCTTTACGACGCTCTTTTCAGCTGAAAAGGCAACCCCTGACATCATGACAACCACAAACAGTGCACACACTACTATACCAATGGTTCTTTTCATTACATCCTCCTTTTATTTTTGTCCCGTCTTATCCGGAAGCATTTGAAATAACAGCATAGCGCTTTAAAACGACCTTATCTTACGAACTCACTGAAACCCCGTGTTATTTCAGTTGCGCTCGGATGATGAATCCGTCTGGTTTTTTTTGTTTGCAATGGCTGTGCCAATCATAGTGATCAGATATAACCAACTGTTTTGTATATAAATTAACTTTGGTTCATTACAAATAATAGTGGGTATGTGAAGGGATTTTCATACGGATATTAAAAGGAATTAGAGAGAAATAAAGACAAGCTTTTGTAAATAAATACTTATTAACTGAATGAAATTTCCTTCAATAGATCCTATTTTTTCTTATCATAGACAATGGTCAGGCCGTTAACTTTTTAAATCGAATAGATATAATTATTTCCTATGTCGGTTCAATCAGCAGCATTCTTAAAAAACACGAGCTTCTTCAGTGAAACTTTCGAAACGGCCAAAAAATCATACACCATAATAGAGAGACGGAGAAATCTGATCTTGGATTTTTTGCTGAGAGGATTCAATAAAGACGTTTTCCGCGATCCAAACTCCGATATTGAACTGCTTCGGCAATGTGGTCTGTGCTGATGTCGGATACATCGTCAAGATCGGCAATGGTTCGAGAGATTTTAAGGATGCGGTTGTATGCCCGGGCCGACAAACCGAGTTTGTCGATGGCGCTTTCAAGAAGATCGCAGGAGGCCTCGTCAATCCGGCAGTGTTTTTTAATATGCCGGTTGATCATCTGCGCATTGCAGTAAATTTTTGTTCTTTTAAATCGTTCGAACTGGCGCGCTCTGGCGGCTGTGACACGTGCTCCGATAACCTCCGATGATTCTGCATTGGATTCTTCGATAAGGTCCTTATAGGGAACTGCCGGAACCTCCACGTGAATATCGATCCGGTCCATCAACGGACCGGATATTTTTGATCGGTATCGGTGAATTTGGGAATATGTACATCTGCACTCATGCTTGGGGTCGGAAAAATAGCCGCAAGGACATGGGTTCATTGCTGCGATAAGCATAAAACCTGATGGGTACGTCAAGGTCAGCGCAGCTCGTGAAATGGTTACCTGAAGATCCTCCAAAGGCTGCCGGAGAACTTCTAAAACATGCTTTTTAAATTCTGAAAGTTCATCCAAAAACAGGACACCATTGTGCGCCAGGCTAACCTCGCCGGGCCTTGGGATATGACCGCCGCCGATCAATCCTGCATCCGATATGGTGTGATGGGGCGATCGAAATGGCCGCTTTGTTATCAGAGCCTCGTCTTTTGGAAGCATTCCGATAACGCTGAATATTTTTGTCGTTTCAATGGCCTCTTTAAATGTCATCGGAGGAAGTATCGTAGGAACGCGTTTTGCCAGCATCGTCTTTCCAGAACCCGGGGGACCGATCATGATAAGGTTGTGTCCCCCCGCAGCTGCGACCTCCAGGGATCGTTTGGCGTGTTCCTGCCCCTTGACTTCTGAAAAATCGATTTCAAACGTGTTTCGATAATCAAATATTTGGGAAATATCGGTTCTCTCAGGTTCTATTTTAGTCAATCCGCGGAAAAAACCCACAAGCTGAGACAGTGTTTTTACAGGCAGAACCGTTATTCCCGCCACAACCGATGCTTCTCGACCATTGTCATAAGGTACGATAATGCCTTCATATCCGGCGTTTTTTGCAGCCAGGGCCATGGGAAGAGAACCTTTCACCGGTTTAATGCGACCATCCAGAGAAAGCTCGCCCAAGACAAGGTATTTGGATATGATGTTCTGGGAAATGATTTGGGTTGCCGTGAGTATCCCTAATGCGATGGGCAAATCAAAACCGGTCCCTTCCTTTTTAATATGAGCAGGGGCAAGGTTAACGGTAATTCTGTCGTCCGGGAAGGTATAGCCTGAATTGCTGATGGCAGACTTGACCCGCTCTTTGCTTTCTTTAACTGAAGCCTCCGGGAGTCCAACGGTGGTAAAGGTGGGGAGTCCTGATGTTATATCAACTTCCACTTCGATCAAAAATGCATCAATTCCAATAACAGCGCTGCTTAAAACCTTTGCGAGCACGCCCCCTCCTTTAAGGTTTCATAAAAAGTTCACAGGACGAGCAAAAAAAGGACCTTCATGAACCCATTGAAACCTATAATTAACACTTGTTAAACAAGGATAACAATAATTTAGGATGTGATTCAAAGTTAAGATTGATTTTTTTATTTCGTATTTATGTTACAGACGTTTAACAAAAACTTTGTTCTTGTTCAATTAAATCTTTTTTATGAATTTTATAAAGTATATTGTGTTCAACTGAATAAACATGTTATGAATACCCCATCGATTCATTTTGCAGGATAATTAATCGTTTTCGAACTTGGAGATAAACACTTATTAAAAAATGCAGCGTCGCTGTATAAAGCTTGGTTTATATGTATTATTTACAACGAACGGTCGCAAAGCCGGTAAATTGCTCGGGTGTTGGGGTTCATTCAGGTAAAAAGGTCAATTTAACCATCAAACCAGCACCGCCGAATCATGGTATCAAATTCATCAGAACAGACCTATTGGACTGTCCTGTCATATCTGCCCATTTTAATATGGTTGTGGATACAAGCCTGGCAACGGTTATTGGCTTTGAGGGCTTTATCGTTTCAACAATAGAGCATCTTATGGCAAGTTTTGCCGGCCTTTCGATCGATAATGCACTGGTGGAAATAGATAATTATGAAATGCCGATAATGGATGGTAGCGCAGGACCATTTACTTCAATGATAAAAGCAGCCGGAATAAAGGAACTGGACACTCCTCGATATTTTTTTGTCATTAAAGAACCGATTGAACTTAAAAAAGACGGAAAAATGGTCGGTGTATATCCATGCTCAACATATAAAATAACCTGTACCATTGAATTTGATCATCCTCTGATCAACAAGCAGTCTTATTCTGTGGATGTGTCGGACCACATTTGGGAAAGCGAAATATCCAGAGCAAGAACCTTTGGTTTTTTACATGAATATGAATATCTAAAAAAACATGGTCTGGCCCGTGGCGTTACCCTTGAAAATGTGATTGCCATCGATGACAAGGATGTTATCAATGAAGGCGGTCTACGGTATCAGGATGAGTTTGTGAGACATAAAATTCTCGATTGCATCGGTGATTTTTCACTTCTGGGTATGCCTATTTTGGGACATGTTGTCGCTGAGAAATCCGGCCATGACTTCAACCATTCTTTTCTAAAAAAAATCTTTGCTGAAAAACAATCATGGGAAACCCTTACGATCAATGATATAAAGGTTTCAGGATAAGATTCCCTTAAAAATTGAACCGCCTATTTTGAATATCGGCGGGCATGTCTTTTTATGAGCCGACTTATTGTAGAAAAAATGATCCCTCCGCTCATAACAACTAGAAGAACAGCGATCCAAACATATCCATGATATTCCGCATTTTCCCGTGCTACCGAAATCCCGACAACGCCGAAGAAAAAAACAATAACCATGAATACGATAACGCCGATGCACACCGCTTCGGAATCATACCAAGGAATGATTGTTTTTCGAAATAGAGGATTTTGATCGAGACGCATCATCGTATCCAGGGCTAAAAAAAAAATTCCGCCTTAAGAACATTTTGTAAAGCCGCAAAAATGGCAGATCATACATCCCTCTTCAAAACTTATTGTATGACCGCAATCTGGACAGACTTCTCCAAGGAGGCTGTTTCCGTACTTTTTTTTCTTGTAAGAACCGTCGTTCAAATACCGTTTTTCAAGGACCCTGCCAATGGCGTCTGGTATAGACAAAACCAGACCACCTTCCTGGAAAACCGGATGTTCTCCACCGATACCTTTGAGTTGCTCGATAATTTTTTCTACTTTTACGCCGGATCTTAAAGCAAGCGAAACGAGACGGCCGATGGCTTCGGTTTTGGCAGTGGTCGACCTTCCTGATTTTCCGATGGTTGCAAATACTTCAAAAGGCTGGCCCCGATATTCCGTTACCGTAACATAAAGCTGGCCCATGCCGGTTTTCATTCTGGAGGTAAATCCCTCCAGCGTTTCTGGCCGATCTTTGACGATACCAACCAGAGTGTGAAGAGACTTGTCCTTTCCTGAATAAGACAGAACCTGATTTTCCTTGCTCCCGTCCCGGTATATGGTAACGCCCTTACAACCCAACTCATGAGCCAGATTATAAATTTTTAGCACATCGTCTACTGTGGCATCACGGGCCAGGTTGACCGTCTTTGAAACAGCGTTATCCGTGTATTTTTGAAAAGCAGCCTGCATACGAATATGCCATTCAGGAGATACATCATGGGCCGTTACAAAGATTCTTCGCACATCTTCGGGTATTTCCTCAAGATGCTGAATGCCGCCTTCAACAGCAATGGTATCCATCAATTCCGCGCTATAAAAACCCCTTTCCTTCGCTATATTTTCAAAGTATGGATTCACCTCCAGCAGTTTATCGTTATCCATAACATTTCTAACAAAACTCAAGGCAAACAACGGTTCAACACCACTGGAGCAGTCCGAAATGATGCTTAACGTGCCAGTTGGTGCAATGGTTGTCGTAGCGGCATTTCGATATGTACAACCTTTTTTGTTTTTAAAAATGCTTCGATCAAAATTTGGGAAAATCCCCCTTTCCTCACCCAGATGGTTTGAGGCGGCATGAGACTCTTTTTGGATGAAACCCATCACCTCCTCTGCAACCTCAAGAGCACTTTCTGAGTTGTATGGAATTGTCAGCTGATATAGCAAATCGGCAAACCCCATGACGCCAAGGCCAATTTTGCGATTACCCTGAACCATTTCTTCAATTTCCGGAAGTGGATATTTAGACATATCGATGGTATTGTCCAAAAATCGGACACTCTGCCAAACAATATCCTTTAATGCCTTGAAGTCGATCGCCGGTACTTTTGCATCATAGGTTACAAACTTGGCCAGATTGATGGATCCAAGATTACAGGATTCCATGGGAAGCAACGGCTGTTCGCCGCAGGGATTTGTACTTTCGATCTCCCCCAGCGCAGGGGTCGGATTGTCTTTGTTCAACCGGTCTAAAAAAATGATGCCTGGATCCCCGTTTTCCCATGCCTGTTTCACGAAGGCTTGATAAACCTCGGCGGCATTCAACTTTTTTTCCTTTTTCACGCCGCGAGGGTCGATAAGATCATAGTTGCTCTCTGCTTTGACAGCGTCCATGAATGCATCCGTAACACCGACGGAGATGTTAAAATTGTTGAGTTCGTCATTGTTTTTCTTACTGTAAATAAATTCCATGATATCCGGGTGGTCGACCCTCAAAATTGCCATATTGGCTCCCCTGCGGGTCCCTCCCTGTTTTACTTGCTCTGTTGCAGTGTTAAAGATTTTCATAAATGAAACCGGTCCCGAGGCAATACCGCCGGTGGTTCCGACCCTGCTGTCTTTTGGACGCAGTCGGGAAAAACAAAAACCGGTACCTCCGCCGGATTTGTGGATAATTGCCGCATTTCTCAAAGCATTAAAAATACCCTCCATGCTGTCCTCTACAGGAAGTACAAAACAGGCTGCCAGCTGGCCCAGTCTCCGTCCTGCATTCATAAGCGTGGGTGAATTGGGCAAAAATTTCAATTCGGTCATCATATTATAAAAAATATTTTCCATCTTTTTTACATCCGCGTCACCACCATATTTCTTCTCCGCCTTGGCAATGTGCTTTGCCACCCGCCTGAACATCTTTTCCGAAGTCTCGATAATTTTTCCATTGCTGTCTTTCTTGAGATACCTTCTTCTCAAAACATTTATTGCATTGTTCGAAAGATGAAGTCCATTTTTTATGAATATGGATTTATCCAGGCGAATGGGCGAAGTTTGAGTTAAGCCGTATTCCATCAACTTCGTCTGGATCATTTTATCGATAACCGGAAGGGTAATGGTATGATTTTCCATGTTGGCGATCTCTTTTCTTAGAAATCGGCTGATATTCATGGCCTGATCGGATTCAATTGGGTTGTCTTTGGCAAGGATATCCGAAAATAATTGATCATCCCATTTGTAAGCGGTTAGATCGAAATGGCCCTCATCTGTAATTAGAATTTTACCCTTTGAACCCATCGCCATTCTCCTGTATAGTAATAATCATCGGTTTTTCAATTTATCTTTTTCAATAACACGAGTGTTAAATTATAACAAGTTTCGACCTGGCCGTTAAAGATCTATTCACTGAGGATACATTAAGTTTTATGTTTCAAGAAGTGGAACCTCGTTCTGTTTGAATGAGGCTGCTAAAGGCCATGTCATTTAAAGAGAAGATTCTGTACAGAAAAACAAAAACAAACCTGTTAAAACGCATAAAATTCTGTAAACAGGTCTGTTGAAAACTTCCAGAATCACATTTTGCACACTATATGTAGTATGTCAAGAGAAAAAAAACCCAATATCTGCACATTATTCATCCAAAGCTGTCTAAGGATGCTGAAAGCTTTAAAAAGAGTGATTTGAAAATTATTACAGGTAAAATAAAAATGCCGATTAAAATCATTTTATGGACACTGCTATTCTACTTGGTTTATTGTGGTTTTCTTTTTCTAATGCAGCGACAGATCCTTTTTCCCCGCTATCTTATCGACACCCCATATAGAAGTGAAAATCCACCCTTTATGGAAAAGATGTGGATAAAAACAAGTTTCGGTAAAACCGAAGCCTGGTTTTTACCGCCGGATCCGATGAATAAAGTAGAACCATCACCGGCGGTCATTTTTGCACATGGAAACGGAGAACTCATTGATTTCTGGCCGGATGAACTCAAAAGGTTTAATCATTTTGGAATCGGAGTGATGCTTTTGGAATATCCGGGCTACGGGCGTTCTCAAGGAAAGCCTTCTCAAAAAAGTATCACAGAAACATTTAATAATGCTTACAATATTCTCATTGAACGTAAAGATGTGGACCCGGCCAAGATTATTTTGTTCGGACGTTCCTTGGGTGGTGGTGCGGTGTGCACGCTTGCCGCCGAGCGACCCTCTGCAGCACTGATCCTCATGTCGGTGTTTACCAGCGCACGCTCATTTGCAAAAACATATTTTGCTCCCGGCTTTCTTGTCCGAGACCCGTTTGATAATCTCGCTGTTGTCCGCAACTATCCAAAGCCGGTTCTTGTGATCCATGGCAAATTCGATGAGGTCATTCCCTATTCTCATGGCATGGCGCTTTACAAGTCGGCACCTCATGCCACAATAATCTCCTATGAAAGCGGGCACAACGATTGCCCGCCGGATTGGAAGACGTTCTGGAGAGATCTCGAAGAATTTCTGAATGCATCCGGAATCATTAAAAATAGTGAATAAAGTTCAAACCCTATCTGGCAACCATGGCCCGCATCATGTCACCGGCATTTTCAGCATGATCTGCGATGGAACCGATGATTTCAGCCAGTCTGACCACATGAAAAACGGTGACGGCATCAATATCCATATTCAGCGCTTTTTGTTTCACCATGTCTTCGGCTTTGTCGGCTTCATGTTCCTGCCGGCGTAGTGAGTGAATAATATTTTTGATGATCACCCGCTGGTGTTCGGAGTAATTTTTAAAGTATTTTCTGGCTTCAGCAACCATATTGCTGAGTTCTTCGATGGAGTCCATAACAACGTCTGTAAGAATAACAAACTCTTTTTCAAGCTCGGCGGGAATCCCCGGTTCACTTCTGAAAGAAATCCAGTCAAGGGCATCTTCTACGGCATCAATCACCTGGTCCTGTTCTCGCAAATATCTGAACAGCAGAAAATTATAGACCGGCATCAAGGTCCCTTTGGGCATATGGCCGCGGATACGGCGTTTGATGACATCGGCTTCGGTTTCCATCTGAATCACTTCCTGTCTGAATTCTTCAAATGTCGTGCATTTTTCAGCAAGATGGCACTCGATGGCCTGCTGAAACGCCCAGGCACATTCTTTAACCTTTTCAGCATGTTCCTGAAGGCCTTCAAAAGGTGATGTCATGAACATTGAAAAAAATGGAATGCGCATTGCCGGCTCCTTTTAAAAAATGAATTGAAGTATTTTAAAAATGATCATACTGGTCAACGCCGCCGCGGGTACAGTTAACACCCAGTATACCATAATTTTAAAAACAATGCCAAAATTAACAGCCTCCATACCACGGGCAAGGCCGACCCCCAGCACACCGCCCACTGCGGCATGGGTGGTGGATACCGGCAAACCCATTTTTGAAGCCACCAGGACCGTAGTGGCCGCTGCAAATTCAACCGAAAAACCGCGGGTATTGCTGAGTGTGGTAATTTTTTCTCCCATGGTTTCCATAACACGATGACCGGCCATGCCGATACCACAGGCAATACCGATACCGCCGAAGAAAAGGAGAAAAACAGGCACCGGCACTTTGGCACCCACGCTGCCGGTTTTAACCAGAAAATAAATCACCGCCAGAGGACCGATGGCATTGGCCACATCATTGGCCCCCTGTGCCAGGGCAACATAGCAGGCGGTTCCCACCTGAATTCTCTTAAAGACTGCCTCTGCGCCTGATGCTCTGTCTTTTACATATCGTTTTAACAACGCCGTTGCTGCAAATCCAAGCAGAATCGACAGCAATACCGCAATTGTTAGGGCTGCCAGAGGCCCCAAGTCCATCTTTTTCCCAAAGGGCGTCTTAAACAGAAACGATAATACGACGACAAAAAGCGTAATACCAATAAAAAGGGGCGAAAATTTCAATGCTTGAGCAAAGTCATCCTTTCTGGAGAGAATCAATCGAACAATAATTTTAAAAATTACAAAAGCGATAACGATACTAAAGAAAGGTGAAATGATCCAGCTGAGAACAACAGCAAAGAGCTTTCCCCAATTAATGACGCCAAACCCGCCGGCCATGATTCCAAAACCGATCATGGCGCCGACGATGGAATGGGTTGTGGAGACCGGCAGCGATTTCCAGGTGGCAAAACTGACCCAAAGGGCTGCAGCAAGAAGGGCTGAAAGGGCACCGATAAGGGCCACATGAGGATCGGTCATAATTTCCGTCGACACAATCCCTTTTCGAATGGTATTGGTCACGTGGGAGCCGATGAAAACCGCGCCGATGATATTTAATATTCCGGCAAGAAATATGGCCTGGCGTATTGTAATTGCCTTGGCACCCACAGATGAAGCCATGGAATTGGCCACATCATTGGCACCGATGTTCCATGCCATGTAAAAACCGAAAATATAACCTAAAATGAGAATAAGATAGGGTTGCGTCATTATTATATTCGTACCGCAAACATTTAGTTCTTTAAAGCGAGCCCGTTTCAAACTCGTTTAAGGTATGATCACATTTTACTGGAATAACTTGAACACAACGAGATGATATTTATGCGGGCACATATCACGCTGTAAAATTTGAATCAATCAAAAATACAACGGTTTGTTGGAATTTATGTTTTAAACGCTCAGTTTAGGTAGAATATCGTCGGGAATGTTGTCTATAAAACGGCAAGGCCGGTTTAAAACCATTTGTGACAGTCGGTCATAAATTTGGGCCGGATATGTAAAAAAGAGGTTTTCCTTGGCTCTTGTGGCTGCAACATAGATCAGTCTCAACTCTTCTTCAAGCTCTGTTTCATCATGGATGGCATGTATCGACGGGAATCGGCCGTCAAGGGCCCATATAATAAAAACGGTGTGCCATTCAAGGCCCTTGGCGGAATGAACGGTTGACAGAATAAGCCGGTCATCCGCCGGATCAACACTTAATAAAGTGTCATCTGAACTTGTATTCGGAGGCTCCAGGGCCATGTCGGTCAAGAAAGGTTCAAGATGATGATACCGCTCCATAATGGTTACCAGATGTTCAAGGTCTCTGGTCCGTTTTGGATGATCATCGTATTTCTTTTTTAATATGGGCTGGTAATATTTAACAACTGCTTCACCCATTTGGGCAACAGACATGGGCCTGGAGTCAATATCAGAAAAGAGGCGTTTGAGCTTATCCAAACCTTTGGATCGGCTGGCCTTAACTTTGGTTTTACCAAATCCTGTGTATCCGGATTTTTCAGTCAAAATCGTTTCATAAATGTCCAGAGCGGTTTTGGGGCCGACATGATCCAAAAGAAGAAGTATCCTGTACCAGCTTATCCTGTCATAGGGTTTGAAAAGGACTTTGAGATGGGCCAGGACATCCTTAATGTGTGCGGATTCAACAAATTTAAACCCCCCCACTTTAACAAAGGGAATCTCTTCTCTGGCAAGTTCAATTTCAAGATCAAAAGAATGAAAACCTGCTCGAAAAAGCACTGAGATCTGGCTCAAAGGCACACCGCTGTCATGAAGTTTTTGTATCTTTTCTGCCACGAATCGTGACTGGCTGTTTTCACTTTGTGCCTTTATCAACAATGGCAACGCCCCGCCGGGTTTTTGGGTAAAAAGAATTTTTGAATATTTCCGTGTCGCCCGATCAATAATAGCATTGGTAAGTTTTAAAATAGGTTCAACACTTCGATAGTTTTCTTCCAGCTGGATGGTTCGGGTCTTTGGAAATATTTCAGGAAATCGCATGATATTTTCAAAATTCGCGCCCCGAAACGCATAAATGCTTTGCGAATCATCACCCACCACCATGACATTTTCATGGGTGCCGGCGAGAAGATAAATAATTTCCGCCTGAATCTTATTGGTATCCTGATATTCGTCAACCATTAAATATTGGTAGGTTCTACAGATGTTGTCGCGAACATCGGAGTGTTCGTTTAAAAGCATTTCCAAGTATATCAAAAGATCGTCGTAATCCATAAAATGATGCTTGGCTTTTTGTCTTTCATACGCCTTTGATATTTCATGAATTGCTTCCAGGTAACGTATAAATTGCGGATAGTCGTTTAGAACGATATCTTCGACAAACATATCTTTGTTGACAGCCCGGCTAAAAATATTGGCCAGTGTTTTCTTTCTCGGAAGGGAACCGGACTTTGATGCTCCTGTCATTTCTTTTCTCATCATGCTGATGAGATCTTCAGAATCCACTCGATCAATGATTGAGAAACCGTTTTCAAATCCGACTTTGTGAGCATACCTTCGCAAAATAGCATACGCGAATGAATGAAATGTTCCGCCGGCAACACGCTTACATCTGTCATCGAGCAGTTCTGAGGCTCTTTTCAACATTTCCTGGGCGGATTTGCGCGTAAAGGTCAAAAGAAGTATAGAACCCGGTGAAATACCTTCTTCTACAAGACGTGCGACCCGATATGTAAGCGTTCTTGTCTTCCCGCTTCCAGCACCTGCGATGACAAGAAGGGGCCCTTGTGTAAAGTTGACGGCTTCCAATTGAGAAGGATTAAGTTCTTTTTTATATAGAATTCGGCGATTCATTGATAGAAAAACAGATAAAGTCTTTCAAAGTAAAAGCTGTACGTTTGTCTTTTTATAACACCTGAATCATTGATCGGGAAGTGTTATCTTCCAAAAGATAAGTATACTTGTCAACAGTAGAAATGATTTTATATTCCTGAATCTTCCATTAAAATTAATGAGAATCCTTATAATCCTTCTCGTGTAAGATTCAAGAAATTATTTAACAGATTTTGTTGACTTTTAAAAAAAATATATATAGTAATTCTAAAAGTATTCGCAACTGTGTCAAACCACATCAACCAAGGAGGAAAATCAAATGAAGAAGATAAAGGCTCAATTGAAGACATTATCCAAATCCCTGGTCACGCTCTCCAAGCAGGTAGAGAAGATTACCAATCAGGTTGATAAGCTCCAGGCTACCCAAAAAGCTGCCCCTGCCAAGAAGAAAGTTGCAAAGAAGAAAGTTACAAAGAAGAAAGTTGCCAAAAAGATCGCAGCAAAGAAAGCCGCGCCTGCCAAACAGATAACAATGCTGGACGCCGTATTTGATGCCATTAAACGAACCAAAAAAGGTGTTACTGTTTCACAACTAAGAGAAAAAACCAAACTGGATTCCAGACAGCTCAGCAATGCGCTTTATAAGCTCACAAAAAAAGGTGCAATACAAACAAAGTCTCGTGGTCTTTATGTGAAAAAATAATTGTTTATCAATACTTAGCGTGTTATTTATGCAATGATAGGGTAAAGATGAAGTCGGTCTGCAGGCTGCCTAAACGCCACGAACAAAGTCTCTTGTATGCCCGATGAAAAGGATCAGGCAAACGGGAGACTTTGTATATTTTTAATAAAATCAGCTCTTCTTTTAAACATCAACTTAGAAAAATTCCCCTCCGGTATTGTCATTTTATAGATCTGTTTTATATTTCTTAGTTAGTTTCCATCCATAAATGAGGATTTTTGTTCAAGATCAAGACATGCGAAAAAATTAACCACAGGTGCCCCGCAGGAAATGCCCTTGGGGTGCATATGTTTAATATTCCAAGGATTGTTTTTTGAGCATTTTGAGCATAACGCAGAGATTGGGCAAAAAGACCATTTATGGATGGAAAACAGTTGAAATACACACGTAACTGGGTCGTGTATTCTTGTGTTTCTCAAAAACAACATCGGGTTTCTAAATTTTAAAGAAACCGGTTGAGTGTTTTTACTCAATCGGCGTATTGAATTGGAGTGTTACCATGTTAAAAAAGCGTATTGACGTTTTTTCGGTAAAGTTTTCATTCAGTATTTTTATTGTTACTGCTTTACTGGCTTGTTTTTCTATCAATAAAAGTGTTGCATCCGGAAATCCGGTCAGACATCTTTCCAAAGTAAATCGAGTTGTTGAACACAACAGTTCTTTAGATCTATGGTCCGATAAAAAGAGGGATCTTCATCCTGATCCGGCCCTTGTTTTAAAAAAATTACCTAATGGTTTTGCATATATATTATTGAAAAATCAACATCCGAAAAACCGGGTGAGTATGCATCTTTATGTTCAGGCAGGTTCAATGCATGAGTCTGACAGTCAACAGGGGTTGGCGCATTATTTGGAGCATATGCTGTTTAACGGCTCAACACATTTCAAGCCTGCGGAACTGGTTAAATTTTTTCAAAGTATCGGAATGCAGTTTGGGCCGGACGCAAATGCCCATACCGGGTTTAATAAAACTGTCTATGATATTCTTTTACCTGAAGGGAACAAGGAAAACCTGGTAAAGGGTCTGGTTGTAATGAAAGATTTTGCTGAAGGCGCCCTTCTGTTGCCATCTGAAATCGAAAGAGAACGACGCGTCGTTCTGGCTGAAAAACGGACTCGGGATTCAGCATCCTATCGAACGTATGTCAAAACACTCAAATTTGAATTCCCAGATGCCAGAATATCAAAAAGGCTTCCTATCGGTCGGGAAGAAATACTCAAAAATGCTGAGCAAAAACAATTTAAAGCGTTTTATGACACTTGGTATCGACCGGATAATATGATTCTTGTTTTGGTTGGAGATTTTGACCCAAAATTGGCGGGAATGCTTATAGAAGATAAATTTTCTACAATGCCCCCCCGTGCCCCTCCCGGAACAATTCCGGACCTCGGGGATATAACGCACAAAGGTATAAAATCCTTCTACCACTTTGAAAAAGAATCAGGAAATACGACGGTAAGCATTGAAATTTTAGAAAAGATTTTATCCATGTCCGATTCATACGATGTTCGAAAAAAACAATTGATTGAAAATATTGCCAACCGAATGGTAAAGTATCGACTCGACACATTAATACAAAAACCCGGCACCCCTTTCACATCAGCATCCATAAACTCTGGAATTTTTTTGCGTCAGGTCAAATACGCAGATATCACAGCAGATTGCAATCCGGAAAACTGGGAGAAATCGCTTTCACTCATCGAACAAACCTTAAGGCAGGCATTGATATTCGGTTTTACAACATCGGAACTGGCGCGGGTAAAAAAGGATCTTGATTCAGAGTTAGATAATGCGGTCAAAAAAGCCTCTACGCGCAATAGCAAAAAGCTGGCGCGCGAGATCATTTGGAGTCTGAACTCGGACCGTGTTTTCATGTCACCACAACAGAAAAAAGAACTGTATGCTCCGATAATCAACACCGTGACATTAAAAAATGTACACGATGCCTTCAAAGATATTTGGGCCCCCGAGCACCGCCTTTTGGTTGTCACCGGCAACGCAAAATTGATGGACAAAAATACCGAAACAAAAATACTAAACACTTATCATAACAGTATGCGAACCGCCGTATCAAGACCGGTTGAGGGGAAATCGGTTGTTTTTCCATATCTTCTTGAACCTAAAAAAGAGGGTCGTATTACACGGACAAAAAAGATCCCTGATCTTGAAATTATCCAGGTGGATTTTAGAAACGGTGTCCGCCTGAACCTCAAAAAAACCGATTTTAAGGCCAACCAAGTCTTGATTAATCTTACCTTTGGTCAGGGCAAATCCTGTGAGCCTTTAAACAAAGCGGGTCTGGCCTTGTTAACCGAAAACGTCGTTAATGAAAGCGGTCTCGGCACCCTCACAAAAGACGAACTTAAATGGGCCATGGCCGGCAAAAACACCTATGCTGCTTTTAGTATTGACGAAGATGCCTTTTTATTCAAAGGAGAGACCGTTTCCAGTGAAGTTTCTCTGCTGTTTCAACTTCTTTACGCCCATATTATGGATCCTGGCTTTAGAAAAGATGCTTATGAGCTCTCTTTGAAACGATACAGGCAAAAATACATGGCACTTTCCAAATCAATCGACGGTGCAATGGCACTTTCCGGCAGTCGTTTTCTTGCCGGAGGAGACCATCGATTCGGTCTTCCCGATGATGAAACATTCAAGAAATTGACCCTTGATGATATCAAATCATGGATCAGTCCATTCATTGGAAATAATGACATTGAAATCTCAGTTGTCGGCGATATCGATATCGATTCAGTCATCCAATTAACAGCCCGATATTTTGGAAGTCTCACTTTGCACCCCACTGTCAACACACAAAAAGAATTAAAGCTGCCCGTTTTCCCCTTTGGTCAATCTCGGACCCTATCTGTTCCGACAAAAATTTCAAAAGGACTCATAATTATTGCTTACCCAACGGAAGATATTTGGAATATCAACCGGACGCGTCGTTTGTCTATTTTGTCGGATATTATCTCAGACAGGCTTCGTGAGCAGATACGAGAAAAGCTAGGGTCCGCATATTCCACCTTTGCGTTTAACAGGCCGAGCAGGGCCTACCCGGGATATGGCGTCCTTCAGACGATGGCCTTCATTGACCCTAACGAGTCGGATATAATCATAAAAGAGATAAGAAAAATTGTATCAAACCTTGCAAAAGATGGTGTCTCGCAGGATGAATTGAGCCGGGCCAAAGAACCGACGTTGACCAGCATAAAAGATATGTTTCGAAAAAACAGTTACTGGCTCGATACAGTTCTTACAGGCTCCAAAATACATCCTCAAAAGATAGACTGGAGCCGGACGATACTCAAGGATTACGCTTCTATTACAAAGGAAAGGGTGTCAAAAATCGCGAAAACATATATGGTTAACGATAAGGCTGCAGCAATTATCATAAAGCCGCAATAGGAAGTAAATTTTCCCCTGATTGAGCGAAAGTCGAGGATACCCCATATCCAAGGCGTCCGAGGGCGAAGCTGTAGTAGTCTACCGCAAGCCCTCGGCAACGAAGGAGATAGGGTATCATCGGATTTCCCGCAGGGTAAACAAAAACGAGATAAAATAGCAGAATTCATATTTCACTGCTGATAGAGATATTAAATAAAGTCGAATCATCAAAACACTCATTGAAACAAATATATTACGATCGTTCTCGGTTTTGTTTACGTTCAATTAGGGTGTTGCTCAGTTTTACAAACTCCTCCACAGTCAGCGTCTCAGCACGACGAATGGGATCGATACCCGACTTCTCAAGTACCCCCTTTGCTGTATTGGGGTCAATATTGAGTTCACTTGCAGCCAATGCATTCTTCAGGGTTTTTCGTCTGTTCCCGAAACCCGCTTTTATCACTTTAAAAAAAAATTGCTCATCAGCAGCCTTATGGTCGATTTCTTTTTTAAATTTCAATTCCAAAATTTCAGAGTCGACTTTTGGTTTTGGGAAAAAAAGAGAGGCTTTCGCACCGACCAGCTTATTGATATCCGAACAATAACGCAACATGACTGTAAGCCGCCCGTAATCCTTGCATCCGGTCTCCGCCGTGATGCGCTGCGCCAGCTCTTTCTGAAACATGAGAACCGCCCGACGTATACCCTCTCTTGACCGAATCAGCTGAACAAGAATTTGAGAAGAAATATTATAAGGAATATTGCCCATGACCACTATTTTCCCGCCCATGTTTTCTACCAGCGCTTTAATATCCATTGACAATATGTCTTTTTCAAGAATGGAAATATTTGTAAGACCGCTGACGAGAATCTCCATATTTAAAATAGGGATGATTTGGCGATCTTTTTCAACTGCAAAAACCTTCTTGGCCCTTCGAGCCAGAGGAATGGTCAGCGCACCCAACCCTGCTCCGATTTCCAGAATAATATCTTCGGGTAATATTCCGGAACGCTTTACAATCATCTCGGTAAAAGCCGGATCGACGATAAAATTCTGCCCCAGTTGTTTCTTGGGGTGAATTTTATGTGCGGCAAGCAGTATTTTTGGTGAAGTCATTGTGTGACTCTAATACCTCAATTGAGGTAATAAATGGGCTGAAACCTATTCTTTTGATGCCCTGCGTAGTCGTATGGTCGTAATAATTTTGCGGGTGATGAAATAAGACGCAATACCGGGCAAAATCCCCAGTATGACACCACCCGTTATCATGGCAATTGTAACCTCCATCCCCAGATCTAAAAGTTCCAGAATCGACTCGAATTTTACATCAAACGGTGCTTGATATCCAAAAAGATACATTCCCGCCTTATAACTTCCCCAATAGAAAATCGGAGCGGTGATGGGGTTGCAAAACCAAACTCCCAGTGCCGCAGCGACTTTGCTTCCCCGAAGAATAAATGCCAGGGCAACAGCGAGAACCGTATGAAACGGCATGGTTGGCGTTGACCCGATAAAAACACCGATAGCCATACCCATGGCGACATAATGAGGATCCCCTTCGAGGTTTTTAACTCGGTCGACAAATTCACGAATGTTATGTTTACGTGATCGTTTCGGGGATGTTTTGATATTTGAACCCTGTCTTGTTTCTTTCATCGTTTTAACGATTTCATCCAGATGATGTTACCTTAATATATTTCCCCTATTTTGTTTACGATCAATTGAGGTATGAGACATTCGAAACGATATAGGGTTACCACGAAAAATCGTTATTTTCAACAATTCAATGGTTGACAGGCAGCTTCCTAAAGCCTTTGCTTGACTTTTTATCTAATTTTTGATGAGGTCATATTAAGCCTTTTCCGGGTAAACTTCCAACATAATTATGGAACCGGCATAAGATAAGGAGGACCACATGGCCAGAAAAAAAGGGAAATCGGTTAGCTTTGATGCAATGGTAAAGTTCTTCATGCAGTACTATAATATCCCGACAAAGAAGGATATTGAAAAACTGGTAGAGAGGATGGATCGGCTTGAAAAGGTGATTAAAGAGTCTGAATTATACAGCAAAGGCAGACGCATTTCCACCTTAAAATCCTCAAAAAAAATAACATCAGCGTCAAGGTCTGCTGCAACTTCTTCTGATGTGGTACTCGATGTTATCAAACGCTTCAAAAAAGGCGTCGGTTTTTCCGAAATTCAGGAAAGGACCGGTTTTGGAGAAAAAAAACTTCGTAATATTATTTACCGACTGCACAAAATGAAAAAAGTTGCCCGAAAGAGCCGTGGAATTTATATCGCTTCCTAAATTAAATTTAAAATTTGATTTTTACCTTATCAAACATTTTCAGGTGATCCTCTTATGAAAACATCTTCCGATAAAAACAACCCCGATCTACAACAGGCCTCCAGTATTTTAGGCTATTCCATTAAAAAGATCATAGCCCTCAAAGAAGTAAATTCCTTTCTTTATCTTCTTGAACACTCGCATACCGGCTCCCGACACGCTCACATCAGCAACAGCGATGAAGAAAACACGTTTAGTGTAGCCTTTAAAACAGTTCCATCTGATTCCACCGGTGTGGCACACATTTTAGAACATACGGCTTTATGTGGCTCCCGCAAATTTCCGGTTCACGATCCTTTCTTTTCCATGCTCAAAAGAAGTTTAAGTACGTTCATGAACGCTTTTACTTCATCCGACTGGACCATGTATCCCTTTTCAACCCAGAATAAAAAAGACTTTTATAATCTTATGGATGTTTATCTGGATTCGGCCTTTAATCCAATCATTGAAGAACTCAGCTTCAAGCAGGAAGGGCATCGTATTGAAATAGAAGGGGATCCCGAAGACGCTGAATTGCTGAAGCTTGTTTATAGAGGGGTCGTATACAACGAGATGAAAGGGGCCATGTCATCACCCAACCAGGTGATGGTCCGGTCTATTTTAAATGCCCTTTATCCTGAGACGACATACAGATATAATTCCGGCGGTGATCCTGTTGTCATCCCTCGGTTGACGTACAACCAGCTAAAATCTTTCCACCAGAGGCACTATCATCCCAGCAACGCTTTTTTTTATACTTATGGGAATCTGCCCTTAAAAGATCATCTGAAATTTATCAATGACAAAATCTTAAAGCATTTTAAGCGCATTGACCCAGGGACCGAGGTTCCATCTCAACCCCGCTGGAATCATCCGCAAAGAAAACAATATACCTATCCTTTAGATAAAAACGAAGATCCATCAAAAAAATGCCAAGCTTGTGTGGCATGGCTCACTGCTGATATCAAAGATGCTTTTGAAGTTTTAATTCTAACGCTTTTAGAAAGGATTCTTCTCGGAAATCCAGCATCTCCGCTGCGGAAGGCTTTGATCGATTCAAATCTTGGATCATCCCTTAGCGACGGAACCGGATTTGATGCCGACAATAGAGATACCATGTTTGTCTGTGGTTTAAAGGATGTCACAATATCTGACGCTTCGAAAATCGAAACCATCATTTTCGATGTTTTAAAAGACCTGTCGGAAAAGGGCATCGATAAAAAAATTATTGAATCTGCCATTCACCAAATAGAATTTCATCGCAAGGAGATAACAAACACCCCTTATCCATACGGGATTAAACTGTTGTTAACCTTTGCCGGAAGCTGGTTTCACGGCGGCGATCCGGAAAGAATTTTGAGGTTCGACGAGGATTTAAAAAGACTGCGGAATGAAATTGAAAAAGGTACTTTTTTCGAAAACCGAATCAACACTTATTTCTTGGACAATCCACACCGTGTGCTTTTGACACTTGTTCCGGATCAGGCGATGGAAGAGAAGGAAGGCGAACGCGTCGAAAAAGAGCTCGATCGAATCCTTGCCGACACAACGCCATCTGAACTTGGAAAAATAAGAGAAGATACCAGAGCCTTAAAACAGCTTCAGGAAGAAATCGAGGATGTATCCTGTCTTCCCACTTTAGCGCTCGATGATATTCCCCCTTCGGTTCAACGGGTGGAAGCCTCAGCCTCATATTCCTCGATTCCGGCCACGTGTTATTTACAGCCGACATCCGGAATTTTCTATTTTATGGCAGTTGCCGGAAGCGGACTGTTGCCCAAAGATCGCATCCCTCTGGTTCCTTTTTTCTGCTACGCATTCACCAAAATCGGCACTGCCCTCCATGACTATGTCGAGATGGCACGACGTATGGATGCCCATACCGGCGGCATGAGCCTTTCCTGCCACGCCCGCACCGGCTTTGAGGGCGCGCCTGAATGTCTGCCGTTTATCGCGTTTAATGGAAAATGCCTGGTCCGGAATCAAGACAACATGTTTGAGATCATCGAAGAATTTTTGCATAATTTTGATTTCTCAGACCTGATTCGATTAAAAAGTCTCTTTCTGGAATATCAAGCAGGCCTGGAATCCATGGTGGTTCAAAACGGCCATCGACTGGCCATGTCGTTGGCGTCGAGGAATTTTTCAATCAGTAGTGCGCTCAATGAAACCTGGAGTGGCATTCATCAACTGAAAACCATAAAAACAATCACCCAAAACCTCTCGGACGATAATCTTAAATCCATATCTCATGAACTTAAAAAGATCGGCAGAACCCTCTTTATAAAAAATAATCTAAAAATCGCCTTGATCGGTGAAGACCCTGCCCTTT
The DNA here is from genome assembly GCA_963752565.1 of uncultured delta proteobacterium. Lineage (GTDB taxonomy): Bacteria > Desulfobacterota > Desulfobacteria > Desulfobacterales > UBA11574 > UBA11574. The sequence goes on along the minus strand of CAVVZC010000025.1, from coordinate 25,410 downwards.
CTTCAGCCTCGTCGGCAATCACATCCATACAAAAAGGGCTTGAATCAGGAACTGAACCCATAACATCAACCGATGGATTTACGCCGCCTGACATGAATGTTGTTGATGAAATCCCCAGGGAAGGGTGGAGTACATCTTCGGCAGTCTCATTTGTCGCCAGCACCTTTGAGACGGTTCGTCTGTCACATGAAGATGCGCCGGCCTTATCCGTTATCAGCAAAATATTAAGATCCATGTATCTGCATCGGGAGATTCGTGAAAAGGGGGGGGCATACGGTGGATTTGCAATATACAGCCCCGAAGATGGGATGTTTTATTTCGGTTCTTACAGGGACCCGCACATCGTTTCCACCCTCAAAGTATACGATGGCGCTCGAAATTTCATAAGATCCGGCAACTTCAGCAATGAGGATATTAAAGAGGCCGTGCTCCAGGTCTGCTCGGAAATTGACAAACCCGATCCGCCTGGACCTGCCTCAAAAAAGGCTTTTTTCAGAAAAATCGTTTCCTTATCGGATGACATGCGTGAACGCTTCAAGGAAAAACTCCTTGAAACAAACCGAGACCAGGTCATCCACGCTGCTGAAAAATATTTCGCCGACACCCCCGATCGACAGGCTGTGGCGGTAATATCCAATGAAAACAAACTGAACGCAGCCAACAAAGAGCTTGCCCAAAACCCACTTAAGCTTTTCAGGATTTAAAGTGTTTGAGGAGTTGGGGTGTTTTTATTGTAAACACATATATGCCATCGGAATGGATAATCTCTTTAAAAAAGCGTGTACTGTTTGAGTGGTTTAGGGATCGTTAGAAAGAACAGACGCATGGCAAAATATCTCATGCCAAGAGATGGTTTGTTCCAAGATGAACCCATTGTTTTTATATTGAATTCTGTTCTTTCTTTACGTTCATTTAACCACAATGCTTGTCCGCCTCTGGCGTGATTACACGGTTTGAAAAAAAGCATCATCCACGGAGCGATTTAATAAATAGCTCAAGTTTCTCACCCCAATACTGCTAAGAAGCCTTATGGTTAGCAGGCTGAAATAATTACCCATGACCTGATTTTCTATTTGGTTGAGTTCAGCATCTCTATCAGCATCGCCTGAACCCTGGGTTCGCTGTAAAGATCTGTGTCTTTGAATCCGGCCACTTTGGCACGAAAGGCGTCTATATCCGGATGCGCTTCGATCTTCATCCCTTTTTCCTCTAGAAGCGCAAGCCGAGCGGCATTTTTGGATCGATTGTCATTTCGCTGAAACACAGCAGCTTCATGGATGGTTCTTTGAATCAACTCCTGTGTGTTGGCGTCCAACGTCTTCCACCATTTTAATGAAGCCACGTCAATGTGGGGAGAGTAGACATGGCGGGTCAGGGTCATGTATTTCTGAATTTCATAAAATTTATAGACTTCCATGACCCAGAGTGGATTTTCCTGGCCGTCGATAACACCCTGCTCCAACTCAGTGTAGATTGGCCAGGGCATCGGTGTCGGATTCGCACCCAGAGCCTGCCAGATGGCTTTGTGAAGTGCAGAGGCCATGACTCGAATTTTGAGTCCTTTGATGTCATCGGGACTTTTTACGGAATGTTTGTTATTGGTAAGGTTCCTGAAACCGTTTTCTGAAAAACAGAGTCCCTTAAATCCCGACCTCTCAAGGCTTTTCAATATTTTAAATCCCAACGGGCCATCCAGGACCTCATCGGCTTGTTCATTATCCTTGAACAGAAAGGGATAGTTGATTACCCTTACAACCGGGTCAAATGTATCAAAAGGGCCACCGGTAATGATTCCCATCTGTACCGTGTTCATCTGAATCTGCTGCAAGATTTCAGTTTCATTGCCGATGGAATTTGAATGGAAGATCTGAACATTGATATTACCATTTGACGCCTGTTCAATAAGTTCTTTAAATTTTTCTGCCACGATGTTTTGTGCGGACCCTGGTTTGGTGACAACGCCCAACTTGATCCGAATCAAGGCCATGGCAGAACCAGAATATAACAGCAGGACACATACGGCAATAAGCCATAGCATTTTTTTCATCATATGATCCTCCTTAAATTCTCTGTTTTGGCGATGATCCTTCACTGCGAACATCGAATAAAAACACCATCACAAAATGAACTTTCATACTCAATTTTCAGCAACGCCAATACAGTGTAGCAGGCCGAAATTCAAGTGGTGATTCTTTTCAGTTCTTTTATGGATGATGCCGAAATCGAATCCCCTGCCGCTGCAATATCGATGGTATAAAACGCAAGCATTTTATACAGAGCAAGAAGCTCCGGTCTTTTGAATCCGATTTCCTCGATATGCTTTTCTACGGTTTTGATATCTCCCCTGGCAATGGGACCGGTCAGCGCTTTTGGAACACCGACTTTTCCTATATTTGACAACGTCCCTTCGATCAAGGGTTTTAACAGATTAAACGCATCTTGCCGGTTGACTCCGGCTTCTTCGATGAGTCGTACAGCAAGGTCAAGCAGCGTGACCAAATAGTTTGAGGCCACCACTGCCGATGCATGGTAAAGGGTTTTGGCCTCCGTTAGAAGGGTCACCACCGTCCCGCCGAGATCTGCGGCAATTGTTTTAGCGGTGTTGACTGCCGGATCTTCACCTTCTAAAGAAACAATGATCCCTTGAAAAGGATTGGTCTTGTGGTCGGCCGAAGCAAAACTCTGTAACGGATGCATGGATCCTATCCATGCACCGCATGTTTTCGCACTCGACAAGACAGATGACGCCAATACCCCGCTACAGTGCATCACAACAGCATTATCGGCAAAGCCGGTGTTTTGGGAAATGGTATCACACGTGTCTTTGATGGCACTGTCGGGTGTTGTGATAAACACGACATCCGCATGTCGGGTGATGTCCCATGGAACATCGCTGAAATGATCGGAAAGAACAATATCGGAAACATGTTTGGCTGATGAAAGACTTTTACTGGCAAATCCGGCTGACCGGTATCCGGCCCGGGTTAAAAATATCGCAAGGGCTGTTCCGACTTTTCCACATCCGACAATGGCAAATGAAGGTTTCATTTCGTTTTCCTTGAAGGCTTGCTGTTGGATCAAATCGCAATGAGAATTTGACCTGTGTAATTCAAAAGATCACCGTGTTGCTTGGTAGAAAATTCCTCTCCGGTCTTATTTTTGGTATTTTAAGTGACTATAATGGCGAATCACCCTTGTCAAGCCAAAGCGGCGCATCATTTTGATATGTTGGGTGTTTAATATTTTCTTGACACGCAGTCCCATTGGCCATACGTTGACATCTCAAAAATGAGGTTTTTTATACGATAGTATCCGGACGATTTTATTCTAAACAATGTATAACATTTAGAGGTTATTCTGAAACATTATCCGACATCAAAAAACAATACAAAGGATAAAACGTTCACCTTCCGGAAAATGATGGAAATTATTCTGGAGGAGAACCGGTGCCTGATGAAAAATATCACCGGGAAAGCTACCCAGGATTTTATCCAAAGAATCCAGAACGCAGAATCCATCTTTTTTTCCGCCCAAGGAAGAACCGGTTTTATCCTGCGATGTTTTTGCATGCGATTGATGCATTTGGGATACAGCGTTTATTTTTGCGGCGAAACCGTTACGCCCGCCATTACAGGTAACGATCTGCTCATCGTTTTAAGCGGATCCGGACAAACCCCGTCGACCCTCGAAGCGGTAAGGCTTGCCAAACAATACGAGGCCGAAACATACGGTATCCTGGGAAACATTGAATCCAGAATCGGTTCCCTGGTGGATTACAGCCTCCACCTTCCCGGAACCACCAAACTGTGCCTTGATGATGAGCCGGAATCAGCTCAGATGGCCGGCTCTCTCTTTGAACAATCTGCTTTTCTCTTTTTGGAGGCGGTGGTGTTAACAATATACCAGACTCGAAAAAAGGATGTTGGAAGCGTTTCATCCAGACATGCGGTGATCGAATAAAGGAGGACATATGAAACCAATCCTGCAATTGGCTTTAGATTTTGTAGATTTGAAACGGGCGCTGAAAAGCGCCAAGGCCGGAATTCTCGGCGGCGTTGACTGGCTCGAAACCGGCACGCCGCTCATCAAGAGTGAAGGTCTGCATGCCGTCAGGGAACTCAGGAAACTTTTTCCTGACAGCACCATTGTTGCGGATATGAAGATCATGGATACCGGCAGAACGGAGGTCGAAACTGCAGCCAAAGCAGGCGCCAATATCGTCGATGTGCTCGGGGCATCCAGTGATGCGACCATCCGGGAGTGCATCCAGGCCGGAAAAAACTATGGGGCAAAAATAGTGGTGGACATGATCGCAGTGGATGATGTTCTGTCCAGAGCAAAGCAGGTCGAGGACTTTGGGGCTGACTATGTGTCGGTACATTGCGCCATTGACGAGCAGATGGAAGGTAAAGATCCTTTCGATGTTTTACGCCAGGTCAGCGAAGCATTGTCCATTCCGGTGGCGGTGGCCGGAGGTATAAATTCCGAGACAGCCGCCAAGGCGGTGGAGGCCGGTGCAGCCATCGTTATTGTGGGGGGCGCCATCACCAAAGCCATGGATCCTGAACAGGCGGCTAGAGAAATTCGTATGGGGCTCGATACCGGAAAAAGCATCAGCACCACCCTTTTTAAACGAAAAGGTGAAGCCCAGATTCGTGAAATTCTAGAACTGGTGTCGTCAGCGAACCTTTCAGATGCCCTACACCGGGGGGGGGTTCTGCGGGGAATTCGACCGCTTTTTCCAGGTATCCGAATGGTGGGGCAGGCTGTTACCGTAAGAACGTATCCCGGAGACTGGGCCAAACCGGTTCAGGCCATTGATGTGGCACAGCCGGGTGAAATTGTTGTTATCGACGCCGGGGGGGCGGGGCCTGCGCTCTGGGGAGAGCTGGCAACGCATTCGGCGGTTCAAAGGAATCTTGGCGGTGTTGTCATCGACGGCGCCCTGAGAGACAGCCCTGAAATTATCGACATGAAATTTCCGGCGTTCAGTAGACTTGTTATGCCCAATGCCGGCGAGCCCAAAGGGTTCGGAGAGATTGGTGTTCCTGTAACAGTGGGCAATATGCGCGTAGAGCCTGGAGACTGGCTACTGGGGGATGACGACGGGGTGGTGTTACTGCCGAAAGCCATTGCCGTAGAGTATGCCAATCGGAGCATGGATGTACTTGAGAGGGAAAACCGCATACGAGAGGAGATCAAAGAGGGGAGCACCCTGAGTAAGGTGGCGGAACTTTTGAGGTGGGAAAAAAAATAAGGATGATACAGCTAATCAGAGGATTTAAGGATATCCTTCCGGGTGAAGTGGAACTCTGGCAGCAGATTGAAAATACGGCCAGGTCTCTTTTAGAAGATTTCGGATTCAAAGAAATCCGTATCCCGATCATGGAGCGCACCGAGCTGTTCGCCAGAAGCATTGGTGAGGATACCGATATTGTTGAAAAAGAGATGTATACCTTCCCTGACAGAAAGGGAGATCTGATCACCCTTCGGCCCGAAGCCACCGCATCGGTCTGTCGATCCTATATCCAGCACAAACTGTATGCAACAGATCCGGTCCGGAAATTTTATACCATCGGTCCCATGTTTCGTCGAGAGAGGCCCCAAAAAGGAAGATACCGGCAGTTCTATCAGATCAATGCTGAAATTTTTGGTGTGGATTCACCCCTGGCTGATGTTGAGCTGATTTTTATCCTGATAACACTCTTTTCAAAACTGTCTGTTTCCGATGTGAATGCCCATATCAATTCACTGGGATGCCCTGAATGCCGTCCAATGTTCAAGACAGCACTTTCAGATTTTTTAACATCTTTAAATGAAAATCTCTGTTCAGACTGTGTCCGGCGAAAAGACCGGAATCCTTTGCGTGTACTCGACTGCAAGGTGCCTTCCTGCCGAACGGCCATGACGGACGCACCGTCTATTCTGGATTCTTTGTGTCCGGCTTGTGATCAACACTTTGAAACCACCCAAACGGCCCTTTCAGCGCTAAACGTTCCATTTGTGGTCGACAAAGGTCTGGTTCGAGGTCTGGATTATTACACGCGGACAACCTTTGAAATTCAAACCCATGTATTGGGCGCACAAAATGCCATCGCAGGCGGCGGTCGGTATGATGGTCTGATCAAGGCATTGGGAGGACCCGATATTCCGGCAACAGGTTTTGCCATCGGGTTGGATAGATTAGCAGAAATTGCCGGCTCAAACAGCACCGATCTCGTCAAAACCCCTGACATTTTTATCGCCGCTCTGGGCGAAAAGAGCCGTTCTTTTGCATTTGAATGGAATTGTGCACTCTGCCTTGAGGGCGTCAACGCTGAAATGGAATTTGGCGACAAAAGCCTAAAAAGCCAAATGAAGCGGGCCCATCGACTGGGGGCAAAACATGTTTTGATCGTGGGGGATAACGAAATTAAAGAAGGCAAGGTGATATTACGCGACATGAAGACAAAAGACCAGGTGTCGATCCCCATTGACCGGGTTGTAGAGAATATCAAAGCGAAATTGGCATAGCAGGCCGGAATAAATTTTCCCTGCCTGCTACACGTTATGAGCGTTACTAAAAATTAAGGGTGCAAAACTTGAGCATTAAGATATTAACTGAATTAGAGGAATAGAAAGGAGTCACTCCATTGTCAGATAAACTTGGAAATATGAGAAGGACCCATACCTGCGGCGAACTCGGTGCAAACGATGTCGGCACAGAAGTGCTGTTGATGGGGTGGGTACAGCGGCGGAGGGATCACGGCGGGGTGATCTTTGTTGACCTGCGAGACAGAGAGGGAATCACGCAGGTTGTTTTCAACCCCGAGGTCAGCCCCAAGGTTCACGAAAAGGCCCATGTCCTCCGCAGTGAATACGTCATCGGCATACGCGGGAAGGTGGACAAAAGACTGGAAGGCATGACCAACCCCAAATTGAAAACCGGTGAAATTGAGGTCTTTGTCACGGAACTCAAAATATTCAATGCCGCAGAAACACCGCCGTTTATAATCGAAGACAACGTGGATGTTTCGGAAAATATCCGGTTAAAGTTCCGACATATCGATCTCAGGCGAACGCTTTTTCAAAAGAACATTATAAACCGGCACGCGGCTTCCGCCTCTGTGAGGCAATACCTTAACGGTAGAAGATTTATCGACATTGAAACACCGGTGCTGACCCGCAGCACTCCGGAAGGCGCAAGGGACTATCTGGTTCCCAGCCGGGTGAATCCAGGTCTTTTTTACGCGCTTCCCCAGTCACCCCAGATTTTCAAACAGCTTTTAATGATTTCCGGGTTTGACCGCTACTACCAGATTGTGAAATGCTTTAGAGACGAAGACCTCAGAGCGGACCGCCAGCCGGAGTTCACCCAGATCGACATGGAAATGTCTTTTGTCGGGGAAGGCGATGTAATGGATGTTACGGAAGGACTCATGATCAAACTCTTCAGAGACGTTCTGGACATCGATATTAAGACCCCTTTCCCACGCCTTTCTTATGAAGATTCCGTGGGCCGTTTCGGGCTGGACAAACCGGATATCCGGTTCGATCTGGAACTTGTAAACATTTCAGATATTGTGGAAAATGCAGGGTTCAATGTCTTTGCCAATGTCGTTAAAAAAGGCGGTATTGTCAAGGCATTGAATGCCAAAGGCTGCATCAATTTTACACGAAAAGAGATCGATGACCTGACCGAGCTTGTTGCCGTCTATAGGGCAAAGGGACTGGCATGGATCAAGGTGCATGAAGATTCATGGCAATCTCCCATTGCAAAATTCTTCACCGAGGATGAGAAACAGGCACTTGCACAGCGCATCGATATGCAAGCCGGAGATCTCGTATTTTTTGTGGCCGATCAGCCCAAAGTCACCAACGAGGCACTGGGAAATCTTCGCAACTTTCTCGGGAAAAAACTTGGGTTAGTTCAAGAGAACACCTTCAGTTTTTTATGGGTGACCCGTTTCCCATTACTGGAATACGATGAAAGTGAAAAACGGTACCAGGCCCTTCACCATCCGTTCACAGCCCCCCTTGAAGAAGATTATGATCTGCTGGAGAAAGACCCGCTTTCTGTCAGATCACGGGCGTATGATCTGGTGCTAAACGGCTCGGAAATTGGCGGCGGCAGTATCCGTATCCACCAAAGGGAATTGCAGGAGCGGGTATTTGCAGCATTGGGTATGGATCGAAAAACCTATGAGGAAAAGTTTGGATTTTTGCTGTCGGCACTCGATTCCGGTGCACCGCCTCATGGGGGAATTGCATTCGGCTTCGATCGTCTGGTGATGATCCTTTGCGGACAACCTTCAATACGGGACGTGATCCCCTTCCCGAAAACCCAGAAAGCGGCATGTCTTTTGACCAATGCCCCTTCGGAAGCCGACAAGGCTCAGCTTGATGAGCTTTCTTTGAGAATGAAAAAACTGTAAACACCGAAATTCGAGTAACGCTTTTGTGAAAGATTTATCCGGGTTTCGTTAAAAACGATGTTCTATAAATCGTAGATTAAAAAGCCCCAATCTATCCAGACTGGGGCTTGTATATTTTGGCCAGCACGGAATTGTAAAAAGTCCTTATATAATTGTTACTTTCATCACCATACCGCCAACATGCCGTCAAATTGGTATAGCCGCAATAGTGGCGGCCCGTGCTCTGGCTTTGAAGAATATAAACCCAATATTTCATAATAAAAAAGGCCAGATATGACTGGCCTGTAGTTTGTTGGCTCCCCAGCACGGACTCGAACCGCGGACAAGATGGTTAACAGCCATCTGCTCTGCCAACTGAGCTACTGGGGATCAAATGTAGACGTATTTAAATAATAGAAACTAAATACCAAGTCAAGCAAAAATGTGATATGGTTTTTTATAGGCTTTCGTGAAAACTCATATTTAAAATACTTTAAAATATGAGGCACTTTTCAGAATCACAGATCTAATTGAAACATATTTTATGCCATTACTGTTAATATTTTATGGTTGCTTGTTATGTAGGAGTCTGTGATATTCGAGGGTAACTTTTAAGGTTTTAACAAAGGGAAAATGTCAAAATGATCTATTATCAATATATGAAAAGCCCTGTGGGAAAGCTTTTGGTGGCGGGAAACAATAAAGGGTTGCATCTGATCAGCTTCCCCAAAGGGAAAAAACGCTCCTTTCCGGAAGACCATTGGGTGGAAAACCAAAAGCCCCTTCAAGAGGTTGTACGCCAACTTGAAGCCTATTTTGCTGGAAAACTGAAAGCGTTTTCCCTGGACATTTGTCTGAACGTGACACCGTTTCAAAAAAAGGTACTTACAGCCCTTCGTCGGGTTCCATATGGAGAGACCATTTCATATGGCGAACTGGCCAAGAACATTGGAAATTCAAAAGCAAGTCGTGCCGTGGGACAGGCAAATGCCCGAAATCCCATATCCATTGTCATTCCATGCCATCGTGTTATCGGCCGCAGTGGGAAACTGACCGGTTTCGGTGGCGGTATTGCAGTGAAACAGACCCTGCTTGATCTGGAAAAGCGATATCGGTAATGCGAATAATCCGTTGGAATCGTTCCTAAAAAAGGTGGGTGTTTAAAATTTCTTCATTGCTTCTTTCAAGCATTTACGCGCCTCATCCGAATACCAGCTCTCGATGAAATATGCCTCCTTCTCATCCTGCCGGACCGTCACCTGTTCTTCGATCACCTCCACCCGATTCTGTTTGATCATCTCATACCCCACTTTGGGCAGCGACCCCAACGTGTCGGCGTGTTCGATGGCCGCTTTCACAACATTCTCAATGGGTAGAATCTTATCCACGATGCCCATTTCAAGTGCCTCATTCGATGGATAGAACTTGCCACTTTCCATCATCTCACGTGCCTTGCAAACCCCTGCCAGAGCGTGTAGCAACCTGTCCGGCAGATACGGAACCGGCAGGCCCAGCTTGACCTCGTTTAGGCCCATCAACTTGTGTCCTTTTGCAATGAACCGATAGTCACAACACAGTGCCAAAATGCACCCACCGGCAATGGCGTGGCCCGTTATTGCCGCAACCGTGGGTTTGGGCAGTGTAAATAGATCCGAACAGACATGGTTGAACATACGATAGAAGCCTCTGAAAACATCCCTGTTCATCTCAAACAGCTCCGGAATATCAAAACCGATGGAGAAGAACTTCTCATTGGAACTCCCCAGAACAAGACCGTTTATACCGGCGTCGTTTTTTATCTGCTTCAAGACCGCTTCCAGTTCCTTAACCACCTTTGGGTTCAATGCATTGGAAACGCCGCGATTCAGTTTTGCAAACACAACCTTGCCATGATTTTCCACTGAAATCATTTCCATCCTAAACGCTCCTTCAACACTTTCGCCGGCAGCCTGATCTGTTGGGTCAGGCTGTTTTTATTTATTAAATGCTCCATGTTTCATATACAAACCGAATTTTAAAATGTGTCAAGGCTTTTCTGGGGTAACCGATCTGGCGGTATGATTCACCTCATTTATTTGAGCTTCGAACCCTTAATTTTCAGCAACGCCAATGCAGCGGAGCCGGCAATGGTACAGTGACGGTGAACTGCCCATTATCATGGTAACCACCCAGAACGAGGCGCAGGACAATGAAGCGGCATATGCCTCAGGGGTCAATGATATCCTTCAAAAACCCTTCACTGAAGCACAAATAGGAAAAGCCTTGGCCAAATTTGCGGGCAGACAACCCCCTTTTTAATGCCCGGTCCGTTGACACAGCACCGCTGTTATCCTATAGTGAGCGTGTCCCAATATTCATATAACGAAAAATAATGAACTTCAGTTTCTCATCCGAATGAGGCTAAAAAGCCTTTTAGGTCTCAGGCAGCCATGCTGTATTGATGTTGCTGAAAATAAAGGGTGCGAAACTTGAGTAACTTAGCTCACAAACTCATCAACGCAATACAGTGCTTCAAAACACGGGAAAGGCGGATAAGGACATGATTCCATTACGTCAATACATAAGCTTATTCAGCGGGTTAATCGTTATTCTTTTGATATTGTCCGGTTGTGCGGGATGGGGTAAACGGATGGAGACCCCTCGAATAACCCTTGCAAACTTTAACGTTCAGGAAATAAAGATCTTTGAGTCGGTTTTCAATATCGAAATGCGCGTCTTTAACACCAATGATATCCCCATGGAAATCAAGGGACTCAATTGCGATCTGGAACTCAACGGCAAACGGTTGGCCACCGGCGTGGCCAATGTCAAAATAAATATCCCTTCCTATGAAACAGCCCTTATTCCGATGACGCTGTATTCATCGGTTTTAGACGTTGTGAGGGTATTGCGGGTTCTGGCTAAAACCGAAAAGCTTGAATATAAACTCACAGGCCGTCTCCGGCTCGGAGAAGGCACAATGCCTTCGACGATCCCCTTTAAATCCACAGGAGAGTTGCCTTTGCAAGAGTTCGTCGTTCCAAATACCAGTTAACCATTCTGTAACCTGGCCCTGGCTTTCGCTCAATTACTGTAATGGGTCGTTAGATGTATTTTTGAGGTGGCTTGCAGATAGGTTTTAAATTTCTATTTCAAACAACACCTTCGAATCGCCTGGATGATTGTAATCCAGCGACACCTGAACACCATCAACTTCAGCATCCCCTTTCAAAATATCGAATCCGATTTTTTTATGAAATTCAATGGATCCCTTATTTACGGGCGATGTGCAGGCCCTGATCATGTCGCGGTTATTTTCTTTGCAAATCTGAAAAAAACGATGGTATAAAAATTCTCCAAGCCCCATCCCGCGATAATTGGGATGAACCCCGACAAGATGAATATAACCTTCATTGGTTTTTAACTGTGATAGAAACCCGATCAAGAAAGCCATGAGGTTGTCACCTTTTTCGATAATGAATGACGTGTCGCAAAAATGGACAAGAAACAGTTTCGGCAACATCCATGTCAGATCTCTTCCCCCCCACCAGTCTTTCATTATGGCGATGATTCTTTGGTGATCTGAAGGCTTGCTACTCCTGATTGTTAGACCTTTTGGCAATTTTGTGATCATCATTTAATTGGCTGTATATAATATCACTGATCGATAAACAAAGCATTTTGAAAAAGCGACGCTGTGACCGGTCGGTTTTGCAAACGCTTGTTATGCTATTCTTCCTTATTTTGTGGTATTCTTTTTAAAAACCAATCTGACAATTTTCTTTTCGGGGCAATATCTTTTTCAATTTGATCTAGCCAATGTTTTATTTCTGAAAGTCGGAATGGTTTCTTGAATATCGTTATTCCTAATGAATTTGCTTTAGCAAAGTGTTCCTTGGTGAAAGCTCCGGACATCAGTGCAATATGATTACATCTACATCCTTTGTTAATTTGTTCTTCAATAAAAGCGAACCCGTCCTTAAAAGGCATATCCACGTCTGATACAATTACGTCTGAACAAGCTTGATCTTTTGGACACGGGCACTCATGCGCTTCAGACAGGGGACATAAACCCGGGTGTGGAAAAGTAAATACCTCATATCCTCGGTTATCGAACAGTGACCACAATATTTGCCGAATCTCTTTTTGATCATCGAAAATAAGGGCTCGATAATTCATTATATTGCTCCTTTTGCTCGGGCAAACGGGTTCTTTAGCCGCAACGGTTAACTATCGCCTGTGAGAGCAACGTTAGATGCCTTTAATTTATATTTTAACAAATATTTGCATATAAAAATGTTCGCTAACTTCGATAAGTTCCCTGGAAGTAAACGAAAGTTTTTGTCTTAATTCCTCAGGAATCGAATAGATGTCCCTGAAATTTTCTTGTCCCCAAAGCACCTCTATTTTTTTTAGATTTTATAGCGATATGCTAAAGCCTACATATTTCGCAACCGAGATGCCCATTTTCCGTCATCCAGCTTGTTGGCAATGCTGGTCGCCAACTCAAACATGTAAGTATTGGCATCAGATGCTTTTTCAGCCTTTGCATAGACCTGCCTGGCCCATGGGGTATCAGAAAAACGCCTTAAGATGCTTTCGGCTAAATAAATAAAATCTCTTGTTTCACTAAACTTATTCTCGGCAGAGTTGTGTATTTGCCGGAGAAGGTCATCGTCAGCCGTTTGCTTCTGGACTTCGGAAATCAGCTTTTCGTAATCATCTTGATTATTGCAATTCGCTTCGGCCTTATTGTAGATGGACGTTGCCCACTCCTTATCGGATAGAATGTCAAGCACATTCCATGCTACAGTGGTGTACCCAAATATATCCTGACCTTTCTCCTCAGCCTTGCCCAAAAGTTTTTTGGCCCAATCTCGATCGCCCAATTTTGCCAAAATCATACGGGCCAGTTTGATAAAATCTGTCTCCTTGTCGCAGTGTTCTTCTAATCCCGAATAGATCTTCTTAACCCATTCTTTATCTTTCAAGGTGGCAATTATTCCATCTGCCAAATCGTTATACTTGTGGGAATCATCGCATTTTTCGAGCTGTTTTTCATAAATTGTTCGTATCCAATCTGCATCGTTGAGATCAGAATAAATGTCGCCGGCTAAATGGAGATAATCAGGGAAATACGTGCACACGCCTTCAGCCTTTTTGTAAAGCTTTCTGGCATAATGAGTGTCAGCTGTTTTCTCAATCACCTCATGAGCCAAAATAGACAGGGATTTGCTTGTTTCGCACTCTTGTTCCCGCCCAACATATTCTTTATAAAGATCTTTGTGAGCCTCTCGCTTTTCAAGTTGATCGTTAATGGCATTAATCCATTGCTGATCGTCTGCGTACTTGATGATGGCATCGGCAGTCTTTTTAAAATCACCCGCGGTATTTACGAATTGTTCTGCCCGTTTTAGCTCGTCAAATGCACCTTGTTTATCATCCATTTCGTCAGCCAAGGCAGCCGCAATCGCCACCAGTTTGCCGGAATCTTGGGTTGTGCCGGCTGCCTTTTGGTAAACACTGCCGGCAAACGTAGCATCACCAGTATCTTTGAAGGCGGCTTTGGCCAGTTTGATGTAATTTTCATAGTCGCTAAATTTGGTTTCCGCAGTTTTATAAACTGACAGCGCCAGGTCCTTATCGTTAAGTTTGCCCATCAACGATTCTGCAAGTTTCATCAAATCATCGCCGCTTTCGAGCTTTCCTTCAGATTTTTTATAAATTGCTCTGGCATATTCTTCATCTCCCAAATCCGCTACGGCAGACTCGGCCAATTTTAACAGATCAACTCCCGAATCAATCTGATTTTCTGCCTTCTCAAAAATAGATTTAGCCAGTTCCTTATCGGAAAGGTTATCCAGAACACCCTTTGCTATCGCCCCAAAATCGCTTCCGGTTTTGCAGGTTTCAACTGCCTTATCGTAGACTTCCTTTGCCAAGTTCTTATCGTCAAATACGTCAAGCACATTCTTGGCATATTCATTATAGTCCGCAGCCGTGCTACATTTATCCAGTGCCTTGTTCGCGGTCTCCTTGGCCAGCTCCGGGTCTGAAAGTACCTCATTGATGCTTTTGCTAAGATCCAGGAAATCTTTAACCTTGACGCATTTGCCTTGGGCGGCGGAAAATATTTCTTTGGCCGCTTCGGCATCGCCTATATCTGATGCTGCTTTGCCAAGGTTTACGAACTCCTGGGCATTCATACAATAATCCCTGCCTTGCAGCAGATATTCGTTTGATTTCTCTTTATCTTCCAATACCTCAAATGAACCTTTTGCAAGGGCTATAAAATCATCCGTGGTTTCCGCCCAGTCCACACCTTCTTCAATAAGGTTCGCGGCCCATTTTTTATCTGACAATTCATTAACGACTTCCTTTGCCAATTCAACAAATTCTTCAGTAGATTCGCAATCCTCTTCTTTTTCTTCTAATTCTTCCTTTGTCGCCATTTCTTCCTCCTTTTTTTGTTCCTTAAAATCTAAAATCTTTGTTTTTTTGTAAAACCTTAAACGTTATAATTTTATAGGATATCCCAAATTCCTTAGTCGTCATTTTCCCCACCTAATAAGGCAAGTATAGCGCAGTTGCAACCCAAGTGTGCAGTGTCGCCTGCTCCACTTTCTGCTTGCGATATGCTCTTGGATTTACATATAAAACATCTTTTATTCACTATTTAAGATTGGACATCAATTTCCTTTACAGGCTTGCCAA
Source organism: uncultured delta proteobacterium (assembly GCA_963752565.1). GTDB lineage: Bacteria > Desulfobacterota > Desulfobacteria > Desulfobacterales > UBA11574 > UBA11574. The sequence continues at coordinate 10,324 of CAVVZC010000025.1, read as the reverse complement.
ATATGCGCGCCAAGGTGCCCAGTAGTATTTCTCCCAACCTTGGTTTACCCCGTCGTAGTCATGGTCGGGCACATCTAAGTGAATCAAGTCAATTTGCCCCTCATCTCCTTCCGGAGTGAAAGACAAGATCAGAGTGGAGTCCGAGTCCTCGGCCTTAAATGCATTCGAACGCCACGATTGTATGATCAGCCTCGGTTTTATCACTTCAAGGATCGTCCCTGTCAAGACCCCATTGAAGGCTTTGAATTTAGAGCCTCTTTCATCTCCAATTTCAACGGATCCACCCGTGATTGCTTGGTGTGTGGAGGGATTTAAGTACATGTAAAATAACGTTTCAGCCAAAGCCGGCAATACTACAGTTTGACGAATGACATTTCTCATTGCTGTGTTCCCTTGAGATTTGATGCCTAACGGCGAGATGAGCTGCACCACCGACTTGGAGAAAATGATGACAGACTCCTTGCCTGGATACTCAGGTTCTCTTAAACGTGTGTTTTGGGCGTCAAAAATAGCCATCTAAGGCCGTATTTAACGCAAAACTCGAACGTTTTATATATCATTTCTATATGTTGCTGTGGCCCGACCCCCATTGCCGCGGTCCCCCATTGCAGTTCTCAGATTAGGTATGATATATGATGCCCAAAGGTAAGATTGCGTATTGACAGTTTTCAATATGATTTCTATCATTTATAGATAACGATGTCAATAAGGTGAAAAACCTGTTCGGGGATACGGATGGGTGAACTGCATGGAGAATTCGAAACATAATGTCGATTACCACCCCTAATAAATGTTGAATTATTTATTGCTCACCGCAGAGCCGCAAAGATCGCAGAGTTTTTGGGTTTTATTTTGCTTTTCACTGAGTGGGCGAAAAGCAAAAAAGCATAACATTTTAGAGCATATAATTAGAAAGTTAGAGCAATAAGTTCTCGGCATTGCCCGACAGTCCAAAAACAATAGGATAACGATATGAAAAAACTACTCATCTGCTTTGCAGCCGGATGCCTGGGGGCACTGGCAAACAGCCTGGCAGTGTGGGCATTCGGTGAGTACGGAATCACAAAACAATTCGGGGTGACCATTGCGCCGGCCCTGGAGGTTTCCTGGTTATACCCGAGGATCGTTTGGGGAGGGCTATTTGGGTTGGTATTTGTTTTGCCCTTTATGAATACCAAGCTCATTACAAAGGGCGCGATAATCAGTATTTTCCCCACCCTTGTCCAACTATTGGTGGTGTTTCCGCTAAAAGCCGGAAAAGGTTATTTTGGAATGGAACTCGGCATGTTCACGCCGGCGTTTGTTGTCTTTTTTAACCTGATATGGGGGATTGTTACTGCTATTATAATTAGATCGGCTAAATAAATCCATACCTGTCTATCCGGCCATAGTTAAACGGAGGTGTAGTATTCATTGACGATTGGTGGAATCACTTTCATCCGTCCTAGTTAAAGTTACATTGGAGAAGTCTGGTCGCTCAGTCTTTTTAAACGAATTAAAATGATAAAATATTTATCCCGTGAATTACGGCCGTCCAATTCACTGGAACCTTACTTCGACATTTATCATTCAATATTCGATATTCGATATTTAAATACTTGGTGATTGTAAAAGATCTGACACCATAATATAGTGGTGTCATGGACATAAAATCAGCCTTTATCATCCTCGACTTAAGATTTAGACAGCACCTTTTTCAGACACTCTGCATGATCCTCTTCTTCTTTGATAATGGCATGTAACTGGTCGAGGGTCTCCTGATCTTCGATCAGGGGCTGGAGCATTTTGTAAAACAGCACCGTGTCATTTTCAAATTCCACGACCAGATTGATCAGGTCCTGAACCTGTTCCATGGCGGAAAAATCCGCATCTTCCAGCGCTAAGCTGTGGGTCCCCACAGCATCCTGCAATAACGCCCGGCCGAATTTCTCCTGTTCGGGATGTTCTCCGGTGTCTGCGATTTTATCTTTGAGAGTTGCAAACCATTCCACATGCTTGACCTCTTGATCAGCCAGCCATTGCAGCAGGGGGCGCAGCGAAGGATCTTCAATTTTTTCCGCTGCTCGTCTGTATATTTTCTCGCCGTTTTGTTCGATCTGAACAGCGATGCCCACAATATCCCTTAATGAAAACATGTACTTAGTTTTAATTTTATGTGTTTGGGTCAGGTTTCCAAGTTAATGATAAAGGGTATAACATGTACATCATTCGACACTTCCTGGGTGGGCCTAAGTTGCCAGTCAACGCACTGGCCCCTGCCGTCAAGGAGTGCTCCGATGTTTTGAACCAGCCCGTTGATGTTGATGATCGGATGACGGGTAAAGACTTCGGGCAGGCCGTAGGTAAGACTGCAGGTGATACATTTTCCGGGTCGCTGGGTCAAACGCAGCATAAACTCAAGCCGGTTTTCTTTAGAGCCGATGAATTCGAGACTGATGTCGTAAGCACCTTCTCCGGCATCTCCGTAAAGGGCATCAAAAAATTGGTCCGATCGGTCTTTTGGAAATAGCTGTTTTAAAACATCTGGTGCAAAAAGCTTGTCAAGACCCTTGGTTTCCATCATTCTTAACACCTCGCTGTATGTTAATCACTGTCATACCATACTTTTTCTTGAAAGATCCGTCAACACCTTTTGACCTAAACCGAGCGTTTCAAATAGTGACAGGAATTTAAAAAAATTAATAATTTAAGATAAATACACATTGCTAAAATTGCTAATAGGTCTCAACCAATAAGTAAATGTATTTATTCAAAAAATTGTCATCATTTGAAACCCTTCGGGAATGCCGATTTTATCCCGCCTATGGCGGGACGATGTTGCAGGGCGCTTGTCAAAGATACCGCTTGCGGTGCGGTAGCCGACTACAGCGGCACCCCCTGCGCCTTCTTCGTAGACGTCCGGTGCGGGCATCAGATTGATTTCATTAAGCTTTTTTGTTGAACAAGCGGTTAAACCCACGATGAACACGATAATTAGTAAACCCACGCAGACAATTATGTATGGGCTCAAAAACCGAACTTTAGCATTGACGGTATCGTGCATAACGATCCTTCTCACCCAGGTTTTTTATGAAAAATTATATCTTGTCTTTAACGTATTTTAATATTATAAAAATAAAACATTTTTACAAAAGATAAATACCAAAACAAAAAGGGAGGAAAAATGAGACACAAAGTTTTAGCACTTGTACTGACGATATTCTTTTTAGTCGGGATTGCGGGCTGCGGGGGATATTATATGGTCAAAGACCCGGCCGGCGGTCATGTTTATTACACAACGAAAATTAAAAATGAACCCGGCGGCGCCATAAAATTCACGGATAAAAAAACCGAAACCAGCGTGACGCTGCAGAACTCTGAAGTCAAAAAGATTTCCAAAAAAGAATTTAAAAGTGGCCTTGAAGCTAAAGAGGCCCCTGAAAGCAAAGAGGTCAAACAATAAGACACTTTGCAGATATCGCTGAAAGCTTTGAAGCGAGGTCTGCAGTATAATGCAATGTAAATCCGTCGCCGAAGGCTTACCGATTCTGGTCAAGCCTTCGGCGATTTTTTTATGGATAATGCTTACCCGATATGGGGCATCAAAGTCCACTTGATCACCCAGGACCCGGTGGCCGGGTCTGTGTCCAGACAGACGATCCCGCTGTTTTGAAACTTAAATACCGGTTTTTCTGCAGAACCTGTGATCAAATAGGCGGTCAGCCGTTCCATGAACGGCAGATGCCCCACCAGCATAACATCTTTTGTGCTGTCGATGGTGTCGGCAAAAACGGTCACGTCGTCCAAGGGACTCAGCCCGCCGCTCTCATGAACCCCGCCCGGGAGTTTCAGGGCTGCTTCAAAGATTTCAGCGGTCTGACGGGCTCTGGTCTTTCCGCTGTGGGTTATCTTTGACACACCAACCGCATATCCTTTGGCGACCTGGGCAATGCGTTCGGTTTCGGCAATTCCCTCTTGAGAAAGACCCTTTTTGGGATCTTTGTCCTTGGGCAGGCTTTTGCCGTGTTGAACAAGAAACAGTGCCATGATACAACGTCCTCCCGATGAATACATCACGAAAGCACGAAAATACGAAGACACGAAAGTTTAATATTATTTCGTGCTTTCAACATTTCGTGTTTTCGTGATCATTATTTGTTTAGGTTTAACTATTTTTCAGCCTTTTTCTCACGCAGGGCTGCGTGAGCGGCAGCCAGACGTGCAACCGGTATGCGGAATGGGGAGCAAGAAACATATGTCAACCCCAGCTCATGGCACAACTGAATCGACTCCGGATCACCGCCGTGTTCTCCGCAGATACCGCATTCCAGATCGGGCCGCACGGACCGCCCTTTTTGAACCGCTATTTCCATCAGCATGCCCACCCCGTCGCGGTCGATGACGGCGAACGGGTTCTCCGGCAGGATTTCTTTTTCCATGTATTCAATCAAAAACCCGGCTTCAGCATCATCTCTGGAAATACCGAACGTGGTCTGGGTCAGGTCATTGGTCCCAAAGGATATAAAAGCGGCATATTCCGCGATCTGGTCGCAAGTTAAAGCAGCACGGGGGATCTCGATCATGGTTCCGAACTTGTATTTCGGCTTAATGCCTTGTTCTTTCATAACCTTTTTGGCCTCGGCCTCAAGGATCTTTCGCTGAACTTTCAGCTCGTTCACATGGCTGGTCAAAGGAATCATCACCTCGGGGTGCACGTCGATGCCCTCTTTGGCCACCATGCAAGCCGCCTCAAAAATGGCGCGGACCTGCATAATGGTCATTTCGGGAATATGGATGCCCAGCCGAACGCCTCGCAGACCCAGCATGGGATTTGACTCGTGCAGACTTTCCACCCGTTTGAGAATGTGTTCTTCCTTTTCGATCTTGTCCAAGAGCGTATCGATTTCTTCGAGGGTTCCGGCGTTTAGCAGACGAATCTTGTGATCTGTCAGATCACGCAGCAGATCAATGTGGTTGGGTAAAAATTCGTGCAAAGGAGGATCGATCAGGCGGATAATGACGGGCAATCCGTCCATGGCGCGGAAAAGACCTGCAAAATCTTCTCTTTGAAAAGGCAGCAACGCCGCAAGTGATTCACGCCGCTCACTTGGCAGATCTGTCATGATCATTTTTTGCACAAAAGGCAGACGTTCGCCCTCGAAAAACATGTGCTCTGTGCGACACAGGCCGATACCTTCTGCGCCGTACTCCCTTGCACGCTGAGCATCGGCAGGATAATCGGCGTTTGCCCATACACCCAGGCGTCGGAACTCATCCGCCCATGAAAGTAGCTTCATCAGCAACGGATCTTTGATGTCCGGCACCATTGTTTTAACCTTTCCGAGATAGAGTTCGCCGACAGTGCCGTCAATTGAGATCCAGTCACCCTCTTTGATGACTTTGTCTTTGACTTTCATTTGGCGTTTGACCATATCAATTTTCAGTTCAGACACGCCCACCACGGCGGGTTTACCAAACTGGCGGGCAACCAAAGCCGCATGGCTGGTACGACCGCCACGGCTGGTGAGAATGCCCTCTGATGCGAGCATCCCGTGTACGTCGTCCGGACGGGTTTCAGGTCGAACCATGATCACTTTCTTGTTTTCTTCCTTTGACCACAACTCGGCAATATCCGCGTCCAGAGCGACGACGCCGAATGCCGCTCCGGGTGAAACATTGAGACCTCTGGCCAGCATTTCTCCTTTGGCTTTGAGTTCTTTTACTGCCTCCCGGTCAAACTGTGGATGCAGAAAAAAGTCGACCTGTGCAGGACTGATACGCATCACCGCTTCTTCTTTGGTGATCAACCCTTCCTCCACCATCTCAACGGCGATTCGGACCGCGGCCTGGGCCGTACGTTTGCCGTCGCGGGTTTGCAGCATCCAAAACTTGCCCTTTTCAATGGTAAACTCAACGTCCTGCATCTCACGATAATGCGTATCCAGCTGTTTGCAAATTTTCTCAAATTCACCATAGGCCTCAGGCATCTCTTCTTTTAATCTGAAAATCTCATTGGTTAACCGGATTCCGGCAACCACGTCCTCACCCTGGGCGTTGGTCAGGTAATCGCCTTCAATTCTATTTTCTCCTGTGGAGCCGTCCCGGGTCAGAGCAACACCGGTGGCACTGTCATCCCCCATATTTCCGAAAACCATGGTCTGAACCGTCACCGCAGTGCCCAAATCATGGGAAATCCCTGCTGCATTGCGATAATCAACGGCCCTTTTGCCGTTCCAGCTCCTGAAAACAGCCTCTGTGGCCATAAAAAGCTGCTCAAATGGATCGGTTGGGAAATATCGGCCGGCATATTGTTTGAAAATTACTTTGAATTTTTTTATGACATCCTTCCAATTATCGGCAGACAGCTCGGCATCGGTTTCAACGCCTGCTTCTGCGCGGGCTTCGGTGATGACTTCCTCAAAGGCCTCATCAGGCGCTTCCATAACCACATTGCCGAACATCTGCACCAAACGACGATAAGAATCGAATACAAACCGTTCATCGCCGGTCAATTTGATCATTCCTTCGGCGGTTTTATCGTTCAGTCCAATATTAAGAACCGTGTCCATCATGCCCGGCATGGAGAACTTGGCGCCACTTCGACAGGAAATCAGCAGCGGATTTTTCGGGTCACCAAATTTTTTGCCGGTTATTTTTTCAATCGCCTTCAAAGCCTCGAGCATTTCATCTCTCGTTCCTTTAGGAAAAGTTTCACCTGAAGCGAGATAGGCATTACAGGCTTCTGTGGTAACGGTAAATCCGGGGGGTACAGGAATATCAATGCGAACCATTTCCGACAGATTTGCGCCTTTACCGCCGAGCAATCCGCGCACTTTATCCCAATCACCGCCAACATACTCTTCTGCCTGATCGACCTCATCTAAAAGATACACCCATTTCTTAGCCATTTTGAAGCACCTCTCAATTGTTAAGTTAGATGAAAAATATTCCTGCCCGACACGCGTCCTTTTTAGAGACCCTATTAAAATACAAGATAACACCGTCTTTTACTGATGGGGCGTTATCTATAAATTTTCTCTGAGTGTGGTAATTACCGGTGAAATATCCAGGCTTGAACTAGGTTAAGCATAAATGTTACAAGAAAGAGAATAACATGCGAGATTATTTACTATAATAAAAATTCATCGCCTGTCAACGGAAAAGACTTGTGTGCTGAAACGCATTTAAATCAATTTGTTTAAGACCCAAAATCTGCAAATGCCGATTTCGCCACAGTTGCAAGACGCAGGGTGTGAAGCTGTAATAAGCTACCGCAAACGCTCTGCAACACAGTCCCGCCATAGGCGGGATGAAAGCGGTGATCCTGAAGGGTGAAAAATTTTGAAAAATTCGTAAAAGTTGATCCACAGCAACAACGTGCGTCCGGATCTACCTCGAAATCGGATCTATCTGTTTATAAATATTGTTTATATTTTCCTTTTCAAAAATTTTCATGCAGTTTTTAGGTAAGATCGAAAAGGAGCTAACCCGTGAATATCATCGAAGCCATCAGAACACGAAAGAGCATCAGGGATTTTACGGCCGACCCTGTTCCCCAACATATTCTCAAAAAGATCATCGAAGTTGCATCCCGTGCCCCTTCGGCTGAAAACAGCCAGCCATGGGAATTTACCATCGTCACCGGGAATTTACTGGATATCATCAGAACGGCCAATATTGAAAAGTTGACATCAAAAGCACCGCCTCACCCCGATCTTCCGGCCAAAGGTTTGCCCCGGGACAGCGTGTATCGGAGGCGTCAGATCGAAATTGCCAAACAGCTTTTTCATCTCATGGATATTCCGAGGGGGGATCTAAAGAAAAGGGACAGGTGGATGGCGCTGGGATTCCGGTACTTCAATGCACCGGCGGCCATCGTTATTTCAATGGATCGCTCGTTGTCCTATCCCAGGCCGATTTTCGACATCGGAACGGTAACTCAGAATATTTGTCTGGCCGCCCTCCATTATGGACTGGGCACCTGCATCGTCAACCAGGGAATCGCGTATCCTGAAGTGTTACACGAATTTGCCGGAATACCCGAATCCAAACGGATTGTCATTTCCATTGCCATCGGGTATCCCAACTGGAATTTCCCGGCGAACAAGGTTGCCAGCAAGCGGGAACCGGTTGAGGATATAACGACTTGGATCGGCTTCGAGTAGAGATTTTTTGCGCAAAGGACCAGACTTTTTTTGTCCATGAAAGGGGCTGTTAACTAAAAAACGATTAAGTGTGAAGTGACTAAACCATTTGTCCCATAATGCAATCGTTATAATTAGTATTTACTTAACTTGACAATCACCTATTATGATATCAGTAATTCAGGCGTTTCCACATACCGGTTAGCTACACGAAAATAAAATGGGCATCAATTTTTGATAAGTCATTAACATACCACAGTTTCGAGTGAACACAGGTATTTGCAAGTTATCAAAGTTTTTTTACACGCTCGATTTCCATGGTATCTGGCTGTAGTCATAGACTTGACCTCACGTAAAATAGTAGGCTGGTCTATGAGCAATCGCTTGAAGGCTCCCCTGTTTAAAGAAGCCCTATCGATGGCTTGCTGGCGCCGAAAGCCTGAAAAAGTTTTAATTCATCACTCCGATCGTGGGAGTCAATACGCCGGTAGCGAATACCAAAAACTGTTAGAACAATACGGCATGATTTGCAGCATGAGCCGAAAGGGCGATTTCTGGACAATGCCGTGGTGGAAAGTTTATTTCACTCCCTTAAAACCGAATGGATCGTTGATATCAATTATAGAACCAGGGACGATGCCAGGAGTGACGTAATCAAGTATATTGAAATGTTTTATAACAGTCACTGTCTCCATTTGTTTTTTGGGATACAAAACCCCAAATATTTTTGAGAGTAATTTTACTTTGGCAAAAGTCGCTTAACTGCGTGTCCGTTTTTACTTGACCAGATCAAAATTACAGCCTAAAATTCAAAAGGGGAAAGAGTTTTCTCAATCCCCCCTTTCCATTCCATCAGCCGGATATCGCCTTCATCAATCTGCAGGTAATGAACCTGTTCCGCCATCCAGCTCCCGGCGTTCGCATAGCAGCCTTTTCCCATTTTTTGAACGCCGAAACGGTGCGTGTGGCCGAAAACGACCGCATCGAATCCGCGACCGAAGAGTTCCTCGGCAATCCGCAGATACTTGGGATCATCGACGGCCGGCTCTCTTCTTTCCGCTGACCTGCTCCGCTTGAGCCAACTGAAACCCTCTTCGATCTTGAACGAGAAATTAAATAGCCAGGGTGCGATTTTGATAAGCACACCCAGGAATTTGGTCACCGCAATATAAGTCCTGGGATAGTATAGAAAGAAATGGTCGTACAGGTGACTGTGCTCGATATGAATCCGCTTCCCGCCGGAAACAACGTCTAGGAAAGGTACGGTTGTGAAAATGCTGGAGTCTTCCAGAAAGCTCTCCATGTAGATGTCATGATTGCCGATCACGTAGTAAATCTTCCGATCTCCTCGAGACAAATATTTTTTCAGTCCCTTCAAAATCTCTTTCAACTCAGCCGTAAATTTTGGCACCGAAAGGTAGAGTAGATCAATACCATCCCCATTAATGCAGAGTTGCGTCTCTTGCTCGGATAAATGGGCCAGGAATTCACTCAGCCATTTGCTTTGATTAAAGGCCGGATTTCCCAGGTGTAAGTCAGAGACGATGCACAAGCGTTCCTCATACACGAGGGTAGTAAATCGATTCATTGGGTTTCCTGTGATACTTCTTCTTGGGTCAGGTACTCTCCACGAATAACGCCGTGCTCTATGCCCATATCTACTTGATCTTCACCCGTCCGGCTTTTAAGTAGCTGGTTGTTTAACAACCTGATTCGGTTGCTCATCTTCTGGAGCATGGTGAACGCAAATGTAGGATCTTTTCGTATCTTGATGAGAAAACTACCGACGTTCAAAACAACAACCCGCGTTTCCTCCCTAGCTGTTACCGTTGCCGTTCGGGGTGCGCTTTCCAGGATTGCCATTTCACCAAAGAAGTCGCCTCGTTTAAGTGTGGTTAGGATCACTGTTTGGCCATCCTGCTCTTTCGTCACGGTTACGGAGCCGGACCGGATAATGAACATTTCCTTTCCCATTTCTCCTTCCCGTATAATTACATCTCCCTTGATGTATTCCTTAGTGATGTCTTTCTCTCTCCACATGGATCCCTCTCCGCTTTATGGCAAGGCTACAAGGGCCGCAGATCATTCCACCCACATCTCTCATGAAATATTGAGACACGATCATTAAGTATCAAACTATTACAAATCAACTAAACTTTCAATGCAGCTTTTTGGATCCAGAAAACATTCAATTTCATTTG
>CAVVZC010000024.1:0-106762 GCA_963752565.1 uncultured delta proteobacterium | reverse complement strand
ACGTACATAAGTTTATAAGTTGCTTTTTGGGAAATCATGTCGCCCGTTAGAATATAAGCTCCTATTTGTTGGTAATTGGAAAATGTGGGGTTTGATTTTCATGAAAATAATTGAAGCTGAAGCGATCTCTATAGACATTCCGATCAAGGCGCCGTTGAGAGTGTCCGGTGGGGTGAACCTTGATTTCTCTAAAGATATCATTGTGAAGATAACCGATGATAAGGGAAACACAGGATACGGTGAAGGTGCTCCCAGGATAAGAATTACAGGCGAGACAAGGAAAGAATGCCTTTCATTCCTCAACAATGAACTGTTTCCGAATCTGAAGGGTGAAAAAATATCAACTGGTAATATATCTTCGATTCTGGATGAGTTCCCCGGACACCATGCGGCAAAGGCGCCTGTTGACATGGCCGTTTACGATATCATAAGTAGACGTATAGGGGTACCGTTATACCGGTTCCTCGGCGGTGCGGTCAGGACGGAACTGCCTGTTGCAAGGTCGGTTTCGCTGAACAACCCCGAAGTCATGAAAAAGGAAGCTTGCGATATTATTTCCGAAGGGATTCGCAGAATAAAACTGAAGGTCGGTGTAAACAGGGACCAAGATATCGAGACGGTGAGAACCGTCCGTGAAGCTGTTGGGAAGGAAATTGACATCAACATTGATGCAAATCAGGGATGGCAAGTGGGTGAGGCCATCGATATACTTCAGAAACTGAAACCATACGGTATTCTGTTCTGCGAACAACCGGTTCATAAAGATGATATCGATGGATTGAAGGAAATAAGGGAAAAAACCGGTGTAAAAATAATGGCTGATGAATCAGCTTATTCTCCGGAAAAGGTTCTCGAACTCGTTTCAAAACGTGCCGTTGACTGCGTCAATATCAAGCTCGAGAAATGTGGCGGAATAACACCCGCTGTTCAGATATCCTCAATATGCAGTGCGGGAGGGATTCCCTGTCAGCTCGGCGATGCGGTGACCGGTGGGCTGATTACCGCTGCAGGGATACATTTCGCCTGTTCCAACTTTAATGTACAATATTTCGAATTTGGTTGCGGTCCCTTCATGAGAGTGAGAGATTTCACCGACGTGGATCAATACTATTCAAAAGGGGTCATCCAAATTATCAATGAAACAGGTATCGGTATCAATATGGATATTGACAGCGTGAGAACCCAATGAAGATTCGAGTAGAAATAAATAGGATTCAGGCCAGCACCAGGGCAAATTTGTTGGCTTTGAAAAAGTTTGAGAAAACCAGGGGAAGCGGGATTGGCGATCTTTTCGGAGGAGAGGAGGATTAATGTTTATCGAACTGACAGGATTTAAGAAAGAAGAGCTTGTGGTCAATCTTGATTTGGTAACCACAATCGTAAAAGGTGAGCAGTCTGGTTCAAGACTATATCATTGGCAGCCTCCTCACAGTTCATTTACTGATGTGGAAGAAACATTGGAAGAAATCACTACAATGCTAAAGTATAAAGGATTACTATAAGGCCCTGGGGGACGTACATAATTTTATAAGTTCCCACCAGTCTATGTGTGGACAAGTACTTTTTCTTCAGAGTGTGATCGGGGGTAAACCTTGATCCTTGATTAAAAGAGGATGTCAGGGGAAGACGGAAGAGGGCCTGGGCTCAAACCTTGATCATTGATTATCAGCCTTCGCTGTAAGCTTCGGCCCGACAAGAAAGAAGTATAAAATAAATGCAGACGTTCACGGGTTCCCCGGTGAAATAGGCCGAAGTTAAACATGAAATGCAAAACCGTTTAACCCCAGTACGATAGTAAACTGGTGAATTCGAAACAAAGCTAAAACAAGTAGAGGCTGAATATCAGAGAAAGGATAATGCTTAAAAAAATCATATCAGGTGGACTGACAGTTGCTGATCAAGCTGTTTTGGATGCTGCAATGAGTTTGGGGATACCTCACGGAGGATACATTCCGTGGGGACGGATGACAGAGATTGGAACACTACCCTCAAAGTATAAACTCCAAGAACTGAATACGGATGATCACCTATACTGTATCGAACGAAATGTAAAAGAATCAACTGGCACACTCATAATTTCTGCTGGAGAATTAAATGACGATTCTAAATTTGCCAGAAAAGTAACCATAAAGTATTCACGTCAGGTTTTTGTCGTTGATCTGGAATTAACATCCTCTTTTGAAGCTACCACTATTGTATATGATTGGATACAAACATATAACATTGATGCACTGTATATTATTGGGCCTTTCACATATGAATACCACAACATAGATAGACACATGACTATTATAGTTGAGGGAGCATTACTTTTAGACATAATGGATGCCCCTCAAGGTTCAAAAGCCACAGACTATTACAAGGATATGTATCTTCAAAAGATACCAGTTCTTCCAAAGACAGTTGACGAAGCTGTAGATCAGATCATCTCAGACATGACTTTGGAGGAAAGGGTGAGGATGGCAAATTTTGACAAAGAGGAACTAAGAGTGATCAATTACTCCTTGAGTATTTTCATAAGGAACCAGTTTTTTATGAAAGATATTAACAAGCAACTGTTTGAATCATGCCTTGCAATTTCCGGAAATAAAAATCTTAACGAAAGCACAGCAGCTTTAGTCATTATAGAAAAACTCTGGGAAAAACTGCGGAAAACGTATAAGCTGAGGGTTGTGAAATGAGATATTACAACATTCTGAGAATAATATCCCTTCTGATAACCCTGCTCATAATATCTCCAGAACTTACCATTGCAGGACAATACAAAGTTGTAGGTATCGTTGATGGGGATACTATTGTAGTCAGATATGGTGGAAAGTATGAAAAAGTTCGTCTGTTGTGTGTTGATACCCCTGAATCAGTTCATCCTGATAAAAAGCAAAATATCCCAATGGGCAAAGTGGCATCAAGTTACACTCTAAAGAAAGTATTTGACAAAAATGTTAGCCTTGAATTTGAAATAGACAGACTCAGAGGAAATCATGGACATCTTCTTGCTTATGTTTTTGTGGATGGACGAAATTTAAACCTTGATTTGGTAAGGAAAGGACTATCACCGTATTACACTAAATATGGCAAGAGTGAAAAATATCATGCTGAATTTCGTGCTGCAGAGAAACTTGCCAGAATAGAGAAGCTAAATATTTGGGCTGATCCTGAGCTAACAGAGAAATACTTGAGACTGAAATCAAAATGGGGGCAAAACTGATAGTCTGAGGAATCAATGTTAGTATTAAAATGTTCTGCATGTAAATGGAATATTAAAAAGTGAACGAGACCACTAAGAAATTACCGAAAAGTATTGACCAATCCGTTGACAGACTTACTTCTGAATTGTCTTTTACAGAAAAGACAATGATAGTAAACACGTCAGAGGAAGAATTGATTGATCTTCAATTTACAATTGGGGAATATATTAGAAAAGAATTTCGTTTAGATGAGAATGATGATTTAATGGAATCTTGTCGTTATGTATCTAAGGCTGATGAAATTAGTATTGGCCATGCGTCTTTCATAATAATTTTAGAGTTGTGGAAAAAATTACAAACGACCTTTATTTTTAAGGGTATTGATAAATAAATGGGCTTTATAGCTATAATACTTATTTCAATACTTTTCGGTGTGTTGCTTTATTATCTGGCTGGTAAGAAAGGTTATAACAAACAGTTTTGGTTTATAATGGGATTTTTTTTCGGCCCATTAGCCCTGCCTTTTATCATCTTAGGAAAAAGAAAGGAACAACATGGAGAACAGGCCACCACCTACAAAAACTGAAACTAACCTGCTAAACATAATGATACCAGAAGAATTGCTGGAAAGAATACGGACTTATTGTAATGAAAGAGACATGGATGTTAAGGAATTTGTGACTGATGCCATAATTGAAAAGTTAGAACTTGCTAACAAAGAGAGACGAAAAAAGCCCAGACTGTAAAGGACACAGACTGATATTTATGGAGATATGGTTATGATAGTAAATACAGTTGTGGATAAAAAGGCAGCAGTAATGATCCATACAGTGGCTGGTGAAATGACCTTTGAAGAAATCAAGTCTTCATATGAAGCAATACTCTCACATACGGATTTTCAAAAAGATTTGAATTCAATATGGGATATGAGAAATGCTGATGCTTCTAAATTTGATCGTCAAGATGTTATAAGGTTAGCCAGATACTTTGAGACTCAATTAAAAAATCGTGCTGAATTCAAAGTAGCCGTTATTGTATCCCGTGATTTGGAATATGATCTATCAAGAATGTATCAAGTTGCTGCAGCTGATCTGCCAGCAAAGATTGGAATTTTCATAAATCTTGAAGACGCAAAAAAATGGGTGTCGGGGTCAGATTAAATGTTCTGAAAGAAACTTGATTTGACAATATCCAGATCCTTCTGTATGTCAATGACAGTCTAAAAATAGCCCCTTACGCGTCTTTTTAATGCTTCATTTTTAGTGTGGAGTGAGGGTCGGACCACAGCAACATATTGAGATAATGTATAAAACGTTCATATTTTGCGTTAGATAAGGCCTTAAAAGTTTTTTTTGGGGTCAAAAAGAGTTGTTTAAGACGAATTTAGGGCCTATTTTATGCTTCATTTACTGTTATTATAATCGGTTACCGTGGCCAGACCCCAAAACCCCGATCCCAAAACCCCGCAGACCCCAAAACCCTGCCATCAAATAATAAGTTTCTATGGTTAAAACCGTTTAAGAGTGCAGCGTTCAAAGGTTCAGGGTTTAAGGATATAAATGCATATGAGAAATGGGTGACATTCTTAACATATTCAGTTTATTGAAGGAATTCAATATTTTGGGGATATAAAATTAAAATCATGGATGATTTAAATCGTATAAAAATATCGCCAGGTCTTCATGTTCGGATCGTATTAAAGAAAGACCAGCGATCCGGAAAATTAACGGAAGGTATAGTGAAAAACATTCTGACAAAATCGCCGACTCACCCTCATGGCATAAAAGTCCGTTTAGAAAGTGGTGAAGTTGGGCGGGTGAAGGAAACAATGGAATAAGAGGGTATTGGCGGCAAACATATGATATGTCTGGATTAAAAAAAAGCGAATTGTTTAGCCTGCTTTTGTCGATATCTGTAATCAAGCGCAACTCTTAATCCCAATAATTAAAAAAGTATATTGGAGATATTTTTATGCAGGGAAATAGATATAGTGTAAGTCTATACTTTACTTTGTTGAGCATTTGTCCATTTCTTTTTATTGGCATAGTGTTTGGTGTCCTGTCTGGTTGCTCGGAGAAACCGGAGCAAGCAAAGGTTTCTCATGAAAGTGTGAGCGAGAAAAAAAATATAGCTGAACTACCGAAGACTGGTGAAATTGTTAGAACTGAGACCATTCCAGATAATGAGGGTATTGCTTTTCCGAAGATTATCATTATGAACAACAAAGCATATGCCAAACATACCAAGGGTATACAAACATTTACACATATGAAGCATGCAAAGGAATATGTAGAGAAACATCCGGAACTTTATAAAAACGGCTGCGGATCGTGTCACCACGATAAAGACAATAAACCGCTGAGTAATTTAAAAGAAGGTGATGACGTTCAAAATTGCATTGAGTGTCACAAAAAACCCGGCTATATCCAAGGCAAAGAAGCAAAGGGTCTGACAAAAGAGCAAAAGCGTGAATATCATGCCAATGCCATACATGACAACTGCAAAGGATGCCACAAGGATTTCAACAAGAAAATGAATTTGAAAGCGAAAGATGAAGGTGCTGCACCCGTTACGTGTAAAACATGTCATGGTGATGAAAGCAAATAAAGGGCGAAGGGACGTACATAAGTTTATAAGTTGCTTGTTGGAAAATCGGAACGGGCATTTAATTATAATTTCCTATTTTTGAGACAACGTTCTTTAGAATATCATCAACGCATCAAAGGTTCCTGTAAATTCCTAAAACCGAATTTTTGGGCAAAAGAGTTTAAGTGGGACATCCGGTAAGGTCATACAATTTAGTTTTCTAACCTATATAGGGTAAAAAAGATGCAGCGATATAATACATATGTTATTTTCAAGTGAACAAGGAGGATCAACTATGCGACAGTTACTCTTTACTTTAATAGGAATAATATTCTTCGCATCACTGGCTTGTGCTGACAATGGCATTATTAGTATAAAAAGTTCTCATGATGTCAAGGTCACTGCTGACCGCCTCGAAAACAACTTGATCGCAAAAAACATGATAGTGTTTATCAGGATAAATCATGCGGAAGGTGCTCAAAAGGTGGGGAAAAAGTTGCGCCCCACCGAAGTAATTATCTTTGGCAATCCAAAAGTCGGTACACCGCTGATGCAGTGTGGCCAAAGCGTAGCGATCGATCTTCCTCAAAAAGCCCTCATCTGGGAAGATGAAGCGGGGCAGGTATGGCTTTCGTATAATGATCCAAAATATCTGGCAAAACGTCATGGGATTACGGAATGTGTTGACGTCATAAAAAAAATTGAGACCGCGCTGAGCAACTTCGCAAATGCAGCCACAATGCCTTGAAAACAGGCATAATGGAAGGCTTGGGGACAAACCTTGATCTGTGATGATGCCCTTACTTCCATAGAGTATTTTGTTAAACTGCAATCATGGATAGATGCATGGACTTAAGGGACAAAGGGAACATGTTGACATTCAAAAGGAAAGGCAAGCAAATGGGCAAAGTTGCATTTATAAAAACAGAAGACAGGGAAAAAGGCGTAAAATCTTCTATATCCGCCTTAGGTATCAATCCTGTAAAAAATAAAAATGTTCTTATAAAACCAAATTTTAATACCGCAGATCCGACTCCGGGCTCAACTCACAATGACACTTTGATGGCACTTGTTGATGAAATTTGGAATATGGGGGCAAAATCCATCAGTTTAGGTGAGCGGAGTTATCCACTGACTCAGGAAGTTCTGGATAGAAAGGGTGTTGTTCCTCTTTTAAACCAAAAGGATGTTCATATTATTAATTTTGATGATTTGGAAACAAAGGATTGGGTTGAGTTTAAGCCGAAGCACAGCCATTGGGAAAATGGATTTCGCATCGCAAGACCCATTCTTGAGTCAGAATGCCTTATATCCACTTGTTGTTTAAAAACCCACCAATTTGGAGGTGTATTTACGCTGTCTCTGAAACTACATGTTGGAGTCGTCCCCACATTCCGGCATGGGTATCAATATATGGGTGAGCTGCACCAGTCTTTTCATCAACAGGAGATGATAGCAGAAATTAATCAACCCTTTTCGCCTGACATCATCGTGTTAGATGGAATCGATGTATTTACGGATGGTGGACCCGCCACAGGAAAGCGAGCCAAAGGGAATATCTTTTTAGCTTCGACCGATCGTGTGGCTATCGATGCGGTTGGCGTCGCTGTTCTTAAGACCCTTGGCAGTAATAAGGCTATTATGCAACAAAAGATTTTCGATCAGAGACAAATTGCAAGGGCTTCAGAGCTTGGTATCGGTGTCTCATCTTTTTCTGAGATTGACATTATATCAGCGGATCAGAAAAGTATGGCGTTTAGAGATGAAGTGGTTCGAACATTATCGTACGGCTGAAAGATGATCTTAAATATTTTGGAAAAATGACTTGAGGAGCACGCAAGGATGATCGGAAAAAACAAGAAAAGACTGTTTATTGCCTTTATCCTTCTACTTCCCGTCATATGGGGAATTTCGTGTGCTCCTGCGAAGAATATGAAGGGTGTGCATCTTGACGATATCACCTTGCCGACCGGCTTCGCCATAAACATCTATGCCAATAATGTTGAAAATGCCCGTTCACTTGCTCTCGGTGATAGCGGGACTCTGTTTGTCGGCACTCGCTCAGCAGGTAACGTCTATGCAATTGTGGATCGTAACCACGACGGACGGGCTGATGAAGTCATCACCATTGCTGAAGGGTTGAACATGCCCAACGGTGTGGCCTTCAGAAATGGTTCCCTCTATGTTGCCGAGGTGAACCGTGTGTTACGATACGATAGTATTGAGTCGCGGTTGAAAAATCCCCCCAAACCGGTGATTGTTAATAACAGTTTTCCAAAGGATCCCCACCATGGTTGGAAATTCATAGGTTTCGGTCCGGATGATAAACTCTACGTACCGGTGGGAGCACCGTGTAATGTCTGTGAAGGGAGCAATCAGATATATGCCTCGATTACGCGGTTCAATTCTGATGGCAGTAACCTGGAGATCTTCGCTCACGGCGTTCGCAATACCGTGGGGTTTGACTGGCATCCGAAAACCGGAGAGCTGTGGTTCACGGACAACGGACGTGATTGGCTGGGTGACGACCTGCCTCCCGACGAGCTGAATCGTGCACCACAAAAAGGTATGCACTTCGGTTTTCCTTACTGCCATGGGGGAACCATTGCGGACCCGAAATTCGGCAGCCAGCGAAGCTGTAAAGAGTTTGTGCCTCCAGCCATGGTGTTGGGACCGCATGTTGCTGCACTCGGTATGCGCTTCTACACAGGAACAATGTTTCCG
The DNA here is from genome assembly GCA_963752565.1 of uncultured delta proteobacterium. GTDB lineage: Bacteria > Desulfobacterota > Desulfobacteria > Desulfobacterales > UBA11574 > UBA11574. The sequence goes on along the minus strand of CAVVZC010000024.1, from coordinate 98,264 downwards.
GAACTGTATCGAAATCAGATTTTCATCGCTGAGCACGGTTCCTGGAACCGGTCCACCCCAACAGGTTATCGCATCAGTCTGGTACGCCTCCATGGAGACCAAGCGATAAGCTACGAGGTTTTTGCCGAAGGATGGCTTAAAAATGGCCGTGCCTGGGGTCGCCCTGTGGATGTCTTGGTGATGCCTGATGGCGCCCTCCTGGTTTCCGATGATCGGGCTGGCGTTATCTATCGGATAAATTATAATAACGCAAAGTGAATGATAAATTCATTCAGTTAAGGGATTTATTTGAAGATAGGAACTTCCGGAGCGTACTGGAGGCTGGGGTCGGGACGGGGTTGAATTTACGCGTTTCTTTTTTTGCGTCAATAGAGGTTACGTTGGAATTGGGGGGCGTCCATCAATATATAAATTGATTTAATTTAGGTGCAGTGTTATAAAAGTCGTTTTTAGGAATTGTAGGCAGTCCCAAATATTTAATTTACCTGTTAATTTTTTACGGAGGAGCTAATGCCGATTTACGAATATGAGTGTAAAGACTGTTCTCACTGCTTTGAAGTACTCCTGCTGTTTTCCAGTGATCCGCCCCCCCAATGCCCCGAATGCCAGTGTAAGGATGTGGCGAAACTAATGTCTTCCTCCACCATGAGAAAGCGAGAAGAGTATACCGGGGTGGGTGGTATGCTTGATCCTTCCATCGGCCCGTCTTTTTCGGGCTGATCGAGCTAAAGGGAAATAAACGGTATGGGGGTCGGGTTCAGGGTTCAAGGTTCAGGGTTCAGGGTCCAGGGTTCAGGGTTCCCCGAAAAAATCGGGATCTCCACTGCGTTACGACACGCTGGGGTTCAAGGTTCCCCGTCAAAATGCCCGCCGGGACAGGCAAGGTTCGAGTGATCCTCCACAGAGCTGGCGGATAAAAATGCTAAAGAATTAGAAATGCTCAATGAGGGGATAAGGGCGGTAGAAGGAATGTTAAAGGCGTTGATAAAGTCTACAGAAAACAAACTCTTGAATCCTTGGACCCTCTTCTCCAACTAAATTGGAGAAGAACCGGATTGATTATCATGAAAAAAGAATTTGGATCAAATTATGCGTCGATTACAGATGTTAATTTTACAGCCAAATACCGTGCAAGTTGCCACTGCGATGCGGTACAATACGAAGTGTGCTCGGATCCTGTAGATGCAAAAATATGTCATTGCCTGGCATGTCAAAAACTGCATGGAGCCCCTATGCAATGGGCCGCTATATTTCACAAACATGACGTTAGAATTACAAAAGGCATTGATCACCTAAACTTTTACAACAGTGAACTCAATAAACACGAGAGAATTCTTCCCTGCAAAGTCAGTTGTGCTATGTGTGGCACCCTTATTGCCGATGAAGGACGTAATATGTGGCTTGCGTTCCCCTCACTTTTTAATTTCGGGGGTGTATCAAAAGTTCCAACGAAATTTAAACCAACGTGCCATATCTTCTATGGTATACGGGTTATCGATATAAACGATGATCTGCCTAAGTGGTCCGGTCACAAAAATCATTCAGAACTTGTATAAGGACTTCAAAAACGTTCTTAACATATTAAGTTTAGCAAGCTTTGAGAAAACAAGGGGGTCAGGTAACAGTTCTTGATAAGGACAAAAGGATTCTGAGCTTATGGGGCTTCTCAAAACATTTTTCAGTCAAGATCCTGAAAAGACCGAGCAGAAGGGTGATGCCTTTTTAAAGGTCTCCGATTGGGGCAGGGCAAAGCTTGAATTCGAAAAGGCCCTGGACGCATTGGAAAAAACATCGTCTGACGATGCATTAGAAACAAGGCTTCGGGATAAACTGGTTCAGGCCAAAGAGGCCCTGGCACACGAACACAGGCAGGCCGGTGAAGATTTGATGGAGTCCGAATATTACGATGAGGCGATGGGATTTCTTCAATTGGCCCTCGACTTGACCCGGGACCCTGCATTGATATCCGCTGTTGAAAAGCTTATGCATGAGATTGCACGCCTCACAGCCGGAGACATTCAAATAAAAGTGCCCCAATCTGACCTGACGCCCCTCGCCGATGACGAGACAACCACCGGTGATCAGGACGATGAGACTTTTATGGCACTCTGCAGTGCACTGCCCGAAGAGGTTCAGGAGGCCTACCTTTCCTATGGAGGGTCCTTTAAAACCGGTTATCTCGCGCTGAACCGGGGAGACTTTGATCTTGCAGCCGATGACCTGTCTCATGCCTTGGAGGAGAACCCTGCCCCGGATTCAATTATCCCCCTTGAGCTGGCCACGGCCTACCTGAACCTGAAGAAATTGGATGAAGCCCGCCGTCTGCTGGAGACCTTTCTCCAATATCATCCGGATGCCCTGCCGGGTTATCAGGTGCTTTGCGAGGTTTACTGGGAAATGGGGGCCTTTGATCAGGCTGAAGCCCTTCTTGCCGATTGCCCGGATGACCTTAAAAGCTCTTTGGCCTATGCCCTGCTCCGTGGCGAAACCCTGTCTCAGGCCGGGAGACACCCGGAAGCCGCCTCTCTCTATCAAAATTTCATGGAGGCATACGGATGGAAGGAACCACTGGCGATTGCGCTTGCCGGCACATTGGAGACATTGGGAGATTTTGAAAGCGCCCGGGATCTGTATGCCGAAATCATGGATCAGTGCCGCAGCTGTCATACCCGCATCGATCCTCTGATCAAACGAAGATTCGCAGATATCAGCTTTGATTTAGGCCAGCATTCTTCGGCGATCATGGAAATGTATCTTTCCCTGGCTCAGGATGATCCGGAAAATGCTTCGTTATATTTTCAGAAGATCAGCCGAATATATGCCTCGATGGGAAATGAGGAGGAAGCACGCCGTTTCCGGATATTCGCCCAACAGGCAGAAAATGGAAAAGGGTAGACCTGTGCCCATTGACACTGAAATGGCTTCCCACACCATGAAACAAGGGGGTCAGGTAACAGTTAAACATAATAGGGGACATCCTATATTCCCTGCATATTGGAATGAGGGTATCGTGAATTAGCGACCCCAAAATACAAAACAATCGTTTTGTTTGCTATTTGGGAAAGTCGATGATAATCTATCTGCGTTGTAATCAAGGGCTTGCAGCGGTTCACAACAGCTTTGCCTCTGGTGCCCTGTAAATGAACGCCCCAAACCCGTGTAATTTCCGGGCTGATCCGTCAATGCTTTAATTGGGAGGAAAAAAATGGGAAAGCCAAGAGACAGCAAAAAGGATGTGAAAAAGAAGCCGACAAAAACCATTAAAGAAAAACGCAAGGAGAAGCAGGAAAAGAAAAAAAATCAATAAAAAATGTGTGCCGTTTCATTGTCGACCGGTTAAATTTTTCAATATTTTTTTTGAACAACCTTATTTTATGGGATAAAAAAACATCCTGTACTCCCGCCGTCAATGCTCCCCTAAATTTTTCAAAAAATATCACCCTTCGGGATCACCACTTTTACCGCATCTGCGCGTTGCAGGGCGTTCGCGATAGCTTATTACAGCTTCACGCCCTACGCCCCCGCAGGGCAAGCGGCATCTGATACAAGCGGGATGTTGCAGGCTCAACTTGCAGTTGCGGCGAAATCGGTAATTGCAGATTTTAGGTGATACCCTAAATGAGCGTAAACAAAACAAGAAAAATGTTGGGTGATACTGTTGTCGGCACTTTTGGATACAGCGGGTGCCGGGCGGATAAGCAATGAAACGGGCATTTACCGTCATGTTATTACGTTGTAAAACGTCAACAACTCGTGGTAAGAAGCCTTTAATTATGATTGGATTAAAATAGGCGATTTGTTTAGCCTTAGGAAAATTGAATGAAGAACCACGCACCCCATCCATACCGAGATCCCCATCGCTGGATGGTTTTTTTCGTTATCTGCCTGGTGTACTTTTTCGTCTATTTCCACCGGGTGTCCACATCGGTTATTGTCTCGGACCTTTTAGAAGCCTTTCACACAAACGCAACGGCGCTGGGTTTCATGTCGTCCATGTATTTTTATATCTATGCCTTTGAGCAGCCGCTTGTGGGATACCTCGCGGACCGGCTCGGGCCCCGGCGAGTTATCGGCTACTGGTCCATGGCGGCCGCGGCAGGTTGTTTTCTTTTCGGTATGGCACCCAACATCGCCTGGGCTTCGGTGGGACGGGCACTTATCGGACTCGGCGTGGGCGGCGTGTATGTACCGGCGGTCAAGGCCATTTCCCTGTGGTTCAGAAAGAAAGAATTTACCACCATGATCGGCCTGCTTATGGCCATGGGCAATTTAGGGGCTGTGATTGCCACCACGCCCCTTGCCTGGACGGCTGCTACCTGGGGATGGCGGAAAACATTTTTCCTGATCGGAGGGATCACGCTGGGGCTGGCATTTGTCACGCTGTTGCTCACCCGGGATTACGCACGTTTATCCGAACCGGTTCAGGTGAATCCTGCATCAGCCTCCGGGAGACATCCGGGTTCAAGAGCAAAAGTCTCACAGGTGCTGACATCCGGGCGGTTCTGGATCATTGCGACGATCTTTTTCGGTATTTACGGCACCCTGGTGACTCTGCAGGGGCTCTGGGCAACGCCGTTTCTGATGACGGTCCTTGGAATCGAACAAATCTTTGCCAGCAAACTGAACATGCTGATCCCCGTGGGCGTGATCATCGGCGCGCCCTTTTTCGGCTGGCTGACCGACCGGTTTTCACTCAACAAGGGAAATACCCTGATCGTTATTCTGACCGTGTATACCCTGACCTGGGTGGGAATCATTTTCTTTTTCAATCAGCTGGGGACAGCCGGCCTTTCTATAATGTTGCTGGTGATGGGTATTGCCACGGGCGGGTTCATCAGCACGCTGTGGGGGATCGTCCAGGAGACCACACCTTCGGAAATTCTGGGCTTGATCTCAGGTATGCTCAACCCGGCGCCATTTCTCGGTGTTGCCGTTTTTCAGGTCCTAACGGGTGCCATCCTGGACCGGACCGGCCGTGTCGGCGATCTTTACCCGCTGTCGGGGTTCAGAAACGCTTTTTTGATCTGTCTGTTCGGCATCGTCATCTGCCTTGTGCTGTCGTTTTTCCTCCCCAGATCCAAGGGTTCTGAAGCTTCCTGATCGTCCCTTAATGCTATAATTCTGTAAATATCAGCGGCCCAAAAATTTTGGGATATCGCTTTTCAATTTGAGCAAATCATTTCTCAGGGATGTGTCTTTTTTGCAATTTTGTAAGAAATAGGATATAAGTTTTGGGGTTGAGTCTGCTCTTGACTCATTTCAAAATCTAAAAAGAGTTAAGAGCAAACTTGACCCCTTAACCTACAAAAATGATCGGCGGGAAAAAGACCATAATTAATCCATTTATGTTAGTCCGGCAAAAAAGACGTATAACATACCGTAAGCATTCTATAACCGGGAGATTGAATGCCTCTTGATCAATACCTCAAAAGCTTTTCCCGACTGCGAACTGATAAAAACGGTCATTCAATTTAGGAAAAGGAGCGCTTAATGGAGCGGATACCCAATAAAGTCAAACAATGGATCGAAGAAAAAAAAGACCCCAGAAGTGCCCACTGGCAAGGAGGGCTTGAGGAAATACTGAATGTTTTTTCACCGCATATGGAACCCGGCAAATTGGTTCCTGTTCAGCCCCTGGAAGACGACGACCTTCCTGTTTTCTTGGCCGCCCTGGAGGCGGTTGATCTGAGTCCCAACATTCATGCCGCTTTTTTACCGCCATCTATTGCCGGATCGGTTACTCCGCCTGAATCCGCGGACGAACTTCAGCGAATCGACATGGGAAAGCCATCCTATAAAATTCTGATAGCCAGACCCGGCAAAGATCTAAGAATTTTATGCGCTGAAATATCAGAGCACGCCAAAAACCCCGGAGTAGATATTTTCCAGTCCGGAGCGTTATTGGGAACCTATAATTATGATACCCCCCAGGCGTGTATTGCCGATCTGGCCAAAGTCATCAGGATGCATATTTGGGAAAAGGGTACTTGGCGTCGGGATGATTATATGAGATACACCATTAACTGGTTTGAAAAAATAGTGGATCTTGGCAAAGACACCGTTCGCGTCCGGGAAGATTTCTCTTTTTTGCACAGCCCTACACTGATAAAAAGTAACAGAGTCGATGCTGTTTTTACGCTAATTTTTGAAATTTTGCTTAAACGCTTCAGCGATCCCGACGATCAATATAAAGATGCCGTTTCGTCGATCCAAAATATCAAAAACAAAGACGACAGGGTTGCTCAATCCAATCAACTTGCCGAAAGAGGAATTCTTGAACTTCTGAGCCTGATGAGGGAATTGGAAATTGTAAATTTCGGCGAGTTTTCAAACACGGAAAACGAACGGTTTAAAAAAGAATTCTCCAGAACCATTCATAAAATTAAAAAGGAGTGGGGTCACTCTTGATCCTTGATTAAAGAAGTATAAAAAACAGTTAAGCGTATATACGTTAAAAAAGATCATTCGGAGATGCCTTCATGCCGACCATCGAGTACAAATGTGGGGAATGCGACCATCTCTTTAAGGCGGTCGTATTTCGTGGGGACAAGGAAACCGGGACTCTTTGCCCCAAATGCAAAAGCCCCCTTACCAAATCCCTTCCAAGGTCCGAAAGTCTCTTTAAGGGGATTTCAAACTCCAGCACCCTTGCCAAAGACACCAACTGAACCAGGTGACCCTTGCGGCAGGTCTGCTGAACGATTCAATTGGTAAGATCGGGAAGACGATGGGACATCTCAACATAGGGAAATGCGAGACGGGCTTAACATTTTAAGCCAGCTTAAAAACAAAGTTTATGGCGAGGCGAATTACAAGTTTGAGCCTCAGAAAATACCGTCATATTGTACGTTTTATATTCATTGAAACCCAATTGTAAAAGGAGGTAAAGAAGATGGGAAGTAAACAAGAAGAATATGCGTGCGCGCACTGCGGCTATACTGCTGATGGAAAATTCCAAGGGGATATCTGTCCTGATTGCAACCAAACATTCTGGAAATGTTCTAAATGCGGATTCCTCATCACGGCTTCAATACCGCCGGACACATGCTCACAATGTAATGAGAAGTGCGATTTTCTTAACGTTACTTGCTATACCCCTGAATGCGGGGGCCCCGGACATATTGATCCAAGGTTGTAGTGGAAAAACCATAGGATTTACTTGACTTGAAAGAAGCGATTTGTGATATCTGAAATGGTTCTCTTTTTTGGGCAAGATAGCACAACATTTGATGTCACTTGGATGGCTTCATTTTCGGCGATTTAGCGTTCAGGCACCAAACCGTGCATTCCCATCTTTTTGATAAACTTTCCATTAATTTAACAATCATTACAGAAGGAGGCAGAAACAAGATGGTTGAACATACGATAGAAAATGGACGACAGTATAAACCCAAACTCGGCCAAATTCTGGTTTCCAAGAGATATATAACAGAAGAAGAACTAGATAAGTCGCTGGCAGAACAAAGGGTAAAACTTGGTGAGGTTTTAGTTCGATCTGACCGTATAACAGCTGAAGAATTGCACATTGCACTAGATTATCAAAAGACGGAATCGATTAAGATTGGCGAAATATGTAAGAAACTTGATTATATAAAGTCTGAAGATCTTGTTTGGGCATTGAAAAGAATGAAGAGAAGACTCGGAGAAATCCTAATTGAAATTGGCGTCCTCAAAGATAATGAATTGCAACACGCATTGGCTCTACAAAACGAATCTTCACAGGACACTTAATGGACGTTTAGGGTCGTTGCTGACCTTTATGATGTATTGCCCTTTGAGACGGGATTGGTTCCAAACCTTGCCCCCTTAACTGACCCCTTAATCCCTTAACGAATGAAGACTCGGCAGGGTGAGTAACGACGTGATAGAGATAAACGAAAAATCAGACTCAAACCCCCATAATACCGCTTCAAAAAAACAGTCCGATTATGCCGTCTCCGGTGCTGTGATTCTGTTTGTGGTCAGCGCCGTTCAGTTCCTGACCCCTTTCATGCTGTCTGCTGTGGGAGTGGCCCTTCCTGCCATTGGAAAGGAGTTTTCAGCCAGTGCGGTTCAGCTTGGACTTGTGGAAACGGTCTATATCTTCGCCTTTTCCCTTTTTTTACTTCCGGCGGGACGGCTGGGTGATATTTACGGAAGGAAAAGAATTTTTACGATGGGCATTCTCGTGTTCACTGCGGGAACCGTGTTGGTATCACTCGCCTTTACCATTGAAAGTTTTATTGTGTTCCGGTTTTTTCAAGGGTGTGGCGGGGCCATGATTTCAGGAACCAGTGTGGCCATACTTTCTTCGGTTTTCCCACCGGCCAACCGGGGGCGGGCCATGGGGATCATCGTGGGTTCCGTCTACCTGGGACTGTCTCTGGGTCCGGTTCTTTCCGGATTTATGGTCACCCATTTGGGATGGCGCTGGATCTTTTATTTGGGGGTTCTGCTCGAGCTTTTCTGTCTTTTTCTCACTGTTTTGAAACTCAAGGGCGAATGGGCTGATGCAAGGGGTGAGCGTTTTGATTTTGTGGGAACCCTTCTTTACATTATCTCTTTATTCTGTCTGATTTACGGCACCCTCAACCAGAAAGAGGGTGGTATTTATCTGGTGTTCATGGCATCTGGGGCCTTAGGATTTTTGATCTTTCTCGCCTTTGAATACCGGTGTTCATCTCCGATTCTGGATGTGGGTCTGGTCATCCATAACCGGGTTTTCGCCTTCAGTAACCTGGCCACCCTGATCAATTACGCCGCGTCTTTTGGCATCGCTTTTTTCTTCAGTTTGTATTTGCAAGTGGTCAGGGGGTATTCTCCCCAATCGGCAGGATGGATTCTGATTATCCAACCCGTGTTTCAGGCTGCTCTTTCTCCGTTGTTTGGAAGGCTGGCCGACCGGGTTTCGTCTGCGGGTCTGGCCACTGCAGGCATGGCCTTGTGTACCCTGAGCCTGGGTCTGGCTTCCCAGTTTCATGCCGGAACACCCATGCCCGTGATTATGGGGATGTTGGCCTTGATGGGCGTAGGATTCGGTCTTTTTTCATCACCCAATACCATCACGGTGATGGGCAGTGTTCCTCCCAAAAGCTATGGTATCGCATCCAGTTTTCTGGCCACCATGCGGACCATGGGGATGCTGTGCAGCATGACCATCATCACTCTGGTGTTCAAACATATCATGGGGGACCACCCGGTGAGTGCGGAAACACAGTCCTCTTTTCTTGCCAGTATGCATCTTTGCATGATGATCTTCTGCTTCCTTTGCGTGGCCGGAGTATTTTGTTCCATGGTCCGCTTGAGGAGTGGGGTCACGCTCGAGAAGTGGCGTCAAACCTTGAATCTTGATTAAAAAAGGCTGTCAGGGCAAACGCAGCATTTACTTGGATTAAAAAAAGCGATATTGAAATATCTGTAATTAATTTGATATTGAGGTATTGGTGGAATATATCTGAAACTGGCAGTACAGCGTATATCCACTGTAAATTGAGTGGTTGAGCCTTTAATATTGGTAAGAGAGCACAGGTTTAATAACTTATGTTAGACCTCATAGGAGGAGTCATGAAATACACAACTGTTTTTATCGTCATAGCTTTCTTAATTGTCGGATGTCACAGTGAAATACAGAAAAGCCCGGATATTTTATACGATATATGTATGGCCAATAATTTATTTAGAATATATGATAGTGGACATCTCAAGTTCACTTTCAATGTTAAGCTTCCAGATAAAACAATAAAAAGAAGCTGGATTTGGAACATCAAACAGAAAAAGATATTCTTAAATGGAGCTGAACAAGAGATATCGCATCAGTTTATCAACGATATTTATTGGCTACTGTTTCCCTTAAAAGCATATGAAGACAAAGATCAAATTGAGTTGACAGTTAACACGGATAAAACGTCTCCTCTGTTAAACATGAAATGTTCTGAAGTCATCGTTAAGTATATAAGCGGAAAGGGATATACACCGAATGATTCCTATAAACTGTATATTGATGAAAAACGAAGAATTATAGAATGGGCATATTTGAAAGAGAGTAAAGAACCCCCCAAACGAATGACATCATGGGAGGATTATAGAAACATTAATGGTATTCATTTGTCCCTATTAAGAAAAGGGCCGAGTGGTTTTAAAGTATGGTTTACCGATGTAAATGTTGAGTAAGTCTAAAAACATTAAATCCCATCGTTTAATTAATCGCCCCAAAAATGCGTTGATTACCGAAGACGAATATTCCTACAAGATGGTAACAACATTCAGAATAGGGAGCAGTGTCAAAGCTTGAATAGTGAATGAGATGCCACTACAATTAACAATTCAAGCTTTGATTCCATTTAAATGGAATCATAAAATAAAATGAATAAGTTAAAACATTATTTTTTACGGTTATCGTTAATCATCGTCCTGTTTGGCTGTAATGATAGTGGTGATTCAAATAAATTTGGTTCTCCAATTTCAAATCGAAAAACCATTCCGATCTCTGACCTTTTTGATAATACGACCCAATATGATGGAAAAACGGTAACGATAAAGGGTGTGATTGATATGCAGGACCAAAGAGGTTATTGGTTCTACATGCAAGATGAAGAAGCCCGAATTTATGTAGATCTTTATGATGCTGGTTTTACAATACCAGACGTAACGAATAAATCGGTATTAGCGGAGGGTAAGATAGAGATAAAATTAAATATACCATCCTTATTGGCCACAGGAGTGGAACATTGATTGGGGTCAAGTCTGGTCTTGACTCCTGTCAAAATCTAAAAAGAGTCAAGAGCAAACGTGACCCCTTAACATCTCCCTTTATTCGTCCTTGAAAACCCGCTCCTCCCCCGCAATTCGGGATATAAAATGGGCCCGGATTCTTTATTAAAAGCTGTTTTTGTGAAATTTGTATTTGATTGTTTTAGGTGTTGGTGGGATATATGAATTAAAAGGAGAAAAGAACAAATGAAACCAAAAAGCAAAATACTTTTGCTTATGGATGGAATTGTAAATTTGCTTTTGGGCATTTTGCTGCTTCTATTTCCTTTTGGCATTGCCCAAGTATTTGGAGTCCCTCAGTCCAATAGCAATTTTTATCCGACGATACTCGGGGCCGTTATTTTCGGAATTGGAGTTTCTTTATTGCTCGAAGTCTATGGAAAACCACGAGGCATTCATGGTTTGGGATTAGCCGGCGCTGTCGTTATCAATTTTTGCGGTGCTGGCGTCCTGACACTATGGTTAATCTCTGATCCATTTAACTTGCCACTACGGGGATATATTATTCTGTGGACGATCGCTATTGTGGTTTTGGCATTAGGATGTGTTGAATTATTCGGCAAATCGTGGAAGGGAATGGGGTCAAACCTTGATCCTTGATTAAAAGAGTATAAAATACAGGTAAGCGTTCATAGGTTCAAAGCTTCCCCGGTTCAGGGCTGGTGGTCTTAAGATATTCTCAGAGTAGTTGGGGTACAAACCATGATTCTTGATTAAAAAAGCAACAGACAAAGAATGATGCTTAAAAGGAATCATCTAAGGTTGTCAAACAAGTGCTGACAATGCCGAATTATTAAACTAGTGTCCATCCATAAATGGTCTTTTTGCCCAATCTCTGCGTTATGCTCAAAAAATAATCCTCGGAATATCAAATATATGCCTGCGGTTATTTTTTTCGCATGCCTTGATCTTGAACAAAAATCCTCATTTCTGGATGGACACTAACTACGACATTGATAGGTTAAAGGTGATGAGACCGGTACGAAACAAAAGAAAAAAGAGAGCACCTGCAGGGAAGCTGCGTATCGCAGATCACTGGAATGCGATCAGTATCATTGCCAGTTCACAAGCCAACCCGCTGAAAGCGGTAGCTGAGTTTGTGGAAAACAGCATTGATGCGCGGGCCAGACAAATCGTTATTACCAGGGGAAAAAAGAAGGGAGAATTTTATCTCAAGATCAGCGACGATGGTGAAGGAATTCTAAAAAATAGAAATGGGTTGCCCAATTTTCATCACGTGGCGACCCACATTTGCGATTCCATCAAAAAGCGATTGAAAGCGGATGGTATAGAGGGGATCCAAGGTGAGTTCGGGATCGGTCTTTTAAGCTTTTGGACAGTTGGCCGGAACCTTAGTATCACCTCTTGCGGGGTCGATGGAAACACATATGAAATGACCATGACCAAAGACTCACCAAACTTTACGGTTTCCAAGAAACGTATATTGATTCCTTTCAATGGAACAGATTTGACTATCTATCCCCTGTTGCCGGGGCTGCGATCTCTTACAGGGGATAAGATCCAGCGGTATCTTTCGGCCGAACTCAGAGACCGGATCAAAGCGTCGGGGGTACAGATCAAGGTCGTGGATCGGACTGGCCGGGCAGAGTATATTGTGGTTCCTCGTCAGTTCACCGGACGCCTGCTCCATGGCCTCAAACCTGCAGGGGGCGCGCCGGGTGATATTTATCTGGAACTGTACCTCAGTGATCCCGGTTCTGCCAACCAGGTTGGATTGTATCGGCGCGGCACTCGGATTTTACCGTCGATCACAGATATCGATAATTTTCAGAAAGAACCGTGGACCGCGGGTTATCTTCAAGGCATTCTTGATGCAACATTCTTGAACCTTACGCCGGGGACACGACAAGGTATCATTCGTGATGAGAAGTTTTATGCTTTTTGCCTTGCAATGGAGCCGGCTGAAAAGGTGTTGCAACAAATTATCGAAGAGCAGCGCAAGGCGGAAGAAGAACGGTCCAGTCGACGAATTTTGCGAAAGGTTCAGCGTGCTCTAAGAGAGGCGTTTCTGCGTCTTCCTCAAGAGGAATATGACTGGTTTGATATTCATGCCAGAAAAAGTAAAAAGAAGACAGACGCTCTTTTTTCTTTAGCATCGGAAATGGGTACTACTCCGGGTCTAAAAGACCGGGAAAGTGAGATGCTTGAAACCGTCTCTGAATATGACGATAGTGAAGAGGGACGTAAAGAGTTCTATGAATATGCCGGACCCCTGTTCAGTGTGCTGATTTCTCCGAAGTCGAGCGTTGTTCCGGTTGACAGACGAAAGAAATATCGAGCTGTTTGTCGGGATCGCTCGCGGCGAACCGTTTGGAAGGATCTGGTATATCGGTGGGAAATCGTTGACGGAGAAGGTCAACTATTGAACCACGATAGTGAATTCGTCGTTTTTATTGCCCCTCCGGAGCCAGGTCTGACCACATTAAGGCTTATCGTTTGTCAGGGAGAGATCGAATGCAAAGATGAAGCGTTGATAACCGTTACAGATTCGCTTGTTGATCAATCCTCCGTGACAGGAGGATCGCGTAAAGGGCTACCAGGGTACACTTATCGGCGGGCACCGTCGGAGATGTGGCGATCAAGATTCGATGTTGAAAAGAACGTTATTGTCATTAACAACGGTCATAGAGACTTCGTGTATGCAGGCAAGCAAAAGAGCCGCAAGCTACGCTATATTTGTCGCCTGTTCTGCAAAGAACTGGTTCGCTACAATTTTCCAGGCCTTCAGACGGACGAGCTTCTTGAACGGATGATCGAACTCACATTGTATACGGAAGATCATTTAAAATAACGGACCTTACTTAGATTTTGGGTACATAAATAAGTAAATAACTTTCTTTGTGAAACTTGGTGATGTTGTTGAAAGATTGAAATATTAGGAGATCTGCAAAATGGCCGTAGAAACATGGCAAAGCGATAGTGTTACCATTAAAGTGGATTACGACAAATGCAAAGGGCATGGCGACTGCGCAGATTCCTGTCCGGCGGAGGTCTACGAAATTGAAAATGGGAAGGCTGTTCCGGTTGATATCAACGACTGTGTAGAATGCTGTACGTGTGTTGAAGTTTGTCCGGAGAATGCTATCGAACACAGCTCTTGTGTGTAAAAACCCTCTAATAATACGTTAATCCGAAAAGCGGTATCCCTGATGGCCCGCTTTTCCTTCTTGTATTTCGGAGGCGACATGAATGAGCCGACAATGCGGACCCTTGAGTTAAGTGGAAATACTGTGGAAATATTTGAGTCGGGTGCAAGTGTGGTTCTTCACGTTCTGTGTCCATCGTTTGAATGTGTTCCGGGGCAAAGGATTCGGATCGTGGGTAAAGACAACCTTCTGAAGCTGTGTGATGCCATCAATTCGGTATTGGCTGAAACAACGGGGACAGATAACAGCTAAATAATCTTTGCCATTATTAAACAGGCTTTGCGTTTCGGGCAGGCACGGTTCAAGGTTCACAGTTCCGGGCAAAAAGCAGCGGCAAGCTGTTTTCGCATCCGGCTAAAAAGACGTCGATATTTCCAAGTACACACATTCCCTATTATTATGACAAAAGAAGAAAAAGAAAAACTCGAGAATCATATCAAAGAAAAGATCGAGAAACTGAAAAAAGATATTGTATCTTATAAACAGCTGACCCGACCGATCGCTCCTGACAATGCCATTGGACGGCTTACCCGCATGGAGGCCATCAGCAGCAAAAGCATAAATGAAGCCGCGTTACGCAATGCAAAATATATTTTATCAAAACTGGAGCGTGTTTTGAAAACGATAAATGATTCGGATTTTGGATTGTGCAGAACGTGTGAAGAACCCATTCCATTTGGAAGATTGATGATTGTCCCGGAAACGAATATGTGTGTTGAATGTGCAGATAAGCGGTTATAATCCGGAAGGTATCTGACCGCCTATTTTTTATCAAGGCGTCCAGTCAAATCCGTCCTGTCACACTATAAAATTTAGGATCATCTCCCGATGAGTTGTCGTTAATTAATCCATTAAACCTTCAGCTAAGCTGAAGGTCCCAGCTTTGCTATGCAGGTATGTGAGTTTATATTCACCGCCCTGCCTGTCCCGCGCAACGGGGCTTGTCCCGTTACACGGGGCTTCGCTTGAGGCACAAAGGACGCAGAGAATAATAATTTTTCCATTGCCGTTGAGCCCCGCTTGATGCGGGACAGGGACGCCGGCAATGGAAAAGCACTAAGCAGCTTGCGCTGCGGAAACCACAGAAGGTATCAATTCTTTGGTTGCAAGGTGCCAATACGGTCATTATATTACCCGAAGGGTTGAGTCGTTTTGCTTTTCGGCGTCCTCCGTCCCGGAGATAGCGGAGCCTATCCTTCGGGGTCAGCGAAAAGCAAAAAAAACCAAAAGCTCTGCGCTCTCTGCGGCTCTGCGGTAAATAATTTATAAAGACCCTTTTAGGATCACCATCATGCCATCCCTTTTAGGGGTGGTTATTGACTCGGATAAAATAAGTGTGTCATCTCCAATTGATCAGGTGTGATAATAGAGGGTTCGAGGATTCAAGGTTCCCCGTCAAAATGCCCGCCGGGACAGGCAAGGTTCGAGTGCAAAGGCTAAAGAATTACAAAGAGTTGAAAGTCCGGCAAAAGTCATACGAACTCTGTTTAGGGATATATAAAATAACAGCAAAATTCCCAAAGGAAGAAAGACAACCAAGGATGACATTAGGGTGCTTTACATATCTTATGGTTCTGTTTGCGAATTGGAAACACAGGTATGATAGATGGATTTTTTTCTTTTCTGAATTCCATAATGGGCAATTCTTAAATTATTCCTTTTATCCGCGTTTTTTTGTGGAAAAAATTAAAGTCGCACCATCGCTTAGATCGTAGTCCATCCAACTCTCGAGAAAGGAAATCAAACCATGGCCGAATACGTGGGTGCGATAGATCAGGGCACAACCAGCAACCGCTTCGTCATTTTTGATCACAGCGGCCGGATCATCGGTGTGGATCAGAAAGAACATGAACAGATTTTTCCGCAACCGGGCTGGGTGGAACATGATCCCCTTGAAATCTGGCAAAATACCCGGGATGTCATCCGCGGTGCTCTGGCAAAGGCGAACCTTACCGGATCGGATCTGGCCGCCATCGGTATCACCAATCAACGGGAAACCACCGTGATCTGGGATAAAAATACCGGTAAACCTTTCACAAACGCCATTGTCTGGCAGTGTACCCGCACCGATCAAATATGTAAAGAATTAGCCCGGGAGCATGGGCAAAACCGCCTTCGCGATAAAACCGGACTGCCGATTGCCACATATTTTTCTGGTCCGAAGATCAAATGGATTCTGGACAACCTTTCCCAGGCCCGCACCGCCGCCGATAAAGGCGAGGCCCTTTTCGGGACCATGGAAACCTGGATCACCTGGTGGCTCACCGGCGGACCCGGCGGTGGGTCCCATGTCACCGATGTGACCAATGCCAGTCGCACCATGCTGATGGATTTGCATACCCTGGATTGGGATGAAGAGATTCTTCAAATCTTGGGGATACCCCGGCAAATCCTGCCCCGCATCGTTCCATCCAGTGACAGTAAAACCTGGGGAGTGACGCTGAAAAACGGTCCGTTTGGCTCAGGCATACCACTTTGCGGGGCTCTGGGTGATCAGCAGGCCGCACTGGTGGGCCAGACCTGCTTTGACCAGGGCGAAGCCAAGAATACTTACGGCACCGGCTGCTTTTTGCTGCTGAATACCGGTCATTACCCGGTACCTTCCCGCCAGGGTTTACTCACCACGTTAGGTTATCAATTCAATGATCAGCCGCCGGTCTATTGTCTGGAGGGATCGATCGCCATCAGCGGCGCACTGGTTCAATGGCTCAGGGATAGCCTGGGTTTGATTACCAGTGCATCGGAAATAGAGGATCTGGCCAAAACCGTCGAAGACAATGGTGGTGCCTATTTCGTTCCGGCCTTCTCCGGTCTTTTTGCCCCGTACTGGCGTTCCGATGCGCGCGGTGTGATCGTCGGCTTGACCCGCTATGTCAACAAGGGGCACATCGCCCGGGCGGTCCTGGAAGCCACCGCCTATCAGACGCGTGATATTGTGGAAGCCATGAACAAGGATTCCGGGGTCGAATTGACCAGCCTCAAAGTCGACGGCGGCATGGTCGGCAATGAACTGCTGATGCAATTTCAGTCCGATATCCTGGGAGTGCCGGTGATACGCCCCAAAGTTTCGGAAACCACCGCTTTAGGCGCTGCCTATGCCGCCGGTCTTGCCGTTGGGTTCTGGTCCGGGCGAAAAGAGCTTCGGCAGAACTGGACCAAAGATAAGACCTGGCATCCCGCCATGGACGCTACGCTCAGGGAAACATACTACCAGCAGTGGAAAAAGGCTGTGGATCGAACCTTTAACTGGGTGGATTAAACAAAGCGATTTGTGATTAAAGCGGGGGCGGGCGTCAAACCTATTGGAACTATTTCACCATTCAATACCACAAAGTAATATAAATATTTAAAATCATTATTTTATTGACACAATCAATGTTTTTAAGGTAGTTTGTTATTATAGATTTTCTTTTGAGATTGATCTTCCATTTCGATTTGTTTTCCATTCTGTAACACGTCTTGTTCCGATTTTCATATTCTCAATCCGTTTCTTTTCATCCGGTGTTTTGTCACTTCAATCATTTAACCTCTATCCGGGAGGTTATCACCATGGAGAAGCCCCTCAAAATTTGCATGCCGTGCTCCTAACAGAATATTTTTTTCAGTTAGGAGCTCATAGTAACATCCTGAAAAGAAGAAGACATTTAAGACCTTCCAATGACCTTTTGAAAGGAGAAAAATCATGAAAAAACAGCTCATAAATTATGAAACATTGCTAAAGGTTACGAAGGCCATCTCTCATTCCAAGGACCCGGAAGAAGTTGTACTGATGACGGTAGAAAGCATCAAAACAGCCTTGCGAGCCAAAGGGTGTGCTTTGTTTCTGATCAATCGTAAAAACAATGAACTGAAGTTGGCAACATCATACGGGTTGAGTGATGAGTATATACACAAAGGTCCTGTAAGTGCACTGCGCTCCATTGCCCAATCTTTGGAGGAAGGGCCTGTGGCGATCTATGATGTTATGGATGATCCAAGAATTCAATATCCTGATGAAGCCCGGAAAGAAGGAATTGCTTCCCTGCTATCGGTGCCCATCGTGGTCGGTGGGAATTTAATAGGGGCGATGCGTGTGTATACGTCTGAACCTTGGGAGTTCACGCTGGAAGATGTGAATTTTGTCCAATCTTTAGCTCAAATTTCTGGAATGGCTATAAATATGGCAAGATACACTAAAGGATTAAAAAGCAGTATTGATGTTCTTAAAACGATGCGGGAAGTTCAGACCCATAGAAATACAAGAAGAACTCCTTATGAGGGAGTTCCAATAAGTGTCCCTTCGGATTAATTAATTTGGATCATCTCCCGATTAGTTGTAGATAATTAGGGTAAAATAAGTGGGTCATCTCAATTGAATCCTTGGACCCTCTTCTCCAACTAAATTGAAGAAGAACCATTAATTTTTACTTTGATATCATTTTTCAATAAGGGCAAATCCATTTGACAGGGTTTGTCCTTTTGATTTTTTGTGGATTCTACGATATATGCAATGGGTATAAACTTACTTCAGGTTGTTGTTTTGGCAAAAAATCTTTACAAAGCCGCTTGAATCGGTCGAGTTTTGTCGGGAGGCAATTTTCATGTGCGAACTACTGGGTCTTTGTTTTAACAAAGAGGTTTCCTTTCATTTGGCATTTTCTGGTCTAAAGGCCGGGGCAATTGAGAATCCTGATGGTTGGGGAGTGGCCTGGTATGATGAATATGGTTCCCAAATCTTAAAAGAATCAAGACCTGCGTTCCGGAGTCGTCTTGCCGAAGATTTTCAGGAGCACTTGGGAGCCCGGTCGCGGATCTTTGTCTCGCACATCCGCCGTGCGACAGCAGGCAGGGTTGGTTACATCAACACACATCCCTTTTACCGGAGATTTGATCAGAAAACTTGGGTTTTTGCCCACAATGGCACGATAGATCCCGGTCAACTGCGTTTTCCCTCTACAGAATTCAGACCCATTGGCGAAACCGATTCCGAGCTTGTCTTTTGTAGTTTATTGTCATGGCTCAGTCATCGTGGTATTCAATTGGCCGATAGGAATGGCTTTATTCTGCTGCACGAGAAATTACGAGAAATCAACCGATTAGGAACGCTGAACCTGATCTTTAGTGATGGCAGACACCTATTCGTATACCACGACAGGGCAGGCCACGTTGGACTACATTTCTTATTACGTGAGGCGCCATACAAAGTTGTCAAACTTCGAGGCCAATACCTGAGGATCAATTTGGCAAAGATCAAAAATCCGGATGAACGAGGATACATCGTGGCCAGCAAGCCTTTGAGCAATGAAAACTGGAACAGGATTAAGCCGGGCCAGTTGTTGATTTTTTCCGAAGGCAATTCCATTTTCACGAGCGCAAGTGAGTGAATAAGGAACAGGTTTGGATGAAAACCTGAAATCAAGAAAGATTGAAGCGCTATTTATCAGGCGGCTTAAGCCTCGTTCCAAAAATCAAGACAAACGCTATGCCAATTAATCCGAGAAGCCCCGAATGGCTCACCTCTTCCGGGCTTGGATATTTTTTGTCGGGGTAACGCCAGAGGACGATGGCGGGGTCCAATTCCACAGATTTCCTGTAATCCGCACGAGCAAGTTTGAGCTGGTCCAGCTTCCAGTAGATCTTGAATCTTGTCCGATAAGCGTCGGCCTTACTTCGCCTATCACCATTGAGTTCGGTGGCTCTGGTGGCGTCGTCGATGGCTTCCCTGTCTTTACCCATTAAGCGATAAGCCTCAGATCGATTGGCGTAAGCACGGACTTGTTCCGGGTTTATCTCGATGGCACGGTTAAAGTAATGAATTGCAGGTTGATAGATTCCTTTTTTTAGGTAGCCAATTCCAATCATCGTATATGCATCCGAATTTGCAGGTGCAATTTCAATGAAGGCCGAAAAATCCTGGATAACCTTTTCATACTCTTCTTGAAAGTAATATAGCATGCCACGTTTTTGGTAAGCCTCTGCCAGTTTTGGATCAAGCTCCAAAGCCCTGGTGAAATACTCGATCTTTACGCGGGTCATGGAGCTGTGAATTCCTAAATCAAAGTACTTCATGGCATTTTCGCCATGGGCCGGGACAGCAATCAGAAGGATCAATATCATTAATTTCAACACAGTCGTTTTCATCGGTTCCCCTTTATTGCCAAAAGGTTTATACGGCTAATATAAGCACGGTGATTTCAGAAATAAACCCCCTTGCCGAACAAACGCCTATTCGCCCCTGTCAGTTGACATGACCAGGGATTTGCGGGACGCCCCTTAAATTATTATAAGTTTCTATTTTAGCTGACATATGATATATCTATGATATGCCATTGCAGCCTAAAAATAGTTGCATTAGGTTTTTGAACGAAAAAAAGGGCTACGAGATTGTGGTCGTCAGAGATGCACAAGAGAAGTGGCGAAACGAACTCTTAAGTGACTAGAGATACAGTAGCATTAAAGATTTGCATCGGGTGTGGCGCAAAGAAATAGCAGAAGGGAACACCGCATCAGTATTGTTTGGGGATATCGTTGATAAAATGAATATTGAGATATTGGTGAGCAATCACCAATTGAAAAACACGGTTTCTTATGACCACTAAAGATCTTGATGACAAGCTGTTATACGTGTTTAAAGACTGCCCGTACAGGGGTAAACGAGAAGACTGCACCTTTTTTGAGATGCGAGATATGGAAATAGATGAAAGGCTGGACTTCCTGGACAAGATAGATGAAAATGAGAAGGTTACAAGATGGCAGAAACATCTGGAGTGTCTTATGAACGCTTTAGCCAAGTGAAAAATATATTTCAAACCATATTTGCTTCAGCACCAGTTTTAAAATAAGGAGAATTGTCGTGAAAATCATCACTATTTTGGGGAGCCCGAGAAAAAAAGGCAACACTGCTAAAGTACTCTCAATGTTTGAAAATAAAGTCGAAAAAAACCATGAAGTTGAACGGATTAACATCACCCGGTATAAGGTTGGCGGCTGTCTTGGATGTCTTAAGTGCAAGGAAAGCAAGAGTGAACCCGGCTGCGTTCAAAAGGATGATGCATTGACCATTTTTGAGAAAATGATCCGGGCCGATGCTATCGTGTATGCTTCACCGCTTTACTGCTGGAGCTTTACTTCCCAGATAAAACCCTTGATCGACCGGCATTTTTGCCTGGTATCTGGTGATGGTACGCCTGATCATGACTCCCTGATCAGCGGCAAACCGGCGGCCCTGCTTGTGACCTGTGCGGGTCCTATTGAA
The DNA here is from genome assembly GCA_963752565.1 of uncultured delta proteobacterium. Lineage (GTDB taxonomy): Bacteria > Desulfobacterota > Desulfobacteria > Desulfobacterales > UBA11574 > UBA11574. Next base: position 77,114 of record CAVVZC010000024.1, on the reverse strand, counting down.
GGCAATTGTGACGCCATACAGAGTATCTTCACCGGCTTTTCCGACTATCTCAAGCTGATGACAAAAGGCAATTATATTCTGCCCTTCTGCACAACACCGGATGCCATTGGTGATAAAGGAGATGAACTATCTGGAAATCTTGCCAAAGCGATCACCGGATAAAAAAGGTTGGGGGTCCTGGCAAAAGGAACGGGGACAGGGATACCGGGATGTGCTTCAAATTGACCAGCAAGAAAACCTGACACCAAAGCAAAAGATAGCTGCCAGGGACCGCGCAAAAGCGGATTCTATGGTAGATGCCCCGGATGTTGGATTGTGCAAGAGGCGTAATAAAATTGATATTGAGATATTGATAAGTAATATTTAATCTATGTGAGAAGTTATGGAATCTCATTTATAGGAGGATCTTTGAATGAGCGCTGATGGCTTCAAACGCCGACTTGCTGCAATTTTGAGCGCTGACGTAGTAGGTTACAGTCGGCTTATGTCCTTGGACGAGGTGGCAACCGTCCGGACGTTAACGGCTTACCGAGCTGAGATGACGGAGCTTGTTGATGTGCACAGAGGTCGCGTAGTGGACTTCGTTGGAGACAATATGTTGGCCGAATTTCCGAGTGCTCTCGATGCCGTGGATTGTGCAGTGCGAACTCAGCGTGCTCTCAAGCTCCACAATGCCAAGCTCGTCAACGAACGCCGCATGGATTTTCGCATGGGTCTCCACCTTGGAGACGTCATGGTGGATGGAGAGCGTATCTATGGCGATGGTGTCAATATAGCGTCTCGTATAGAAGGCATTGCAGAGCCAGGTGGAATCTGCATTTCGGACATGATCTATAAGCAAATCTACAACAAACTGAGTATGGAGTATGTCGATTTGGGCGAGCGTTCGGTTAAGAACATTCCTGAGCCGATATGGGTTTACCAGATCGTCGATTCCTCCAAAGCCCCCAAGCCACGCACGGAAAAAGTGGATCCAGGTGTAGACGCGTTGTTAACGCCCCCTGATAGACCCTCCCTCGCTGTTCTCCCGTTTGTTAATCTTAGTACCGATCCTGAACAGAACTACTTCAGCGACGGGCTTACCATGGACATTATGACCGCCCTAGTGAAGATATCCGGATTATTCCTCATCGGAGAGGGCTCGATGCGCACCTATAATTCGAAGCCCGTTACGCCACGAGAGATAGGTCGTCAGCTTGGGGTACGCCATTTGCTGGAAGGTGGTGTCCGCAAAGCTGGTAATCAGGTCCGAATCACTGCTCAGCTGGTCGAGGCTTCGAGCGGTCGACATGTGTGGGCTGAACGTTTCGATCGGAAGCTGGACGATCTTTTCGCTGTCCAGGATGAAATCACCGAAGAGATCGTAACGGCTCTGGATGTAAAGCTTGTTTCCGGTGAAACAGCTCGTATAATCCGAAAAACCCTTCGAAACCCTGAGGCTCTCGAAAGTTACTATCGTGGTTGGCAAGCACTCTTTGGTTCTACAAAAGAGGACATAGATGAATCGCAGAAAATGTTTGAGAAAACGATCCGATTAGAGCCCGAGTCCCCTCTTGGATATGCCATGGCAGCTTGGGCATACTGGTTGGAAGCATTCCAAAGATTAAGCGACGATTATTCAATTTCGTTAAAACGGGCGACCGAGTTGGCCCAGAAAGCCCTGGATTTAGAGGATGACACAGGACTGCCACACATAATGATGGGCCAGATACACCTTCTCAAGCGGGAATATGATCAAGCTATAGCCGAAGCAGAGCGAGCTGTCCTTTCCCGTCCGAGTTGCCATGGAGCATATGCGATCAAGGCAAATATCCTCAACTATTTGGACCGGCCGAACGAAGCTATCGAACTCGCAAAAACAGCCATCCGTCTTACTCCCGTCCATCCGACTCTCTTCCCCGCAATTCTTGCCAGTGCCTATTACGGTAGCGACAGACATGAAGAAGCAATCGTTGAAGCCGGACAAGTCATTCAGCGCGATCGTGACAACCTGGATGCACTCTTGGTCATAGCCGGTGCCAACACTGCATTGGGTCAAACGGAAGAGGCTCACGAAGCTATTCGGGAAGTCCTCAGGATTAAACCTAAATTTTCTCTCGAAGCGTTTGCCAAATCACAGCTGTACGAGAATCCTCGAACCTTGGAGAAGGTGGTCGCCATGTTACGAAAGGCTGGATTGAAATAGAGACCCGTCGTCCCCCAATGTGGGACTGGAGATTTCTTTCTTTAATCTTTATCAGCTCAATTACTGATTATACGATTGGTTTAAGACTTATAAAGAGTGATTGTAAATACTTATCATCAACACAATTCCTTCTTGCCAATTTATTGCCGACCAATGTATAATACCCTTAGAAACGAATATTTGATCATCGGGTTGCCTGGGATGTTGCCTATATTAGGAAAGCATGCTTAATTGAAACAATCAAACGGGGGCACTTTTATATTAACGATAGCGGGCGCGAGGTTTTAAAACAAAACCCATGAAAGATCTTATTATTAAAATTGTAAAATCACTGGTCGACAACCCGGAACAAGTACAGATAACCGAAGTTCAAGGTAGCCACATTATTATACTTGAACTCAGAGTAGATAAGACTGATATGGGAAGGATCATCGGCAAACAAGGCAGAACAGCCAATGCCATCAGGGCTATATTAAATGCAGCTTCTGGAAAGGCTGGAAAAAGATACGTACTTGAGATTGTTGAGTGATGTGGTGAAACAAGAAGTACTTAACTTGATAATGACATTTAAACGATATCTGTATTAACAAACGATTTTGAATTGTATTGAAAATTAAGAGTATGTCTATGGATCGCTTTTAATAATGAACTATTCAGGTCATCTTGACACCTCTTCTCATCAGAATCTCTAAAACAGGAGACAAAATTCTGACATCAGTGTAGTTTGACGCCAATTCTACACAAAGGAATCCTTGTTTCGCTGCAAGTTCCTGCCTACGACCTTTTTTGGGTTTTTCGACAGTTTCGATATGTATGGCCGACATTTTAAGCCTCAAATCTTTACAGATATCACAATTTCTGCTAAATTATTTGTTGCCCAAGTATTGCTGAGAGACCTCACGTTTTAACGATCCGATTTTATCATATAGTTTCTCAACGTATCACCACAAATAGAAGATCCGAGATGGTGAATAAAATCCCGGTTTATCCTTTTATTTTGAGGATAGGCTCAATCCAAAAGAGAGGATAATATAGATGAAAAAAAGAAGTTGTGCTGATGTCATCCGATGCTTATTCTTATTGGGACTGATGTCGTTTTTAATGGGCTGCTCCCCAACGACGGGAACGCAGGCAAACCATGCTTCAAAGACAAAGGAGGATTCTATGAGCCTTGCATATAAAACCGGATCTCCAGCGATTCCACCCATCGATGCAGCGGTGCCATCTAATTTTGAAACTGCGTCCTTCGGTCTGGGCTGATTCTGGGGAATCGAATCCCGGTTCGGGATAATCGAGGGCGTGATTCGTACACGCGTGGGATATGCCGGCGGTCAGATGGACGCTCCGAACTACAGCAATATGGGTGATCATACAGAGACGGTGCAGGTGGATTATGACCCCGAGCGCATCACTTATGCCCAGCTGCTGGATATTTTCTGGGAAAGCCACCGGCCGACCCAGCGATCTTGGTCGCGGCAATACATGAATGCAGTCTTCTACCACAACGATCAGCAGCGCCGGGTGGCAATGGCTTCCAAAGCTGCGGTGGAGCAGAAAATCGGCCACACCGTTAAAACAGAAGTGGTGTCGCTTCGGTCTTTTACCATGGCCGAAGATTACCACCAGAAGTATATCCTGAAGCGTCATTATGACTTGAAAAATGAGATGTCTCGTATCTACCCGAGCCACCAGAAATTTGTGGACTCCACTGCCGTAGCGCGCCTCAATGGATACGCGGGGGGGCATGGCACCAAAGACCAGTTATCGCAGGAAATCGAAGGCCTGGGATTGAGTGCTGAGGGGAAGAAGGTGTTGACCGATTTTGCGGGCATGAAGTAATTATGGGGAAAAAGAAAAAAGAGCAAAGAGATGGATTGACGGCAGAAAATAAGGATTTAATGATGCGTTTGCTCAAGATCTTGATCATCATCTTCTTAGGGTTTATGGCGCTTTTTGTAATGAACGCCTACGCGGACCGGGGTGATCTGATTAAACAAATGAGGTCCGGCGGACATATTCTGATGATTCGCCATGCCTATGCTCCCGGCAGCGGCGACCCGACCCATTTTAAAATTGGAGATTGTGCCACCCAGCGCAATCTGGACAATCGCGGCCGCACCCAGGCGCGAGCCATTGGAGACTGGCTGCGCTCAAAAGGAATCAAAGACGCTAAAGTCTATTCCAGCCAGTGGTGCCGCTGCTTGGAAACGGCAACGCTGTTGGATCTTGGATCCGTCGCGGAGCTGCCGGCCCTGAACTCTTTTTATGAACTCCCGCAGGATCGAGAACCAAATATCAAGGCGTTGCGGTCTTTCATCGCGAATCTTGACGCAAACGGCGAGTTGATCATACTGGTCACGCATTTTGTAACCATCTTAGAAATCTCCGGAGAGGGTGTCTCATCCGGTGAAGGGGTTGTTCTTAAGCTCAAAGGAGGAGCCGCCTACGATGTTCTGAGCAGGCTGAGTTTTGGGTTTTAGGCGGGGATGATTGTAGCAAGCGCAAAGGAGGACGTCAAAAGGTGCATGCGCTTGGGAAGCGGTTCGGGCTGTTGATGATTCCGGTCTTCTCGGCCCTGACATGGCAGCCGGCCCCGGGTCAGCATAAGTGAATTTTGACTACTAATATAGTTCGGTCATCGTGGCCCGATCCCAAAACATTTAAGTAATTATTAAAAGATAACAATTCAAAGAAAACAAACCATAGAGGTTTAAAAATAATGATAAAGGGCACAGAAAACGATGAAATGGGTCGGAAATTCATAACCTCAGATACCGGTGTAAAAGTTTTTGTTGATTTTAAAGACAACCTAATCGTTGATTCGAAGGATTCCATAATAGCCAGACAGGCTAGAAATTGGCGTTATAGCAGGGGGATTGTCAAAGGACTTTCTTATCTGGGTAGCGAAAATTCTGAGGATGCCATGACGTGGAATGTCTTCAAGACATTAGAAAAATCAAATCCTGAAAGTTGGTTTTCAAAGATATTTCCCCAAATCATACTTGATAAAGATGAACGATTCATAGACCCAATGCTAAGATTTTGGGACAAATATTTTCCTCCGCTCTTAAGGTCCTTCCCTGAAGGAGAAACGCACGTAGACCTTACGATCGAAACTTCAAATAAGCTGATCTTCATCGAAGTAAAATATAAAGAAGATATAAGCAAAAACACGAAGCATGACCCCAACCGAGATCAGATTATAAGAAACATTGATGTGGGTAGCTGGGCTGCAAAAAAAAGGGCAAAAGGGTTTTATTTTATCTTACTGACGCTCAGATCAAACACGTATTCCATCGATAAATTAGAATATTACAAGTCGAATCCATCAAATATAATCGAAGCAATTGGAAGTTACAGGAGAGATATCACAGATTATGTTGCTTTGTGCGAAAATATTCATGTAATTTGTTGGGATCAAATTTTAACTTCCCTACAAAAGATACAGTTAGCGAATAAGACCGAATTGAACTGCACGAATTTAATTGATTACCTGAATGATAAATTATGTTGATGTTGAAACTTCTTACCTTCCTGCTGCGAAATAGAAAACGTTATCAACTGTCAAAGATTTACGGGCCGCTTATCAAATAAAAAGAAAAAAATATAAAAATAGAGTGAATAAGATTCACTTATTTCTTTATTGGAGGATGACATGGTATCAATTTTGGGAATATCAGGCAGTCTTAGAAAGGGATCTTTTAACGCCGCATTGCTCAAAACTGCGGCGTCGGTAGCTCCGGAAGGGTGCAAGTTGGAAATTGCTTTTATCAAGGGAATTCCTCTTTACGATGCCGACCTGGAATCTGATCAAGGCATACCGGAAATCGTGACCCAACTAATTTAGGGTTTAAAAGAGCTGTTTATGCCGATTTTTGGGCCGATTTTGGCTCTTTTTTTGGGACATTGTAGTCGGTTGCCGTGGCCCGACCCTAAAACAATCAAACCGGCGGCAGGTGCTCATGGAAAAAACCGCGCAACAAGTTCTATCCCACTACTTCGGCTACCCGTCATTTCGGGAAAATCAACAAAAGGTTATCGATACGCTGCTGGCCGGCCAAGATGCTTTCGTGCTGATGCCCACCGGCAGCGGGAAATCGGTATGCTTCCAGATCCCATCGATCATGCTGAACGGCGTCGGCCTGGTCGTGTCCCCCTTGATTGCCTTGATGCAGGACCAGGTTGAAGCGCTGAGGCAAAACGGTGTTCGGGCAGCGTTTTTAAACTCCAGCCTTTCGCTCGAGGAATTCGAGCAGGTCGAATTTTGGGTGTCAAACGGGCAGTGTGATATTCTCTACGTCGCTCCGGAACGGTTTTTTACGGCGCGGTTCCAAAATATTTTAGATAAAATCCCGGTCGCCCTATTTGCCATTGACGAGGCCCACTGCGTGTCCCAATGGGGCCATGATTTCAGACCGGAATATCTCAGGTTGGTAGAAGTGATGGGAAGGTATCCGGCCGTGCCCCGAATCGCCCTCACGGCAACTGCCGATTCGATGACACGCAAGGACATCGTTGAAAAACTGGATCTGGCCGATGCATCACTGTTTATCTCCAGTTTTGACCGGCCCAACATTAACTACCAGGTCAAACTGAAATCCAACGGTAAGAAACAGCTGCTCGACTTTATCCAAAACGATCATTTTACAGAAGCCGGCATCGTTTACACTCGTACTCGGAAGCGGGCGAGATGAGATGGCCCGGTGGCTTCAGGACAAAGGAGTGAACGCACTGCCATACCACGCCGGTATGGATGCACAGACCCGGCAGAACCACCAGCACCGGTTTCTTAGGGAAGACGATATTGTCATCGTCGCCACCATTGCCTTTGGCATGGGGATTGACAAGCCCGACGTTCGCTTCGTAGCGCACCTGGATCTACCTTCCAGCATGGAGGCTTACTACCAGGAAACCGGGCGGTCAGGCAGAGATGGACAGCCTGCAGATGCCTGGATGATCTATTCCATGGCCGATGTCGTGGCCATGAGGCGGCTTTTGGAAACTTCAGACGGTGATGCAGTGTTCAAGCGGATTCAGCAGCAGAAACTGGAGGCGCTGCTCGGTTATTGTGAATCAGCGACATGTCGACGCCAGATCCTGCTAAAATATTTTGGAGAGGCATATCCGGATGCCTGCGGTAATTGTGATACCTGCCGTCAGGAGATAGAAATATGGGATGGCTCCGTAGCGGCTCAAAAGGCCCTGTCATGCGTTTACCGCACCGGTCAGCGTTTTGGTGCGGCACACCTGACGGATGTACTGATCGGAAACCGTACTGAGCGAGTTCAGCAGTTAAGGCATGATCGGCTCAAAACGTTCGGGGTCGGAGATGATTTGTCCCAAACAGAATGGCGTTCCGTGTTTCGCCAGCTTTTGGCCGGCGGGTTCCTGACCGTGGACATGGGGAAAATATCCGGTTTCCGCCTTACTGAAAAGAGCTGGCCGGTTCTCAAAGGAACGCAGCGGGTACAGCTTCGAAAAGACCCTCATCCGATTAAGTTGAAAAGATCCGTCAAGCCTTCTTCCCGAAAGGTTTTGGAGTTTGAAAATGAAGGGGAGAGGCAGCTCTTTGAAAAGCTTCGGTTTCTCAGGCTTGAGATTGCCAGGCAGCTTGAACTGCCGCCTTATGTGGTATTCCACGATAAGACGCTAAAGGAGATGGCCATTCTCAAACCGCAGAGTCGGAAGGCGATGCTTCAAGTAACCGGCATAGGAGAGAAAAAGTTTGAGAGGTTTGGCGATCGTTTTCTCGAAGTCATCGAAGAGAGTGCAGAAAATGGCGCCGATGGCAACGCAGAGGGACTGTTTGATGTAAATCGGGGAGCGACACCCCAAAAAAGTAAAAAACCATCTCATGCGAAAAAGGAGCAGGTGATAAAGCTATTGAAAGAAGATTGAAGCTCTATACATGAAAGCAAGTATGAACGACTCAACAAGTCGACCTCAATATACACGTTAACCACGTTCCGCACCTATTAAATTTTTTATTGCTCTTTAGTCATCTTAAACCTCATTTATTTTTTCATTACCCTATCCTTTCACACCATTTTCTTTCGTGAAGCGACTTCTTTTCAACTCAGTGACTGATTTTTAGACAGAAAAAGGATGCTAAATCGGTAGGGGTCCTCAAACAGATATTGTTATAGAACGGTTCAATATTACTCAGCTTCTTGATTTGCAAGTACACAATATGTGGTAATTTAATCTAATAAACTACAATATATTCTAATTCAATTAAATTAATATAAATTATACATAATTTAACTTGACACTAACAAAATACAACTTTAAATTATTATTAAAGATTATTCTATATTTTAATAATTAAGAAATCATGGCGACACCATTAATTGGAACAAGCGAAAGCATCAAGAGAATCAGGGACCTGATCGAACAAGTTGCAGACACAGGCCTAAACGTCCTCATCACTGGGGAAAGTGGCGTCGGTAAAGAAGTGATTGCGCAAAACCTTTACCATGAATCTCAAAGAAAAGACGAACCGTTCATACAGGTCAATTGTGCGGCATTGCCGGACGGATTACTTGAAAGTGAACTCTTTGGATTCGAACGGGGCGCTTTTACCGGTGCTGATCAAAATAAGCGTGGAAAATTCGAACTGGCTCATCAAGGGGTTATATTCTTAGATGAAATCGGGGATATGTCCCCTTCGCTTCAATCCAAGCTTCTCCACGTTCTTCAAAGTGGAGAGTTTTCGCCACTTGGCTCAGAAAGAGACTTCAAATCAGATGCATGGGTTATAGCAGCTACAAATCAAGAACTTGAAAAGAAAGTAAAGGAAGGACTTTTCAGAGAAGACCTTTACTATCGTTTCAACACCATTAAAATATATATTCCCCCTCTTCGCAACAGACCTGAAGACATCCCCCCGTTGATTGACTATTATATAGAAGAATATGCTTCTCAGTTCGACGGAAAGAAGATTTCAAAACCCGATTCTGATGTTATGGAAAAGCTGAAAGCATACAGCTGGCCCGGAAATGTAAGGGAACTTCAGAATATTCTACAAAGTTTTATGGTTATCGGCGATTGGGAAGAAATTATTAACGATCTTCATATAAAGAGTCGATCTGTCGATATATCAAAGCCAGAAGAACAGGTCCTTATTGGAAGCGCGGTTGTTGATGTCTTTTTAGACTTTAAAAAAGAGCATTCATCGGATCCCGCTTCATTTCCGCTTAAAAAAATCACAAAAAAAGCCACTGAAAGGGTAGAAAAAGAGGTCATCTCAACTGTCCTTGATATAACAGATTGGAACCGTACAAAGGCAAGTAAAATATTAAATATCAATTACAAAACACTCCTTCATAAAATCAGCGATCTTGATATACAAAGACATCGCGAATACAGGTCCTTGAGGTTAGCTCGATTATCGATGTCTTTTTAGACTTTAAAGGTGAGCACTCATCGGATCAAGCATCGTTTTCAAATAAAGAAGGGCCAACAATGGCCTTGTTTTTTTGCTTATCTGAAGTTTCCAACATATGTTCTTGCACGAGTGTCGTTTTTCAGGATTAAAATGTTTTTCTTTCTGCTATAGATCTCTCGTTTTTTTTCATTACTAAATCTGGTACTATCAAACATAACGCAAATGAGCTTCAATTGCTGATACCTGAAATATATGAAACGTTTTTGAGGTATTAAAATTGTTGTCTCATGATACAAGGTCGTATCATTTTTATCGATAATTGTGATATATTTATTTTTTTATTTGAAATATTTTACGAAATAACTGATAGTTATACGACGGCAATACATTGGCATGGTTGTTGCCGTTATGCAATAAAAATTGTATGTGCAATAAGAGAAAATTTGTGGTAAACCTAAAGAAACTACAATCTAAAAGAGGAGGTAAACACATGAGAATCAACATAGAAAAAAACCTTGTTGAATTTACACCTGAAAATCCCGATGAGACAATAAAACTTCAATCCTTATGGCGGATGATGGTTGATTGTGCCAGATTCAACAAAAAGCTGGTACCGATTGGAGAGTATATCCCACAGCAGAGTGAATTTGCTAGATTTGTAATCGAAGGTGAAAAGGGTGCTGGGGTCGACGCGTATCCTGAAGTCTATGTTGATGAGGATTGCCAATACATTTGCTATACATGCAATAAATATGTAATGTTAAAAAAAGATGACAGAATTCCCCCCTGCTGTGGAAAACTCATGGAAGTTATAGGTTAAAAAAATACCACTTAAAGATTTTCAGGATGATTGGAAATGCCTGATATGCGGTGCAGGGAAGAAAATTTCAAATCTCTTGGAAAAATTAAATTCTTGTAATTGGTTTAGGCAGGGTCATTTGGCCCTGCCTTTTTATTATTAGATTTTATCAATGCTCGACGTTTTGTTTATACAGCGACAGGGTTATTTTTCTATAACCAATAAATACAGCGCCAAACATCAGCCCTACAAGCAACAGTGTGGCGACTGCACCGAAATGCAGGAGCATCCAGCTGACAGCGATTAATGGAACAAGACCCCAACGGACCATCGTTCTCAGGATATCGTGTTTTGAAATATAATCGGCCATTGGTGGTGAATACCGGTAATATACTTTAACAAAAGCACGACCGATTCTATTTGGAATAAGATAAAAGTCTCTGAATCTTCGAAGCACTTGAACATGTTTTTCATATTTTGAACCATAAGCTGCTGTAGCGATGAAACATCCCGTAATAATACCTGAGCTGAGGCCTGAATAAGAATAAGAACTTGTTCCAGAAGCAATTCCTGCCGGATCAACGATAATTCCATTGGCCAACCCGTCACTGTCTCCAAAACCACCGTCCTTTACTTCCAAAGTGATGGATTGTCCGTCATCATTAAAGGTGGTGTGTTCTGAATAGTCATACCAGCCATTGATGGTATCATATTTATAAAAGACATCAGACGCAAAAATTTCTCCTGAAAAATAGATCCTGATTGTGGCGATGTCACCAGGTGTCTGAACACGGAGTCGATAGGCAAAAATACCAAAGATAAGATCTGCCGGCCTGTTCACAGTATCGGAAATGGTATCTGGATCAATCACTTCCAGAGATTCAATTTCTTCTGTGGAGCTCGAAACTTTTTCGATACCTATAGAAACCGAACCATCGGATGCTTGAACGCATTTGATGACTTCTGGCTGAAAGTTGTCCGGGATACCATCGAGATTAAAATCAACACTATCATCCACTTCATCAACATCAGCAATACCGTTGACATTGAGGTCCACAACAAAGTTGGTGGTTGTGAACTCAACAGTGCTGGACCAGTTCGAAGCTGCAGAATAGAAATCAAAGAATCTGACACGCACATAGTATGTGTGATCTGATTTTAGCACCATATGGGGCACGGAAAATGTTGTTAGATAATTGTCGCTGGTAATATCGACAACACAGGTGGAGAAGTCGCTTTGCTCGCTGATTTGCCATTGACTTTGATCCTGAGAGTCATCGTTCGGATCTGAAAAAGTTTCGGCGGTTATAACCAGAGGGACTTCGACATCGCTAGAATAATTATCAGGAGTCGTAATATTTGGGGTATCAGGGGGCAAATTCGATTCCGGTACGTCGATGATTGTCACCACCTTTGTTGCCGTTTTCGTCACCCCGTCGATAGAATAGCTGGCCTGGATGGTCACCGGTGTATCTTCTGTTACTTCTGAGGCGGTGAGTACACCACTGCTGTTGATGCTGGTATACACGGAATTCTCGCTCCAGGTGACATTGCCGGTCACGGTCTGGGTGGTATCATCACTGAATATTGCGGTGGCCACAAAACCTTCGCTGTTATTCTCGCTTACAAAATCGTTTCCGCTGATGGACAGGCTGCTGAGGGTTACAGGAACATAAATATCTGCTACGTCGACTATTTTTGTTGCGGTTTCGGTAATCCCGTCGATGGTGTAGCTGGCCTGGATGGTCACCGCCGTGTCTGCCGGTACTTCCAGGTGGTCAGAACGCCGCTGTTGTTGATGCTCGCATAGGATGAGTTGTCGCTCCAGGCGGCACTGCCTGATACGATCTGTGTGCTTCCGTCACTGAACGCGGCGGTTGCCGTGTAGCTGGCGCTGCTGTTTTCATTAACCGAACTGTCTCCGCTGATGGACAGGCTGCTGAGGGTCGGTGGATTATAAACATCTGCTACGTCGACCTCTTTTGTTGCGGTTTTGGTAATTCCGTCGATAGAATAGCTGGCCTGGATGGTCACCGCCGTGTCTGCCGGTACTTCCATGGTGGTCAGAACGCCGCTGTTGTTGATGCTCGCATAGGATGAGTTGTCGCTCCAGGCGGCACTGCCTGATACGATCTGTGTGCTTCCGTCACTGAACGCGGCGGTTGCCGTGTAGCTGGCGCTGCTGTTTTCATTAACCGAACTGTCTCCGCTGATGGACAGGCTGCTGAGGGTCGGTGGAACATAAACATCTGCTACGTCGACCTCTTTTGTTGCGGTTTTGGTAATTCCGTCGATAGAATAGCTGGCCTGGATGGTCACCGCCGTGTCTGCCGGTACTTCCATGGTGGTCAGAACGCCGCTGTTGTTGATGCTCGCATAGGATGAGTTGTCGCTCCAGGCGGCACTGCCTGATACGATCTGTGTGCTTCCGTCACTGAACGCGGCGGTTGCCGTGTAGCTGGCGCTGCTGTTTTCATTAACCGAACTGTCTCCGCTGATGGACAGGCTGCTGAGGGTCGGTGGAACATAAACATCTGCTACGATCGACCTACTTTTGTTGCGGTTTTGGTAATTCCGTCGATAGAATAGCCGGCCTGGATGGTCACGGCCGTGTCTGCCTGCACTTCCATGGTGGTCAGAACGCCGCTGTTGTTGATGCTCGCATAGGATGAGTTGTCGCTCCAGGCGGCACTGCCTGATACGATCTGTGTGCTTCCGTCACTGAACGCGGCGGTTGCCGTGTAGCTGGCGCTGCTGTTTTCATTAACCGAACTGTCTCCGCTGATGGACAGGCTGCTGAGGGTCGGTGGAACATAAACATCCGTTATATCTATTACTTTTGTTGCGGTTTTGGTAATTCCGTCGATAGAATAGCCGGCCTGGATGGTCACCGCCGTGTCTGCCGGCACTTCGGATGGTGGTCAGAACGCCGCTGTTGTTGATGCTCGCATAGGATGAGTTGTCGCTCCAGGCGGCACTGCCCGAGACGATCTGTGTGCTTCCGTCACTGAACGCGGCGGTTGCCGTGTAGCTGGCGCTGCTGTTTTCATTAACCGAACTGTCTCCGCTGATGGACAGGCTGCTGAGGGTCGGTGGATTATAAACATCTGCTACGTCGACCTCTATTGTTGCGGTTTCGGTAATCCCGTCGATGGTGTAGCTTGCCTGGATGGTCACCGCCGTGTCTGCCGGCACTTCCATGGTGGTCAGAACGCCGCTGTTGTTGATGCTCGCATAGGATGAGTTGTCGCTCCAGGCGGCACTGCCTGAGACGATCTGCGTGCTTCCGTCACTGAACGCGGCGGTTGCCGTGTAGCTGGCGCTGCTGTTTTCATTAACCGAACTGTCTCCGCTGATGGACAGGCTGCTGAGGGTCGGTGCTGCGGGTGGTTGATAAGATACTTCATTTGAAAAACCACTTTCATTATTATCGGAGTCGTAAGCGGTAAGCACCAAGAAAGAAGTTTCGGTATCGCTCAGACCGTGCAAGGTGTATTCCGGATGTGTCGGATCTGCAAGCTCATGCCAGGGATACCTGGATCGGCGAGTGACCTTCATCAACCTCTGTCCCGCTATATGGAGGGCCTGAAGTACCGCTTTTATAGTAAATATAATATCCGGCAAGATCAGTTTCGGAATTGGCGGTCCATGCCAATGTTACGTCTGCTGCATATATTAATGGTTTAGGGAATAAGATGATGGCAGAAGTGATAAATATTAAAGTATAAAATAGTTTTCGCCATTGACGGAATACCCCGGAGATTGTCGAAACACAGTGAAAATAGTTATTTTTTGGAATTGGGGGAAAACCAAGAGCCCACACCAACTGGACTGTGGGGAGGTTCATTTTAAATGAAGATTTGAATATACTTTTGAACTTAACAGGCACTTCTTTTCTTTTCCAATTGAGAATTTATGGAGAAAGGGGTACCTGTAAAGTCTTAAGTCTTTGTACTTCGAAAAAAATGAGTACTACAGGTATTCGGCAACCCGGCTGCCCTGGCTATTTAGCTTTAGGCCCGTGGCTTTGCGTCCTCGCCTTTCAACGAGTTTGCCCTTTCGCTCCGCAGTGTTTTCTAATAATTTATCAAGTTGTTCCAATATGAGTAGTTTCGATCCTTTTACTGCAAAAAATATGCCGTTTTTATGATGGGGTTCAAAGGTGGTGGTAAAGCATTTTCTAAGTTTAATCGAAATAATGAAGTGTCGGGTGATATCAGCAAAAAAAACAGTCTGTTATTGAAAGCGTTGCTACATATGATTTTGAATTTGTAAGTGCTTTTCACAAAAAGAGCTTACAAATTATTTATGGCTTTGTGACAAAAATAGTCCGTTTTTGTGACAAAAATAGTCTCTAAACCGAATCCGGAAAAACCGGTTGTAGCAAGGTTTGTCTTTTTTGTATTTTGAGGAAAATTTCATCATTTGCTAACAATTCAATTTTATAAGTCTATCAATAATAAACATTGTTTTAGCTACTATATATTGTGTTTTTTTTTCTTGACATACAAGATGTGTTGTCATATTCAACTTGTAACAATCGGTTGTTCTGTTTTTTGGGATAAGTGGTTCAATTGTTTAATTTTAAAAATAACGATTATAAAGGAGATATAGCATGACAGAAATGAAAATCGGTCATAATGGTAATTCCCCATATGTTGAAATTAACTTTTTTCTAAATGAAGAAGCGGGGGATCAAACCATTAAGTTAACAATGTCAAAAATGTGGTATAAAGACATCATTTACGAAATAGAAAAGATTTCGGAAGAAGAAAAAAAGAAAGCAGAAAAATATTTGCATGAAGATAACAGAAAAATGATGACCCAATCTTTTGATATGTATTCAAAATTAAAGGAAACAAGCAATAAACTTAGAAAAAATTTAGAATCGGATTCTGAGGTTGCGACCTTTAGTGAAGCGTCTGGAGAATTGTAGAAGCAATCAGCAAACGCTTCCCTATTCTTTTAAATAGAATGTTAAACCTTGCCCGATTTTTGGTACATTGGTTTAAATAAATAGGATTCTCGGGTGCACGTGCATCTTTTCAGCGGGCATCTTCAAAAATAAATAAAAAGAGAAGGTATGCCCGGTGTTAATAACGACATTTCGGGAGACTATTATACGTGGCAAGGGTATTGTAGGGGTATCAACTTTTCTTTATAATTCTTCGGGAGGGCGAATCAACTGAATCGCCCTTTTGGCTTTTTGGTGAATATCACGATATATGCAATAAGTATAAACTCACTTCACGTTGTGCGCATGGCAGGTATCTGAAATTTGAAGACATAACATTTTAGGACCTTTCTGCATATCATTACAATTTACGTGATAAGCAGAGCTGTATAATCACTGGTTATGCGATATTGGAGTTCATCTAAATGAATAATAAAGATAAAAGTTTTTTACCCAGTGAAGGTCTCGAATATGCGATTGATTTGCTTCGCCAAGTTCCATTGGAACCAAGCGACTTACCAACGTCATTTCCAGAGGTGGGAATTGGAGAGTTTGACACTCTGAGAGTTCTAGCCCCTCATGTAATCGGCGGCGCTGCCCGATTAGACGCCCCCAATGCTTTAGCCCACATGGATCCACCAACACCTTGGATCACTTGGGCAACAGCTCTTTGGAACGCACGGCTCAACCAGAATCTATTGCATCAGGCAACAGCGCCTTTCGCGATCGAGGCTGAAAAACTCGTAATCGATTGGTTGACTCCATATTTTGGTATGGATGGAGGCCACATGTGTCCTGGATCAACACTTGCAAATCTCACAGCGATATGGGCTGCCAGAGATGCAAAAGGCGTAAAAAAAGTAATTGCGTCGGAAGCAGCGCATTTGAGTATAAAGAAAGCGGCTCGGATACTTAGATTACCTTATGAAGAAATACCAGTCAACAAACATGGTCAACTTGATCCGGAGCACATTGGTGATGTTGCAAATGCATGTTTGGTTCTGACCGCAGGAACGACTTCTACCGGAGAAATCGATCCGCTGGAATTAGCAGGGCATGCAAAATGGACTCATGTTGACGCAGCGTGGGGTGGGCCACTGCGCCTTAGTCCAACTCATTCCCATTTGCTTGAGGGTATTGATTCAGCTGATTCTATTGCTGTTTCTGCCCATAAATGGTTGTTCCAACCAAAAGACTCCGCGCTTATAATGTTTAGAGATCATGAACTTGTAAACGCCGCGATAAGTTTTGGTGGGGGGTATTTGGCTAACCCTAATATAGGAGTTCAAGGGTCTCGTGGTGCTGCCGCAATACCTTTATTTGCAACCTTGCTTGCTTGGGGAAGAACTGGCATTGTTGATCGTATTGACCGCACAATGTCGATGGCTCAACAACTTGCTGAGAAACTCAACATGGAGGAAAGCATATCCCTTTGGGCAACACCCAAAACCGGTATAACCGTATTCCGTCCATTCACGACTGCTACAGAGGACCTTCATAGGCGTTTACCAGAGGGGATGCTTTCAACCTGTATTATTCAAAACGAATATTGGCTACGATCAGTTGCTGCAAACCCATTAGCAGATATCGATGGAATATTTTCCACGATACGAGAAGTATTAAAAAGTATTAATGCATAACAAAGCTAATTTTTTCTTCTGTGATGATGATCCATCTCCCTAACACTCTGCCAAAATCAAAGAAACATCTTCTCTAAGAAGCACTATAATATCGAATGTTCCAATTATTCTAGTACATACCCCTATCATCGTCACTTTTGGCATGAAATTTGAGAGATAATAACACGTGAGAAAAGAAATAAAGATATCTCAGCTTTTGAAAACAGCATCATTGGAAGATGGCCTCTCTAAAGATAATAACAATGAACTCTTACAAGAAACATAATGGCAGTATTGATTGACAGATAGAAAAATCGTTCAAGTTAGGCCACATAGAGCCAAGGGCCCCGGCTTTTACTCCGATTGATAACCCATACGATACATAAGAATTTATTGACTTGACAACGGCCATTATACGATATTTGTAAAGGAATCGAATTTTGAATACAGGCAAAATCACATATCCGAAGTGTTTCAATCTTTAGCCTGTATCATAACCCACTATTTTTTAATGTGCAGGCAAACAAATGAAAACTATTCGAGTTACTATTCTGACTCTCATTGTTCTTTTCGTAACCAGCTCTTTTGCGTCGCAGATGGGATTTTTTCCGAAAAAAAATACGGCGGAAAGGCAGACAGTTGAAATCGGGAAATGCAATCAGGGTAACAATTTCGTAATGGTCATCCACGGCGGTGCCGGTTACAGGAAATACAAGCTCAAAGAAAAAACCGCCTTAATCAAAAATCTTTTGGATAATTGTAAAAAACTGCTTCATAGTGGCGCAACGAGTTTGGATGTTGTCCATTTTGCCATCAGGGAGATGGAAGATAGCGGACTGTTCAATGCTGGAAAAGGATCAAGAAAAAACAAGACTGGCGTTGTAGAGATGGATGCTTCCATCATGGATGGTAAAAATATGCAAGCAGGGGCCGTTGCATCAGTTAGCAGTAAAATTAGAAATCCAATCTCGGCTGCAAAATTGATACTTGAAAAATCGGATAACGTGATGTTTGTTGGTGAAAGCGCTGAGAAATATGTCAACACAATTGCTTCTTTGAATGTTGGCGTTGATGATAACGAGCGTTTCGCGAATTCTGAAAGAGCCAGTCCCTATGGAACGGTTGGGTCAGTGGCGTTGGACAAATGTGGCAATTTAGCAGCAGGGACCTCTACAGGCGGGTTTGGAAGAAAAATTCCCGGACGCGTAGGTGACAGCCCCATCATAGGCGCCGGAACATATGCAAATGACAAGGTAGCCGTCTCCTGCACAGGACATGGAGAGTACTTTATTCGATGGGCGGTCGCCCATGACGTAGCCGCACTTTATTCCTACAAAAATCTCACAATTGCTGAGGCTGCCAAGCAGGCACTCGACAAAGTAGTTACAAACGGAGGGACTGGCGGTATCATCGCCATTGATTCTGCTGGAAATATTACGATGCCTTTCAATACAAAAGGGATGATGAGAGGGCGTGTGTCAAGTAATACAGAACCCTTTGTCGCTATTTATTAGAAGAGGAAAAGCCTGTGAAATCTCCAGCGAAGCCGTAACGAATCCCGTTTGCATGTTACTGCTGTGTATGGCCGGAATTTCAAGCACAAAATTTTTACGGATATCACATGCCTGTTGAAAAAATGACACTTCGATTAGCAAATGCCAACACAATACTTGTTGTCCAACGTTCGTGTATTTAGAATAACTATTTGATAATAAACCGTTTTACTACTTTTTATAATAGAATTTAAAATTTTGCACGATTTTTGCTGTATTTTATAAAATAACATTTTCAGGCGGAGGAAATCTCAATGAAGAAAACTGCCGTGATAGCAATCTGTCTTTCGTTTTTCTATCTTGTAAATCTCGCTTGGGGTGAAGAAGATTTCCAGAAAACGACAAGGCTTGCCAAAAGTGGAGATGCTGAAGCCCAGTTCAATTTAGGAAATATGTATTCAGATGGTGAAGGGGTTCCCCAGAACAATGCCGAAGCCATGAATTGGTTTAAGAAAGCAGCCGAACAAGGATATGCCAAAGCCCAGCTCAATCTTGGCTTCATGTATGTTCAAGGCCAAGGCGCCCCTCAGAACAATGCCGAAGCCATGAATTGGTTTAAGAAAGCAGCTGAACAGGGAGATGCCAGAGCCCAGTTCAATCTTGGCCAAATGTTTTCTCAAGGCCAAGGCGCCCCTCAGAACAATGCCGAAGCCATAAAGTGGTATAGTAAAGCTGCCAATCTGGGATATACTAAAGCCCAGTTTAATCTGGGTTTCAGGTTTTATAAAGGTGTCGGCGTTCCTAAAGACGTCATCAAGACTTATGTTTGGTGGAGTGTTGCTTCTGCAAGTGGAAATGAAAGGGCCAAAAGGAATCTTGAGATATTGAGATCCGAAATGACCCTGAAACAGGTTGCACAGGGCCAGAATGAAGCTGCTGAATTGAGGAAGAAAATTAAGAATTTGAACAAATAAAACATTTCTAACTCAATTGCAAAAAAGGCAGGGTCAACAATGGCCCTGTCTTTTTTATGATTTCAGTTATAAACCTTCACTTTCAGGAAATTGAAGCTTCAGGCACGAAGTCTACATTTTTAATCGGTGGAGCAGAACCCCCAATTTTTTGTTTGTTTAAATGTACTCATCACCCAAATAACCCACCTTGCAAATCAACGATCGATTAATATATAATACCCTTAACTGATAATAAATCCGATTAAACGATAATAGATTCCTGAAATAAGGATCTATGTGATGTATATTGGTCTTTGGATTCATAGCAAATATATCTATAATTAATCAGGGCCGTTGTTATTCTAATTGGAGGATTTTCTGATGGACAGAAAACCAACCTATGAGGAATTGGAACAAAGCGTCAAAGAATTAGAGAAAGAAGCATCTAAACTGAAACAGGCAGAGCGAGCATTGCAAGAAAGCGAGGGAAAATACAGGTTATTAGTAAATAATCTCCCGGGTATCGTATATAAAGGATATAAAGACTGGTCTGTCGGATTCTTTGATAGAAAGGTTGAATTATTGACAGGATATGATGTTGATGAATTTAATTCCCAGAATATGAAATGGTCCGATATTATCGTTGACGAAGATTTTGAAGCTGTAAGAGATCACTTTATCCAGGCCCTTAAAACTGACAAATCTTATGTAAGGGACTACCGGATCAAGTCGAAGGATGGGGGGATCCAATGGATTCAAGCTAGAGGGCAAATTGTGTGCGATGACGATGGGCATATGAAATATGTGAGCGGTGTCTTTTTTAATATTACGGATCGCAAACGTGCGGAACAGGATTTAAGGGAGAGCGAAGAAAAATTTCGCAACATTGTCAATTCTTCACCCATGGGAATACATATCTATAAACTTAAACCCGATGGCCGGCTGATTTTAAGCGGTGCCAACCCTGCTGCAGATGAAATTCTTGGAATAAACAACACGCAATTCTTCGGTAAAACCATTGAAGAAGCGTTTCCTCCTTTGGTTAACACAGAGGTTCCCGGGCGATTTCGCCGAGCTTGTGTTAAGGGCGAAACTTGGCAAGCAGAGCAGATTGATTACGAAGATAAACAAATCAAAGGGGCGTTTGAAGTACACGCTTTTCAAACTGCTCCCGGTACAATGGCGGCGATGTTCCTCGATATTACGCATCGCAAACAAACCGAAGATAAATTGAAAAAGAGTGAAAGTTTTTTGCAGAACATTTTCGATGCAATTCAGGACGGCATTTCCGTTCTTGATAAAGATCTAAATATTTTGCAAGTCAATAAGACGATGGAAAAATGGTACGCCCATGCAATGCCGTTCAAGGGTAAGAAATGCTATGAATTTTATCACGGAAGAACTAAGCGATGCGAAATTTGCCCTTCTATAAGAGCTCTTGAGAGGGGCAGCCTACAAATGGACATTGTGCCTTTAGTTGAATCAGGACAATCAGTAGGATGGCTGGAGTTGTATTCATTTCCCATCTTAGGCGCTGATGGGATTCCAACCGGCATCGTCGAATATGTTCGTGACATTACAGAACGAATGGAAGCTGAAAAAGCCCTTCGAGAAAGCGAACAGCGATTTAGAACTGTTGCTGACTTTACCTACGACTGGGAATCCTGGATCGCACCTGATGGGACCTATCTTTATGTCTCACCTTCGTGTCAACGTATCACTGGTTACGGTGCCCATGAATTCCTTCTAGACGCCAAACTTCTCGAAAAGATTGTCCATCCCGATGAGCATAAGTTACTCGTCCGGCATCTTAAAGAGGAAATAATGAGTATAAATGCACAAACAATAGAATTTCGCATAATAACAAGCAGTGGCGATGAACGTTGGATCGCCCACATTTGTCAGCCCGTCTACGGTGATGACGGCAGTTTTCTTGGAAGACGCACTAGTAATCGAGATATAACGGAGAAGAAACAAGGTGAGGCTGCTCTGCGCAGGGCACACGACGAGTTGGAAAAACGTGTTGAAGAACGTACTGCAGAGCTTATGAAAACCAACATAGAATTAAAAGCGGAAATATTAAATCGAAAGACAGCGGAGAAAGCGCTGAAACAAAGAGGGGTGGAACTGGAGATAAAAACAATTGGTCTTGAAGAAGCAAACACGGCATTAAAGGTCTTATTGAGACAGAGGGAAGAAGATAAAATTGAACTTGAAGAAAAGGTGTTATTGAATGTTAGGGAGTTGGTCTTACCCTATCTGGAAAAATTAAAAATGAAAAAATTGGGTGAAAAACAACGGGCCTATCTTGGTATCATAGAATCAAATTTAAATGATATTGTTTCTCCGTTTGTACACGGATTGTCCTCTAAATTAATAAAGCTTTCTCCCACAGAACTTCAGGTGTCAAATCTGATCAAGCAGGGTAATACCACAAAGGAAATTGCAGAAATTATGAATTTGGCTACAAGCACCATCGATTTTCATAGAAACAATATCCGAAAGAAATTCGGTATAAAGAACAAAAAAACAAACCTCAGAACCTACCTGTCATCCTTCTCATAATATGGGCTTATACCCCATATTATACCCACAATAATCTCGTCTTGTATATCCAAAAAATTTTAGTAAAGTAAGGCAAAAAGTTTCCATTTATCTTTTCGAATCAATCAATATCATTTTAGGGGGTATCATATGGCAAAGATCAAATCAAAACAGATAATCAAGAAGCGCAAAGTAACGTTTTCAATGAATTCATCAGATGCCAAAGAGGTCATCCTGGTGGGGGATTTTAATGATTGGAATCCAAAAAAGCACCCCATGCAAAAGGATAGGAACGGGATGTGGGTCAAGTCCGTTATAATTTCTCCCGGAAAATATGAATACAAGTTTCTGGTTGACGGTCAGTGGAAAGAAGATCCCAAAAATGGCCAGACCTGTCCGAATTGCTTCGGAACTTACAACAATGTTTTTAGCTTGACCGAATCTTAACCCGGACAAGTAGGAATAAACCGGGAATTAAGACACAAAGAACATAAATAGATATGGACGACCTCAAAAACCGTGGAATACATTCATAAGCGCCTAAAAGCGCAGTATATCTGAGGAAAATAATGGCATCAAATTTCAAAATTATTTCTTTTAAAACCAGAGATAGCCTCCATCTGAAATTGGATGGTGATTTTGACGGAAACTCTGCACACGAATTGATCAACACGTTAATAGAGCAAGGCAACAGGTTTTATCAAATCTTTATTGACACTAATGACCTTAAGACCATCCATTCTTTTGGTCAAGCTGTGTTTCAAAAGAACCTTGCTATCTTAAATAAGAGACTGAATAATCTAATCTTTATTGGGGAAAATGGACATAAAATTGCAACAAATTAGGAGCAGTTGCCTCGATTGCGTCGGGCATGTCCGACCCAGTGCCCCTTCTCTATCTTTTTTCAACGTTAAGGAATACTTTGAATTATAATTTATAGCAAAGAGTTGCTGCCATGAAAAATACGGAAAGGCCAATTTAAAAGAAATTTCGCAATACGCAATTTTCATGATTTAAAATTTTCAAGGCTACAATACATAACAGCACATTTTGCCCCGCATTGATTTTATCGATTCGGGGCAAATTGTTTTATGAAACCTTTTTGAAAACAATCATTATATCGCAGAATTTGACATCCGGATCCTGGAGGAGTGGGGTCGGAGTGGGGTCAAAAAAATCTGTGTTCATCTGCCTTGATTTGTGGTTAAATAAATCTTCAGTCTTTTGGCGTGCAACAAACCCGCAACCTGTTATCGTATCTGGAGAAAAACATTGCAAATCACCTGTGGACCTTCAAACGGCCCTTTATTGGAATCACGGCCCGCAGCCTGGGATTTCAAGCGTCTGTTTCAACCTAAAACCGTGGCAGTGATTGGGGTGTCCCTAAAACGGGAGCGCCATCCGGCCAACGTTATTTTCAACAAAATTCAACTTCGTTACCCGGTGGATGTCTTTGCGGTCAACCCCAGTGGCGGCGACCTGTTCGGCCAGAAAGTATACACCGGCATTCAGGACCTTCCGCAGCCCGTTGATCTGGCGATTATCGCCGTACGGGCTGAATATACCTTAGCCATCCTCAAAGACTGTATAGAGGCCGGAGCCGGCGGGGCGACGATCATTTCCGGGGGGTTCGCTGAAATCGGACGCCCGGATTTACAAAAACAGCTTGCCGATCTGGGCCGGCAGCGCGGTTTCCCGTTTATCGGCCCCAATTGTCTGGGCATCTATGTTCCCGGCCGCATAGACACCTTTTTCATCCCCAGTGAACGCATGGTTCGGCCCGAGTCCGGCAAGGTGGCCCTGGTTAGCCAGAGCGGCGGTGTACTGGTCGATCAGATGACCAAATTCGCCGAACTGGGGATCGGCTTTTCCATGGGGGTGAGCATTGGCAACAAAGCCCTTGTCCGGGAACTGGACCTGCTCGAGTATCTGGCCGCAGACCCGGACACCGGGGTGATCGCCTTTTACATCGAAGGGTTTGCTCGCGGTGAGGGACGCGATTTTGTGCAGGCCGCCCGCCAGTGCGCCAAACCAGTGATCGTTTTGAAAGCCGGAAAGACCAGCGAAGGCGTGCGGGCCGTATCCAGTCACACCGCCTCCATGGCCGGCGACTACGCGGTCTTTTCAGCCGCTCTGGCCCAGCACGGTATCGTCGAGGCGGCCAATGAAATCGAACTGGTCTCTTTTTGCGAGGCCTTAAGCTGCTATCGTGAACCCATCGACGGCCGTGTGGGCATTATCAGCAGCAGCGGCGGGCACGGGGCCCTGGCAGTCGACATTTGCAGTCGGCGCGGCTTGTCCATTCCGGCCTTCAATCAACAGCAGCAGGCCCGCATCCGCGCCGATCTGTCCACCAGCGTTCAGCCAATTGCATCTTTGACCAATCCCATCGATCTGACCGGCAGCGCCACCGACGGTGACTTTATGGCTGCCGCCGAACACCTGGCCCGGTTCCCGGAACTGGACTGCATTGTTCTGCTGCTGCTGCCTTACTCACCGGAAATCACTTCCGATCTCGGAGCCCGCCTGAGCCGGGTCTGCCGTCGAAACAACAAAACTCTGATAGCCTATGTTCCCCATGTGGAACGCTACCGCATGCTCATCGAGGGATTTGAATTCAACGGAGTTCCGGTGTCCCCGTCTATCAAAGGGGCCGTGTTGATGGTCGAAGCGATAAAAAGGAGCAAACCATGCTGAAAACCGAGATCAAGACCGTCTTGGAGGCGGCCCGCACGCGCGGATGGGTCAGCGAACCGGATGCCAAACGATTGCTGTCCGCGGCCGGATTGGCCGTACCGCGTTTTGTTGCCGTCACAGATCCCGGCCAAATCGAGCCGGCAGCCGCCGACCTGGGATTTCCCCTGGCAGCCAAGGTCGTTTCGACCCGCATTGTCCACAAGTCGGATGTCGGCGGTGTGCACACAGGCATCGAGAGCACCCGGGAACTGACAGCCGTATTTGAAACCTTCAGCCGCTTGAAGGGCTTCGAGGCCATGCTGATCGAACAAATGGTTTCCGGTCTGGAGTTGATCATAGGCGCTAAAATCGATAATCAATTCGGGCCGGTGATCCTGTTGGGCATGGGCGGCACCGGCGTGGAAATTTACCAGGACGTCAGTTTGCGCATGGCACCGCTGGGAACTGAGGATGTGGAGGCCATGATCAAGGGGCTTAAAGCCGTCCGCTTGCTTTCCGGGTACCGGGGCCGCCAGGCTGTCAATCGCGACGAACTGACACGGACCTTGGTCTGTTTTTCTAAATTCGTCATATCCGCCGCCGACATGATCGAATCAATCGATCTCAACCCGGTCATGTGCTCTGCGAAAAAATGTGTTGTGGCCGACGCCCGTATTATGTTACCGCCGGTCGACGCAGGGATTGGGAGACGTACTTAACATTTTAAGTTTATTTTCTTGTTCAGTGATTTAAGACGTATAAAATACAGGTAGACGTTTACAGGCTCAAAGGTTCCCCGGTGAAATGGGCTTTGCCCTTCACTACCGTGAATTTCACTGGGCAGGCAGGGTTCAAAGGTTCTACGAAAAAATCAGAAGCTCCACTGCGTCACGACCCCGTTAGGCGGGATTTCCGTTTCACTCCAACACGCAGAGTTCAGGGAGTGTGGCCTTAATATTATTTCATATAAAATTAAGTGAAACAATTAATCAAACAGGGAACGGGGGCAAACCTTGATTCTTGATTAAAAGGGGCTGTTAGGGGCAAACGCTGCATTTGTCTGGATTAAAATAATCGAGACTTGATATTTGCAGTTTGAATTTGGTATCCGAAAAATGAAAAGGAAAAAGATAATGACCGATGTCTATCAACGATTGGCAAATTATTTGGATAATCTTCCGGCCGGGTTTCCACCGACCGAGACCGGTGTTGAACTGCGGATTCTAAAACGACTATTTTCGCAACAGGAGGCGGAGATTGCCCCCGGCCTGGCCATGATGCCGGAGCCGGTGGCGGCCATTGCCCAACGGATGGGCCGAGATGAAGCCGAACTGGCTCCGATGCTGGAGGAGATGTCTAAAAAGGGATTGATATTTCGTTCAACTAAAGGCGGTAAAAAACACTATATGGCCGCTCAGTTCGTAATCGGGATTTGGGAATACCATCTCAACGATCTGGACGAAGGCCTGATCCGGGACGTGAACGAATACCTGCCTCACTTTGCCAAAACGAGATGGTTTAAACAGGAAACAAAACAGTTGCGGGTTGTGCCGATTTCTCAGAGCATCAACGCCGAGATGTCGGTCATGCCCTATGAAATGGCCGAAGAAATTATTAAAAAGCAATCCAAAATCGTGGTTTCACCGTGTATTTGCCGTCGGGAACACGAGATGGTGGGAAAGGGCTGCGACAAACCAAAGGAAGCTTGTCTGATCTTTGGCACCGGCGCCTATTATTACGAGGAGAACGGCCTGGGACGTTCCATCACCCAGGATGAGGCCCTCGCCATTCTGAATAGCGGCCTGGAAGCCGGGCTGGTGCTTCAGCCGGGAAACGCCCAAAAACCGAGCAACATCTGCTTGTGCTGCGGGTGCTGCTGCCAGATACTGAAAAATTTGAAAATACTGGATCGCCCGGCCCAAGTGGTTCATGCTAACTATTATGCCGAAGTGACCATGGAGGACTGCACTGCCTGTGAAGCCTGTGTGGACCGCTGCCAGATGGACGCCATTGAAGTGGAGGACACGGCCCGGGTTGACCCTGACCGGTGTATCGGATGCGGATTGTGTGTGACCGAATGTCCTGAAGATGCCATGACGCTTAAACAAAAAGATGGTGCCGAACAGTATGTGCCGCCTAAAAATACATTTGAAACCTATCTCAAGATGGCGCGTGAAAGAGGTAAAATTTAACTAACCGCCTTTTTATGGACGGGTAGGATAAACCAAACAGCTTTGCGATATCTCGGTCATCATCCTGGAAAATATCTCGCCGTTCATTCACCGAGACTTTTGAAAAATGTTCAATTTTGTTCAAGTTCAAGTCGAAGATCCCGGACTCTGGTCCGGGGGAAGACGAAGATTTTATCCACCCCGATGGAAAATCTACCGGGCCAAGCAGGCATATAATCGATATTTCGAGGATTAACCCGCCAAAGTTCGGTGGCGGGTTAAATTCTGAGTCTGACACAGAAATTGGGCAAAAGGGGACGTTTTGTAAAGGTCTCTCACCTTTGAAAGAACATAATGCAGCGCCCGTTCAATTTCGATTCGCTATAACACTGACATGACTGTAGTAGTATTACGGACAGACATACCTTGTCTAATTAATGCACTGATCAAACCGTGACACTTAATTCAATGTTATGGGATTTGACAAGCATATTCATAGTAGTATATGGTTACCATCTATTTGAAAGGAGATCGGAAGTGAACTTTTGGGAGTTGTTGACGACTTTTGATATTTTACTTGGCATAGTCCTCACAGCCATATCCCTGTTTGCAGTGGTCTTTCTGACGATATGGAGCCGGCGTATTATCGAGCGTATCCACGCCCGTCAGCCAAGTTCCCTCAGGGAGATACAGAAGGAAACCATCAATGGCAACAAATCCTGAAAGAGATCCCGAGAACCCCTCCGGGGATGAACACCCCAAAATAGCCACCGAGCTTTCCCGCAACCTCACCCTTCTCCAGATCACCATGATGGGCGTTGGTATGATGATCGGGGCCGGAGTGTTCTTAGGGGTAGGGAACGCTGTGAGAGTTGCTGGACCGGGTGGGGTCATCCTCACCTTTTCGCTCAACGCGGTAATCGCAATCTTCACGGCCATGTCTTATGCTGAATTGAGTTCAGCGGTTCCCAAGGCGGGCGGTGCCTACAACTTTGCAAGAATCGCTTTCGGGAGGGGTACCAGTTTCTTGGCCGGGTGGATGGAGTGGTTTGCCTCCTCTGTGGCAGGGAGCCTGTATGCGGTCACCTTCGCCCTTTACACCGTGCATTATTTTACCCAGCTCGGTATTATTCAAGCCACCGGCTTCCAGCTCGTTTTAGTGGAAAAAGGAGTGGCTATTCTGATCGCAAGCTTCTTTGTTTATATCAATTACCGGGGAGCATCGGAAACCGGTACCATGGGCGCCATCTTCACCTTGGGCCAGACAGTGACCCTCGCCTTTATCGCGTTGGTGGGTATTGGCACCGCAATCTCGGATCCCTCGCGATTGGCCAACTTTCAGCCCTTTCTCCCCAATGGCTGGGACAAGCTCCTGATCACCATGGGATTCACGTATGTTGCCTTCGAGGGGTTCGAGGTCATTGCCCAGGCCGGGGATGAGGCCATTGAACCACGGCGTAATCTCCCAAAGGCGATGATGTACTCTATTGTCATCGTAATGTTCACCTATGTGGGCGTCGCCTTTGCTTCGATAGTAGGGGTCAAGGACGTGGGGCAGCCCGTATGGATATGGATTGGAAATTATGGCGGAAAAGGCTTCGGGGAGGCCATCTCGCAGCTCATACCCTCTTATGGAAGTGTTCTGGTCACCATTACGGTTATTTGCGCATCAACTTCAGCCTTGAACGCCACCATTTATTCCGCCACCCGCGCTTCATACGCCCTCGGCCGGGACCGGATGCTGCCGGCAGTTTTATCTCGCTTGCACCCTAAGCGCCGCACCCCCCACATGGCCCTGCTTTCCACCGGGGGCCTTGTCATTGTCGTAGCGGCCTTTCTTCCGACCATTGATGTGGCTTCCAGTGCGAGTATGATGTTTCTTTTCCTCTTCTTCTTAGTTAATCTCTGCGTGATCCGCATCCGCCGTCAAATGGTGGACGAGATGACGTATGGTTTTGTCATGCCCCTTTTCCCCTTTCCACCCATTGCCGCTATCCTCATCCAGGCCGCATTAGCCGTGTGGCTGGTCCATATGAGCCCCATCGCCTGGGTCGTTGGACCTGCGTGGATCTTGTCAGGGCTTATAATTTATCACATATACTCCAAGCATAGGGCAATAACGACGGAAGATGAAATTGTGGTGATTCGGGAAGAACCCATTCCGACAAAGGGGGAGTACAGGATCCTGATTTCCGTCGCAAATCCTTCCAACGCTGTTTCCCTTGCCATGAACTGCTATAGGTTCTGCCAGGCAAAGGGTGCCTCCACCGAGGTAGAGGTGATTAACATGGTGAACATACCACCCCAGGTGCCCCTCTCGGATGCTTCTAAATATACACAGGCAGGCGAGGAAGCCATCACACAGGCCATGCTTTATCTGGCACCGCGCTATGCCTTTGGCAGTACCATTCGTTACTGCCGAAACTTTGCGCGGTGTATTATCTCAGCCGCGGCCGAAAGGAAAGCCGATCTGCTCATCATGGGCTGGCAGGGGCATCGGCGGCGGGGGTTTTCTTTGGGAAGCACCGTCGACCCTGTCCTGAAGCGAGCAACCTGCAACATTGCCGTATTCAAGGACTGCCGGCAGCATAAATATAGGAACGTTCTGGTCCCCTATGCCGGGGGTCCCAATGCGACCTTTTCATTAGAGACCGCCTCCATTATGGTGGACAAGGATGAAGGGCGAGTGGTTCTCTTACACGTTGCCTCGCCGGGCAAACCGACCCAGGATATCGATGCCTTTTTAGACGAAACCGTGCCACAACTGAACGCATCTCGCTCTCTCTTTGAGCCAAAATATGTCATTTCAAGGTACCGTTTCAAGATCCTCCTTGAGGAAGCCGAGAAACACGACCTGGTGGTCATCGGGGCCACCCGGGATCCCGTGTTCCGGCAGCGGGTCATGGGATCTCTCCCCGAGGAACTTGCCCGGAACTGCAAGAAACCCCTCATCATGGTCAAAGCCAAACACCCCATCAAGTCATTTATCAAGAGGTGGATGTAATGCTCCAATAGAGCAAAAATCTTTTAGCAAACTCAATCAGCTTGGAATAAATTGTATAAAAGTTAGACATCCTGCAATATGATAAGGCCTGTTAACAAAAAAGAGGGTTGGAGAATGACAAGGAAGAAAATTTTATACATTAGTGGTTCTATCGGATTAGGTCACGTCTCCAAAGATTTCGCAATAGCGGAAAAGATAAGGGCACAAAACCCTGAGGTCGAAATAACCTGGCTGGCAGCGGACCCTGCAGATTTTGTTCTTGAACAAAAGGGGGAAAATCTTTATCCTTGTGAAAGTCAAAAAACGCCAAACTAATGCAGATAAAGCCAAACACCGTCTCGCAGGCAATACCCAGCGATTTTTCGTGAATATCGGCCGCCTGGACAAACTCAAAGAAGGCGCTATTGTCCGCCTGGATTGCGACAAATCGGGTATATTATCCAGAAAACTCGGCCGGATCGAACTCAAAAGAATGATTTTATGTTTTTATTAGAGGATTGTTTGTGATGAATATACTGCTGATCAACTCCAATCGACTCAAGCATCCGTGGCCCGTGATTCCTTTCGGTCTGTGCTCGGTTGCCGCGGCTCTGGAGGCCGCGGGACATGGTGTTGTTTTTCTGGATCTATGTTTTTCAAAAGATCCTGATCGAGAAATCCGCCTTGCGCTCAGTAAGTTCAAGCCCGAATTAGTCGGAGTCGGCATCCGCAACATCGACAACGCTTCCGGATACAATGCCATTTTTTTGCTCGACCAGATAAAAGCTGAAGTGATCAATCCACTGAAGTTAACATTTGAAGGCCCGATCGTGATCGGTGGTGCCGCGGTTGGGATCAGTGGTGCGGAAATGCTGCATTTTTTCGACCTTTCCCTGGCTATCCAAGGCGACGGTGAACAGGCCATTGTTGAATTATCTGCGAGGCTGGAAGAGAATCTGCCCCTGAATGGTCTGGGCGGATTGATTTTAAGACAGAATGGCATGATAGTCGAAGAAAACCCGCCTTTGCGGGTTACCGATATGAATGCCTTGCCATTGATAAAATTCGACCGTTACCTCGACGTACGGCGCTACCGTAAATTCAACTCACCGCTTCAGATCCAGACCAAACGCGGCTGCGCGCTGAGATGCGTTTACTGCACCTACAACCGGCTTGAAGGCAGGATCTACCGCTTTAAAGATCCGCTGCGCGTGGCAGAAGAAGTGGAGACACTGGTAAATGAGACAGGCATTCGCCACATCGAATTCACTGACAGTACATTCAACATCCCGCTGGAGCATGCGAAGGCGGTTTTGCGGGCCTTGGCAGTCAAAGGCCTGAATTTACGGTGCCGGGCTTTGGGCCTGAACCCGGCGGCGGTTGACGAAGAACTGGTGAAACTGATGAAACGGGTCGGTTTTCAGGATGTTGATTTAGGAGCCGAATCCGGCTGCAATCAGACGTTACTGAGTCTGGGAAAGAATTTTCGAAAAGAGGATCTACTGACGGCCGGGAAGCTTTTGCAGCAGGTAAACATACCAACCTCTTGGTTTTTACTCCTGGGCGCGCCGGGTGAAACTGAGGATACGCTCCATGAAACGCTTGAGACCATAGGCAAGGCGGCGTCACCGTGGGATCTTGTGGTCATCGGGGTCGGCATCCGTGTTTATAAAGGCGCACCGCTTGCCAAGACTTTACAGGCAACGAACCGGGATAGAATCAACGACAACTTCCTGCACCCAGTGCACTTTGAGCCAAAGGCGCTCGACATTGAAACCATTAAAATGATCACCAAGCGTGCATACCGCCGCTATCCCAATTTCATGATGTTCGATGAGAATTCACAATACCCTGAAGTGATATTGAAAGCATCAAGCGCAGTTTTGAAATGGTTCTTTCCACATCAGCCCATGTGGCGGGTTTACATTTTCGTTCGCAAAATTCTCAAAGTACTGGGTGTGGACTGAGTCAGTAACCTCATGTATAGTATAGCCGGAGGCTTGAGGCCGGTCCTTTAAAAAGGGCCAACACGTTCGACGTCAAGGACTTCAGGGGCATCCATAAACAAGTAAATTAGGATTAGAAATCCAGGCTAATCATTGTATCTTGCGACGTTATCCTCCTTGACATGAAATCCATGTTACAATAATCTCTATATATTCAATAAAAATGGTCGAAAAATATGTGCTCGTACCTTAATCATGGAGACCCTTCATAGGAATCACAGGTGATGCCATGCTCAAAGTAAAAGATATCATGACAAAAGAGCTAATAACGGTCTCACCCGAGACGGAGATTGTCCATGCAACAAAGCTTCTTCTGGAAAACCGCATCAACGGTGTCCCCGTGACGGATGAAACGGGAAAACTGGTGGGAATCCTCTGCCAGAGTGACCTGATTGCGCAACAGAAAAAACTTCCCGTCCCGTCTTTTTTCACACTTCTGAATGGATTAATTACTCTGATCTCCATGAAACAGTTCGAAAAGCAGGTTCAGAAGATCGCTGCCATCACCGTGGCCCAGGCCATGACGCCAAATCCGGTCATCGTCCGGCCCGATACGGACATTGAGGAAGTGGCTGCCCTCATGGTGGACAATAATTTTCATACCATTCCTGTGGTGGAAGAGGGAGAGCTTGTGGGAATCGTGGGAAAAGAAGATATTTTGAGAACCCTCATACCCAGATCAGAAGCATAACAACCTGACGTTTAAGAATCCACAAATAAGTAAAGAAATAGGGTAAATATCAGCTTCGGACTTCCGGTACGTCCATAAATAATTTAATTAAGATCTGATAATTTTAGGGGGTTTTAATGGAAAAGTATATAGATCGTATTGTTCGTGCTGCCAAGCTTGACGTTAACCTATATGAAGAGGTCGAGGCTGATAAAGGAGCAATGGGTCAAGCCATCGGAGTTGTTGTTCTTTCCAGTATAGGTGCCGGGATAGGAAGCATAGGAACAATAGGGGTTAAGGGACTGCTTATCGGAGCGATCACAGCGCTTATAGCATGGTATGTTTGGGCCTATATGACATATTTTATCGGTGCTAAGATTCTTCCTGAGCCGCAGACCAAAGCTGATCATGGTGAATTGCTGCGAACCATCGGTTTTTCAAGCTCTCCAGGTTTAATTCGAGTATTGGCCATTATACCTGGTATATCCGGGATCATTTTTACTGTTGCTTCGATTTGGATGTTAATAGCCATGGTTATTGCGGTAAGACAAGCTCTTGATTATCAGAGCACATTACGTGCTGTAGGTGTTTGCATCATTGGCTGGGTCATTCAAGCAATAATCCTTATGATCTTGTTTGCTGCTTTAGGGGGTAGTCATCCAAAACCTAATTTTTAAAAATTGTCACAGCTCTCCCCAGATGAGGCCCAAAAATCTAATGGTGGGTCGGACCATTCTAAGTAACAGAAAATATGTATAAAAACCTCCAAAAGTGGCCGTTGTTTTGTCTTAAACGTGCCATTTTGGGTGCAAAATTGTAGGTCTTGAGATTTTTTTTTCAGTATCCGATAAGAATTTATAGATGTTTTACACGAACGTGCCAAATTACCGCCGAAAAGGAGCTTATATTTTAGCATTATCAAAAGGCACCACATGCTGAGCTATCTTACAAGAAGAGAGATCTTAAAAAAGATCACCAATTATCTTGTGGCATTTTTTCTTATGCCTTTTTTCTCTATCAGAAAGGCCATGGCCGGAAAGGTAGATGACACCACCGGGAAGGAGCGCCGGATGAAATTACCTAAACCCAGATTAAAGGGAGACGTCTCTGTGGAGCAGGCCATTAAAGGTCGTAGAACCATTCGGTCATATCTATCAAAACCGTTAACTCTAGAACAGCTCTCACAGATTTTCTGGGCTGCACAGGGTATCACTGAGAATAGGGGCTACAAACGGTCGGCCCCGTCCGGGGGGGCTTTATACCCTATGGATATCTATGCGCTAGTGGGAGATAATGGCGTGAAAGGACTAAAGGCGGGTATCTATCATTATGATCCTCATAAACATGCTGCAATGTTGATTACAGATGGGGACTTCAGAAAGGACGTGGCCAGGACATCGCTCTCACAGATGTGGATGGCCAGAGCCCCCCTAAACCTGGTGATCACTTCGGAATATAGCCGGATTACGGGCAAATACGGTACCAGAGGAGAAAGGTATGCCATGATCGAGGCCGGTCATGTAGGGCAAAATATCTTTCTCCAGGCGGAGGCCCTTGGTCTGAGAGCCGGGATCGTGGGTTCTTTTCATGACAATGATGTGATCCGGGTCATGAACATCAACAGATCCCATGAACCCCTGCTCATCTTGCCTGTGGGATACGAGGCGTAAAGCCTTGCCCCTAATACAGTGGAGAAACGC
The DNA here is from genome assembly GCA_963752565.1 of uncultured delta proteobacterium. Taxonomy (GTDB): domain Bacteria; phylum Desulfobacterota; class Desulfobacteria; order Desulfobacterales; family UBA11574; genus UBA11574. The sequence continues at coordinate 42,974 of CAVVZC010000024.1, read as the reverse complement.
GGGACCCAATTAACATTTTAAGTTTATTAAATTGATATTGAGATACTGGTAAGAAATTACAACTGCCGAAAGCATAAAGAAAACAATGAAATGAAGACGCGACACCCATTACTGCACCTAAATTTTTGAGATGGCTTGTAATATATCCATACCAGAGAAACCCGTCCGAGACAAAGGAACGGATTTGAGACGCAAATGAGAAATTTGTCCTGTATCATAGGATTGATCGGTGTGATCCTGTTTATTTCCGGATATTATTTCATTGATAATGGAAAGTACGTATATATTCTTGGTATAATTTTGATGACAACAGGATTTGTTGGAATAAAAAAAACCTAAACTGAGCCTTTCAAATTTTAAAAAAGGAGCAAGAGAAAGCCAGAGAAAGAAAGCGTCACAGAAAAAAGGAACGGAAAGGCAAGTCCAAGGAGAAATAAAACCATATTCGGAAATAGACATACGAGACGCCATATATACAAATGACATGTATTCTGATACAATTACACCTGAAAATTAAATTAATGCAAAGAATGATGACTGTAAATAACTGTTCGAGGTGTTGAAGGCGGCTCGTACATTAAAACTTTTCTCAGGGGCTATGGATTCAAAAGGAGTAAAGAGATGATTAATATCGATGCAGTTAGTAAAGCAAAACAAAGAAGCCCTAAAGATTTAGGGAACAAAGTTCGTTATGAACTCTGTAAAAGATATCCTTATCACAAGACTGTCGATGAAATTGCAGCTAAAATTTGGCTTATCGGCAGGTCTAACTCAGCTTCTATCGAATGGAAGAAAAAAACACTGAATAAAGGCGATGATTTTTATACAAAAATTGTTGTCACTACTTTAAAACGATCAAAAATTGATATGGCGATAGAAGATCTTTCTAATTATAGATTTCCCACTATGGATAATATTGGATCAATTTTAAACGCACACAAATATCTTTTGAATTTATTTAAGGATATGTCGGGTATGGCAAAAAGGTCATTAGCATCAAAATATCTTCACTTTCATAAACCAAACTTATTTTTTATCTATAATTCAAGAGCAAGGGAAGCCATACGAGAGCATACAGAAGCAGTTCGACTGGTTTTGGAAGAATCCAATATTGATGATGAATATGCAAAATTTTGCTTACGATGTATTAATTTAAGAGATGAAATAAAAGAAGAATTTGAGATACACCTTACACCAAGAGAGTTGGACAAGTTGTTGCTAAACTCTTAGATATGATGAACACAATTACGATTCATACTTTTTATATAAAGTCACTTCTTTTTTATTTTCATGTTAATCGAATACCATGCCATTTCAAGCGCAATGTTTTTAGTCGTGTTTTAGATACGTATTTTGCAAATGTTTTTTCACCCTCTTATTTGCACATTCGCATTTCAGATTTAATCACGGAGGGACCCTCATGAAACGTCTGTTACCATTTGTTTTAATCATTACCCTGTTTATCCCTGTGCATGCACTTGCAGATAAACCGATCCTTACCATCGAAACCGGCAGCCACAAGGCAAAAATATGGGATGTTATTTTTACCATAAACGGAAAATATCTTATTTCTTCATCTGATGATAAAACCATACGTGTGTGGGAAACCTCCACCGGTAGGATTGTTCGTGTGCTTCGTGGTAATATCGGTGCAGGCAATGAAGGGATGATTTATACGATAGCCCTTTCCCCGTATGAAGGACTTCTGGCGGTTGGAGGATATGTCGGGAGTTTTACCGGTAAGAAAGCAAGGGTAGATGAAGGTGCTCATAAAATCCGACTGATCGACTTTCAGACCGGCGAAGTTAAAGCGCTTCTAAAAGGACACACCGATGTCATTGTTGGACTCTCGTTCTCTCCGGATGGAAACCGGCTGATTTCAGGAAGCGCTGATAAAACTGTCCGCATCTGGAATGTTCGCACCCAACAGATCCTCCACGTCCTTAAAGGGCATACAGATTTTATCTATGCGGTTGCATTTTCACCCGACGGATCAATAGCGGTTACAGGAAGTTATGACAATACATTAAAGCTGTGGAACGCCAAAAGCGGTTCATTGATTAAAACACTTAAAGGACATACGAATAAGATAAAATCAGTGGCCTTTACACCTAATGGAAAGTATATCCTGTCAGGAGGTTTTGATAACACCATCCGTATGTGGGACGGAAGAGACGGAAGATTTATCAAGGTGCTGGCGAGTCAAAACAGACCTGTATTGAGCATTTCCATAACACCAAATAGCCGATATGTTTTATCGGGAATAGGTGGATCAGGTAGTGGAGGAAACGAGTGTCGAGTTTTTTCGATCCCATCCGGTAAAAAGATAACTACGTTCACAAAACACACAGACATCGTACTTGCAACAGACATCTCCCCTGACGGAAGAACCGCTGCAACAGGAGGGGCGGGTAATCAAGAAATCTATCTCTGGAATTTGACCACAGGACAGGTTAAGCAGAAAATGCTCGGAAAAGGGAATAAGATCTTGAGCGTGGGGTTTGCCAAAGGCGGTCGTTCTATTGCGTGGGGAAAAAAATGGAAAAGCAGTAGTTTGTTTGCACGCGGCTCTCTTAACCAGTCTTTTCAGATCAAATCAGACAATAGAGCCTATGAGTTGTCCATGGGCTCTGAAATCAAGAATGACGACGACTTCTTAAGGGGAATTGAATCGGTGGGCCCCTGGTCGATACGAACCAAAACCGGAAAAATCCACAAAACCCTTGAAATCCTGAAAAACGGTCACGTTGTCCATGAAATCACAAGGGGGTCAGCCAATGGTTATGATCATCGCAGTTTGACCCTGACCCCAGACGGACAAACAGTGATCAGCGGAGGACAGAACGGAAACATAAGCTCCTACAACCCCCGCACAGGCAAAAAAATCCATGATTTTATCGGACACACCGCTGATGTGTGGGGGGTTGCTGTATCCCCTGACAGTCGGTTTCTGGTTTCAGGATCAGGTGATCAAACCGTAAAACTGTGGGAGATCGATTCAGGAAGCCTACTGTTAACAATTTTCCAGGGGATCGACAACGAATGGGTGGTCTGGACACCTGAAGGGTATTACACGTCCTCTTTAAACGGAGATAAATATGTGGGATGGCATATCAATCGGGGTGAAAACATATCAGCGCTTTACTATCCGGCGTCCCGATTTTCAAAACAGTTTTATTCCCCTAAAATCGTGGCAAAATACCTTGAAACCGGGGGCAATATTAAAGAGGCGATTCGGCTTGTAAACCTGGAAAGACCACGACGAAAAAAGATCAAAGAAACCACCGTATCTGACATTGGCAACATTTTACCCCCGGCGGTATTTTTCCAGATTCCTGCTAAAAGAGATGTTACCGTGCAACAAAACAGCATCCGGATCAGGGCGCTGGCAAAGACCGTAAACAATGAACCGATTACCGATATCTGGCTTTTAGTGAATGGCAGACGTATCAGCGACAGTCGAGGGATCGGGGTAAAAGCAAAGGTAAGTAAAACGATAGAAAGGTTAAAAGCGGAAATAGATGTTATGGTTCCATTGACCCAAACGGATAACAGGATATCTGTCATCGCATCAAACCGACACACCCAGTCAGAACCTGAGATCATCAATGTCAAATGGAAAACAAAAACCGTCGGTACGGTTGCAGGAACCGGGGATATTTACAAACCGGACCTTTATCTTCTTTCCATCGGTGTATCGAAATATCAGCAATCCGGATACAGCCTTGATTATGCCCACAAGGATGCAGAAGGTATCGCATCTGTTTTAAATCGCCAGTCCGGAAAACTTTATCGAAAAATACACAAGCGGGTACTTACCGATCATAAAGCGACCCGGAACGCTATCCTTGACGGGCTTGACTGGATTTTAAAAGAGTCCACCCAAAAGGATCTGTCTGTCATTTTTGTTGCAGGTCACGGTCTAAAGGATGATAGAGGAAATTATTATTTTCTTCCCCATGATGGTGATCCTGGCAAGCTAAGACGAACCGGCGTCAAGTGGTTTGATTTTCAGGATGTGTTGTCGAGTCTTCCATCCAAGGTTATCTTCCTTGTGGACACCTGTCACAGCGGAGATGTTACCGGGAAACGAAGGGGGGTCGACGATATGACAAACGCCCTTCGGGAACTGGTAAGTGCGGAAGGCGGTGTTGTCGTCATGACAGCGTCAACCGGGAAAGAAAGCAGTCAGGAAAGACCGGGGTGGGGACACGGCGCATTCACAAAGGCACTGATCGAAGGTCTTGAAGGAAAAGCTGACTATGACAGTGACAACACGGTGGACATAAAAGAGATAGACCTTTTCATAACCAAACGTGTTAAAGAACTTACTAAAGGTGGTCAGCACCCCACAACTGAGATCCCGAAAACAATGCCGAATTTTCCGCTGGTTTACAAATAATGTTGGACGGCGAAGCGCTGCGGGCTGGGCTGGAACAGCAAGATTTTGAGAAAAGTGTTTTGGCAGATAAGCAGGATGCAGAGCGCTATGGTATCCGGGCGGTTCCGGCTTTTGTTTCCGGCGGTCAAATGATGCTCAGCGGGGTGTAGCCTTTGGATCGACTCAAGGATTTGGTTGCATGGGTGCGGGGGAACAGTCTCAACGCTTGACTATCGAATAAGATGCCACTACGATTCAGGCTATGAAGACACTTAGATGATTCCAAGATAGTTGCTTCAACCCTAAACAAAGGGAGAGCATATGTGATGACAATGAACCCTGTTTCTCATTCAGAGAGGTGGGGTTTTGTGTTTTTTATTGAACGGTATTCTTAAAAATCAATAATAAATGGGTTTAAAAACTTCCAGTTGCATGGGAGGGCCAAGAGGAATGGAAAAAAACACCCAGGGGAAAAAGGAAGAAATTGACAAGGAATTTATTGAAAATTTGCTTAAGTCATATTCTGAAAGGCTGGTGAAAGCCCGCGAAAAAATCGAAAGGCTCAAACATGAAAATGCTATATTGAAGGAAAGAATAGCTATACTGGTGGGCAAGAAATAATCTATTGTATGAGATTAACTGGAGGAAAGCTTGTCCATTTAGTTTGCAGCCACTGCCTATACCTCCTAAAAGCAGCTTGAGACGGGTCAGAGCCAGCGGAAAACAGGGAATGCGAAATCCGAGTAAATAACTTGATTTTTTCCAAAAAGTAGTTATCATTTGATAACGAAAAGGGCCGAAAAAGCCCTGCTGCAAAAAATGTCATTGTGGTTTAGCGCACCATTTATTAGAAACTGACTCAAAATAGTAGATTACGCTCAAAGGTAAGGCGGTATGGAACGCAGCCATTGAGCGTTAGATGCATTTTTGAGATGGCTTATAAATAAAAAGGGCATCCCATGGATTATGATGGCGTGCCCTTAGCATTTTGATTGTGAGATCTAATCAATAAATTTAACCGACAAAATAAAAAGGGCCCTCCTCTTCATAGGCGTGCCTCCCGTAAAAAAGGAAAGAAGATCCGGCGGAGCGAGGATGAATCGGCAGCATCCGTCGGCGCGGCATCGAAAGAGAGATGGGATGTTTCACAGTTCAAGGTTCTCCCGGCCGAAGGCAAGAAGCGGTTTCACGATTTCGATCTTCCCAACCCGCTGTTTCATGCCATCAGCGATCTCGGCTTCGAGTACTGTACACCGATCCAGGCCAAAATCCTTCCCAGCAGTCTGTCCGGCAAGGATGCCAGCGGCCGGGCCCAGACCGGAACGGGGAAAACGGCTGCATTCCTGATCACCGTCATCACCCGGATGCTGAATAACCCCATCAAGGGCAAACGAAAACCCGGCACGCCCCGGATTCTGATTTTAGCCCCCACCCGGGAGTTGGTTCTCCAAATCTCCGAGGAAGCCCGTCATCTTTCCAAGTACACGGACCTTCAAACCATTTCCGTGTTCGGTGGTATGGATTATGAAAAGCAGAGAAAGCAACTTTCCGCCGATCCGGTGGATATTGTCGTCGCAACGCCCGGGAGGCTGCTCGACTTTCAGCGGCGCCGCGACATCACCTTGAAAAAGATCGAGGTGCTGATCATCGACGAGGCCGACCGGATGCTCGACATGGGGTTTATCCCCGACGTGAGAAAGATTATCTTCAGCACCCCGGCAAAAGACAAGCGCCAGACGCTGCTCTTCAGCGCGACGCTGACCGGTGAAATCACCCGACTCGCCTCCCAATGGACCTGTAACTCTGTAACCGTAGAAATCGAGCCGGAACAGATCGCGGTGGAGACGGTGGAGCAGGTCGTCTACATCGTGACCACCATCGATAAATTTGCACTTTTGTTCAACATCATCCATCGACAGAATCTCAAACGGGCTCTGATTTTCTGCAACAGGCGCGACGAAGTGAGAAGGCTTGCAAAGATGTTGACCCGCCACGGCATCAACTGCTCGACGCTCTCCGGTGATATTCCCCAAAAGAAGCGGATTCGTCGCCTCGAGGCCTTCAAGAGCGGAAAGATCCGGGTTCTGGTGGCAACGGATGTGGCCGGACGAGGCATCCACATCGAAGGCATGGATCACGTCATTAATTTCATGCTGCCCCATGATCCGGAAGATTATGTCCACCGGATCGGGCGTACCGGGCGGGCGGGCGCCACCGGTACCTCTGTCAGCTTCGCCGATGAGAAGGACGCTTTCTACCTTCCCGCCATTGAGGCGTTCATCGAACAGAAGCTGAGCTGCATCGAGCCCAAGAAAGAATGGCTCACCATGCCTAAGCCGACCCCTGCATGGAAAAAACGTAGATCTCGCCGCAGAAGGACATCCATTTCCACCGCACAACGAAAATCCGGACGACCTTGACATTTTAAGTTTAATTTCTTTTTAGATTGATGACAAAAGGAGGAACATAAATGAAAGCACTGAAATTTATTTCTAAATTATATGTCACATTCACATTGGTTGCGTTTATGGTAGTGCCGGCTGTTGCATTTGGCGCTACAGGCTCTTTGGTTACTTATCACGTTAATGGTAAATCTTATGAGGGATATTACATTGCTCCTTCTAACCAAGCGCCTTTAGTGTTAATGATTCATGATTGGGATGGACTAACAGATTATGAGATCAAGCGGGCCAATATGCTCGCTGAATTGGGCTACGCTGTTTTTGCTGCGGATCTATTTGGTGCTGGAGTGCGGCCAACTGAGTTGACAGACAAACGCCAGCATACTGGAGAACTCTATAAAAACAGAGAGAAAATGCGGGCATTGATGAAAGGGGCCTTGGATACGGCGAAAGAAAGAGGCGCCAAGATCGAAAATGCTGTCGCTGTAGGCTATTGTTTCGGTGGCGCGGCAGTGCTTGAATTGGCACGGTCAGGGGCAGATCTTAAAGGTTTTGCGACGTTTCATGGTGGGCTAAAGACACCAGAAGGACAAAATTATGCCAAGACTCGGGGGGAAATTTTGATTATGCATGGTTCAGCGGATTCGAACATTACCATGGACCAGTTCGCTGGTTTGGCTAAAGAACTGGAATCGGATAAAATTTCACACGAAATGATAACCTACGGTGGTGCAAAACATGCGTTTACCGTTTTTGGTGGAAACCGCTATCAAAAAAATGCGGACAAAAAATCCTGGAAGCGTTTTCAGGAATTCCTTTCGGATAAATTGAAAAATTGAAATTAAAAATTTGCGAGGTTTACCAAAGAAGTCACGATTCCAAAAATTTTAATATCTAACAGATTTTATTATGGATCTTTAGATATATGTAATTGATGTAAATTGATGTTTCCTTGAGATTGTGGTAAGAAATCTGTATTTTTATTGATTTTGGTTAAGCATGTTGGATTACCTTTCAAAAGGAGGGATCAAAATGGAAGATAAGCTTTGGCACAAGTCTTATGCCCCGGGTGTTCCGAAATCTCTGGACTATGAGAAAACGACCATATCCGAGGCCCTTACACGTTCCGCTAAAAAGTTTCCGAATCATACCGCCCTGAACTACATGGGGAAGAAAATAACTTATGCGGAGCTTGACCGACTCGTCAATTCTTTTGTCAGAGCGCTTCAGGATCTGGGTGTTCAGGAGGGGGACAAGATAGGGGTCTGTCTTCCCAATATCCCTCAGGTGATTATTGCCAACCTGGCCATCTTTCGCATCGGTGCCGTAACTGTACAAAACAACCCACTTTATACGGAACGTGAATTGGCCTACCAGTTGAATGACTCGGATGCCAGGATAGTCATCACCCTGGCACTGATGATTCCCCGGATGGAAAAGATAAAACCCGAAACCAAGATAGAAAAGATTATAGGATGCCACGTCAACACATATCTCCCGTTTCCTAAAAAACAGCTTTTCCCTTTTATCAAAAAGGATATGTATCGCAAGGTCGTTCCGACTAAAGACATAAAGGTCTTTACAGATCTCATCGGTCAGTATTCTTCGGCGCCGGTGAAAGACTGCAGCAAATGGGATGAACCGGGGGCGCTTCTGTACACTGGCGGCACTACAGGTTTCAGCAAGGGGGTAATGCTAAGTCATGCCAATCTGAGCTGCAACGTTCAGCAGACTGTTGCCTGGTTCTCTGATCTAAAGCCCGGAGAAGAAAAAACCGTTGGCAATTTCCCTGTATTTCACATCGCCGGTTTTACGGTCACCCAGAATGTTCCCATCTGGCAGGCCTGGGAGGATATTCTTGTCCCCCGGCCGGAACCGAAAATTAATATTGAAATCCTCAAAAAGTACAGGCCTACCATCCTGCCCGGCGTTCCCACAATTTATATCGGCTTGCTGGCTGATCCGGATTTTCGCAAGTTAGACCTTTCGTTTATAAAAGGTTTTTTTTCAGGGGCGGCACCGCTGGCGGCAGACACGATCAGGGATTTGAAGGATTGTACCGGTGCGATGATGTGCGAAGCCTATGGATTAACCGAAACCGCACCCTTTGTCACTGTTAATCCTTGGGGCGGAACTATCAAACCGGGAACCGTCGGCCTTCCCATACCAGATACAGATATCAGGATTGTAGACGTCAATGACATGGAGAAAGAACTCCCGCTCGGCGAAGTCGGTGAGATCGTCATCAAGGGGCCACAAATCATGACGGGTTATTACAAGAATCCTGAGGAAACTGCGAAAGTTCTCAAGGATGGATGGTTTTATTCCGGTGATATGGGTTGCCTTGATGAAGACGGTTATCTAAAGATTGTCGATCGCAAGAAAGACATGATCATTGCAGGGGGCTATAATATTTATCCGGTCGAGCTGGACGGTGTTCTCTTCGATCACCCGAAAATACTGGAAGCTTGCACCATCGGTGTCCATGACGACTACCGGGGTGAGACGGTCAAGGCTTTTGTGGTTGTCAAAAAAGGGGAAACCCTTACCGAGGAAGACGTCATCACCTACTGCAGGGAGAACCTCGCGCCTTACAAGATCCCCAAGATTATAGCGTTTATCGACGAGCTTCCCAAGAGCGCCGTCGGGAAGGTGTTGCGGCGCAAGCTGAAAGAAATTGAGGAGGCCAAAGGCGCAAAGAAAAAGGAAATCGGCTGAATGCCTAACGGCTGCCCAAGAAAAGGCCGCATTTTCGCTGCAACAGGCAAGGGTCCAGGATTTAAGGATATAAAAGAACAGGGAGCGAACGGGGGTGAACCGATTTCGAGGGGTGCCGGGTTAACACGGTGGACTTCTGGTAAGTCCACAAATAAGTAAATAACTTTCTGTCTGAAACTTGGAGATTTTGTTTAAAAGTTGAAACCCGGGAGAACTTTCATGGCCATTGAAGGAAAAGATTACGAAGACCTTAAACAAGCAGTAGTTCGTCTCGAATTTCCTAGTTTCATTTCTAAAATTACCAGCTTTCTAGAAAAACCTGTCGGAAAAATTATCGATAGCTTACCTGTTCAAGCATCTCAAAACATACAAGATGCGGTAAGGGTTACCCTAAAGAATCTGCTGACCCTCACCGTAAAAACAATGGGCAAAGAGTTCAAACGCGAGGCATCAACAACGACACATAAAATTGCAAGCGGTATAAGTGGTGCTTTAGGTGGAGCCTTTGGATTGCCTGCCCTCGCGGTAGAACTTCCGATATCGACATCGATAATTTTACGTTCGATTGCCGATATTGCCAGGAGCGAAGGGGAAGATATTACAACACTTCAAGCAAGATTGGCCTGCCTCGAAGTTTTTGCTCTTGGCGGCAAATCTGATACTGACGACGGGGCTGAAACGGGGTATTTCGCAGTGCGCGCTGTCCTGGCAAAGGCCGTAAGCGATGCCGCAAAACATATTGCCGCAAAAGGTCTCACAGAGAAAGGAGCTCCGCCTATTGTAAGGTTAATCACCCAACTTTCATCTCGCTTTGGGACCGTCGTTTCTGAAAAGGTATTTGTCCAAGGAGTACCGGTTATTGGAGCACTTGGAGGTGCGACGATCAATCTCTTGTTTGTTGACCATTTCCAAGAAGTCGCACGAGGGCATTTTATTGTTCGACGCTTGGAAAGAAAGTATGGGAAAAAAGAGGTGAAAGAGGAATACATAGACATCTTGTCGGAGGTTATGAAAAACTTCACGGGATCTTCAGAACGTCCATAAACAAGTCAATGATGAATGAGCTTTTCATTAAAAAGGCGTAATTTGAAAAAAGATACTTTTTGAAAAGGAAAACGGTTATGCATCTTAAAAAGTCACACCTTGAGAAGGTCTCCAGAGAATTGTTAAGCGCTTCCTGGGGAGCTTTTTCGTGGAAGTGGGACCACCGCTTTGAAGCTTTTTTGGCCGAATTTTCTACAGATAATGGAGACGAATTTCGCGCGATATTGGAACGCGATTTCAGTAATGTATGGGACAGTTCAAACATCCGTGAAGGCCCTGATATTGTACAGATGTGCAACAATAATTTTGGTGGCCTTCGGTCAGGCCAGCTGCTTTTTAGCACAGATTCGAGCCAAGATGATTTTGTTTGTGGTGCCTGGTGGCCGTGGGACGATGGAAAAACTATCTCTCTTCGCATCACCGGCTTGTGCTGACAGCGGCATTATCAGCATGAAAAGTTCTCATGATGTCAAGATCACTGCTGACCGCCTCAAAAACGACTTGATAGCAAAAGGCATACGAGTGTTTATCAAAAATGCCCTATACGAGGTTCTTTTTTATTTTTCACGTGAGGAATATGGTTTGAATATCACGCAATCACCATGTTATGTGTTTTTTAACACACAGACGAGGCCCATTTATGGCATTAACCTTTAGAAGAATCAAAACAGGAGAAATTCGATGAAAAAAACATTTGTTTTAATTGCTTTATTGTCTGCATTGTCTCTGATGTTTGCCGTGGCTGCCTCGGCGGGTCCTGCCATGGATCGTATCATGAAGAAAGGGGAGTTGGTGGTTGGCACAAGCGGCGCACAGCCGCCGATGACAGCCACCACCAAAAAAGGAGAAATCATCGGACTGGATGTTGACATTTCGAGGGCAATGGCCGAAGCACTGGGTGTTAAAGTAAAATTTATGTCAATGCCGTTTGCCAAGCTTCTTCCGGCCCTCCAAGCAGGCCAGGTAGACATGATCCTGTCGGGTATGACCATCACCCCGAAGCGCAATCAAAAGGTGGCGTTTGTGGGTCCGTATTATGTTTCCGGAAAAGGAATCCTGGCCGTATTCGAGAAGTATGCGGCTTTGCAAGAGGCAAAGGGATTAGATACACCGGAGGTTACTGTTGCCGCGCTGAAGAATTCAACCAGTCAGAAATTTGCCGAGACCTCAATATCCAAGGCAAAATTGATCCTTACCAATTCCTACGAAGAGGCAATTGATCTTCTTTTCAAGGGTAAGATCGATGTCATTGTTGCTGATTTTTATTTTTGTGCACTGACGGCTTACCGCTACAAAGATAAGGGGCTGATAGCAGGGAAGTCGCCTCTCACCTTCGAACCACTGGGCATCGCCATGACCGAAGATACGTTGCTGATCAACTGGGTACAGAATTTTATGAACAATCTTCAAGGTAGTGGTAAATTAAAAGAAATGGGTGAGAAGTGGCTTAACGTCGGTTCTTGGATTGATGAATTACCTTAAGCGGTGATTTAGATCGGATGTTTTGCAGAAATATAAGTCCATGGCCTCATTAGAGCCCTAATTTTATTTGGTCCTGAAAAACCTGGTCCTCCCCCGCAATGCGGGATCTTCGATGGGCCTTGCCTGTCCCGCATTGCGGGAGTCAGAGATAGATGGCTCTGCCGTGGAGTTTTGTGTCTAAAATCACAAATTCCAAGAACCAAATTACAAATAAATCTCAAATTCCAATGTAATGTTACTTTCTATATGTGGCAGATATTTCAAACTAAAATCTTTCAGAATCACAATGTCTGCTAAATTGTTCGTAGCCCAAATTTTGGTTCATTGGAATTTGTTTGAAATTTGTGATTGTCAAAGGATATGTAGTTTCTAAATGATTCAAATGAGCAACTTCCAACAAAGCAAATCCCCTCTGGGGATAACCAAAGCCTGGTCCTCCCCCGCGATGCGGGATCTTCGATGGGCCATAGCCTGTCCCGCGTTGCGGGGGATTCTTTACTCCATACGGCGTTTGGCAAGTATCCTGCTAACTTTTTAATGGTGCTATTGTAAAATTAGAATGTAATGTTACTTGCTATATGTGGCAGATATTTCAAACTTAAAATCTTTACAGATATCACAATGCCTGCTAAATTGTTTGTAGCCCAAATAAGCAACCTGCTCTCATCTTGGAACGTTTTCGAGACAATCCCGCCGGTCTTTAATGGGATAACAACCCTGCGGGCAGCAGGAACAATAAATTATAAATGGCATCTTGCTTTCAATTAGGCATAAAGCCCAAGGAAATTAGACATGCAAGGCATTGAAAAGGAGGATGCATGCTAAAACCAATAGAGATCGACCCAAAAACATTTCTTCGCGAGCATTGCAGCCTACCGGCACTGCCTGAAGCAGTGATACGTATTCAGGGAATGATGCAAGACGACGCTACAGACAGCGCAATGGTCGCACAGATCATATCCGGAGATCCGGCGCTAGTTACCCAAGTATTATCGGTTGTTAACAGCGCATATTACTCACTTCCAAAGACGACGTCAAACGTGAAGTATGCTGTTGCGTACTTGGGATTTAGTGTAATACAACGGATTGTGATTTCTGTCGGTGTTGTTAATGCAATGGGAATCAAAGAAAAGAAAGCGCTTAATAACTATTGGTACCACTCTTTCTTTACAGCGCTAACCACGAAGTATTTGGCTAAGAAATTTTGGAGTTACTTAGATCCTGAAACGCTATGGACAGCATCCATACTCCATGATATTGGTAAGTTGATATATATTAAATTCTTCCCTGAGCATTACAAGGAGCTCAAACGGTATTGTGAACAAAATGGTTGTTTATTCTCAGAAGCAGAAGAACATTATAAACTACCGACCAGCTCCTACTTGGGTTCTCTGCTAAGTCATCATTGGAGATTGCCTGTCGAAGTCGAGGATGCATGTGGATATCATAATCTATCCCATATATCTAAGCAAGGATCAGATTTTCAGACCGTAATCGCCTTGGGAAATCTCCTTGCAACGTTGTCCGCAGGTGGATTAAACGAATCCTGTAAAAACAGGATAAAAGATGTCGCTGAGAATATCCTTGAACTGTCTCCAGACAATTTTATTTCAATCATGGCCAATGTTTATGATTTAGAATCAGAAGCAGAAAAGTTTCTGAGAAGTTTATGATGATAACAGGTTCACTGATGTTTGGAGTTTTTTACACTGGCCAACATGGAAGAATTAGAACAAAGAATGAAGCCCTTTACTATAATATGATTATCCATTTTGCCAATAGATCAGGTATTGCAATATAAACTTCCCGATCCCTAAGATAATTAAAAAAAGGAGCAAGATTATGGCAACAATTACATTAAAAGGCACACCTATTGAAACCATTGGCGATTTACCAAAAGTTGGTGAAAAGGCCCCTGCTTTTACGCTAACCAAAAGGGACCTTTCCGAGACAAACCTCGATGATTTTCCGGGAAAACGCATCGTTTTAAATATTTTCCCGAGTATTGACACCGAGGTATGCGCAACTTCGGTTCGCAGATTTAACGTAGAAGCCAGCAAGCTTGAAAACAGCGTTGTTCTTTGCGTTTCCGCGGATCTTCCGTTTGCCCACGAAAGGTTTTGCGGGGCCGAAGGTATTGATGATGTGCTGTCCTTGTCGAGTTTTCGTTTTGAAGCTTTTGGAAAGGATTATGGGGTGAAAATAACGAGCGGGCCCCTGACCGGTTTGTTGTCCAGAGCCATTGTTATTATTGACGAATCCGGAAAGGTCATTTACACGGAACAGGTCCCGGAAATTGTCCAGGAGCCGAATTACGAGGCTGCACTGGCAGCATTGTCTTAACTAAATTAAGAGATCTCAATAGTTCACCACAGCTTTACCCTTAATGCCCCCGATGACAGGATTTCGCTAAGCTCAACTTGAATTTACCAGAAGTCATGCACAAGGAACGTTATAAAAACCTTGCTCGGGCTGCACAAAAGGTCACATCACCCCTAAAGATAGGGACATCCTTCCTTGACCGCCAAAGAGTTCGATATAATCGTTGCAATGGGGAATCCATGAAGGGACTTCAGGGAAGTACATGAAATTATACTTTGCTATTTATCGGTCTGAGGAACTGGAATCCCTCGGAACGTTGAAATTTATATCAGAGATTTACATCATGACAACCTGGATTATTCTGTGTCTCATCTTGATTTTAATTTCTTTCGCTCTTATATTGTTACGGATTTGCTAAAGCGTGTGTTTGGTGCAAAATAAATCCTTTTCGGTATTCGTAACGTTGAATGAATGACTTTTTGGGGGACGTAACATTTGACCTGTTTAATATCTGCTGGGATTTTAAGTCTGAATTCTTTACAGATAAATCAAACAAAGACAATTTCTTAGGGGACAAAAAGATGGAAATAATTAAAAAATATAGATTCTTAAGTGTTTTTTTAGTTGGCTTGGTCATCTTCAGTTGTGCTTCATGGCAAAAGAACTATGGAAAGCTCAGAATTTTACCTGAAAATCAGAATGAAGTGACCATTCAAGATTTAACAGACAAATGGGATGATTATAACATTTATTATTCCGACCATTATGAGGAATCCACCGTTCGAACACCTTTGGGGATCATGTTCGATCCAAAAAATAATGATACAACGCTGGTAGGTGATCGGTGGTATAAGGTCAGGGATCAAAACGCTTTGATAGAGTTGACTAAATGGATTTCTCCGACCACTCACTATGAGCCCTGGCTTAACGAGATTTTAGGGCCGGATGGCCGGGTTTATGGATATCTTTATTACTCATATGGATTTGTAACCCTTAAAATGGTTGGTGATAAAACGATGTATGTATTTAGTCTGGAGGATCCTCGTGAAGAGGGCCTTGGCGAGCCCCGGAATTAATCCAAATTGTCCTACTAAGTTTACGATTGAAACTTGAAATAGTAAAGGAGGTCTATCATGAGTGACAGTATTATTTTTTCACCTTTCCAATTAAAGGGTTTTACACTTAAAAACCGAATCGGTGTTGCGCCGATGACACGCATGTCCTCCTCCGGGGACAGTATCCCTCGACAGGATGTTTTTAATTTTTTAATTCGGCGGGCCCAAAATGAAGCCGCTATCGTTTATACCGAAGCGATTGTTACAGATTATGAAAGTGCTCAAGGCTACCCGGGACAGGCCCGCCTGGTAACGCAGCGACAGATTGAAGCATGGAGACCCGTGGTGCGTGCCATCCAAAAGGAGGGATCTATCGCTATTATGCAAATGTTTCATTGTGGACGTATGGCATGGCCAGATATAAATCCGGCAAATCGGGTCATAGCCCCAAGCGCCATTACTCCAAAACAAATCAATCCTATGACCGGAGAACCTTATCCGGTGCCTGACATCATGACTCAGTTTGACATAGATCATGTGATTGTTGGCTTTGTGGAAACAGCCAAGGGCGCCATTGAAGCTGGTTTCGATGGGATAGAAATTCACGGAGCGCATGGTTATCTCATCAATAATTTTTTATCTTCATACTCTAATGAACGTACAGACCCTTACGGAGGGTCCGTGGAAAATCGTTTCCGTTTTGCCCATGAAGTGATTCGGGCAGTAAAAAAAGTGATTCCTGATGATCGTCTGCTGACCTTCAGAATTTCCAATTGGGGTGTTGCAGACATGGACGTATCCCTATTTAACAGCAAGGATGAATATCAAGAGATTATCAAAATGTTGTCAAAGGAGCCTATCGATGTCATGTCTGTTTCAACTTATGGTTACAAGGATAACGCTTTTGGCACTGATCAGAATATGGCTGAAATTACTCGGGAAGTCACTGAGTTACCATTAATGATTTGCGGGCAGATATATGACAGGGATAGTGCGGAAGATGCATTGAAGAATGCTGATATCGTATTAAGCGCGAAATCCCTTTTATTGAATCCCGACTGGGTGGAAGATGTTCGATCAAAAAAGCAGTTACCTCTTTATAAATCAGAGGAAGCTAACGTTGCATACACAGATGAGCCTCTGCCCTGACCGGTTTTCCTTAACTCGGTCTTCGGTGGAAAGGTAAAATATTTCATTGAAGCACTATCGTACGGCACCAAAATATAAATGAAATACAACAAAACCCCCATGCTCTCCAAATCACGCTACTTATCAGGGCTGCAATGTTATTTGCGTTTGTGGAATTCGTGCTTCAACCGTGAGCTTGCCAGTGAAGTAACCCCTGCCCAACAGGCCCTTTTTGACACGGGACACAAAGTGGGTCAACTGGCAACCCGCCTTTTTACAGGCGGCGTTCTGATCCGGGAAGATCACTTTCACCACGAAGAGGCTGTCCAAACCACACGAAATGCTTTACAGGACCCCAATGTAGGTTCAATATTTGAAGCCGCTTTTCTCTACCATAATGTTCGGATACGGGTGGATATTTTAAATCGATTGGATAACGGCCAGTGGAATATGATCGAGGTGAAATCTTCCACTTCGGTAAAAGATATTCATTTGCCGGATGTTGCCATCCAGTATTATGTTCTAAAAGGAAGTGGTTTAAATATCAACCGGGTGTTTCTTTTACTCATAAACAACCAGTATGTATATGATGGAAGCAACCTTGATCTTGAAAACCTCTTTTCTTTTTTTGATGTCACAGATGAGGTCCTTTCAATCCAAAACGAGATACCTTCTATCATCGATGAACACGTGCAAATGCTCAGTGCACCGGACGCTCCTGTGATTCAACCCTCCCGACACTGCAACACCCCCTTTACCTGCGAGTTTTGGAAATATTGCACAAAAGACATGCCCGAGCACTGGATTTTTGATCTATACGGGATTTCACCGAACAAGTTCGATGAGCTGACAGGCATGAGCGTTGAGGATATCAAAGATATTCCTGACGACTTTAATTTAACCCAACTCCAGGAGCGCATGAGAAAATGTGTGAAGAACAATGAAGCGTTTATTTCAAAAAGGCTCCATGCCCAGCTGACGGACGTTGAATATCCTGTTCATTTTCTGGATTTCGAAACAGTGAATCCTGCGATTCCCCGTTACGCCTCTACCTCGCCATATCAGATCATTCCATTTCAATGGTCGGATCATATTCTTTGCAAAGACGGATCCCTTGTGCATAAGGAATATCTTTGCGATGACGATAGAGACCTCAGGGAAGATTTTATCCGGACACTTTTGGATGCTTTGGGCGAAAAGGGCACCATCTTCATTTATACAACCTATGAAAAGACGATTGTCGAAAGGCTTGCAGAACATTTTTCTCTATACCGGGAGGATCTGTTGCGCATCCCGTATCGCTTTAAAGATTTGTGTGCGATGATAAGAAATTATTTCTATCATCCGGGATTTCACGGTTCTTTTTCGCTCAAATCCGTATTGCCGGTTTTGGTCCCTGAAATGAGTTACGACGCGCTTTTTATACAAGATGGAAGTCAAGCCTCTTCTGAGTATCTGCGATTGATACACCCGGGCACATTGGCTGAGGAGAAAGAGAAGATCAAAGAAAACCTTTTGATCTATTGCGGTCAGGACACGCTGGCCATGGTGAGGATCTGGGATCAACTTATTAAAAAAGGATCATCTCCCGATTAGTTGTAGATCATTAGGGTAAAATCAAGGCATGCGAAAAAAATAACCACAGGTGCCCCGCAGGAAATGCCCTTGGGGTGCATATAGTTGATATTCCCAGGATTATTTTTTGAGCATAACGCAGAGATTGGGCAAAAAGACCATTTATGGACGGACACTAACTAAGAGGTAATGATATGAAAGTAACGCTGGTCATGGCCCTTACCGTTGACGGCAAAATCGGCAAAAGCCCTGAACATTTCCCGGACTGGACAGGAAAAGAAGATAAAAAAATTTTTGCGGAAATCACCCGTAGAGCAGGTGCCGTCATCATGGGTTCCAAAACATTTGATACCATTGGAACCCCGCTGCCGGACCGCAAAAACATTGTTTTGACGCGTGATATAACTCGCAAATCCGGGTGGGAGAATTTGGTTTACACCGATAAAAAACCGAAAGAAATTTTGGATGGTTTGGAAAAAGAAGGTTTTTCATCTGTGATTCTGGCCGGCGGCTCCCTGGTGAATTCCCTGTTTGCCGAGGAAAATTTGATAGATGAGATGATCGTGACCATTTCTCCGAAAATATTTGGTTATGGGCTGTCTCTCTTTTCCGAAGAAATTTCCTTGGATTTAGAATTGGAGGAAATAAAAGAAATAGGAAAAAAATTGGTTTATCTCAAATACAGGGTGTTAAAAAAATAGCGATCACTATCAAAATCGAGGTCAAGCCTGTCCATGATTCTTGGTTAAAAGGGGAAAGATTTCATCGAAACGGATATAAAAACAACATAATATCTGATATTTTATTTGGTCCTGAAAAACCTGGTCCTCCCCCGCAATGCGGGATCTTCGATGGGCCTTGCCTGTCCCGCATTGCGGGAGTCAGAGATAGATGGCTCTGCCGTGGAGTTTTGTGTCTAAAATCACAAATTCCAAGAACCAAATTACAAATAAATCTCAAATTCCAATATTCAATGACCAAAACCTTCCAGAAACATTGTTTGGATTTTCGAATTTTGGTCATTGGAATTTGTTTGATATTTGTGATTTGATATTTGTAATTTCAATGATTCAATGAAATTCCAACAAAGCAAATCCCCTCTGGGGATAACCAAAGCCTGGTCCTCCCCCGCAATGCGGGATCTTCGATGGGCCTAGCCTGTCCCGCATTGCGGGAGTCAGAGATAGATGGCTCTGCCGTGGAGTTTTGTGTCTAAAATCACAAATTCCAAGAACCAAATTACAAATAAATCTCAAATTCCAATATTCAATGACCAAAACCTTCCAGAAACATTGTTTGGATTTTCGAATTTTGGTCATTGGAATTTGTTTGATATTTGTGATTTGATATTTGTAATTTCAATGATTCAATGAAATTCCAACAAAGCAAATCCCCTCTGGGGATAACCAAAGCCTGGTCCTCCCCCGCAATGCGGGATCTTCGATGGGCCAAGCCTGTCCCGCGTTGCGGGGGATTCTTTACTATTTCTAATATTTCAAGACTGTCTGTGTAAAATTCAGGTATTTTAGGAAGGATTACCGATGGCAACACATTTTACTTTGGAAGAATTCGATCAACGTAAACAGAACACGCTGGAACAGATGCAAAGACGCGGTCTGGATGGCCTTCTCATGTTTCGCCAGGAAAGCATGTACTACCTTACCGGATACGACAGCTTTGGATATGTTTTCTTTCAATGCCTGTTTTTGGGGGCGGACGGACATTTCATGCTCCTGACCCGAACACCGGATCTCAGACAGGCCCGCCACACATCCATCATAAAAGACATTCGTATCTGGGTGGATCGATCGGATGCAACGCCGGCAAAGGATTTAAAATCGGTTTTGATTCAATTCGGGTGCAAAGGAAAACGGCTGGGTGTGGAATATGATGCCTATGGATTGACGGCCAAAAACGGTAAAATGCTTGAAAATGAATTTGCCGACTTTTGTACATTCGAAGATGCGTCCGATTTGGTTACCAAACTGCGGGTTGTGAAAAGCCCGGCGGAGATGCAATATGTGCGAAAAGCTGCCGAGCTGGCTGATATGGCCTATGACGAGGCATATGGTTTGGCAGGCGCGGGTGTTGACGAAGGCGACATACTGGCAGCCATGCATGGGGTCATATTTTCTGGCGGCGGCGATTATCCGGGAAATGAATTTATTATCGGATCAGGCGAAGACGCGCTTTTGTGCCGTTACAAATCCGGTCGTCGCAAATTGGACACAAAAGATCAGTTGACCCTTGAATGGGCGGCAGCCTATCGTCACTATCACGCTGCCATGATGCGGACCATTCCCATCGGCAGCGCAACGGATCGACACAAAAAAATGCATGCCGTTACCGTGGATGCCATGAATGCATGTCAAAAGGCACTAAAACCCGGACGCCCCATTGGTGAGGTGTTTGATGCCTATGCCCGAACATGTGACGCCGCAGGCATGCAGGATCACCGGCTCAATGCAACCGGATATTCATTGGGTACCACTTTTGCACCCAACTGGATGGATTGGCCCATGTTTTATCACGGCAATCCTGTCATTGCAGTACCCAACATGTTGTTCTTTCTCCACATGATATTGATGGACAGCGACACCAACCATGCCATGTGTTTTGGCCATACCGTGGTCGTCAATGAAACCGGTTGTGAGACCCTTTCCCGGCGTCCATTGGATCTTGTTGTCAAATAATTCTGATGCACCCCTTTGAGCGTTATGGCTCGATGGAGGTACAATTCATGAATAAAACAGAAGAAATTCTTCGTTACCATGAAGAGAGCAAACATCATTTCCACCGCTACGCCAAATCCCCGGGTTATATGGACTGGAAAAATCAGCCGAATCCATTCAGGTTTTACGAAGGTGTGAAAACGGTCTCCCTGCCGCTGATTGAAGAGAATCCCAAGGCTGAATACATGGATTTATACACCCGGGAAAATACAAAGCCCCAGGCGTTCAGCCTGGAAAATATCTCGCGATTCATAGCGTTAGCCCTTGGCCTGTCTGCATGGAAATCGACTTCAGGCAGCCGGTGGTCTCTTCGAATGAACCCTTCCAGTGGAAATCTTCACCCCACGGAAGCACACCTTGTTTTACCTTCCACGGATTCAACGCCCTGCGGTGTTTACCACTATAATCCATTTATCCATGCTTTGGAACAGCGGGCGATAATCTCCGGCGATTTATGGGAACGTATTTTAAATCATTTTCAAACACACGGATTTATGTCGGCTTTAAGCAGTATATTCTGGCGAGAATCCTGGAAATATGGAGAGCGTGGATTTCGTTACTGCAATCATGATATCGGTCATGCCCTGGCAGCCTTGAGTTTTTCCGCAAGCCTTTTGGGATGGAAAGTTACGTTATTGAATTCGCTGTCGGACGGGGATATCGAAACGATACTTGGTTTTGACAGGACCGACTGGCATCATCTGGAAAAGGAGGCTCCGGAGCTCCTGTGTTTTGTCTGTTCGCGTGAACATCATAACGTCCCGCGCGGTATACCCGTTGAAACCATCGATGGATTTTCGAACCTTTCGTTTGATGGAATACCCAATCTGCTGAGCGACAAAAAGGTTAACTGGGAAATTATATATAAAACTGCGGAACTGACTGAAAAACCGGCGACATCGGAAAGCAGATTTGACTACAGGCACAGGAAATTCATCGGTCCGCCGATGACTTCTTTTAAGGCCGAAGAAATCATTCGGAAAAGAAGAAGTGCCGTCAGTTTTAACCCCGAAGGCCATGTATCCAAAGGTCGATTTATGACGATGCTTGATAAAACACAACCCCGAAACCATTGTGCGCCGTTTGATGTGGAACTTTTTGATCCGAACATTCATCTTATTATATTCGTGCATAAGGTCCGAGAAATACTCCCGGGTTTGTATATTTTTATCCGAAACGAGAATCACTTAAAAGAAATACAACATCTCGCCAAGCCGGATTTTTTGTGGGAGCAGATCGATCCAAAGTTTCCCCTCTACCTTCTTGAACAGGGTGATTTCCGGCAAACCGCCATCCAGGTCAGTTGTCATCAGGACATTGCCGGTTACAGTGCCTTTTCCCTTGGAATGATCGCAAGGTTCAAAAACGTGTTGGAAAAAGAACCGTTTCGATATCGTCATCTTTTCTGGGAAAGCGGAATGGTCGGACAGGTGCTGTATCTTGAAGCGGAAGCGCATGGGCTGAGGGGTACCGGAATCGGGTGTTTTTTCGATGACGCCGTACATGACCTCTTGGGTTTTAAACATAATGCATTTCAAAGCCTCTACCATTTTACCATCGGAGAGCCTGCTGAAGACCAGCGGTTGACGACCTATCCACCTTATTATCATTTGAAAAATCGATAATTCCCCTGCCAACCCTTATTTTCGTGCCTGTGTTTTCAACGTGTTATGATCTTCACAACAATTGTAATGCTATAGCGGTTGTCAAAATAACGTTCCGTTTCAGCAGTAATCCAGATGCACCTAAGTCTTATGCCCACAGCCTAGAAGTTGGCCGGTTTGCCGGTAAGACCTAAAAACCTGACGAACGGGCTAACGGGCCAACGGGTCAACCTGACCCAAGTCATGTATAGAAACTGAAAAAAGGAAAGGCTTTTCAATCGGAACACATTTATGCAAACCGCTATAATATCAATACCATACCCCATAGACCTTTTAAAATCCAAACATATTCAGCCGTAGATATCGCACTGCTTGTGTCTCGCAGCTCATTGTCCTGTTGGGCGTCGGTTAACGCCCATTCGCGAATTAACGGGCAGATCAAGCGAAAAAACACCTCTTATTATGAACTTTCAGGACATCCCCGGAAACGAGCAAATGATTTTCTGTGTGAAACTTAGGGGAAAGAGGATGATTTCGAAGCACCCGGGCACAGGATTTACTTGACCTGAACATCGTCGTTTGTGATACATATAATGACAAGCAATTTAATAAAAATGCATCATCATAAACAAGGCTGTAAAATGTCCTGTCTGCGGGTATGGCGATTGCAAGATCGCTGACTATCCGGCGAAACAGGGGAAAGGAGGCTTTATGGTAAAAGCCGTTATTGTGCATGAAACCGGCGGTCCTGAGGTGTTGCGCTGGGAAGGGTATGATCCGGGACAGCCAAAAACAGGTGAAATTCTGCTTCGCCAGGAAGCCATTGGCCTGAATTTTATCGATGTGTATCACCGCACCGGACTCTATCCTCTGCCCGCTCTGCCGGCCATACCCGGGATGGAAGGCGCCGGTGTTGTCGAAGGCGTTGGCGAGGGGGTGAGTGAATTCACAAAAGGGGACCGTGTTGCATACGCCGGGTTGCCCCCGGGTGCTTATGCCGAAGCCAGAATCATGCCCGCTGATCGCCTGGTAAAGCTTCCGGAGTCCATTTCAACCCAACAGGCGGCAGCCATGATGCTTCAGGGGATGACCGCCCGATATCTCCTGCACGGCTGTTACAACGTAAAAGCGGGCGATCGTATCTTGATCCATGCCGCGGCCGGCGGCGTGGGGTTGATTGTCTGCCAGTGGGCCAAATATTTAGGTGCCACGGTGATCGGAACGGTGGGTTCGCCTGAAAAAGCTGATCTCGCGGCAAACCATGGCTGTGATCATCCCATCCTCTACCGGGACGAGGATTTTGTCTCACGGGTAAAAGAGATTACGAAAGAAAAGGGTGTTGACGTGGTATATGATTCCGTGGGCCAATCCACCTTCATGAAATCACTCGACTGTCTGCGCCCCATGGGGATGATGGTCAGTTTTGGCCAGTCTTCCGGCCCGATTCCGCCCATAGACACGGGGATTCTTGCTGCCAAAGGTTCTTTGTTCCTTACCCGGCCGAGCCTTATGGCCTATACCGCCAGGCGTGAGGATCTGCTTGCCCATGCTCGCGATCTGTTCGAGGTGGTGGGAAAAGGTGTGGTTAAGATCGAGGTTCGACAGACATACCCGCTGGCCGAAGCTTCCAGAGCCCATCAGGAACTCGAGGATCGTAAGACCACCGGGTCCACGCTTTTGATTCCTTGATTCCTTTAAAACCCGTAGAGAAAGAATGATGCTCAAGAAAATTATCTCAGGCGGACAAACAAGTGCTGACCAGGCTGCCCTTGATGCTGCAATCAAACTGGGGATTGCCCACGGTGGATGGATACCAAAAGGCCGGACCACTGAAACCGGCACATTGCCTGAAAATTATAATCTCCAGGAAATGTCAACCGATGATTATTCTGAGTGTATAAAACAGAATGTAAAAGATTCAAAAGGGACACTCATCATATTCTACGGCAAACTCATCGGGGATCTTTATCGCGCTGAAAGAGAAACGTTGAGGCACAAACATCAACTTCTTGGTGTCGACCTTAATCAAACCATTGCGTTTCATGCTGCATCTCTGGTCAATGACTGGATTCAGTTGAGACACATTGATGTTCTTTGTGTGGTTGGCCCGGGTACATCCGCGAATCCCCACGCCGGAAAACACACAAAAATTATGCTTGAGAGAGCATTGATATTGGATTTAATGAATGTCCCTTTCCATCGGGCCGTTACCGATTATCCCAAAAAAGACCACCTTGAGAAACGGCTTGCACTTCCAAAAACCATTCACGAAGCTGTTGAGAGATTGATAACGGAAATGGCGCTCAAGGATAAAGTTGTCGTCGCCAATATGACACATGATGAACTTGTTGATCTCAATTCCAATCTGGGTGCATATATCCGAAATGCATTCCGTCTTTGGTCCGGCAACCATGAACTCATGGAGTCTTGCAGATTTGTGTCCAAAAATAAAAAATTAAATGTGGACGAGGCATCCTTTGCCATTATTGATGCAATGTGGGAAAAATTACGGAAGACCCATACGTTGAAAGTCATTAAATGAAACGTTTTTCAAAGGTCTCATGCGGTTGTGGGGAACGAGGGGGTTGTTCATCCGGAAGCGCATCGGTAGGAAAAAAATAAAAACCTCAAGGTTTACTCAAAATAAAATGCGAAACGTCAGGAACAGTTCCCATCCGATGACAATCATAAACACGCCAACGGCATAGGAAAAGAGAGTGCGGGTGTAAATCTTTAATTTCCCGAGAAAAACATTATTGAATATTAATAGAACTATTAAAGAATAACATGTCAAAAAATATTTAACACCCATGAATGTATAGGGGCCAAAGTTGAGAAAATATGCCATTATTGGATTGATTTCACTGGCCCCGCAATCGATCAGGAATAAAGTTAAGAATGCATCGATGATACTGAGAAACAGAATTAATACGGCGGCCACAAAAATTCCTGAACTGTATTGATCGAAATAGGAGATTTTATACTTATCGTCCTTACGGCGTGTTTTTTTTCTCCTGCCGTAAATAAAAAAGGATTTGATTTTTGGAAAACCATTGCTGCGCCGGTCTTTTCCTAATCTTCTATTAAAGTGAAACATATCTTTTGTGTGTTCTGCCATAAATAAAAAAAGGTTCCTCGGAAATTTAATTTGTGCTCAATATAGATTTGTGGATTGGCACGAATTGATTTTGATTTTTTATCATCAATAATCGTGCCAAATTGGGTTATTTGAAAATATTCTATAATTACAATAGTTTATAGCAGGCCAGATAGATACGAACCCATGCGAATGTGAGATAAATTACATAATTTATTGTGTAATTTATCTCACACTCGAAGAGAAGTTCGGCAAAATGAAAAGAATCGAAGTTGGATATTATTGATGGTCTTTACTTTAGACTTTAACTTGGGGTACAAGGTTGCAGACATATTTGTTTGCCCATCATCGACGTTTTGACATGGGTTAATCCAATACTTTTCTATAAAAAAGAGAAAGATTTGATAATAATAGGGAAACCTTTTTTAACGGATTGGGATAACAAAGAAACATGATATTTGAAGCAGTACTTTTTGATCTCGATGGGACATTGATTGATACCCTAAATGATATCGGTGATGCGGTAAACAGGGTACTGTCAAATAAAAGATATCCAACACATGAAATCTCCATGTACCGGAAGTTTGTCGGTGATGGCTCAAGAATCCTTATTGAACGTGCATTGCCCAAAAAATATCGTAAAGATAAAATTATCGATGCCTGTCTTAAAGAATATATTGAAGATTATTCTCGTAATTATAATGTAAAGTCTAAACTTTATTTTGCCATACCCAATTTGTTGGATACATTAATGGCAAAAGGTCTGAAACTTGGCATTTTGTCGAATAAGCAGGATGCCATTACAAAAAAATGTGTAAAAACCTTTCTTTCAAAATGGGATTTCGATGTTGTTTTCGGGCAACGTGATTCGGTTCCCCGCAAGCCGAATCCACAGGGAGCGCTTGAAGTAGCAAAAAAAATGTCCATACCACCATCTCATTTCCTTTATCTTGGAGACACCCCCATTGATATGAAAACAGCTGTTTCTGCCGGCATGTTTCCCGTTGGCGTGCTTTGGGGTTTTCGTTCCCGAAAAGAACTGCAGCAAAATGGAGCAGGTGCCATTATTGAAGAGCCTCTGGATGTTTTAAATCTTTTGCAGGGACTGTGACTTCCGATGTTAAAGGTCTCGGTTCAAAACGCTCATCCGCCACAGATCGTTGGCAGACTCCGCACAATATATTTGTTACCTAAATTGCACAATGTGTAAAAAATATAATAAATATTGTGGCATCCATCTCACAATTTATTTAGATGATTCTATTTAATATTTATTAACTGTTTGAAATACATCGAAAAGATTAAGGTGTTTCCTTGGGCATAATTTTTGCAAAAAAATCAGGCAGCGTATCCAAAAGATAAAGCCAAATCCCGAGCGATCGGGAGACGGAAAGCCACGGATCTAAATTTAGATGGCCGGGTTGCCTTGAGGAAAAGGGGTAATTTGGTTTTTTTGGTTTAAAATTTAATCGATCCGGAATCTGCTTGTGAATATCAGTACTGCAAAAGCTTTGGTACCCGCTAAACGTTTTATTCCCGTGCCCAGACCCACTAACCTGGATGCGGTTTCCTACGACCTGTATCCCAGACAATATCGAGACCAAGTGGTATTTACAATACGTGTCCCAGATGAATCGGATGGTAATTATGGATCTGACGGAAGAAAATTGATAAGCCCCCAATACGCTAAATTTGTAAATATATATGCTTGATTGCCGTTGCGATGAGGTAGGAGAAATCAAAGGACATCCCCAAGCACCGCCAAAGACCCCCTGAACGAGATCCAGTGGTTCGTCACATTTCGTTAAGTTATATCATTTGCGTGAAAAGGGCAGGGCCATCACCGGCTTAGTCCATTTTTTGTTATGTATCCAAATTTTTTAAAGTTCCATAATTCTTGTGATATCGTCAAAAATAATATAGTATCACCAGTCAAGCTGCCATTGTCTTTGCAGCAAGATATCTTCTGTATAACAAATAAAGAGGGGTCATCATGAAACGCTATAAGATTGCGAAATTTGCATCATTAATGGCAGCATTTTTTTTGTTGGCGGCTGGCTGTGCATCAACTCCAAAAATAACGCATGAGAAAAATGCTGCCCGGTTGCTCATTCGTCTCCCAACGTCCTGCAACACTCCAGACGGAGCCGCATTGGATGCAGAGGGCAATATCATCCTGTCAATACCGAATTTCAACAATGGCGTATTGTTGAAAGACGGGCTTATTGAAACGCCCGCCGCACCCAAGATGGTCAAGATCGATAAAAACAACGAACTGACCACATGGTATGAATTCCGTGAAGAAGACATGCATCCCGATACAGGGAAGATCGGTCCCATGGACTGTGCTTTCGGACCTGATGGCAATCTTTATATAGCAGACATGCAGATCTTTTGGGATAATCATCACCAATCCCGCCTGCTTCGAATCAATGTCATAGACGGCCGGCCTGTTAGCATGGATGTTGTTGTGGAGGGATTCATTGTTGCCAACGGTATGGTGTGGAAAGGGGATACTTTATTCGTAACAGAAACGGTTCTCGCTCACCCTAAACAGGGTGAAAGGAATCCACAGCTTCTCAGCGGGGTCTATGCTTTCAAAATTGACGAGATAAAAAACGGTTGTTTGATATTGCCACCCTACGAAGAAAATAATCCTGAAAGACATTTGATGGAAGTGTTTCGTTCCAGTGGAAGGGTCGGTTTCGGGGCCGATGGTGTCACCGTGGACGGGAAAGGAAATCTTTATACCAGTATTATTGAAGACGGGTTGATTTATAAGACGAGTTTCGACGATAAAGGTGAGCCGGTCGAGACCCGACTGTTTGCCGGGAGCGGTAACATGGTCTCAGCCGACGGTATTGTGTGGAGAAAGGAAGACAATCGTATATATGTTGCTGATATACTGAATAACGCTGTTCACGTGGTGGATATGAAAGGAAATGTTCAAACATTACACAAGAATCCGGATACTGACGGTGCCGATGGATCCCTGGACCAGCCATGCGAAATGCTCATACGTGGCAACGAGTTGATCGTTATCAACATGGACATGCCATGGGAAGACCCAACCGGGCTGCTTGTCAATACGACAATCGACGAGCCGTATACAATTTCAGTGATTCCACTTGGTAGCGGTGATATGTAAAACCTCAACTGAGCGAAAGCCGATGACACCCCATCTCCTTCGTTATCAAGGGATCGCAGTCCCGCTGCAAGCGGGACGGCTTCACCCTTGATGTCTTGGATCTGGGGCATCCTCGACTTTCGCTCAGTTGAGGTAAAGCCTTTCTTTGAGTATAAAAACTGACCACAATATGTTGAACGGGACAACCCTTTAATGGGAAGGAGATGAAACTTGACGTTTGTAGAAAAAAGAAAACATCCGAGAGTCGATATACATAACCTCGTATCTTATCGTTGTGTGGATGACAGCGGCAACCAGACAAAGGAGGGGAGAGGAAAGTCTGTAAATATCAGCCAGGGGGGAATCCTCATAGAAACTCATGACCCGTTTGAATGGCAAGATGTTCTACTGTTGTCCATCGATATTGAAGACGAATCGGTGAGTATTATGGGCAAGGTCGTTTATTGCAATGCAGCGAATTTTGGAAAATTTCGAACCGGCATCCAGTTCCTTGAAAGCAATGAAAAAATCATATCATTTGTGATAGGGCTGTTAGAAACTTATAGCAAATTATTAGGCATAGATTAGCCTGCCTGCAATGAAAGGATACGGTGTTGCATCAGGGGCTTCTTTTTTGATTTGAATGATATAAACACAGGAGGTATATTATGGAACGGTTTGAAATTACGGAAATGCTTTTGGCTGCTAAAAAAAAGAAATCATTAAGCTTTGCTGATCTGGGCAAGGTTGTGGACCGCAACGAAGTCTGGATTTCGGCCGTTTTTTACCGGCAAGCCAGCGCTTCTCGGGAAGAAGCTGATAAAATCGTATCTGCATTGGGACTTGGCCCTGATGTTGCCGAAGCACTCACCGAGTGTCCTGTAAAGGGATTGGGCCCTGTGGTCCCGACGGACCCGCTGATT
Source organism: uncultured delta proteobacterium (assembly GCA_963752565.1). Lineage (GTDB taxonomy): Bacteria > Desulfobacterota > Desulfobacteria > Desulfobacterales > UBA11574 > UBA11574. The sequence goes on along the minus strand of CAVVZC010000024.1, from coordinate 13,384 downwards.
TATCGGTTTTATGAAATTATGCAGGTTTACGGAATGCCTCTGAAGACGGTTATTCACGAAAAATTCGGTGATGGAATTATGAGTGCTATCGATTTTACCTTGAATGTCGAAAAAGAGAAAGATCCTAAGGGAGATCGTGTAAAAATTATAATGAACGGAAAATTTTTATCTTACAAAAAGTGGTAGATCATCGTAAGACTTCTGGAACGGTCTCAAGGTATGAGAAGCTATTTTCCCCCAAATATCAGCGGCAATGCCTCATCGTGGATTTGCTGCCAGCGTTCTTCTCCGCCAAAGCTTTCGATATAAAGCTTCATCTTGGGTTCTGTTCCTGACGGCCGGATGGCAAACCAGGAACCATCTTCGATCACCACCTTGACCCCGCCGATCGGGGCGTTGTTTCCCGGAGCGGTGGTCATCACCGCCGTAATGGGCAACCCTGCCAATGTGGGTGTTTTGATAGCATCGGGTGTCAGGCCTTTTAAAACCTTTTTCTGTTCATCGGAAATCGGGCCGTCGACTCTTTTGTAATGCGGTTCTCCATATCCGGGGATCAATGTGTCGGCATAGATTTCATCCGGTGTTTTTCCCGTTTTTGCCAATATCTCTGCAGCCAGAAGCGACATACAAAATCCGTCTTTGTCCGTGGTCCACACGGTGCCGTCTTTTCGCAAAAAGGATGCCCCGGCACTTTCTTCACCGCCAAAGGCAACGGTTCCATCCAGCATGCCGTCAACAAACCACTTAAACCCGACCGGGACTTCGTAAAGCGCTTTTTTTAATCCGGCCACAACCTTGTCGATCATGCTGCTGCTCACCAATGTCTTGCCGATGGCCAGATCTTTTCTCCATTTTGGCCTGTTCTGCAACAGGTACCAGATGGCGACGGACAGGTAATGATTCGGGTTCATGAGGCCGCTGGGGCATACAATGCCATGTCTGTCATAATCGGAATCGTTCCCCCAGGCAATATCGAATTTGTCTGCCATACCAATCAGGTTTGCCATGGCATAAGAAGAGGAGCAGTCCATTCTGATTTCCCCATCCGAGTCAACGGTCATAAATCCGAATGTCGGATCGACGTCTGTATTCAAAACCGTAATATCCAGGTTGTATTTTTCGGCAATGGGTCCCCAGAAATGCACACCGGAACCCCCCATCGGGTCCACACCGATTCGGATGCCCTGTTTTTGAATGATCTTTATATCGATGACCTTGGAAAGTGCCTCCACGAATGGCGTAATGAAATCCTGGGTGCGGGTTGTATGGGCCTGACGTGCTTTCTCATAGGGCATCCTCCGAATATCCGAGTCATGAGAATTCATGAGCTGGTTTGCCCGGTCCTGGACCCAGCCGGTCACATCCACGTCGGCGGGACCTCCCTGGGGGGGGTTGTATTTGAATCCGCCGTCCCGGGGTGGATTGTGAGAGGGTGTAATTACCACGCCGTCTGCAAATCCTTTAGTTTTTCCCTTGTTGTATTCCAGTATCAGAAAGGAAATGACCGGCGTCGGGGTGTATTCGTCTTTGGCATGGATAACCACGTTAACGTCGTTGGCGGAAAAAACTTCCAGCGATGTTCTGAATGCCGCTTCGGAAAGCGCATGGGTGTCAAAACCCAGGTACAAGGGGCCGTTGATTCTCTTTGATGCCCGATATTCGCAAATGGCCTGTGCCGTTGAAGCGATATGCATCTCGTTAAACGTGCCTTTGAAGGCACAGCCCCTGTGTCCGGAGGTTCCAAATGATACCGGACCGGATGGTTCTATGGTATAGTAAGATGCAACCAACCTGGGAATGTTGACCAGCATAGACTTTGGGGCCGGTTTTCCAGCCAGTGGATGTCGTTTCATTGAATTATTTCCTCAAGTTTTTGAAAATATATGGGGATGGGATATCCTTTATCGAAAATCACTTTGATAAGGCCTGTCCAATTGGCATTAGATATCCCTTCAGCAAGTCAATAACCACCCCTAAAAGGGGTGGCATGATTGTGACCCTAAAAGGGTCTTTATAAAAAATTATTCACCGCAGAGCCGCAGAGAGCGCAGAGTTTTTGTTTATTTTGCTTTTCGCTGACCCCGAAGGATAGGCTCCGCTATCTCCGGGACGGAGGACGCCGAAAAGCAAAACGACTCAACCCTTCGGGTAATAAAATGCCCGTATTGGCACCTTGTAACCAAAGAATTGATGTCTTTTATCGTTTTCGCAGCGTAAGCTGCTTAGTACTTTTCCATTGCCGGCGTCCCTGTCCCGCATCAAGCGGGGTCAACGGCAATGGAAAAATTATTATTCTCTGCGTCCTCTGTGTCTTGAGCGAAGCCCCGCTATGCGGGACAAGCGGGCGGTAAATATAAACTCACATACCTGCATAGCAAAGCTGGGACCTTCAGCTTAGCTGAAGGTTTAATAGATTAATTAAAAGGGTGCGAAACATAAGTTATGTCTCTTTATCCCATGAATTCGCGGCAGGTCGTCAACCCGTCAATCCCGGGTGAGCTGCCGGTACTTGATCCTGTGAGGGCGGTCGGCCTCGGCGCCCAGACGCTTTTTTCGGTCTGCCTCATATTCCGAATAATTTCCCTCGAACCATACCGTCCGGCTGTCTCCTTCAAAGGCCAGAATATGCGTGGCGATACGGTCTAAAAACCAGCGGTCATGCGTGATTACCACCGCGCACCCGGCGAAATTTTCCAGGGCCTCTTCCAGGGCCCGGAGGGTGTTCACGTCAAGGTCGTTGGTGGGCTCGTCAAGGAGAATGACGTTGGCGCCCTGCCTGAGCATGCAGGCCAGATGCACGCGGTTGCGTTCACCGCCCGAGAGCATGCCGACCTTTTTTTGCTGGTCGGCACCGGTAAAATTGAATCGGGCCACATAGGCCCTGGATTTGATTGACATGTTGCCGAGTTCGATCACATCTTCTTTGTTTGAAATCACTTCCCAAATGGTTTTTTGCGGATCAAGACTTTCCCGGCTCTGATCCACGTAGGCCATTCGAACAGTTTGACCGATACGGATACGGCCCGTGTCCGGTGTTTCCTGGTCTGTCATCATCTTGAACAGCGTGGTCTTTCCGGCACCGTTGGGTCCCACCACGCCGACAATTCCGCCCGGCGGTAAAAAAAATGATATGTTCTCGACAAGGAGCCGGTCGCCGTAACCCTTGGATACATTTTCGGCTTCAACCACCAGATTGCCCAGACGCGGCCCCGGCGGTATGTAGATTTCAAGATCTCTGGCTCGCGACGCGCTTTCACGGGTCAGCAGTTTTTCATACGCACTGATTCGAGCTTTGGATTTGACCTGCCGGGCCTTGGGGGTCATCCTGATCCATTCCAGCTCCCGCTGAAGGGTTTTTTGGCGATGGCTTTCGGCCTTTTCCTCTTGTCTGAGACGTTCCTTTTTTTGTTCGAGCCATGAGGAGTAATTACCCTTCCAGGGAATGCCGTGACCCCGATCGAGTTCCAGAATCCAGCCGGCAACGTTATCGAGAAAATACCGGTCATGGGTCACTGCGATGACGGTTCCCGGATACTGATGAAGATGATGCTCCAGCCAGGCCACGGTTTCGGCATCCAGATGATTGGTGGGTTCGTCCAAAAGCAAAATGTCCGGTTTGCGGAGCAACAGCCGGCAAAGGGCTACCCGGCGTTTTTCGCCGCCGGACAGCACGTTGACCAATGTATCCTCTGGCGGGCAGCGCAGTGCTTCCATGGCCATTTCCAGGCGGGCGTCCAAATCCCACGCATCCGCTGCATCCAGTTTTTCCTGGACCTCTCCCTGCCGCTCGATCAGGCGCGCCATCTCTTCATCGGACATGGGCTCGGCGAACTTTTCGTTGATGCGGTTGAATTCATTCATGAGTTCCACGGTTGTCTGTACCGCCTCCTCAACGGTTTCTTTGACGGTTTTGGTGTCGTCAAGGAGAGGCTCCTGCTCCAAATATCCCACGGTGTGTCCCGGGGATAGAATCAACTCCCCGTTAAATTCCGTGTCCTTTCCCGCCATGATGCGTAAAAGAGAGCTTTTCCCCGAGCCGTTGAGTCCCAAAACGCCGATTTTGGCACCGTAAAAATACGACAACGATATGTCTTTAAGAACTGGTTTTTTATCGTAATACTTGCTCACCTGAAACATGGAACATATGATTTTATTTGGCTGGTCACCCATGATGTTTCCTTTTCATGAAAAAGCGGCGGTTGACATCCTGTCAAAACTTCGGCTAGAATATTTTTTCGTCATTTGAACCCGAATATACCCAAATGCTGTCGTGACACGCACCTCAAAATTAGTGTTACAATATTTTTCATAAATATTTTTTTTATGCAAGCGTATTGAATGTGATGGAATTTATGAGTGATTTTTTAAATTTTTACAATAAACGATTTTTATGGGTTGTTTCTTTATGTCTTGTTTTTATTTTAGATCTGCCACAGTTTTCAGCCGCATACACCCCGGCAGATCGCCGGAGCTTTCAGCGCTCCATTGTTGATTACCGTTCACGGTTGAACCCGAAGTATAAAAAGGTCAAGCGTAAACAGACAAAATACATTATTGTCCACACTTCGGAACTTGGACGAAAAATGACACTCAGGGTTGTTACCAAGGGAAAACGTTTGCGCAATGGTCGGAAAACCCATGGCGGTCATACCCATTATGTGATTGCTCGAGACGGTCGCACGTATCGCATTCTTGACAAGAAATACATCGCCGACCATGCCGGTCTTAGCATGTGGAACGGGGAGACGGGTATCAGCAAAATTTCCATTGGAATTGAATTGGTCGGGTATCATTACGCATCCATCACCCAAAGGCAGTATCGTTCCGTGGGCAGATTGATTGACATTTTACAAGGGGTATATGGCCTGGATGATCGGGCAGTGTTGACCCACAGCCAGGTGGCTTATGGAAAACCAAACCGTTGGTTTAGAAAAAATCAACGGGGACGCAAGCGTTGTGCAAGAAATTTTATTCGCGAAAAAGCCGAAGTGGGACCCACATGGACCTATGATCCTGATGTGCGATCCGGCCGACTTTTGGCAGATCTTCAGCTATCCAAAATATATTATGGTCGGCGGAAATATTATGCGAAAACAGAAGACGCGAACATCATTACCAAAATTAACACCGCCTGGTCAATCGCCGGAGAAGATTACGACAGCCAGGCAACGGTCTACAAATTTCCTGGCGGTCACATATACACCGGTGATCAAATTTCAGATAAAATAGGCTGGGACCGGATACCCGCAAAAACCGTTGTGCTGCTGAATCAGGAGAACGACATTTCTTCGATAAAAAGCGATGATCCCATAAAAACCATATCGGACCGGCTCACGGCATGGTCCTTTGCCGGTCAAGCGTATAATCTGAAAACCACGATCTATTTTCTGCCTTCAGGCCGAATTAAAGTCGGTTCAATGATATCCGACTGGGATGATCTGCCTGCCAAAACAAGGCTCATTGTCGGTTACAGGGGCCCTTACAAAATTCACAAAGGTCGATCCGTCTACCAAATCGCCGGCATCAAATACAAAGATCGGAAAACAATATACTACCTGCCGCCCCAAAAATTGCTGGCTGGTGATAAAATAAACGACTTTAATGGACTCCCAAAGGGCACCCTGATTTTTCTTCCCAATACCTAATGATAAAGGGGAATCAAGGTCTGCAATTTTCTAAGGTTGACTCATATAGCGGTTTGCATAAATATGTTCCGATTGAAAAGCCTTTCCTTTTTTCAGTTTCTATACATGATTTGGGTTAGGTTGACCCGTTGGCCCGTTAGCCCGTTCGTCAGGTTTTTAGGTCTTACCGGCAAACCGGCGTACAGGCAAACCGGCCAACTTCTACTCTGTGGGCATAAGACTTAGGTGCATCTGGTTTACTGCTGAAACGGAACGTTATTTTGACAACCGCTATAACTGCTGATCAAAGGATCATAAAAAATTAGCAAATTTGATATGTTTAATAATTTCAACATTATAAAAAAGCCAAGATGCATGCAAACCGGTTGAATAAGAAAAATACAAGCATTCAATGGAATAAAATTATAAAAGAAATGATTTTCCTTTTGGGGATATCAATAATTTCTGCGTTCACCGTAAATTTTTTCTCTCCTGCAGGCATTGCCCTTGTCGGTCAGTGGGATGAATCACTGGGTGTTATCGCTGCAAAAGCTAAAGGCGATGTTTTTAGCGGCGAATTGGAAATTAAACATGTTAAGATCGCAAAACAAATTTACGACAGTGATAAAGCAGTTTTTGTTGATGCCCGTTCGCTCGAAAATTTTGAAGCCGGTCATATAAAAGGTGCAGAATCCCTGCCTCTCGGTCAATTTGACAACCTCATCGAAGCGTTTAAAAAGAAATATTCAACCGACACAATCATTGTTACTTATTGCTCAGGGAGAACCTGTGACGATAGTCACAGGCTGGAAGAACTTCTATTTGACAAAGGTTATGTAAATGTTAGCGTCTTTATTGATGGTTATCCAGGCTGGAAAGCGGAGGGCTACCCAATTGAATAACAGTCTGAGAAATCTTTTCAATAACTGTTGGATAGAAATAGCATTACGTTGGATTCTCGGTATAACCTTTATCTATGCCAGTTATTATAAAATAATGTCTCCTGCAGATTTTGCTAAAATTATTTATGGATACAACCTTTTTCCTGAGATTTTAATAAACCTGATATCTATTATTCTTCCCTTCGTGGAGCTGATCTCAGGCCTATCCTTACTTCTTGGGATCTATCCACGATCTGCAGCTTTGATAATAAATGGATTGCTGCTGGTCTTTATCTTTACGTTGACGATTAATATCATCAGGGGCCACGAATTCGACTGCGGATGTTTCTCAGCAAAAACGACAGGATCTCCTAAAATGATGGTAGCAAGAGATATTATATACTTAATTATGGGACTACAGGTTTTTTTGTTTAACGGTGTCAGAAAGGGATGTTTTATCCGTTTGGATAGAAAGATATGAATCTATTCGAAGTATTTATTTGGTCCTGAAAAACCTGGTCCTCCCCCGCAATGCGGGATCTTCGATGGGCCAAGCCTGTCCCGCGTTGCGGGAGTCAGAGATAGATGGCTCTGCCGTGGAGTTTTGTGTCTAAAATCACAAATTCCAAGCACCAAATTACAAATAAATCACAAATTCCAAGATTCAATGACCAAAACCTTCCAGAAACATTGTTTGGCTTTTCGAATTTTGGTCATTGGAATTTGTTTGATATTTGTGATTTGATATTGTGATTTGATATTTGTAATTTCAATGATTTAATGAAATTCCAACAAAGAAAATCCCCTCTGGGGATAACCAAAGCCTGTCCCGCGTTGCGGGGGATTCTTTACTGATGACACCCCTTACTCTCTGGGTCATGGTTTTTGAATCAGATCGTGAAAAAAACGCAAAATCTCAGGGGTCGCCCAGTCTAGTGGACCGATAATTTTTTTGACGAGTATTCCATCTTTGTCGATGATAAAGCTTTCAGGAACACCGGTGGTCCCGTAAGCTATCCGAATAGTTCCGGCAGAATCGGTCAAAGCAGTGAAGGTGAGTTTGTGTTTTTTCATGAACGGAGCCACAGCCTCTAAACCCAAGGAATCAATACTGACTGCCAGAATTTCAAAACTTTCATCTTTGAGTTTTTGGTAAAGCTTTTCCATTGAAGGCATTTCATTGACACAGGGAGGACACCAAGTGGCCCAAATATTAACGAGAACGATTTTGCCTCTGTAGTCAGACAGGCTGACCATTTTTCCATTGATACCTGGAAATGTGAAATCAGGTGCCCGAAGTCCAACCTTGATCGGGTCTTGCTTTACAGATGTATAATAGGACTTGTTTCGATTCAGCAACAAAAGGATCAACAAGCCAGTGATCATCAAAAAAACGAGAATAGCAGCGCGATAGTCAATTTTTTTTTCCTTACTGTAACATATAGATGTGATGTTTATTTATGAACTTTTTTCCTCTTCAAGTTTACGATACCGATCAGACGAATCCCGAAAAAAAGCAATAGTGTTACTGTGGCTGAAGGGCCCAGCTTCAAAGCAACCCAGCACAATCCCACAACAGGGAACAGACTTATGCGAACCATCGCTCTTAGGCGATCATGTTCTGCGATAAAATCGGCTATAGGTGGTGAATAGGTGTAGTAAAGACGAACAAAACTATCACCTACTGTATTGCCAAGCAAAAAACGGTCACGGAAATCACGTAGAATCCTGACATGTGGCTCCATCAATGATCCATAGGCCGCAGTCGCAATAAAACAACCACCACCGCCGCCACCCCCATCTGTGGTAACGAAGGTTGTTCCATCGGAACTATTGTCTAAATTTACAAGGCCGTAGCCATAAATGTTGTCTTTTCCGATACTTCCCACATCAATGGCCGACGAGGTAAGAGAATTCCAAAGTTGATCCACAGAAATGCCTGGATTTTTATCCAGTATGAGTGCCGCAGCACCGGCAACGTGAGCGCAGGATGCACTGGTGCCGGTAAATCCGGAACCATAAACATCAGTTGAAACATTGTCAGGCCCCATGATATCCGGTTTTATTCTGCCGTCGTTGGTGGGTCCCCGGGAGCTGTATGATGCCTGGGGACCTGTGGTCCAGTTATTATAATTAATGGCGCCCACAGCCAGTGCACCGGCAGCATCTGCAGGTCCCAGCAGGCTGCTTGAAGCCACTGCTGGTGATACGTCGCGATAGACACTGTATACTTCCATTGAATGATTTGAGGTGGCGCTTTCCTGACGAATTCTAAGATAATACATGCCATTTGCCGGTACAGAATAAACAATTATTTCTATGGGCGGTTGTGACCCTGTCTGGAAATCCGCACTACTATCAACCAACGTATCAGAAGCGTTATAAAGATAAAGGTCATAGTCCTGATCTGTGGAAGGCCAGGCATCCCACGTCAGATACACTTCAATGGTGTCACCGGCATTTGCAGAAATGCTGATGGTCTCACTACTGCCGGAAACATTGTGCCATCCATCACTGTCGGAATCCGTAAATACAGCCTCGTAATGTCGTCGGGCCTCGTTGCCGGCGGCATTCACCCAGAGGATATTGTTTGCATAGGCATCGTCGGCTGTACAGACAGGGTTGACGAATTCGGGATACCAACATGTACCGTCGTAAAAATTTGTGTTGGGCACCACCAGAGACATGTTGATGATCCGGATTCCATTGTCTACAGCAAAATTTTTAGCATCCTCGAGATCCACGTCATCAGCGACTTTGATCAAATAAAGTGTAGCACCGGGAGCCATATCATAAACAATTTCGGCAACTGCCGTGCCATGGGCGTCTGTTTCTGAAGAAAAATTGCTGGTTTCGCAACTTATGCCCGTGCAGTCGATTCTTTTCAGTTGATCTGGATTATTTGGAAGCTCGCCACCGGATATGGCCGAAGATAAGCCGGCAAAACCCACATCGATCACCGCAACTTTTACACCTGAACCGGTATAACCTGCATTATGATAGGTGTCGGCCCCGGTCAGGTCAACCCCTTCACTTTCAACAGCCACCGGTATAAGCTTGTTGGGTGTCTTCATAAATGAGACCCCTTTTACCGTATCGGCAATGGCGGTTAGCATTGTCAATGGGGACCTTTGCTTTGGTTACGTTGTCAGACTGTTTGATGATTTGGGCGCCTAAGTCATAAAGGGCGTTTTCATCAACGTTTGTATCGGGCGCTGACATTAGATAAACAGTGACCTTGTCCGGATCATGGGGGGTTATCATCATTCCCTGGGAAAACTTTCGGTGAGTGCCGGTGCCTTCTTTATATTCTTTTTCCAACTTTTCCAGATAACTCGACATTTTGAGATGACTTTTTTTCTTTGCCGAAAACATATTTAGATTTTGAGCAAAGAAAAAAGTCATCTCAAAATGTCAAAAAAGCCTGGAAAAAGAATATCACCGAAAGTCTCAAGGGATCATGATAACCCCCCATGATCCGGACAAGGTCACTGTTTATCTAATGTCAGCGCCCCAATACAAACATTTAGAAACACCTTATGACTTAGGCGCCCAAATGGGTCCGAAAGAACGGTCTGTCAAACATAACCAAAGCAAAGGTCCCCATTGATAATCTAACCGCCGTACCGAAGAAAGGGGTCTCATTTATGAAGACACCAACAAGCTTATACCGGTGGTCGTTGAAGGGTGTAGCCTGACCGGGGCCAATACATATCATAATGCAGGATATACCGGTTCAGTGTAAAAGTTGCGGTCATCAATGCCAGGCTTATCTTCGGCCATATCCAGTAGCAAGCTTCCAAATAATCCAGATCAATTGAAAAGAATCGACTGCACTAGTTCAAAACCAGCAATTTTTCTTCAGAAACGGACTGCCATGTTGCCGAAATTGTTTATGATATGGCTCCCGGTGCTACACTTTATTTGATCAAAGTCGCTGATGACGTGGATCTCGAGGATGCTTCAGCATCAATCGCATCCGGATCATCAAATTTTTACGACGGTATATGTTGGTATCCCGACTTCGTCAACCCTGTCTGTACAGCCGACGATGCCTATGCAAACAATATCCTCTAGGTAGATGCCGCCGCAACGAGGCCCGACGACATTACGAGGCTGTATTTACTGATCCCGACAGATGGATGCACAACTCCCCGGCAGTAGTGAGACCATCAGCATTTCTCCGAATGCCGTAACTACATTGAAGTGTATCTGACGTGGGATGCCTGGCCTTCCACAGATCAGGACTATGACCTTTATCTTTATAACGCTTCTGATACGTTGGTGAGATAGTAGTGCGGGTTTCCAGACAGTAGCGAGACCGCCGTAGAATGATTCTGTACCGGCAAATGGCATGTATTATCTTAAAAATCATCAGGAAAGCGCCACCTCAAATCATTCAATGGAAGTATACAGTGTCTATAGCGACCTATGAGCAGTGGCTTCGGGGGGGGTCTCATCCGGTACCGTGCACCAGCTGTGGGCACCATTAGTTATAATCAGCGCCGGTCCCCAGGCATCATACAGCTCTCGGACTCACCAACGACGGCAAGATAAAACCGGATATCATGGTTTTGACAATGTTTCAAGTGATGTTTTTGGTTCCGATTTAGGGGCGGGTCCCATCCTGCGCACACGTTGTCGGTGCTGCGGCGCTGGAGTACTGGATAAAAATCCGGGCATTTCTGTGGATCAACTTTGGAATTCTCTTATTCGACGGCCATTGATGTGGGAAGTATAGGAAAAGACAACATTTATGGATACGGCCTTGTAAATTTAGACAATAGTTCCGATGGAACAACCTTCGTTACCACAGATGGGGTGGCGGCGGGGGTTGTTTTATTGCGACTGCGGCCTATGGATCATTGATGGAGCCACATGTCAGGATTCTACGTGATTTCCGTGACTTTTTGCTCGGCAATACAGTAAGTGATAGTTTTATTCGTCTTTACTACACGTATTCCCCAGTTATAGCCAATTTTATCGCAGAACACCTAAGAGCGATGGTTCGCATAGGTCTGCTACCTGCTGTGATTGTGCTGGGTTCAAACTGAAAGCTGGGCCCTTCTCGCCACAGTAACACTATTGCTTTTTTTCGGATTCGTCTGATCGGTATCGTAAACTGAAAAAAGTTCATAAATAAACATCACATCTATATGTTACAGTAAGGAAAAAAAATTAACTATCGCGCTGCTAGTCTCGTTTTTTGATGATCACTGGCTTGTTGATCCTTTTGTATGGAAAACAAGTCCTATTATACATCTGTAAAGCAAGACCCGATTTCGGGCACCTGATTTCACATTTCCAGGTATCAATGGAGGAGTCCTGTCTGACTACAGAGCAGAAATCGTTCTCGTTGGTGTCCTCCCTGCGTCGATGAAATGCCTTCAATGGAAAAGCTTTATCAAAGACTCAAAGGTGAGGATTTTGAAATTCTGGCAGTCAGTATTGATTCATCAGGGGAAGTGGCTGTGGGGCCGTTTGTGAAAAAATACAAACTCACTTTCCCTGCTTTGATCGATCCTGCCGGAGCTATTAAAATGAGTTATCGGACCACCGGAATTCCAGAGAGCTTTATCATCGATAAAGATGGAATACTCGTCAAAAAAATTATCGGTTCAGTGGACTGGACAAAACCTGAAATTTTGAATCTATTTCAACGTCTGATTTAAAACCATGGCACAGTAGGGTAAGGCGTTTAAAGAATCAGAGCCCTAAAACTGAGGATTTGATTTGACCTGGAAGGGGTTATTTCCTCAAAACCTGACAAGTTAAAAGGTCCTATAACTGATCAGTATCGGAATGCGGGATTAGCCAGTTGTCCGGTATTAAATTGCGGACCGACAGGCACTACCTTTTTCAACTTTTGTCCGATGATCCACTATGGCAGATTAGAACCGATCTCAAAAATAGTCTAAGTGCCCATGGCGGCGTTATGCAACGACTCAAAATGCTCACATACTACCTGTATGCGCCGCGTTATTTTCGTTGCATGCCTTGCCCTGAACCCTGATACTTATTTTTGAGATACGTTATAATTCACTTCAAACCCTTTTATTCAAACGGATGTAACACCCCTTTCTGACACCGTTAAACAAAAAAACCTGAAGTCCCATGATTAGGAATATCACATCCCTTACCACCATTTTTTTCGGAGACCCTGCCATTTCGGCTGAGAAACATCCGCAGTCGAATTCGTGGCCTCTGATAATGTTAACTGTCATAATCAAGATAAAGGCCAGAAGCAAACTGTTAATTATCAAAGCTGCAGAGCGGGGATAAATCCCGATAATTAAAGATAGACCGGAGATCAGCTCCACAAATGGAAGGAAGATGGCGATCAGATTGATTAAAACCTCAGGGAAAAGGTTGTATCCATAAACCATTTTAGAAAAATCGGTAGGAGACAGTATCTTATAATAGCTGGCATATATAAAGGTAATTCCAAGAATCCAACGAAATACTATTTCTATCCAACCGTTATTGAACATAGTTCTCAGAGTGTTATTCAATTGGATAGCCCTCCGCTTTCCAGCCTTGATAACCATCGATAAAGATACTGACATTTACATAAGCGTGGTCAAACAAAAGTTCCTCCAGTCGGTGGCTATCGTCACAGGTTCTTCCTGAGCAATACGTAACAATGAAGGTGCTGGTCGGATGTTTCTTTTTAAACGTTTCGATGAGGTCATCAAATTGACCGAGAGGCAGGGATTCTGCACCTTTTATGTGACCATTTTTAAAACTTTCAGGGAACGGGCATCAAGAAAAACTGCTTTGCCTTTGTCGTAGATTTGTTTTACGATCTTAACATGTTTAATTTCCAATTCGTCGCTAAAAACATCGCCTTTACTTTTGCAGTAACACCCATGGTCCATA
>CAVVZC010000023.1:0-25090 GCA_963752565.1 uncultured delta proteobacterium | reverse complement strand
ATCAGCCCAAAAGACCAACGGGATATCAAAATTGCCCCGGTAAAGCCATCCAGCGCATTGACCTTTCCGGTTCCGAATGTGTATCGACGGTCGTGAGCGTAACGCCGGGCGTAACTATAGGCAAATACATTGATGCTGAGAGCGGCCGCGTGCGAGGCCATGTGCAGGCCGTCTGCCAGCAAGGCCATGGAACCAAAGAGGATGCCGGTTGCGATTTCAACAACCATCATGACCCCGGTAATGGCGATGACAATGATGGTGCGAACCTCACCCGGGCGTTTTTGGTCTTGCCCGAACGTATGGCCGTGTTGCCACGAAGGATGTTTATCGTGTTGCATCATCTAGTTGATACAAAACGGTTGATGAAAGTCAGTTGCTTTTTTAATACCTCAAAAGATAGAGGGGAATAAGAGATGTATTTCGATTAGAAGCCACTTCGGAACCAATTTTATGGATTCGAAAACTTTTTAGCAAGATCCATGTCGATAACGTACATGCAGACTTCTTTTGCACCCTGTTCGGTGTAAAGATACTTTTTGCATAGATTTTTTATTAAATACTCAACCTCGCCTCGAATCTTTTTATCATAAGTCTTGAAAGCTTCCTTGTTGTAATCTTTAATGGCGCGGCGGAAATTTTCGTTTTCCAAAAAGGGGTCCAGTACCTTTTCTTTTAGGTGGTATACATATCGGTCTTGTAATGACTGATACAGCGCTGTGGCCGTAATTGGTTTTCCTTCAAGCATGATTTCTTGGGTTAACGTTTTGGATGCATATTCATTTTGAGTGTCTTTTCGAAAAGCAACACGTTTGTTATTGTCTGCCTTTGCTCCCAGCAGATAACTCTCAATGGTCTCAAAAAACTCCTCGGTAATTCTTATTTTTTCCCCGGTAAAGCTGCAGGTTTCATCAGACCCAAGTTCAAAGTTAATGGAAAACAGATAGTTTTGTATGTCCCTTGAAATTTGTTCATCATTGTAGAGATAGAGTGACTCTTTAACTTCCTGCAAAATTGTGTAGTTGTACATCCGCAGCAAAGAGTCCAAAAAACCTGTGGGTATGGATTTACTCAGTTCTTTGCGGTTTTTTGTAAAAAATGAATTCAGGGTCGACATGTTGATGAGCTTATCCTCTCTGGCATAAGTGGAGTAAAACTCATTAAATATTTTAATTGAATCCCGACCTGAAAAGCCATGGGACCCTTCAGTTTCCGATTCAGCTATGATTTTCCGACGTCGTTTTGCCGTAAATTTTTTCCGGTCTTCTTCTGAAAGCCATTGAGGTATATATCCGGTATAAATTTCCATCTTGAGTAGCTGTAGATTTTCATCACAGTATCGGCTGTATTTATTCGGATCGCCGATCCATTCCAACAAGGCTTCTGATTTGAGATTCAGTCGTGATGAAATAATAACCCTGGCAAAATTGTGCAGGACCCTGGGCAGGAAGGAATCATCGATATGCTTACCAAAAATATTTCGATAAATCTCAACTTCCGTATTCATATCAAGAACATAGGGAATGGTAATGGATTCGATGCGGTCTGAAAACGACTGGAAATCTTTCAATTTTGATTTATCTTCGGGGTTCATCAGCGCCAGAAAAAGGGAATTGACGTTTTCCTCGATATCTCCGACTTTATGCACGCCTTCGCTGATGATGTTATGGAGCTCGATCAAACGATCTTTATTATAGGTTTTTATATCCATCAGGGCATAGATGCCATTGTTGGTTTTTGCGTATCGTGAAAAATAGTATTTAACCTGGTTACTGTCTTTTAGAAGATGGTTTATTCGGCTCTGGAGTATGTCATTTTTATAGATATCCTGTTTCAAGGGCTTATCTCCTGGATTGAAGACACTGATACCTTCACCGATCCGTCGGTTGAATGTATAGGGCCTGGCATATAACATTTTAAATACTTTCAGGGGATTTTTAAGCTTGTTTAACAACGCCTGAAACACAGAACTGCAAATGGTACAGGAATGATCTCTAAACACCCACTCATACTCTTTTTCAGTAAAGAGGTTCCATTTTATTTCATCGTTTTTAAACAGATCATCGAAAAATGCCCGGCGGTGATCCTTGGGAATGATCAATATCGGGTTGTCATGACTGGGACAGGGCACTTTGATGTAATTCTCTCCCGAATCCAACGCCAGATTTGATCTCGATACATGATCCGGATCCTTAGAAGTAATATCCTGGGTTTGGAGCAACTTTTCAAATAATTGAATCTGCCCACTCTCAACGGAATCTCCCAAAATTTTTCGGTCTAACCTCCAAACCGTTTCAAAACGCAACCCCTCTTCAGTATTGGTATATTCTTCGAATTTTTTAAGTATATTGTTTAAAAAAGTACTTTTGCCGCAGCCATGTGGGCCCTCAAATATATAGATCTTATTTTGTTGGGCACCGCTTTTCATGGCTTCAACAAGGTTAATCAAACGGTTTGCAAAGAGTCTGTCGGCAAAAAATGGGGTGTCGGAACCTTGGATAAAGAGTTGGCTGCAATCATAATGAACAAAACCGATGGATTCGGGATCATCCGGATATTCATTTTGGCCTTCACCGACATAGGTTTTAATCATATCGTGAAATACCTGGAAAGCATTTCGTATCACCACCGTCGGTTTTTGGGTGAGGACCTCGAGAAATTCCTGAAAGGAGAGGGTTGAACGTCGACTCCCGGTGATCATGTTGCGGTTTATATTCTTGATTGCATTTTTAATGTTGCTCATGGTTTGGTCCAAATTCGACTATTTCTAAATTCTCTTTTTGGAAATCTTTCGATCTTTCATGGTGTATAACACCCGCTCCCATTTCACTTCCTGTTCTTTGATCTCTTGCTTTTGCGGTGTTGAAAAACTCGAGGTCATGCCCGTATCCTGAGACGCCGGGACCGAAACAACTTCGCTTGTTTCCAGCTGAACCGGTCCGCCCCATAGATATTCGATCCCCATCATTGTATTTTCAATAAACTCTTTGACCAGCGGTTTTTCCTCGAAATGGTGAACCAGGTAGAGCGTATGATCGTTACATTTTTCCTCATCGACTTCGATATAGGGTGGATGATACAGACTGTCAATCAACATTTGACGGTAGTCTCCGGCTTTACGGCTTTTGACGTAATACTCCCAGACCATCTTTGCCGGATTCAATCGCCGACCTGCGACAAACAGATTGTTTTGAGAGATAAAATCCTGATCAACAAAGGTGTTGATCAACATGAAATCACAAAAATCATCGCGAACTTTAAAAATAAAGTCTTTTCCTTTACCGGTATCTTTATTGTATTTTTTCCTTTCATCGGCATCATCGATCTTCCGAAATTCCAAGTCGTATTTACCTTTATCGCCAATGTCCTCAATGTATTGAAACAATCGCATCCCCAAAGCATAGGGATTGAGTCCCACACGGGGCAAAGACGTAACGCCTGCATTGACCCGGGCAAATTCCACTTCATGCCCGTTGATGCGGTTATCTTTTAAATAAAGGTTTTCATGCCAGTAGCTGGCCCAGCCTTCGTTCATAATTTTGGTTCTGATCTGTGGCTGGAAAAACAGGGACGTTTTGCGGATGACATGCATCACGGATGTCATCCACCGGTTGTCATCTTTTTTTAACACATCTGAATTTTTGATTAAAAATTGAATGACATCTCTATTATCATTGTTGTTCTTTTTAAGGTGCTTGTTAAAGAGCGCTTCAAATTCAGGGTATTTTTTGATCACATCTGTAAAAAACGTCTTTTCTCCAAGATCGCCATTTGTGGTCATGTATTCATTATATCGATTAATTTCTTTCATATATTCGTGAATTTTTATTTTTTTGATTGTCTGCAAAAAAACATCGAAGTAGTAGTCGAGTCGTTTTGATCGGTCTTCAGGCAACGGACGGTTCAGTCGAGAAAGTTCACCATGATATCCTACGAGATTGTCGATGCCTCGAGTAAACTCAATAATATAATCGACCCATCTTCCCTTTTCAGATCTCAGCTTTGCAATGAGTCGTTTGTCTGAAAGCGCCTGCCCGGTAAAATCATCGTCCCAGGTATGGCGAAAGAAGAGATTGTTCTGAAAAAAATCGATATGGGCGAGAACATGATAGAAAATCATAACGTTCAGCCAATCGGGATTGTTATCGTTGTAAAATGAAATGGCCGGTCGAGTATTGATCACGGTTTCGTAAGGGTTTCCAGGGTAGAGTTCATATCTGCCTTTCTCTTTGAGGACTTCAACTTCATGAACCCAGTAATCGTAAAGCGTTGGAATCATCACTTTTGGGGTGAGTTCCAGAAGATCGCGGTTTGTTACAATATACTCCAGTGTTTCATCTTCGAAACAAAGACCGGCTTCCCTTGCTCTGTCCTTGCAGCCTTCCATTATTTTTTTGGTGTGTTGATCGATGAGTTCCATTATGAAATGAGCTTCTTAATTCCTTCGATGATACGGGATTCGTCAGCATCCTCCTTCATGACATCGAGCCGAAGCAACTTAGCCTTTTCATCCAAGAGCTCCGATTTTTTCAGGTATCTTTCCACCTCGGTATTCTTAACGGCATTGCTTGAATGTTCGGCAATTGTGATTCCGATTCGATTGGCATAGTTCAGCATTTTGTTAAGTTCAGGGATCAACTCTTTGCCGTCGGTGTCCCAATCGTCACCATCGGTGCCATGAAATATGTAGATATTATAGTCGGCCGTCAGATTCTCTTTTTCCACGATGTCATTCACCAGACGAAATGCGGATGCCACCCGGGTTCCGCCGGCGACTTTGGAATTGTAATAGGTGTAAAAATCATCGACCTCTTTGGCATCGGTGTCATGGAGAATAAAGCGGGATTCGACCTGCATGGCATACTGGTATAAAAGCCAGCTGTAAATCAAGACATGTTGTGACACGATCAGCCGGGTCGGATTGCCATGCATGGAGCCTGAGTAATCTCGCAGGAAAAAGACCATCGCCTGTGAGTCGTAATCCTTTTCACGTGAGAGGATTCGATAAATCCTGTCGCTTGGCGAAATCAAAAAACCGGTGGGATCAATACGACCGACATCGGGCAGATTCCCCAAGATGATGTTGGTCTCTATGATTTTTCGCAAGGTCGCTTTCTTATCGATAATCTGTCCGAATCTCCGATTTTTGTCGGTCAGGTCATAGGTATATCGGGTAAGCGAACGTTTTTTGCCCTTGTCTTTTAGATTGGGGAGTTCAAAATGCTCGGTAAGAATTTTACCCAAGTCATAGGCGTTAGACTCCATTTCATGCTGTCCGCCCTCTCCTTCACCAGACCCTTCGCCTCCCTGGGTTTCCGGATCATGAACCGGCTGTTCATGAATGACCTCTCCTTCTTCCCCTTCACCGGATCCACCGGACGGCCCATCTTCCGAAGCTTCAAGTCTCTTGTCATGAATAAATTTCTCTTCGACGGTGGTGGGGACCACAACGATTTTGTCTTTGTCGCCCTTTCCCGGCTTAACCAGCCGACCCACCCGAATTTTTCGAGGAAAGCCGTCTTGTTCTCTTTGTTTGTCCCGTTCCAGCAGTTCATCTATGGATCGCAAGCGATTGATATAAGTGCTTTGCGGCGGACTCATATTCTGCAATTCACAAAGATCACTGTAAGCATAGACATTGCAGGGAGAATCGGACACCGTGTCATTCGCATCGGTCTGCATCCGGGAAACCTCACGACGCTGATCGCCTTGGAGTTCGGAAAGGATTTTTTCTTCCTGTCCGGGGGTTAGGCCTGTCTTTTGCAATTTTTGATAATATGCCAGCATTTCATCATTCATGCTGTTTTTTCCCACTTGGTATTCAAAGGATGTTTACAACCCATTAACGATGAACAATGAACGAATAAATAGCACGAAATCGAGTTTTATCCCCTTTTTCGTGTTTTAATTTTCATCTTCTTGGGTACAAAAATATTCGATGGTCTTTTGTGCACATGTATTACAGTAATTGAGCTTCTCAAGCATGGTCACGATCATACGATCATAGAGTTTCTGATTTTCTTCATTGGTGCGATTGGCCAGTGCGCCAATCAGACTGCCTGCACCTGCAATATCGGATTTGAGCCGAACATCAGTGACCGCCTTTACCAGTTCCAAATTGTCCATGAAATCATAATTGGGATCAACCGCGATCTTTTGTCCGTAGATCTTTCGAATGGAGGTTCTAAACGTTTCGCGCTGTTCTTCCGTCTTGAGCCCCAGCCTTTCTTCAATACTTTTGATATAACGCTCGTCGATTCTCATGGCCTGAAGTTCTCGGGTCTGAGGATCCTTGTATTTCCACATTTTGTCGGGACCTAAGTTTTCAGCATCAATACCGATGATCATGTTCACATAGTTCATTACATCTTTTCGAATGGCAAAGGGCTCGTCCATATAGGCGTTGAACATCTCCGTCATCACGCGTTCGCGATACATCCCTTTTGCGGTTTTGAGATCATCTAAAAACTTTGCCCGGTCATTGGCATCGGTTACATAATCAAGGACAACCCTTTCCAGTGCCTTGTAAATGTCATATGCAAACATGCATTTGCCCTCATTGGTTTCGGAGCTTTCAATCATCAGTTGAATGGCCCTGCCCAGATTCCGCTGGCCCAGGCCCTTTTGACCAAACCGTTTCGTAATATCCGGTTCCTGATTCAGGGTGTCAATGACTTCGGCCAGGGTTTTGATGCTTTTTTCCCCGGCCACTTCACCGGCAGCCAGCTTCATTGTTTCAATGGGCGTCAGTTTTTCCGATCGGGGAAGGCGGGTAAGAACGACTGCCACCGAAGATGCATAATTCAAATTGGGATCTTTGTGAAGCGGCTCCTTGCTGAACGTCGTTTTGATATCGCTTCCAATGGCGTATGACGTGAGATCTCCCTGCAGTTTATAATTCGTATTGTGTGAAACGTAGCAGACACGGCAGCGGTCAACAATGGGCGCTTCTTCTTTTTCAGCCAGAAAGCGGTTGAATTCAGAATTATTGCTTGTAGCGACAATCAACGTGTCAATGGGCCATTTATATCCGTCAATTTCAATATTTCTGTTTTGAATGACCCCCAGATAGACCTGAACAAGATCTTTTTTATTTTTAAATATTTCGTCACTGAAATGAATGCCTCCGCCGGCAACGCGGGCAAGTGCGCCGCGCCTCAAATCAAAGCGATAGGGGTTGTTGGTGTCCGTGATATGGAGCAGTCGCTGTATGGACTCTTCCCCCAAGAGATCGACAGCCGAAGAGGTTATTTTGTCCTTAGCCGGGTATTTCCCTGTTACTGTTCCCAAACTTTCGGTAAGGGGAACCGGAACGATTTCAATGAATTTTAACATGTCTTCCATGGTGTTGTCCGTGAATGTTCGAATATCTTTCCAAATGTATTCGCTGCATGCGCCCAAGGGGCGATAGTTTTCACAATATTTTTCTATATCATCGTCTGAAAACCCGATCTCTTTTGAAAGAAAGACTTTATTATCATCCATGTTTTCAAAAAGGTTCAGGGCCAGGATCATGGGGTCTTCATATGTTTGGGATTCAATGGATGTGATTTTCCCGTAACTTTTTAACTTGTCCATGTTGTTGAACTTAAATGTGTACTTTTTATTCTTCTCCTGAGACAGGTATTGACGGTATTTGCTGCACAAAAATTCAACGAAGAATGTTTTTCCGTTTCCAGGCTCCCCCACAAGGACGTAAGCCATTTCTTTTGACGATCCACCTTCTGCGGCATCCTTGACAAAGGAGACGAAACTGTTAATTTCATCGTACATGCCGATAATGTGCTTACCGCCTGTATTAAAAAGTTTGAAATTGTATGTGGTTTTCCCCTGGACCATAACCTTTTCAATGTCATTTTCCAGAATCATTTTGGACACGTCCTGAAATGCATTTTTGAAACGCCGATTACCTGCTTTTACAGCCGCCAGATGATCGTGAAGTGTATGCTTTTGTCTTTGAGCCATTTTTTTTCTCCTGTATGCGTGTGATTTTTTTAGAAACCATTAAGCCGGTTGTCTTCAAAAATATTTTTGGTTCTCAAAGGGTGAAGCAAGTTAGAGACCGGAAAAATACGTCATCTATCTGGAACAGGATGTAATAGATACCCAGGACAAGAGATGAGAAAAGATAAAGAGGAACTATCTCTATTTGAAAAGACGTTGATATAGAATAAGAAGTTCTGATAGTATTTTCCTTAAAGCGGGTTACGCTTTACCTCATTCATCCTCGATCCTTTGAGAATATTTCTTCAACTTCATCTACAATTAAAGGTTTATAAAAGTCATCACCCACAAACTTAACCTTTCGGTTTCCATTTGTAAAATCGATCTCCATTGAACAATCGAATTTTCGGGATGCCGCTTTGACGATTCTTGCTAAAACTTCAATATTTGTGTCTTCAAACCTAATCCGAATTTTATTTGACATTTGTCTCCCAACACCCCAAACTTTTTTTCAACATGCGCCCTGCCGGCTGTCATGATGTCCATATTTTTTGTTTCTGTAGGATGTTTTGCAAGAGGCATGCCATCTTGTTCCGCCAATGTTTGTCCTTTGTATCGATTTACTCATTTAAGCCTCTTTATTAGGAAAAACCATTTTTGGATGACATCATAACTGACTGTTTCAATACATTTAATAAAACTTTGTCAATTATTCTGAAAAATGTTTTCCGGAATAAAAAGGTTTGTTTGTTGTGGTGAGGTTGAATGTAAAATCGGGGGTAAACGTGGCTCGTGAGGTCGGAATTTTGGGCTTTGATGGGAAATGTTTGATTTTTAAAGAAAAATTTTCCGCCAAATTATTGACATGCAAATTTAAAAAAATGACGTCCATTTTTCATCATTTTGTCATTATTGCTTCTCGGTAAATTTTATGTCGAGACTGCCGGGCTGTAGGCCGATGATCTGCAAATAAGGATTTTCCATCTGGTTTATCTTATCGGCTAAATCTTCAATCATGCCCTCATATTTGATCTCCATAAGTGCATGTCCGGACTGGAAGCTTCGGACATGCATTTCACTCAATCCGGATATATTTCGCAACTTCTTTTTGAATCTTGAGAGACTGTTAAAGGATACTCCCGATATATTCAGCTCATAGGTTCCTGCCTTCAAATCGCTCCCCTTGACCTCCGGCAGCATCTTATCCGTCATCTCTTGGCAAAGTTCATTGGCAGCATCCTCCAAGGGTAAAAAAGCGCCGGCCCCTGAAGGGGGCCGTGTCCTATAACCTGAAAAAAGGATTTTTCCAGTATCTGTCCTAAAGGCCTTAATACGAATCTCATTTGAGAAAAAACGCGTGGGCGTTCCAAATATTTTCCTTACGTCAACAAATGTCCGTCTCACATCACCTTGAACCAAGATATCTGCCCCGAAATCCTTGGCAATTTTGCCGGCCAACGACGCGTCCTCTTTCATAAGAAGGGATTCAAGCTCTTTCTTTCGGCTGATCTGACCGGCATCAACCAGTTGAAACCCCTCAGAAATCAGACAGTTTTCTATCTGATTTTCCGTATTCCGATTGCCTTCCATCGCCACACCTAAAAAGGAACTGCTGACTTCAGTGCTGTATATGACCACCATAACTTTAGGCCTTGGCTTATCCAGGGTTTCATTCTGAGCAAACACAAGGATAAACGAAAAAAAAGACACCGTAGAAAACACAATGGGCAAAATCAAACAGTATATTATCCTCATTCTTCTATCCGTTTAACAAATATTATTGTGGCAGGGCCACAGTCATTCCTTTTGTAATACCTTGCCCGTTTACGACGTTACATATGGAAAGTTTTTCTTTGACTTTCACTACCTGAATGGTCCCCACTTTCTCAAGGCTCTGATCTAATACTTCTCCGGTGTCGGGGTCTCTCAAAATCTCTGATTTTCCCACATCAAAAGCCTGCCCCACGCTAACACCTTCTCTTGTACCCCGGTTGATATAAACCTTGCCTTTTTTAGCTAAAATTATGGTCCCTGTCCAGGGGATGCTCTCCAATTCGGATGTCAAAAAACCTACCCCTTCATCAACGGCTATTTCCATAGCCTTTCCGGCATTTGTCTTTTTAAACCCCCCGACATCCCCCCTGAATCCTCCCTTACTGACACCAAATGTGAGCCCTGTCTTTGAGACCTTTCCATAACACTTTTTAGAGGCCATGACCTGGCCGGTACTGGAGTCAACAATATACATAACAACATTGATCTCGGCCTCACTTGCACTGCCTCCAATTCTGAAACCCTTGTAACCGACGCCCCCTTTACCGCTCTGTGTTGTATCGGAAAAATGGGTGATATCTCCTTTAATCAGGAGCTGTGCCGGTGTCATCTGGCCGGTTACAACCTTTTTACCACCACCGGCGGCCCTTCCGCTCGCAGCAAAGTCTTGCTCCTGCAAGGCCTCACGCCTCATATCCTTTTCACCCAAGACGATAAATTGTCCTGTCTGATTCAAGCTGTCGGTAAGAACCGCACCCCAGGCATCACCAAGGCTCCAGTGTCCTCTCCAATTGGATCGATTCTGAAATTTGGCCACACTTATGGAGTAACGCAGACCCCCTTCAGCGGCAACGCATTCTCCAAAAGGTAACATGATCACGGAAAACAGAACCAACACAGACAATGTGCCAAGACCTTTTTTCATTTTGTCCTCCTAATATTTATATTGTTGTCCCTCAAAGAAACACATTTAACGATGATAATCTTAATTTAACAGGTTCGCCATGGGCACTCAGCCCGGATATTTCACAAGTCTGAGGCGCTCATTTGCCCCGATAGCGGGATTTCCGCTTCTCTCCAACAAGGCATTCCGGGGCGAAGCTGTGGTTTTCTACCTCAAGCTCATGATAACGCAGCAAATGGGCGACTCAGACTTGCCCAAAGGGTGAAAAGTTTTAACTAATACGAGATAAATTTATTCGGTGACAAAGGGTCACTTTGCAATATTGCCGGTAGCTGATTTAATCGTTTAAAAATAAATAAAAATAATATGTTACTTAAAATATTTTATGGAATATTCGGGTTAAATTGTTTCTGAGACTGGTTATAGATATAGACTAAAACATTGTTACTGTCAATGAGAGCAAATGTCTTCGGCTTTAGCTTTGTTCCCGTTTTAAAATATCCTTTATCATATTGGCTGCCTGATGAGATCCATTGCGATTATGCCGCTGAGTACGTGGAAAATTCAATAACTGGGATACTTTCGGAAGCCACTTTCCGGCCTGGAAATCCTCATCACCGATACAAAGTCCTTTCATCTCTTTTTCGATAAATGCAACCAGTTTACCCGTTTCACGAAAATTCGATCGAGGCACATAACCAAAAGGCACTCCAGCCTGATAGACTTCGGCAATGGTACTGTAACCGGCCTTGCCGATCACGACATCCACGGTGTTAACCAGATCCGAATGAATAAAATTGGAACGGTATGGCAGAAGAATTACATTGTCATGCTGTTCAGGGAATTCACTGCCGCCGGGAATAACGAAACAAATCTCCTGCTTCGTGGTGAGGTTTTTCAAAAACCGGTATTTTTCTCTCACGCCGCCGGTGGTCAGCAAAACGATTTTCTTTTCTTGCGAGATGCCCAGTTCCTCTCTCACCCGAACGGATGGCAACCGGACCTTTCGGCTGATGGGGCCAGTGGTCATATCAACTAACTGCGGATTGCAAACCGGAGAGGCCTGGATGTGATAGTCAACCGCCCGGTATATTTCCCGAAAAAAGTCCACATAGCGGCAGATACGGACATCGGCTTGTATGAAATCTTCATAAATCCAGTCCCACGTGAAGTTTTCTATTAGAATGGAAGGAAGCCCTGCTTTTGCTGCAATGGAGATCCCTATAGGAGAGATATCACAGACGACCAGTTGACATGCCCGCCGTTTCAAAAAATCGGCTGTATCTGAGATCGTTCCAGGATCAAAAGGGATAAATCGGTCCAACGTTTCAATGGTTTCTTCCAGATCATGCGACAAAAGGTGTTTTTTGGACAAGTCCAATGTCCGTCAGAAATTCGTGGTATTCAAACCGACCGGAAAACGAGTCCGCGAAAAACCATTCGGGAACAGTGGTAAAGATGTCAAATGAAACGGAAGGAACGGTTTCACTAACAGCGTCCATTATCGCTGAGGCACGGGACGCATGACCAAAACCATGGGGAGTTATAAAATAGGCAATCCGATGCATTTTAAAGTCGAGTAGGATTTATACTCCTTAGTAACAGCGCTAAGTACTATTCACCTCCACCGCTGACAACAAAGCCGCTTGGCCCCAGACCTGTGGATGACGGTGTTCCCGCAATATTGGCAAGATATGAGCTGCCCAGTTTCTCTATGTGGTTGCTGATGCTGTCAAAATAGTTGAAATGAACCTGCTCTTCATCAATGACGGACTCAAAAAGCTTCATACTTGTGCTATCTCCATTGTCCCGACACACCAAAAGGAATTGATTGTAAATGTCGATCGTATCATCCTCAAGCGCCGCATCAAAAGGGAAGATACCCTCGATTTTCTGTCCTCTTTTGACCTTTCCATCGGGTTCGGTGGTCGGCTCACCGCCGAGTTCCTTGATCCGCTCGGCAAACATCTCGGCATGACGCATTTCATCGATGGCAATAAGCTTGACCTTCCCCGCCAATTCTCCATAATCCATGTCATCCAGATTATAGTGCTGGTTCATGTATTGAATGATGGCAAGCAACTCCATAGACCGTGCTTTGTTTAAAACCTCAACAACTTTTTTCTTTCTTTTTTCTTTTGACTTTTTATCCATGTCTTTCCTCCTTTGAATCTGAAAGTCAGCCAAGGGCCTGAGTGTTTGTTTTCTAAATTAATATTCGAATTTTGTTGATTGTACTATTACCAAACCTTTTATATTTTATAATTTTTCAGCATTTTTATCCGCCAGCTCTGTGGAGGATCACTCGAACCTTGCCTGTCCCGGCGGGCATTTTGACGGGGAACCTTGACCCCTTGATTCCTTTTAGAATTACCAACTCTTTTAGAGATGATCTAACGTAAGAAACACTAAATCATTAAACAGTGTAAACTTCAATCAATTTAATATATGCAATCCGACGTATCTGCCTAAATCTTTTTCTGCCGGACAACAACGGGCATCAGGAGTGACCTATAGAGCGTCGCCTTCCGGCTAACGTACCTTGTTAGAGAGTGGTTGATTGCCATTCAGCCAACACATGAGAGACTTGAGTATGCACTTGTTCACGCGCTTGCCATCTCTCGAAACCAGTCAGGAGCAGTTCGTCGTAGTTTGTTTCTTGGTGGCGAACATGGGCAGCGACTGCGAGACCAACTGCTTCTTTATCCAACTCTTTTGCCGCTGCGCTTCGACCAACGCGCCCGCTATACTTACGGCAGGCATGCTCTGCGATCACTTTCTCTCTTCCAATCGGACAATTCGGATACAATTCACGAACGCGAGCTGCAAAACTTGCCATGTATTCCGCATCAAGTTCGGCTCTACGAATTGCTGCGATAGCGCGCCTCAGTTTTCGTGTGTCTGCGTCCGCCGTACACTCTTGCTCTGCCAACTCAACTGCTGCATTCTCTACCAGCAAACCTTGCCTCTCGTAACGTTTGCGTGCTCTGCTCCATTTAAGGACGATGGCCGAGAGCTTCGAGTATTTTCGAGAACGGCGAGTGAGAGCAGCGTCGCCGGAAGGCAAAAAGACTAAATGGTCAAGGTCTGCACAGCTCAGACATGCAGCGCCCTTGTCACCCCCTTGGAGTAATATCCAGGCACCGTGGCCGAGATTCTCACCGCATTCATCACATCTCGACTCGCGGCTTGAGAT
This sequence comes from uncultured delta proteobacterium, assembly GCA_963752565.1. GTDB lineage: Bacteria > Desulfobacterota > Desulfobacteria > Desulfobacterales > UBA11574 > UBA11574. The sequence continues at coordinate 11,276 of CAVVZC010000023.1, read as the reverse complement.
AAACACCTTGAGTTCGTTCTTTTGTTTTCTGTCGCGCTGAGTCATCTGGGATATTCCGTTTTCTCGTTTTAGAATTTTTTATATCGATTGGCAGATAAAAGCAAAGAAGACGAATAGCTAAAAATCATCATCCTCATCATAATCGTCTTCATAATCTGGATATTGTTCTGGCGAATCCCCAACTTTTTTTGTAATTTTGGGATATCCCTTTGAGCCGGATGCATCTTCAATTTTTAAAACACTTAATTCATGCCACCAATCATCCCCAAAATCAAAAAGGTAGTAGAATTTACCTTTTTCATCTAAATCTAAATCCCGAATTTTCGTCTTTTCAGCGTTGTATCTTTTCTTTTGTGCGAAACCGGTAAGATCTTCCACGTTCATCGGGTGAGTTATTTCAGGAAAGTCGTAGATTTTTCGTGTACTTTTTATCGCTTTTCCCGTCAGAAAGAACGAATAAAGGTGTTCATCATACCTGTCAAATGCCTCAAAAATGGAATCATGCAAGTCAGCCAAGCTCTGATTCTCAAGAATTTCGATATTTCTATAGATTCTTTTGTTATAAAAAAGAGCGACTTTAATACAATAAACTTTCAATTTGATATCCTTTCAAATCCGAACTCAGAAGTCACCTGCCGGTGTAGAGCACAGCGAAATACCGGTCTGGTGAACTGATAGGTTGTGTGGAGTATTTTATTTATTGGCTTAATTTGGAACTGGCAATCCGATTGAGGCTTACACCGGATTCAGCGGCCTGAACAGCAAGTTTTCGATGAACATCCGGCGGCACTCGAACCATAAACTTACCACTATAAGATCTGCCAGCAATAGGTTCCGGAACTGTCTCCCCGGTTGCAGCTATGTCCTTTACAACGTCAGCAACCAATTTTCGGATACCTTTAAGAGCAGCTTCCGGGGTAAGAGCCAGCCAACTTAAGCTCGGAAATTCCGCACATAAACCTACATATTCATTATCATCTTCAGACCAGGTTACACGGTATGTATATCGATCATTTTTTAATGCCACGGTCGACCTCCAACTTTTCAAGGGCCAAAAGTACCTGTTTTACTTGGTATGCCTTGGCCCTTCCTTTATGATTTTGGATATTAATTCTTGGATCACCTTGCCAGGGTGTTTGGTAAATTCGATGGCTACTTGCACTTTTACGAGGCTGCCCAAAGAAATTTTCACAAACTTTGCACAAATCTGTGAATCTGACATCTTTGGGGTTTCGTTTCATTTGTGACAATATGTCATCGATTTTTGCCATGGCTATATAGTATCAATAATGATATCATTGTCAAGTGGAAATTACATAATTAATGATGGTCGGTACCTATCATTTTTTACACACAACGTGAAAGGTCAGTTGCCAGGGTCATTATACGTAGTAAGCAAAAGCAACTGACTTTTTAATTTTGAACTACTTTTCAATAGTCCCGTATGGCCCTAATCAACTGCACCGCCTTGTTCGGACGTGGTTTGGTTTATAGTTTTCAGCTTATTTTCCTGCGACTGGTTCCAGATATAATGACGTGAATACGCTTTCTCTAAATTTGGATCACCTGATTTGGAAAATCTTAGTATTCGTTTTTTTCCTTTTCCCCATTGATGATAGACCGTCTGTCGCGGCACCATATTGAGATCGTGAACGTGGAAGCCTATAATGCGAAGAATTCGATTAGCTTTTGAAAGACTGCCCTCAAATACGCGTTCAAGATAAGGAACTTGCCCTGTACGCCACGCTTCATAATTTATTTTGGAAAGATTGCCCATCTCGATAAGAATATCAGAGGGGGCAACAACGTCTGTACGAGCCAATATTTTTCCTACCGCCCTCACTACGCGGGGATAGTATTTGTCCTTCCGGTAAGTATTGACTGTAGTGTGTTTCATCTTCTTTGCTGGGATACGAATAGGGAGAGGATATAAAGTCAAATCAAAATGGCAATTCCCAGACCCGAACTCCATTGAAAATGTCTGAATTTAAATCGGGCGAATCCAAGACTCCTTGATGCAACTCCACTCTTTCGAACGACGTGTCCAATTTACTCTCGCCCCATTGACGGGCGGTTTGCTTGGCAAATTTTTCGTCATCCGTTTCCACCATCAAATATCCCACCGGTTCATCTGTAGCCGAAACAAATTTTAAGGATATCACTTTCGATTTCACCAATCATCTCCTTCTGTTTTTTGGCCCGAACATATATATTATGTAGAATCGTCTTTTTCATCTAAAAAAACGAGTCTGAAACATTTTTGTACCAGTAATGAAAATGAGTCAATTTTATAAAATTATTCTTATTTTAGATGTTTAGAAATATTCAAATAAAATCTATATACAACAAAAATGTAATTTTTTTCAACTTTATGTTTTAATTCAATGGTTATGCCGATTCTCAGGAAACGGCATTTCTCAAGAGGGCTCACATTTGCTTCCAATCCCGGTTAAATAAATAAACCATGTCAAATTGTAAATGGTGAATAATGGCGTATTATTAACTATATAAAACGCAAAAGTGTCCTTTCCAAAGAGCAAGCTTTGCCGATTTTTATTTATGGGCGAATCCCCATGAAAATGACAGTCCGAATACTTCCGCTCCGCCGATCCGAACCGCTGATAAAAAAGCAGCGGCAGCCCATTCATTCATGCCCGCTTTGGTCACCAGGTCGCTGTAAAATTTTGTATCAACTCGTTTTCTTTCAATTTTATTTCCAAGCTCACCATAACCGTAGCAAAGGTCATGAGGCAAACAGCACTTATAAGTGATATCTTCCCAATTGCAGCCGGTGAATAAGCCCATTAATTCATCTGGTAAGCCCGAACATCCGTCGAACTTCCAATCCTTATAGCCCTCCGGATCGGATTCAATACGGTTACACCAGATAATCCAGACCAAAATATCGGCATAATTCTAATGCTTCTTTTGCGGTTATACTATCACCAATTATTGGTAACCTCATTTTTCTCTCCCGGTTTCTGGATGGAAACTTACTTTGTGCCCAATATAGATTTATGGATGGGCACGAGTTAGCAATTATCGAATCAATAACGATCGCATTTGAAAGGACAGCTCATGTGGCTACAGGGACACATGGGCTTCTTGCAGCACTTTGGGCTGTCCATCGTTCCAGTCCATTACCCGAACGAAATGCTTGCGTGCTCCTCGGTCTTTTTGGGATTCCACCCACGTGCAGGGTTTTTTAGCATCGCACCATGTACCGCAATTGGCGTAAATCCGATCATCGACGAACCATACATCCTTATCCAGTTTCCAATCATGACTGTGCCCGAAAATAACAATATTGGTATCGCTTTTCTTACACAGGCGGTCGGCCAACTTTCCCAGGAAACCAATTTCAGCGAACAAAGCCTTAAAAGCAACACCCGCTCCGTAGATCTCCTGCCATTGATCGTACAGGGCTGAATATTTTTCTTTAACCTGTCCGGCGGTTACAAACTCGGCTTTTCCGTTTCTTTTTGGCATGTGTATTTTAGTGGTTTCTTTGAGAGAAGCCTCTTCCAGAAGTGCCTCAAAGACGCTTGCCGCGAGTCTCTGGGGTCCAAGGGTTTCCAACAGGTCGTCGGCATACGTCCAGTAATGACGATCCGCTGATCCTGTATCGCGGGATTTGGTTGCAACAACCCGGCTGATAAAATAACCCAAAGGCAACCGGGCGCCGGGGCTATTGATGACATCCGGGGCGTTGAACATTGCGTATGCACTTCCGTGTTCAGCCCTCAGACGACTGGTACGATAAACACTGTTATAAAGGGCGCTGCCTCCAAAAATTATATCGGGAAAGTTTTTATTAAGCAATCCTTGGTTTACCCCCATATCATGATTGCCAGGTAAGTAGAGTACCGCGATCTTTTTATTTTTAGATAATCTTTTCAATGCTTGAACGATTTCCTTGTTGATGGGGGCTTTCACGATGGATTCTAGAGAGGGCGGCACCATATCAACGGGATACACCCAGTCATCCAGCAAATCGCCGATGATGACGACTTCTTGAACGGTATTTGGGTCATTTATAGATTTTAGAAATACGGCAAATCGTTTTGCTTCATCTGGCCCAAGCCATTCGTAGGGATGTTTTCCCTTAGCTGCTTGAAACCCTTTGCCGGCGTTCATGTGAATATCGCTGATATAGATTCTTCTTTTATCCATTTCTTTACCTCCTTTTCTCTAAAAACGGGTTAAAGAAATATTTTTGCAACACCTGTACCAAAAAGAATTTTTGCTTTAAACCAGCAGAATTCGAGGAGAGCTTTCTTATTTTGAAGTTCGCACAACACCTTTATTTAAATAGGATTTCATACGACCATGTTGGAATGCTCAGATATTCCAAAACGCGTGAATTGGAGGAGAGGAAAATCGGAGGAGAGATAAAAAAATTAAGAATGCACTGAAAAATGTGCATTGATGCACATTTTTATGTGCATGCTTTTAAACTCTTGTTGTTGTATCTTAACTGGATCTAAATTGAGCGATTGTCGAGTTTGCCGGTCGCAAGATCCCGCTATCCTTCTATCGGAGGAATGAGACAACTCGTGCTTTAAGATATGGTATCAATATAACAGATCCCCGTGTCCACCACTACCTGATGATGTATCACAACTTTTTTGCTTACTGGAATATTAGATTTCTGGCAGGATTATTATGGGTATTAAGGAAAAGATACTCTCAATATCACATAATCGCCTACCCAATTAGAATTTATTTCGGTTGAGAAATATTAGTCGAATCCCACACTGTTCTTTTTATATGACTAATGCAACCTTACGTCAGATTTTCATTTTCTTGTCTAATGCTTATTTTATTGGAACATTTTACGAACTTGTTAAGTTTTTTCCCGGACTCCCTCCACTACATGTAAGGAGACAGGCTCCTGTATTCCTTTGAGCTCGACATTGAAAGCCTTCTTAATCGTTACGTGATCAGAAGCGAGCCGGTATACAGAATCAGATACAACCACTTCCCCTCCTTGAGCATTTACTTGGATCCGTTGTGTTACGTTTACAGCTGATCCGACAATGCCGTACTTTGCCCTGGTTTCAGATCCGATATTGCCTACTACCACTTCTCCTGCATTGATTCCTATACCCATTTGGAGTTCGGGTAGATTCTCCACCCTGGTTTCTGCATTGAAAATCTCGATAACAACTTGCATTTCAAGAGCACATCGAATCGCTTTATATACTGAAGGTAGAACAGGACCATCAATAGGATCAAAGAAAACCAGTAAGGCATCTCCATAAAAATCCACAATAATACCTCTATGCTTCTGGATCGTGTCAATCATATGGGAGAAATAACGGTTTAGCATGCTGATGGTTATGTCCGGACTTAAGGTTTCCGACAGGGGTGTAAATCCCCGAAGGTCTGACATCAGGATAGCAACTTCACGCTTCTATCCACCCAACCTGGAGGCCTCAGGCCGTCGCATGAGTTCTTGTGCGATCTCTTGATCAACATATCTTCCGAATGTATCACTGATAAAATCTCTTTCTTTCAGACCTCGAACCATCGTGTTAAAGCTTTCCGTCAATTGACCGATTTCATCTTTAGATTTTACCGGAAGAGGATCACCATAATCTCCACGGGCCACTCGTTCGGCTGCTCCTGATATTGTCCCAATAGACCGAACTGTCCTTCCCTCTACGAATAGGATCAGAAGTAATATGAACACAAAGCTCAGTCCACCGACCATTATATAGAAATTACGAAAGCGAATGATCGGTGCCAAAATTTTTTTGCCAGGTGCGAGCAGAACAATTGTCCATGGCGCGTTCTTGAGTTTGTAAAAGCCGCCTATCCATTCAGGTGGATGCTCTGGACCGGCAAGCGTCCCAAAGGGTCTTTTCTGCATTGCTTCTAATATCGATAACTCAAGAGGATCATTGGTTTCACCAAGCCGCTTATGGGCCCTTATAGTCTTATGAGTATGAGCAATAAATCTCCCACCTTTGTCTACCAGGCCTGCCAGATCGCTCTGCCACCAGCCTAAAGTCTGGATTCCTTCCAGTAGGTAGTCGAAGCGTATGACAACCTCTAATGCCCCTATGAAATTGCCTTCTTCATCTTTGAATTTAGAAATGAGGCTGACAGTTTCATGACCTAATTGGGCATCATGCTGTGGAGGAGTCACCTCAGATATGACACCTTTATGAAAGCGCATCATCCCTCTTCTGCCTCCTCCAGCCCCCATTCCTCGTGGCACTCTTCTCTCTGCCGGTTCGGGTGTCGAGTTTGCCCATTTCAGGCTGACCTTGTCCACACCTTCCAGGTTCTCTAATTGATTGAGAATCCAATCTTGGATTGCATAACCGTTATAAATTTTCCCTGTTTTTTCTAACATTTTAATCCAATCTACGGGTTTGGTTAGTCGCATGTCAATGAAATGGGCAGTTCGCTCCAACTTAAGGGTTGCGGCCTCTCGCCACTCATTAATCAATGTATCCCTTGCATAGATGAACCCGAAAAAACCGATTGAGAAAAGGAGAAGGGCTACGGGAAGCAATAGAAAGAGCATTAATCGGTGCAGGAGACTTTTAATCATATCTAAACTGCCTCTATAATAATGACTCTCGACAATCAATTAGGCCAGAATTAGAAAACAAATTGCTTTCGGTTTGTAATTCGGCACGTGATCTGTACCTTATTATGATTTCGGTTACAAACCTTCACTTTTCGGTAATTGAAAGTACAGGCAACGAAGTGTACAAAAATTAGAAAGTTGTACGAAGGGTTTTGATTGTATTTTGGAAAAGTTTTTTAAAAAGAACTAAAAAGGTTAGTGCAAACTCACATAGCGGCTGTAAACGATTAAGTTTACCATCAAATAGATGCCAAATCCAAGGGCTGCGTAACCGAAAATAAAATAGATCACCCTGAACCACAAGGTCGGGGGGGATGTCATGACCAGCTCCAGATTTCCCTCTTTTTTCAAGCGTTTCACCCAGACGGGTTTTTCCTCCATGGCGTCTTCCAGGGAGACGCCGCCCGAGAACATTCCTTCATTCATGGGAAAGCTCGAAGGCCGGAGGTGTCCTATAAAAAAATGAACGATGAAAATGTATGCTACTGCAAGGATGGCTTCAGCTTTGTGGAGAAGGGCGGCAACGTTTAAGCCCCAGCCGGGCATTATACGGCTTGATGCAATGGGATACATCAACATCAGACCGGTAACTGCCAGCAACGGCAACCCCCAGAAGACCGCCCAGTAATCAAACTTTTCCCAATACGCCCAGCGCTCCAGTTCAGGAGGCGAACCGATGCCGAAAAACCAGAGAAATTTCTTCCAGACATTGCGGAAATCGTCAAGGTTGGGGACCAGAGAATCGGGCCCAAAGATTCTTTTTCCTTTAATCTTTGTCAGCAGGCAAATGACGTGCACTACAAAAAGGGCGGTCATTATACCTCCTACCCAGTGATGGATCACCCCCGCATTTTCATACCCGCCGAAAAGATAGCAGAGCTTCTTGCCCCAGGTTGTTGTGATATACAAACGACTAAAGCCGGTTGCAGCCTGAATAAGAAAGGTCAGCATCAAGCCAAGATGAAACAACCGGTCTACCACGCTAAATCGTTTAATGTTCATTCATCGGCATCCTTTGTTGCTTTCCCCTTTTTTGTGAATAATTCCCTCAAACCCACCAAAAAACTATGAGGTATAAAGAAGCCCAGTGTGCCAACCAGTAGGATAATCATAAACCAGTACGCGTAATATAAAACAGGAAAGCTCGTTTTGGCTGCCATAGACCCGGGCGAAGGTTCATGGATAACATAGGAAGCAAAGGAGGCGCTGGACCCTTCGTGGCACTTGGCACACACATAGGCATGCCTTCGAATAGGATTCATGGGTGAAAAATAGTGATTAATACTGGCTATAGGTTCTCCACCGTGGCACTGGCGGCAGGTAAGATTGGCCCGGACTGTGTGTATGTCTCGAGTCTGCTCTATGTGGCAGTCCTCACACCGTCTGTTATCATAAAACTTAATACCCTGGTGAGAATCTGCCAGGCGAGTTCGGATACGCACTGTGGCTGCCGAAGGGCTATAGGGAAATAGGCCCTGTCTGACCCCGGGGATTTCAACCATGGGGCGCTCACGGCGCGGCAGAGCCTCGTATTCTTCATAATAGCCGGTGCTGACCTCATATTCCTTGTAGCGCCGAAGGGGAGAAGCCACCTCCTCCCCTTGGGCAAAGGCAAATTCCGGTGTAAATATCAGTGATAGGAGAAGAATCGCCCCACATACGATAGCAATATTTCTACAACGCTTCATCCCTGTCATCATTCGCCTCCTCAAGTTACCTTATTTATAGGCGACAGGTTTAATGGGAATTCCCACTGGCTTGGGAAGTTTCACAAGAGCGTCATAGGCTTTCTGAAGCTCTTTAAGATCCGCATCCTTGTGCTTATGACAAGTCTGGCAAGAATTCGGAATCTTTGGGTTCTTCAGAGTGTCTTTTGGCAATAAGGTTACAAATACATGGCTGTGGATATCTCCGGATTCAGCACTTTTGGCAATCCTCGGCATATGACATCCCACACAATTGGCGAACGAATGGATAGAATGAGCCAGGTTGTTGTTCAGCATCGTGTGGCAGGAAAGGCATTGTTTGGAGCCTGCTGCCAACGTCTGGGAACGGGTGGGCGGTATACCAATCTGATGCACATAGTGACAAGAAGCACAGGTTACACCTTCTTTGGAATGTTTCGATTGTGACCAGTCAATATATTGCTGGTGATGTCCCTTGGAAAATTCATTGGCATAGACGTGCTTTACGTCTCCGGCTTCGAAAGAAGTTGATCTGTAATAATGCTTCAAGCGCTTTCCGGGTGCATACCCCACAGGCCATCCGCGCCCCTTTACTTTAGTGGAATTGCCCCGGTTATGGCAGGAACCACAAATCTGAACTGCGACTCCCATCGTAAGTTTGGCCGGGTTGACGATGGTCTGACGTTTTTCAAAAACAGCCGTTTTGGGAAGAGCCGCGTGCCATGAGCCTGCACCGTGACACGCCTCGCAGGCCACGCCCGGTTCCTTGAAGGTGTTTTGTTCGAGATCGACACCGGTAGCGTGACATCCGCCGCACTTGAGGAGCCAGGGCCGTTTGTCCCAGTCTTTTTCGTGGTAATTGACCCAGCGATGCGTGTCCGCATTATATTGAATCGGCGAGATGAAAAGGGTGCCGTCCTTTTTTACCAAATACCGCTGCTTCCACTGGCTGCCGATGGTGTAAAGAATCTCATCGATCTTGGGGACGTAAATCTGATCCGCAGGCACTTTTAGTTTATCGCTCAATTTACCCAGATCTTCCCGTATTCTCTTTTCTTCAATCGGAACGATGATAGCATCCTGGTTTGCTTTTGCGTCCTGGAGCATGCGACTGTGCTGGGTCATCTTCCAGGAATCATAGTGCTCAAGGTGGCACATCTTACAGGTGTCTGAACCGACAAAAGCCTTAGGCTGCGACGTAGCTGCCTTAATATCGATCGGCTGTTCGGCGGTGCAGGCAACCAGCGCTACAGCCACAGCGCAGAGTGTAAGAACCCTTGCCAATCCTTTAATCTTCATGGTGTCCTCCTCAAAAATAGTTAGGCTGGAAATTCGGCAAAAATTTGTCTCACATCTGTTATTTTTTAGTTTTGCTTTTTTCTGGAAAAATACAATAGCTGAAAGGCTTAATTTAAAGTTCGGTAAATTCAACTATCGTTTCGAATAGGTAAGAATCTGATCTGCGAAAATAATGTCAGGTAGAGAAATAATCAGCTCCAAGTGTATTAAGAAAGCAGACTTGAAATCAAAACAAGATAGAGAACATTAATAAAATGAATGAAATTCACAAATTTGTCAACAGAACATTTGGTGTGCCAACAAAAAAATTGATCCCGAGCTATGATATTAATGCTCATGATAATTCAGTTGCCCTCTTTTCAATAATAACACCTGATTTGAGGTTGAAAAAATCAATATATTGTGTCCAATTTTTAGATCGTAGATTAATGCCCTAAACCTTCAATTCAGACCACTCTAAAATGGTTACAATTTCGATATGAAATCATCAACCTCTAACCTTTGATACCTGCAATTTATCGCTGAGCAATAAAATCCCTTAATGAATTTGATATCTTATGAGTATCACACTTGAATGAATCCTCATTTTCCTGGCTGGATGGAGGCAGGAAAAATCAACATCTTGTGGTCTGAGTTTTAACCGGTTAGCCGGTTTTTTTTGTCTGCCTTGTTGATGAATGGAGGGTGATACTGCAGGTTGTAGGGATTGGTGTTCAAATCATCACTGCGATTCCTGAAATATCATCTACAGATCACAGCCGCAACCAAACCACTGATAAGAGAATAGAGTGTCAGATCAAATAAATCCTACTTTTCACGTTTCTCAATACATATCGGTTTGCCTAAAAGACTTACCGAAATCCCGCATTAAAGGCAAAAATGACCAAAAACTGATGGTTTTTTATATCCTTCTGGGCAATATTTATTCAATTTGTGACGATAATCGGCAAGTGATGAAAAATGAACCGTCAACCTTACAGCACAGGTCAGAAGGCTTTCACAAGAAAAGAATTTGAAAAGCTCATGTCAAAGGTTGGCGTCCTTGAGGATGAAATCCTTTTTCTCCTGGGGGGTAATACAGGACTCAGACGCAAAGATATGACCTCTATAGAAATTGCAAACATCGACCTTAAAAATAAGAGCCTCACCTATTACGAACACAAGAAAAGACGAACCAGGACTATATTCGTAAGCTCCGAGATGGCAAGAAAACTGAAAATCTACCTAAACACTCTGCCTAAGAAACAGAAGATGCTTTTCAGTTTTAAGGATCGTACGGCCTACAACAGGCTGAATAAGTATTGTAGGCTTGCGGGCATTCCTGAGAGGCCCTTCCACGCTCTGAGGGCGACTTGCATTAAGTTTTGCCAGGCTGCTGGCTGGACCCCTGCTGAGGTATCAGAACTGACCGGAGACACGATCAGGACCATTCAAGAGCATTATGAGACACCTTCTATTGCCGAAATGCAGGAAGTGGCCGAACAAAAAAGAATAGTGTGATTGACCGGGTATCGTATGTCGGTAGACGAAAATTGTTTGACAATAGTTTTAATTAGGATTTGCTTGACTTGACAATAACCAGATATGGTATCTGTAATTTAGGATCTCTAAATACCGGCAAACCACAACGAAAATTATGACGGCATCAATTCTGTGATACGATATTATCGTATCACAATTTCGAGTGA
>CAVVZC010000022.1:0-60487 GCA_963752565.1 uncultured delta proteobacterium | reverse complement strand
CACGGCAACCCTTTCAACTTCCGGTGAAGGCTATAAGAATTTTAGCTCGTCCGTCAGTTTCGTGAATTCTGACTCCGAAATTTCGTTCCAGGGAGCAATGGGATCGAACTGAATAAAAGATTTTGTATTCGGTGAAAAGACCTTTCCGCCGATAATCCTTGGTGTTTTCATGAGGTATTTGAAGTTTTCCCCTAAATCCAGAATTAAATCCAGGTCGTCATTTTCATCCAAAAGCTCTACAAGCAGCATGTTTTGAACAAGTCCGCTGCCTTTTAACCGTTTTTTACCGTCCCTGCCGGTATACACCTCGATAGACGTTCTTTCGAGCAAAGCAGCGTTATTTCCATCCGCTACTAAAAAAGCTTGCTCTACCAGATACGTTGCGTTTTCAAAAGGAATCCAATCACTCATCATTTTTTTCTTTATTGGGGGTTTTAAAAACTTACATGAAATATAACGATTGTCAATATAGCGTTGTTTAAACAGAATATTTAGCCCACCAGTTTGCGAGGGGACCATTTATGAACATTTGAACCCTACAAGTTGTCCGGCAAAGATATCACTAGCGCTTAAGGCGTCGCCAAATCCTATCATATAGCTGAGAATTTTTGTAAAGCTTGGCTCAAATGTTTTTACTCACCTCAATCTCACAGCTTTTATTCAGATTTACGTTATCATTCAAAATAGTATAAAATTGACATCGCTTTTAGTCAGTGTTGTCCTGAAAAAGATTAAGGCTTGTACAAAGAAAGTCAAGGAAATATTTCACGCAACTATCGCGGCGGATAGATTTATGTTACTATTGAAAAAATTTAAGATCAGCGCACAAGTTTCCGAAATTTTCATGAAATAATCGGGCTAAGGCTCTCTTGCCTAAAATTGGCAATTGTTATAAATTCGGTAAGTTCTATCTTTACGATTGAATTTTTTTGGAGAAGGTATTAAAGGAATGAATCTCAAAAAGATCAAGGTGTGTATTTTTGATGTGAACGGGGTACTGATTGATTCAAATCTGGCCAATGCCAAAGCCATGGGAAAGGCTTTTTCCGATGACCCGATCATGCAAGACTGCGTTGCCGAGTTTTATCTTACACTCACCGGAATTGACCGGGGAAGCAAAATACGCAAAGTTCAGGCACATTTTTTTGGAGAGTCTCTCGGAGAAAACGAATTTGCGCTTCGCTGGCAAAAGCTGATAGATTTAACCCGTCAATCCATGACCGGGGCGCACTTGACCGAAGGGTGCGCTGACATTCTAGCGGCTCTGGGGAGACTGAAAATTACCCGGATCGCACTTTCAAATACACCACTAGTGGAATTAAACGAAATTCTGAGAGCTCAAAAACTTGACCTTCTGCTTGACATCATTCGCGGAGGAGGAGACTGGCCAAAAACCGAATCACTGGCCCGGCTTTTGAAAGAATTTCAACTCGATCCTGCAACCTGTGTCTTTATTGGCGACGGAAAAGGAGATTTGTCCGCCGCCCGATACACAAAGGTTCCATTTGTCGCTATCGATCCGGATACCGGAGAATTTGAAGAAGAAGACGGATTCGACGGCCCATATAAAAACTTGGCGGAATGGGGAAAGAAACGACTCGTACAAATCCCGGTATATGATTGAAAAAAGAACGTTTACAGGTGCTTTTATGAAAAAAATGCTGCTGTGTGTTGTTATGGCGTTATTGTTGTGCAGTGCTGGTTTTCTTGCCTGCTCCAAGGATAAAGAAGCAGAACCTGAAAAAGGCGCCATTGAAAAGATGACCGATAAAACCGCGAAAGAAATCGTGGACAAAATTCAGGCTCCGATCAAAGGCGCACGTTCCGTAAAAGATCAGCAAGAAGACAGATCAAGGGAAATCGAAAAGACTTTAAAAGAACAATAAGAATGGTTTTCGCCGAGCATATCCCGTTAATATCGACTTTAAATCAATGCGACAGTGTGATATTTACATAACTCAAATCTCGCGCCACAATATTGCGAAAAGGTTTTGTAAGAAGCAGGGCGAAATAAATTATTTAAGTTAAAATGTTTCATTGGCGCATGACCGGAAGGCACCAAGATTCAAAGTGATCATTATTATTAAATTGAGGTTATAGGATGAAAGTGGATGGAAAAGACTTGCGACCGATTTGGCTGGATGAAGATTTAAAAACAGTAAAAATCATCGATCAGAGACTTCTCCCGCATAAATTTATCATTGCCCATCTCAAGACCGTTGATGATATTATCACGGCCATCAAAGAGATGTACGTCAGAGGTGCACCGCTGATCGGTGTTACAGGTGCATATGGTGTATATCTTGCGACATTGAATTCGCCGGCGAAAAACATTGAAGATCGTTATCTGAAAGAGGAATGTGACAGGTTGAAATCTGCCAGGCCAACGGCGGTGAATCTTGTCTGGGGTGTGGACAAGGTGTTATCCGCGGTGTTCAGCGTATCGGGTAATTCAGAAAAGATCGATGCCGCCCGAAAAGAAGCTGAAAAAATTGCCGGGGACGAAGCTGAAAACTGCCGAAAAATTGGCGTACACGGAGGCCGTTTGATCGAAGACATCAGCCGCAGAAAAAAAGGCGAAGCCGTCCATTTGCTGACCCATTGTAATGCCGGGTGGCTGGCCTGCGTTGAATACGGTACGGCCACGGCGCCGATGTATGTAGCATATGATAAGGGGATCGATATTCACGTGTGGGTTGATGAAACCAGACCCTTGAACCAGGGTGCAAGACTGACGGCTTGGGAACTGGGCAAACACGGCATACGCCACACGGTCATCACCGATAATGCCGGCGGTCATCTCATGCAGCACAAAATGGTGGATATGGTGATCACCGGGACCGACAGGACCACTTACACCGGAGATGTTGCCAATAAAATAGGGACCTACCTCAAGGCCCTTGCTGCCAGGGACAACAATATCCCTTTTTATGTCGCCCTTCCATCCAGTACATTCGATTGGACGCTAAGAGATGGAATTAAAGAGATTCCCATCGAAACACGCGATCCGGATGAAGTTCGATATGTCCAGGGTATGGATCAGGGGAGGACGATAGATGTTCTGATTACGCCTGAATCCAGTCCGGCCGCAAATTTTGCTTTTGATGTGACACCGGCCAGACTGGTGACCGGTTTTATTACTGAGCGGGGAATTTGCAAAGCTTCTGAAAAAGAAATACTTAAGCTGTTTCCTGAAAAGAAAAAATCTTGACTTTTTCTGCTCCAACCCATTAAATCACTTTATGTTGACCGAACTGGATAAAAGAATCATCGCTTCAATTCAGGGGGATATCCCGATAACCGAGCGGCCGTATTTAGAAATTGCCGAAAATCTGGGTATTTCTGAGAAATTACTCTTAGAAAGCCTGAAGAAGCTTTGTGATAAAGGGGTTATCCGGCGGTTTGGCGCTACATTACGCCATCAAAAATCTGGATATGGAGCTAATGCCATGGTGGCATGGAAGGTTGATGAGAAGGATATCGATACCGTGGGCGAAATGATGGCTGCATTTCGTTCGGTTTCCCATTGCTACCGGAGAAATCCCAAAGACGATTGGCCATATAATCTGTACACGATGATCCATGCCAAAGATGAGGCCTCCTGCCGGGAAATTGTCCGCAATATTTCCAAAGAAACATCCATCGACAATTACACCCTTCTTTTCAGTCGCGAGGAATTAAAAAAGACGTCCATGGAATATTTTCCTACGGGCGATGACGATTAGTCATTACGAATCGTTGTGAAATCCGACATCCCTCATATCCTTCTGATCAATCCCTGGATACATGATTTTGCCGCCTATGATTTCTGGGCCAAACCCCTGGGACTTCTGTCTCTGGCATCGATACTGCGGTATCATGGATTCAACATTTCCTATATCGACTGCCTGAATCGTTTTCATCCCCAGACACCTCTAACCGACCCGTATGAAAGATTCGGCAGGGGACCGTATCTTAAAACCCGGATTCCAAAGCCTTCCGGGTTGGCCGATATTCCCCGGCATTTTTCCAGATACGGAATCCGGAAAGCGTGGTTCAAAAAAGATCTTCTCTCCATCGAACCGCCTGATCTTGTGCTCATGACGTCTATGATGACGTATTGGTACCCGGGAGTACAGGAGACCATCGCGATGGTAAGAGAGGTTTTTCCGGAAGCGACCATTGTGCTGGGCGGGATATATGCCAGCCTCTGTTATGAACATGCGAAAAACCATTCAGGTGCAGACCGGGTGGAAACAGGAATCGGAGAGGAGTATATTCTCGAGAGGGTCGGTGAGTATACCGGTTTGTCAGTTTCCTCGAAATTTGATCCTGCGGACCTGAACACCTACCCTTATCCTGCATTTGAGCTTCAAAGAAAGATATCCTACGTGCCGCTGCTGACGTCAAAAGGATGCCCCTTTACCTGCAAATACTGTGCGTCCCATTTTTTAAATCCAGAAAGAATGTTGCGCAGCCCGGAATCCGTGATAGAAGAGATCAAATACTGGCATGAAAGATTTGGTGTAGAAGATTTTGTGTTCTACGATGACGCACTTCTAGTGGATGCAGAAAAGCATGCCATCCCTATATTCGAAGGAATCATCAATTCAGGTCTCAACATCCGCTTTCATACACCCAATGCGGTTCATATCCGGGGGATTTCAAGACAAACCGCCAAATTGATGTTTCGGGCCGGTTTCGAAACACTCCGCCTCGGGCTCGAAACAGCAGCTTTTGATACAAGACAAGAATTGGACAAAAAGGTAACGGCCGAAGAATTTAAACGGGCGGTGACTTGTCTGAAGGCGGCGGGGTTTCACCAAAACAAGATCGGTGCGTATCTGCTGGCAGGTCTTCCCGGACAAGACATGGCGTCCATCGAGAATTCAATCGAGATCGTCAGGCAAAACAACGTAACGCCCGTCCTTGCCTATTACACGCCGATTCCACACACAGTGCTGTGGCCCAGTGCTGTTGCTTCCTCCCGCTACGATCTGGAGTCAGACCCCGTGTTTACAAACAACGCCATATTCCCTTGTCAGCAGGAACCCTTTTCGTGGGAAACGCTCTCGCGCCTTAAACATCTGACGGGGAATTGAACACGTAAAACTGTCAGTCTTCATTATCTTCATTCTTCAATAAGATATCGATAATTTTAGGGATATAATTATCCGCCTTGCCGGCATCGAACCGGCATGACGCTGCAGCCCGATGGCCCCCCCCTTCAAACGCCGAAAGCATCACACCGACATTCACCTTGCAGTTTCGATTAAAAATACTGTGCCCCACGCTCACGGCAACCCTTTCTCTGTCTATAGTATCATATCGAATTTTAACACTCACCACCGCTTCGGGAAACATTGAGTAGACCAAAAAACGATTGCCGGTGGGCACCTTGTCGAATGCGCGGAAATCCGTAATCGATACGTGTCCGTTGAGTATTGTATGTTCTTTTAAAATTTCTTTATAGATTTTATTCTTTTCAACAGCCGCATCACATATCGCTTTGACTTCGGGATCTTTAAGGACCTGATCAATTTTAGATTTTCTGAGTAGCTGAACAAGCCGGTTCCAATAGCGTTCGTCATATTCATCACGCCCCAAAATCGTCATGGAGAGCAATACAACACCGTGTTTTTCAGGATAAAGGACTTCATCCAAAGATAGGTCTGCAGAATCGATTTTGTCGGTTTTTTTAATTAGTTCACTGTAATCGCTCTTAAATTTGTCTTTATAATGATTAAAAATAACGCCGGCTGCTGAAGGGGCGATCTTGAACGCACCTTTAAACGGCCTATCGATTTTGTTGGTATGATGATGGTCAAACCAGAGCGTGCAACGATCATTAAACGGCAGGTTGGCAATGATATCACCTTGTTGAACATCCACCAGACCCCTTTGCATGTCATTGGGTTCAACCCATTTCACGGGTTCTGTTATATTTTCCGCTTCAAAAAGCAGCACAGCGCACACAATGCCGTCAAAGTCCGGTCGGGTGAGAATACGCATAATGTTGGACTCCTTCATTCGTATTTTTAAAGGCTGTTCAATTTATGTAAACGATGGTATTTAGCTTTTTTACTTATCGATGTTTTCCCTTATGTCTTTTAAAAACTGTTCCCATTCCATTGGAAGAAAATGCCTTTTGGCGTTGTTGCATTCCTTACAAGCCGCAACGACGTTGCCTTTTGTGCTTCGGCCGCCTCGGGAGATGGGCACGATATGGTCCATGGTCAGTTCTTTGGGAGCTGCAGGGCGACCGCAGTAGTGGCAGGTGGCTTTGGCGCAGCGGCGCTTCCACCACTGAGAGCTTCTGAGTTCTCTGGCCTTGCGCCGTTCCCTGTTTACTTCTTCTTCTGTCAGATTGTAGGCAAAAGGTTCCATTGTTCGTATTTTATTGATGAAGAGACAAACCGAGACTTTCGATCCATTCCATGATTTCTTTTGTCAATGTGTCATAAAATTTTTTAGATCCGCCGAGCCCCTGCCTTCCAAAAAAATAGTTTATCTCCAGAAAAAGCGGTGTCTTAACTTTTTCTCGGGATGAAAAAAGAATATCAAAACCGGCGAGATTGATCCTGGTTTGACTGCAAAAATCTTTTACAGATTTGATGGCTGTTTTTTGCAGGTCCGGGTCGGTGTCATAATCAATCATCGCCCCTTTTGCGACATTTGACAAAAAATGATCTGTATCGCGCTGGATCCGCCAGTAAGAAACAATTGTCCGGCCGATAACAACAACCCTGAGAGACCGGTTGTTTGCAGGTATATATTCTTGAATGATAAATCCCTTTTGTCCGCTATTTTCATATTTTCTGGCGATTTGTAGCACCTTTGAAAAATGTTCAGCCGATTGTATCAGATAGACGTGATCCCCATCCCCGCCCAAGTCAAATTTGAATACAAACGGAAAATCGAAGATCGGTTTTTCCGGAGAACCTCCATAATGCATGGTAAACGCATTCATATTTAGATGAGTTTCGGTTTTAGGATGCGCTGCTTTTATTTTTCGAAAGAGCTGTATCTGACCGATCTTTCCTTTGTATTTGAATTTGGAATCAAAATTGGGAAAGACATGTTTACAATTACTGCGCGCCATTGTGTAGAGAGATTCATAGCATCCCTGGGGCAGGATGATGGCATCGGAAGCCAGCATTGCCGCAAGGTCGTCAGTTCCGGGCTTCCGCCCGGCACAGAGTCGATTTTTATCAGCTTCAAAGCAGGGGTGGTAGGACAAAATCATCAGTAACCAAATCTTCGAAGGGCTTTTGTGTCTTTGCTCCAGTTTTTATGTACCCGTACAAAAAGCTTTAGATAGACCTTTGCGCCTACCATCCGTTCAATCTCTTTTCGAGCTTCCGTGCCGATCATTTTTAGCTTGCTTCCGTTTTTTCCGATGATCATGCCTTTTTGCGAACCACGTTCGACATGAATGGTGGCGTTGATTTTTACAAGGGTACCATTTTTTTCTTCGGAAAATGAAGTTATGGTGACCGCCGTTGAGTAGGGTATTTCCTGGCCGGTGAGACGAAAAACCTTTTCACGGATCATTTCAGCGGCAATAAAGCGTTCCGGCATATCAGTGATGGTGTTTTCAGGATAATAAGGGGGGCCTTCCGGCAATAGGGGCTCCATGGCTGCAACGAGTTCATCGAGTTGGCTCCCCAATATAGCAGAAACCGGTATGATGGCCTCAAATGGATATTCCTTTGCCCATTTATCCATGATGGCAAGAAGGTCGGGTTTTTTGACAAGGTCTATTTTGTTCAGAACAAGAATCACCGGTTGTTTTATTTTTTCAAGTTTCTTTACAATAAATGCTTCGGATTCGGGATCAGGATGTGCCGCATCCATTATAATAAGGACGATATCGACATTCCCCAGTGCTGAAATGGCTGCGTCCACAATTCGAATATTTAAAGGGCGTTTTGCTTTATGAATCCCCGGCGTATCGATGAAAATAAACTGAGAAGCAGGACGATGAACCACGCCCAGTATCCGGTTCCGTGTGGTTTGTGGTTTTTTAGATGTGATAGAAATTTTTTCGCCCATCATCTGGTTTAAAAGCGTTGATTTCCCCACATTCGGCGCGCCGACAATGGCGACGAACCCGGATCTGAAATTCTTGAGTTTGTCTTGTATATTTGACACGTTATTCCTAACCCGGATAAACCGGAAATAACAAATCACAAGCATCAAATTTCAAATAAATTCCAAATTACAAGCTCCAAATTCCAAATACTAAAGAACCAACCTCTTTTAATTCTTCCAGTATTGATGAAAATATCTTTTTCAATTCGTTTGCCTTTCTTCAAGATCATCTACTAGTTTGTTCTTTGGGATTTTAAGTATTGATATTTGCTTATCATTTGAGATTTGTTATTTGGAATTTTTACTTGCTCAATTACTCCATAAATCGATACAAAAAAGTTTATTGAGATAAAAATTGTTATCGTTGTTAATAACTGATCAACCGTTCAATCGCACCCCATACATCATCTTTTCCAATGCGTGATTTGGCGGAAAACAGGATCAGTTCCTCTTTGTTTACACTGAGGGCCTTGGCGATGGCCATGTGTTGGTTCTTTTGTTTTATTTTAGACAGTTTGTCGCTTTTTGTCAAAATTAGAATGCTGGGAATATTGAAATAATGGAGCCATTCGATAAAATTGAGCTCCTGAATCCCAGGGATGCGGCGAAGATCCATGATAAGGACCACGCCTTTTAACGTATTTCTTGTTGTGAGGTAGGTTTCAATCATGGGGCCCCAAGATTTTCTAACAGATTCAGGAACCTTGGCGTATCCAAATCCCGGAAGATCCACGAACGAAATGGTCTTGTTTATAATAAAAAAATTAATCAGCTGGGTACGACCGGGCGTGGAGCTGGTTTTAACCAGATGCTTGCGGTTAACGAGGGTGTTGATCAGCGATGATTTTCCCACATTGGAACGCCCGGTAAAAGCGATTTCCGGTAAAGCCGAAGAAGTGTACTGGGATGGCTTGACGGCACTTTTCACGAATTCTGCCGATGTTATGATCATAGTGTTTTTAGATAATTCTCCAGTCTATCCATCCCCTCGGTGATATTTTCCATGGAAGTTGCATATGAAAATCGAAGATAACCCTCCCCATTTTTACCAAAATCAATGCCGGGTGTTACCCCCACATGGGCCTTTTCAAGAATATCAAATGCGAGCCCATATGAATCGTTTGAGATGTGTTTTGCATTGGCAAACACATAGAACGCTCCTGTCGGCTCTACGGTAATTCCGAGTCCCATCGCTTTAATCCGTTGGATCATGTATCGTCGGCGCTCGTTGTAAATTCGCTTCATTTCTAAAATATCTTTTTCAGCTTCCGTGAGTGCCGCAATTCCGGCGACCTGAACCATAGCATTTGCAGAGATAAAAAAGTTTTGCTGAATCTTCTGGATGGCTCGAATGAAATGTTTTGGTGCGATCATGTATCCAAGTCTCAAACCCGTCATGGCATACAATTTCGAAAAGCCGTTAAAAACGAATGCCTTTTGAGTAAATTCCAGTATCGAATGTTCTTTTCCCTCATACACCAGGCCATGGTAAATCTCATCTGATATGATGTAGGGTGAATTCGGGTCTGAAGCCAGGCCGGCGATGGCTGCCATTCGTTCCCGGGACAACAGGTTTCCAGTGGGATTGGACGGTGAGTTGATAAAGATTCCCTTGGTTTTTCGAGTAATTTTTTGTTCAATGTCTTCCGGTTTGTATTGAAAGCCGTCCTCCTGAAAAACGGGCACCAATACCGGTTCACCCTGGACGAATTTGATAAAATTCGGGTAACAGGCGTAATGCGGGTCTGAAATGATGACCTGGTCTCCTTTTTCAAGAAGCGCGGAAAACATAACAAACATGGCCGGGGACGTCCCCGATGATATAACGATTTGATCGGGATCCACGGATACTCGGTATGTCTTGAAATAGTGCTTACAAATGGCCTCTCGAAGTTCAAGCATACCCAGACTGTGTGTATAATGGGTATGACCGTTGTCCAGAGCCTTGCAGGCGGCCTCCTTGATACACCTGGGCGTGTCAAAATCAGGCTCGCCTACTTCCAGATGGACGACGTGAATACCCTGACGCTCCATTTCGTGGGCTTTCTCAAGGACGTCCATAACGATAAACGGCGTCATTTCTTTGGTTCGATTTGAGATCATGTGTTTACCTTACACGACTTTGTTCAGAGGATATTCGATAATTCCTTCTGCGCCATGCTTTAACAGCGTTGGAATAAGATCTCTCACAATGGAGGTATCCACCACTGTTTCCACAGAAAACCAGTCTGAATTATAGAGTGGGGCAACGGTAGGTGCATTGAGACTCGGCAAAAGGGATACAATATTTTCAAGATATTTTTCCGGGATATTCATTTTAAGGCCCACCAGCTTTTCCGCAACGAGAGCACCTTTCAGCAACAGGGCGATGTGCTCCAATTTTTCTCTTTTTTGTGGGTTTTTCCAGGCTTCGTGGTTGGCGATGAGCTGGGTATAAGTCTCCATTAATTCGTGGATAATTTTCAAGCCGTGTGCTTTAATGGTGCTTTCCGTTTCCGTAAC
Organism: uncultured delta proteobacterium; assembly: GCA_963752565.1. Classification (GTDB taxonomy): domain Bacteria; phylum Desulfobacterota; class Desulfobacteria; order Desulfobacterales; family UBA11574; genus UBA11574. The sequence continues at coordinate 49,912 of CAVVZC010000022.1, read as the reverse complement.
TTCCACGACGGCATCGGCAAGACCGGAAACGACTTTTGCCTCTGTGGCACCCCATGAAAATTCAACGTTTACATTGATATTTTTTTCGGAAAAATAGTTTTTTGTAAATCCAACAAGTTCTGTGGATATTTTTTTGCCCTCGAGATCTTCAATGGTTTTAATGGGAGAGTCGTGGGTCACAGCCAATACCCAACGCGCTGGCCTTGCACTCACTTTTGAATAGATCAGGTCCGTAATGACATGCACATCGGAATTGTTTTCAGCAATCCAGTCTTTACCCGTTAGACCGGCATCGAGAGCCCCGTTTTCAACATGCAGGGACATTTCCTGGGCTCTGCATAGTGCGCACTCGATGGTATCATCATTAATTTCCGGGAAATAATTTCTTCCATTAACGTTAATCTTCCACCCTGATCTCTTGAACAGGTCTATGGTAGCATTTTGGAGGCTTCCTTTGGGAATCCCCAGCTTCAAAGGCGTTGTCATCTGTTATATACCTCCTCGGGGTTAAATACCGGTTTTCCAATCATACGAATGGATTCTCCATCAACCATTTTATGGAAACAGCTTTTATGTCCGGTGTGACAGGCTGCACCACCGACCTGTTCGACTTTTAGCAGCACAGTATCATCGTCACAATCGATCCGAATTTCTTTTACAATTTGAAGGTTGCCGGATGTTTTTCCTTTTATCCAAAGCGTCTGTCTGGTTCGACTATAATAGGTTGCTTTCCCGGTGGAAAGGGTCGCTTCCCAAGCATCTTTGTTCATAAATGCCAACATCAATACTTCACCGGTTTTATCATCCTGAACGATGGCCGGTATCAAGCCACCCATTTTATTAAATTTGAGTTTAATCATATTGTTATCTTTTTATTTTAAAAGGATTATCACGAAATTAAATATTTTACAATGAGGTGTTTAAAACTTGATAAATTATCTATTTTATATAATAATGTCAAATTATTTTTCGTAAAAACAGTGTATCTTGCTAAAAGAAACGATGTTTGATAATATAACGGGCGATACACAAACAAAAAACATGGTTTACAAATCTTTTATCAATTTAAATTTTTAGGTCATGCCAAAAACTAAAAGAACTTCTCAGATACTCGAAAAACGTGCCAGAAAAAACCGAAAAGGTTATTTTTCAAAGATCTTCAAATGGTTTTTTCTCATATCTTTGATTGTAATCTTAATCGGTTCAATAGGAATTGCGGGCGTTTATTTATACTTAAACGAAAATCTTCCAAAAATATCTTCCCTGAATGATTACCGCCCACCGATCATCACTACGGTGTATTCAGACGACAACCGAAAAATCGCTGAGTTTTTTAAAGAACGGAGAATTGTGCTTCCGCTATCCAAAATGCCCGAAATGCTTAAAAAAGCTTTTGTTGCTGCTGAGGATGCGAGGTTTTATAAACACAAAGGGATAGATGTTTTGAGTATTTTCAGAGCATTTTATAAAAATATCGAGGCCGGAGCCATCATCCAGGGCGGAAGTACAATTACCCAGCAGGTTACAAAGTCGTTTCTTTTAACACCTGAAAGAAGCTATGCTCGTAAAATAAAAGAAGCGATCCTTGCATATCGTATTGATAAGAAATTTGCCAAAGATGAAATTCTTTTTTTGTATTTGAATCAGATTTATTTAGGACATGGCGCGTATGGCGTGGAAGCAGCTTCCGAGAATTATTTTGGTAAATCAGCTTCCGAGTTGAACTTGGCGGAATGTGCTATCTTGGCCGGTCTGCCCCAAGCGCCGAGTAGATACTCCCCCTTTAGGTATCCGGAAAGAGCAAAACAGCGTCAGATCTACGTTTTAAACCGAATGGTTGAGGAAGATTTTATCACCAACATTCAGGCTACGGAAGCTATCAATAAAGTGCTTGATATTAAGCCCAGGAGAAACCTTTATATCGAAGAGGTTCCTGTCTATACAGAGCATATCAGACGTTACATTGCAAAAAAATACGGTGATGACGTGCTGTACAAAGAAGGTCTCAACATTTATTCTGCAGTGAACATCGAGATGCAGAAAATGGCACGGGAAGAAATTATAAAGGGATTATATGCCCTTGATAAACGTCAGGGTTACCGAGGACCGATTAAACATCTTAAGCCGGAAGAGATAGAGTCGTTTTCAAAAGAGCTCCAGCTCGAGTTGGAGAAGGCACCCCTCGAGGAAAGGAAGATCATAAAAGGCGTTGTGATAGAGATTAATGACAAGAACAATACGGTCGTCGTTCGCATGGGAAGTACACTTGGCGTTATCAGAATTGACGATATGAGTTGGGCAAGAAAGCCGGATTCCGAAATCGCCTATTATGAAACCCGTGTTAACCACGTCAGAGAGGCTTTAAAGGTCGGTGATGTCATACAGGTTCGTGTAAAAAATAAAATATTCGATACAGATCGATGGTGGCTATCTCTGGAACAACTTCCAAAGGTTCAAGCTGCCCTGGTATGTATTGAGTCGGAAACCGGAAATGTCAAGGTGATGGTGGGCGGCAAGGATTTCAGAGAGAGCCAGTTTAACCGGGCGATTCAGTCAAGACGTCAGCCGGGTTCCGCATTTAAGCCGATCATCTACGCAGCAGCTCTTGACAAAGGATACACGCCGGCAACGATGATCATTGATTCACCCATCGTTTATGAGGATACGGAACATGATTTTACCTGGAAACCCAGAAATTACAAAGAAAAATTTTATGGGCCCACGATTTTTCGGGATGCTATTGCAAAATCACGTAATGTAGTGACCATAAAGATTTTACAAGATATCGGCATTGATTACGCTATAGATTATGCTCGGAAACTTGGGATCACATCGAATATGAACAGAGATCTTTCCATCGCACTAGGATCTTCCGGGGTATCTCTACTTGAGCTTGTCAGTGCATATTCAGTTTTTAACAATCTTGGGTATCTTGTGGAGCCCGTCTTTATTACAAAAATTTTAGACAGGGAAGGGAATGTCATAGAAGAAGGCAACCCTGTTAGAAGAAAGATTATCGAACAGAATACAGCGTATATCATGACCAACCTTCTTGAAGGTGTTGTCAAGCATGGTACCGGGCGTAGGGTGAAGGCATTAAAAAGACCGGTGGCAGGCAAGACCGGCACGACAAATAATCTTTATGATGTCTGGTTTGTGGGATACACACCCCGTTATAACACAGGGACATGGGTAGGTTATGATGATGAGAGCTCCCTTGGAAAAGGAGAGACCGGATCCAGGGCGGCGAGCCCTATTTGGATAGGCTTCATGCAAAGACTACTGGCTGACAAGCCTATCAGGGTTTTCCAGGTGCCTGGTGGTGTTGTCTTTTCTAAAATCGATGCCGAAACCGGACTGTTGCCCATCCCTGAATCTAAAAAAACAATTTTTGAATGCTTCAAGGAAGGAACTGTTCCCACCGAATACACCAAGAAGCCGGATTCCATGACAGAACCGGAAGAATTTTATAAATCAGATATGTAACAACAGGATACCGGATGCAGGATACATGATACATGATAAATGAATGGTGCATCGTGCATCAAGCATCCTGAATCATGTATCAAGAACCCCAAATTTCTTTCTAAGTGTATCTGAGACTTGTCTTGTTAAAGCGAGCACTTTGTTTGCAAGATCAAGGGGCAGTGAACCGGTTCCACAAGCAGGGGTGATAAAGGTTTGAGCCAGTATTGTGGCCGTGTCAAAACCAAGTGCCTCTATTGCCGTGGATTGCGCTTCCCACCTTGTAACCAGTGATTCCACAGTCTCTTTTTCAATATCATCGCTGTTTAATGTCGGCACAATTCCCCAAGCCAATATTCCTCCGGATTCGATAAATTGCTTCAGATGATCTGGATAGAGCATCAATTTGTCGAAAAATGAATATGCATCGAAGCTGATGATGTCAGCGTCAGATTCCAAAATCAAAGACCAGTCGGCGTTGGCACAGACATGGATACCGGCAAGGCCGCCCTCGTCATGAACAGCGCCAACGACTTCCTCAAAACAGGTTGCCACTTCATCACGGGATACACTGATCATTGCAGAAGACCCAAAGCCGGCAAGGGCCGGTTCGTCAAAAAAAATAATGATCGGAGATCCGAAGCTCAAGAGTTTTTTCACCTGCCATCTGGCTTTTTGAGCCAAAAGCTTTACCGCGGCATCCCTTAACTGTTCATCATAGAAGATGGCTTTTCCATTCTGGTCCGTTAAACCCAGTCCAAAGGTTATGGGACCGGTTATTTGTCCTTTTATTGCAAGCGGATGATCTAAAAGGGAGCGGAGGTGCTCCATAAATGAAAAAAAGCCACGGGCAGCATCAGGTTTTATGGCAAATCTCGAATCTTCTATGCCCGATTCTCCCTCGTTTACAGCCAGATAATCTTCGTAAAATTGTAGGATATCATTATCAAAAGATGGATCAGAGGTGTCGACAAAAACTTTGTCCATTTTCATAATAAGGCCAGGAAATCCCGGCTGAAATTGGGCGATCATTCCTTCTTCCCGATATGCGGGAAGCTGAACCCATAGCGGAATTTCGGGCGTGTACTTGAAGACCAGTTCAACACCTTGAGCATGGTCACGTAAAGGAAGGCTTCCGATCAAAACCGGAAGACCATTGGCCAGGAATTTTTTAGTCATGAATCTGACTCCTTTCTTTTGTTCATAACCTTTTTTAACACGGCCAGTCTCACATTACAAGGCTGCCAAAATGAATTCCTAAATAGTGCTTGTCCATAATCCGTATTGAATTGACACGTATACATACAGATGTTATTATAAGTCAAGTTTTGCACCACTTTCTTATAGAGAATGGGCAACGAATGATATAGAAAGGGAGTTTTAAATCGTGGCGAATATCATCCAGCTTGATAAAAAACTTAAGCACACAAAAGAAAAAAAAGCTGAAATAATAAAAAAGCGAAAAATTCTGGCTGTCCAGAAAGTATTTCAATGTATGCAGTGCGCTTTCAAGTGCGAAAAATGCGGTACCCAGATCCAGCCGGAAGAACAACATCAGCAAAGAGCTATAAGCGCCCTTCGGATCCCCTACCGTTTTTGTGAGAGCTGTGCTGAGGAATATGCCGATTACATCGAACGACTTAAAGGAAGGGGTGATTCGGAATATTACTGGCATAATGAAATATGGATTGAATTGTGGAGAAAATGGATCAATTATCAGGGTGTCATCGAAAATTATTTAAAGTCAAAAGAGTTTAAGCAGCTTTTGGAAGAACTGAAAGACACCGGGCCTAACAAATAGGAGGACTATATGTTTGGAATTGGAATGCCGGAACTTATTATTATACTTGTAATTATCCTTATCATTTTTGGTGCCGGCAAACTTCCGGAAATAGGGGCAGGAATGGGCAAAGCCATAAGAAATTTCAAAGGCGCTACTACGGAGTCTGAGAAAAAAGAGCCTGACAAGCTTGAGGAAAAGAAAGAGTCTTAAAATTATTTCGTTGGAAAATTATCGGACTGCACCAAAATACAAATTGATTACAATGATAAAAAACCACTTTATCTCTGTAGATGCAATATCTTACCTAATATAACCCTACACGGTACGGCAGGATCGTCATGATTTCAAGGAAGGCTTAAAAGGGAATGTCATCATCATGCCTGTCTGTGGGTTGCGGTTCCCCATATCCTTGAGATGGAGCAGGTTCAGACGGTCTGTATGTATCGGCGGAACCTTTTGGACCCAGCATTTTCATTTCGGATGCAACAATCTCAGTAGTGTATCGCGTAACGCCGTCTTTTTCCCATGAACTTGTCTGAATTCGACCTTCAATGTAAACCTGCCTTCCTTTTGAAAGATATTCGCCGCATATTTCACCAAGCTTTCCAAACGCTGTAATGCGATGCCATTCTGTACGCTCTTGCATTTCCCCTGTATTTTTATCCTTCCATCTTTCAGATGTTGCTATGTTAAATTTGGCTACAGCCATTCCACTCGGAGTGTAACTAACTTCAGGATCTCTTCCAAGGTTGCCGATCAGAATTGCCTTGTTAATCATGTTTTACCTCCAATCATTTTCTAAGAAGTTATAAAATAAAATTTTTGTTTGATAGATACAAACAACCGTTTATAATGTCAAGCGAATCAAGAAGCGTCATTGAATAATTCCATGGTTTTTCGAGATGTCCGTATTAACAGATATTCTCATTGACAGTATTATTTTTGCATATAATATCAGAACTTCAATGGAAAAGAATCCGCATCTACGAAGGAAAGGAGAAACAATACATGCTACATTTAAAATCCGCCGATCTCAAGAAAGAAAAGATAGAATCGTTGGTTATCCCCGTTTGCGAAGACAAGAATATTCACGAAGATAAAACGATACTGTCTCTTATCAGGAGTGCGAAAAAGGTTAAAGCGTTTAAAGGCGATAAAGATGATGAGGTTATTTTATACAACCTATCCGGAGTAAAAGCGCAAATCATTATATTTTTAGGACTCGGTAAACTTGAAAAAGTCGATATGGAATCATTGCGTACCATGGCTGGAAAGGCTGTAAAAGGTGTGATTAAAAAAAAATATACAGAGGTTTTAATCGCTGTTCCTTTGGCTGCGAAGGTCAAAATGGATATGCAGAATATTCTTGAAGCAATGATGGAAGGTGCCTTTCTGGGGAATCATCTTTATGACAAATACAAGAAAGAAAAAAAGCTTCAGCTGCTCGAGCGGATCGATTTTCTTGTAACATCTCATGAAGCAAGAAAATATCGAAGATTGCCATCACGAATTTCAACGGTTTGCCAGGGAACCATTCTTGCAAGAGAATGGGTCAGTATGCCACCCAATGACAAGAGGCCGGAGCTTTTTGCACAATCTATTGCAAGGCTCGCAAGAAAAGAGCGTCTCAAGGTCACCGTTTTGGGTGAAAAAGAACTGAAACAAAAGAAATTTGGGGCCATATTAGCGGTTGCAGCCGGCAGCAGGAACAAGCCCAGAATGGTGATTTTGGAGCACAATCCGGTAAAGACAAAAAAAACAATCGCATTTGTTGGGAAAGGGGTAACGTTTGACTCTGGCGGTATAAACCTGAAACCTTCGGCCTCTCTTGCGGATATGAAGATGGACATGTCCGGCGCCGCTGCCGTGGCAGCAACGCTGATTACCGCGGCGAGACTTAAATTAAAACTTAACCTTGTCGGAGTAATTCCTATTGTTGAAAATATGCCTTCCGGCGCTGCTTCTCGGCCGGGAGACATTATAAAAAGTTATGATGGCAAAACTGTGGAAATCGGTAATACAGATGCCGAGGGCAGGTTGATATTGATCGACGCCATCTCTTATGCCATCAAGAAATATAAACCCCAAACTCTGATCGACGTGGCAACCCTGACAGGCGCCTGTGTTGTGGCTTTGGGTGAAAAGATCGCCGGCACTTTCTCTTATGATGACAAATTGGCGGAAAATATTATTTTGTCCGGTCATAAAACCCATGAGAGATGCTGGAGGATGCCAATGCCTGAGGATTATAAAGACCTGATAAAAAGCGATTTTGCGGATCTGAATAATGTCGGCAGTACGCGTTATGGCGGGGCGATTACCGCTGCATTGTTCCTTTCGGAATTTGTAAAAGACACTTCCTGGGCGCATATTGATATTGCAGGGCCTGCATATGCCAAAAAAGGATCTTCATATTGCGGGGTGGGCGGTACAGGATTTGGTGTTCGGTTGCTGATCGATTTGATGGAAAGGCTGTAGCCCGAGAAAAATCGGATACCCATTAAAGAGAAACCGGGTCCCGACGCTTAGATGCGTATTCAGCTTGTTTTATTTTGACAAGAAAACGTATTTGTTCTATAATTCTATAAATTTATCGAATATCCAAATTAACTGTTTGGAATATGCACGGTTTTCAAACTCAGGTAAATTTGGAAAATGGGTGGTACGAATGGATCAATCCAACAGCTATTTTACCATAACTGATCTTGCCAAAGAGTTGGACGTCAAAAAGAGTCATATCCGTTTTTGTGAGGAAAATGGGCTTATACCCCCCAGGGTTTCCAAACTGAAACGACGTGCGTACAACAGGTATGACCGTGAACGGTTGAAACTGGTATTTCATTTTGTGCTTCTGGGTTACTCCAAGGAACAGATTATTGACTTGATCGGTATTCCCGATGCGAATCTGGACGAAAATGACCAGCTTATGCAAGGGATAGAATACGGCTTAAAAGAGCTTAAAAAGCTTGAAAAGCGCAAAGAAGAGCTGAGTTTCACCAAACAAACTCGCATCATTAACGAGATTGAAACGTTGCGTGAATATATTAATAAAATCAAAATCATAAAATCGGGTGTTCTTGAAGAACCTTCAGCAAGACCAAGCATTAAATTCGAGGAGAAAGCAAAGATACCCGCCAAACCAGTTATGGCGATAACGGCGGAGGCTGAGAAAAAGGCAACACAACATCCTGTCAAAATGATTTCTTTATTCCTTGCCGGGTCAGCACTGGTCATCCTTATCGGAAGTTATTTTTACTATCAAGCCGGCAAAAAGGAAACGAAAACCATAAAACTGGTTCAGAAGAAACCAATCCAATCGGAAAAATTTCGCGTGCCTCAGGCACCTGTGTCGGCGGATCAAATTGCTAAAACGCAGGCAGCAGTTCAGGAAACAAAAAAATTGACACAATCCTCTTCTGATCGTCAACAGGGCAGTTTAATAGAAAAATCAACCAAATCTTTACCTGAATCAACCCAAACAGTAGAAATAGCGCCGGTTACGGGGGATGTTTCTTTAGTACCGGAAAAGGAAAAGCTTGACAGCCCCAAAGTTGAAGAGGCTCCAAAGAGTGACGTCCAAAAAGAGGTTGCTGTCGAGGATTTGTCGGAAAAAGCAGCGCCTGCTGCTGTGGGTGAAGAGACGTTGACGGCTGAAGTACCTGAACCTGTGAAAGCAAAAGCACCTGATATTGAGGTCAAAGAGGCTTCCGAATCTGAATCTGCTGCAAAAGCATCACCGGTTACGGGGGATGTTTCTTTAGTACCGGAAAAGGAAAAACTTGACAGCCCCAAAGTTGAAGAGGCTCCAAAGAGTGACGTCCAAAAAGAGGTTGCTGTCGAGGATTTGTCGGAAAAAGCAGCGCCTGCTGCTGTGGGTGGGGAGACGTTGACGGCTGAAGTACCTGAACCTGTGAAAGCAAAAGCACCTGATATTGAGGTCAAAGAGGCTTCCGAATCTGAATCTGCTGCAAAAGCATCACCGGTTACGGGGGATGTTTCTTTAGTACCGGAAAAGGAAAAGCTTGACAGTTTCAAAGTAGAAGAGGTTCCAAAGGATGACGTCAAACAAGAGGTTGATGCGGAGGGGTTGAAAGAAAAAGCGCTGCCTGACGCCGCCGGTGAAGAAAAGTTGATGGCTGCCGTGCCGGAAACTGGGGTGGAGAAGGCGCCTGAAACTGAGGTCAAACCCTCCTTGACCGAATCGGAAAAGGAAATGGAACAAATAACGTCTAAAGAAGATATTAATCAACAAAAAAACGAATTAAGTCGACTGAAATCCTTTTTAGACGAGTATTGCCAGGCCTATACAAATAAAGATCTCGACAAATTTATGACGTTTTTTACTTCGGATGCCACTGAAAACAACAAGCCTTTTCATGAACTGTTGCCGGACTACCGCAACAATATGGAGGGCATGGAATCTCTTTCATATCGGATTGAACTTATGTCCTATTCCAAACAGACCGCCAGTGGAAACCTTATGATACGGGGTAGATTTTTCACCCGTTACCAATCGCAAGAAGGGGTTTGGGAAGAAAACAACGGCAGTATCTTCATGGAGCTTTTCGAGAACGGAAATTCATTTTTGGTAAAGCAGCTTAATTATTGAGATTAAACCAAATCCTTATCGAATCGATTGTCTTTATTCTAAAATGTGCAGTACTGTTAACAAGAGCCATGGGAGTAACCCATAGGGTATCTACAATTTTATGTGTTCAAGAAAAACCTTTCGTTTAAGCGTGATTCTGGCTGTCTTTTCAAACTGCTCGGTGATATCTGAAACAAAAAGCCTAAACTCGTCTTTCTTTCCCAGCAAATGGTCAACTTCAGGATGTGAATCCAAAAAAGATTTAACCTTTTCCGCAACTGCAATCGAAGAGTCTATGATGCTTACTTTTTTCCCGATTTTTCTTTGGATCTGATCTTTTAATAACGGATAATGGGTGCATCCGAGAATAAGCGTATCTATCTGCCTGACCCTTAAAGGATGTAAATATTTTTTAATGATCATCATGGTTTCGGGTTTCTTCAGCCATCCTTCCTCCACCAAAGGAACCAGAAGCGGACAGGCAACGGAATAGACTTTTGCCGCCGGTTTCATTGCCTTGATTTTTTTTTCGTAAATGCCACTTTTTACCGTCGCTCGTGTTCCGATGACCCCAACGGCCAACTTTCCAGAACTGTTAACTGCTTTTTCCGTTGCCGGCGTTACCACTTCGAATATCGGAATATCGAAAGTTTCAGTCACACGATGAGAAGCGACACTTGAGGCGGTATTACAAGCCATGACAACAATTTTTGCGCCGTGTTTTAAAAGAAACTCAATGTTTTCAAGAGAATAACTTATAACGGTTTCAGCGCTCTTGGTTCCGTATGGTGTCCGCGCCGTATCACCAAAATAGACAATGTCATAGCCGGAAAGCCGCTCCATCAGAGATCTGACAACGGTAAGCCCACCGATTCCTGAATCGAATACGCCTATCATATGATCCTTTTTATTGATTTTTGATGATATACACTTATATTTATTGGCATAAAAAACAATAGAATTACAATTGACAGCCGAATGTCCCCTATTCAACAACCCGTAACCGAGACTAAAACACAGGAGCCCTAATGGATTCGCAAAACCAGACCCCGGCCATGAACCAGGAAATTTTCAGTTTGGACCTATCGGTGGAGACGGTTTCAGTATATCTGATATGCTGTAACCTCTCGGACAATAACACGGCAATCTCTACGAAGAATCTATCCAGTATGTGGAACGGTACTGAGGCGTTATTAATCGAAGGCCTGAAAGACCTTGAAGAAAGGAATATTCTTCGCAAGATAATCTCTGACGGGGAGGAAAAAAATATTTATCAACTATCAGATATAAAAGACTGGAAGTTATCATAAATTTCTTGAAAGTTCTTCAGTCACACATTCTTTTATTGTTCTGTTGGGCACATCCGTTCGAATACCCGGACATAGCGAAGCCATGATGTACCAGTTGCTGGTATCAACAAGAATACTTTCTAAAAAAGGCCATGTTTTACACATGCGGGGTTTAACCGGATGAATGGTACACATCCCGTCCCAGAATATGCAGTACTTATCCCCGGCCTGTGCAAGAATCTTCTTTCCCCCTGAAATCTGACAGTAATTCTCAACAAACGTATCAGGATCCGTATGAATGTGAGCGGCTATTGATTCGATTTCTTTTTCGGTGATAAAAGTCCCTCCATATCCCTTACAGCAATCACCACATTTCTGACATTTAAAAATATCTTCTGATTTTAAATTGTTATATGGCATGCCGAGTCTCCATTGCTTTTTTCAGGGTAACCTGGTCAACATATTTCAGGTCACCGCCAATGGGAACCCCCGATGCAATTCGAGTTGTTTTGACTGCATGATTTTCCAGTTGTTCTGCAATGTAAGCGGCGGTGGTCTCCCCTTCAATATTTGTGCTTGTGGCAAGAACGACTTCTTTAATTTTTCCTTGGGAAATCCTTGTTACAAGTTCTTTAATCCTGATGTTATCGGGACCAATACCGTCCATTGGAGAGAGCGCGCCTTCTAAAATATGATAAAGTCCGTTAAAGGAACCAGATTTTTCAATTGCCACCATATCGGCCGGTTGCTCAACAACGCACAAAATGGAAGCTGTTCTTGACGGGTTACTGCAAATATTACAGATAGAAGTGTCGCTGAGCGAAAAACACATTGAACAGTATCTAACTTTTTCCTTGATTTCGATAATGCTGTGAGAAAGCTGTTCAGCCTCCCTGCGAGGCGCACGAAGTATGTGCATCGCAAGCCGCTCAGCGGTCTTTTCTCCGACCCCCGGCAGTCTTGAAAGGTTTTTGATCAATTTCAAAACAGATGCTGGATAATGACTCATATTAATAGCAAAGAGTAAATAGCAAAGAGTGAATAGTAAATAGTGAATAGCAAAGAGTAAAGAGTGAATAGACGATCAAAATTTTAAAATAAATAACTACATTAGTCCCGGTATATTAAGACCTCCGGTTAGCTTGTTCATCTCTCCGGAGACCATATCCTGTGCCTTGCTTAATGCATCATTAACGGCTGCCAGTATCAAGTCTTCAAGCATTTCCACATCATCCGGGTCCACAACTTCTTGTTCTATTTGAATGGATACCAGTTGTTGTCTGCCGTTGGCCACAACCTTTACCATTCCGCCACCAGAGCTTGTTTCAACTGTTTTTTCAGCCATTTCTTCCTGTAATTTTGCCATCTTAGCCTGAAGCTGCTGTGCCTGCTTCATCATCTTTCCCAAGCCTTTCATTGAAATACCTCCTATAGAATCTTAACATCAACAATTTTACCGTTGAAAATCTCCAACGCATCGGTAACCAGAGGGTGGCTTAAGGCGTCCTGTTTTAAGCGGACCTTCCGGCTGTTTTTTTGATGATGTTTATTTTCCGTTATTTTTTTTGTGCGTATAATTACGTCCATCTCTTTTCCGAAAAAGTCGCGGCACACCTGTTTAATAATGCCAATATTTTTTTCTTTCCTGACCATATTGATGTTAAAATCGTTTCCATTGACTTCGATTTCCAGCTGATTGTCAGTCAGTCCTTTTATTTTGGAATTTTTCAGGTTGGTTGCAAGAGATGGGTGTTTTTTTAAAAATATCGATAACAGTTTTTCCCATTTATTCTCCAAGATCTCGTCATGATCTACTGGTGCTGTATGGCATGAGGCAAACGTCTCTGTGGATTCTGCTGTTCCTGTTACCGGTCCGGATGATGCTTGAGGGGGGGCGGCGGCAGTACCTATAAAAGTTTCCAGAGATTCATCGAAATCTTTTTTAAGATGATCGAGCTTTTCGATAAGAACATCAATGGGCAGGGCAGGTTTTATCTGAAACATCCTGATAAAAACCATCTCAATTGCAAGCTTTGATCGTGAAGAATGTTCTATAATCGGTTCCTCTTTAAAGAGTAAATCAAAAAGCTGATTCAAAAATGTTTTTGGGACGTTCTTTGTCTGATCAAGCATCAAGTTTATTTCATAAGCAGGGATATCTACCAGTTTGCGGGTCTTTTTTCCCATCTTGACAATGAGTAAATTTCTGAAATGTTCGATCAAATCGGTGTACAGTTTCTTCATATCATGGCCTGCGCTATACACCTCGTCCAGAATATTGAGAATCTCCGTGATATCTCCCTGTATGACAGCGCTTGATATTTTAAAAATAATGTCTCGATCGATGATGCCAAGTATATCCAGAACCTGGTCATGCTCAATGGCACCTTGTGTGCAGGACATGACTTGATCCAGAAGGCTCAAACCGTCTCTCATGCTTCCGTTTGCTTCACGTCCGATTAACCCTAAACTTTCAACGTCGATGTCAGTATCTTCTTTGACGCAAATCTTTTTCATATGTTTGGAAATCGATTCAACATCAATACGTCTGAAATCGTGTCGCTGGCACCTTGAAAGTATTGTTATGGGAATCTTCTGTGGTTCTGTGGTAGCAAAGATGAACATGACATGGGCCGGTGGCTCCTCCAATGTTTTCAAAAGCGCATTAAAGGCGGCGATGCTGAGCATGTGAACTTCATCAATAATATATATTTTATAAAGACTGTGGGCGGGCATGTACTTGACATTTTCACGAAGATCCCTGATTTGATCAACACTGTTGTTTGAAGCGCCGTCAATTTCGAACACATCTGCAGCATTCCCTGCGGTGATCTCTCTGCAGGATCTGCAGTCATTGCATGGAACCGGTGTGGGACCATTTTTACAATTCATGGACTTTGCCAGTATTCGCGCAACCGTGGTTTTTCCGGTTCCTCTCGGTCCTGAAAACAGGATGGCATGGGCGACACGACCCGCTGAAATAGCGTTGGTTAACGTGCGTGTGATATGATCCTGTTTTACGACCTCATCAAATGTTTGGGGGCGATATTTACGTGCAAGTACAAGATAGGACATATAGACATTCCTTAATTAGGATGCGAGATTTTTTTAAAACGTTTCGATGCTCTATCTGATTTTAATATGGCGGAGAGAGAGGGATTCGAACCCTCGGTGCCGCTTTTGGCAGCACACACGATTTCCAGTCGTGCTCCTTCGGCCAGCTCGGACATCTCTCCGAAAAATTAGGGATGATATCGATTTCTTAAGGTGCTGAATTATGGCGGAGAGGGTGGGATTCGAACCCACGATCCCGTTTTTGACAGGATACCGCTTTTCGAGAGCGGGGCCTTAAGCCGCTCGGCCACCTCTCCAGCACCTTTAAATTTTGAAATACAGGTAGGTTCAATATACTTTTTTAATAAAGCATGTCAATAATCTTATTTTTTTCAGAAATAATAACAAAATCTTTTTACCTGAATCTTGTATGAAAATTGATGAGAATCTTTTTTATAATACTTAATTGAAACGGGTTTAAATAGCATCATAGCATCATGCATTTATCCCAAATGGTATATTGGATGATCACTTTTTTTCTCATCGATTTTCACCCCAAAGGGCGATCCGGAGACTTTCATCTCCCCGCAATAAGCGGGATCTTCGAGCTGCGTTATTAAAGGCGCGCGATAGTAGACTATAGCTTCGCCCTTAAGTGCCTTGTTGGAGCGAAGCGGAAATCCCGCTGTCGGGGCACATGAAAGCCTCCGATTAGTACAAGATTCAGGCTTTATAAAAAATTAGTTTTGATGAATTTAATTTTTTGTGAACACCGAGCATTTTATTCCTTGAATAACAGAATCCTTTATAGTATCAGTTCTTTTTTGTTTTAAAAAGGTAAAAATAATGTTTCGAAAAGGAATTATAAAGCATGGCTGAAGTCATCCCTTTTAAGGGAATCCTCTATAACAAAAGCAAGATCAAAAATCTGGCAGATGTGGTGGCCCCTCCTTTTGACGTTATCTCAGAACAGGAGCAGATTCAATTTCATAAACGTCATCCCCAGAATATCATCAGGTTGACTTTGGGTAAAACCACCGAAAATGATACTCCTACAGATAACCGTTATACTAGATCAGCAGAATGTCTGAACAAATGGTTTTCAGATGACGTCATTTTGTTAGACAAAAAGCCGGCATTTTACCTGACGTCCATGGAATTTCTCCATGACGGACATCGAGTGACACGTTATGGTTTGATTGCCCTGATTCGCCTTGAGCCATTTGAAAAGGGCATCATTTTGCCGCATGAAAAAACCTTTTCAAAAGTAAAATCGGAGCGGCTCGAGCTGATGAAAGCATGCCACGCCAATTTCAGCCCAATATTTTCTTTGTTTTCCGACGAAGAAAACCGCATTTATAATAAACTAAAGCATTCAATCGCCGACAAATCAGCGGATATTGTTTTTACGGACAAAATCGGACAAAAGCACAGGCTATGGCGAATCACCGATCATTCGGTTCACCATTATATTTCCGGTGCCCTAAAGGATAAAAAAATTTTTATTGCTGATGGACACCATCGCTACGAGACAGCGCTTAATTACAGAGATTGGTTGTCAGCCCGTACTTCTAATTTCAACGGCAATCATCCGGCAAATAATGTCATGATGTACCTTTGCAGCATGGAAGATCCAGGACTTATTATTCTTCCCGCACACCGCTTGTTAAACGAAGTTCCAGTCGAAACAAGAGAATCGCTGATCCAAAAAGCGAAAGATTATTTTGACATCATCACGCTTCCTTACGATAGTGATCAACACAATGGAAATTTTGCAAAATTTACCTCGATTCTAAAATCGAATACTTCAAAGCATTGTATCGGTGTTTGCACGAAAGATCGTCCGGAACTCCACCTGTTAATACTCAAACCCGACGTTATGGAAAATATGTTTGGTGATGAATTGCCGGGGGTGTTAAGAAATATTGATGTGACAGTGTTGACCCGTCTTATTTTTATGGAACTGTTGGGTTTTGATCAAGCCAGGCTTGACAATGAGCAGTTGATCGCCTATTCGAGCATTGCGAAAGAGGCCATAGATGCGGTGTTTGGCGGAAAACATGACATTGCTTTTATATTAAATCCAACAAAAATTCAGCAGGTACGCGATATTGCCAATTCCGGCCTTATTATGCCTCGCAAGGCCACCTATTTTTTCCCAAAAGTTATTGCCGGCCAGGTGATGAATAGGCTGGATTAATGCCCCTTCGGATCAGGGCTTAAATATTTTTTCAACCTCATCAGAATAAGAACCGTTCTTCTGATAAATGATCAGGGGTGAACCGATCTTTAGTCCTGAACGTCCGCCCTTTTTCCCTTCAACAAGAATCATCTTTGCCTCTGTGTCTTTTCCTGAATGCACCATTCGAATCGATTTTGGTTCTATTCCGGAAACGCGCATTTGGGTCAGAATATCCGTCATACGTCCGGCAGGGTAGACCATGACAAACCTTCCAGAAGTTTTTAACATCCTGCGCGCAGTTTCAACGACATCGTAAAGCGTCGCATTAATTTCATGCCGTGCAATTGCACGCTGCTGATTCGGGTTGATCCTGCCGGATTTTGACTTTCTGAAAGGCGGGTTACTAATGGCCAGATCCACGGGCCCGGAAGTATCCTCATGTTTTAGTGTTTTCATATCCCTGCAAAAGATGGTAATTTGATCTTTCATACCATTTTCTGTAATATTGAGATTCGCGATATCGGCAAGTTCCGTCTGCACCTCGATACCGTAAATTTTGACTTCGGGATTACGATACGCCAGTATCATGGGAATAATGCCACAACCTGTGCCCAAATCGAGGATGGTATCATTTGGGCTCGGATCGGCATGCCAGGCCAGTAAAACAGCATCTATAGAAAAACGATAGCCGGACCGATTCTGCTTAACCTGTATGCAGCCGTTAAAGAAGAAATCTGTGGTCAGTGATTTCATCTTAATTATACCGGTCCGATTTTGAATTTAATATCTTGTACCAATTTTTTCCCCAATGCTTGGTTGACTTTGTTTATTATGTCTTTTTTCAAAAATTGGAGTTGGTGCATCCATGGGTGACTGTTTACAAGGACCAGGAGTAGTTTCCCCTTGAAAGCCTCTGGCCTGGTATTTTTTGCGATGACATCTCCCACAGCGCTTTCCCACAGATTCCAAACCTTTGACAGCTCCTCATCGCAATCAGTTCGGCAGGTTTTTAAGACACCGTTTAAAATATCCCCGATGTGCACAAATTCGCTATTTTTTTTATTTTTTCCCATAACATAAGGAACTATAAAGTGATGTATTGGGTTGTCAAGAATCAATTAGACGAAATCGAAAGAAAATTTCTACGCATTAATCAATGGTCGCCATTTAAAAGTGGCAATTCCCATATAGATTTGCTTTTTACTTGACTTGAAAGGATTGATAACTTAAATTAATAAGAGATTTAAGGATTTTAATACAAATTAACGGGAAAGAAATCTATGAATTGGGATTGGGAAAAACTTAAAAAGCAGCAAGATGGAAAAGAAGGAGGAATGGTTCCTCCTAAAATGGATGACCTGGTCGAAAAATTTAAAAAGTTTAAACTGCCCGGCGGCCCTCTTTTAATTCTTCTTTTCGCTCTTATATTTTTTGGTTCGTCCACGTTCTATACCGTTGCAGTGGACGAGGTCGGCGTTGTCCAGCGGTTCGGGAAATATGTACGCATCACTCAACCCGGCCTTAATTTCAAGCTGCCGTCCGGAATCGAGAAGGTGACAAAAGTCAAAGTTCGCCGGGTCTATAAAGAGGAATTCGGCTTTCGTTCTCTTCGGACAGGAGATACCACTAGACGTACCTTATCCGGCGGTGAGAACACAAATGTTGCCCTCATGTTGACCGGAGATTTAAATGTGGCCCTGGTACCCTGGATTGTACAATACCGAATAAAAGATCCGTACAAGTTTTTGTTTAAGGTCCATGATGTACGAAGACTCCTTATCGATATGTCAGAAGCCGCCATGCGGCTTGTCGTGGGTGACAGGAGCATCAACGAAGTGATCAGCAAGCGAGAGGAGATCGCCATTGAAGCGAGGGAAGTCTTGCAGGTGGAGATGGATAACGCTGACTCCGGGATTAATATTGTAACCATTGAAATGAAAAAGACCAATGTTCCCGGTCCGGTACAACCGTCATTCAACGAAGTCAACCAGGCCACCCAGGAAAAAGAAAAAATGATCTATCAGGCCAAAGAGGATTATAACAAAGCGATTCCTACAGCCAGAGGTGAAGCTGAAAGAACTATTAAAGCTGCCGAAGGATACGCGCTGGATCGGGTCAACCGGGCCAAAGGTGATGCTGCCAGATTTAAGGCGCTTTATACGGAATATGCAAAGGCCAAAGATGTAACCAAAAGGAGACTCTATCTTGAAACCCTGAAAGACCTTCTCCCCAAACTGGGAGATAAATATATCATTGATTCAGACCAGAAGAATGTCCTCCCCTTACTTAATCTTGGGAAACAAAAGGGTGAAAAATAATGAAATCTAAACTCGTTATATTGGTTGTTGCGGTTGTTGCAATTCTTTTCGTTTTTACCGCAGCATATGTGGTGGATGAAACAGAGCAGGCGGTTGTCACTCAATTCGGAAAAGTCGTTGGTCAGCCGAAAAAGGAACCCGGTTTATATTTTAAGATTCCCTTTATTCAGAACGCCACTTATTTTCCTAAAAATCTTTTAGAATGGGATGGTGATCCCGGCCAGATTCCAACGCTGGATAAAACCTATATCTGGGTGGATTCATTTGCCAGATGGAGAATTATTGATCCAATAAAATTTTTTCAGACGGTCAACAACACCACAAGTGCTCAGGGAAGGCTTGACGATATCATTGATCCTGCGGTGCGAAACCTTATCACTGAAAACAGGCTCATCGAAACAGTTCGTAAGACCAACCGAGAATTGGATACCTATGAAATAGGGCTCGAAGACATAAAAGAAAGACAATCCTTCAAGATTGTAACCGGCAGAGAGAAGATTGCCATGCAAATACTGGAGCAGGCCCAGCCGAAGCTGGCCAAGTTTGGCATTGAGCTGGTTGATGTGAAAATCAAACGGATAAACTATGTAGAACAGGTTAGAGATTCGGTATATGGCCGAATGATTGCGGAACGGAAGCAAATTGCCGAAAAATTTAGATCAGAGGGCAAGGGTGAAGCTCGAAAGATATTGGGTGAAAAGGAAAGAGATTTAAAGAAAATTACCTCGGAAGCTTATAGAACAGCCCAAGAAATTAAAGGCAAGGCCGATGCCGAATCAACCAAGCTTTACGCTAAAGCCTATGGCGTCGACCCTGATTTTTATTCATTCGCTAAAACACTTGAACTATACAGCGATGCCCTCGGTAAAGACAGTTCACTCGTTCTTTCAACAGACTCGGAATTTTTTAAATACTTAAAAGGGTATTCCGGTAATCCATAATACAGGAAAAGAAAAAGCACCGGAATCTTTGAGAGCGTTTGCGTTCATCAATGGGTGCTTTTTTCAGAGGTCTTGACGTTTATGGGTAACGTTTATTTACCCTTTCTTCTTTGATGGCGTGTGCGTGCCAACAGCTTTCTGTGTTTATGTTTTCTCATTTTTTTTCTTCGTTTTTTTACAACACTGCCCAACAGATCACCTCCAATCGGTATTTTCTTTAATATTAAAAAATGTTAATTACATTATAAATAACACGATGTCCACATTTTTTTTGATGAATAACGATTCTCATGGAGAAAATGAACAAATTCAATACGGATCAGATCGACATCATAAATAATTGTGTGGCAATGGCCGAGGAACTTGTCAGCAACTTTTATAAAATGTCAGCCAGTCAATGGTCCGATGCATGCGCATATGATATCAAAACGCTGGTCGATCTTTCCCCTGAAGAGATCGTTCACGGCCCGTTTGCGCAAGTTATTCGATATGAGGGCTGGCGAAAGAATTCATCCTTGGGTTCATCGACATATGATTTTTATAAAATATGTCTTCAAGATCATTCGATCCTTTCAGCCATAAAAGATTCGCCTGATTTAAAACTTTTTCCATTTGCCCTCTATATCGTTGCTCACGAACTCATTCACATCCTGAGGTTCAGCAAATTTCTTCAAAATTTTGAGGCTTCTCATGAAGAAATGATAACGGAAGAGGCTCATGTCCATGAAACCACACATGAGATACTCAAATCGGTAAATGTTTTGGGTATGGAGAATGTATTGAAGTTTTATGAAAAATGGCGTGAACCCATTGATGATTTGCGGAAATTTTAATTCAAAAAAAGTGCCGGGTATACCTTGACAATGTTAAAACATTGCATATATTAAGCGTGCTTTTACGAATTAAGTTTATAAACAATAAATTTTGCTCTCGAGGGAATCATTTGTTGTTCAGCAGGAGGTTTTAAAAAATGCCCATATATGAATATGAATGTTCAAAATGTGGCAGAATAGACGAAGTAATCCAAAAATTTTCCGATAAACAGCTGGCCAAATGTAAGCACTGTTCCGGAAAATTGCATAAGCTTATTTCTCACAGCAGTTTTCACCTTAAGGGGACGGGTTGGTACATAACAGACTATGCAAATAAATCTCAGAGCTCAGCAGCACCTTCAAACAATGGAAAGCAAGAGACAACCCAAAGCTCAGAAAGTCCAAGCAAAAAACCCAAAAAGTCAAAAAAACCTGCCGATAAACACTAGGATATAATTCTCGACCAATTTTCGTTACGAAGGATTATATTCGTAATAATTTGAAAAAAAGAAAAGGAGAAATTGAAAAATGAAACTCAGACCGTTAAATGATCGAATTTTGGTAAAACGTGTTGAGGAAGAGACCAAGACCAAGGGTGGAATTATCATTCCGGACACGGCCAAAGAAAAACCGGCGGAAGGAAAAATTGTTGCGGTTGGAAAGGGTGCCCTGAATCCCGAAGGTAAACGTGTCCCCCTTGAAGTCAAAAAAGGTGATCGGATTTTGTTCGGAAAATATGGTGGTCAAGAGATCAAAGTTGAGGGTGAAGAATACTTGATCATGAGCGAACAAGAAGTTCTCTGCGTAATCGAATAATCAACATACGAAACGGAGGAAAGACAAAGATGGCTAAAGAAATAAAATACAATATTAAAGCCCGTGAAGCCATGCTTAACGGGGTGAAAGCACTTGCAGATTCGGTCGTCGTAACACTCGGCCCTAAAGGAAGAAACGTTATTATAGAGAAATCCTGGGGGGCTCCCACGATTACAAAAGACGGTGTAACCGTAGCCAAGGAAATCGAGCTTGAGGACAAGTTTGAAAATATGGGTGCTCAGATGGTGAAAGAAGTTGCCAGCAAAACCAGCGATATGGCTGGTGACGGTACCACCACGGCTACAATTCTTGCAAGGTCGATATACGAAGAAGGGCAGAAACTTGTTGCAGCCGGTAACAATCCCATGGCCATCAAACGCGGGATTGACAAGGCGGTTGAGGTTGCGGTCAATGAACTTCACAAGATGAGCAAACCCACGAAAGATCAGCGTGAAATTGCCCAGGTCGGTACCATTTCAGCCAACAACGACGAAACCATTGGAAACATCATTGCCGAGGCCATGAATAAAGTCGGCAAAGAAGGCGTCATTACCGTTGAAGAAGCAAAAGCCATGGAGACGTCCCTTGAGGTTGTCGAAGGCATGCAGTTTGATCGCGGCTATCTTTCGCCATATTTTGTGACAGATGCGGATAAAATGCTTGTTTCTTTGGAAGATCCTTATATCCTGATTAATGAAAAAAAGATCAGCAACATGAAAGACATGCTTCCGATTCTTGAGCAGATCGCAAAGATGGGAAAGCCCCTGATGATCATTGCTGAAGACGTGGAAGGCGAGGCACTTGCCACACTGGTTGTGAACAAGCTGAGAGGAACCCTTCAGGTCGCAGCTGTCAAGGCTCCGGGTTTTGGTGACAGACGCAAAGCCATGCTTGAGGATGTCGCGATTTTGACCGGTGGCCAGGTTGTATCTGAGGATCTTGGAATAAAATTAGAGAACCTGACGATTTCAGATCTCGGACAAGCGAAACGCATCAACATCGACAAAGACAACACCACACTCGTTGACGGTGCTGGTTCGCGTTCTGCACTGGAAGGCCGAGTAAAGCAGATTCGCGCACAAATTGATGAGACAACATCAGATTACGACCGTGAAAAACTACAGGAAAGATTGGCCAAACTCATCGGAGGTGTGGCGGTCATTAATGTGGGCGCTGCCACAGAGATAGAGATGAAAGAAAAGAAAGCACGTGTTGAAGACGCATTGAATGCGACGCGGGCTGCGGTTGAAGAAGGTATCGTGCCCGGGGGCGGTGTTGCACTGGTTCGCTGTATCGATGCGCTGGAGAAGATCAAAATCAAAGCTGACCAGAAATTGGGTGTAAAAGTTGTATTACGTGCTATCGAAGAGCCCTTGAGACAAATTGCAAACAACGCCGGCTTTGAAGGCTCCGTTGTCATTGATAAAGTTAAACAAGGTGACGGTGCTTTTGGTTTTAATGCCGAGACCAATAACTATGAGAATCTTATTGAAGCCGGCGTAATCGATCCCACCAAAGTCGTTCGTTACGCCCTTCAAAACGCAGGAAGCATTGCTTCATTGATGCTGACCACAGAAGCAATGGTCGCAGATAAGCCCGAAGAAAAAGGCGACATGATGCCCGGAGGTGGTGGTGGAATGGGTGGCGGAATGGGCGGAATGGGCGGAATGGGCGGAATGATGTAATCCCAGTCCGTGTTAATCCCTAATTTAAAAACCCTCATGCGTTATTCGCATGGGGGTTTTTTGTTGATGATCCCTAATTCGGAAAAGATTGAAAAGCTTGACAACCTACTAATTTCCGGGTTATAATAACGATATTAAATAAACAATAATATTAAAAATTCGGAGTGTCCCATGGTTTGTAAGAGAAAATCCCGGGTAGTGATGGCCTTGTGTATTTTAACTGCAATGGTTATTTTTCCAGTTCATCTTTTCGCACAGGAAACTACTGAGTCTGTGGAACATGAAACAGGTTTTTACTATACCGTTAAAAAAGGTGACACGCTCTGGGATCTTTCAACTCAATTTTCTGATAACCCGTGGCTGTGGCCAAATTTATGGAGCGAGAACAGTCAGATCTCCAATCCTCACTGGATTTACCCGGGTGAGCGTATTCGACTTTTTCATCTAAAGGGAGTTGATACTTTTATTAAAAAAAATGTTGAGGAGAATCAACCCCAAGAACCGGAACCGACAAAAGAGACATTGTATTATTACTATTCTCCCATCGAAAGTATCGGATTCATCAAAAAACAAGCCATCACCCCGAAGGGCACAATCTTCAAAGCCAAAGATGATAAAAAATTGGTCGGCGTCGGGGATCTGGTTTATATCCGTCCAAATGTTGATAATCCCCTCCAACCGGGAACAAAGTATACGGTATATAGAACTCTAAAGCCGATTGTAGATGAAAAAACGAAAGAACTTATCGGGACTCAGCACTATCTTACGGGCGTTGTTGTAATTACGAAAAAAGAACCCAGTTTTGTTGTGGCCAGGGTTGTTAAATCCTTCCGGTCGATAGCTGTGAACGATCTTTTAATGACGTATAAAAAGCGGTCGCCGAGAGTTGCCTTGACCCAAAGCAAAAATGGTTTGAATGGAAAAATCATTGTATCTGAAGAGCGCGAAAAAAACATTGGAGATCATACCGTCGCATTCATCGACAAAGGTGATCAAGACGGTGTGGAGATCGGCCAGTCATACAGTATATATTATCAGGAAAAAGAGAAGCTCGATAAGAAAAGCAAAGGGAATGTTCTTTTGACGCCTATTATTCATGGATCGTTGCTCGTCTTGCATACTGAGCCAACCACATCAACGGTTCTTGTAACCCAGTCGGACCGGAGTATTAATCCGGGGACTAAAATTCGTAGCCCCATTGAATAGAATTCTGAAAGTGTTACATTTTTTTAAACACCTTATCGATTAACATCTGAAGCCCGTTCAGGCTCCAATCCCTCAAACGTCGACCATTAACAAATACCGTCGGGGTCCCCGTGACACCGGCCTGCCCCCCGTCCAGAATATCCTGCTGTATTTTGGCCAAAATTTTAGGATTCTTCATCATTTTTTCGAATTCTTCACTATTAAACCCAAGATTTCGAGCAATCTCTTTGATCTTTTGATCGCTCAATTTATCGTGTTCAAGAAAAAGCTGATCATGGAACTTCCAGAACTTGCCAAATTTGTCGGCCGCAAGAGCTGCCATAGCGGCTTTCGTAGCATATTTATGCCTTCTGAGAGGAAAATTTTTAAAAACCAGTTTTACTTTTCCGGTATTATTCTCGAGCACCTGCTCCAGTAGAGGTACGATCCTCGCACAAAAGGGTCATTGGAAATCGCTGAAAACAGCGATTGTTACCGGGGCGTTTTCCACCCCTTGGAATGGTGACCCTGAGATATCGATATGCTGGATAAAATCAACATGAAGGATTTCAACCGTTTTGTTTTTCCGACTGCTCAAAAAAAGCCACTCTTCTCCGGGACCTGATTTAATTTGATCAACATGATTTCCAACATCGATCTTATCCTTCAGTTTGCCGTCAGACGAAAAGATTAAAATCTTTCCCGATTTGGTGAGAACGAAGATCGAATTTCCATTCTTGGAAACTGCAACGTCAAGAGGCTGTGTATCCAATTTAAGTGTTTTATGAATATTCCATTCGACAAAAGCGAGGCCTTGGGTGAACAAACCTGGAATAATTAAGATCGCCAACAGACAAACAACATATTTTCGTTTCACATTGACACCATCCTTTAATTTGACCTTAAAAATTTTTTTCCGGTCCGCTATTCTATATTGGCGTTGCTTAAAATTAGGGGTAAAAAACTTGAGTAATCATATAAAAACGAAGGGTGCATGTCAATCAAGTTGCAAAGATCATCTGTTAACAGACTGTTGTGCGTTAACATATTGTTAAAGTTGAATCTTTTACTTAATATCC
This sequence comes from uncultured delta proteobacterium, assembly GCA_963752565.1. Classification (GTDB taxonomy): domain Bacteria; phylum Desulfobacterota; class Desulfobacteria; order Desulfobacterales; family UBA11574; genus UBA11574. Next base: position 24,715 of record CAVVZC010000022.1, on the reverse strand, counting down.
ATGGGAGGAGGACAATAAAAGATTGACCTTTGGCATGAAAAATATTAAAATATATAATACGTTAAAAGCTTTTTCCTGTGCATTGGGTGCAAAACCTGATAATGTCGAGATAACATAGAAAGGGTGGTCTTATGAATTTTGGACGATGGTTAATATCCTTATCGCTGTTGTTGTTTTCGATGTCGGCTTCAGCAGAATATTACAGATACATTGATAAAGACGGAAACGTACATTACACAGACGATTTGACTAACGTTCCCGAAAATCAGCGAACCGATATTAATGAATATACCGGGTTTCAAGGTGATCCGTATGATCAGCAAAAAGATGAGCAAAAAGCCGAAAAGCCACCGTCTTTAATTGAGAAGGAACAGGTAAAAAACAAACCTGACAAAAATGATTTTTCTGAAATCAAGAAGCGTCTAGACCAGGAAAAGGAAAAATTGGCCGAGGAATACAGGACCTTGATGGAGGAAAAAAAAGAGATCGCAAAAAACAAAAATAAATATAGATCAAAAAGTCGCGCCAAGAAATATAACAAAGTTATACTGGGGTTTAATGACAAAATAGAAGATTATGAAAGAAGAAAAAAGCTGTTCAATGAGGAAGTTGAAAAATATAATAAGCAGGTTGAAAAATCCTACTTAAATGAATTAGAAAAAAGAAAAAAGAGAATAGAAGAAGATTAACTTCCCCCACAGAATACCATTTCCATGGTGTTACCCTATTGGCGATACGATCATGGCACCTTGTGATTGATCCCTTTATTTTTCTACGCCGGTTAAGTCGCGATAGAATGGTTCGTCTTCAATGTATGTAAGCCCTTCGTTGAATGTTATTCGGCCCCTTTGATAGAGCTTTGCAATTGCCATATCTATTGATTCAAACTCTTCAGTCCCGGCTTGCATCTGTGATCGAATTCGATTTGTGGCGGAATCTTTAATAAATTTTTTAACCCGATACGAATTGATCAACTTTTCAAGGGCGAGTATTCTGCCGTTACCTTTTTTTAAGGGGATGAGTCGCTGTGATAAAACAAGCTGTAAACAGTCAGCAAGCTTTGTCCGGATAAGGGGTTGCATATGGGGTTCGAACATATTGATAACTCGATCAAAAATAGACGTCGCACTACTTGCGTGGACTGAGCTCATAACCAGGTGCCCCGTATCGGCGGCCTGTAATCCAATTTCAAAAGTCTCTTTATCCCTCATTTCTCCAACAACGATAACATCAGGGGATTGTCGAAACACAGTTCTTAGGCCTGAGGCAAAAGATTTGGTATCCGTGCCCACTTCTCTTTGATTAATGTTACTCTTTTTGTGTTTATGCATGACTTCAATAGGATCTTCAAGAGAAATGATGTTTCTTTGTTGGTTATTGTTGATAACGTCAATGAGTGCGTTGAGGGTGGTGGTTTTGCCGTGTCCGGCAGGACCAGAAACTAAAATTAAACCTTGTGGTTTAAAAGCAAAATCTTTTAACCACGCCGGCAAATTCAGCTCTTCAAAAGAAGGAACTCCATCTTTGATTGGACGCATGGCAATTGAAATAGAATTTCTTTGCCGATATATATTTACCCTAAATCGACCAATATTTTTAAATGAAAAAGCCAAATCATACTCGTTCTTGCGCAAGAATTCATCCCATTCGGAATAAGGAATAATTTCTCTTGCATACATCTCACAATTCGTCGGCGATAAGGCTGGCAGCGCGGGGCGTGTCAGTTTATTGTCAATACGAATGGATGGCGGCGCACCAGGTGTTAAAAGGATATCACTGGCATTATATTTCATCAATTTTCCAAGCAGTGCTTCCAAATCAAGCACTTCTTTTACCTTAGCACTTTCCGTCTTACATGTTTTTGATATCGCTTCACCTTTTAATTCTTGGTCGGGCCTTAACGGCAGACAATTTAAAGCCGCATCTATCATAAAAGAAGGTGCCACCATGGGACGAATTTTTTTACCAAGAACAAATTCAACTTCACTCACAGCTATGAAATCTTGTGGGTTTGCCATTGCCAATGATATCTTTGTGTTATTTACCGCAACGGGCAGAATTTTCATGGATTTCATTTTATCGACGGGCATAAGATTGAGTAACTCGGGTTTGATGTCCTGATCAAAAAGGTTAACACCAGGAACACCAAGCTTTTTGCTTAAACAATGGATTAAGTCATCGACGGTAATCAACCCCATTTCAATTAAAATAGATCCCAAATGACCACCTACTTGGGTCTGCCTTTTTAGAACCTGTTTAAGCTGAGACTTATTAATAAGATCAGATTCGACAAGAATTTCACCGATCTTCTGTTTGCCCGGTGCTTGATTCTCATGTTTATCGGATGAGGTTTCCATTTTGATCTCCCGGAAAATAATTTTTAATATAAAATGGCTGTTAAAATTCTACTATTTTCGTATTCGAAAAAGCTGTCTATGATCGGTATATTTGTTGATATCGGCATTTTTCTTTTAATCATTAGACCATTAAAGCAATACCCGTACCAAACAAGATGAGATCATATTGAATGAGTTAATATGCCTATATATATCAATAGGATATTGTATGATAAGAGTGGTGATGTTCAAGAAGTTTGGCAGGCGGGCAAAGAATGGGGTGGCATATTTTTGACAGGTTGTCGAAATTCTAATGAAAAATTTAGGAATCTTGATTTTAAATTCTCAAGTTTCACACTCGAGCATTACTATAAAGTTTTAACGTAGCGGGCCGAAATAAATTTGCTCTTGTCCGCCTCACCGCAGGCGGTATCTTCGACCGGAGGGAAGGCAAAATATTTTACCTTAAAAAAATTTCCCGGCCGGCTACATTCTATTGGATCTTTCGAACCTCTTCTTTTAACATACAACAGGCGATTTTATATTCGCACGTGCCGTTGGCGTTATAACTCAGGTTGCCCGGCTGAATAAGTTTGTTCATCACGCATCCTTCTGGAATGTTGAGTGTAAAAAAATCGTTTTCGTTGATCCTCGGGGTATTCGCCAGCACGTTATCTTTAAATTCCAGACTGTGCAGCGGATAGTCCTCACACAGCGGGCAGCGGTACACTCTACCGTTGGGGAAGATAAAATAGTTGTCCGCCACCAGACCGGCGCATTCAAAAGATTCGCTTGGACTTAAAAAGACTTTCGGGTAGGTAACGGTGATGCCATGACGGGCGATTTTTTGGGCTGCGTCAGGGACAATTTTTAACCAATCCTTTCGAGAAACCTGTAATTTATCCTTCCTGCTTTCAGCGGATTTTCCTCTGATCCCGATGACCTGTATAAAAAAACGGTCAATTTTTAAATCTTTTAAAAGCGGTGCGATCTTGTCAAGTTCCTGTATGTTTTTCGTGCTTACGGTGTAGATCAGGCTGGTGCTAAAATTTTTTAGAACCGCACTTTTGATGCCTTGGATGCAGGTGTCAAATGATCCTTTTCCCCGGATCATATCGTTTGTTTTTCGGGTGGCGCCATCCAGACTAAAGCTGAAATAGTCGATAACATCCGGGCTGACTTTGGAAAGAATGTCATGAAACAGATATCCATTGGTATCAATGGTAATTGAACTGTAGCCGAGGGACTTGGCTTTGTTGACGGCTTCGGAGAGATCCGGATGAAGGGTGGGTTCTCCACCTAAAAAGATGACATTTGCTTCTTGGTTTTTTGATGCAAATACTTTGAGCCAGGCGTTAATAGTCTCTATGGGAAGCGTATTTTCCCCGTGTTGTTTTTTGTTGATATAACAGTGCTTGCACTGGAGGTTACAATGGGTCAGGATGTGAAAGAAAACATTGGTGGCATTTTTGGAAAAGGCGACGGTTTTCTTCATGTTTGGTATGTATCTTTTGGTTTAGAACATATGAAAAAGTGAAAGTCTATCATTCTAGACAGTGCTTGGAAAGATCCTCGTCAAAACTGACCGGATAACAGCCGTCAAAACATGCCTTGCAAAAGTTTTTTTCCGGATGCTCAATACCGGTTGAACTCAAAAGCCCCTCAAGGCTGAGGTAGTTCAGCGAGTCCAGACCGAGAAAGTTTTTCAATTTTTCAATAGACATATTGGCTGCTATCAGTTCCCCCCTTGTGGAAAAATCGATTCCGTAATGACATGGAAAACGATGGGGAGGGCCGCTCACGCGCATATGGATTCGGTTTACACCGAGTCCACGAAGGGCTTTGACTCGGGTTTTAACCGTAGTCCCCCTGATTATCGAGTCTTCGATGATGACGATATTTTTTCCTTCGAGAAGTTTTTTAACAGGATTTAATTTTACCCGAACACCAAAATCACGCATGCTCTGGGTGGGTTGGATAAATGTTCTCCCAACATAGTGATTCCGGATCATGGCCATCTCAAAAGTGATTCCGGAGACTTCCGAATAGCCCAAAGCTGCATACGTCCCGGAGTCGGGAAAGGGCATGACCAGATCAGCATCCACAGGGGCCTCTTGAGCAAGCCGACGCCCATGAGCCTTTCGGGTTAAATACACATTCTGCCCATAGATGGTGCTGTCAGGTCTTGCAAAATAGATGAATTCAAAGATGCAAAACGCTCTTCGCCCCGGCGTCGGGGTTTTGATGCTCCGGATGCCGTCCTTGTTGATAATTACGATTTCGCCGGGATCAAGCTCGCGGACAAACTCAGCCTGGACCAGATCCAACGCACAGGTTTCCGAGGCCAGAACATAATGACCATTGAGTTTTCCCAGGCATAAGGGCCTGAAACCATGAGGATCCTTTATTCCGATAACTTCTCCTTTGCTGGTCAGCATCACAAAAGAAAACGCCCCTTTGAGCCGCGACACCGTCTCTACCAAAGCGCCTTCGAATCCTAATTTTAAACTTTTAACGAAGAAATGGAGAAAAATTTCGCTGTCCATGGTGGTCTGAAAAATGGAGCCCGTTTCCTCGAGTTCTTTTTTCAGGTGATGCGCATTGACGAGATTGCCGTTATGGGCAATAGCATAAGCTTTTTTTTTGTGATGGACAACAAACGGCTGGGCATTGCCAAGAATCGAGCTTCCTGTAGTGGAATAGCGTACATGTCCGATGGCGCTTTCTCCGTCCAAATGTTCCAGGTGGGTCACGTCAAAAACATCGGGAACGAGGCCCATCCCTTTGTGGTCAACAATGTTGTGGTTCCGGGAAACAGCAATTCCAGAACTTTCCTGCCCCCGGTGTTGAAGCGCATACAGACCAAAGTAGGTCAGTCTTGCCGCTTCAGGATGATCGTAAATACCGAACAGACCGCAGGCTTCACGGGGTTTTTCTAAATATTTCATAGGGTTCCTTAATTAGTTTCCATCCAGAAATGGCCCTTTTTCACAATCTCTGCGTCAATCTGCGGAATTACTTGTGCGGCGTACCACTTGTACGCCTCCGCGTAATTCCTTGATTTCCTTGACCTTGCGAAAAATTGCTAATTTCTGCATTGGAAACTTAATTTGTGCCCAATATAGATTTATGGATGGGCACTAATTAATCGGTTTAAGCTATTATTTCTAATCTTTTTCAGAACGAACTGGTGTACTCCTGTATGGTTTTTACCGAAAGATGTTTTTTCTTGAACGCTGCAATTCCTTTGCACATGGCCATGGCTCCGGCAACGGTCGTGGTATATGGAATATTGAATTTTATAGCTGAGCGTCTGATCACATATCCGTCCCGCTTGGTTTCGCCACCTGAGGGTGTATTGATTATCAGCTGTATTTCTTTGTTCTTAATGGCATCGATCACATGGGGGCGACCAATGGAAACCTTATTGACCAATTTGTTCGCGATGCCCCGGCGCTTTAAAAACGATGAGGTCCCCCGGGTTGCCATGATCGTAAAACCCAAATCATTAAATTGAGATGCCACAGGAAGAATTGCTTGCTTGTCATTGTCTTTTACACTGATAAAGACGGTTCCTTTGTCCGGCAAAAGCTGACCGGCGCCGATTTGAGACTTTGCATATGCAGAACCGAAATCCGAATCGATTCCCATGACTTCTCCGGTGGATTTCATCTCAGGCCCGAGAAGGGTATCAACATCCGGAAACCGGTTAAACGGTAATACAGCTTCCTTTACAGAAATATGAGTTGGAATTTTTTCACTGACGATACCTTGTTCTTTTAGCGTTTTGCCGAGCATTACCTTTGTTGCGATTTTGGCCAAAGGAATGCCGGTAGCTTTACTGACAAACGGGATGGTTCTGGAAGCCCTGGGATTCACCTCAAGAACAAAGAGTCGGTTGTTTTTGATGGCATACTGAACATTCATCAAACCCACAACATCAAGTTCCAATGCCATGGCCTTTGTAGCGTTGATGATCTCATCGAGCATAGCAGGAGGAATGGTGTAAGGGGGAAGGACACATGCGGAATCACCCGAATGGATTCCCGCCTCTTCAATGTGTTCCATGATCCCACCGATAATGGTTATCTTTCCATCTGAAACGGCATCCACATCAATTTCAATGGCATCCTCTAAAAATTTATCGATGAGAACGGGATGACCGGAAGATTCCAGAATGGCGAGTCTGGTAAAGTTATCAAGCTCCTGACGATCATAGACAATTTTCATGGCCCGACCACCCAGCACATAGGATGGACGGACAACGACAGGGTAACCAATTTTTTCAGCCACCGCCACTGCTTCTTCTACAGATAATGCGGTGCCGTTTTCCGGCTGAACAAGACCCAACTTTTTTAAAAATGCTTGAAACTGTTCTCTGTCTTCTGCTCGGTTGATACTTACAGGTTGGGTGCCCAGAATAGGGACTCCGGCCTTATGTAGGGACCCTGAAAGATTGAGGGGTGTCTGACCGCCGAATTGAACGATGACGCCCATTGGCTTTTCGGTTTCCACAATATGGAGCACGTCTTCTTTGGTCAGCGGCTCGAAATAGAGTTTATCGGAAGTGTCGTAATCCGTGCTGACGGTTTCCGGGTTACTGTTGACCATGATGCTTTCAATGCCTTCTTCACGAAGTGCAAAAGAGGCATGGACACAACAGTAATCGAACTCAATCCCCTGGCCGATCCGGTTGGGGCCGCCGCCCAAAATCATCACCTTTTTTTGGTCAGAGATCCTGGCTTCATTTTCCAGTTCATAGGTGGAGTAGTAATAGGGTGTTGCCGCCTTGAACTCCGCAGCGCATGTATCCACCAGCTTGTAAACGGGACGTATGTCATAAGTTTTTCGGGTTTGTTCAATGGTTTCCTCGGTGGAGCCGGTTAAATGGGCAAGCTGAACATCTGAAAACCCCCAGGATTTTGCTTTTTTTAAAAGCGTTTCAGATAAATCGGTTCGGTTGGACTTAATGCGTTGCTCCAGTTCCACGATCTGTTTGATCTGATGCAAAAACCACGGGTCGATGCCGGTGAGTTCATAAATGAATTGAATGGGCATTCCTTTAAGTATGGCATAGCGCAGGTAAAAAATCCGCTGGGAATTTGGTGTTGCCAGTTTCTGCTCAATTTCGGATAGAGATAAGTTCTTTGATTTGTCGTCCTTTGGATCCAGAAGGTCCTTTCCATCAGATCCCAGCCCAAAACGTCCGATCTCAAGAGATCTCAAACCCTTTTGTAAAGACTCTTTAAATGTTCGGCCAATGGCCATGGTTTCACCCACGGATTTCATGGCAGTCGTCAGATAATCCTTTGTTTCCGGGAATTTTTCAAATGTCCAGCGCGGTATTTTAACCACACAGTAATCGAGTGTCGGTTCAAAGGATGCAAAGGTCTCTCCGGTAATGTCATTGGGGATTTCATCCAGCGTATATCCCACGGCCAGTTTGGCGGCGATTTTGGCAATGGGAAAGCCAGTGGCTTTTGAGGCAAGGGCAGAACTGCGTGAAACCCGGGGATTCATTTCAATGACGATCAGTTCTCCGTTTTTGGGATTGACGGCAAACTGAACGTTTGAACCGCCGGTATCCACGCCAATCTCCCGTATGATAGCGATGGAGGCATCCCGCATGGATTGATATTCCTTGTCCGACAGCGTCTGCGTCGGGGCCACCGTGATGCTGTCACCGGTATGGATGCCCATGGGATCCATATTTTCAATGGAACAGATAATAACGACATTGTCATTTTTATCCCGCATGACTTCGAGTTCATATTCCTTCCAGCCCAAAACCGATTCTTCAAGCATGACCTGTCCGATAAGACTGGCGTCGAGTCCGGCTTTTGCCAATTTTTCCAAATCTTCAGGGTTGTACGCAGCACCACCACCTGTGCCGCCCAAGGTGAAACTGGGGCGGACAATAATCGGAAATCCGATATCGTCGGCAACGGCTCTGACCCCTTCCAAATGATCTGCAAAACCGCTTTTGGGAATTCGAAGTCCGATTTTTTGCATGGCGTTTCGGAAAAGTTCCCTGTTCTCAGCTTTTTTAATCGATGCGATGGATGCACCGATCATTTCGACCCCAAATTTATCGAGTACCCCCATCTCGGCAACTTCAACGGCGGTATTAAGACCGGTTTGGCCTCCCAGAGTTGGAAGCAGCGCACAAGGGCGTTCTTTTTCGATGATTTTTGCAACCACCAGTGGAACCACCGGCTCAATGTAAGTTCGTTGGGCCATCTCAGGATCGGTCATGATGGTTGCAGGATTGCTGTTGACCAGTATGACCTCGTAGCCTTCTTCTTTTAGCGCCTTGCATGCTTGAGTGCCCGAATAATCAAACTCGCACGCCTGGCTGATAATAATCGGGCCTGCACCGATGATGAGAATTTTGTGTATGTCCGTACGTTTGGGCATTCTTATTTTTTCTTTTTCTTAATCATATCCTTGAATTCGTCAAAGAGATATTTTGCATCATGAGGACCGGGTGAAGCCTCCGGATGATACTGGGCGGTAAAAATCGGACATTCTTTATGTCTGAATCCTTCCAGTGTATTGTCATTCAAATTGATATGCGTTATTTCAATATTTTTACCTTTGAGACTGTCTGTGTCTACAGCAAATCCGTGATTTTGAGATGTTATTTCAATCCTTCCTGTCAGGAGATTTTTTACCGGCTGGTTGGCGCCCCGATGACCGAACTTGAGTTTAAAGGTTTTTCCCCCCAATGCAAGTCCCAAAAGTTGATGCCCGAGGCAAATGCCGAATAAAGGGGCATAATCCAAAAGTGCCTTGATGGATTCAATGGCATACGTCACTGGCTCCGGGTCCCCGGGACCGTTAGACAAAATAATTCCATCCGGCTTCATGGCCTTTATCATTTCGGCTTCGGTAGCAGCCGGAACCACGACAATTTCAAATCCTTGGGATTCCAGACATCTTAAGATATTGTATTTGATTCCAAAATCAAAAACCACCACCGAATATTTATCCCTTTTGGAATTCCAGACATTTCTGTCTAAAGAAATATCCTTGGAATCGAAAAAAACCGGCTTGCCGTTGTGCCAGTAATACGGAACATGGGTGGTTACGTTTTTTACAAGATCCTGACCGACCATGCTCGGAATTTCTCTTGCCCGTTCGACACATGATGAAGGGTCGGGGTTCTGTGTGGAAATAAATGCCCGCATTGCCCCTGCATTCCGAATGTGTCTGGTTAAAGCACGGGTATCCAGTTCTTCAACCCCGAGTATGCCCTGGGCCTGAAGGTAATCGGCTAAAGATGAAACAGATCTGAAATTGCTGGGAAAGCGCTGGTATTCCCTCACCAAAAATGCGGAAACCTGTATTTTGTCGGATTCGATGTCCTCGGGATTCACGCCATAGTTGCCGATGAGGGGATAGGTCATTGTGACCATTTGACCGCTGTAAGAGGGATCGGTAAGAACCTCCTGATAGCCGGTCATACTGGTATTAAACACGACCTCACCCCCGGTTTCACCCGGGCCGGTAAAGCTTTGGCAAGGAAAGGTTCGTCCGTCTTCAAGGGCTAAAATTGCTTTCATATTAATTTATGCGGATTTTAGATTCTCATCATCCTGCCAGTCTTCGCCCCATTCTTCGACAGCCACAGATTCCTTGGCTAAGACATCGAGTGTCACCGCCTGCACTTTTCGATAAACTTCGGTGTAATCTTTTTTGTGACCATTAACCGTTAACAGATCATTTTCAATGGAGATGCCGAAAAGCCTTTGGTTTTCTTGAAGATAGGGTAAAATAAGTTTCCAATCCGCAGGGCTCAGCGCAACGAACTCACCGCCGTTCAACTGGTCGATCACAACCTTATGATCAGGATCTCTCAAGTAGATAGCGCCCCCTGAAGCCAAAGAAAAGAGATTGGAACCGGGGTAAGGGGTGGGCTGGTCGATGACGTTGGCGTCTTCATCGAACTCAATGCCGTTGAGAATGATGAACCCGCCACCGTTCAAGGGGTCGCCGGCCATAAATGATTGCGCCAGATAATCGAGACAGGTGCCGTTGATGACCACCCGGGGATGACCCACGGCATTGATCAATGGGCGACCGGCAGCATTGCCCAGCACATATACATCCCCGCCCTTGGCGCCATACATGAACGTCTGGCCCACATCGCCATGTATGACCAGTTTGCCGCGTTTCATGATCTGGCCAAGTTGATCTTGGGCATTCCCGTGAACATATATTTCCAGCCCGTCGATACCCGAAGCCAGGTAGTCGCCGGAGCTGTCATAAACATCAATTCTTACGCCGTCAGAGTCTTTTGACAGGCCGCAGCCACAAAAGCGTTGTCCCTTATACCCGTAACAAATGAACTGTTTCCATCCAAGTTTATAGGCAGCACACAGAAGACGCGAGTCGCAATCTTCGCCCTCAGGTTGAAAATCTCTGGCATTGATCACCAGAACTTCTTCGTCATTTATGGGAGAACGCAATGTATTTCGTTTTTTCCAATCAATGTATCGATATCGGCTGGATGTATTTTGATTCAAATCCGGCGATGCATCAAAAATCGACGTCAGACTCTCTTTTATGATTTGCAGAATGGCGCTGCGCTTCTTGTTTCCAGTAGGAAAGCGACGGTCCATGAGATGGGTCAGAATCTCTATGGCTTTAGACTTGGCGTCGTCATTATCCAAAGCTGCTTTCGCGAATTCTTTAGACAAGTGTCTGATAGATGCATAATCCCAGTGAATTATCTGCCGGCAGCAATATCGCTTAAAATCAGACAGGTCATCAAGCACCAGCCCGTCTTTCAACGCCCGGGTGATGTCTTCGTCATTTTTCGGTGCTGAAAGTTCAGGTGTTATTTTATACGGTTTCTGATGCTCGGGCGTCTTGACAACGTCGCCGAATTTGTTGGTGCAGATCAGTTTTTTAGAGCCATCTCCTTTACCGGCGTCTTTGACAGTAAAAATAAACGCGCCGCCATCGGTGGCACTTCCGCCACGTGCATTCCAGTATTTGTCGGCGATGGGACAAAAGCGGCTGTCCTCGGCGGCAAGGTTCTGTAAAGTGGCATCAATGGCCTGCTTTTCCGAACATATCAGGCCGATCTGAACGTCTCCTTCCTGCAATGCAAATACCTGGGGACGCAACATGGACGTATCCGTAATGCCGATCAACTGGAAATAGTTTTTATACGGATTGTTTCGGGCAATGATAAAAAACCAGGGACCGTCAGGAGAAGCATGAATATGGGCAGCCTGGATGTAGCGGTAAACATGCTGTTTTTCAGGCGGCAGCAGATCGAAATCGTATTCAGAAGTGGGCGCCAGGGCTTCAATGATATACTCCATTGGATACTCAAGCGTTCGGTTAAACAGGTCGAGGAGCAGAACAGAGACTTCGGTATCTGTTAAAAACTGCGGAAAAATATTGTGCTGTTTTAAGTATTCACTCACCGCATGGTAGTTGGCAAAGTCGCCGTTGTGGACCAGCGCTTCATCCAACCCGCTAAAAGGATGTGCACCGCCGGGATGCCAGACCCTTCCCTTTGTCGGGTAGCGCTGGTGGGCAATCCATCCGTGAGCTTTAAAATCTTCCATACAGTAGTACTGGGTTGCTTGCTCGGCATACCCCACGATTTTTAAGATCATCATATTGCGACCGTGGGACAAAACAAAGGCCTGCTTTTCCCCCAAAGAGGCATAAAACTTCTGGTTTAATCGAAAGGAGTTCTGGTAGATAAATTCATCTTCAGCTCGCCTATGATCCAGATCCTGAAGTGAATTTTCTGTAATAAAACGATCTAAAACATCCGGTTTTACCCGTACAAAATAGCGCCAGACATCCGGAGGCTTGACCTCTAAACCGTCTATTTCTCTGTAGTCATCGAGGGTGGGGATGCTTTGTGCTTTATGAACTTCCATAAAGGGTTTAATGGCGGATTCTTCTACATCCGGTCGGGAAGCCGGGTCGAGAAGGGCGACTTGAAGCAGATAATGGGTGTCCAGTATTTCCTGGCTAACGCCCAAATCTGCTGCGGAAAGCCCCACAGCAGCAATGCCGCCGCCTTTGCCGTTTCCGCGATTATGCATCTGAACCGATGGCTCATAAATATGACGGCCCCGAACGGGGATGGATGAAATAAAGCCCGTAACACCGCATCCACCCTCTTCAGCAGGCTTTTTAGAAGGGATTTCGCCATGGGACAGACGGCCCCGAGATTTCAGTATGTTTTTTATTGTTGAGTCAAAACCGTGAAACATTGTGTATACCTTATTTATACCTTTATCAGATAGTGAAACAAATATTGAAATACTTAGTCCGGACGAGCCGGAAGCAAATTGAAAATTGAATATTGACGATTTAAGATTTGTTGTACCGCTTCGCTCTATCTTTTATTAATAAAATTGGAAGAATTCCTTAAATATTCAATCTTCAATCGAAAATCATCAATTGTTTGTAACAGAGAAGTTATATAGTCTATCCTTATTTGTCACCAAATGCAAAAAAGACACGGTTAATGTGTTAAATAATAAGCTCTGCCTGAGGCGCCGGTTGATATTTTGATCTTTCTTCTTCATCCAGATAATCGAGATGGACCAGTAGATCGGATCGGCCCACCAGTTCTTTGATGCTTTTCAGGCCATATTGCCTTAAAATTTCACACCACTGTTTTCGCCAGGCCATGTACATGTTGACAATTCGTTGGGTGGCCCAATCTTCGGTAATCATGATACCCAGTTCATGGTCCGTCGTTGCGATGCCTCGGGCACAGCCCCGTCCGCTTTCGCAGTGACCGCATCGAACACATTCCAAAGCAACCAGTTCCGCAGTCCCGATCACCACGCCGTCAGCTCCAAGTGCAATGGCCTTTGCCACGTCCAGTGCATTGCGAATGCCGCCGCTGGCAATCAAGCAGACGTTGTCTCTAACACCTTCGTCCTTCAAAAAATTATGCACCTTGGGGATGGCGTACTCAATGGGCATGGCAATGTTCTTTTTTGCAATATCCGGTGCAGCACCGGTTCCTCCGTAACTGCCGTCTAAATGAACAACATGGGCTCCGGCATAGTAGCTGCCCACCGCCACCATATCCACATCCGTTGGTGTTGAGACTTTGACGGAAACCAGTGTTTTTGGATTGATCTCCTTTACCCAGTCCACATGCTTTTTATGATCTTCCACAGAATAGACGCTGTGAAACGGGAACGGCGAAAAGAGGGCATTCCCCACCACCGTTTCCCTCATGGCTGCAACTTCGGGGGTCACCTTATCGCCCAGCAAGTGGCCACCCAATCCAGGCTTGGCACCCTGGGCATATTTGAATTCCACCATGGGCGTATGCAAAATGGTTTCTTCTCTGACACCGAATAAACCGGTGGCAATCTGGGTGATGACATGCTCGGCATATGGGAGCAATTCTTGAGGATAACCGCCTTCTCCCGTGCAGGTCAATGTGTTCAATAACTTGGCCGCTCGTGCCCTGCTGACCATGACTGACAACGCGGTGGAACCGTAAGACATGCCGCCGCCGTAACAGGGGATGCCGTTGATCACCTGTGGCCGTCCGTCACCGCGTTTGTTCAATATGATACTGGTGTCGATGTCCTCATCACCGAGGTTAAGGTAGTCACCCGGTTCCGGTGTTTTGAAGCGGATTTTATCAAAACCGCCACCCGAGTTGCCGAGGTTGTATTCCAGATCAACAACCGGGAGGTTAGCGGTTTCCGCCATTTCCCAGTGTGCAATGAGCATCTCTGACGTCCAGCGATAATCTCCTAAAGTTTCCAGAATCGGATTGCGCCGAAGTGTCAAGGCCTGTTCCGGGCAACGGTCTATACAGAAAAAATCATTTTCTTTGCATTTGAAGCCGATACATTTGTAATCTTTGGGGCGTAACGGTTTTGAGTAGATGTCATATCGCGGATGTACGCCATAAGGACACAGTTCTGAACACAACCCGCATGAGATACATCGGGCATTTCGCCGGACGGTGTACTTTCCGATGGGATTGCGAAACCGATCCGGCACTTGAACGGTTTTAGGGAATTGAAAGTGAATGTTATTTTTTTTCATAAGTTATCTTAATCCTGCTATTTTTCTTTTTCCGAATATGGGACCGAAACTTTCCATTTCCAGATCCTCAAACCACATGGAGCGACCGACCTCACCCCTGAGTCTTCTCGCCTCCCGGATTCCCATGGCGCCCATCACCTCGATGAGCTGGTTGTGCCATGCACCCATCAGGTTAATCATTCTCTGGCTGCCCCATTGCGGATCGATGGTGTTGTCTATTTTTGCAGGGCATGACAGATCTTTTCGACAACGGTAACACAATCTGCATTCCAGAGCGATGAGCAAGGGAAAGTCCACCATAACGCCATCGGCACCGCAAATGATGGCTTTGGCCATATGCTCGGCCATGGCGATTCCACCCGAAAATACCAGGTTGATTCTTTGTCTGACATAACCATCCACGAGCTTTAGATGAACCTCTCGAATCATTTCTTTTATAAACCGGGGATGTTCGGTGTTCAGTTCGTTACCGTGTTCGTCTGCATGAAAATGAAGGGTGTCGATCTCCAAAGCCGAAAGTTTCAAAGCACGGGATGCAGCATCGGCATCCAGGGGAATGCGGACCATCAGAACAATATCCGATTTTATTTTGCGGATATTATGAATGGTATCCTCGATATCAGTGTCAATAACCAGTTCAACCGAACGACTTTTGAGGATGAGCGATTTGTGATCCATGGCATTGGCACAGGTAAGACTAGGAATCAGACTTCGGGCATAAGGCAAAAGTGTATCTGAATAATCTTCCGGTCGAATGATCAGAAAGGTGTCGAGAACCTGGGCTGCCTTGGCCGCTGATTCAACAATCGGTGGGTTGACAATCAGGCTTTTTGGCATCTGAAACATTAAAGGTATGGGAATCTCCAGAATCGGAAGTGCTTCTGAGGCCAAAGACATGTCGTCATTAAACTTTAAGGGGGATATTCTGCGGGAGATTTCGATACAGGTATTGATATACTCCCGGCCGTGGATGCCATCCCTTGTGGGGCGGACAATTTCAGACATGTCGGTCCACATGGAATCGAAACCGGCACCCACAAACGGACCCCGATATCCGGCCCCTGAAACCGGAATCTTTCCGGTATGGGCCTGATACCAGATCCTGTGTAATATATCAGGACGCCAATACTCATCTCCCAACGTACGGTATTCCGGATTTATCACCCGGGAAAAAATGCCTCTTGTGCATTCCTGGACACAACGAAAACAACTGTGGCAGGCATATAGGTATTCAGGTTCGCCCATGGTGCTCATGTGAAGGTAGTTATCCTTGAAAATACCGTAAATGCATTTTTTCTTCACACATTCTTTGCAGCTGCCGGCGCAGTCTTCCCGGAACTCAACCGTGGCATACTTGCCGATGGGATGATGCCTTGGATCAGCGGTTTTAATGGGTATATGATACTTCTTGGGCATTTAACTCTCCAATTTGAATTGATGGCGTTAGATAATCCTTCTACAAACTATAATGTTAGCACGTTAATTTTGATCTTTTTTATGTCAAAAAATATGTTACTTTTGAATATCGAATGTCGAATATTGAATGATGAATGTCGAAATAATGTCCCGGTGAAATGAAATATCCTATATACGGGATAAATATTTTATCATTTTTATTCTTATAAAAAGACAAAGTGAAGCGATTCCATCCTTCTACATTCGAAATTCATAATTGGACATTCGTTATTTATATTAATCAGAAGCCGATTTGTGGCTGAATGATAATTTTCACAATCATCCATCATCCGTCATCAATCATCAATCGTCAGGGTCTCGGTGTCAGGCCGGCCGATTCGACGATTTCTCCAACAATGTCCTCCCATTCGATGGCCATGATATGAACCCCATGCACCCCGTCAATGTCACGCAGTTCGGCAATGGTTTCCAGACATATTTTAAGGCCCTCTTCCACTGCCTTTTCCTTGGGGACGCCCGCCATTCGATTAATCACCGCTTCGGGCACATCCATTCCAGCCACCTTGTTGTTCATAAATTTTGCCATACCGACAGATTTTAAAGGGGTGACGCCGCCAAGGATATGAACCTTTTCGGTCAGGCCTTCTTCCCTGGCCATTTTCATCCATTCCTTGAAGCGATCCATATTATAAATACACTGGGTCTGGATGAAATCAGCACCCGCATCGATTTTTTTGGCCAGGCGAATCACGCGATATTCAAAAGGATCGGCAAACGGATTGGCTGCGGCGCCGATGAACATTGCCGGCGGATCATTCAAATCAAAACCGCTCATATCCTTGCCTTCATCCCGCATGATTTGAACGGTCCGGATGAGATTCATGGAATCAATATCAAAGACATTCAAGGCATCCGGCTGACTGCCAAAACTCTGATGATCTCCCGAAAGGCATAAAATATTTCGAATGCCCAAAGAATAGGCCCCCATAATGTCCGATTGCAAAGCGATTCTGTTTCGATCCCGAACGACCATTTGCATCACCGGCTCCAGACCCATCTTCAGAAGATGCGCACATGCCGCGATGCTGGACATTCGTACAATGGCGGTCTGATTGTCGGTAACGTTGACGGCATCCACATATCCGTTTAATACCTCGCCTTTTTTACGGACAACCTCAGGATTTGCACCCCGTGGCGGACCGCATTCTGCGGTAACGGCAAATTCTCCTTTTGTTAAAATTTGCTGCAGTCTGCTGATAGGTTTTTCGCTCATATCATATGATCCTCTCTCACCATTTTTCTCGGGCCGCCTGAAAGGCTGGTTTGCCAGTTTTTGGGGGGAACGTAGATCCTTAAATTGTCCATTTGACCCAATATCCTGAGGCGCTCGATGATCATTTGCCAGGCACAATCGGTTTCGGGATTAACCTCGCATTTGCCGTTCTGTGATCCGCCGCAAGGACCGTTCAGAAGTTTTTTGGCACAGCGGGTCACCGGACAAATTCCACCGAATATGGCGAGCTTGCAATCCCCGCAGCCGGCACACTCTTCGGTAAAGACCCCCTGCTTTTCCAGAACACCGATAAAGGTGGTATTGACACCCGGAAGTACAGGGGTCTTGACGAACCGTCTGACCAGCGCCTGGACACCGGCACCGCAGGCCAGGGATAACACCCCCTCGTTTCGGGAGATGGCCGGCGCTCCTTCCTGGATGAATTCATCCTCACATTGGCGCTCCACGGTAAACTCCTCGATTTCGATTTCTTTGCCGTCTTTTTTACAGGCCAGTCTTAAGGCGGACGATAATACGGCGACTTCGTCTTCGCCACCCGCAAAACAGGTTTTGACACAGGTGCCGCATCCCATAATAAGAATTTTCTTATAGGGCGCGATGATTTCCTTGATTTCAGATATGGATTTTTGCTCTCCAACTATCATTGATCGACTCCATTCAAGAGTCTTTTGATTAATGAGGATTTTTGTTCAAGATCAAGGCATGCGAAAAAAATAACCACAGGCATATGTTTAATATTCCGAAGATTATTTTTTAAGCATAACGCAGAGATTGCGCGAAAAGACCATTAATCAACAGACTCATTTCATACGGCCGGGTTGGGACCTACCTCGGCCAGGTTTTTTAATACATCATCGATTATTTGACTGGCGGTAATTTTATCTCCGGAGGAGATGTTGCTCAGGGATAACCGCTGACCGTTCAGTCCAATTTCATCCAGCAGGTTCCGGACCCATGCCACGCGTTTTTTTGCCCTGATGTTGCCTTCCAAAAAGCGGCACTGTCCTTCGGGACAGACCAGCACAACCACGGCGTCGGATCCGGCTTCAAATGCCCTTAGCAGAAAAACATCCTTAACCATGCTGGAACAGGGCATCTTGACAGTTTGTATCTCACACGTGTCTTTGCCGGTTAAAAACAGCTCGGCAGTGTCGTCAAATGCTTTGATACAATGGAACAGTGTTATTTTAGGTGTAAAATTTTCAGTCATGTTCTAAATTTTTACCTTCTTACAAAATTAAGTCAGAAATATTATCATCATCAAACCTATCGGCATTCATTTATACCATACAACAAAATGAATATAAAATAGTATACAAAAAAAAAGACGTCTTCATCCAACCTGTAATGGATAAAAGACGTCTTTGTCTTTCCAGAGCCCCCAACGTTGCACAACCTTGTAAACGTCAGGGCCAATTGATGAGCCAGCATATATATATAGTGAGTTTTTTTTTGTCAATAACTATTTCTTTTTTTGAGCTTCATTGGATGCATTTATTTTTTATTGAGGAAAAAAAAATGCATCTGTCCATGAATTTATTAGTTTCACTTAATGGTTGAATTTTTTATTAAGAACAACTATAGCGAGGGACAAAATATTTTTGCGCATTTTGTGTTAAGGTAACACAGGTGACGTGAAATACATTATCTTGTTCAAGTTCAATAATAAGAGACCTTTGAAAAATGCTTATTATTGTTCAAGTTCAAGGAAGGCGAAAATTTTAACCACAGACATACATTGAGTATTTCGAGGATTAAAATTTGAGCCTGACACAGAAATTGGGCAAAAAGGAGCGTTTTATAAAGATCTCTACAAGAGGGGGTTTTCATGGGAGGATTATTTGGGGTTGTTTCAAAAAACGATTGTGTCAACGATCTATTTTATGGAACGGATTATCATTCTCATCTTGGAACAAAACGTGGGGGGCTGGCGACAAAAAATTCCGAAGGATTCTCCCGTTCAATTCATAATATTGAGAACAATTACTTCAGATCAAAATTTGAGGCAGATCTTAATAACTTGCACGGCCGCAAAGGGATCGGTGTTATCAGCGATTATGATGCTCAGCCGCTGATTTTCGGATCTCATCTGGGAAGATTCGGTATTGTCACTGTTGGCAAGATAAACAATATACAGGAACTTGCCAACACAGCATTTCGAAAAAAAATCCATTTTTATGAAACAAGCAGTGGAGATTTAAGTCCCACCGAAATCGCAGCAACGCTCATCTGTGATGAAGATTCTTTCGAAGAAGGCATTCAGAACGCCCAAAACAAGATTAAAGGTTCGTGTTCCATGCTTCTGCTCACGGAAAAAGGCATTTATGCTGCACGGGACAAACTGGGAAGAACGCCGATTATTATCGGCAAAAGGCATGATTCCTGTGCCGTTTCTTCGGAGACATGTGCGTTTCCAAACTTAGGTTTTGAAGTGGACAGATTCCTGGGACCGGGTGAAATTGTTTTTATGACGGCGGATGGATATGAACAAAAAAAGAAACCCGAAGAAAACATGCAGATTTGCGCGTTTCTTTGGGTCTACTATGGTTATCCCGCGTCGAGTTACGAGGAAATTAATGTGGAAGCCGTACGATACCGGTGCGGTTCGGCATTGAGCAAAAATGATGATGTTGAAATCGATTTTGTTTCAGGAATCCCGGATTCCGGAACCGGTCATGCCCTTGGTTATGCCAATGAGAAGAAGATACCTTACATAAGACCTTTCGTAAAATATACGCCGACATGGCCCAGAAGTTTTATGCCCCAAGACCAAAGCATCAGGGATTTAGTGGCGAAAATGAAACTCATCCCCATAAAAAAACTGATCGAAGGAAATAGAATTCTTTTTTGTGAAGACTCCATTGTCAGGGGGACGCAGCTCCAGGATAACATTCAAATATTATACGATCTTGGTGCAGTGGAAGTGCACATGCGTCCGGCCTGTCCGACCCTGATTTATCCGTGCGAGTTTCTTAATTTTTCCACATCGCGATCCACACTCGATCTTGCCGGACGAAAAGCGATAAAAGAACTTGAAGGTACAGAAGATATCAAGCTGCACGAATACGCAACGTCGAATTCGGAAAAGAATATGGCAATGGTGGATCGAATTCGTAGACGGCTACGACTGACATCCTTAAAATATCAACAGCTTGAACATCTTGTGGACGCCATCGGTCTGCCCAAGGAAAAGTTGTGTACCCACTGTTGGGATGGAAGCAGTTATTTCTAGAACCTATCTCAAAAACAATCTAAGTGCCCATGGCAGCGTTGCGAAACGGTTCAAAATGCTCACATACTACGTGTATGCTCCGCTTTTTCACCGTTTCGCGCCTTGCCCTGAACCCTAATCTTATTTTTGAGATAGGTTCTAATTTGAATTGAATATCCATTAACATAAAAAGAACGGAGAGGAATTGCGATGGGAAAACGTGAAGACATTAACAGTGTTTTAATCATTGGATCCGGACCGATTATTATCGGGCAGGCGTGTGAGTTCGATTATTCCGGCACCCAGGCCTGTAAGGCATTGCGCAGTCTCGGCTACAAGATCATATTGGTTAACTCCAATCCGGCAACGATCATGACCGATCCTGGAATGGCGGATGTCACCTATATTGAACCTCTGAATCTTCAGACACTGACGAACATTATCGAAGTGGAGCGGCCAGATGCCCTCCTGCCGAATTTGGGCGGTCAGTCCGGTTTGAACCTGTCTTCAGAACTTCACAAAGCCGGTGTGTTGGATAAATACGGCGTTCAGATCATCGGCGTGAACGTCGACGCCATTGAACGCGGGGAGGATCGCACTGCTTTCAAAGAGACCATGAATCGCCTTGGCATTGAAATGCCTAAAAGTCAGACGGTTAATAGTGTGGAAGACGCGGAGATGGTTGCGGATAAGCTTGGTTATCCTGTTGTAATTCGGCCGGCATACTGCATGGGCGGAACAGGGGGAGGATTGGTGTATAATGTCGAGGAGCTTCGAACCGTTGCGGCCCGGGGTCTTTCGGCCAGTATCGTCAACCAGGTCTTGGTTGAAGAGTCGGTGCTGGGCTGGGAAGAACTCGAACTGGAGGTGGTCCGGGACGCCAAGAACCAGATGATCACGGTCTGTTTCATTGAAAATGTTGATGCTATGGGCGTGCACACCGGTGATTCCTTCTGCACGGCACCCATGTTGACCATCGCGCCTGAACTTCAGGAGAAACTCCAGAAATATTCATACGACATCGTGGAAGCCATCGAAGTTATCGGCGGGACAAACGTACAGTTCGCCCATGACCCCAAGACGGGAAGGGTGATAGTCATCGAAATCAACCCAAGAACTTCGCGTTCGTCGGCATTGGCATCCAAGGCGACGGGATTCCCAATTGCTTTGGTATCTTCGCTTCTGGCCGGTGGTTTGACCATGGATGAAATTCCGTACTGGCGTGATGGAACCCTTGAAAAATATACGCCGTCCGGCGACTATGTGGTCGTCAAATTTGCCCGCTGGGCCTTTGAAAAATTTGAAGGCGTCGAAGACAAACTCGGTACCCAAATGCGGGCCGTTGGCGAAGTCATGAGCCTCGGCAAGAACTACAAGGAGGCCTTTCAAAAGTCCATACGCTCCCTGGAAATCGGTCGTTACGGTCTCGGTTTTGCCATGGATTTCAATAAAAAATCCCTGGATGAATTGCTCAATATGCTGAATACTCCCACCAGCGAACGACAATTTATGATGTACGAAGCGCTGCGGAAAGGTGCCGATGTTCAAACACTTTACAAAACAACCCACATCAAACCCTGGTTTATCGAACAGATGAAGGAGTTGGTGGAACTTGAGGAACAAATCCTTGAATATAAGGATATGACGCTCCCCGAGGACATACTTATCCGGGCCAAAAAAGACGGATTTGCGGATAAATATCTTGCCAAACTACTTGGTATTCCTGAAAAAGATATCCGAGAAAGACGCACGGCACTGGGTGTGGTGGAAGCCTGGGAGCCGGTTCCGGTGAGCGGTGTGGAGAACGCGGCCTATTATTATTCGACCTACAATGCACCGGATCAGGTAACGGTGAGCGACCGCAAGAAAATAATGGTGCTTGGGGGTGGTCCCAACCGGATTGGGCAAGGCATTGAATTTGACTATTGCTGTGTCCATGCCGCCTTTGCCATTCGGGAAGAAGGGTATGAGTCCATCATGGTCAACTGCAACCCTGAAACCGTCTCTACGGATTACGACACCTCGGATAAACTCTATTTTGAGCCGTTGACCGTCGAGGATGTTCTGAGCATTTATGAAAAGGAGAAACCAGAAGGCGTGATTGTTCAGTTCGGCGGCCAAACGCCGCTGAACATCGCCAATGAACTGGCTGAAGCCGGCGTCAAAGTTCTGGGAACATCGCCGGAAACCATCGATCTGGCCGAGGACCGGGACCGGTTCCGAAAGTTGATGCGCAAACTGGGAATCCCACAACCGGAATCCGGCATGGCCAGCAACCTGGAAGAGGCTCTTAACATCGCAGAACAGATCGGATACCCGCTGATGGTTCGTCCATCTTATGTGTTGGGTGGGCGTGCCATGGAAATCATACTGGATGAAGAAATGCTGTTGCATTACGTGGCCGCGGCCGTTGAGGTATCGCCGGAACGGCCCATTTTAATCGACAAATTCCTGGAAAACGCCATCGAGGCCGAGGCGGATGCAATTTCAGACGGCACTGACGCCTTCGTTCCCGCTGTCATGGAACATATCGAACTGGCCGGGGTGCATTCCGGAGATTCTGCCTGCGTGATTCCGCCCATCAGTATTGCACAAAAACACATCAAGACGATAAACGAGTATACCCGCAAAATAGCCATTGAACTCAACGTGGTCGGCCTAATGAACATTCAGTATGCCATTGTCGACGACACCGTATATATTCTGGAAGCGAATCCGAGGGCTTCACGGACGGTACCGATTGTTTCAAAAGTTTGCAATATATCCATGGCCCGGGTTGCGACCCAGATTATGCTTGGGAAAAAACTGACCGAACTTGGGATTGAGGAAAAGTCGATTCCGCACTTTGGTGTCAAGGAAGCAGTTTTTCCGTTTAATATGTTGCCTGAAGTCGATCCGTTATTGGGGCCGGAAATGCGATCAACCGGTGAAGTGTTAGGGCTTTCGGATTCTTTTGGTATGGCGTTTTATAAAGCCCAGGAAGGGACGCGTATGCCATTGCCGGTAGAGGGAACGGTTTTAATTACCGTGGCCGATAAAGATAAGCCGAGCGCCTTAGAGCCGGCCAGACTGTTTCAGGAACTGAATTTCAAGATCCGGTCGACCAACGGCACCCATGAATTTCTGGCAGGGTACGGCATCGATTCGGAACCGATCAAGAAACTGGGATACGGTCGACCGGACATTGTGGACGAGATTAAAAACGAGAAAATTCAACTGATTATTAACACCCCCAGCGGAAAAGAGAGTAAAGATGACGACTCCTATATCCGAAAGGCGGCCATTAAGTTTAATGTTCCGTATATTACCACAACATCCGCTGCTGTGGCGGCTGCAAGGGGCATTGCCGGTCGGAGAAGAGGACAAGAAAAGGTTAGATCATTACAAGACTATCATTCGGATATTCGATAGGTTTCTATTCCCATTCCTAACCCGGATATCTCTTTAGTTTGATACGCTTATTCATGAGAAATTCGGGTTAAAACCTTATTTGAAGTATTCAATGCTTTTTGTTATTTCATTTGTTTGAGTGTATGGATATTGATCCACGAAGACGCCCCAGGCGGCTTACAATCCCAGAACAACCAGCCGTCTACGGAGCTGCGTGTTATTGTCATTGCTGCTGCGGAAGGCGATAAAAATTCCTTTCCATTCATCATCAACACACCGCTGGTCACTTTGCCATAGTAGAAATACCCTTTGTACTTACCGCGAAATTCAGTGTCCTTGGGAAAGGCAAGGTCATCGACGATCCAAGGCAGGGAAGACTCGGGTTTAATGCTTTCCATTGAAACCTCCTTAAGGTTTAAGCAGGAACATACGGCTGACATTAATGGCTGAAGAAACGCTTTTGGTCTAAAATATGTTCATAAATATTAGCACAAATAAAAACTTAATTCAATCCATAAGTTTCACTTATATCATTTTAATTTCAAGTCACGATGATCAAGATTGATACAGGGTTCATTTGATTGACACCCATGAAATTTTCATTTATCTAGGATTATAGCGAGTCTATTCCTAAAATTCTTGTAAAATTGTATGACGGCAAGCATACGCTGCTGTATGCGTTTTTGGCAGCGCGGAACGATGGCTTGAGATGGGCGCGGTTGATAAAATATTACGGACAACGAAAGCGAGAAGCTGATGAGTTTAAAAAAAATTAGAGTCACTTCGGGAGTTGACCAGCTAGACAAACTCCTGGATGAACTATACATTGGGGATAATGTGGTCTGGCATGACGATGCCGGCAGTTTAGCCGCTGTGTTTTGCCTGAATTTCATTCAAGTGTCTCAGGCCCAAAACAAACCGCTTATCTACGCCAGTTTTGACCGTTCTCCGCGAAATCTCATCGAAAAATTGGGACCATTGGCCAATAACCGAAAGCTCATTAATTAT
>CAVVZC010000021.1:0-131498 GCA_963752565.1 uncultured delta proteobacterium | reverse complement strand
TGCCCCGAAGCTCGCCGCCGCTGCCGTAGCAGCCCAAGTCACCGTATCCCATGTTGTCTGACAGCATAATTACCACGTTGGGTTTACTACTTTGCTGTGCTTGCATTGGAATAGCGATTCCTATAATAAACAGGCCCATTAATAGAATACTTGCTAATTTTTGTGTTTTCATTTTATCATCCCTGTTTTTGAAAAACCAGGTGTCCGTGTTTAATAAACACGGACACCCATAAAGTGGTTCTTATTTCACCAACTCAATTTCACCGATTCGCCAGGTCTGGTCCAACCAGGGCTGCAGCGGACCGTACACACGCCAGGCAACGAACCAGGATTTACCCGGGATGGTTTGCAGCCAGTTACTCTCCTGGCCGTTGGGCGCCTTGGGTGAGAAAAAGACGTCGATGGAACCATCAGCATTCTTTTTCATGCCTTCCTTATAGCTGTCCAGGGTCGGGAACTGCTGGTCGGTCTGCAATTGGCAGCGAGTCTGAGTGTCATACATGGTTAAAGCCCAAAAGTCTTTCACAGGAATATTCGGTGGCAGATGCAGTTTATAGGTTTTGGTGCCGTCCAGCGCTTGACCTTTAGAGTCCACCATGCCCATGGAATAATCGGATCCTTTGCCGGCAGCTCTGGATGCCATAGCCGGAGATACACAGATGTAACCAAAGTGGTAGAAAACCCGTCCATCGAGCACGCGCGAACCATTGCTCATGTAGGTGGTACTTCCTCCGATAATGGGTTTGAACCATCCACTGTTCATGTCGTAGGTATAGAGTCCAGGATGCCGGGGAGAGAAGCTGATAGCTCGGGCTGCTGCATTACCGATGGCAGCGGCGTCGTGCAGGATATCATTCATGCGCTTATCCGTCGGGAAGGCTTTGCCCTTTTCAAGGCCGATAGAAGCCAACTGGCCGCTGATTTCGGCGCCGAGGAATCCTGCGGGTTCTTCCTGAAGGATGGCGTGTACATTCTTAAAGAGGGAAAAGTCGTTCGGCAGAACGGTCTGGATCTCTTTACCGGTGCCGTTGATGAATTGCATTTTCGGCTGATTGTCTTTCTTTGCCAGCGGGTATACCTTCAGATTGTTACGGATGTTGTCCGAGGCTGCCTTGATGCCTTTGTCGAGATAGCCGCGCATGAAAAGCCAGGCACCGTACGTGTTTGACTTTACCACATAGTATCCATCCGGCACATCACCTGTATAACCCGGAGGGAGAATCAGGAACTTGCCGCCTTTGCCCTTGTCCGGGCCGGCCATTCCAAGATCGGTCATATAGAGAAACGCCATATCGTCCAGGATACCCAGCATGCGTGGGGGAAGGTCAACGACTGTAGGACCGTCTTTTTTAAGGTCCAGCCAACCCATCGCGTACATGGTTGATGTGTTTGCTGTCAGCCAGAGCGCTTTGGAGTCTAATAGATTGTCGTAGATGATGATTTTGTTACTGGCATCTACCCCAAAGTCCCGGCTACCTTCGCGAATCCCATACATTGACATGACCGGGATACAGTTAAGGAAAGATTCAACAGCACGGGAGCGATCGAGATAGTCATAGACTTTTTCGACCGAAGCTTCGTCCGGCACACCGTCAAAGAATTTCATGGTGCCAATGGAGGTTTCCAACTTGTCCGGAGCCATAATCGACGCCGGGATGTTGGTGGTCATTTTCATTTTGGGCGGTGTAGCCCATGCAGGAACTGCCAGGCAGATAAGCATCACACAGGCAAATGCCATGGTGAATAATTGCTTTGTTTTCATTTTGTTCCTCCTTTTTAGTTAGGATTCAGGTGTCAGTGCGTGCTGAACACTGACACCTGAAGAATCGTTTGCTATTTCACACGTACAATTTCACCCTGACGCCATGCTTTGTCATACCAAACCTGGGTTGGGCTGTAGACTCTCCAAAGTACATTCCAGCCTTTGTTTGGTATGGTTTGTACCCAGTTTACATTGCCTTCTGGTTTTTCAGGTCCAAAATATATGTCCCAGGTACCATCCGCATTCGTAACAAGGTTTTCCTGAATGCTGGTAACTCCAGGTAAGCGTTGATCGGTTTGCAACATGCAACGTGTTTGGTTATCGTATACTGTAATTTCCCAAAAGCGTTTTACAGGCACGTTGGCAGGAACATGAAGTTTATAAGTATTAGCTCCATCTAAGATTTCTCCGTCAGAATCACGTAAGCCAATTACATACTGCGAACCAGCACCTACCGGTGGTTTTACCATGACAGGTGTAATTCCTGTAGCATAGTAATGGAAACGGGTTCTTTCGTTGATTAAGCGTGCACCATTATGGTCAAAAGCGTAGCTTCCACCGGCAAAACCAAGTTCCCAACTTTTGCTATCTGGCCAAATCACAACACTCTCGCTACGATTACGCCAAATAATAGAGCGTTGCGTGGCGGTACCAACTAAGGCTGCTTCTTTCAGGATTTTGGTCATTCGGGCATCGGGCTTGAACTCTTTCCCTTTCTCGATTCCAATAGAAGCAAGCATGCCTAATGATTCAGTATCCCAGGCAGCGGCGGGCTCTTCCTGAACCACTTCATTCACTTCATGGAAGAATGTTATATCCTGTGCATGCAAGGTGTTGATATACTTGTTCGATACGTCATAAAACTTTACAGGTTTCGGATTTTTAGCTTCCGCCAAAGGATATACTTTCAAATGATCCTTAATATTTTTCACGACCGCTGCGTTGTCATCGCCCTTAGGAAAACCTCTTACAGCTAACCAGTTACCATAGGTGTCTGATCGTTTAACAAAGGGGCCTTCTTTCAGGTCTCCTTTATAATCAGGTGGAAGAATGATGTATTTCCCACCTTTACCTTTATCGGGCCCTGCATTTCCAATATCGGTGACATAGTGGAACCAGAAGTTGTCTAATATGGCCAATACATTGGGGGGTGTTTCCATAACAACCGGCCCTTTTTTCGTGTCAATCCACATGAACAGGTAGATCACCGTCGTATTACCGGTTAACAGAAGTCCTTTAGAATCTAGACGACTTTCCCAGATAATGGCGGTTTCATTATCGGGGCCATATTCACGGATTCCTCTTCTGAAACCTGCAAGTGAAGCGGCCGGCGTACACATGATCATGGACTCTACAGCACGAGAAAAGTCCTGATTATCCCAGATGAGTTGGGCGGTTTCAGCTGTAGGTACGCCATCAAAAAATTCCAGTGTACCCAAACGCGTTTTTACCTTATCCGGAATTAAAACATTTTCCGGAATTTGGGTGGTCATTTTAAATTTGGGCGGTTTTGCCCAGACGGTGGTCACCAGACAGGTGGCGATCAATAATGTCATAGCCAGTGTAAATAACTGTTTTGTTTTCATTTTGTATTTCTCCTTATTAAATTAGGGTTAAGAGTTATGTGTTATGAGATTTAAAGGTTTCAGGATTTGTGTTTCGCTGACACCTGACACCTGAAACCTATTCCTGCTACTTGACCAGCTCCGGATCACCCGGCCGCGTCTGGATCCACCTGCTTTGCCCCGGATCTTTTCAACGTTACTTGCTTCATCCGCCAAGGGGCAGCACCAGGGTGAGCCAAGCATTCCAGCCTTCCGGCCGATGCTTAGCGCCGAATTCCCAATACCCTTTGAGGTTCAGATAGGCATCTTTTCCGCCCATTTTGAAGATGTATCCCACCTGCGGCCCGATGCCGTTGACGCGGGATTTGAAGTCTCCCAGTACGGCGCCGTCACCGCTGTCACCGGTGATCTGATAGTAAAAATAACCGACCAGGCCA
The DNA here is from genome assembly GCA_963752565.1 of uncultured delta proteobacterium. Taxonomy (GTDB): domain Bacteria; phylum Desulfobacterota; class Desulfobacteria; order Desulfobacterales; family UBA11574; genus UBA11574. The sequence goes on along the minus strand of CAVVZC010000021.1, from coordinate 127,734 downwards.
ACATGCACCTGCTCGGACAGGAATTGCGAGGCACCCCAATCCAGGTGGGCATCGATACCGTTCTGGTAGTCGGTATCCGGATTTTCGAAGTTGTAGGTGAGGCCTGCCGTCGCAGAGAACTCACGGCCGGTCTTCGTGTTGAGGTAGGTGTAGCCGCCGCCTGCATCAACCGACCAGTGATTGAGACCGATATTGGCCAGGCGTTCAACGTCATAACTGCCTACAGGCACACCCAGCATGGTGTAGATCATGGTGTTGTGATCGCCATGATTCCAGCGAAGGGAAGCAGAGGGAAAAAGGTCCCCGAAAGCGGTGTTTGAGTCGCTTTCACTGCCGGACAGGACGCCCCCGCCCGGTCCCGTCAGTGTGGCATCCACATCAACTTCCGCACGTCCGTAGTCTGCGGCAACGCTGAGAGTCGCTTGGCCACCGAAGACGGGCTTGGCGAAAACATAGGTCGGTACAACGAGTAGTAAGTCTACGTCGACATCGATACCCGCGGTGAGGCTGCCGCCTATCGTAAAGTTTTTGCTGCCACTGGCGTCCGTAGAGCTGTGGTAGTAGATCAACGGCATGGACCATCCGGGTTCGGCCGGCGTCGCTGCCAGACTACCATATTGCCCGGGAAGCCAGAAGCTCGCACCGCCTTCATCGGCGTTTGCTAATGGAGTAACAAGCGCGCCGGCACTGCTCAACAGCACCAGCGCCAATATCGTTATCACAGTCTTTGCTAACCCCCGATTCTTGCTCACTTTATACCTCCATTTCAGGGTTCAGGGTTCTGGCTTTATAAAAGGAACCGGTTTCAGGTTCCACCTTTTTAGGTTTCAGGTGTCAGGTGTCAGATCGTGGTTTGTATTTCCTGAAACCTGAATCAGCCAGAGGCTGACAAGCACTGACACCTTCATTTTCCTGAACACTGACACCTGACACCTGAATACTTATCTCCTACTTCACCATCTCAAGCTCACCCGGCCGCCAGGTCTTGTCGATCCATGGTGCCAAAGGCCCGTATGCCCGTAAGATGATGAACCAGCTCTTGCCTGGAATAGATTGCACCCAATTGCCTTCATTAACTCCTTTAGGTAAAGTAGGGGCAAAAACAACATCAATAGATCCATCCTTATTTTCTTTTACTTTTCCGCTTAAGCTGTTGATACCGGCAAACTTCTGATCGGTTTGAAGCATACATCTTGTTTGCGGATCGTAAATTGTTACAGACCAATTATCTTTAACTGGAAACTTCGGTGGTAAGTGCATTTTATAAGTCTTGGCGCCATCTAAAGCTCTATGTTCTGAGTCCATACCTGCAATGCCATATTGTGAACCAGCCCCTGGTTTGGTTAATGCCATGGCTGGAGTTACACACACTGCATTAAAATGCATCCACAAACGTGAATCCATACGACGTGCACCATCTTTTAAGAAGTAAGTGTCGTTATCGGCGAAAGCCATTACCCATTCGCTTTTGGTGCCAGGATAGTAGTAGTGACCCGGATCGCGTGGTTCAATGGTATTTGCACGCGCGTAAGCATTTCCTATATTTACACCTTCTGTTAATAATTTTTTCATGCGTTCATCCGGGTTAAAAGGCTGACCTTTTACTATACCCAATGATCTTAAGATACCTAAGTTTTCAGCATCATAAAAACCTTCCGGCTCTTCCTGAATGATTTGGTTCAGGTCTTCAAAGAAAGTATAGTCATTCGGGGCAACAGTGTTGTAATACACACCCGACATATTTTTGAATTCCATTTTAGGAGGATTGTCTTTTTCCGATAATGGATACACTTTCAGGTTTTTTTTAATTCTAGTTGCAGCTGCTTCAACACCGGTTTTGGTGTAACCTCGCATAAAATTCCAAACATTATAGGTGTTTGATCTATATACATAATATCCATCCGGCACATCACCTTTGTATCCCGGAGGTAAAACCAGGTACTTCCCGCCTTTTCCTTTATCAGGACCGGCTGCTCCCATATCGGTAATATATCTAAAGGCTGCATCATCTAAAATACCGAGTACACCGGGAGGAATTTCTATTACCGTAGGGCCGTCTTTCTTAAGATCAAGAAATCCCCAAGTATATAAAGACGTGTTGTTATAGGTAAGTGCAAGTGACTTAGAATCGCCTAACTGCTCCCAAATTAATATTTGGTTACAATTACCCATTTCCATATCACGATTCCCTTTACGTAGATTGTATAACGAAACGGCTGGCGTCATATTAATAAAAGCCTCTACTGCCCTTGCACGGTCAACATAATCATATACTGCATCTATTGTTTTACGATTGGGTACACCATCGAAAAACTCCAATGTTCCGATCGGTGACTCTATTTTATCCGGTGTAGTTATATTTACCGGAATTGGGGTCGTCATTTTCATTTTCGGCGTCTGGGTAATCATCTTTGTTTTATGGGATTTGGCCCAGACTGGAGATGTCAGGCTGCTCACCATAATCATGGCTATTGCCAATGTGAAAAAGTGATTTGTTTTCATTGTGTTTCCTCCTCTACAAGATAAAGGTTTCAGGTGTCGGGTGTCAGGTGTCAGGCGTTGAAAATACTGACACCTGAACACTGACACCTGACACCTTTTTTTAACGTTACTTCACCAGTTCCACATCATTGGGGATCCAGGTCTTTTCGTTGAACGCCTTGAGCGGACCGTAGTAGCGCATGTAGACAAAGAATCCCTGGTCCGGCAGGGTTTTGACCCAGTTCGCTTTCGAAACATCGGCTGGTTTCTCGACCGAGAAATAGATGTCGATGGAACCATCACCATTGGTGGTTGGTGCCGGCTTCTGCTGGCTGCTGATGCTTGGGTACGGCTGAGTCTGGATTGTGCAACGGTTCCATGGATCGTAGACCGTCACAGCCCAAAACAGTTTAACCGGAACATTCGGCGGCATGTGCAGCTTATAGGTCTTATTGCCGTCAAGCGAGTTGCCATTCTTATCTTTGTAAGTAGTCTGGTATCTGGAACCCAATCCATCCGGCATTTGGGCCGCCATGGCTGGCGTGATACCATCAGCGGTGAAGTGGAACGTCGTCCGCGACTCCAGATTAAAGTAGCCATCCGGATCGAAGCTTGAGCTGTCGCCGATGTAGGGGCTCTCCCACATACGATTCGGATAGACCTTCGCCATGGACTGACGACTGTCGAACGCGATCACGCGGGACATCGCCACGCCTTCTTTAGCGGCCTGGTCCAGGATCTTCTTCATGCGGGCGTCGGGGTTGAACGGCTTGCCTTGTACAATACCGATGGATGCGAGACGTCCCAGCTTCTCTTTGCCGAAGGCTTCGGCCGGTTCATAGTTGATGATGTCATGCATCCATTCGAAAGCGGTGGCATCTTCGGGAACCAATGTATTGATCGGCACCCCTGACACATTGGTAAACTTGCCTTTCCTCGGTCCGGTTTTTAATGGATAGACCTTGGCGTTCTTGCGAAAGAATTCCATCGCTTTTTCGCCGGTTCCGACCACCGCCGCGTTGGCGCGGACAAACGAAAAGAGACGATTGGTCGGCGATTTAAATACAAAATAGCCGTCCGGCACATCACCTTTGTAACCAGGAGGAAGAATCAGGTATTTTCCGCCCTTGCCTTTGTCCATGCCGGTGGGGCCAATATCGAAAGCAAACAGGAAGTTCGCGTCATCCACAGGGCCCATCAATCCGGCGGGCGCTTCAAAAACCGTAGGGCCATCTACTTTAAGGTCAAACACGATCATGGCATAGATACTCTCCGTATTACCGGTCAGGAACAATGCGCTGGAATCCAGTCGGTCGGCAGTAACCGAGATATCCGAACTGTTCTTTGCGCCGTAATCACGCGCCGTTCCGAGCATCATTCCACGCATGGACAGGGCGGGATACATATCGAGATACAACTGGGTGGCGCGCTGCAGATCCAGCTCGTCGTAGACCTTCTGCGTGGTCTCTTCCGTGGGGTAGCCGCCGGGGAAGTTCCAGGTTCCGAACCGGGTTTCAATCTTCTGCCGGGCGCAGGCTTGAAGTCTCCGGTAGTGTATTTGGCTTCGACTGCCAGCCTGCTCGAAGATGCTCTTTTCCTGCTGGGCGGAAGCCGGAGTAATTAGGCTGGACGCCAGCAGTATGGTAAAGGCCATGAGTGTTAATGTTTTCGTTTTCATTTTGTTATCTCCTTTATTAACTTTAAATTCCGGGTTCACCGTTCTGGGCTCAGGGCTAAAAAACAAGGTGTCAGGTTCCACCTTTTTAGGTTTCGGGTGTCGGGTGTCAGGTGTCAGGAAAATACAAAAGGACCATTGAAACCTGACACCGGTGTCTTGCGATCGGTGTTTTCGCGGCAAGACCATCAAAACGCGAACCTGATCCCGACTCCAGGACCGTGGAGGTATAAATCGTCCAATGCCTGATTGTCGTCGAAATCCCAGCGCAGATAGCGATAGGCTGCGACCACATCGAACCACTTGAACCGGTAGCCCACTCCGCCAAAGGCCTGCCAGGTCAAATCCGACTCCCCGGTGCCGATATCCAGATAGCCGAACAGATACCACTTTTCCGCCAGGTCCACGGCACCTCTTGCGCCGATAATAGCGTCCCAATTCGATCCGGAATCTTCCGCACGCGCACCCAAAGCATCCACCCGCAGATCGGCCTTCATGTAGAGATAACGTGCACCCCCCACGATATCGAGGCGACTCTTTCCCGTGTCGACGAGGTTGTAGCCGACCAGCGGCGTGATGATCCAGTTGGTAAGTTCCACGTTGGCGTTCAGGCCGGGCGCGATGGTGGCGCTATTCTCTGCGTCCAGATAGATCACATCCGCAACCAGCGACCACTTGCCCTTGCGCATCCCGGCCGATCCCATGAAAGCGAATTCCAAGCTGTCGAGAATGTCGTCGAGATCGATATCGATGTCACTGCCGGAAGCCGATTTTCCGCCAATTGAAGCACCCCAGAAGTAGAGCTCGGCACCGAACTTCCAGCCGTCGTCCATGGCGGATTCTTCGGCATAAAGGATGCCGGTCGAGCAAAAGACCCAAACCAGAATCGCTGCGATCCAAATGCTGTTTCTAACCAAACTTTTCATTATTCATTCCTTTATTGACTTTAGGTTCTAAGTTCAAGGGTTCAACGTTCAGGGGTTAAAAGGTGTCAGGTGTCGGGTGTCAGGAAAGGCAAAGTAAACCGCTGACATCTGAAACCCGACACCTGACACCTTTTATTCACTTCGGAAACAGAAACTGCAATTGCAGCCGCAGGGTCCAGTCGGGTCCGTTGTCCGGCTTTTCCACATTGTAAAAGGCCTGTACCTGGGCGTTTATGGGCTGCTTTCCGATCTTGAAAATCTTTCCGACACCCCCTCCGAAGGGCACCGTCCACTGGTTGCCGCTGTCCGCCTCCCAGTTGGCTGTGATGATGGGTGCGGACGAGACATACCAGCCCTTGGGCAGGTTGTAGTTGATAAAGTATTGAAACAGGAACTGATTGACATCCGGTCGATCATCGTCACCCGCAAAGGACCACAGATTGCTGGCGAGCCCACCGACGACCCATGGGCCCTGTATCGTCAGTGCCACGACCGAGGGTCCTGCGCTCCATTTGTCGGTTGCCCAGAACGTCGTCAGTGGCCGTGGGGAAGGAGAGCACCGGTCCAAGACCCCAAATGAGTTTCCCCGGCTTGGCGGGTGAGAGAAACAGGGTCGTGTTGATATCCCCGAGGCCGAACTCGCTGCCGGTTCCCGGGACCAGTTCCGGCTGATAGATCACCGGTGCAATGGTGCGGGTGATCAGGTTCCAGTTCTCGCTCAGCTTGACGGGAATCACCGGCTGAATATTGAGCATGTTCTGTGTGTCGTCCCCCGGCCCGACACCGAAATTGGTATTGTTCTGGAGCGGCAGGCTGATCATGTTGGCCACCGGATTCTGGGCGGCCTTGGCCAGATCCTGTGTGCCTTTGTCTTCCCCCCGAACGGTATGAGTGAAGGCTGCGATATTGAACAGGCTGAGTGCTGCAAATAAAAGTGTAATGATTCTAAATTGTTTCATTATTCATAGCTCCTTTGCGGCAAATTGATTTACCATTCATGATGCCCATCATTTCGTACGATCTGACCCATCAGATTCCAATAGAGATGGCTGGTCAGGCTTCAGTTCATCTTCACGATCGCCATTTTTTTCGTTGAGAACTTTCACCGCTAAGATCGGCAGGTGCAATTCATAGAGGCTGTTGAGCACTCCCGTCAGCTCAGCCTGATCCATCACTTTTCCAATCAGAGTCGTTACCGTTGATTGATCCGTTCTTTTGTGTGGGTTGATACACATACCGGCAAGGCGGTCGGACCAGCTTTCATCCAGAGGCCCCTCGACGTCGATGCGATAGATAGCCGGCGTCCCAAGTTTCAGATACCTATCTTTAATCTTATACGGCATGATTCTTGTTCCTTATCTTTATAGAAAGATGGGTCTGGTGGATAATTGCAATTTTAGATTAGTCTACGCCAAGGGGCTTTACATCCCCCAAAAAGGGCTAAAAAAGGGCTAGGAATGGGGGAGGGGGTAAAGAAATGGAGTGTTGGAGTGCTGGAGTGATGGGGGAAAGGTGTCAGGTTTCGGGTGTCCCCGATAAATCGGGATTTCCGCCACACTGCACAGGCGGACAAGTCCGCTTCGCTCCAACAGGTGTCAGGGTCGGGAGACGGGGAGACGGGGGGACGGGGAGATGGGGGAAAAGAAATGGAGTGTTGGAGTGCTGGAGTGATGGGGAAAGGTGTCAGGGATCCCCGATAAATCGGGATTTCCGCTTCGCTCCAACAGGTGTCAGAGGTCAGGTCAGGAGATGGGGAGGAGAGACTTGGAGACGGGGAGATGGGGGTAAAGAAATGGAGTGTTGGAGTGCTGGAGTGATGGGGAAAGGTGTCAGGGAACAGGTCATAGGTCCCGATAAATCGGGATTTCCGCTTCGCTCCAACAGGTGTCGGAGGTCAGGGAGGGAGACTGGAGACGGGAGACGGGGAGACGGGGGGATGGGGGAAAAGAAATGGAGTGTTGGAGTGCTGGAGTGATGGGGAAAGGTGTCAGGGAACAGGTCATAGGGGATCCCCGATAAATCGGGATTTCCGCTTCGCTCCAACAGGTGTCGGAGGTCAGAGGTCAGGAAGATAAGGGGAAGGAGAGACTTGGAGACTTGGAGATGGGGAGATGGAGAAACTGGGGGACGGGATATTTTGACGGAAGTGATTAAAAAACACTTGAAATATAGAAGTTGTAGTGCTAATATTCAACCATGATTAAACGACAAGCCGAAATCATGGTGCGAGAATTATCACAACAGTTCCCGGCGGTCCTTATCCTGGGTCCGAGGCAGTGCGGTAAAACCACGCTGGCCAAGCACTTTCTTGAGGGTGAATATTTTGATCTCGAAAGGCCGTCTGATCAGCAAGTGTTTGTAGACGACATTGAGTTTGCACTTAAAAGATTTGAACCGCCTCTCATTATCGATGAGGCTCAGACATTGCCGGAATTATTTCCTGTTCTCAGATCTATGATTGATCTGGACAGACAACAGACCGGAAGCTACACCCTATTGGGGTCTGTGAATCCTGTTCTGGTGAAACATATTTCAGAAAGCCTTGCCGGAAGGGTCGGTATTGTTGAATTGACGCCATTTCTCTTTTCGGAAATAACCGCTCTGAAGATTGACATTCATAATTTTTGGTTGAAGGGCGGGTTTCCAGATGCATTAAGAGAAAAAACAGAATCCAAATGGCAAAATTGGCAGGAAAACTATCTCCGCACGTTTGTTGAACGTGACATTCCGCGGTATGGCGTAAAGATATCTCCAATACAGATCAGACGGTTGATGGTTATGCTCGCTCACCAGCACGGTGGCCTATTTAATGCTTCTGACCTTGGACGGTCTCTGGGGGTTTCCTATCACACAATTCAAAATTATCTGGATCTAATGGAAGGTCATTTTATTGTTCGACGCTTATCCCCGTATTTTCCGAACATAAAAAAAAGAATCGTAAAATCGGCAAAAATATACATGCGGGATTCAGGGATATTGCATTACCTTTTGGGAATTACCAGTGAAAGATCCCTGCTGGAATCGCCCAAAAGGGGAAGCAGTTGGGAAGGTTTTATGATTGAGCAACTCATTAGCCTGGAAATGCTGCAAAACGCCGGCAGTCTTTTTTATTTTTACAGAACGCATGCCGGTGCCGAGATCGATCTGATCATTGACCGGGGCTCCGAGAGAATTGGATTTGAATTCAAGTGTTCGGTATCCATTGGTAAAAGTGACTGGGCCAATTTACAAGCCGGCATCGACGAAGGCGTCATTCACAAAGGATTTGTGGTGTATATGGGAGAAAGAAATTTTCCGGTTACAGAAGAAATTAGTGTCATCCATGGAGAAAAATTGTTGCTTTCAAAACCTTGAGATTTCGGGTTCAGGTTTCAAGGTTCAAGGTTCCGGGTTCTGGGTTGAAAAAAATGGGGCAGGGGACAGGGGATAATGAAACGAAGGTTGGGGGTATGGGCTATGGGCGCAAATAATTCATATTGACTTTATAAATTCTCGTGCTATCATTAAATCATGATTAAGCGAAAGTTGTTTTCGGAATTGGTTGATCATCTTCCGCAGAAGGAGATGAGTCTTATCATCGGACCCCGGCAGGCCGGCAAAACGACACTGATGGAGATGTTGCAGGAGCATCTGGACAATCGCGGTGAGCGGACACTGTTTTTAAATCTCGACATTGAATGGGACAGACCTCATTTTGAGTCTCAGGCTGCACTGCTTAGAAAAGTCGAACTGGAATTGGGTCAGCAGCACGGTTATGTTTTCATCGATGAGATCCAGCGTAAAGATGATGCCGGCCTGTTTTTGAAGGGCCTTTATGATCTTAAGTTGCCCTATAAGTTTATCCTTTCCGGCTCCGGAAGTCTGGAGTTGAAACAAAAGATACATGAATCGCTTGTTGGCCGAAAACGACTATTTGAATTATCCACCATAACCTTGGAAGAATTTATCAACCATCGGACAGATTACAGGTATGAAGAAAACCTTGCAGATTTTATGGCAATAGAAAAAGGCAGGGCACAGCAGTTGCTGATCGAATATATGACATTCGGCGGATACCCCAGAGTCGTCATGGCGGTTGAACAAGGCGAAAAACTTCGTCTCATCGATGAGATCTACCGTAGCATCCTGGAAAAGGATATTGCTTATCTTCTAAAATTGGACAAGCCCGATGCCTTCAGCGCTATGATTAAAATTCTTGCCGGCCAGGTCGGACAGTTAATGAACTACTCTGAGCTTGCTTCGACGTTGAATGTTTCGTTTCCTACCGTTAAAAAGTATTTATGGTACGCTCAAAAGATATTTATTGTCGAACTCATGGCACCTTATGCACGCAACGTACGAAAAGAAATCAGCAAATCACCCGTGCCCTATTTTTGGGATTTGGGTTTCAGGAACTACTCCCTGGGGCTTTTCGGGCACCTTGAAAGCCCGACTGAAGGGGGATTTGTTTTTGAAAATCTTGTTTTTTTATTATTAAGACAAAAACTTAGGTTCAAGGCTGCCAAACTGAATTTCTGGCGGACAAAGGATAAGGCCGAAGTGGATTTCGTGATTGAAGCCGGCCAACGTCTGATTCCGGTGGAGGTCAAATACCAACACCTTAAACAGGATAAAGTGCCGGCATCTTTACGCCGCTTCATCCACAGATACAATCCGGAGCGGGCCTACATCATTAATCTGAACCTCAATAAAACACTTGATCTAAGCGGAACAGCGCTTTCTTTTCTGCCGGTTCATGAACTGCTGCGTCAAACCTCCATCATATAATCGTATCGCATCAAAATTGTGGATTCAGGTGTTCTATAGCTGTTGTCATAAATACATTCCGACTTGTCCGCCTTTGGCGGATTGAATCGTTTACTTTACCAGTTTGAAGTAGGCCGCCGAAACGGAACGTTATTTTGATAACCGCTATAAATGCCCTTGTTGGAGCGAAGCGGACTTGTCCGCCTGTGCAGTGTGGCGGAAATCCCGCTATCAAGGCAAGTGAACACCTCAGGGGCGTGAAATCTCCGGGCTAAGGGGAAAGGATTCCCAGATTTTTGGCCTTTTCAACCGCATTCCGTCGATTGGTGACGTTGAGCTTCTGGTAGATGTTGTTCAGGTGTGTTTTGACGGTTTCCTTTGAAATGAACAGTTCCTCTGCAATTTCCTTGTTTTGGAGACGCTGTGCCAGCAGATCCAGGATATCGAGCTCGCGGTTGGTCAGGGGCTCGACCAGGGGCTGGGGAGTGGGATGACTTGGAGATGGGGAGACTTGGGGACTTGGAGAGGGGGGAACTGGGAAACCGGGAGGATCTGTTTGCTTATCGCTGAAAGCAGCGAGGAGTTTCTCGACAAATTCCGTGTGGACGTTTTGCCTGGGCAATCGTTTCAGCAAGTCGACCATGGGAGAACCCAATTCAACGAATGGCCGAATCCATCCGCCGGGTTTTGCAAGGTCGACGGCCTGTTCCAGAATGGTGAGCGCCTCATCATCCCGCCCCTGCTTATGATACACCATGGCCAGCAAAGGCATAATGTGAATCGTATGACAGGTATTGTGATTGTCCTGATTCAGCTGCAAAAGTTCCCGAAGCTTTATTTCGGCTTTCTCGAGGCTCTCGTCCGATCCTTCAGCAAGAAGTGCCTTGCAATGGGTGACAGCGGGTATTTCCAGCCACCAGACCATGTTCTCAACGGGCGGAGAACTTTCTCGAAGCCAACCCATCGCTGATATCAGTTCTCCTTGCATGATCGACAACCGTACGTTACATGAGTCAGCAATCATTAAATAGGTCGGATCATTTTGGGAAGCAACATACTTAAAAAGGCTTTGCATGGTTTCGCCGGCCCGGTCGGGTTGTCCTTCGGCTTGATACGAAAAAATAAGTCCGGCCATGCTGTCAACCACAGCTCGAGTGTGAAAGATGTATTTTTGTTCTATTGCTTGACCGAAATGATCGATGGCCATTCCAAGTTCATTACGGTAAAAGTGGATCAGTCCCTTAAGATACACACTCCACACTTTCGCATAGATGTAGTTGTTTTTTGTTGCGAAGTCAAAGAGTTGTTGGTTTGCAACGAATGCCTTGTACAGATCTCCCGAGATAATGTGGATATAGACAAGCGTCACCAACAGACGGGTCTTCCTTACGCTAAATGGCGGCTGTTTATGATTCAGCAAGTCAGTCAGAGTTTTAACGGCGTCTTCTTTCTGACCTTGCATTTGCCTGGCCAATCCATATAGTATTTCGATCTGGCCTCGAATTTCATGATATTTCTCGGGAACCAATTTCAGGGCCTCTTGAAGGTGCTTCAGGCTGTGTGAACCTTTATTCTGAAAATAGTAAATATACCCGCGAAAAAAATCGATTTCTCCACGCAGATGCTGCTCCATAGGATCGTCTTTTAAAAGCGCTTCCACAGCATCAACAACCGATGGAATTGCCGGAATGTCAAATTGATGATAGAGTGTCCAGACTCGAGCCATGAGAAGTATAGGCCGCTGTTGAATAACGGTATCAGGCAACATGGACAGCCATTTTTCAAAGACGTACCATCTATCACTATCGAGCATGGCCTGTCGATTTTTCTCAACCAGTTGTGCCGCTCCGATCACGTCACCAGCGGCCAGCAAATGCCGGATCGCTTCATCGATAAGATTGTTTTCGGCAAACCAATTGCCTGCCCGGGAATGGAGGGCGACAATCTCATCGGAGCTCCGATGCAGCATCAACTGGTTTTTCAGAAGTTGCTGAAACAGGTGATGGTATCGGAACCAGCGGTTTTCCGCGTCCAGGTTGACGACGAACAGGTTTTGATTTTTAACCAAATCAAGAATATCCCAGGAATTTATGTCATCCGGCCTTAACTCTGCATCCAGGCCGACCAACACCTTGCACAACGGCGCACAGAATCGATCCAAAATGGCCGTACTCAAAAGAAAATGGCGAATTTCCGGAGATTGACTCTTAAAAACCTCATTGAAAAGATATTCTGTCACATATTGAATGTCTTCAGGCAGTTCGGACAAAATGCCGGCTGCATCGCCCCTGTGGTGCATGGAAAGTCCCGCCAGAGTAATCCGGCTATCCAGCCTTCAGTTATTTCCGTCCATTTTTCGGCGACGGCATCCTCGATTTGCTCCCCAAGCACCTGTTCCAGGTAGGCCTTTGTCTCTGCCGATGTAAAGCACAGATCCTGCAAGCGGATCTCAGTCATCAGTCCCTGGGCTCGGAAGGAAGATATGGGCAAAAACGGATCCCGCCGTCCGATCAGCACCAGGTGCATGCGTTGCGGCGGATGTCGCAGCAGTTCAGTTAACAGGTCGTATATCTGTTTCTCCTGGACCAGGTGAATGTCATCAATTACCAGGATATAGTCCTGATCAACAAGGTTCATTTCGTTGATCAAGCTGGCCAGCAATACCTTCATCGGAGGCAGATTTCCACTGTTTGCCAAGGCCAAGGTCTTTTCCACGGCGTCGGGAAACATGGTCTGGAAAGCGGTCAAAAAGTAAATCAAAAACTGACGTAGGTTGTTATCGCTCTCATCCGCTGAATACCAGGCATTGGGGCAATCACAGTTTTCCAGCCAACAGCTCAAGAGGATGCTCTTGCCATATCCGGCAGGGGCCGATACCAGTGTGAGTTGTTTCCGGAGGCCCTTTTCAAGCTGTTCAAGCAGCCGAGAACGATGAACATGGTTTTGGGGAATCGGAGGCCGGTGGAGTTTGGTGTGTATGATTGAGGTCGTCTTGCCGGCCGTCCACATATCATAATCTCCGGAATCCTGCAAGCTTGTCTCTGCCTTCACAAACTCCGAAACGACAATTCCAGTGACTGAAGGACTCAGGTAAATCTCGCCGCGTATTACGGCGCGCATGCCGTTTGTCAGCTCTTCGGGAGCGCATTCCTTCAGGATGTAGCCAGCGGCACCGGCTCGCAGCATATCTTCGATAAAACGTTTCCCGGAGTGAATGGACAGGGCCACGATTTTGGTTTCAGGAAAATCGGAAACAATTTGCCGGGTGGCCTCGATGCCGTTGAAATTCGGCATGTTGATGTCCATGACCACCACATCCGGCGATAGTTTTCCGACAAGTGCTATTGCCTCTTTCCCGTCACCGGCCTCGCCCACCACTTTAAAATCCTGTTCTTCTTCTAAAAGCTGGCGCAGTCCTTTTCGAAAAACCGGATGATCATCGACCAAAAGGATGGTGGTAGGCATGGTTACGTAATCTCCTCGTCACAATCTGTGGGTGGTACGGGCATCCCGCTCACGTTTCCACGGAGAACTGGAGAGTTGGAGTACTGGAGTACTGGAGTGCTGGCGTGATGGAGTATTGGGTTACTCTTTTCCATAAACGGCATTGCTTTCCTTGACAACCAAATGGTCAATCCATTCTCCTTTGTCTCGCTTTCGCTCCAGGCTTTCAACAAGCTTCAAAAGCCCATTTTCAAGTTTATAGGCTAAGGAATCGAGTTTCTCAAAATGTGCCTTGGATATTTGTTTTGCATTAACATAACCGAAGAGCCCTGATACGGACTCACCCAAAGAACCCAGAGAAATGTTCAGGAAATTGAGGTATTCCTTGATCGAACGTCGGCAGTATCCCTCCGCGATATTTCGGTGAACAGAATCGGATGATGCTATCTGTTGTGAGGACACCCGCTTCAACTCGAAAGGAAAAGACCGAAAGACATCACACGTCAGCACATAGTATTCGATGGCATCTTTCCACACCGTTAACTTTTGGTATCCGCGGTTTCGGTTCTTTCTCACCACTCCATCACTCCAATACTCCATTCCTTTTTAGGGTTGTCGTTCGAACTCAAAGTCGATAACTTTTTGAATCGTCTTAAAATCGCGAATATTTTGAGTGATCACGGTGGCCCCGACCTGACGCGCCAGGGCTGCAATAGATATATCGTTGTAATGCTTTGGATGCGTGGGGTCAAGCCTGCCGGAGCTTCGGAGTTTTTGACAGGCCTGCCCGATAACAATCAAAGTGGAAACCGTGGGAACAACGATACGCTTCAACTGAACAAACCGGTTCTGAAATTCAGAGAGGTGTTTGATTTCGCGTTTCCCTTTTGCCCCCATCCACAGTTCATGAAGAACCGGATGGGCTAAAAAAACGACATACTTAAGCGGATTGTTCAGATTTTTTTGCAGCCCCCTATTGAAAATATCGATGTAAATATTTGTATCAATGATAATTTTTTGCTGCAAAATCAGTCCTCGAATACCGATTCATAATCATAGGAACCGGCATTTTGAAACGTAATCTCCGCCAATCGAATATCGGTGTCGAATTGCTTCAATACCGTGTTGATCGCTTCTTTTTCTGTTTTGGCATTCAACGCTATTTTAATCCTGTTGATTGCATCCTGGTCCAACTCTATGGTTTTTTTTACTAATGCCATCAGGAACCCCCTTGCATGGTTAAACCATATTTTATTAACATATTATATGGTCATGCTATTCTGATGCACTCGGTTTGTCAATAGTCATTTCCTCTTTGAGGTGTTCTGAGTTCTGAGTTCAGGCACATGTAGGTTTCAGGTGTCAGATACCAGGTGTCAGGTGTCAGGTGTCAGGTGTCGGGAAAGAAAAAGGGAACCGCTGAAACCTGAACACTGAATACTGAAACCTCTATTTTCCTGACACCTGACACCTGAAACCTTTGCTTTCTTCCATTACTCTTTACGAGCCGGAGGCCAATCCGCTATCCAAGGGCATGCTGAGGATGACCGTACACCCCTTGCCGGGTTCGGACTCGATTTCCAATGTGCCGCCCAGATCGGCCATGCGTTCTTTGATACTGAACAGACCGAAACTGCCATCAAGTTTCACACTTTGCAATTCCGATCTAAATTTAAACCCAACACCGTCATCCCGGACAACGATTTTTAGAAGGCCATTGGTAATTTCCATCGATACACTCACCTGATTGGCCTGAGCATGTTTAACCGTGTTGATGAGCAGTTCGCGCACATTTCGAAACAAAATGGCCCGCACGTTTTCATCCAGCGTTTTTCTATAGCTTTGATCGATGTTGTCGAAAAACTCTGTCTTTAGACCGTAACGTTTTCCTATCTGATCATCGATCCATTCGGATATGGCTGCACCCAGGCCGATTTCATGCATCACCGGAGGACTCAAATCAAAAATGAGGTGCCGCGTGTCTTGGACAGCCTCACGCAGAATTTCCGAGACGTCGTCAAGCTTGGCCGCCAGCCCGTCGTCAACGGCAGACTTTTTCGCCGCAGCTATCTGTATGCGCGCCAGGGCCAGGGACTGGCCGATCTGATCATGCAGGTCAACAGCAATGCGGCGGCGCTCTTTTTCCTCGGTGACGGTCAACTGAGACGCCAGCGCCTTGAGACGTTCCTGATAGTTGTTAATCTTTTCTTCCGCCTGCTTGCGATCGGTGATGTCTTCCTCTATAAAAACAACATTCGTAACCTCGCCTTTTTTGTTCTTGACCGGATACAATCGGGCCTGAATCCATAGTTTTTTGCTGTCAGTACCGACGATATCGAGGTTCTCCATCGTTCTGGATGCATCATATTCTATCTCCGGCAGTATCACGGCCTCTCCCCTTATAGCCTTTTCAATAAGTGGAATAACGCCCAGTTTCCTGGCCTCTTCGTCTTCGAGAACGTTATACTTTTCAAGAACCTCCGGCAATGTTTCCTCAGATATACCCCAGAGCTCCATGAACGCTTTATTGAACTGATCTACTCGCCCATCAGGTTTTATAATCTGTATAGAAAACGGAGATTGTTCCATCAAGTTCCGGAATTTTTCTTCACTGTCTTTTAGCGCCTCTTCTGTCTGCTTGCGTTTGGTGATGTCCATCACCATGCCCAAGATATTGTCCGCATTCAGATTCGCCGAGAAGAGACAGTGGATTTTTCGACCGGTATGAGTGATGGCTTCCATTTCGAAATTTCTCACGCTGCCTTGCTCCTGAAGTGCGGCCAGCCATTGTTCGCGCTGGTTTGGATTACTCCAGCGAGGAAGAGTCCCCTCGGCCACCATCTGTTCGGGGCTGTCGAAATCGAGTATCTGAGCCAGGGCGTCGTTAGAAAAAATCAATTCACCATTGAGACGAGAATGGAAGACTCCGACAATGGAATTATCAACCAGATTGCGGTACTTCACTTCGCTTTTTTTCAGCTCCTGCTCAGACCTTCTTCGCATTGAACGGTTTAACACCAAAAACAAGATTAGTATTGTCTGTAAAATAACAAAGACGACAATACCAACAATATGCCATCGGTATTTTTCATATATGGAAAATGGTTTGTTATATACGACACTGTTTTCAGGAATATCTTTGATTCCAATATTAAAGCGTTTCATTACCCTGTAATCGAACATATACAATAGGTCTACTTTCTGAATGGAAGGTATTTTTAATTTCTCTTCATTGTTAAGCAGTTTCAACGCGATCTGCGCTGTCTTTTTACCATGGACGAAACCGGTATTAATATGACCCCCCATAATACTTGTATCGGGCTGAAAGCCCCATGAGCGATACACAGGCACCCCAGCACTATTTCCAATCATCTGCGAACTTTCCTTTATGGAAAAGACCTTCCCTGAGGAATCTCTAATAAATATTAAGTTAAAGACTGCTGATTTTTTAGGAAGTCTCTTTAAAGCTGCTTGGAGTTCATCCATACGCATCTCTGACAGATATTTAAACCCGACTTTTTCTTTATAAGCCGGCTGCAATTGACGAACAGTTTCCAGTTTAGACTTTCCAGTTTTTGAATCATCGCTGACAAAGAAAACGGTCTCAATATCGGGCTGAAGCGATAGAATTAAGTCTATAGTGGTTCTGATACCATCATGACCTCCTTTCACCGCATACGCGAAGTTGATATTGGAAATAATTTTAAGATCCTGGTTCAAACCGCAGACAACAATAGGGACATTGGGAAAACATTCTGCTCTGATTTCCAACACCAGATCGAAAGCTTCGTCATCGGATATGATGATTACATCGATGCCTCTGTTCTTATATTTGTCTCGATATATCTGTTTCATATTTTCAAAATAAGCTTTTCCAAAATACCTTTTGGCGTCCAGATATTCGATGAAGACTTCCAGATCGCTATGTTTGTTCAGTACATCGCGGAATCCATTCATCACTTCGCCCGTCCATGCATATCCAATATGATAGGAGTGAACCACCAGCACCTGCTTTTTGTCTTTTTCATCCGAGGTGACGGCAAATGCGAAATATGGGGAACATGCATAGAAGATCAAGTATAAAAAAATGCTTATTAATCTTATCATATCAAGTATTTCCCGCCTAAACCCATTATCGTAATAAGGGAGTGTGAAATTAATTGGAGATTTCAATGGAAAAGGAATGGAATTCTTTCCTGTTTGTTATTGAGTATGAGAAAAGACCAATAAAATCAACACTATTTTTTTTGTAAACTGTCCATTCAAAACAGGTACTAATGGATTGCTAAAAAGTAGGATTTAAGATTTGCCTTTTTGTTATTCAAATTGATTCCCAGTTTGAGATATCCTGCAAAAAGTCCAGATATCTAATGATTCCAATCCGATGTGATACTAATAACCTATCTGTCGCTCAGATTCAATATTTTAATGAAAACCTGGTCATCCCGTCAACACAACATCTTGTATAATTTTGTTTAGATCCAGGCCGGTTTTAAATTTATGATGCTTTGTCTTTATCAGTTCTTCATTTAATTCAGTCAGGATGATGATCCGAGTTCCTTTTCACCCTGATGAATATTCAGATAGCCATCCAAAAGACAAAAATATCATCCATCTCAAAAACCTGTGATATGTCTGACAGATTCAAGTTTGGCCTTTATTGTATATGGCAATTGATCAACGCTCGACATAATCTCAAAAGCATTGTTTCTTCCGGTATCATGAGGAATAATTTTTTGAAGGGTTTCGAACTTATAGGCAATTTCGTAAGAAATGTTGGTAAACCGCTGATTTTTGGAAGACTTGACTCCGTTTAAACCTTTTATCCGATGGATTGCAGGCCGAGAGAACTATTGAATGTTCGGTTTAGGTATAATCCAGATCAATCACTCTCCTTCAAACTCGGTTAAAGTAAACGCTTTATATTTTTTTATCTTTTCCATACCATTAAGGTCAGGAAGTTCTATGATAAATACGCACTCAACGATTTCACCTTCCAGTTTTTCGACCAGCCTTGTTGCTGCGGATATCGTTCCGCCCGTAGCGATCAGATCATCTACTACCAGGACCCTTTCACCCTTTTGAATGGCATCTACATGCATCTCTACCATACTCTCACCGTATTCAAGGGTGTAAGACTCGCTGATGGTTTTATAGGGCAGTTTCCCTGCTTTCCTTACAGGAACGAACCCGACGTTAAGTTTATAGGCCAGCACTGCACCGAAAATGAATCCCCTTGCATCAATGGCGACCACCTTCTCAACCTCCATGTCCCGGTAACGATGATAAAGCATGTCACACGTTTCTTTGAATGCCGCGGGGTCCTGCAAAAGGGTCGTAATATCCCGGAACATCACCCCTTCAATGGGCCAGTGTGGCACGGTTCTGATCTTTTCTTTAAGATTCATATTAACTCCCTCACTTAATACCTAAAAACTGCATGAAAATTTTTGAAAAGGAAAATATAAACAATATTTCTAAACAGATAAACCCCTTCTTGAAGTAGATCCTGACTTACTTTATTACTGTGGATTGACTTTTACGAATTTTTCAAAATTTTTCACCCTTCAGGATCACCCCTTTCATCCCGCCTATGGCGGGACTGTGTTGCAGGGCGTTCGCGGTAGCTTATTACAGCTTCACGCCCTGCGCCCCCGCAAGCGGGATTTCGCAAGCTCAACTTGCAACTGCAGCGAAATCGGCAATTGCAGATTTTAGGCGATGTTTGAAACAGCATTCACTAGAAGCTTTTTAACTCGATCAGCATTCTGGTTGAATACTTCCAGGATTTCTTCCCATGAAACCGGCTCCTCATCTTCCTTCCAGCAGTCGTAATCGGTAGACATGGCGACCACCGCATACGGTATCTTTACTTCATTTGACAGAACCGCCTCGGTCGCTATCGACATGTTGATAACATCCCCTCCCCACATCTTAAACATCTTTGACTCTGCTTTGGTTGAAAACCTCGGCCCCTCGATGGTTATCACTGTTCCACCGTAGTGGGTTTCATAATTTAAATCTTTTGCTGCTTTATAAAGCGTCTTTCGCAGGTCGATGTCAAAAGGTTCGGCCATGGCCGTATGCACAGCCCCGTTTTCAAAGGAATCATGAAATGTTATTTTTCGGTGTTTTGTAAAATCAATAAACTGATCAACAATGACAAAATGTCCTCTTTCTATGTCCTCTTTAAGACTTCCGCAGGCCGTTGTTGCAAGGATATGAGTCGCGCCCTGGTCCTTTAAAGCGTAAATATTTGCCCTGTAGTTGACCTGGCTCGGACTCAACTTGTGCTTTTCCCCGTGCCTTGCAATAAGAACAACATCGACCCCGTTAATCTGGCCCACAGATAATGCAGAAGACGGTTTTCCATAAGGGGTGTCTGCTTGTATAACCTCTGGATTGCTGAGTATTCCGGGATCATCCAGTCCGGAACCTCCGATAATTCCGACCTTTACCATCGTTGTTGCTCCACTGGTTGGACCTCGTTGAGGTTGGACTTATATATGATATTGAAAAATGTATTGCGATTTATATAATAGATTAAAAAAGTTGTCAATCAGTCCTGTCTGAAAGGTTTGCCCAAGGAGGTTGGAACGCTGCCGGAAAAAAACGCCAATATTGATTTTATTCGGATGTTATCTTCAGCCCAGTTTAGCACAGACTCTTTCTGGGCCAAAGACATGACCAGAAGGGCAAAAATCATCAATGGAAAAGGCGCCACCTGGAATACCTGGGCCGGAACGGACGGCAACCATCCCTGACAGTATATTCCAATGACCTGCAAAAATGAAAAAAGATAGGCACCCATAGCGGCCTTTATCGGATTCCACCCGCCGAAAATAACCAGTACAAGGGCAATCCATCCAACTCCCTCAGCTCCCTGGGGTCGTCCCCAGCCCGGCTTCACAGACAGAGAAAACGTTGCCCCGGCAAGCCCCACAAGCAGACCGCCACAAATTGAATAGATCATCTGCTGCTTTTTAGGATTTATCCCTCTGGCATAGGATGCCCGGGGGTTTTCCCCCACAGATCTGAGCTGCAACCCAAGCGGAGTTCTATACATGTACCACCAGCAAAATACGATCATGGCCAGGCTGAAATAAACCAATAGGTTTTGATTAAAAAATATCTGTCCAAGAAAGGGTATATCTTTTAAAAGCGGAACCGGAAGAGGATCAACTTGGGGACCCTGCAGACGGGAATAAGAGTTGCCGAGGAAATAGGCAAGGTCACGGGTCATGAGTGTTAGAACGAATCCCACCGCCACCTGTGATTGGTTAAGGTAGATGCTGAAAAACGCTACGATTGCCGCAACAATGCCCCCCACGACGGCAGCAAAAGCAAAGCCCAATAAAATATTGTTGGTTTCAAAGGCAACAACAAAGGCAGCCATGGCACTCAAGAGTATGGTTCCGTCCAGGGAGAGGTTGATAATTCCTGCTTTTTCCGTAATCGTTTCCCCCAGCGTCGCCAGGACGATGGGCGCTGCTCCAGCCACTACGCCGGCAAATAATATGGTTAAATCAAGCTCAGTCATGTCGCAGCGGTTCCTCCGGACATTTTCCCGTGGATTCGCCATGAATATACGGCCAGCGTTGCCAAAACCAGCGAGCCCTGAATCACTCCGCTTAATGACGAATCGAGTTCAAGCATCATGGGAAGTTGGATACTGCCGACGTTTAAGCACGCAAAAAAGAAAGCCACTAAGGGAGTTATCCACACATTGTAGTTTGCAAGCATCACTACCAAAAGGGCCAGGTAACCGTAGTTACTGGAAATGGCCGGCAAAAGACGATGATACACGCCGGTAACCTGAATACTCCCGGTCAGACCCGCAAACCCTCCGGCGAAAATCATGGCAATGATCATATATCGGTCGGGTCTCAGACCGAACAGATAGGCTGCATCGCGATTGTTTCCGATGGCTTTCAAGTTTAATCCTATATGAGTATAACGCAGTAACAGTGCTGTTAAAACCAGGGCTGACAAAGCGAGAACCAGCCCCACAGGGGAAAGCCGTAAGGTCGGAAAAAAGGGAAGCCACAACTCCTGAGGAAATAGTTCGGTTCCGCTCATGGAAGCGATTCCGGGACGCCGCCAAGGTCCGAATATCAGCCAAAGGATAACCCCCTGACCGACAAAGTTAAGCCCCAGTCCTGCAAAAATTTCATTAACTCCCCCTTTTGTTTTTAAAACCCCTGCAACGATCGCCCATATCGCACCACCTGAGATGCCGGCCAGAAACGACAGGCCAATAAAAAGCATCGGCATGCTCTTTGCCGCGTCAATCCTAAGAACTGCTGTCGTGAACACGGCGCCCAGCATGACCTGCCCTTCAACACCGATGTTCCAGAGACCGATTCTGAATGTATATAAAAGGCCTGCAGCGCAAAGCGTCAGCGGTATCCAGACTTGTATCACCTGTCCCAATTTTATCCAGGATCCCAGTGATCCTTTGAAAATATGATAATAGGCAGCAAAAGGCGGGGCGCCGGAAACAAGTAGAATTATTGTGGTGAAAAAAAACACCGCAAACAGTGTCAGCATACCTTCAAGTATGTATCTAAAAAATATCCTCATATTATGTTGTTCATGAAATATCTGGGTTAAGTTTTGCCTGCAATAGCCCGTCCAAGTTCATGGACATCTGTTTGTTCTGTCCGTGCATCTTTAATTATAGTGCCATCAAAAAAGACCAGCACTCGATCTGCATTCATCAGGATTTCATCGAGTTCTGAAGATGAAAAAACAATACATGCCTTGTGTGCACAATATTGATGGAGGTGCTGCCAAACCCAGAGAACAGATTCCATGTCTAACCCTCTTGTTGGGTTCCCCAATAGAAGCAAAATCGGATCGGCGGGCAGGAAAGAAAGAAGCAGGCGTTGTTGATTCCCTCCGGAAAGAGATTCTACAAAAGATTCCGGTTCGGCCTTGATTCGAAACTGGGCGATGCTCTTTTGCGCTTTTCGAAAGGCGTGAACACTTTTTACAAAAACCCCTTTTTGTTTGTCCTGAAGTAAAAGATGCTGGGCGATGCTCAATCCTGATATCAATCCCTCTTCAAGGCGAGAGCCCGGCAAGTAGGTTACGCCCCGGTTTTTGTATGTATGATAATCCTTGCCGTTCATTTTCACGCCCTGAAGATGTATGGATCCTTTGGACGGTTGCTTCAGACCTGCTGCGATTCTGAGGAAAACGTCCTGGCCGCTTCCTTCAAGGCCGGCCAAACCGATCACCTCTCCGTGGCGAACGGTGATGTCACAGTTTCTTAAACCTGTGCGACCCCCTGGAGCAGATACCTGATTCATCTCAAGGATGATTTCCCCGGTTTTTAATTGCGCACGTGTGGGTGGGAGAGGGGGTGAACCGAACATCATTTCCAACAAAATGTTTATACTAAAAGGTCTTTCCATTTGCCCCGCTACGGCTCCCTGTCGCAGCACGGTTATTTTATCGCACAAGGCTTGTACATCTTCCAGCTTGTGAGACACCAGGATGACGCTTTTACCCTCTGAAGCGAGTTTTTTAAGGGCCTGAAAAAGGGTCTTTTTCTGCAAACTGGATATGCCGGTGGTGGGTTCATCAAGAATCAGGACCTGAATTCCCCGGGCCAAAAGCCTCAGAATCTCAAGTTGCTGTCTTTCACCAATGGTAAGACGTTTAACAAAAGTATCCGGTTGAAGAGAAAAATTAAATGAATCTGAAGTCTTTTCAAAAATCTTTCTAAATGTTTTTTTCTTGTCTGCTATTCCGGTGGTTTGTCCCAACATGAAGTTGTCCAACACCGACAGAAGGGGAAAATCGAGAGGGTCCTGGTAAAGCATACCGATACCCAGTTCCGAGGCTTGGGCAGGGGTCTTGTAATTTACAGGGGAATTATCAACAAGAATAGTGCCACTGGTTTTCTCGCTGTAACCTGCAAGTATTTTCATTAATGTGGTCTTGCCCGCACCATTCTCACCGAGAATGCCATGGATAGTGCCTGGCTCAATGGTAAGATTAACTCCGTAATTGGCCTTTACCGGCCCATAATATTTGTGGATTTTCCGGAGTTCTACCCACATCTTAGAGAATACCCAAAAAGATTCATTAGAACTATTTGAACTATTTAGCGCCGCTTTGCCCGGTCATCCCCTTTAAAAGCTGTTTCATGTACCAAACCTTTTTATCCGTCGCAACTTCACCGTCTTTAAGAAATAAATTGCCGTCCTGATAGTAAAGGGGACCTTTGAAAAGTTCTGCTTTGCCTGTTCCGAGATCCTTGATAAATATATTTAAAGCTGCTTTGGCTGATGAAGACAATGCAGACCCGGCCATAAAACCAACTGCACTGGTATCAGAATTGTTGATATCCTTCCAGTCAGGCCCCAACCAGACCCATTTGGACGTCCATTTTCCTGCCATTGATGCTTTTACAAAAGAAACGTATCCCGGACCCCAATTGAAATAGGAGACCCCCAAGCATACATCAGTCCCGCCTTCGCACGCCCCGATATAATCATAGGGTACTGCCCAGACTTCTTTTCCTTCCTTCCGTTTTTGCGTCGCAACAACGACAGCTTCAGTGGTGTCTATCCCGGAAAGAACAACATCATATCCGGAGTTGAAAAAGTTCAGGGCAACTTGAGTGGGATCAGCGGTTACACCGGGAATGTTGAACCAAAAGCCGATCCAGGTGACCTGAAACTTCAACTTTGCCGGATCTTTTTTCAGAACCTTTTCCCAGGCATATTTAGCGCCCAGATAACAAGATGCTGCCAATCGCCGGGTTTCATCATTTATAAGAGGACCAAGATATCCAATTTTACCGGTTTTTGTGGTCATTGCCGCGGCAAATCCGGCCATCATTTTTCCGTATTCCATTCGCCCCATGAGGTTGCTAAGATTCTTAGGCGCCTTTGCGGTGAGAACATCGTCACCGGAAATATGAAGAAAATGTATCTCAGGATGCATCCGGGCTGCTTCTCTGGTTCCGTCTTTCATGTCATCAGAATTTGCGATGATTAATTTAGCCCCTTTTTCCACCATATCATCTACGAGCTGGGGAATCGTAATGCCGGGACGATCGGCCGGGTTGACCTTGTCGATATATATCATTTTGGCATTAGGAATCATTTTTTCAACATATTTTCCCCCTTCAAAATGGGCCTGGCTCCATCCGTGATCATTATAGGGGCCGACTAAAAGCAAACCAAACGTAAACGTCTTATCAACCCCCATGACTGTTTGAGAAGTTAAAAATGACAAGGAAAAGAAAAAAAACACTGCGGTTACTCCCCGTACAAGTTTTTTTAACATAAAGTCCTCCTTAAACGCCAGTTGAGCGACAATACTCAATTGATGGCAAGGTCTGTCCATTTTTTAACTTGAAATTTAATTTGATTGGATGCGGTCTGTAAATTATGGGAACATTATTCAATAATTGCTATCCCACTCTATATACGGCTAAAGGTATCCGTCAGTCAAGTAAGAAGTTGTAATAAGATTAGGTGGTTGGAGATATTGGCCGAGACGTTCTAAAATTAGGGTCCATCTTCTTGCCCGGCCTTGATATCAAACGAGAATCTCATTCTGATCAATTGACGGATATCTTCAATAATAAGATAAAAGGACGGCACCAGAACGAGCGTAATCACGGTCGCGAACAAAATGCCGTATCCCAAAGAAAGGGCCATGGGAATCAAAAACCGGGCCTGGCGGGACGTTTCAAAAATCATCGGTGACAGGCCGCCGAAAGTGGTCAGGGAAGTTAAAATAATCGGCCGAAAACGGTGAATACCCGCCTGATGAATCGCGTCACGCCGACTCATTCCGGCCCGCTCCTTGCGGTTGGCAAAATCGATCAGCACCAGCGAATCGTTGACCACCACCCCGCTCAGCGCCACCACGCCGAACATGCTGAGTACGCTCAGGCTGTAGCCCATGATCAGATGACCGAGTACGGCTCCCACGATGCCAAAGGGAATGGCCGCCATAATGATCAAAGGCTGAATATAGCTGTTCAGTGGAATGGCCAGCATGACAAAAATGACCACAAGGGCCGCCAAAAGTCCTCGCATCAGGCTCTGCATGCTTTCCCGTCGGTCAGCCTGCCGGCCCTCAAAACTATAGGTCAAACCGGGATATTTGTTTTTCAATTCCGGCAGGGTTTCAGATTTAAGCGACTCCGACATCTCGCCCGCCTTACTTCGGGGCCGGGCATCGGCCGTCACTGTCACGATCCGGTGACCGTCCCGACGATTGATATCGGTATAGGCGCGCCCCCGGTGTATGGTCACGGCATAACGCAAGGGAATCTCACTACCGTTTGGCGTCCGCAATATCATTTCTTCAAGATTATACTCGGAAATCCGTTCGATCTTGGGGAGCCTGACCATGACTTTGACCTCATTACGACCCCGCTGTTGTCGTAGGGCTTCGGCGCCATAATAAGCATGCCGGACTTGCCTGGCCACCTCCTTGGACCTTAATCCAAGACTGCGGGCTTCCGGTTTGATCTGAAAATCGATCTGTTGTTTGCCAGGTGAAAAACCGTCATCGATATCTTTTACAATCGGATAAAAACCCAGGGCATCTGCAACCTCGGCCGCAGCCTTTTCCAGCAGACCAATATCTTTGTGACTGAGTTCTACTGAAATTGCGGGTCCGCGCCCGGGTCCACCGGCATCGGATTCAAATAAAATGGATTCCAATCCCGGAATAGCCCCCACCCGTTCCCGCCAGCGTTCCGTTATTTGCGCAGTCGACATCGGGCGCTTATCCGGCGGCGTCAAGTAAATACGAACATCGGCCTGGTTGCCATTGATCCTGGCGAAAATTCCTTCCATGAGTGTTTTTCCACCGTTTTCATCGACAACTTCCTGGGCCGCCTTGACCAGCATCTGCTGTACTTTTTCGGTTTTTTGAAACGCAGTCCCGAACGGCAGTGTGGCCGTCACTTTGGCATAATCGGATTCGATCTTTGGAAAAAGCTCAAATCCCATGCGCCCGCTCTTCACATAGCCGGCCACAATCAGCAAAACAGCAACACCCAAAGACATCGTCACATATCTCCAGCGTAGGGCCAATCCCAACAATGGGCCGTATCTCCGCTTAACAAAACGAACAAAGGCCTTGCTGAATCTTTGCTGCCGATCGTTGATCCTGCTGAAAAACCCCTTACGAAACTGTTTCTGATGGCCAACGTGGGCAGGAAGAATCAAAAAACACTCAATCAGCGAAATCGCAAACACACTGATCACGACCACGGGAATTTGTTTAAAAACCTTCCCCATGATACCGGGAACGAAAAACATGGGTGCGAAAGCAATCATGTTGGTCAAAACGCTGAAAGTTACCGGCATGGCGATCTCTCGAGTCCCCGAAACAGAAGCTTTAAACCAGGGAACGCCTCGCTGGCGATGGTGGTAGACGTTTTCTCCAACAACAATGGCATCATCCACCACGATGCCGAGGGTGACGATAAACGCGAACATGGAGACCATATTAATGCTGACACCCAGTGCCGGCAAAAAGAAAAGAGAACCCATAAAAGAGATGGGAATCCCCAGAGCCACCCAGAAAGCCAGCCGAGCTTCCAGAAACAATGCCAGCAAAATAAACACCAGACCCAACCCTATAATTCCGTTTTTAACCATAAGTTCCATGCGCTGCCGGTAGATTTCCGACCGGTCATTGCGAAGAACAACCACCAGGCCCGGAGGCAGTTCCTGGTTTACCGCCTCCACCACCTGTTTGGCGGCATTGGATACTGAAACAGGGGTTTGATCGCCGACCCGATAGACCTCGATCATTACGGAGGGTTTTCCGTTATACGTGGCGGCATGGTCGGTTTCTTCAAATCCGTCCTTAATATCGGCGATATCTTCGAGCAGAACCTGGGTTCCATCGTTGGCCGTAATAATCGGAATCTTTCCGAATTCGCGTCCGTAATCCTTGCGTTCCTTCACGCGAACCAGGATATCGCCTCCGGGAGTTTTGACGGCGCCGCCGGGAAGTTCAACGGACGTCCTGCCGATCCGCTGGGCAACCTCCTCTATGGTAAGGTTATAAGTTCTTAATTTGTCCTGGGAAATCTCAACGCTGATTTCATAGTTACGCACCCCAACCAGTTCCACCTGGGTAATATCCGGATCCTGAAGCAATCGGTCCCGCAAATACTCAGCATATTCACGTAGCACCCCTTCGCTTTGATCGCCGTAAAGCGCCAGAGAAACAACAAAACGCTTTCTGGAAACTATTACCACCCGGGGCTCTTCTGCTTCTTCGGGAAAAGACGTAATCCGATCCACTTCACTCTGGATGTCCTGACCCAGCTTTTGCAGATTTTCGCCTTCTATCATCTCCACGGTGACCGTACCAACCCCTTCTCTGGCAGATGCCCGAACTTCATTGACACCTTCCAAGCCTTGCACGGCCTCTTCTATGGCCAATATGATGCCCCTCTCCACTTCCTGGGGGCTGGCACCGGGATAGGGAACGGTGATTTGGACCCGATCCAGTTCAAAGTAAGGAAATACTTCCTTCTTGATGCGAAAGCCCATAAAGAATCCTCCCACAAGAAGCACCAGCATGAGAAGGTTGGCCGTCACGGAATGACCGGCCATCCAGGCAATGGGTCCCTTTTTTTTGGAATCATCTTGCAAAAGGCTTTTCATACTAAGAATTTCCATCCTTTGCTGCTTTTTCTTTCACGGGTTGGTCTCTTTTCATTTCAGATTTCAATGGTTCGACTCGCACTCTCATTCCTTCCACAGGTGCAGGCAAATCCGAAACGATCAACTGTTCTCCAGGTTTCAGGCCGTCCTTCAGCAGGACGACGTCGGCATCACGCCAGACCGGACGTACCTTTCGAATTTCCAATGTTTGGTTTTCACTTACGATCCAGATACTTGAATTATCTTTCAAGGCCGTACGCGGAATTTGAAATACGTTGTCAAGTTTGCGGCCCAGGATTTTCGCCCTGACGTACTCGCCGATTAAAAGGGGTGTGTGATCCTGATTGGAAGCGTTCAAGCCAAGCGGATCAGCAACCTCCAACAGGATCCGAGCCATGCGCCCTTCGGTTGACAGATCTCCCATCAACCGGATAACCGTCCCGCTGTATTCATTACCCTGGCCATAAATGATTCGGGCCTTGGAACCGTGATCGCCGGCTCGAACCGGAACGTCAATCCATTCGAGGCGATCCACCGGCAAGGATGCCTGGACTCTGTAAGCATCGGTGCCCACCAGTTCGGCCAGCGAGTCCTGGGGTGTTACCTGGGAGCCGCGATCCACTGACTTTGAACGCACCATGGCATTGAATGGCACCGTGATGTGGGTTCGCTCAAGATTGAGCATTGCCGCTTCTAGTTCGGCCTCAGCTGCCGATAGCTCTGCTCTGACCTTGTTTAGGTGGGGCTGGCGTAGCGCCAGTTCTTTTTCCATATCTTGCGCTTTCTTGCCCTGGTCTAAAATCTCCCATTCTCGCTTGGCCACTGCTTGACGCCCCAACTCCAGTTTCAGGGCATACTCGGCATCGGTCACCGTACTTCGCTTTCGAACCAGAGCCAGCTCGTAATCTTGAGGATCGATCTGGATAATTCTCATGTCTTTTTTTAAAAACCCGCCTTCCGTGAATTCAGGATGGATCTCCACAATTTCTCCGGACACACGGGATTTTAGCACCACTTCCCGGTCAGGAATAACGGTTCCCATGGCTGTTACGATAATCTGATAGCTGGAAGGTTGTACCGTTTGAATCAGAACCGTCGGACTCAGCTTAACCGGCGGCCGCTTTTTGGCTCGGGGCGCACTATTTTTAATGTAAAATGCTGCGCCGATACCGGCACCGAGTATAACAAGCGATAGAACAATTCTGATGATGGGTCGTGGACTTCTGGCAGAGTCCGGCTGTTTCTCCGGCAACATATTTTTTTGCTTATTATCTCCCATTTTTATTCCTATTAGGTTTTTAAACTTTACGACTTCGTAAAAAGTCCAACTTCTGTGTTGCGCTGCATCCTTCGTCACTGCGACGTACCATAAGTACGCCTCATTCCTCAGGATTTGCGCGCCTTGAATTTGAAGCTTTTTACTTTGTCGTCGTTTTCGACTTTTTACGAGATCATCAAGCTTTATTGCTCAAGGGGTTAGCGAGTCCGTCCATGTTCCGCCCAGCGAGCGATAGAGACGGACGCGTGCATTAAGCAGGATCGCCCGCTGTCGAATTAAGTTCCTTTCGAGTCCTTGAACCGCCAACAATTGGGTCAGCACCGGCAGGTAATCGGTAAGCCCGTTACGATACCGAATCCCTGCCTCCTCTAATGCCTTGCGGGCAGTAACCATTACATTTTCGAGGGCCCTGATGTGTTCCCGCTGCTTGACCTCACTGACCAGCGCATCTTCAACTTCTCTGATGGCCGTTAAAACCGCTTGCCGGTATGCAGACAAATTTTCATCCACGAGAGCCTTTCTGCGGTCCACTTCTGCCGCCCGTCGGCCCCCATCGAATATTGGTGCAGTCAAATTGCCCGCCAGGTTGAGCAGCCAGTTGTCAAAAAGTACATTTATATTGCCTTTTTCATATTGGGCCCCGGCAGTCAGGCGAATTGCCGGCAAACGATTTGCCCGAGCGGCTGCCACTTGCCAGTCCGCAGCCTGCAAAAGCATTCCAGCCCTTCGCAAATCCGGACGTGATGCAAGAAGATCAGCCGGCAGTCCGGTTGCCGGAATTTCGGCCGGTTGCGGAAAATCTTCCCGGCTGATCGTTAATAATGTTCCCGGAGGCTTTCCCAGCAACAGAGCCAGTTCATGCCTCAGCACCTGTTCTTCGCCCTCAACCAGAGGAATTTCAGCCATGGTGTCTTCAACAATTTGTTTTTGTTGATAAACATCCACCGCCGATACCATAGACATTCGAAATCTGAGTTCAATGAGCTCCAGTAATGTCAAGTTGGTTTGAAGTTGACGTTCCAGAAGCCGTTTTTGCATCCGCTGGGATATAATGTTAACCCAGCGATTGGCCACTTCAGCCGCCAGGGTCATTGCCGCTGTGTTTAAGTCTTCCCGGGCGGCGGTCACTTCAAGCAAAGCGGATTCGCGCCCGGCCTGAATACGCCCCCAGAGATCCAGTTCGTAGCTGCTTATTACTCCCAGGGAATAGTCTTCATTGGATATGGTTTTCCGGGAACCGTTGTCTAACCGCTGACGCGCATAATAAGCCTCGGCGGTTCCTGCCAGATCCGGATAAAGTGCTGCACCGGCCTGAACGGCCAAAGCCCGGGTTTGAACGAGTCGGAACCAGGCCTCTTTCAAAGTTAAGTTGTCGGAGAGCGCTTCAGTGATAAGCACGTTGAGATCAGGATCATTAAATTCTTCCCACCACCGTGATTCTGGTTTGGATTCTGACGTATAGAGCGAAAAAGAGCGCGGCAATTCACCTTCCGGTGCCTGCCTCTCCTGGGGTTTGAACGGAGCGCAAGATGCGACCAGCAACAGAATGATGGTCAATACAAACCTATTTACATGATTCTTCATAGGCCGATATCGGTGTTATATTTTTGAAACTTAATTTGTGCCCAATAAATATTTATGGATGGACACAAACTACGATTTATAGGTTCAAATATCAAGAAATAATGTGCTAAGTTAAATGATTGTCGAATTTTTAATAAAGATGCAATTTGAACTTTCAAAACCCTGCTATAGCGAGTGAGCCAAAAGGATTTTAAACTGTGACACTTTTTTAGATGTATAACCATTCAATTGGTTTACATAAAAAATATGAGTGCGAAACAATGAATTATACAGGTGAAAACTGCCAAAAAACGACACAAAAATTGCCGAATATTGTCTCAAGCTCTTGATTCGGCGATGTGTCCATCCAAGCTAACTCATCGATATCTTTATTTTTTATAGCCTTCCCACTTTTTTTGCATAATTTTTGCATAAACTTTACCGAAAAAGTTCCGATAGTTAATATAAAGGGACGGCTTATGAAATCCAAGACTTTCGTGTTATCTCTGCTGTTGATGGCATTCGTGTGCATTGTTTCAGGATGCATGGATAAAATGCCATACAATTTCAATGGAAAGATATCCCGCTATCCAAACTCTAAAATTGTGAACATCATGCGGCTGAATGGCGGGTGCTATGCCGAGCTCGAAACCATCGATTCAGCGAAAAAAGTCTTAAAATATTATAAAAATAATTTGGTCCGGACAGGTTGGTCGATTCGGGTTGAACGAGGATTTGAGCCGTCGCGAATGAATGACCCGGAAGCCACCGCATTCTTGGCTCTTTTTAAAGGCAGTGAAGGCTTAATGATTGATACATATACGCCGGTTAACGGCGGAAAAACACAGATCGCTTTGTTCTTGGGAGATACTGATGTATAAAAAAAGATCGTTTTGTTGTTGGAAAAAACTGAAGAATCCGAAAGGTTTCACGTTAACTGAAATCCTCGTTGCTTTTAGCATTCTTGGTATAATGACGGCCATTTCAGTACCCAGCTATATTTCCTGGTTACCCAGACACAGACTCCAAACATCGGTAAGGCAGATATACGATGACATGAATTTAGCGAAATTTAGGGCCGTGAGAAGCAACACAGATGCCTGTATCGAATTTGACACGGTAGCTGAGACTTATACCGTATTTTTTGAAGTAGATGGAAATGCGGGCTATGCGCCAGGTGTCGACACCCTTATAAAGGGCCCCGTTACTTTGGAAAACGGCGTAGATATTACAGGTACGACATTAACGGTCAAATACCTGTGGATTCAACAATAGGGGACTTTTACCCACCGGTGTCGTCCCGGCTCTTGCCCAAGGCCAAGTCAGTTTGACAAATCCAACCGGTCTTATTATGGGTGTTAATGTGAATACTGCCGGCGGCATCTCTGTGATTTTAACCGGCAAAGATGGCGACGAGAACTGGAGTTAATTCTCGTCTATGTTTGTAGCCTTAAGAGTGTTTAGCTTTTTCAATAACACACCAAAACTTATTTACTCCAAAAATCCGAACGATCCATCCTTGCGCAACACACGGAAGCCATGAACCAAATCCTCCAATTTGTATCCTCCACTTCTTTTTCATATTCACACAACAGCTTCAAAACCTCTATTATACAGCTCCGTTGAATCACTGAAAGTTGGCTTTTACGAATTCCCGATGATGTGATCAACTAAAAACAGGATACTACTCCACCAAAAGCCCTTCTTTTGTTAATTACCGCAGCTTTTTCTTGTCAAACCTTGATCGACGAAATACTATAAAGCGGTATGTTTGTGGCACAATAGCGCTCATTTTGAATAAAACTGTAAAGACTAACGAAGGAAACCCCATGAGAACTTGTGGACATAAATACGTTCATGGATATTCAGAAAGAGAGAATGAAAGGCTTGTTGATCAGGCGACCACCCTGACGGAATTGCTGCATAAAGACACAACGTATCCACCCGGGGCTTTTGTATTAGAGGTCGGGTGCGGCGTTGGCGCTCAAACGATCACGCTGGTAACCCATAGTCCTGATACTCGCTTTACATGTATGGATATAACAGAAACGTCTCTTAATACCGCAAAAGCTCGAATAGAATCATCAGGATATGAGAATGCAGCTTTTCTTAATGCCGACATTTTCGATTTGCCTTTTTTAGACAGCAGTTTTGATCACATATTTGTATGTTTTGTGCTGGAGCATCTAAAAAACCCGATCGGGGCATTATTTCATCTAAAAGCAAAATTGAAAAATAATGGAACCATTACGGTAATTGAAGGAGACCACGGTTCTACTTTTTTTCATCCGGACAGTAAGGAAGCATGGCAGACGATACAATGTCTGATTGATCTACAGGCCAAAGTGAAGGCCAATTCTCTTATCGGTCGCCAACTTTTTGTTATACATTCTTTAAAGGCATTGCCTATAAATAGGGTCATCCAATCCGGCACCGAATGTCATTGACAACCCTTTCTGAAGTTCTTAGTTTTTACGTAACCATGATAAAAATTGTTGAAGCAAATACAAAAGAATTTGTTGAAAAAGCAAAGGAATTGATTCGGGAATATGCTGAATCTCTGGAATTTGATTTGGGCTTTCAGGACTTTGATAAAGAGATGGAGAATTTTCCTGGACAATACGCTTTCCCTCGGGGCTGTTTATATGTTGCGCTGGATGCAAATCAGCCCATCGGCTGTGTGGCTCTTCGAGATTTAGGTCAAGGTATTTGTGAAATGAAGCGTCTTTACGTAAAACCGTATTTCAGAGGACAAAAGGTCGGAAAATTATTGGCTGAAGTTGTTATCAAAGCCGCCAGGGATATGGGGTATGATTTGATGAGACTCGATACGATTCCCTCAATGAAACAGGCAAATATGTTATACAAGGCTTTGGGGTTCAAGGAAGTAGCGCCATATCGGTTCAATCCCATTGAAGGCGCAACTTTCTTTGAATTGAATATAAAAAAGAAGGAACGCATCCATGCTAAAGCTGAAAATAAGGATTTTTAAAAACAGTGATACAGCACCAGACACAACCATGACGGTTCCCCTTGCGGTCATTAAGGTGGCGTCAAAATTGGTGCCGCGTAAAGCCGTAAAGGTTCTTGACGATTTGGGTATCGACCTTGATCAAATCATTGAAATCTCAAAAACCGAAGAACCATTGGGAACCCTTGCCGAGATCGAGGAACACAAAAAAAACAGAAAAATCATCATTTCCATCGAGTAGATGACATCCTTTGCCAACCCAGAACCAGGTTAGGTAATCCATGGAACATTCAGAAGAGAAAAAATCAGAAATTGAAAAAGTAAGAGATGATCTGTTCAATTTCGCCATTGACCGGGAAGATATCAAATGGCTGATGGAACGGCTCCCAAAAGAGGCAAACATCAAGCGCAACACGGTTGAATACGAACTTCAGATATTAAAGATTATCAGTGTAGGGTGGAGTATATCGTATTATCTGGAAAACAATCCCCATAAGAACCCGCTTTTAGAGCTTTTCTGGATGGCGATTTATGAATTTTCACAGCATCTGTCAACAACAACCGAACTTATGATCGGTCAAGATATCGATTATTTTCAAATTTTAAAGGAACGGCTCGACATGTATGTGGATGCCATGACCCAAAAACCAGAGGCACCGGAGCCTTCCACCGTCATCGGCCCGGAGTTTGCCAGGACCTGCGGGAATGAAGACGATATCTCCACATTTATGACCGGCTCAAAAATGTTCCTTTCAACCACCGGCCAAGTTAAAGAATACCTTGAAACGATCGAACTGAGATAACCTGAACGCTTTCGGGTCATTCTTGAATAGACAAGGAGCAGCCTCATGAAAATACTTGGAGAAGTACTGTTGAAACAATCACCTTTCTCGGAAATCGTAATGGGAAATACTGCCCTTGTTCGGGCCATGATTGAATCACATACCCTTGTGGTCACCTCGTATCCGGGTTCACCGACCCCGGAAATCGCAGAAGCCATTCGGGCCATTCCAAAGGAAAAACGACCGTTTTATTTTGAATTTTCGGTCAATGAGAAGGTGGCCACTGAAGTCGCCTACGGTGCTGCCGTCAACGGACATCTGTCCACGGTGTTTTTTAAAAGCGTTGGGCTCAACGTTGCGGCGGATACGTTCGTGCAGCTGAGTCTGATGAACATCATCGGCGGAATGGTCATCGTTTTGGGAGATGACCCGGGAGCCAACTCGTCACAAAATGAACAGGATAACCGGCATTACGCCTGCTTGAGTTACACACCGGTTTTTGAACCGGCGTCACCGACGGAGATCTACACATTCTATAAAGCCGCTGCAAAACTTTCGAAAGACAAGGGTATGCCGGTTATTTTACGTCTGACCACCCATGTCTGCCATGCCAAGGAGAAGATCGATTTTAAAGGCTGGCATCCAAAAGACTTGGACAAAACCCCACGCTTTGATACCAAAAACGGCCCCTATGTTCCCATTGCTGAGGATGTGTTCCCATTGAAGCGAAAAGCATTGCAACGCCTTGAAGCAGTGGAAAAATATGCAAACCAATCGTCTTTAAATCAAATCTTTGATCAGGGAAACAGTGCCCGTGGCGTCATCACCATGGGGCTGCCGTTTTTATCCGTCATGGATGTCCTTGAACATGCAGACAACAAACCCGATATATTAAAACTGGGTATTGTTTATCCGCTTCCTTTAAAAGTGGTCGAAGATTTTCTCAAGGCCCATACCGAAGTCAAAATCGTAGAGGAACTTGACAACGTCATCGAAAAAGAAATCAAAAAGCTGGCCTATGACCGGCAGTTATCCACCAAAATTTTTGGAAAAATGGATCTTGAAGACTGGGTCGGAGAATATACACCGGACAAGGTGTTTGAAATTCTCAAAAAAACCTGGCCCGATCTTCTTGCGGCCATGGAAGCACCAAAAGACGCTTTTCCTTCTGTTCCCAAACGTCCGCCCCAAATGTGTCCGGGATGCGGGCATCGAAGTGCATTTCACGCCATCAAAAAAGCTCTCAATGATACCGATATTACGGTGGCAGACATCGGCTGTCATACCCTTGGATTTCTCCCGCCGTATCAGGTGGGAGAACTAATGATGTGCATGGGGGCCTCAACCGCCATGGGTTCAGGATTGTCACTATTTAACAATACCCGTAAAGTGGTGGTGTTTTTGGGAGATTCAACCTTTTTCCATGCCGGTTTGCCTGGAATTATCAATGCCTTGTTCAACAATCACAACGTCACCCTAATCCTGATGGAAAACGGGACCACCGCCATGACCGGACACCAGGATCACGCGGCTTCGGGTCAAAACTTTAATGAACTGACGGATAAAATTCCGCTGCGACAGGTTCTGGAAGGCCTTGGTGTCAAACACATTTATGAAATCGATACATACCAACAGGCCAAACTGACCGAGATGGTCAAGGACGCCGTTAACATCAATGAATTCAGTGCGATTATCGCCCGACATCCGTGCATGCTCAAATTCACCAGAGAACAGCGTCGCAAGCCCGGATATCAGCCAAGGAGGGTCGACATTGATCAGCAGAAATGCCAACGTTTATATGAATGCATCCGGGAATTCGGCTGTCCCACATTTACGCAAATGGAGGACGGACGCATCGAAATCAACCCGGATCTTTGTATCGGTGACGGGTCCTGTGTCCAGACGTGCCCGTCCGAGGCGATTTCAATGCCCAAGATAGTATAACCTTGTCCCAAATATTTAACAAAATTGTATGGTCAATTTTGTCGTTTAACATCAAAACAATCAAGGTGATTCATGAAGTCATTCAATATATATATCATCGGCGTCGGCGGGCAGGGAATCGGCCTTTTAAGCGAAACCCTTTTAAGGAGTGCGGATCATGCCAAGCTTAAGGTAAAAGCTGTGGATACACATGGCCTGGCCCAAAGAGGCGGCATTGTGATTTCACATTTGAGGTTTGGCGAAAATGTCTTCTCTCCTCTAATTTTCCAGAACCAGGCCGATCTGGTGGTGGCCCTTGAGCGTCATGAGGCACTTCGGGCCATGAATTCGGCTTTAAAGGATAAAGGCACCCTGATCTATTATGACACCGCATGGCAGCCCCTTGAAATCCGAATTGACTCTGCCGATCCGGTCACCAAGGAAATGATCCGCCACACATGCCGGAAACGAAACATCAGAGAAATATCCGTATTCAAAGCCGATCTCAAAGACGCCCGCATGCAGAATATGGTCGTGCTGGCCAACATCGACCGATACAACCTCATTCCCGGTATTAAAATAGATCACTACAAAGAAGCCATAAAGGATCTGATGCAAGGAACCATGCTCAAGACGAACCTGAAGCTCTTTGAAGAAGAAAGGAACCGTTAAATATGTATCGGAGAAACAACAAATGAAAACAGCAATCGTAGGAATCGGTGGTGTGGGTGGATACTATGGCGGACTGTTGGCAAAACGGTATTTTGATGATGAGGATGTTGAGATTGTATTCATCGCCCGGGGAGATCATCTCGAACAAATAAAGAAAAATGGGTTGAACCTTATTACGGAATTAGGGACGTTTACCGTCTGGCCCGAATTGGCCACCGACAATCCATCCGGCTGCGGAATTTTTGATTGTGTCATTTTTTGTGTGAAAGCATATGATCTCGAAGAAAGCGCTAAACTGCTTTCGCCTTTCATTGATGAGAATACCGTTGTGATCTCTTTGCTCAACGGCGTCGACAATGCCGACCGGTTGAGTGCTGTTTTGAATAAAGGAAAAATATTTAACGGATGTGTATATATCGGCGCTCACATCGTCCGCCCGGGTGTGGTTCAACAAGCAGGTTCGCTAAACAAACTGATCTTCGGAAATGAATCCGATGATAAAATAAAAGCAAAAAATATAGAAAATATTTTAAAAGAAGCAAATATCGATGCACAATACAGAACAAATATTAATAAAATTGTCTGGGAAAAGTACGTTCTCATCTCTGCATTTGCTACTGCAACCACTTTTCTGGATAAGACAATGCGCAGCGTTATCGATAGTAAAAAAGGAAAAGAGCTCTTGGATGATCTTCTTACAGAAGTATTTCGTGTCTGCGACGCAAAACGGATTGAACTTCCGAAAAATATCAGAAAAGAAATCATCGCGAAAGTCAGTACCTTCCCCCCTGAAATCAAAACCTCAATGCAGATGGATTTTGAAAAAGGCAACAAGACGGAAATAGAGACCTTCACCGGATATATCGTCCGTGAAGCCGGGAAGCATGGTTTATCCGCGCCCACTTACGAAGCAATTTATGCTGCCTTAAAAAAACAATCACACATATAACGAAATTTCAACAACGGGTTTTTATGCGGCTGCGTCTGATAACCGGTTTTGACTCTGCCACATATGATCTATTTTGGCTGATACTTCAATCACCGATCAAAGGGCGCTCTTTCTCCACTTTAAAATAGACCAGAAACTTTGCTTCTTTGCTGTTTTTATCCGACGGATAATTTCTTCGACTAAGGTGTTTAATGAGTTCAGCGTCTTGTTCCTCTCTGACTTTGGTCAAATACAGACGCTTTCCCTTGTATCCGGGACCTTCTTCTTTAAAGAGAAACGTTGCACGGGGATTGGCCTGGGTGTTGTCGTGGGTAGTTCGATCCCGCATGATAAATGCCAGCAATCCATCTTCCATAATGTGGGGTCTCGCGTAAACCGCCGCATTGACTCGGCCGTCTGAGTCAGCAGTGGCCATCACGCCAAGACCCTTTGTATTTTCAAAGTATTCTTTTAAATCCATATCAATCTCCATTTCAGCCCGTAAGTTTTTTTAAGCGCAAGGGCTTTTGATGCTTATTTTTTTCTTCATCTTAAATATAAGCGTGAAAATCCAATGGTCAATACGATAATAAATATCAATCCATAACAGTTAAAACCTACCATCAATGGAAAAAACAGGGCCGATTTTATCATTAATATCGGCCTCAAAAGTCAAATATCATGTTATTAATGTTTTTTGGGTGATGTAAAAAATAACTATAATTCAAGTTCTTTTTTTGAGATTCAATTGCTTGTTTTTATTGAATATTAAATTAACGTGCATAACATATTTTTGACAGCACATTTGACAGCAGCATGTGTTTCTGACATATTCTCCCTGAATCTTGCATGAAAATTGATGAGAGTCTTTAACATCCTTAATTGAAGCGGGTTTAAACAACATCCTATCATCATACATTTTACCCAAATGGTAAATCGGGGCATTTTCTTTGTTTCTCATCAATGTTCACTCCAAAGGGCGAGCCTGGCGCTTCCATCTATTTTGTTATTAAGGACTCGTAATCCCGCCTTGGCGGGATGGCTTCGCCCTTGAGTGCCTTGTTGGAGCGAAGTGGAAATCCCGCTATCGGGGCATATGAAAGCCTCCGACTCA
Organism: uncultured delta proteobacterium; assembly: GCA_963752565.1. Classification (GTDB taxonomy): domain Bacteria; phylum Desulfobacterota; class Desulfobacteria; order Desulfobacterales; family UBA11574; genus UBA11574. The sequence continues at coordinate 88,567 of CAVVZC010000021.1, read as the reverse complement.
TAAAGGTGGGTGTTCCCCATATGCTTTACGGAGTCGGCGTAAAGATCACAGAGGAAATGATTCCCAACGTAACCAAACAACCGGAAGTGATGAAGGCTGCGGTGGATGCAGGAAAACTTCTGGGACAACGGCTGGGTGAAGGACATGATCGAATACAGGTTGCCCAAAAAATGCAGCAGAAGTTTATGGAAATGGTTGAAGGTTCGGCTTAAGCAAAGTTGTGATTGTCTGGTGTTTCAGTTATAATCAAAGGATTGCATGGCAGCTTCGGTAGTATACGGAAGTTTATTCCGCTTTATATAGCAAGGCTGTATGCCCTGCGCCCCCGCAAGCGGGAATTCGCAAACTCAACTTGCATAAAAGGCAAACCCGACGCTTTTAAAATTCAGGTTTTATATTTTTTTGCCAGCATTTCATATTTCGCTTTTACGATATCAAATCCATTTTTTTCTTTGATTTTTTTTAGATATAGATATGGTAGGTACCATTCTTTATTATATGTCCCAATTCTTCTGAATACATCAAGATGTTCTGAAACCAACAAGTCGAAGGCGGTTTTACTCATCCCCAAAAAATATCCTGCTTTATTTAGACTTATCAATCCATACTCATCCGTATTGTATTGTTCATGATCATATGCGGGCATTAAAATAGATCTTTCTATGTCCTCATCGTTTTTTATTACCTTCGAAATGGAATACGATTTTAAAACCGTCATCAGTTTTTTTAGCTTTGCTCTTCGATGATAATTTGGAAGAGATTTAAGAGCGAGTTCGGGATGATCATCAATGAGGTCAAAACACGCGTCTTTAATTTTCAAAGCCCTCCAGGAAGCGATTCTTTTAAGTCTTGATTTTTTATAATGACTGACACTTCTTCCCAAATATTGTCTGGGGTTTTTCCCTCCAATTTTTCTTAAAAATTCCAGTTCCTCTTCAATCTCGGAAAACAATGTATACCCCGTTTTTTTCCCATAGATTTCTTCCCGGATTTTTTCAACCTCGTATTTTGAACCTGAACGCAGGGCACTCTCTGTTCTTTTTTTAAGTTCCAGCGCATTATCACATACCTTTTTACTTACCGTTTTTAATTCACCGTCTTCATAGCGAACAAACCACTGATTTAATATGCGTGTCGGATTTATTTTCAAAGTCTCTGCTAAAAATTTTAAAATCGGCTTTATATCTTTATAAAGGACGCGCTCTTGTTTCTCAATTAAATAAAGTTCTCTTATCAGTTCTATTATGTCAAACCCGTCAAATCCCTGATCGATAAATTTTTGTTCCATGGCGTGTTCTATTTTTTTCTCAACGGTCTGGGTCACCTCACTGAAAATTCTATAGTCGACCTTCTTAACTTTTTTATCTCGGTAGAATTCCCTGTAAAGATCCGCTTCTGACACATCGCCATTCAAAAACAACCACAACTGGACCATTTCTCTAAAATATTTGCCATTAACTCTTTTTACAGCCTGTTTCGGCGGCTCTTCACCAAAAATCAATTTATAATTCTCTGCTGAAAGAGAGTTAATCCTTCCGTGCACCAGATTATATACCAAATCGTATGGCAGACCGATATCATCAGCCACCTTTGATACCCTGCCACTGGAAATTCTTTTAAGAATTTTTTTTAATATCTCTTCATTTAATTCAACCCGTTGATGGCTGGATGTTTTTATTTTTGAGTACATTTTAAGTACCTATAATGATAAATATATTCATTTAAATCCCTAATCCGGTTTTCAACAATCTTATCCTTAAATACGACGTAAAGAAAACGTTTTTCCCCTCCTATGAGCAGTTGTATTTTGAAAAAATATCTGAAACCGAATTAAAAAGGCACAATTGAACCCAACAGAAAATACCACCATGTAGTAATAAAATGCTCACTTAAGGAAAAATGTCAATAATGGAGGCTCTGAGGTCCTATAATCTGTTAATATGATTTCATTTAATGATTCTTCAAGACACATTTTTTGGGTCATCAATTGGAATTATTTTTGCAATAATAGATTATTTGTTAAAGTAAGCTTTAAGTGCGCCAATTTTTTTAAAGGACTGAATTGATGCACGTGATGTTTTAAACCTCAATCGAGCGAAAGAGGTTAAAATGATGCTTGATCATTGGCCACAGTTATTTTAAGTTAAAGCAGAATAGATTTTGTGACCGAATCCAAAAAAAATATAAGACCTAAGTTGAGCGATTTTCAAGTTTGTCGCAGATACAAGGAAGATGTTGTTTCGCTATAGTCGTCTATGCGGAACGGCATCTGACGCAGTAAATGCGGTGAAATTGGAAATCCCAAAGGGTTTCAAATTATTGAAATTCAAAATGTCAGAATACCTTAAAAATATTGTTAAATTACCCATTTCAAAAATTTGAAACGCTCAGCTTAGGTAGGAATTTCCCATGATTACACTATTAGATTACGGCGCGGGCAATGTTCGAAGCGTCATCAATGCCATTGAAAGTATTGGGGACAACGTTAAAGTTGTCTCTGATGTGGATGATATTTTGTCCGCTGAAAAATTGGTTTTCCCTGGTGTCGGTAATTTCGGCAGTATGATGCGGATCCTGTATCAAAAACAATATGTGAATCCATTAAAAGATTACCTGCGCTCCGGCAGGCCGTTCTTTGGCATATGTTTGGGATTGCATGCTCTGTTTGAAAAAAGTGAAGAAGCTCCGGATACAAGCGGTTTGGGCTTTTTTTCAGGACGGGTAAAAAAATTCGACATCGATCTTTCAGTTCCACATATTGGATGGAATGGCGTTAACATAAAAAAACCGAGCCAGATCTTCAACGGGCTGCGGGGTGATGAAAAGTTTTATTTTGTGCATTCATTCTACGTTGAACCCGAAGACGACCCTGTTGTTTTGACCACAACCAACTATGGTCTAGAGTTTGTAAGCAGTATTCAAATAGAAAACATCACGGCAACACAGTACCACCCGGAAAAGAGTGGAAATGCAGGGATAAAACTGCTAAAAAATTTTATCCAATCTCCCCGTGAACAAATAGCATTGAGTTATGTTTCCCGTGAAACCCGGCTGGCCAAAAGGATCATCGCCTGCTTGGATGTCCGATCCAACGACCAGGGAGATCTGGTGGTGACAAAGGGTGATCAATACGATGTCAGAGAAAACAGCGATGTCAGAAACCTCGGTAATCCGGTTGAACTTGCCGAAAGGTATTACAAAGAAGGGGCCGATGAGATTACTTTTCTGAACATTACAGGGTTCAGGGATTTCCCTTTGGAAGACATCCCCATGTTATCGGTATTAAAACGGACGTCCGAACACGTCTTTGTCCCATTAACCATCGGTGGTGGTATTCGAGATTATAACGATCTAAAGGGAAGGACATATACCGCTCTGGAGGTTGCTTCAGCCTATTTTCGGTCAGGTGCAGATAAAATTTCCATTGGAAGTGATGCGGTCTTAATTGCTGAAGAATATGTAAAGACAGGCAAAATAACCGGCAAAAGTTCCATCGAACAAATATCCGAAGTCTATGGTGCCCAGGCCGTTGTTGTATCCATCGACCCCCGAAGAGTCTATCTATCGTCACCGAATAACGTCGGCCATCATGTGATTGAAACAGATATCAAGGGGCCCAATGGAGAAGGGTATTGCTGGTATCAGTGTACCATCAATGGCGGTAGGGAGGGCAGAGATCTGGATGCCGTAACCCTTGCACAGGTATGTGAAAAGCTGGGAGCCGGAGAAATACTGTTAAACTGTATCGATAAAGACGGTACGAATTCGGGTTATGATATTGAGCTTGTCAATGCGGTCAAAAACGCCGTAACCATCCCGGTCATTGCATCCAGCGGTGCTGGATGTGTAGAGCATTTTTATGATGTGTTTACAATAACAAAAGCAGAATCCGCATTAGCAGCCGGAATCTTTCACAGAAAAGAAGTGCCCATAGCGGCTGTAAAAGATTATCTGAAAGACAAAGTTGAAATCCGGTTAACAAATCATAATTAACCAGAGAACATTGCATTAAATTACATGCCCACAACCAACGTTCCCAAGATTGACAGTATTAAAATCATAACCATAAAAACAAAATCCAACAAACCATCAATAATTCTATCGAACATGGTATCCTCCATAATCACCAACCCGGATGTTTCCTGAAGCATTTATCCGACTTTGGGGGGTTGACCAACGGCTTAATTTTTAGAATCACTATAGAAAATCAACCTAATTGTTTTCATAAAAAAAAGCTTGGGCTTCCTTAACAGAATCAAAAAATATCCAATCTCGTTTGATTGTAACTCCCTTCTCTGTAAGGGTTATTTCAACCGCAGTGTTTCCATGATATTCATAGCTTTCATGATAATCTGAATAATAGTTTTGGATCGTCATTTTTCACCCTCCCATGAGTTTATATTTATAATCAAATGTTTATATTTATTAACTTCAAGAGCAAAAAAAATTACCTGAATTCCCTGCAAGTCCAGATGACTTTTCCAATAATACGGATGCTGTTTATTTCACTGCCCTGAAGATAAATCGGAGAATATTCTTTGTTATCACTGTGTAAAACCAATTTATTGGGATGTTTTTCCAGCCTTTTGACCATTATTGTATCATCAATACCAACAGCATATATAGCGCCCGCTAAAATGTCCTTTTGAGATTCATCGATAAGTACGGTATCTCCATCCTTTATTTCAGGTTCCATACTATTGCCAAAAATATCCATTAAGACCATCTTATTTATGTTTCCCTTGGTTGTCAGCCAGTCCTTTCGGAAGCCGTAATATCCTTTTATTTCAGATCCGACTTCAAAAGAACCGCCTCCCGCACTCAACCGGGCTTTAACCTTTGGAACATTTTTAAAAAGAGAGTCGCTTGGATCAGATTGCTTCAGAAAGGTCGGGCCATAGCCGGTTTCTATCCAGTCAGGGCTTAAACCGAAGGTTCGATACAGCTTCAATATCCATTTGTCCGGTATGGAATCCTTTTTCCGGGCTTGCGTGATCGCTGATCGGTTGACATTCAGAGCAGACGCCAATTCAGTTTGCGAAGCGATCCCGGTGGCTTCAAAAACCCGTTGTAAAAAGGATTCAAATCTATGTGCGACCATATTCATTCCCTGAACATAAAGGTTGAAATCAAAATGTTTATTTTACTAAACATATAATTTTATAAATTGCAACACTTTTTTAAAAAAAAGTTGCCCAAAAGAAAAAACTGCATGAACCTATATAATGGGCAAATAGGATGTTACGATTATTTCTGATTGCTTTTCTTGGCCAGTTCTTTCACGCGCAAAAGTCCAGGGCTGTTATTAAGATACATGAGCGGGGAAGAATATCCCGCAGTCATAAAATATTTTTCAAGATCATCAAAAAGTACCGGTCGGTCAGGCCACCGGTAATGTTTCTCGCGCTGCTTCAATTCCAGCCATAATTTATTCGTCAAAGGTTTTTCTTTGAATACCGAATCTTTAGCCGGATCACAAAGAAACATCTCACAGATGATAGGCTTGATTCGCCACATGCACCCATGACCACCCAGATAAATGCATTTAAATCCATCATTGGGCTTTCTAAGGACCCTCGCCAAGGCTTTGATTTCCGTTTCATTCGATACCAGTAAGTTCACCACCACATCTGCGAAAAACGTGATGATACCTTCACGGGAACAACAAGCACTTATTTTGCTTTGATAACACTTTTGGGTGCAGATGTTTTCAAAATGACCGCCAAGAAATGCGTCCACTTCATCACGAAACAGCAGATAATCAGAAATTTGCGATAAAAGTCGCTGTTTTTCCGTTACGGAAATCGTCTTTAGGTGACGGCATACCATATTCAATGTTACTATCTGTTCTCTCTGATAAGAATTCATCATTATTGTTCAAATCTATAAATTTCTCTCTTAATTAAAATTTTGTACATTATCATAAAAAAAATGGATATCAATTTAGCACAACAACCACCGCAGGGATTTAAACATAAAACCTTTTTTCATTTCTTAAAACTCCGCTATCACGATTCTGTAAATTTACCACTCAAGGATATAAATTCTTAGTACGTGCACGGGGTGGGCTTCCTCGTGAACACGTATAATTGTTAAATACGACACCCTTTTATCATTGTTTTAATGATTTGCCAATGGACGACGATGATATACCGTTCAACATCCACAGACTTACACCCGCGGTCCTTGGCTATTTTTACAAAATCCCCTTATATGATATTTACATTATATATTTTCAATAATATTTAAAATATAGATGCAAATCTCTTAGTGAAAAGTTTATCGGCCAACAACTGAAATAGATTCTATTTTTATTGACCACGCCTGTATCAATGGGATAAAAGTCGAATGTATGAAAAAATTGGACAATGATTTCGGGCATATCAGCAATCGCTCAATTTAGGTGATCATCACGATGAAGCACCGGAAAGGAAACATGAACAAACACTTATCTCAACCATTATTTAGACACCCCGATCTGGTTGTGGCACCTTGTAAATTCGGCCACGGCGTTTTCGCTACCGAATATATTCCGGCAGATACAACACTGGAAGAATGCTATCACTTGCGTGTTAGAAAGAAAGACTGCTCGGGTATTATAGACGACTACGTCTATAGTGTCGCTGCGGATGATGATGATTCAAAAGAATCGTCTGAATGCTACTCGCTTCCGCTTGGATGTGGAAGTATTTTTAATCACTCTGATGAACACAATACCGAATACTGGCACGATACGGAGCGGGACCTGATCGTTTTCCATACAATAAAAGATGTCTCTGCCGGTGAACAGCTGTTTATCAATTATGGCAAAGATTGGTGGGAGACACGTGAATGCACGCCTGAAAACGACAAATGAAACCATAATTAATCAATAATGGTTTCATCAAAATGAATGATCGAACCAAAGGTTGGTTAAATCCAACCTCCAATGTCCATTGTAACAAGTACGTAACCTCTTTTAAATTTTGTATAATTATACAAATTCGGCGGGTTGACTGAATGGATTGTTTTTGATATATATATGGTAATTTTTATCGATATCGGCTACGCCGCTTAAATTTTAGAAAGGTTGACTCGCCGCCAGCGGGCTAAATTTCTTATCCCCGCAGCTCCGAGAGACGGAATCTCCACTACAATTCGATCCCGGTAGGCGAGATTTTCGCTTTTCTCCAACAAGCAGCGGGGAATTCAATTTTAAACCTTTAATAAAACCGACATGAGACTGTTTCTCAACATCATACTTGTGATCGCAACCATACTTGCATCTTATGTCGAGTATGTTTATTTCACTGCCGTTCCACCTAAACTGGGCAAGGCTGCCCCTTTCACTGTTCGGTCCCAAGGGTTTTTTACTTTTGACCAAGACAAGGCTCTCGGCGGCAGACGCGATATAGCTCTTTCCCGGTATATCCCTTTGTATACCTATCTTCCAAGTAATGCCAAAAAAGTAAGAAAAAGAATGGAGGAGCTAATAAAAGAAATCTCATTCCTTCAAGAACAAAAACCTTTTACAGGGAATGAACTGGTAGAATATCTTCATGAAGCGTTCGGGTTGAAACTCGGTCTGGATGAAGCAGACAAATTTCTTCGCTACCAAAATATGACAAGCCTTTTGGACGGTATCTTGACCGTTGAAAAAAGCATCATGCAAAATATCATAGTGGAAGACTCGAAGCCATACAACGATAAAATCGCAGTTGAGGTGCTCTATCCAGAACCAAAGGGGATTGTGGCCCATCCAACGGATGAAATCCTTACCCTGAAACAGGCCCGTCTCGTGCTGCAGGACAAAGCCACCAAACTGTTTTGGCAAGTAGATAAAGGCGTCTTGGATCCTGTTATAGAAATATTACAATCCGCCCTCCTGCCAACCCTGAAATATGACAACGATGAGAACGACAGAAGGATTGAAGAGATCGTCAGGCGTTATCCCTCCAAAGTCATTCATTACCAACCAGGGGATGTCCTCGTACCGTTTCGCAAAGTGCTCAATGAAGAGGATTTATTGCTGATTGTATCTCATTTGGAGTTTGCTAATAAAAATCTTTATAGCATAATTCCCTTTGTTTTTATTGTAACACTTCTGATAATAGTATTTAATGACTTGTTTATTTTGAAAATTTTGGGTTCTGGACAGCGGAAAACAATCCATTTCCGTCCGATCCTCTCTCTGTTGATATTAAGTATTTTCCTTTTCAAGTCTTGCCTCTTGTTCACTCCTTTTCCCCTGTATTTTGTTCCTTTCGCCATGCTCCCGCTTGTAATCATTCTTTTAAATCATGGAAGGGTCGCCGCCACCTGGTCTACGGTGATAGGAGCGATATTGCTAACACTATTTTCAGCCCGATCCTTTCAGATATTCCTTTTTTTCACTTTCGCTGGTTTGGCTGCTATCTTGTTCTCCTCTAAGATAAAAAAACGCATCCATATTTTACTCCCTTCCATTGTCGTTGGAATTATCAACGTGGCTGTGCTTTTGGCGTTTTCTATAAAGTGGCAAAACATCACCCCTTTGCTGGGAAAATCAAACGAAATTTGGATGTCTTTAAAGGCTATGGTTTTTGACAAGCGTTTATCCGATAGTCTGGGCTGGGCCTTTACAGGCGGCATTCTATCAGGACCCATTGCATTATGTCTATTGCCGATATTGGAAGCGGGCCGTTATGCCACCTCCAACTTTAAAATCACAAAGTACTCAGACCTCCAACATCCCCTTCTAAAAGACCTCTTCTCTAAAATCCCGGCAACTTATCAACATAGCATGACAATGGCATCCCTTGCTCAAGCGGCAGGAGAGGCCGTTGGGGTCAATACCCTCCTTTTGAGAACGGCTGCTTACTACCATGATATAGGAAAAATGGCAAATCCCACGTTTTTTTCTGAAAACCAATCAAGTGGCGAAAATCCTCATGATAAATTGGACCCGTTAGAGAGTGCCCAACTCATTATCGATCATGTAAGAAATGGTGAAAAAATCGGAAGGGAGAATGGACTCCCCGAAGTTATTTTGGACCTTATCAAGCAGCATCATGGGACGCTGTTTGTTGAATTTTTTTACAACAAGGCCGTCAAGGCAAATAACAAGTCCAAGCCCAGCAAAATAGATTTCCGGTATCCAGGCCCAAAGCCCCAAAGCCTTGAAGCCGCAATATTGATGATAGTGGATTCGGTTGAGGCCACCTTTAGATCCATGGAGGCGCCGACACAGGAACAAATCGAGAAAATGATTCTCCTCAATATTGTAAAACGAATTGCTGATGGTCAATTCGACGAATGCAATGTTTCTACGAGCGATATAGCAAAGATTGTTGAGGTACTGACCCATTCCATAGAGGCTACATTCCATTCCCGGGTGACATATCCATGGCAGGAAAAAAAGAAACACTGAAAAATCAAGTTTTGTTTTTGACTTTTTCTTTGCAGACACCGCAAATATTGCAAGATTCCATGGGACAAGGGGGCGAGGTTTTACCCTGAAGGGCTCTTTTGTACTCTGCTTTGAGAAAAGACTTTTTGATGCCGTGATCGATAAAGTCCCAGGGGAGCAATTCATCCAAAGAACGCTCCCTGAGAACATAAAAATCAGGGTTTATGGGAGAAGATTTAAAGGTTTTGGGCCAGTTTCCCTGGTTCGTGTTCACCAGGGACAATATTTGTGCAACCTTTCGATCTCCTCGTGACAGCAGTGCCTGAATGTATGCCCATCTCGGAATATCCGCATGGACACGAACGTTTGCCACCCTTTTCAGGCCGTTCTTGACTTTTTTAATCTTGGATTTAAGCAGATGAACATCATCCATCTCAACCCATTGAAAAGGGGTGAACGGTTTGGGAACAAAACTGTTTAGACTTACGGTGATCTCACCCATATGTTTTTTGACCCGGCTCGATTTGAGGAATTGATGCTTGATTTTCTTGCATAGTGTAACAATGGCTTCAACATCGTCCATGGTTTCCGTGGGAAGACCGACCATAAAATAGAGTTTTAGGTTGGGGATTCCTGCGGCAACAATCTGTTCGGCGGCATTCAGGATGTCGGTTTCACTGATGCCCTTGTTAATGACGTTGCGCATCCGTTCTGATCCGGCATCCGGTGCAATGGTGGCTGTTTTGGTTTTACTCTTTTTGAGGGTTGATAGGAGTTCGGGCGTCAATGCGTCCGCCCTGAGAGAGCTGAAAGATATTCGGGCGTCCTTTTCAAATTCCCGCCCGCAGATTTTATTGAGATCCGGAAGATCCGATACGGCAGCGCCGACAAGGCCTATTTTATCCGCCTTTGAAGCCCCCTGCTCCATACATTCTTTTAAAAGAGAAAAGGACCTGAATCTTGGCGGTCTGTACACAAATCCTGTGCCGCAGAACCTGCAACCATGCGGACAGCCTCTGCTGACTTCGATGAGAAACGTACTGTCAAAGATGGTATCAGGTGTGATGATCGGACTACAGGTGGGAATCCGGGAAAGATCTTTCACATACTGGCGCTCAACTCTGGTCGGTACATCGGATATGGGTTCAAATGAACCAAGGGTTCCATCTGAATTGTATGCAGCCCGGTATAATAATGGAACATAAACGCCGGGAACCTCACGGGCAAGTGTATTTAAACACGATGTTCTGTCTTGGGTCAGTAGGTCATGTGAGACCGTGTCAAAAAATCGAGGCAAAATAGCTTCAGCTTCACCGATAAGAAAACAGTCGATAAACGGCGCCAATGGTTCTGGGTTTAAAAAAAAAGCGACTCCCCCTGCAATAACAAGAGGGTGGGGGATTCCTCTGTCTTTGAATCCCAGGGGGAGTTTGGCTTTCTCAAGAATTGTAAGGAGGTTGGGGTAGTCGTTCTCATATGAAACTGAAAAAGCGATAAGGTCATATGCTGAAATGGGATTCCCGGACTCCAGGGTGGTGATGCGATCTGTTGTACCCGAACCGCCATCGTCCGGAAGAAATGACCTTTCACATACGACATTCTCAAATGTATTGATGAGTTCATATACTGCCTGAAAACCGAGATTGGACATTCCAACGTGATACGTGTTTGGATACACCAGCGCGACCTTGATGCGTCCGTTCCATTTTTTACGGATAACGCCCGTTTCGGAATCCGTAATGTTCTTACGGAATTTATGGGTTGTCCATGCCATTGTTGATCATTCGTAAAATCTAACCCGGGCAAACCGGCCTCCTGCTTGTACTGTTTTCGACTCAGAATAAGCCAAACAGGATTGGCAATTGAAAATATTCAATTATTTGCAATAAGGGAATCATATTTTTAGCATCTTTTGTTACAATAAGCAGTAATATTGCACACGAGCGACTAATCCGCCTTTCTCCGTAAAAATGTCGGGACATCTAGACTCGCAAGGTCGGCATTGTCGACGACAATACCCCTGTACCCTCTGTAGGTACTGCCACTCGATTCACCCACTGCGTGCTTCCGACGAATAAATGTCGGTTCGTCATAATCTACGGCATCGTTTATATCGTCCAACGTGATATCTCTGACCTTGCCTCTGAGTTCATTTTTTATGCTGGTGTCAGGACCCGAATCGATTCCGGTGGCAATGACAGTGACGCGCATTTCATTGCCAACGCTGTCATCTACTGCGGTTCCCCATATAATGTCGGCATCCTCCCCGACTTCATTATATATCCGATCGGAAGCTTCCGTCATCTCTTCCATTGTCAAATCGCTGTTACTGGTGATGTTCATTAAAACACCCCTTGCGCCGGAAATGGCGATATCTTCCAAGAGTGGGTGGGATATCGCCTGCTCGGCAGCTTCCAGGGCACGATTTTCTCCATTTGCGATGCCGATACCCATGATGGCCATACCTGCTTTGGACATAATCGTTTTAACATCGGCAAAGTCAAGATTGATAAGCCCCGGCATCATAATAAGATCCGTAATCCCTTTAACGGAATGAAGCAGCACCTCATCCGCTTTCTTAAACATATCGATCATTCTGGCATTTTTGGATGCAAGCCCCCTGAGTCTGTCGTTGGGGATGGTGATCACCGTATCTGCCACTTTTTTGAGAAGATTAATCCCTTCTTCAGCCTGTTTGGCCCTTTTTCGGCCTTCAAATGAAAACGGTTTTGTGACCACCGCCACCGTCAAGACATCAATTTCTTTGCAGAGTTCAGCAATGACCGGAGCAGCCCCTGTTCCAGTGCCGCCTCCGAATCCTGCCGTAATGAACACCATATGACTGCCATCAAGTGTGTTTTTGAGGGTTTCGGCATTTTCCAGCGCCGCTTCCCGTCCGATTTGAGGGTTGGCGCCGGCCCCGAGCCCCTGTGTGAGCTGTTCCCCGATCTGGAGCTTGACAGTTGCCTTGGAAACCTCAAGGGCCTGGGCATCTGTATTGGCGGCGATAAACCTCACGCCCTGAAGCTTGGAATCGATCATGTTGTTGATCGCGTTTCCACCGGCGCCACCAACACCAATAACCATGATCTTTGCAAAATTTTCATTTTCTACCAAAGTAAACGTCATTTCCCCCACCTCCTGTAAAATAATTTGCTTTTATTTTTCAATTTCGAGCGATCCCCTTGTCCGCTTCGATGCATACCTGCTGATTCCATACCCACTCATTTCATATAACCTCCTTAAACCATCTTTTCATCCGGGTCATGACACGGTTGAAAATATTTGTGTCACGAATCCTAAATTTCTTTTTTGGTTGATTTCTGGCGCCGTATAATACGAGTCCGACACCTGTGGCATACATGGGATTATTGACGACATCCGTGAGACCGCTAATCCCCCTGGGCGTGCCCAGTCGGGTTGGCAGATCGAAAACCGACTCCGCAATATCCGTTACGCCCTCTAAAAGGGATGTCCCACCGGTTAGAACGACACCGGAAGTAATAATTTTTTCCATTCCAGCCCTGGAGATTTCTCTTTTTATCAGCGAAAAGATCTCTTCCATACGTGGTTCAAGTATTTCACCGAGGATCTGCCGTTGAAGTTTTCTGGGTTTACGCCCACCCATTCCGGGGACATCGACGGTTTCGTCGGCACTGACGTTCCTGGGGATGCATGTACCGTATTTTTTCTTGATCTTTTCAGCGTCGGCCATGGATGCACGTAAACCGATACTGATATCGTTTGTCAGGTTGTTACCGCCAAGTGACAGAACAAATGTGTGTTTGATATTTTTTCCTGAAAAAATGGCGAGATCGCTCGTGCCGCCGCCGAGGTCCATAAGGGCCGTACCCAGATCTTTTTCCTCACCGGTCAATACCGCTTCTCCTGAAGCAAGCGGTTCCAGAACGATATCACAGACATCAAGGCCTGACCGATTGGCACTTTTCACAATGTTGTGTGCAGATGTTACCGCACCGGTCACAATGTGAATCTTGGCTTCCAGGCGCACACCGGACATACCCACAGGATTCTGAATTCCACCCTGTTCGTCGATCATGAATTCCTGTGGAATCACATGAATGACCTCACGATCCATGGGAATTGCAACGGCACGTGCAGCATCTATGACCCGGTCTACATCTTGCTGGCCCACTTCCGGCCCCTTGATTGCTACGATTCCGCGACTGTTAAAACCGGTGATATGACCACCTGCGATCCCGGCATATACGGATGAAATTTCACAGCCCGCCATAAGTTCCGCCTCTTCAATCGCCTTTTGAATCGATTCTACGGTGGACTCAATATTTACGACAACACCCTTTCGAAGTCCGATGGAGGGATGTGTTCCAATACCGATAATATTTATTTTATCTCCTGTTATTTCACCGACCACGGCACATATTTTCGTCGTTCCGATATCCAGCCCGACAATAATATTTTCCTGTCCCTGCATTTCAAACCTCCTTATGACCCTTGGCAGCGGATTCTATTTTCGCAGGATTGACAACGATACGATTCAAATTATTAAGATCAATTGATTCGAGGCGTGAAAACCCACCATTCTTTTTCAGATAAAAAAGAACATCTTTTAGCATGGCATACTTATCCGGGTAATTATTGTATCCGATTTTTATTTCTCTGATGTGATCGAAGGCATAAATGGAAAGGCCCATTTCGCGATCCACGTGGATTCTCTTTATTAGGCTGTGGGGTAGAACACTTTCAGGTTTTTGCCCAAGCCCTAATATCTTCATAACAGCATCAAATGGAATGCTTCTTAACTCGCCCTTCACATTAATGTCTGAAAATTCAAGCCCGCTGATCATGGGCAAATTACACTGGTCTGCCTTATCCATTTCTTTGAATATTTCACCATGGGTATTGATGATAAATTTTCGGCCAAGGTCAAGAACGGCAAGGGGCTTTTGTTCCTTTATCCTGATATTGATTCCCGAAGGAAGTTCTCTGCGGACTTCTGCATCATCAATCCATGAATGCGCAAGCAGTCGCTTTCGAACCTTAGAGAGATTAACTGAAAAAATATTGACGCCGTTCGTGATATTGGCCTGTTTCAAAACCTGGTTTTGTGTGAGTCGGTGTGTACCGATAACCATCAATCCTTGAGCCTTGAAATAATCGCACTGGGTTAAGAAGTCGTAACTAAAAACAAAAAGCAGGCTGACAAACACCAACGCTGTTCCAACAGCCGTTAGTTTTATACCGAAGACAAAACGCTTTAGAATCTTATTGCGTTTTCTAGCGCCGCTGTTTTTATAATAATTTTTTCGTATGCGTTTACGCACCAACAACCTTAACCTCTCTTTCCAGATGAATATTGAACTTTTTTAATACAACTTTTTCAGATAGATCCATCAGCGCCAGAAAGTCGGCGGCTGATGCTTTATGCCGGTTGATAAAAAAGTTGGCATGTTTTGATGAAATTTCTGCGCCGCCAACGGATTTTCCTTTCAGGTCGGCCATCTCAATAAGTTTTCCGGCGGTTTCTCCGGATGCCGGATTTTTAAAAAAACATCCCGCACTCGGTAAACCAATGGGCTGCCTTTGCTTGCGTGCTCTTATAATTTCTCGAGCCGTTTTTCTGAGTGTTTCGGAATCCGAAGGACAAAGACAGAATCGACCGTTCAATATAACCGTTTGATCGCGATAACCATCCGTCAACTCTGGTCTCCATGAAAGCTTCCGATAATTAAAATCGAGCGCTTCTTTTTTAATTCTGCGTGTATGGCCTGTGGGCAAAAGAACATTTATGGATTTAAGCACATTTTCCATGGAACCATGAGACGTTCCGGCATTCATAATAATGCCTCCGCCAACCGTTCCGGGAATGCCAAGGGCAAAATTCATGCCTTCCAGGCCTTGTTTCAGTGCATAAGCACACAGGGTTTTCAGATTTGCGCCTGCCATAGCCCTAACAATCACCCCGTCGGTGTTCGTATCGGTCTGATCAATTTTCCTCAAACACTTTGTCAACACAATGACGATGCCATGGATGCCGTTGTCTTTGACCAGAAGATTGGTGCCCTTGCCGATGATCAGATAAGAAAGCCCTCTATCCCACGACCATTTGACCAGCATTTCTAGATCTTCAACATTTTCAGGTGTTACAAAAGCCTCGGCCGGCCCGCCGACGCGCAACGATGTGTGCCTGGACATCGGTTCACCAAATTTGACGTTATTTTTAAAACGGCTTTCAAGCCATTTGATTGAATCCGAGTCAAGCGCCACAACCGTCATGTCCTTTCACAACTCTTTCAACAACATTTCGCCAACTTTCCAAACATCTCCTGCCCCCAGTGTAAGGATAATATCATTCGACGCTGAAATTGTTTTCAGATGCGAAACCGCTGTTTCAAGATTTTCCACATAGACGACACCCTTATGCCCATGACGCTGGATTTCTTCAAACAATGCAAACCCCTCGACACCATCTATCTTTTCTTCTCCGGCGGCATAAATGGGAAGAACGACGAGAAGGTCCGACTCGTAGAACGCACGGGTAAAGTCTTCAAACAGCGCCTGGGTTCTGGTATAGCGATGTGGCTGGAACACCACCACAATACGCCTGTCCGGCCAGCTTTTCCTTGCGGCCTGAAGCGTAGCCTTAATCTCCGTGGGATGATGACCGTAATCATCAACAACAGTAATCCCCTTCTTCTCTCCTTTAATTTCCAGTCGCCGTTGAACGCCTTCCGCAGTTTGAAGCGCAGATTTTATCACGTCAAAGGGTATATCGAGTTCGATGCCTACGGCGATGCTTGCCAGAGCGTTGTATACATTATGGATCCCCGGAAGATTTAAGGTGATCTCTCCCAAAGATGTTCCAAGATGATCCACCTTAAACCTGCTTTTTAACCCTTCAAAAACCACATCTCTTGCCTTAAGATCTGCCTGTGTACTCATTCCATAGGTTGTAAACCGTTTATGAATTTTCGGGATAAGCGACTGGATGGGCTCATTGTCCAAACAAAGAACCGCCAGGCCATAGAACGGTATTTTTTCAATAAAGCTCAAAAAAACGTCCTTGATGTGTTCCAGATCCCGATAAAAATCGAGATGCTCTCGATCAATATTGGTTACCACAGCGATGGTCGGGGAGATTTTCAGAAAAGAACCGTCACTTTCATCTGCTTCTGCAACGATGAAATCCCCTTCTCCAAGCAACGCATTGGAATCGATACTTTTGAGTTTCCCACCAATAACGATCGTCGGATCAAGCCCTCCTTTACCCAGCACGGCGGCGACAATCGACGTGGTGGATGTTTTCCCGTGTGCACCGGCAATGGCCACACTGTATTTTAAACGCATCAGTTCCGCCAGCATCTCCGCTCTGGGTATGACCGGGATTGACGCTCTACCTGCTGCAACAACTTCAGGATTTTCAGGGCCGACGGCTGATGATATGACAACAACGTCAGCACCGAGAATCTGTGCTTCGGAATGACCTTTAAATATGATACCGCCAAGGCTTTCCAGGCGCCGGGTAATGTCTGAAGAACTGATGTCAGATCCGGACACTTTATAGCCGAGGTTGAGCAGAAGTTCGGCAATTCCGCTCATTCCGATACCGCCGATTCCCACAAAGTGAATATGGTATTTTTTAAGAAACATATGTTTGGTTCAATTCGTTTTATTGGTTTGACTAACCTAATCCGGATAAGCCGAAAAAGTTACAAGTAAGAATTCACAAAATTCATAATTAAGAAATCAACTCATAACAATCATCGACAATCATCGCTGCCGCATCGACACGTCCAAGATCCCTGGACCGTGACGACATTTGTTGCAGGGCTTCGGGCCGTTGAACATAATAATTGATTCGTTCTCCAAGGATTTTACCGCTGAGGTCTTTTTCAAGAATCATCTCGGCAGCCCCTGCCTTTTCAAGAGATCGGGCGTTTAATACCTGATGGTTATCTGCCGCAAAAGGAAACGGAATAAAAATAACCCCCTTCCCAATGGCTTTGATTTCCGCCACGGTGGTTGCCCCTGCACGGCATATAATGAAATCGGCGCTTTGATACTGACGGGCCATGTCCTTGAAAAATGCCCGCGTATCGTTTTCAATGCCGTGTTCGTCATACCTTTGCTTTACCTGTGTTTCATCCTGGGCGCCGGTTTGGTGAACAAAGAATATATTTTCTCTATTTTCAAGGTATTCAAGAGCTTCCAAAAGCGCCATATTTATACTGTGAGCCCCCTGGCTTCCGCCCAGTATCAGGATCGTGAATTTTTTCTCTTTTTTCGACGCCTTGATACCTGTATTTTTTAACGTCTCTGCGCATTGAACAATTTCTTTTCTCACCGGATTTCCGGTAAACCGGATTTTTTTAGGTGTCACGCCCATTATCGTTTCTGCAAACGAAACATATATCCGGTCTGCAAAGCGCGAAAGAATTCGATTGGTGATCCCCGGCAGAATATTCTGCTCATGCAAAACAATTTTAATTCCCAAAAGCCAGGCGCCCATGACCAAAGGCCCTGCGGAGTATCCACCAACGCCAATCACTATATGCGGTTTAAAGCCTTTAAGGATCAAAATCGATTCAATGACCCCTTTGGGTACTTTCGAGATCGAGACAATCTGATTCCAAACGCCTCGCCCCTTGAAACCCTCGGCGGTAATGCGCCTATGGGCAAAACCGGTTTCCGACAAAATCGAAATTTCAAACGGCTTCCCTGTACCCACAAACAAGACAGTGTTTTCAGCGTTTTTTGCCAGAAACTCCTGAGCAATGGCAATTCCAGGAAAAAGATGGCCGCCGGTCCCACCTCCTCCAATGACGACTCGAAGGGTTTGCGGTGCCTTTTGCAACGGACAAACTGTTTTTTTTGCCCTCCTTTTTTTATCGTCTTGATCCATAATTGCCGTTTGCTATCTGTCACTGGCCACTCGTTTACGAACCTTTTTCATTGCACCGATGTTCATCAGCACCCCGATGGACACCATGTTCATCAAAAGGGATGTGCCGCCATAACTTAAAAATGGCAGCGTAAGCCCTTTGGTCGGAAGGAGTCCTAAAGCTACCCCCATGTTGACACAAATCTGCAAACCTATTGCCGTTGTAAGGCCGATGGCCAATAATGATCCGAAAACATCTCTGCTGTTTCTGGCAATGGATATTCCCCTCCACAAAATCACGGTATAAAGTCCCAGAATAATCAAAACCCCTATTAGGCCGAGTTCTTCTCCAATGACCGAAAATATAAAATCGGTGTGAGGTTCAGGGAGATAAAACAGTTTCTGATAGCCCTTGCCGATGCCGCTGCCCCATATTCCCCCTGTACCGAAGGCCAATAGAGAATGGACGACCTGGTAGCCTTTATCTGCAGAATATTGCCACGGATTCATAAAAGACATGATGCGCTCTATCCGATAATCGGCACTGACCATTAAATAGTAGATGATGGGGATGACCAAGACCAGCGATCCCAGTAGATATGAGATACGAACCCCACCGACAAAAAGCATGATCCAAGTAATGGCAGCAAAAATAACCACAGAGCCGAAGTCGGGCTGTAACATGATCAGAACCGCAAACATGCACAGGACCAATACATGGGGCAAAAAACCAACCTTAAACTCCTTAATTCGATTCATTTTTTTGTTCATTGAATACGCCAGAAAAATAACCAGCACAAAACGGGCAAATTCAGAAGGCTGAAACGTAAAGCCGGCAATGCTAAACCACCGTTTTGCCCCCCCTGCCGAATATCCGAATCCGGAAATAAGAATCGCAAAAAGAAGCATAGCGGCCAGGATAAGCAATGGATATGTCAAAGAACGAAAAATGTGATATGGAATATGGCAACTGATGACCAGTACAACAATACCCAACAACGCAAAAATGGATTGTTTTTTTAAAAAATAATAACTCGTTCCGAACTTTTTCAGGGCCAGTGCCGAGCTCGCGCTGTAGACCATGACAATACCGATTCCCACCAGGAACAATACCGGGAATAATAGCGCAATATCGTATTGCATGGGCTGTTTGCGAACGTTTTGTTTTTCTTGTTTGTCACTGGCCATGCGTTATATTCCGATCTGAATTTTCAAGATTTTCAACCGCCTTACAAAATTCTTCCCCCCGCTCTGCATAACTGCTGTACATGTCAAAACTGGAACAACCGGGAGACAAGAGCACCACATCCCCGGGCGATGCCGCAAGATACGCTAAAATCACGGCATTCTCCATTGTGGATGCATTTTGGGCCCCCTCCTGACACGAACCTCCAAGAACCGATTTGATGACATTTCCTGCTTCGCCCATAACAATCAGTTTTTTCGTATGTTGTTTCACTAGCCCTTGCAGTTGTTTAAAGTCTCCACCTTTATCACGCCCGCCCATAATTAGAACCACCGGTTTATCGAAAACTTCAAGCGCTCTGGCCACTGCATCGATGTTTGTTCCCTTTGAATCATCGTAAAAGTGAACACCGTTGACGATTTTGACAAATTCCAGACGATGGGAAAGCCCTTTAAAATCGTTTAATGCGGATTGAATTCCTTCCGAGGTCCCACCGGCGGCCAGAGCTGCCAAAGCCGCTGCCGCGACATTTTCCATATTGTGCCGTCCCAAAAGATCTACCTGCGAAAGATCGAAAACACCTTCGGGGTCTTCTTTTGTAAAAATATTGATCATCGGTGCATTTTGTCCATTTCTTCTGCTGATGACGGCATATTCTCGGTTTTTAGTATGAAAATTGTCCTGATGATAAAAGGGCAGTACACGGGTTCCAAGCGTTTTGCTGATTAAGGAAATAGAGGGATCAGAACCATTTATCACTGCTGTATCGCCTTCAGCCTGGTTTTTAAAAATGCGGCCTTTGGACCTTACATAAGATTCAAAGTCTGGATATCGATCAAGATGATCCGCACTGATGTTCAATAGGACACTGACCCGGGGTCTGAACGTATCGATGGTGTCGAGCTGAAAACTGCTGACTTCAGCCACAACAATGTCTGCCTTTTTTCCCCTGCGGGCATAATCGATCAATGGGTTGCCGATATTCCCGCCCACAAAGACCTTAAACCCGGAATTTTCCATCATATGGCCCAAAAGCCGTGTTGTTGTTGTTTTACCGTTGGTACCGGATATGGCGACAATAGGCTCCCGGATATATCGTGAAGCAAGCTCTATTTCCCCTAATACCGGAATGCCCTTTTCTTTGGCCCGTTCAATGGGAAAAATGGTATGGGGAACCCCGGGACTGACAATGATAAGATCAGCTTTCTCAAAAGTCTCTGTGTTATGATCTCCCAGTTCGGTCCTAACATCTATTTTACGCACCTCAGGTAAATAGTCGGCCAGGGCGTCTTCTTTGGCAATATCGGTTATCGTCACGATCCCTCCTTTGTTTTTGGCGAATCGTGCTGTGGCCATACCGGATATGCCAAGACCGACGATAAGAATGTTTTTTTGATGAAGATCCATATAATCAACCAGGTAATAGGTCATGGGTTACAGGTTATAAATAATAGGCTCCCGTTTATAGTTTTGTTATTATTATCCCTTAACCTGTTGACCATCACCTCTTACCCATCACCCCATTTAATTATCTTAATTTCAGCGTGCTCATGGAAATCAACGCCAGTGCAATTGCGATGATCCAGAATCGAACAATAACTTTGGGCTCCGACCATCCTTTGAGCTCAAAATGGTGATGAAGGGGAGCCATTCGGAAAATTCTGCGACCATTTGTCATTTTGAAGAAACCGACCTGAAAAATAACCGACAGCGTTTCAATGACAAATAGCCCTCCCACCAGCGCCAGAAGTATCTCCTGCTTGGTGATCACCGCCACAGTGCCAATGGCTGCGCCCAGAGATAGGGAACCCACATCCCCCATAAAAATTTGTGCAGGATACGAATTGAACCACAAAAATCCCAAACCTGAACCGGCCATGGCGCCACAGAAAATTGCAATCTCCCCACTTCCCGCCACATAATTGATCTGTAAATAATTGGCGATCTTAGCGTGCCCGGCCACATATGCAAAAACCATGTACGCGGCTGAAGCAATAATAAACGGTCCGATGGCAAGACCATCCAGCCCGTCAGTGATATTGACTGCATTCGACGTACCGATAATGACCAATGCTGCAAACAGTATATATCCCCACCCAAGATCGGGTGAAATGTTTTTAAAAAACGGAATGGTTATACGGGTGGAAAAGTCCGGACTCACATAGACCAGAATCCCTGTAACCATAGCCAGAATCGCCTGAAGCAGAAATTTGTTTCGAACAGTCAGTCCCTTGCTTTGCTTTTTGATTTGCATGAGATAGTCATCAATAAAACCGATACTTCCGTAGCCAACAGTCACCAAAAGCACGATCCACACATAATAATTGGTCAAATTGGTCCACAACAGTGTGGAAACAGTAATCGAAAAAATGATCAACGTTCCGCCCATGGTCGGTGTCCCGGCCTTTTTAAGGTGTGTCTGCGGACCGTCATCTCTGACATATTGACCGATCTGCATATAGCTCAGTTTTCGAATCACCCAAGGTCCCAGGAAAAAACAGATTAAAAACGCCGTCAGACTGGCATAGATGGTCCTAAACGTAATGTATCGGAATACATTAAAAACTGACAGCGTCTTATGAAGCGGATATAGTAAATGATACAGCATGCTCTAGTTTTACTCTTCTGGTGGAAGCTAAAATTTTTCTAAACGCCCGTTTAAATTTTTGCTTCAATTGTGATAAACTTATGTCTATTTTAATTATCAGCCCACGCCAACAGACCTTGAACAACTTTTTCCATGGCCATCCCCCTGGACCCCTTTACCAGAACCCAGTCGCCAGCATCGAGCCGGTCTGTTACAGCCTCTATGATCTCTTCCCGGGTGCCTTTAAAAATATTGTCTGGATTCATATGTTCTTCCAAAGCACCTGTTGCAACATCTTCAGCGTATTTACCGGTCACATAAAGACCGGCAATTTCTGATCTGGCGGCAACAGCGCCTATCTGTTGATGCATAGGCGCCGAGTGTTTTCCCAGTTCAAGCATATCGCCGGCAATCAGAAATCCTTTGTTCTTTCCCTTCAACGAGGCAAGAGTGATTATGGCAGCCTCCATTGAACCTGGATTGGCATTGTACGTATCGTCGATGATATGGATTCCTTTACCGGTTTTATGGATGTTCATCCTACCTTGAACCGGTTTGAAGGCTTCAAGTCCGTTCTTAATTTCAACAGCTGTTAAACCCAAAAGATGGCCCGCCGCTGCGGCCGCCAGAGCATTTGAAATCATAAACATTGCCGGGGTTTTAAGATGAACGGAAATTGTTTCATCAGGCAGCTCCAGGCTGAAAGAGAGCCCTTCCCTTTTTTCCTCAACAGATTCAGCTCTGATTGCGGCATCTTTGGACATGCCGAAAAACAAAATGTTTATGGGTGTGATATCTGCCAGTGTCAACAGCCTCGGGTCATCTGCATTGAGAATCGCCGTACCGTCCGGCTTGATGTTTCCCAGCAGTTCACCTTTGGCCTTCATGACCGCTTCCACCGAACCCAATCCTTCAAGGTGAGCAGGACCGATGTTTGTAATGAGGCCAACATCCGGCAAACAGATTTCAGCCAGTCGTTCGATCTCTCCGGGTCTGTTCATTCCCAGCTCCACAACAGCCCATTGGTGGTCTCGGGTCAGGTTAAGCAGCGTTAAGGGAAGTCCGATGTCATTGTTTAAATTCCCCTGGGTCGACAATGTGCAAAACCGACGGGAAATCACGCCTGATGTCATTTTACGGGTGCTGGTT
Organism: uncultured delta proteobacterium; assembly: GCA_963752565.1. Lineage (GTDB taxonomy): Bacteria > Desulfobacterota > Desulfobacteria > Desulfobacterales > UBA11574 > UBA11574. The sequence goes on along the minus strand of CAVVZC010000021.1, from coordinate 65,415 downwards.
TTTCCGTTCGAGCCTGTGATGGCAATAACCGAAACTGGCGTGCGTCTTCTATTAAACGCTGCCATATCACCCAGAGCTTTGCTTGTATCATCTACAGTGATACAAACGACACCGGTGTCTGACCATTCGGGTTTAGAGAGCATGTCGGTTTTTTTTTGATCGATCATACATCCTTTGACACCTTGTTCAATAACACGACTGATAAAACGGTGGCCGTCATGAACCTCCCCTTTAATGGCGATAAAAAGATCGTCCGTAGATATCCTGCGAGAATCAATGGAAACTCCGGTGAATGTGCGTGCCAAATTCCCGCAAAACAACTGTCCTCCGGTGGCCTCTATAATTTCAGCGACACGCCATGGGATCAAATCGGAATTTACAGGTTTTGGATTATCGGACAGGACTTTCGGATTGGATCTCGTTTTGGATCCAATACTTTTTACGTTTAACGTTGAAAGGGCTTTTTCCGCTTCTTTTCTGTCGTCAAAGGCAATGGTTTTGTCTCCGATGATTTGATAGGGTTCGTTCCCCTTTCCCGCGATCAGAATCGCATCGTTTGGCCTGGACACCTTTATTGCAAGAGTGATGGCGTTTTTTCGATCCGACTCAACCACATATCCTTTCATGGTAAAATTCTCACTGAGATCCCATGGTATAAACGCATGAGCAATCGATTTTTTTGTACCCTCAAGAATCTGATCGATAATCTCCATGGGGGGTTCGGTTCTTGGATTGTCCGATGTGATCACCACAAGATCAGAGAACTTTCCGGCGATGTCACCCATTTGAGGTCGCTTTGCTTTGTCCCGGTCGCCGCCGCAACCAAATACGCAGATAAGCCGGCCTGGAGTGCATTCTCGTAACGAAGCGAGCACATTCTCAAGAGCATCCGGTGTATGGGCATAATCCACATATACAAATCGTTCGTGATCATTGGGAATAGATTCGAGACGCCCGGGCACGGCTTTAACCGATTCAATGCCGTGTTTGATGGCATCCACTGAAAGACCGAGGACAATACCCACACCTGTGGCGCAGAGAATGTTTTCCAGATTGTGCTGTCCCACAAGATGTGATTTGAACTTAAAAGTGCCGTTAGGGGTGGAAATTTTACCTGTAATGCCGCCCAAATCGTAACTGAAGTCATCGGGTCGTATGCGGTTGGTGTGTGAAAAGCCTGCAGAGAGCACTGACGCTTGGCCAAAACGTGATTCGAGGTTATGGCTAAGTTCTCTCCCTCTTTCGTCATTATGGTTGATGATAGCCAGCACCCGATCATTTGTCGATTTGACGTCAAGAATTTCTGTGAAAAGCCTCTTTTTACAGGACCAGTAGGAATCCATATCCTGATGATAATCCAGATGATCCTGGGTCAAATTGGTAAATATTGCGAGATCGAATTTGCAGTGATGAACTCTATATAGATCGAGGGCATGTGAAGAAACTTCCATGACCACATGGGTCACCCCGTTATCCAGCATTTCCGCCAGGATTTTCTGGAGATCAAAAGATTCAGGGGTTGTCATGGGATTTTGAAACGTCTTGCCGGCATATCTGTAATTTAAAGTTCCGATGACACCCACATGGACGCCTGTTTTATGAAGAATATGTTCGATTAAGAATGCAGTGGTTGTCTTTCCGTTAGTACCTGTGATACCGATTAAAAAAAGTTTTTCCGATGGATTTATAAAAAATCGGGCGGATATGGCGGCTAAGGCTTTTCTGGTATTTTCGACCTCGATAATTATGGATTCACTTTTGACGGGTTTCTGGGTAACAATGGCCGATGCGCCTCTTGTCAGCGCCTCATCGATAAAGTCATGGCCGTCAGCAGCAAGTCCCTCTATGGCAACAAAGAGTCCGCCCGGCTGAACATCCTGAGCCCTGTAATGGATGGAGCCGATCTCGGGATCCGGTAGAAGCAAAAATCCGGCATCCAGATCAGGGTGCTCAGTGTTTCCAATGTCCGAAACATGGCCGCTTTGATCTGCCTCTATGCCGTAAAATCCAACAGGATCGACAGTTTTTAATAAATCTGAAAGCCGCATCTTTTTGTCTATCTCCTGAGAGAGACCATTAATTTGTCGTTTTTTTTTGGCGCTATATGCATATAGTCCAGTGTTTTCTGGGCGATCGTCTTAAATGCAGGCGCTGCAACAATACTCCCGTAATGCTGTTTTTTGGGTTCATCAACAACAACCAAAACAGCAATTTTTGGGTTTTTCACAGGTGCAAATCCTACAAAGGATGCCACATATTTCTCATAAGAATATCTCCCACTTTCGTCGATTTTTTGAGCGGTGCCTGTTTTGCCGCAAACAGAATATCCCTCAAGGGCGGCATTGACACCTGTCCCTCCTTCGGTAATGACCGTCTGCATGATTCTGCTTAACGTCCCGGCGGTTTTTTCTGAAATTACCCTTCTGATTTTCCTTGGGCCAAAGCTCTTGATCAGCCGGCCATTATGATCGGTAATCGCCTGAACCACATAAGGCTTCATGAGGATTCCTTTGTTCGCAACCGCGGATGTTGCCACGGCGAGTTGTAAGGCAGAAACCGAAACCCCCTGTCCAAAAGATATGGTTCCGGCATCTATTTTTGTCCATCGTTTAAAAGGGGGCAGGCTGCCGGCAGTTTCACCGGGGCAGTCGATTCCGGTCTTCGACCCGAAACCAAAATTCCGAAAGGTCCTGAACAAATATTCAGGACCCGTAATCGCACTGAATTTGATGGCACCGATATTGCTCGAGTATTTGATAATCTGTTGTAGGGACAGCCATCCATGTTCATGGGTGTCGTGGACAACGTGTTTTCCCATCTTATAAGCACCGTTTTCGCAATAAAAGATGCTGCTCGGAGAGCTGCTTCCGGATTCTATCGCCGCCGCCGCACTGAAAATCTTCATGGTTGAACCCGGTTCAAATGGGTCGGTGATAATCCTGTTTCTCCAGTACTTCCTGTGGAACTTTTTTAATGCATTGGGATTGAATAAAGGAACATGCGCCATTGCCAATATGGCACCGGTCTTGGGAACCATTACAATTGCCATTCCGGATTTTGCCGAAAAATTTTTCACGGTTTCGACAAGCGCCTTTTCTGCAATGTACTGGATATTACTGTCAATGGTGAGGACAAGGTTTTTGCCGGTGGAAGATAGACCGGTCATGTTTTCAGCCTCAAATCCACGGCCGTGCGCATCTCTCAACACCGTATATTGGAACACCTCACCGCTGAGATCGTCGTCATAGTTAAATTCAATGCCTTCCAAACCATGATCATCAATATTGGTAAATCCAATGAGCTGGGCGGCAAGTGTTTTGTTAGGATAAAAACGCTTATGTTCAGGTATGAAATCAAGACCCTCCATGTTAATCTTTTTGACAGCTTCAGCCTCTTTCGGTGTTACCTTTCTTTTGATCCATACAAACTTTTTTTTAGAATTTAGTTTTTTAGCAAGCACTTTTCGGTTTATTTTAAGGGCTTTTGAAAGTGATCTTGCCGCTATTTTGGGATGTTCTATTTGCGACGGGTGCGCAGCGATGGACGTAACATCTATACTCACCGACATTTCTCTAAGGTTTCTGTCGAAAATGGTTCCGCGTTTTCCCGAAGATTTAAAAGACACTTCGTATTGATCCGCGGCTTTCTGGGACAGCCAGGAGCCGCGAAAAACCTGAAGGTACATGGCCTTAACGCCGATGACAATAAAAAAGACGGTAAAGAAAGCCCCAATGATAATTACACGTAATTTTATCTGTTTCATATCAAATCCGAATCATGGAATAATAATCGTTTGGCTTTTAGTCGGCGCTTTCAACCCGAGTTGATCTTTCGCGATTTTTGAGATTCGTTCTGGAGATTTTAAGCTTGCCAGCTCGATCTTTAAGTTATTCTGCAAGGCGATAAGCTCATGCTGTTTCTTGGTTTCTTTTGAAATCTCATATCCCACATCGATATAGTTGACACGGCACCACGTATAAAGGAAGAGTTCAGCAATAAATACGGCCATGAAAATGATCCATATTCCCGTTATTTTCACATCGCCTTTTTTTTTACGTGTTTTACGGGCCATTATATTTTTTCTGCCGCTCTTAGCTTTGTGCTTCTCGCCATGGGGTTTCTTTCAATCTCTTCTTTTGAAGGACGAACTACTTTTTTCGTCAGCAAACGAAGGATCGGTTTTTTATTGCAGACACATTCTGGAAAATCCGAGGGACAGACACATCCTTTTTCAAGGGCTTTAAATCGATGTTTTACAATCCGGTCTTCAAGAGAATGAAAAGATAGAACACATAGGCGAGCTTTGGGATTTAGAAGCTCTGCAACGTTTTCCATGAATACATCGAGCATTTCCAGTTCCCTATTGACAGCGATTCTAAGTGCCATGAAAACCCGTGTTGCCGGATGAATTTTTTGATGAAATGATGCAGATTTTGGAACGGCATCGCATACGATCTGGGCCAGTTGTCTGCTGGATTTTATTGCTTTCTGATTTCTTGACCTTACGATTTTTTTTGCGATTTTCCCCGCCCATCGCTCTTCCCCGTATTCTCGAAAAATTTTTTTAAGGTCTTTTTCATCCATCCTGTTAATCAAATCTCCGGCTGTTGTTTTCGACGCCCTGTTCATACGCATATCGAGGGGCTCGTCTCTTAGAAAACTAAAACCACGACCGCTGGATTCGATTTGATGAAGTGAAATCCCAAGATCCAGAAGAATACCGTCCACCGCTTTTATGTTAAGCTGTCGCAGAAACTCGGGAAGATCTATAAAGTTACCGTTAAAGAGGCGGATGGTTAAATCGAACGATTTTAAAACGTCTTCCGCATTTTTGATTGCATCAACATCCTGATCAATGCCGATAAAAACGCCACCCGGAAAAATGTTGCGGCAAATCACCCTGGCATGCCCCGAACCTCCCAGGGTACCGTCAACATAAATCTTGCCGGGCTTGCAGTTGAGATAATGAAGCACTTCAGGAATCATTACCGGAATATGTTTAAGCGGCATATGATCAGAGCCCTAACTTTGCAATTTCGTTTCTTACGTCCTCCTTTTTCATATCTTTTTCCAGATCCATATTTTCCCGGTTCCAGCAATCTCGTGACCAGATTTCAAAATGGTCGAGAACGCCAACGAGCACAATGTCCTTTTCGAATTCTGCATATTCTCTCAGATTCTGTGGAATCAAAATACGATCTTGTTTGTCACAGGGACATTCAAAGGATCCTCCGATAAAAACCCTTCTGAATCGACGCATGCTTTCGCTTTTTTCAGCCAGGGTCAATATACGGTTTTCAATTTTTCGCCATTCATCATAGGTGTATGCAATAAGCGCCCCGTCCATTCTGGAAAGCATAACGCCATATGATCCATCTGCTTTTATGACATCACGGAATCTGGCCGGAATGATGATACGCCCTTTTGAATCGATGGTATGAAATGAGCTTCCTCGAAACATATCTCTCCCCTATAAACCACTTTAAACCACCTTTTTCGTTTAAAAGTACATTTTTTAGTAAATGTCAAGAAAAAATGAATGAATGTGTAATATTTTTTTATAATAATTCAATAATGTTAAAACAAAATCAGAAGAATCATTTTAAAGTGGATAAAAGTGGAGGTAAATAATAGATCTGGACTGTTAAACAGATCTTCGAAAGATGAAGACGTCGTCAGATAGCATCTTTGAGAATCAAGCGATGAACTGAAAGCGTTAAGGGTCTGTAATCTAATGAAATTTATCCTCAACATATTGGAGGTCTTGTAATTTTATCGATGACGTTGAACGTTGTATCCAAAATGGTGGGAAGAAGTGGATTGAACTATTTGTCTAAAAAACTGGCTGAAAAGCCTTTAAGCATGGAAGTTCGAGAACAATTAGGGTAATTACAGCCAATAAAAAGTAGTGTCGAAATATAAAGACGTTTCAGATTAAAGCCAGATTTTTCAATATTTCATCATATTGATCAATCATGTTTTCCCATGCAAATCGTTCCATGGCCGCAGAGAGATGTTGTTGCTTTTCTGTAAATTGGGAATAATTTAAAATGAGAAAGCACAGTTTTTCCACCAGTTCCGTCTGATCTTTATAGAGAAAATCCCCATGGAATACCTTCGGGATAATTTCGGGATACGAAAGACGGTCAGGCAGTAAAGGGATACAACCGTAACGGATCGCTTCAACCACAGAAATACCGAAATTCTCCTGGTTTGCCGTGCTGATGACGATGGTCCCTTGCATAAGCCATTTACGATATTTCTCTCTGGATGCTTCGTAACCGTACCAGACAATTCGGTTTTTGAAACGTTCCCTGGCGGCAATAAACTCTTTCGGGACCACCTGAAAGTTTTCTCCTAAAAGTGCAAGTCGAAAATTCAGACCCCGCTCAAGAATCTTATCAAGGGCATTAAAAAAGCCTGCCGGATTTTTATCAAATTCCCAGCGGTGATTCCAGACGATCAACGGTGGCAAATCTGCTTCGGGCGATGTGTTCAGAATATTTACTGGGGCTGGAAAATGACATCCCGGATAGAGAACATCGGCTTTATTGCGGATCTCATCAACCACCCACTTGGGTTGATATTCGGGCATCATATTTAAAAAAACGGGCAGCATTGCAAAAAAGGCATCAAAATGAGTTTGAGAGTTAAAGAGGATTCGGTCCGCCGCCAAGGAAGTGGTGATATCTGTGAATCCAAACTGAAAATCCCTGCTTTCACCCGGCGCCAGGGGGTAGGTCAGTTGATTCTCGTGGAAATAGACCATTGAAGGGGGACAAAATGGTCCACATAGTGCCCTAAAATCCGACAGGCTCATAAGATCGGTGGTAATCAATCCGTCGTAGTTTTTAAGAGGGGGAATTTTTTTTGCAAAGTATAAGGCTGCGCCTCGCATCCGCCATTTCCAAAAACGAGCAGGCAGCGTAACGAGATCGATCTTGTATTTAGAGTGTGAAACCAGACCTTGGGCAAAATCTTTATGTGATCCGCCATAAAATGGTTCCAAAAATAGAAACTTCAAATTCTTCTCTATTGGATTAAAAGGAAAATTGGAAGGAAAGGCAAACACTTTTGTTTTCCAAATCGGCCGAAAGGTTAACTCGGGTATTCTTTCTTAACTTATAAATAAATTGACCGTTTTCTTTTCGATTGAATTTGTGGGCGCCTGTTACAGCACCGTATATGTTTCCGGCATAGAAACCGAACCCAACAAACGTAAGAAGTCCGCCAAGTGCATTATGCCCTTTATCGAAAGATTCATAGGCGGCTAATATTAGACCGCCGTTCAACAAAAAGGCGATAAATGCATCCTGATATCTTTCCAAATAAAGATATCCTCCCCCCGGGATGATCGATAAAAATCCCGCCAGCTTCGGATCCTTTTGGGGGATTAAGGTTTCCTTGTCAAGTTCATCAGCAAGTCTTTGAAGTCTGAATTTAGTTCTATTCTTAGGGTTGATTTTTTCAAAATAGTGTCTGGCGTTGTCCCAGGATGCTGTTTCGATATAAATCCATCCTATTCTGTAGTAGGCTTCATCCCTTATATCCTCATCTTTTGTAATCGTGACAAGATTGTTAAGATTGATCAAAGCGAAGTTATAAGCCTTCAGTTTGACATAGGCTTCACTAATCATAAAATATGATTTAATAGAATACTCGGTTTCAAAATGCTGATCCGTTAATTTTTTCAAGGCATTGATGGCCTCCTTAAAATGTCTGCCAAGAAAATAGGACATGCCGACTTGGAACATCGCCAATTCTACCCTTTCATCTTTTGGGAAAAAATGGATAAACCGCTTGTATTCGTTTACAGCCGTCAAATAATCTTTGGCTGAAAAAAGATCTTGTGCAAAATTGAACTGTTTATCAGAATTAAGGATAAGAAAGGTGTCGGGGATGGGTTGAGGTCCGGAGCCGGCAAAAGTTTGAGAAAAGGGGATAAAAAGAAAAAATATGCTATAAAGCGTAAAGAGCAGATAAACAGTATAGGTGGTTCGGATCTGCATGATGAATAATTACTGCCGCCAGAAGTCATTATTACTTACAGGGTCATAACTGCGCTTTTGACCGTCTATCCAGACCGGATCCGATAATTTTTTCTCATCTCGACCGCAACGTATGAGGCGGTCCGAGCACATGATCCATCCCAAGAAGATGCCATGTTTTTTAAATGCTTCTGTACAGTATTGTGAACATGTCGGATGCATCGGGCAGCGATTACCGTCAACACTTGAAATATAATCTTGATAAAATTTGATGGGATAAAGGGACGCATTCTCCCGGTTCTCTTCAGCTTCATTTGAAACTTGGGAATGATCATCAATTTTCACATCCTGTCCGGCAAGAACACTCCCGTAAAATGTGTTTAAAACGATAAAAAAAATGATAAAATACAATGGTTTTTTCATTGCTTATTTCTGAGTAACTCTGAGGATCTCTTCTATTGTTGAAATGCCGCTTAAAACCTTTTGTACACCGTCCTCGCGCAGGGTAATCATATTCCGACTCAAGGCTTCATTTTTTATCTGGTTCGAATCATAGGTCTTAAGTATGAGGCTTTTTAAGCTGGAATCTAAAATCATCATTTCAAAAATACCTGTCCGCCCTTTGTACCCTGTATGAAAACAGTTTTCACACCCTATTACCCTATAAATAACAGACTTTTGGAACTGGTCATCGGTAATCCCAATGCTTCTTAAGGCCAGTTCATCGGGGGTGTAAGCCTCTTTACAATCTTTACAAAGAACTCGAACCAGTCTCTGGGCAATAACAGCCAAAATGGACGATGAAATTAAAAAGGGTTCAACACCGATATCCACAAGGCGCGTAATGGCGCTTGCAGAATCGTTGGTGTGAAGTGTCGAAAAAACAAGATGCCCTGTCAATGCTGACTGAACTGCGATTTCAGCGGTCTCTTTATCCCGTATTTCGCCCACCAGAATAACATCAGGGTCCTGTCTAACAATGGATCTAAGGCCGCTGGCAAAGGTAAGGCCTATCTTTGGATTGACCTGTATCTGGTTGATGCCTTCAATCTTGTATTCAATAGGATCTTCCACGGTGATAATATTGATATCCGGTATATTGATGGATGACAGGACGGCATAGAGGGTTGTGGTCTTGCCGCTGCCGGTGGGTCCGGTCACCAGGATAATTCCATTGGGAGATCTCACAAGGTTTTCAAGCAGATCCTGTTTGTCAGACTTAAGTCCTAGATCCGAAAGTGATATTAAGGATCCTGATTTGTCAAGAAGCCTTAGTACCACACGTTCTCCAAAGGATGTCGGAATAGTGGACACCCGCACATCAATCTCCTGATGACCGATTTTTACATCCAAACGACCATCCTGAGGAAGGCGTTTTTCCGCGATGTTCATCTTTGCCATAACCTTAATTCTTGAGATAAGCGCCGGCTGGACCCATTTGGGAGGAGACAAAAGGTCGTACAGAATACCGTCGACACGATAGCGAACTTTGAAACTGTCCTGGTAAGGTTCGATATGAATATCGCTTGCCCGTGCTTTCACGGACTGGGAGATGATGTGGTTCACAAGTTTTATAATTGGTGCATCACTAATGTCATCCAGCAAATCCGCCCTTTCCTCTATCTCGCTGATAATGGAACTGCCGTCTTCTTCCATATCCTGAACAAGCTGCGCGGCGGAGTCCCTGCTGAGATCATAGGATACATTGATGGCAAATGAAATTGCATCCTTTGTTGAAAGAACAAGATTGACATCGTGGCATCCAAGAATTCTGATCAGGTCATCCATTGGCTGTATGCAAGCAGGGTCATTTACGGCGATGACCGATTCATATTCAATTAGATTTTCTTTTGAATTTTGCCAATTTTTGTCATTCAGTTTTTCTTCAAAGCCGGGGGGCTGGGTTTCGCTGATGAGGGGAACCATGATATATTTTTTTAGAAATTGAATCGGAATAAGGCTGGTAAAATCGGTTTTATATTTTTCAAGGGGCAGTTCTGGCCAAAAAGGAATGTCATATTGGATGCTCAAAGCTTCAAGGAGCTGTCTTTCGGTAATCATTTTTTTTGTGACAAGTATTTCTCCGAAATCGCCTCCTTTTTCAGCTTTTATCCTTTGAGCCTCTTTTAGATCTTCTTCGGAAATGTTGAGGTTTTCTCTGAATATCTGGGAAAGGTTTTTATGCATGCTGTTCGACGGTTTGTTTGTTTTCAAGGAATGATAAATAAACGTTTGCTTTATTCTTTTGGATCCTGTCCGGTTGTATCTAAACTTTTTTCGTACATCTTGATTCTTCCCTCTGTGATCTGATCAACTTCATCTTTCTTACCATCTAAAATCGCTTTTGCTTCAGCAGGATTTCTAATGACATGGGGGGTGATAAACACAAAAAGATTCGTCTTTTCGGCACCCGTCTTCTTTGTTTTGAACAAATAACCGAGCAAAGGGATATCTCCCAGGCAGGGAACTTGATATATTGTTTCCGAAAAGCTGTCATCAATCAACCCGCCGATGACAACCGTATTTTTATCTTTGACAATCACCGTTGTATCAACGGTTCTCTTTAATGTGGTGGGACGATCGGGAGACGTCGTTGACGCTTCATCGAGTTTGGTCGTTTCCTCATAGATATAGAGCCGAACAAGGTCGTGGCTGATCTGAGGTGTAATTTTCAAGGTGATGCCAACATCTTTGTATTCAAAGGAGCTGTAAGTTTCCACTCCGGTCTCTGCAGCCGATCGGGTTTGGAACGGAACATTTTTTCCAACCGTTATGCTTGCCTCTTCATTGTCCGTGGTCAGAATCTGAGGTGTGGAGAGAAAATGAACATCTTTGTCTTTTTTATACGCATTTACGATGGCAGCAAGATTGGGAAAGGTGATGCCGCCGATGCTTATCACTTCGCTGAATATTCCCAGTGAGAAGCCTGCCGGTGACGGCAATGTTGTTGACGTACCCGAAATAATCGGGGTTTCGGGTTCAAATCCCCCGCCAAATGCCGCATCTTTATTGTCGATTTTAGTCTTCCCCCCTGCTTGCCACTGGACACCAAGTTCAAAATCCTTGTTGACATTCACTTCCATAATGAGGCTTTCAATATAGACCATGGACCTTGGAATATCCAGTTTTTTGATGATTTCATCAAGGACCAGGTAATCCTCTTTACCTGCCATGATAATCAGACTGTTGGTCGCTTTATCGGCGGTTATTTTAACTTTTTCCGAAACAAACGGAAGTTTCTTTTGGGGTCCTCCCAGTCTTTTTCGTCGGTAATTCCTGCAGAACCTTGGCCAAATCTTCAGCGTTGGCGTTATCAAGATAATAGACATGTATCCGCTCTTTTCCCCGAGGTGTTTCCCGGTCCAGCATGTTGATCAGACTTTTAATTCTTGAGGTTTCCACCTCGCTGGCCATTACGATAATGGTATTGGTCCTTTCATCGGCCACAAACTTGGCGCCCGACACCGTGCTTTGCGCTTTTGATGTTCTTTTTACCTGGAAAACAGAATCAAGAATGTTGATAAATTTTGTGGCATCAGCATACTCGAGTGGAATGACAGAAAGCTCCTGCCCCATGCCGGCAACATCAATGGTTTTCAGGATTCGAAGCAATCGTTTTATGTTTGAAGATACATCTGTTATAATCAGCATGTTTGTCGGCGGATAATCCAGGATGATACTGCTTTTGGAAACCAGTGGAGCGAACAGCTTTTTTATTTCAGATGGATTTGCGAATTTTAAGGGTATCAACTGAGTGACCACCCGATCTTCCGGAGAGGCGGCCTCTTCTTTAAGCCGTGTTTCAATGTTTTTTGATCGTGCATCAGGAGATGGAACGATTTTAGTCACTTCTCCGGCTTTGATGGTGGTGTAACCATGGACTTCCAGAACGGATTCAAACACTTTGTAAGCTTCTTTGACAGAAATTTTGCTGGGTGAAATTATCGTTACTTTTCCCCTTACACGTTGATCAACAACAAAGTTTTTTGACGTCAATTCACTGATAAACTTAATAAAAACATTAATATCCACATTGTTGAAATCTATTGAAATGAATCGTTCTGAATCCTGTTTCCCTTGTGTTGATTTCTTATCATCTGATGATTTAGCGGTCTTTCCAGAAGTTTTGGCCTGAGCACCAAATGACAGATTCAATGTCAATATCAGCACAATAAGGGTAAATATGTATCTAATAATTTTTAACCCGCGATCGTGTGATTTCATCATTGATGATTCTACAGTGTTGTTGTTATTAAACCCGATTTTCAGTCGTTTAAAGATTAGGGCCCCACAAAATGTTAAAATAAAAACCTTTTTGTGATCAGCTTGCCCTCAACTATTTGTCAAAACAACAAAAATTGGTCGCAATGAATGTATACCATAAAACCAAAAATAAAATGAATTCGAACTGTTGCGAATTCATCAAAAATACATTTGGGCACTAAAATCTTAATGGATCGTATAAAACCTTTTTACTTTATCATATATTTATCGTTTACTCAATATCATAGTCAATGGTTTTAAGCCGGCCCCTTCGTTTTATCTTAAGTTGAACCTTGGAGGATGACTGCAAGTTTTGATAAAACTTTAAAGCATCGTCAACAGATTCGATATCTTTACCATCCACCCCCATGATGATATCTCCACTTTTCAAACCCATATTATAAAAAATGGAGTTTGGTCTGATACCTGTCAAACGGAAACCGTCAGGTTTTCCATTTTTAAAGTGTGGTCGTATTCTTATCTGTTTCATAAGGGTACTTGCATCTTTAACGGCTGTATCTATCTGGGAACGTTTTACGGTAATGTTTTGTGAACTTGTCCTGCCCAATTCCGCAGAAGCTTTCCTTATGTTTTGACTTCCGCTAACCTTCTGTATCCCTAAAATTTCATCTTTACCATTGACATTGAGTACAACCTTTTCTCTTAAGATTATCTTAACCGTTGCATTTTGGATGGTGTCCCCGATTCTGTAAAGATCCTGTTTCTTAACAGCAGTATCTTCAATGACGGCATAGGCCTCTTTCTTATCACCCGTAATCGTCCCCAGCAGTATCAAATTTAGATCTGTGGGTTTAAGGGTTTCTATGTCGAGCTTGTCGGGTCCACTTCCGGTTTCTGTTTTTGTTTTGAACAGATTGCGCTCACTAATTGCCTGGTAATGAGACAGCCCATGTTGCGTTGTGTTTTTATTTGGGACAAGATGTCTGGCTGTTGTTTTGGAAGAATAACTGGTGTCGATATTGGCTGTAGCGATTTTATAAAACACCTTCACCATAAAAAAAACAGTGCCGGTAATGAATAGAATATTCAATATGGTAAGATATCGTTTCATAATCTAAATTTGAATGAATTCAAAAAAATCGAATTTATCATCCGCAACTTCCTGATTAGTCCAGAAAAAAACGGGGTTCGTCCAACGTGCCATAAATTCGAATCCGAACCACTCTTTTGCTAAATATCTCTTCAGGCAATAAATTTGTCGGAAGATTTTTTCCCAGTTCTGCAAGGAATTCTTGGTTTGGTTTGATGACGCCTAAAAGTCTTAAATAACTTTGTCCCAAAGGTTCCTTTAAATTGATAAGACCGGACACGTTACCATCCAGCGGACTTGCCTTTATGATGCATCGCTTAACTTTAAGCCTCTGATTTTCCATTGTCATTTCAGCTTCAATTTTACTAAAATATATGCTTTCGAGCTTGAAAACAGGTGTTAAAAGTTCTATCTCACCGTCTGAAATGATAAACCTTGCTCCATGAGTTCCGCTCAATTTTTTGCCATTGCGATATGTAAAGTTTCCCTCAAGTATTCCAGTTAAATTACGTCCAATAAACTGTTTAACAGCAGATATTTCTTTAATATTAATGTTAGAATATTTTCCCTCAATAATAACATTTTGGTCGGGTCTGTTTTTAATGAACTCTCCCTTGCCTTCTAAAATGCCTTTGAAGGCTCTACCTTTGAAAAAAAAAATAATTTTAGAACGAAAAAGTGACAAAAGATTTGGAACGACTTTAATCTGCTCGGTTTCAATTAATGCATTGTCCATGTGATAAAAGTTAACTTTATATAACTTTAAACCAGGTGGGAAAGCCGGACTTACATGATCAATACTAATGTTTATATCGGAATTGAGTTTGTTGAAACCAGACGTTACATAGTTTTTTACTAAATCTGACGGAAACAGATAATAAATGAAAAATACTATAGCCGCTAAAACATATATGGAATACAGCAGCCATTTGGGGGTATTTTTCATCATTATTTTTCAACCGTCTCAACCTGCAAGACAGCATCTATAAAACCTTCTTGTTTGCCTGTCTTTGAAATTGAAAGCCTTTTTATGTGTACCATGTTTTTTGATGTTTCGACCATGTGCAAATAAGTGGTCAACTGCTGTAATGTTAAACCCTTGAACTTAATTTCAACCAGGGAAATTTTGTACAAATTGTTTTTTTGAACAGTTGTTGAAGGTTTCATATATGTTACATACTCTTTTATTCTTGCTTTACCCGTGAGTCTATCAAGAAAGGAAAAGAGCGTAAAACTCTTTTCCCTGTTCTCAAAATGTACTTTTGCTAAATTTGTTCTTTTTTCTATAGCGTCGTAATCGGACTTCAAAGTGATCATTTCCAAAAGGATCTCTTCTTTAACCTGAAGCGTCCTTTGCAACCGCTTCCTTTTATCAATTGATGGAAAAACGATAAATTGAATTAAAATAAACAAGAGGATCGCACCCGATAGGGCATAGATGGCGTATTTCTCTCTTTTGGTCAGCTTTTTTACCATACATACCGTCTTTTACGTATAATTCCGAAAACTTGAATCTTAAAATTAAAACGCTGCCATTTTGACCGGCACGCTCCCCGGATGCCCCGCGATTTAGGGCGGGAAGGCTTCAAGTTTCGCGTATTCAACATCACAAATTCACCTTAAGTTTGAAACGCACACGTTTGTCGAACTTGTCTATGTTGGCAGCGCTGATAATAATTTTTTTAAAAATATCCGTCTGTTCCAGCTTATTCTTTATATTGTCTACAGAGTTGAAGCTGTCAGTATCCCCCGAAATACTGACACTTTCCGATCCCATTACAAACCTTTTAAGGGTTACATCCATATCCTTGGGTATGGCCTCGCTTATTGTGTTCAAAATGTCTATGGCCGTAATCTGTTTTTCGGTTTCACCGGGTAATAAAGCATTTTCCCTTGCTTGTTGTATTTTTATTTTCATCTGCTGAACTGGATCGACGATGTTTTTGACCTCAGGGAATGTCGAAGTAAAGATACCTGTTATTTGCTGATTAAGTCGGGCCAGCTTTTTTTCCATAATATATGAATCAAGAAAGACATTGAACCAGCCTAATGACAGAACCAGAACAAAAAAAACGCCGGTTTGAATCAGGTTTTTTTTATTTTCCTCCCAGATTTTTTTTAAAGCAAAAGGACCTTTTCTAAAATTAAAGCCTTTTGCCCCCTCAATTTCCATCAATGCCAGTGATAGTGAATTATCCATTAAAAAAGGGGTCCATGATGGGGGAGGAGGTTGTTGTTTTAGAATCTCTGCGAACCGCAAAATGTCCACCCGTTCAATAGGAAATCCTAATGCCTGTTCCATGTCTTTATCAAAACCCAAATCATCAATCCCGCATCCTGTAATAAATCCTCCGTCGGGTTCAAAATCAAATCCAAGGATTTTTTCTTGGGCATAAAGTGTTTGCCGTATGTTGCCACAAAGCGATTTTATCTTATAAGAGCGAGCAGCCGAAAGGATAGCGAAAGAACGTATCAAACAAATTTTGCCGGACGAAATAATAAATATTGTGCTTTTATTGTTGCCGATATCGATAAAAAGCCAATTCTTATGGCTGTCTAAAAAATTGGCAAGTGAAAATGCTGTGGGATAACCCCCAACGGTAACAATCTCCGGCTCTATATTAAACGTCGCAAGTGTATCTAAAAAAGATTGAAGTTTCGACTTTTCTACTGCAGCTGTGATAAGGTTTTTAGTATTTGAATGGTCAGGTATTTCTATATGGATAAAATCGATGATAAGATCTTCCACCGGAAACGGAAGGGTCGGCTCAAGTTCATACGGTAATATCTTTTTAATTTTTTTTTGTCCCTTAAACGGAACTTGAATATTTCTGTAAGATATCTCGTCAGCAGGAAAGGACGCCACGCAGATAGAATCGGATATATCCATCTTTTGTTCAATGGTTTCAAGCGAAGCGGACAAACCGTTTCTATCTTCTTTTCGGCCAGAAAGCGGAACATGTTCATGGGCTTCTATGACTGTTCCCTTAATACTGCTATTGATGAGAACCGCTGAAACCGCATCAGGTCGAATATCTAATCCCAAGATCTTTCTGCTCATGGTCTTCTCTAAGTTAAATAAAGTGTAATTATAGTAGGTTATGGTCGATTTGTCAAGCCCAGTCTATTCCTCTATTATTTTAAGCCCACTATTTCGGAATGTTTACTCTATCTCCCATCTCAAGACGTTGCACTCCCATTGTCCTGTTTTCGTATTATTTTCTCTTTTTACCACTGCTGTTACCTTTATATTCATTTCCTTTAACTTTGCTGTCGACTCGATTCGAAAAAAATCACTAGAAGTTGTGATCAGATTTGGATCGATTTTAGTATCACCGATACCTGGAACGTTCTTATACCAGGTTGGACTTGAAAGGTCACGGATATAGACGGATTCAGAAGTTTCCATTCGGTATTCGTAAATGGCTTGTGCAAGGTCTTCATTTCCTGAAGGCAACATGGCCACAAGGGTCGGCAGATCGGCAGTATTGATATTTATTTTTCCATCATATGCAAAAGAATTGTTCGAAGATTTGGTTATTCCAAAAACTGTGATGTAGTTGGAAAGTCCCTGCCCTCCCCCTGCTCCTCGAAAAAGTACCGGTGTTACACCTCGCACAAGAACAAGCTCACCAATATGGGTGAACGGACCGTTTTTACAGGGATATGGCGGATCAAGATCCTCATAATAATCTGATTCCGCTCCGTTTAGACCTGTGATGGCATCATCATCTCCAGCGTCGAGCCAATCCTTAATGGAATTGATGATCGTCATCGGTTCCATATCCTCAAACGCTTCATTTTTATATATTAAAATGCTTAAAAATCGCTCCCACATAACCCTTTGGGATTCATTGAAGCTGTGTCCTTCAGGGAATTGAACAAGGCTGTTAAGCTGAATTTTACCGAGTTCATCATTGATGGTTAACTTGATGCTGCCATCTTCAAATGGAATATCATCCAGAATTTCGCTAATTTTTTCAGAATCGGCCCAGTCCTCTTGAAGTGAATCAGAACTTGAATTTTTTTTGTCTTTGACCAACATTGCGGCTGCAAGATTTACACCTGATGATGCCATATGCAAAAGCGTAATTCGGTCCCTGGTTGTGGCCGCCGAAAAGACTGCTGATCGCATTTTTTTGTTCATTTCCAGTGACGCCACAATTAGAACCGTAACAATGGACAATGTAACAAGAAGGGCGATTCCGCGGGTGTTTTTTAGAAATTTTATCGCCATGAAATTTATTCTTATTCTTTCTTCTTCCGATAAACCTTCAGTGTTACCATGGTTTTGAACCACAAAGAATCTGAACTTTCGGCCAATTCGAGATTTATATCGATTGCTTTAGGTGTTGAATACCCGAAGTCTTCATCATCGGAATCCCACAAATCATACGCTGTTCCATCTTGGTCATGATATTTAATTGTTAGCGATTTAACGTCTGTACACAATACAGGATCCCCGTTTTTTTCTTCAAATGTTTCATATGGATACAAGTTGTCTGCGCGCTTCAACACATAATTTCCATCACCTGAGGCCTGAACGTAGTAAACGATTTCCGCAATTCCTTTTTCCGTTTTTCCGCCAAATGATAGGTGTGCCAACGATGTAAATCTAAGCCTGGGGAAGGAGTCTCCCTGAACATCAAAAATTTCGCCAACAATTCGATAAATATCAGGTGGTTCACCCAAAACCGGCGGTGAATAACCTGGAGGGAGTGTTAAATGGATGGACTCAAGATCAACAATCATTCGGTTCAAACAATTTTTTGCCATTTCATAAGATGCGGTGCCCTGGTCTGAAGTTTCGCTTCCGGATAATAAAGAGCTGTATGAAGTAAAAATGGTTGTGGCAATGATGGCGAAAATAAACATCGCAATCATGATTTCAAGCAGTGTAAAACCGCGATCCCCCCAGCGTGCGGCGAATACCCGATGACAAGAACAGGCAGCAGGCAGCATGTAATTTTTTTTAACCTTTTCAAGCATTACTGACGACCTTGCCCCATTGTAATCGTTTGGTCTTTTGCAGCATATCGATTTCAAAGGAGTTTAAAATCAAGTTAGTTTGAAGTGACCTATTTTCGTAACATCTAACGTATTACACGCATCAATTCTTCAAATATTTATAAGCCCTTAAGTTGTAAATAAATGCATCGTTGTTTGAAGATATAAGGAGGTCAATTTTTTTCAGATCTTTCACCATATTTTCAAGTGCTGTTGACTCAACATCATCAATGACAATATTCCAGCGATAACCTGGAAATTCATCTCCAAAATCACCTGAATCGTCTCCCATATCTTCCAGGTTTTCCGATTCAATTTGAACCATTTTTATTTGTGCCAGCATGGGAGCAGTGGCATAAAATCTTACCTCATTGTTCATTGAAACAGTCTGTGCATGCATCCTATAAACACTGACAAGAACAATGGCGATGATGGAAAGTGCAACCATGATTTCAAGCAGCGTAAAACCCCTTTGAGGTTGTGGGCTCTGAGCAGCGGTCTGCTCCGCTGTCATTGCTCGTCTCTGGTGGTGATTTACCGCCTTTTTCATTTTGTCTTCTGACCTCTTTCCTCTATTCTCTGCCCATACGTTTTATTCAATCCCCAAACTCCGCATAACTATTATACAAACGAACCCGGAGTAAAAAAGGTTCGATAAGAAAAGAAAACTTTTCATTATCGTCATTTTCAAAATGAATCATTGCCTTGTCAGAATAACCCTTTTCATTAAAATAAATATCTGCCTGCCCCACTGATATTTTTTCTCGATCTGGATATTCAACATCCAGTAATTTTATGTCCTCCGGAAGTTTATATCCATTCGTTTCTGCAGATTGAAGCGTTTCTTCGAGCATTGCTTCGTGGGTTATCCACAATTTTTTAGAATCAAGACTCACGTGAAGAATATATCTTTTTCTCTCTCTGGCGGCCCTTTCTTTTAAATATGGAATTTTCAATAGAATCCATCGCGACACTTCTTTGGTGCTATCTGACAGAACATTACTCTGAAATCGAGGAATTGCAAAAAATAGCATGATGCTGATCAGAGAAATAACGACGATGAGCTCAATAAGCGTGAAACCTTTGATTCGTTCGAAGCCAGGCATAATGGTTTATTGGCATGCAACATTTAATGAATGCCCAAAAACGTTTTACGGGTTCATCAACATTTAAACATCAATGAAAATCGGTGGTCATAGAAGGAAAGAGAGCGTACAGTTTTGATTATTCAATCTCCCAGCTGTTAATATCTTTGTTCTTGTCTTCACCCCCTGGAACGCCGTCATAACCATATGAAATGATGTCATAATCACCGTGAGCACCAGGAGAAAGATAAATAAAATCGTTACCCCATGGATCTTTTGGTAGTCTTCCTTTCTCGAGATACCCGCCTTTACGCCATTTCTTTGGCAGCTTCCCTGTCTCGGGCTTCTCAATCAGTGCCTGCAGTCCCTGCTCCGTATCCGGATAAGCGCCATTATCAAGCTTATATAAATTCAGGGCTGTTTCCAGGCTCTCGATCTGTATTTTTCCTTTAAGTTGTTTTGCCTCTTCAGGGCGACCCATGATCCGGGGTATAATAAGCCCTGCAAGGATTCCAAGTATGACGATGACAACCATTAGTTCAATCAGTGTAAATCCACGGCAGTCTGTCTTTTTAAAAGGAAATAGATGATTCATTATTTTCTCGCCTTTAAATGCAGTTGTATCCAAAACCAGCGTTGAATTTTTGGCATGTTATTTTTTTGAACATAGACTATCTAACAAGCGTGCTCATTTCAAATATCGGCAGGCATATCGAAAGAACGATGAAGCCGACAATAACTGCCATAATCAGTATCATAACAGGTTCTAGAAGTGATGTCATGCTCATTATACTATTTTCCACTTCATTCTCAAATACATCAGCGATTTTATCCAACATGGCTTCCAACTTTCCGCTTTGTTCCCCCACCTGAACCATTTGAATGGTCAGATCAGGAAATATTTCGCTGCCTGCCAGAGCAGGTCCCAATCCCTGTCCTTTTCCCACTTCTTTTGAAGCCTCTTCAATGGCATCGGAAATGAGGGCATTATTGACAATATTCTTTACAATTTCAAGAGCAGACAACATGGGGACACCATTTTCAAGAAGCGAACCAAGTGTTCGGGAAAAACGAGCCACCGCAATTTTTTTGGCTAAGAGTCCAAAACGTGGTAATGAGAGTTTTATTTTATCAAAAAAATACTCCCCTTTTGCCGTTTTCCGAATCCTGTTAAGGGCAAACAAGATGACGACCAAAACAATAAAAATCATCCACCAGTAGTTCTTAAAAATACCACTAATTTTGATAAGAAAGAGCGTTGGTGCCGGGAGCGTTTCATTCATATCAGAGAAAATGGACGTTATGTTGGGAACAATAAATGTCAAAAGAAGAAACAGAACCAGCATTCCGATACAGCACATTAAAATCGGATAAGCCATAGCCGCTCGAATGCGATTTTTTAAGGCCTCCTGTTTTTCGGTGATGTCGGCAAGCCGTTCCAATACGATGTCAAGGGCCCCTGAAGTTTCACCCGCTTTAACCATGCTGACATACAGTGATGAAAAAGTCCCTGGAAACAAAGACAGCGACCGGGCAAAGCTGTTCCCTTCCACAATTGAATCCTTGATCTTTGCCAGTATTTTTTTAAATGCTTGAGATCTGATTTGTGATATCAGGGCATCCATAGCCGAAACAAGCGGAAGGCCTGCACCCAGCAGGGTTGCCAGTTGTTTCGTCATCATTGAAACTTCATAGGGTCTGACGCGGGAAAAAGAACCTCTAAAAGAAAATGACTTTGGCGTCTTTATTGCCGAAGTATCATGGACCTCTTTAATGGAAACCGGAAAGATTTTAGATGTCCGCAGTTTTTGACGCGCCGCACGGGAGCTTTCTGCGTCAATGATTCCTGAGATTGTCTTGCCTTTTATATCCAGAGCTGTATATTCATATACCGGCATTGTGAAGAACCCTTAATTTCTCAATGACAAGTTTTTTGCTTTTTGTGGCAAAGTATTTTTATATCTTTAGCCATCTTAAAACAGTTTGTTCCCGGACCATCCGAGCTGGGATGCAAGTCATTGTTTGATTTTCAGAAATCAAAATGATAATATCCTTATTTTCTATGGTTTTCAAGAAATATTGTGGGTTTCATTAAAAGCGAGTCTTAGACATTTTTACCTTTATCTAAGCAGGACAACAAATCATGCATGAAATCCGTTTTCACGGTCGTGGCGGCCAGGGTACTGTCGTCGCTTCGATTCTGCTGGCAAAGGCCTTTTTTAAAACCGGTTATTATGTTCAAAGCTTTCCGCTTTTCGGCGTGGAAAGACGGGGAGCCCCGGTTGAATCCTATCTCAGGCTGGATAAAGAAAAGATTTTGATACGGAGCAATATCTACACACCGGACCATATTGTCGTTCAAGATATGAAACTGATACACAGCGTCGATGTTACAAAAGGACTCAAGCCCGGTGGTTCAATTTTGATTAATTCAAGAGTTCTTCCCGATAATATAGAACCTTTTTCGGGGTTTCGGCTTGCTTTTGTCGACGCCGACCACATCGCAGCCAGCAACGGTCTTGGAACGCGCACCCATCCAATCATTAACACTGCCATGATCGGCGCTTTTGCGAGGGTTTTGGAAAAACCCCCGTTGGATATGATTGCCGCAGCCATCAAAAATGATATTCATATCAAGGTGAAACAGAATGTGTCGGCAGCTCAACAAGCCTATGAAGACGTAAACCTTTATGGAATGGTAGAACATAATGAAATATTGACAAGCAAATGAGGTGTCGAGGTGTTTTTATGTGTTAAGTCGCTCTATGGATAAATAGGTTTTTACAAACAAAAACTCTTTGACGCCCCAAGCAAATGCGTCATTTCTTTAAATATCATTTTTCAATTTCAGGTGAGGATAAATGGAACCAGAACCAAAACACACTGAAAAAATATCATTATTCATATCCCGCTCAAACATCTCCACCGAAATAAATAAAACAGGATCATGGCGGTTTGTGCGTCCAAAATACCACGAGAAAACAGCACCGTGCAGCGCAGCTTGCCCTGCCGGTGAGGACATTGCCCGTATTGAAATGCTTTCGAATCAAAGGCGATACCAAGATGCCGTAGAGACCATACTTCTTGAAAACCCTTTTCCTTCGGTTTGCGGCCGCGTATGTTTTCATCCCTGTGAAACGGCCTGCAATCGCGCGGGCTTTGATGATCCGGTTGCCATACATGCTTTAGAGCGTTTTATTGGTGATATCGCCATTAGGGATGAATTGACACTTAAATTGAAAAAGTTTCCTAAAAATAAAAAAACCGTATGTATTGTCGGTGGAGGTCCGTCAGGCCTGGCTGCGGGCTATTTTTTGTCGCAGCTGGGGTATTCGTGTGACATTTATGAAGCCCGTTCCGAACCCGGCGGTATCTTACGGTGGGGAATACCGCGATACCGGTTGCCGGATGCTGTTGTCGCATCTGAAATCGAACGGATTAAAAAGACTGGTGTAAAAATAATCTGTAATACACCGGTAACTCAAAACTTTCTCCAAGACGTCAAAGACCGTTACCATGCCCTTTTTATCGGATCCGGTCACGGCCGATCATTAAAAATGAATATTCCCGGCGAAAATATGGCCTTTGACGGCCTTGAATTTCTTAACCTTCTGCGCAAAGGAAAAGCCGCACCTTCCAATGGAACTGCAGCGGTTATCGGCGGCGGTAACACCGCTGTTGACGTTGCCCGATCTCTTGTCCGCTTAGGAGCGACGACGACACTGGTATATCGCAGACGGAAACAGGACATGCCGGCGTTTAAAGACGAAGTGGAAATGGCCGATAAGGAAGGTATAAGAATTATGGAGCTGTATTCCCCACTCGAGATAAATGAAGACGACGGTGAATATGTTTTATCCTTGCAGAGGATGAAAACCAGCGGCATGGAAACAGACCGCGGCCGAGCACGCGTCATTCCAGACGGCCAACTCACCCGACACTTACGAGTCCAGAAAATTATTGTAGCCATAGGTGCAGAACCTTCAGCCCCATGGGATTTACCCTCACACAAAAATGCCGAAACCCTGTATCTCAGCCACTGTGCATTTGTAGATTCAGAACCACCACTTCTGTTTGGCGGTGATCTGACCAACACCATAAAAAGTGTCACAGATGCCGTCGCTTCAGGAAAACAGGCAGCCATGGCTCTTGATATCTTCTTTAAACAGGGAAGGCATGCCATTACAAACCGTTTGAATTCCTGCCTTGTAGGAAATGGACCTGCCCTCTCCATGGAGTGTTATATGGGGGGAAAGCGACGGGTCAGAAATCCTCATATCGTATCGCATGATGACATCAATCTCGATTATTTTACCCGGACGCCCCGGGTTGAATCAGAAACACTTGCTATCAACAAACGAATGAATTCTTTCGACGAAATCGAAGCAACGTTTACCATCAACCAGGCCATTGAAGAAACCCAACGCTGTTTCAACTGCGGCATCTGTAATGCTTGCGACAACTGCCGGATATTCTGTCCGGAAATTGCCGTGATTCTTCAAGGTGCCAAAAGGAAGATTAATCTTGATTACTGCAAAGGATGTGGAATCTGCGTTTTTGAATGCCCGAGCAGCGCCATGGATCTGGAGGAGGAATTATGAAACATGTTTTGGAAGGAAGTCACGCAGTTTCTGAAGCAGTAAGGCTGGCAAAAGTACAGGTGATGTCCGCCTATCCCATTACTCCCCAGACCCATATCGTCGAAGCTTTATCAGAATATTGCTCTGACGGAACCATGAATGCCCGGTTTTTATGTGTAGAAAGCGAACATTCGGCAATGGCTGCCGTTATCGGAGCTTCAAGTGCAGGCGTTCGAACCTTTACAGCCACTTCTTCTCAGGGTCTGGCATTGATGCACGAACTCTTGCACTGGTCTTCAGCGGCCCGTCTACCCATTGTCATGGCTGAAGTCAACCGCGCTCTGGCGCCTGGATGGAATATATGGATGGACCAGACAGACAGCCTGGCCCAACGGGATACCGGCTGGATCCAGCTGTACTGTGAGGATGGCCAGGAGGTTTTTGACACCACACTTCAGGCATATCGTTTGGCTGAAACCGTCAATCTGCCGGTTATGGTGGTTTTGGATGCTTTTTTTCTTTCTCACACCTTTGAGCCTGTGGATATACCCGATCAGGAACTGGTGGATCGTTTTCTGCCGCCGTTCTCACCTCGAATTGCACTGGACACGTCAGATCCTTTTGCCATGGGCCAAATGGCATCACCAAATGTATATATGGAGATGCGACACGATATTCAGAAAGCCATGGAACAAGTTTCGAATATCTTTGCCAAAGTAGAAGAAGAATTCACGGAAATATTCGGTCGGACATACGGGATGGTGGAAAAAGTCTTTTGCGATGACGCTCAGGTGATTATGGTCGTAACCGGAACGGCAGCAAGCACATGCCGTAAAGTCATCTCAGATCTTCGTTCCCAGGGAGAAAAAGTCGGAATGCTCAAGCTCAAAATGTTTCGGCCGTTTCCAACAGATCTGATTCGGGAACATCTCGGTCGTGTTCAAAAGATCGCCGTGGTTGACAGGAATTTTTCTTTCGGTGCCAGTGGCATTTTTGCCCAGGAAATTAGAGCAGCACTATGCAACAACCACGATCATCCGCCGGTGTTCGGTTATATTACGGGACTCGGCGGCCGTGATGTAACGCCTGAAATTCTAACGGAAATTTACTGGAAGACAAAGAATAGCTCAGCCCCAAAAAATGAAAGTGTGTGGGTGGGACTTGTGGATTGAAGATTGAATTATTCAATTAAACCGGAGATTTTTAAACGATGACCCTACTCAAGATTCCAGATATGGATTATATGTATTCCGGGCATGTGGGATGTCCCGGATGTGGCGCAACCATTGCCATGAGGTTTGCACTTAAAGCCCTGGGTGAAAAAACCATGGTTGTGATCCCGGCCTGCTGCTGGGGCGTCATTGCAGGACCTTACCCACAGTCATCGCTTAAAGTGCCGATACTTCAGACAGCTTTTGCAACTGCAGGTGCAACCGCCAGTGGTTTGAGAGCAGCGCTGGACATGAAGGAAGATACAGAAACCACCGTTATGGCATGGGCCGGGGACGGGGGAACCTTTGATATCGGAATACAGGCACTCAGCGGTGCAGTGGAACGTAACGAGGATTTTATTTATGTGTGTTATGATAACGAGGCCTACATGAATACCGGAGTACAACGCAGTTCCGCCACCCCTTTCGGCACGCGTACCACAACAACACCGGGTAAGGGATGGAAAAAAAGCCGTAAGAAAAACATGGTTGAAATACTTGCTGCCCATCGTATTCCTTATGCCGCCACAGCCAGTATTGCTTATCCAGAAGATATGATCCAAAAGTTTGATAAAGCCCGCCGGATGAAAGGCGGAACAAGATTTCTTCATGTTTTTGCCACATGTCCCACAGGTTGGCGTATCCCATCTGAAATGTCCGTCAAAATCGCCCGACTTGCAGTTCAATCCAATGTATTCCCCTTATATGAAGTCAAAGACGGTGTTGAGTATACAATCAATATCAAGGGAAATCGACCGGTAACGGATTATTTAAAGATCCAGGGCCGTTTTAAACATTTGACCGATGAAAATATTGAGCAGATCCAGAACATGGTGGATGAAGACTGGGAGCTTCTTTTGCGAAAAACGTTACCTGCTCCAAAGGGTTAATTTGCTGAAAGGCAATCAATTTGACATTTCGCTCAACTTTTTGATAATGTTTTGATTATCTTATGAAAAGTGCAATGGATAGGATCCCGAGGGAGTCGACATAGATGTATAAAATTTTTTTTGGCTTCAATGAAAGACCATTTAAGCTCGTTCCGAACCCTGCGTACCTTTTTCTAAGTAGAAGTCACGAAGAGGCGCTTGCCCATCTTACCTATGCCGTTATCCAGGGTGAGGGTTTTATGGAGATCACGGGTGAAGTCGGGACCGGCAAGACAACACTCTGTCGGGCATTCCTCGAACACCTGAACAACAATACAAAAGCGGCGTATATCTTTAACCCAAACCTTGACTCCGTAGAGCTGCTCAAAGCCATTAATGATGAATTCAGTATCTCATCGGATGCAGATAACGTCAAAGACTTAATCGACACCCTGAACGCTTTTCTTATCGAGCAAAAAACCCAAGGGAAAAACACGATTCTCCTTATCGACGAGGCTCAGAATCTGACCAATGAGGTTTTGGAACAGTTACGTTTGCTTTCTAATCTTGAGACCGCCAAACATAAGCTATTACATATCATTTTGGTTGGACAGCCAGAACTGAAAGAAAAACTCAATTCCCACGAACTCAGACAACTGAGACAAAGAATATCTCTGAGTTGCCGGCTGATTCCTTTGAGCTATAAAGACGTTCGAAACTATATTCAACATCGTATCAATGTCGCCTCCGGGAAACCGGGAATCCAATTTGCCGATGCCGCATATCGCTCTGTTTATAACTATTCGCAGGGCATCCCTCGACTCATCAACATCGTCTGCGACCGGGCGCTTCTAACTGCATTCGGCCTTGATCAAAAGGAAATTACACAGAAAATTGTCAGGGCATCCATCAAGGAGCTGACCGATAGGAAGGAGCCGAATAAAAACGGCTTTAAGAAACGGAAAAAAGCAATTCTATTTTTTTCTATATTGTCTCTGATTCTCTTTATTCTTATTTATTCCCATCCCGGATTATTTAGGGTAAATACGATTTTTAATTCACCTGAAACAAAAAAACTCGATACCCTTCATTCCAATAACGCAAAAAAACCGGAGCCGGCTGTTACTGCTTCTGACGCAAAAAAACTTGCCCCCGCCGTTATTACTACTGTTAAAAAAGAGTCGGGGCCAGCTGTTACAGTATCCGAGTCAAAAAAAATTGAGGTACACAAAGTAAAAGCACTTGAACCTATTATAGAATCCATTACAGAACCTGCCCGGAATTTGGGGAATCTTCTGGAGACAATGAACAGGCTCTCTTCGAGAAATATGGCCATTATGGTGGCATTAAATTTGTGGAACATTGAACCCGATATTAAAGCAGATCTGGATACCATAGATGATGATCAGGACTATTTTCGGCTCGTCTCCAAAGAAAGCAATCTTTTGATACGCCGAATCGAAGGAAATTTAAATGCAATAAAAAAATTGAACCTGCCGGTTATTTTAGCCGTTCATTTGAATAAAGGCATTCCCCCTATATATCTTGCGCTCATTAAAATAGATGCCCAAAAAGTTACACTTCGAGGAGGAAAACAGGATATTTCAATAGAGCTGTCACCGGTTGAGTTAGAATCTTATTGGTCAGGCGTGGCATACATTCCATGGAAAAATTTTCTCGCATTAACAGGTACCATTCCAATAGATTGTCCAAAGGATTCCATAACAACGCTTAAAATACTCTTGCGGGATATTGGATTTAAAGAGATTGAAATAAACCCATTTTATGACGACAAAACCCGACAGGCGGTAAAAGAAGTCCAGAAAAAATACGGCTTACATATTGACGGCACAGTAGGCTCTACAACCAAGATCGCCCTTTATAATGAAAAAAAGGTTTTTAAACAACCCCACATTGTCAATGCCGCCAATTCGTTTGTTCGATGATTTTTTTTATGTATTCAAATGGACAACGAAAACAAAGGGGACAGACTGTATTTCGTGGTAAGCATATTTTTCTTGCACGTGTTCACGGGGGGTGCTTCCTCGTGTAACGATAAGGTTGAAATGACCAGACACGTAGACACCGGAGTGAAGCGGGGAAGCACACCCCGTTAATACGTACTTTTTTTAAAGATCTACAGAAGGTGTTTTAAAATTGAGTTCAATTTTAAAGGCATTAAAAAAGCTTGAAAATCAAGCTACAAATCAAAACCACGTTCGATTCTGGCGGCCAAAAAACCATATGCAAAACGACGATCATGGGCCGACACATGGTCATCTGCGTTTGACAAAACGCTATGTCATTATTTTCGCTGGTCTTGTCTTTGCTGTCGGTGCAGGGTTGATCCTAAGCCAGAAACTTTATGAAAGAAAACCGGAATTAATAACCAAAAAAGAAACAATTCTCCAGAAACCCGCCCGTCTTCCTGAAAAGAAGGCGGCCATGCAGGATAAGGTTCAAAAAGAATTGTCTTCCCGAAAGGATGTAAAAAAATTCGAACCGATTGCAAAAGCAGCAAAAGCGGCGCCCCCGTATGCTAATAAATCCCGGGGAAATACTTCCGTTTTGTTGAACAAAAAAACATCGCCACTGAAACAGGCTCGAAAAGAGACCGTTGTTGGAAAACGCAGCGAAAAACCCGGACAAAATATAAAAGCCGATCGGTTTGCATCAATACCCGTTAAGCGATCGAATCAAACCAAGATCGAAGTGCAGGCAATTGCCTGGTCCAACGATCCAAAAAATCGCCTTGCTGTGATTAACGGTCTTATTCTTAGGGAAAGGGAATCTATTGACAATGTCATTGTGATGCATATAGGTAGGGATGAAATTATTTTTAAAAAGGGAAGAGAGGAATGGAAACAAATGTTTGGGTTTTAATCATTTTCTTTGCCACAGCCTAATCGCGTTAAATCATGGTATGATCTTTTCCTGAATTGATATTTTCGTTTAACATATTCGTATCTCTGAACACAACACAAAGGAGCCTTTATGAGCAACGAACAATTTTTCTTTACATCAGAATCGGTTACCGAAGGCCATCCTGACAAGGTTGCCGACGCCATATCAGATTCCATACTCGACGCTATTATGGAAAAGGACAAAAAGTGCAGGGTTGCCTGTGAGACCCTTGTCACAACCGGTCTGGCTTTTATCGCCGGCGAAATTACTACCGACTGTTATGTTGATATGCCCGAGATTGTAAGGACCACCCTTCGCGAAATCGGATACCATTCTTCCCGAATGGGCTTTGACTGGCAGACCTGCTCGGTAATTACCAGTATCGATCATCAATCAGCGGATATCGCTCAGGGAGTCAATATCGGCGAAGGTCTTTTCAAAGACCAAGGGGCCGGCGACCAGGGCCTTATGTTTGGGTTTGCCACGGATGAAACACCCGAGCTGATGCCCATGCCCATTGTATATGCCCACAAGCTGTGCCAGCGCCTTGCCAAGGTTCGTAAGAACCACGCTCTTGATTTTTTAAGGCCGGATGGCAAATCCCAGGTCACCATCGAATATGAAAACGGGACCCCCAAACGTGTTGATACCGTTGTCATCGCCGCTCAGCACAAGCCGGATATTTCTTACGAAGACTTAAAAGAGGCGATCATCGAAGAAGTCATCAAAAAAGTGATCCCGAAAAAATACACAGACGGAGATACCAGATATTTCATAAATGCTACAGGAAAGTTTGTTATCGGCGGTCCCATGGGAGACTGCGGCCTGACAGGGCGAAAGATTATCGTAGATACATATGGGGGTCAGGGGAGCCACGGCGGGGGATGCTTCTCCGGTAAAGATCCTTCCAAGGTTGATCGGAGCGCTTCTTACATGGCTCGGCATATCGCAAAGAATGTTGTTGCCGCCGGTCTTGCAAAAAAATGTGAACTACAGATCGCTTATTCCATCGGCGTGGCAAAACCTGTTTCTGTAATGATAGATCTTATGGGCACCGGTGTCATACCCAAACACCGGGTAAAAAAAATAGTCTTGGATGTATTTGACTTAAGACCGGCCGCTATAATCGAATATCTTGATCTCTTGCGTCCCATCTATCGCAAAACCTCGGCTTACGGTCACTTTGGGAGAAATGAACCTGAATTTACTTGGGAAAAGACAAACATGGTTGATGTTTTAAGAGATAAAGCCGGACTGTAATTACAATTGAAGATGGTCGATTGATGATTCAATTTTTTCAAGTGACCAATGACAATTGAAGCTTCCCGCTAAGTTTTTTTTATTAATCAATATAGCTCGCCAAAAGCCCCACCAGTTAACGCGGGGTTTACGGCGAGCTACCGGTCTCAAGGAGAAAAATTTCTTATGAATTACGATGTTAAAGACATTAGACTGGCAAAGGACGGCTTGCTCCGGATCGAATGGGCCAACCAGAGCATGCAAGTGCTCAACAATATTAAAAAAAGGTTTGCAAAAGAGAAGCCCTTAAAAGGCATACGCCTCGCTGCCTGCCTTCATGTCACCACCGAAACCGCTTCCCTGATGCAAACACTAAAGGCAGGAGGTGCCGAAATTACGCTCTGTGCTTCCAACCCGCTGAGCACTCAGGACGATGTGGCGGCCTCATTGGTAAAGCACGATAAAATTTCTGTTTTTGCCATCAAAGGTGAAGATAACAAAACATATTACAAGCACATCCATTCTGCCCTCGATATCAAACCTCAATACACAATGGATGACGGTGCGGATCTGGTTTCCACCATTCACTCCGAACGCCAGGAGCTTATTGAGAGTGTACGAGGCGGCACTGAAGAGACAACCACCGGCATCATTCGGCTTAAAAGTATGGCCGCAAACGGTGTTTTACAATACCCCATCATAGCGGTTAACGATGCCCAAACCAAGCATCTTTTTGATAACCGTTACGGTACCGGCCAGAGCACAATGGACGGAATTATTCGGGCCACAAACCGTCTCATTGCCGGATCTAGCTTTGTCATTTGCGGGTATGGATGGTGTGGCAAAGGGCTTGCACTCAGAGCACGCGGGATGGGAGCCAATGTCATTGTCACCGAAGTCGATCCCACTGCCGCACTTGAAGCCGTCATGGACGGGTTCACCGCGATGCCCATCCGTCAAGCTGCGAGAATCGGCGATTTTTTCTGCACGGTCACAGGCAACATTAATGTCATACGAAAAGAACACTTCAAGATCATGAAAGACGGGGTCATTGTCTCCAATTCCGGACATTTCAATGTGGAGCTCGATCTTGACGGACTTGTGTCCATCACAAAATCCCGAAGAACAATTCGGCCTTTCGTCGAAGAGTATGTTCTTGAAAATGGTAAATGTATTAATGTGTTAGGTGATGGCAGATTGATAAATCTAGCCTCTGCCGAAGGGCATCCATCAAGCGTGATGGATATGAGTTTCGCCAATCAGTCCTTGAGTGTCGAATATATGGTGAACAGCAATAAAAGGCTTGGAAATAAGGTTTATCCCGTGCCCGAATCGATAGACAAGGCCATTGCAAGAGAAAAATTGACTTCAATGAATGTAAAAATCGACAGGCTCACCCCCGAGCAGAAAAAATATCTGGCCTCATGGAGTCTTGGAACATAACACTCTCATTCATCATCGTATTTAGTATCTTATTTGTGATTTTTTTGCGTTATATGGCAAGACTTTTTCGTATCCATTCATGGAGTAATTGAGATAGTGAAAATTCCAAATAACAAGCATCAAATAACAATGACCAAAATCCCAAAAAACAAACCAGTAGATGATCTTGAAGAAAGGCAAACGAATTGAAAAAGATTTTTTCATCAATACTGGAAAAATTAAAATTATTTAGTTCTTTAGTATTTGGAGCTTGTATTTTGGAATTTATTTGAAATTTGATGCTTGTGATTTGTTATTTCCGGTTTATCCGGGTTAGGATACATCAATTTAAACGTCTACTTTTGGTGTGTTCCCTTTAACAGGTTAACTGCCTTTTTCAGATACATGGCGGAAGTCGCATCGTCACCCTTTAAACCGTATACTAAACTGAGACCCACATAAGCCGGTGAATAATTCGGATCAAGTTCCTCTGCTCGACTGAACTCTCGAAATGCATCATCAATTTTGCCTGCTTTTAACAGTGTGTTACCATTGTGAACATGGTGAACAGGTGTGTCGAGCCTTGTATTCGATTCCATGGCCGTTGGGGCGCATGCGTATAGAGAAAATACGCACAAAACTGTCAACAAAGTGTATCGTTTTTTAAATTTCATGATTCCTCCAGTTAAGCCCGCATCTCTTATAAACCTGGGCGGTTCAGGGACAAGTCATTTTGGTCTAGTGTAACATATTTACTATAATATTTTTCTTCTTTTAATGTTTTTCAGTAGAATCACGGGTTAGTCAACCACAATAATAACGCGGCATTTTTTCATGAAATAAAGGCTTTCTGAAGTACTTCTGAGCTTTGAAGCATCTGCATTACTGATGACAATTTCAGAACGACCCGGACCCAATGTCTTCAATCCTTTAACCACCAAAGGATGTTCTGCAACCCTCTGGTTATTCATAATTTCCTTTAGATTCCGAGCATATCCGCTCATACCCTGCTGCACGGCATATTCTCTACTGACAAAAGCAGAACCATAAACTTCTTGATTGTTTTCATCGAGTATTCTTGGAACCATTACAGGCCTGACACCAAGTCCCTTGGCATCGACCACAAGTCCTGTAAAAACCGGTGAGGATGTTTTATTCATCGTCACAAGCGTGATGGAGTCAAGGGGCTTGATGTCTTTCGGAAGTACAAGTTGAGCAAATCCTCCGCGAAGATTTACTTCCATTTTTATTTTTACCGTCCCGTCTGTTAGATATTCTTTTTTGACCACTTTTGCACTTTTTACCATATTCTCAATTTTCGACATAATGGCAGGGTTTTGAATTGCATAATCTCCAACAACATTAATGCCATTAATCCGTAGCTCTTTTATAATTTCAAGGATTACACGAAAAGCATTAAGTTTTGCATCTGTCAGCGCCACGGTTCGAGCATTGGAATTTCCAGAAAATTTTAGTGGAGGAATACCGATTCCTTTTGCCTGAACGACTCCTCTGCTCCAATTGATACTCCCTTTTTCCTTTAGTTCAACAACTTCCCCGGAATTGTCAGTATATCCAAAGACAGAAAACGTTAGCAAAAACAAGAGAGTCAGTACAAAAGACAGCTGGTTTCTCATAAGAGCTCCTTGGTACATTCTCTAATTGATAAGTATATTATTTTCAATATTCGATATGACTTGAATCAAGCAAAAAGCGTTTATATTCTCCAATAAACGACAGGGTTTCCCTTTTCGTGGATAATCTCTTGATGGATTCACGAAACTTGCTGCTGTAACGCAATCCCTTGACAAACCATCCCAGATGACTTCGCATCATTCGACAAGCCCGTTTCTCTCCAAAGCATTCTATTGAGGTATTAAGATATTTCGCCATCGTATCAAAACGTTCGGTAAGATCCGGGAACACCCTATCTTTTCCAATCATCAGGGACGTCACCTGAGAAAATAACCATGGATTTCCAATGGCCGCCCTGCCAATCATTACCGCATCACAAGCAGTTTCCTTTTTCATGGCAAATACATCTTCCGGCGTTACAATATCTCCGTTTCCGATCACGGGGATGGACACGCTATTTTTTATAGCGGCAATTAAAGACCAGTCAGCTTTACCCCCAAACCCTTGAGTCGCCAGACGTGGATGCACGGTGATGCCGTCCACTCCGACCGCCTCTGCGACTTTAGCAATGGTAAAAGCCTCTTTGCCGGATTTATCCCATCCGGCTCTCATTTTAACGGTAAGCGGAATGCTTATGGCTTTTCGGACAGCCAAGAAAATTTTTTCAACCTTATTGGGCGCTTTCATTAAAGCCGCTCCTGATCCGGTTTTCAACACCTTTTTTACAGCACAGCCAAGATTGATATCAAGAATGTCGGCACCCGAGTCCTCAACCATGGCTGCTGCTTCAGCCATTATATAGGGATCTGAACCGAATATCTGGACCGATAACGGTTTTTCCTCGATCCGGCTTTCAAGCAATTCATGTGTTTTGAGGGATCTGTGAACCAGCCCGTTGGCACTGATCATTTCTGAACAGACGAGACCGCACCCCGAAGCCTTTGCCAATAGTCGAAACGGCAAATTAGTGATACCAGCAAGTGGTGCTAAAATCGTAATATTGTCAAGAACAACTGAACCTATTTTCATATCTCTTTGCGGATCTTATATTTAAAAGCGGTTTTAGTTGGATTGGCATAGCAAAACAGACAGTTATGATAACATGGATGCAGGTGATACGACCCGACATCCACTGAAATCATACATCCGCACCCCTTTGTTGACCGCTGGCCTGTATCCCTTTTAAAGCTGAGATCTCCACCGAATAGCTTAACAAAAAGATCATTTGGAATACACGAACCATTCCTGATGTTCGAGCCTGAAGGCAGCGCATTCAGCACTTCTTTTTCGCAGCACGTATACAGATCAATTTTTTTTTCTGAAAGTTTTTTTTCCATTTTAAGAAGAATTTCTATTTTTTCCGCCAGGATTGGATCGATAAATGAAAATCCTGGTATTGACTTTATCCGTTTTTTTATCTTGGCGTAATTATCCATGAAGCTGGTAATACAGCGTGTAACGCCGCATTGTGATGCCCATGTGGCAATCCTGGAAAAATCATGAAGATTGTCTTTAATGGCATTTTGTTCGAATTCAAAGAAGCAAATGGGATCGAATCTCCAGTTTATACTTCTTGGGTCGTAGTTTCGGCAAAGGTCTCTAAGCTGGTTAAGTCTTTGCTTTAAAGACGGCACTCGAGGTTCTATTAACGGAATCTCCGAATTTATGGTAAAATTAAAAAAAAGATTGTATCCCATTGCCAAAAGCTTTTGGCCGAACCCGCCTTTATTAAAAGGAGCAAAATTTTTTGACCAGAATACAATGGTATGTATTTTATCAGGCGTTGCGGGCACGCTGAACTTGCGCCGGTTATATGGATTGGTAACTTCAAACACCCCTTTTTTGATCTGTTCCATGAACCAATCCATGTAAAAGGCAGGAATATCCGTACGTCTTGAGGCTGAGATGACGACTTGATTTGAGCGTTTCATAACCCGAAATCATACTCACGATGATTTTTTCTTAAGATCAGCTAAAGATATCACTTTTGGGCCACCTGTTTTTTCAAGTGTTGCTTTTTCTTTTTCGACCGGTTCGGTCTCTTCGGGACAAACCACCTTTTCCAGACGGATTTTTTTTCCTTCCATGGTGAATTCCTGGCCATTAATGTAAATATCACGCAATATCCAGTTAACCACTTGAAGGGGAAACTGAAGCAGTAAAAGTTTAACATGATACCAGTCTTTTTTGATATCCGGAGAGATGTCCTCTATTTTCGCAAATGATATTGGCTGGTCCTCAAAGTATATGAGTACGACATCGTTTTTTTGGGTCATTATTCTACTGTCCTATGTAAAAAGCGTGTTGTTTCAGAATATGTTCAAGATAATTACGAAAACAAGAAAAATTAAGTGCATGACTTTCGCATGTTATCAGTCTGATGACTTCGTGTATGTTTTATAACCGTAAACAACATTGTTTGGCAACGCTTATTTCCTTAAAATGAATATTTGTTCATTTTACATCTTGATGTTAATACTACTTAAAAAATCATTGATTAGGCTTTTAGCACATGCCTAAAACAGCATAATATATTGATTATATAGTTTTTATAACTGTTTTTAGGATGATTTAAATTCTTCGTTTTTTTCTTGACAGACAAAGATACGTTCTGTTAGATAAATGAATGATCATTCAACTTGTTGGACTTCATTCTTTAATTTTTTACAGGAGGCTATCATGGTTAGAAAAATCAGGCAGGCAGCGGTCATCGGCTCTGGTGTAATGGGCGGAGGCATCGCTGCCCTATTGGCCGGCGCTGGCATAAAGACATTTTTGCTGGATATCGTTCCTTTTGATCTAAAAGAAGAAGAAAGAGACGACCCGGTTGCCAGAAATCGAATCGTGAAAACCGGTTTGGATGCAGTTTTGATGTCGAGTCCATCGCTTCTGATGCAGAAAAAAGATGTTGATCGTATCACCATCGGCAATTTGGAAGACGATTTTGACAGAATTTCTGACTGTGACTGGATTGTGGAAGTGGTCGTGGAGAATCTGAAAATTAAGCAGGATCTTTTTAGGCAAATTGAAACAAAAAGAAAGCCCAGCGCCGTTGTTTCTTCCAATACCTCAGGGCTACCCCTAAAAGCCATGTCCAAAGGTCTCGGCCGTGATTTTAAACAACATTTTTTAGGCACACATTTTTTTAATCCAGTAAGATATATGCATCTTCTGGAAATCATAGCAGGAGAAGAAACGCTCCCTGAAGTTCTTGAATTTATGTCTGATTTTGGGGAACGGATTCTTGGCAAAGGCATTGTATGGGCCAAGGACACACCCAATTTTGTCGGAAACAGGATCGGTGTTCAGGGAATTGTCAAGGCCATGCAACTCATGCTTGAAGAGGGCCTATCGATCCCTGAAGTGGATGCACTTTTTGGAACCGCCATGGGCAGACCCAAGACCGCCATGTTCAAGACATGTGACATAGTTGGGCTCGACACCATGGGGCATGTGGCAAGAAACACCTATGACCTGGTGGTGGATGACGAACAGAGAAACAGCTTCGTTCTTCCCGAATTTGTGGACCAGATGATCCAAAAGAATTTACTGGGAAAAAAAACCAAAAGCGGCTTTTACAAGACTGACTTAACACCTGAATGGAAAAAGATCCGAAAGGTCATCGATCCACAAACTTTAGAATATTCTGAATATGAACCTCCCGACTTTCCATGCCTTGTTAAAGCTAAAAAGGCAAAAACACTTCCTGAAAAAATCAAAGCCATCGTCTATGGCCAGGACAAAGGTGCCAGGTTTGCTTGGAAAGTCGTGGCAAACGGCCTGATCTATGCGGTTAACAGGACAACTGAAATTTCAGATGCCATCGTTGACATCGACAATGCCATGAAATGGGGATTCAACTTTGAGATGGGCCCCTTTGAAACCTGGGATGCCCTCGGCCTTGAGGCTTCTGTAGATAAGATGGAAAAAGACGGGTTTGAAGTACCTAAAAAAATAAAGCGAATGATTGCAGCAGGTCATGCGTCATTTTACAAAACCGATATGGGTAAACGTTTTGCATATGATTTTACCACCGAAAGCTATACAAAGATTGTTGCCAGTAAAACGATGGTGTCTCTTGAAACCCTAAAAGGTGCGGGTAACCTCGTTCAGTCCTGTAAATCCGCTTCATTAATAGATCTTGGCGACGGCGTCTTTTGTTTGGAATTTCATACCAAGATGAATGCCTTGAACAAAGAAATTATTGAATTTCAGCAAAAAATCACGGAATATGTGAATGCCAACGGTCTGGGTCTTGTCATCGGAAACCAGGCCGGCGGAATGCCGGGGGCCTTTTCAGCAGGCGGCGATCTTTTTTTTATGGCCGGTTTGGCAAAGGAAGGGAAGTACTCGGAAATCGATGCATTTTTGCGTATGGCACAAGACGCTATACAGAAAGAAAAATATTCGAGTTTTCCGGTAGTCGCAGCCCCTTACGGCATGACGCTTGGCGGTGGATGCGAGGTGTGCCTCGGCGCCGACAAGATTGTGGCCCATGCCGAACTCTACATGGGACTTGTTGAGATTGGCGTCGGTCTGCTCCCATCGGGCGGCGGATGTTTAAATCTTTGGAAAAAGTTTATCCAGACGATCCCTGAAGCAGTCACCGATGTCGACCTCGCCAAGTTTTTTGTTCCGGTGTTCATGTCCATTGCACTGGCTCAAGTTTCAACATCTGCTGCTGAAGCCAGAGCCAGCGGTTTCCTTGGCCCTAAGGACAGAATCGTATTTAACCGGGACTATCTGATCGGTGAAGCCAAAAAGGAAGTATTAAAGATGGTCGATGAAGGCTACGCACCGCCGATAAAACAACCGATAAAGGTATTGGGTCAGGCTGCCCAGGGCATGATAGAGGTGGAGATTTTCAACATGCTGAAAGGAAAATTTATCACAGAATACGATGCATTTCTGGCAAAAAGAATCGCCTACGTCATCAGTGGTGGCGAAATAAGAGACAACAGCATCGTCGAAGAAGATGTCATCCTTAATCTTGAAAGAGAGGCTTTTGTCGATTTCTGGAAAGAAGAAAAGACAATGGCCAGGGTTGAACATATGTTAAAAACCGGCAAACCCTTGAGAAATTAACAACGGGTCACTGGCCTGTCATGTGCAAATTAATGCCCTTAAAAGGACAACCTCACAAAAATTGGAGGTCATTTAAATTGGACAGGCTTTATTCAAGTGAATTTCGATGAAGGGATCCCATCGCTATATATTTTAAAAAGGCGATATGAAACTTGAGTTTATAATCTGTAAGAATTCATTAAACATGTTTCCCATTCATAAATGTGATTTTTTTCGATACGCAAGGCCACACAAGGGTTTTCGTCGAGGCGTACATATGGGTACGTCGCAGACGGAAACCCGCGGAGAACGCAGCGCATCGGGAAAAGGGCCATTTATGAACGGGAAACATAGGAGGGAATAGAAATGAGAGACGCTTACATCGTCCAATCCATCAGAACCCCCGGCTGCAAGAAAAGTAAAGGGGCTTTTAAAGATACACGACCTGAAGATTTGCTGTCCTTTATTCTGAAATCTGCCATCGACAAAACACCGAACCTTGAAATGAAAGATGTGGATGACATTATGATCGGCTGCGCGTTTCCCGAAGCTGAACAGGGACTGAACATCGGAAGAATCGCATCCCAGATCGCTGGATTTCCGGTGCAAGTTTCCGGCGCCACGGTAAACCGGTTCTGTGCTTCCGGCCTCGAGGCGATCGCTCAGGCCTCCTTGCGCGTCATGTCGGGTTGGTCGGATGTCGTCATTGGGGGGGGGCTGGAGTCCATGACCTTCGTTCCCATGGGCGGAAATCTTCCCAGACCTCATCCTGAATATTCTAAACAGCACGCCAATCTTTACGTTTCCATGGGGATAACCGCCGAAAACGTTGCCAACCGGTATAACGTTTCAAGAGAAGAACAGGATGAATTCGCGTATCACTCTCAAATAAAAGCCACAACCGCTTTAAATAAAAAACTTTATACTGAAATCGTCCCCACACCAGCACACAAGTTTGTAAATGATAAAAATGGCACCTATAAGAAAGAGACCTTTCTTGTCAAAGATGACGACGGTATCCGGCCCTCCACTACCATGGAGGGGCTGGCCAATTTGAACCCGGTATTTGCTTTAGGTGGAACGGTGACTGCAGGGAACTCTTCTCAGACCACCGACGGTGCAGCCGCAAGTATTATCATGAGCGCTCAAAAGCTTGATGCCCTTGGACTGAAACCCATAGCCAAGTTAAAATATTATACAACCGTTGGCTGCAAGGCCGAAGAGATGGGAGTGGGACCCCGATACGCCATTCCAAAACTTTTGGATATGGCCGGTATGGATCTTGACCATATCGGTCTTTTTGAGATCAACGAGGCTTTTGCATCTCAGGCGGTGTATTGTATCCGGGAACTCGGCATTGACATGGATCGAGTCAACATTCACGGCGGTGCCATTGCATTGGGACATCCGCTGGGATGCACAGGCGCCAAACTGTGCGCAACGCTGCTCGCCAATATGAAAGAACGCGGCGTGCAATACGGCATCGAATCGATGTGTATCGGCGGGGGGATGGGAGCGGCCGCACTTTTCGAGCTGTGCGAATAGTCCGGATTTCTCATATGGCCACTTTAGCGAATAAAACCGACTTTTTCCGAAACCATTTATTCGAAGAATCGGGGTGCTCTGTTTTTTAAATCGCTCAAGGATAATGCACGAAAAAAATCAGAGGATTAATGAGCGTATTTTGGGGAAAAAAGCACGTTCATCTGAGGTTAGCGATGCGATTCAAAGCCTGAAAACGTTTCTGAAGGTTCGGATAAAAGAATTCATCCAAAAATTTTCCATTGATCTGCTGGTACCCCAGAATGCATTGACCATTCCGATGCACGTCCCCCTGGGGATGGCCATTACCGAAATCATCGCCGAAACCCAGATTCCCACCATCGCCCACCACCACGATTTTTACTGGGAAAGGACACGATTTTCCGTCAATGCTGTTGGAGACTATATTCGTATGGCCTTTCCGCCGAATCTACCCAACATGGAGCATGTGGTCATCAATTCCGCAGCCCAGGAAGAGTTGGCGCTGCGCACCGGCATTGCGTCATTCATCATTCCCAATATTCTGGACTTCGACATTCCACCCAATGTATCAGATGAACGGACGTTAAAGCTCCGGCAGGCCATCGGCCTGACCCCGGATGATATGGTGATCTTGTAACCCGCCCGAATCGTTCAGCGCAAAGGGATCGAACATGCCATTGAACTGGTCAAAGACTTGGATGATCCGCGCTGCAAGCTGGTGATATCCAATGAGGCTGGTGACGAGGGATATGAATATGCCGAATGGCTTAAAAGCGAATCCCAAGGAAAAGGCGTCGACCTTCGCCTATTAAGCATTCGCATGCGAGATCCGTGGAGCGAAGAGCCAGGAATGGAATCGGAATATACACTTTTAGATGTGTATCCCTGTGCGGATTTCATTACCTACCCCAGTCTTTATGAAGGTTTTGGTAATGCTTTTTTAGAGGCGATTTACTTCAAAAAGCCGGTGCTGATTAATCGTTATGCTATTTTTGTGCGAGATATCGAACCTAAAGGCTTTGATCTGATTATCATGGATGGATTTTTGACCCAAAGAACCGTCCGAAAAGTAAAAGAAGTTCTATCATCACTCCAACGAAGGGATCAAATGGTCGACCACAACTACCGGGTGGCCCACCGATACTATTCGTATTCGGTACTTCGAAGATGGCTAAATACTTTGATGACCAACTTCTTCGGGATGGAAACTTAATCACCAAGGAGATCGGAACCGAGCGATTTCAATGGAAACCAATTCGAATCTATAACCTTAATTATTACGAAAGGAGAAATATCATGAAAAGACCTTCTTTCGTACCTGTAGGATTCTCAGTTATGTTGATTTGTTTAAGCTCTGTCATTGCAGCCGATAGACTGAATCCCCAACATCACAAGTGAAAAAGAAAGACAAATGCTCAATAAGTTCTTAAATGGTTCTTTACTCAGACAATTGTTTTTCCGATGGTGTTAAGTGCCCATGAGCGAATTCCCACCGCTTATCCAGAAAATAAAGGATCGGGACCGTCATCCTTGAGAAAAAGAGGGAAGCAACTTCTCCTGCCATAAGGGATATGGCAAGGCCCTGAAAAATGGGATCGAACAGAATAACCGAAGCACCGACCACAACAGCTGCGGCGGTCAACATCATGGGCCGAAAGCGTACGGCGCCGGCGTCAATGACCGCAAGATCCAGTGGCATTCCCTCTTTCAGACGCAATTCTATAAAATCGACCAGGATGATGGAGTTTCTCACAACAATTCCGGCTCCTGCGATAAATCCGATCATGGAGGTCGCAGTAAAAAATGCGCCAAGGGCCCAATGCGCAGGCAGGATGCCGATGAGAGAAAAAGGAATGGCGGCCATAATGACCAGCGGTGTGCTGAAAGATTGAAACCATCCCACAACCAGCACAAATATCAGCACCAGAACCACGGCAAACGCAATTCCAAGATCCCGGAAAACTTCATAGGTGATGTGCCATTCACCGTCCCATTTCATTTCATATTTCCGGTCGCTAGAAGGAATACCGGCGGTATGTTGGGTGATATTGTATCCTTCGGGCAGTTGGATGGCATCGATCTTTTTTTTCATTTCCAAAATGGCATATACGGGGCTTTCCTTAACACCGGCCACATCCCCGATAACATATACCACCGGCATGAGATTTTTATGATAAATACTCTGATCCACGGGGATGTTAAGGACGTTGATCAGTGTAGAGAGCGGTACCAGGCCACCGTCGGCTGAAGCAAGTTTCAGCATTTTAAGACGCTGAATTCCGGCACGGGCGGATAACGGAAGCCGCATCAGTATCGGCACATCCTCTTTTTCCCTGGGCTGATGAAGCAGACCCGCCTGTTGTCCTTTAAGTGCCATCTCGAGGGTACGGTTAATCCGGGCCACACTGATCCCGTGAAGGGCGGCTTTCTCGCTGTCGACCTCAATCTTATAGCGGGGTTGGGTTTCTTCCATGTACCAGTCCACATCAACCACGCCGGGTGTTTCTTCAAAGATTTTCATGATATCGGCAGCAATTTGCTTTTGGCGACGGTAATCGGGGCCGTAGATTTCAGCCACCAGTGTGGATAACACCGGTGGACCGGGCGGGACTTCAGCCACCTTAACCCTTGCATGGTAACGGTCGGCTATGGATTTTAATGCCGGACGAACGCGTTTGGCGATATCATGACTCTGGTTTTTTCGATGTCCTTTCTCTGCCAGATTCACTTGAATGTCTGCTTGGTGAGCACTGCTTCGCAGATAATAATGGCGCACAAGGCCGTTAAAGTTAAACGGCGCCGAGGTGCCCACATAGAGCTGATAATCGGTGACTTCATTAACGGTTTTGATATAATCTCCCATTTCCATAACAGCGGCTGATGTTTCTTCCAATGTGGCGCGCTCCGGCATGTCGAGAATAACCTGAAATTCGTTTTTGTTGTCAAATGGGAGAATTTTGAGCCGAACCCATCCGACACCCACCATAGCGCATGAAATCAGGAGAAGAACAATGACGCTGATCAGAAAAACCCATCGCCAGAATCGATTTTCAATCAAAGGAGTCATTATTCGTCGATAAAGCCGCGTGCTCCAGTCTTCTTCCCCGTGTTCACCGGTTGTCGTTGTTGGTTTGTGCTTTATCATTCGCATTGAAGCCCATGGGGTAACAATAAAAGCCACGATAAGTGAAAAGATCATAGCGGCGGATGCTCCCACCGGAATGGGTCTCATGTACGGCCCCATGAGTCCGCCGACAAACGCCATTGGTAAAATTGCGCTGATGACGGCTAATGTCGCTAAAATGGTGGGATTACCGACTTCGTCCACCGCTTCGACGGCCACCGTGACCCTGGAACGCTCACGATTTTCCGGAAGCCGGAAGTGACGAACGATATTCTCCACGATCACAATGGCATCATCCACAAGGATTCCGATGGAGAATATCAGCGCAAAAAGGGTGATCCGGTTCAAGGTATACCCGTACAGATAAAAAACTGTCATGGTGAGAGCGAGTGTCACGGGAATGGCAATGGCAACGACGCCGGATTCACGGTGTCCCAAAACAAACCATATCAAAATTGTGACGGAAATAATGGCGATCATCATGTGAAAGAGCAATTCATTCGATTTTTCTTTGGCGGTGTCCCCATAGTTTCGGGTGACGGAGATATGAATATTGTCAGGAATGACGCTGCCCGTTGCGCGGTGAATTCGTTCCAGCACGCGATGGGATACAGCGACGGCATTGGCCCCTTTTCGCTTGGAAACGGTGAGGGTAACGGCAGGGAAAACCCCTTTTGGGGGCAGATGGTCGGCGGTAGTTTTTTCTACAGCGGCCGGACCAATACCGAAAAAAACATACTGATTCGGCTCTTCCGGGCCGTCAATGACGTCTGCAACATCCCGAAGATAAATAGGTTTACCGTCGTGCACCCCTGCTACTACACTTTTGACATCCTCTATCGTTTTTAAAAAACCGCCCGTGTGAACCAAGACCTGGCCTTTGATGGAAGGATAGGTGCCGGTTTCAGATT
Source organism: uncultured delta proteobacterium (assembly GCA_963752565.1). Lineage (GTDB taxonomy): Bacteria > Desulfobacterota > Desulfobacteria > Desulfobacterales > UBA11574 > UBA11574. The sequence continues at coordinate 21,538 of CAVVZC010000021.1, read as the reverse complement.
CCTGGTTTGCAGCGATGACGGACATGGCGACCTGCTCAAGATCGAGGCCGTAAGCCGCCAGTCGCACCGGATCAAACCGAACCTGAACCTGTCGCCGTTCGCCACCGATAAGGGTTGTCATGGCAACATTGTTTTCGCGTTTGACCATATTTTCGACTTCTGCCGCTACACGACGCAATGTGTAATGATCGAACCCTTCCCCCCAGAATGTCAGCGATAGAATCGGAACGTCGTCAATATATCGCGGTTTAATGAGCGGAGGTGTCACCGACCAGGGAATGAGATCATAGTTTGCCATGAGCTTCGACTGGAGACGAACGATGGATTTTTCTTCGTCCTGTCCCACGTAGAAGCGGACCACCGCCATGGACATACCAGGGCTGGATGTTGAATATACATATTCAACGCCCGGAATTTCCCACAACAGTTTTTCCATGGGGCTTGTGACCCGCTCTTCGACTTCTTTGGCGCTGGCACCGGGCATTTTTACAAAGATGTCGATCATGGGAACGATAATCTGGGGTTCTTCTTCCCTGGGAAGAGCGATGACAGATGCGATGCCCAGCAAAATGGCAGCGATAATAAACAGAGGGGTCAGCTTGGAATCGATAAAAAACTGTGCAATTTTTCCGGCCACACCTGTTTTTTGCGTCATGAATCAATCTCCACTTTCATGCCGTTGATTAGAGTTGGTGGAGGAGCGGTTACATAGCGATCCCCTTCCTTGAGGCCTGATAAGACTTCTATGGACTCGCCGAATGTCCTGCCGGTTCGAATGAGTCGAAATTTGGCGGTTTGCGAATCATCCACAATATAAATGCCGGTCAACTGTCCGGAATGTATCACGGCGGTTAAAGGAATAAAAAGCAAGCCGCTTTCGCCCACCGGGATTGAAACCCGTGCGAACATACCGGATCGCAGTGCCTTGTCAGCCGGTATTCTAACCTTGACTAAAAATGAGCGACTTTTTGCATCGGCGGCAGGGAAAATTTCCTGTACGCTTCCTGGAAATGCTTTGTTGTTGAGGGCGGAAACCGTGACCGTCACTTCTTGGTCTAAGCCAACGGCATGGATATACTGTTCGGGTAGCAACAGATCCACGATGTAGTTCCCTGTTGTTTCAAGCGTGAAAAGCGGTTTTCCCGGTGTGGCAAGATCTCCTACATCAATCATTTTCGCCCGAATGGTTCCGTCATAGGGTGATACGATAACGGCATCATTGGCACTTGCAGCAGCCGATGATAAACTCGCTTCGGCCTGTTTGACGCGCTGTTTCGCGGCGGCCAGCCCGGCTTGGGCCTGTTGGTATCTGGATTTGATCTCATCAAATTCCTGGAGACTGGCGGACTCATCTTTCATCAGGTTCTGGTATCGGGTATAGGTGGCAATCGCAAGTTCTGCGCCTGCGCCGGCCGCAGTTTCGGCGCGCCGGGCTTCCGCAAGCCCAGCTTTTGCTTGACGCAACATTGCACCCACCTGACGATCATCGATGTTTGCAAGCCGATCCCCCTTTTTGACATGGTCTCCTTCCCGGACAAAAACTTCTCTTACAGATCCCATGAGCTTGCTGGAAATGGTACTGACAATCTTGGCACTGACCGTTCCAACAGATTCGTAAAAAAAAGGTTGGCTGATAATTTTAGCCGAAACCACCGGTGCTTTTACACGCCCTTTTTTTGAAGGTTCAACATTGCCCGGCTCTATTTTTTCCCCGCAACCCATTAAGAGAAAGACCACGGTAAATATTATGAAATAAAAGAATCGTTTGTTTTTCTGCATGATGGACTCCATTTTGATATTTTATTGAAAATCAGTATCAATGGTTCCTGAAGCCAGGGCGAGCTCGATGCGAGCCACCTTGTAATCGTGAAGCGCCTTGAAATAGTTGGTGTGGGCCTGTTGGCGGGCCAGCTCTGCATCAAGAAGGCCGACGATAGTTAACAAGCCGTTATTATATCGATTTTTTACAATACGCAATCCTTCTTCAGCCTGATCCACTGCGATTTTCGCCACCCGTATCCTTTCCCGGGCGCTTTTTGCCTTTAGAAAAGCTTCCCGGGCTTGGACTTTTATTCCCAGCTCTATACTTTTTTGCATTTCATGAACCCGGCTCAGCATCGATTTTGCTGCTTTTGTTTCTTCGGAGATGCGGTTTCCGCTGAAGATGTTGACCCGCACGACGGCCCCGAGGGTATAATTGTCCGCGGAATCACTGAAATCTTCAGTGTTGATTTCGTAATTTCCAACCAGGTTTACGTCCGGGTAATGACCGGATTGTGATTTTTTAATATCTTTTTTGGCAATATCTTCCTCAAGGCGTAACGCACCCATTTCAGGGCGTTTAGATAGGGCGGTGTCGATACATGTGTCAATGATTCCGTTAATCTCGGCACCAATGGTCAACGGCGTCACCGGGTTCAAGGGGTTGGCTTCACCGGAACCCATGGAAGCATTCAACATCGCCTCATTTATTTTGAACCGGCTTTCTGCTAAAAGATGCTGCTGTTCTAAATCTGCAATATGAACCATGGCTCTTAAAAGATCGCTTTTTACCACAAAACCGCTGTCATAGCGGGACTGAATCATTTTAAGATTGGCGGTCGCTGTTTCAAGGGCCTGTTTTGTAACCATGATATTTTTCTGTGAAAGAACAAGTCCGACATATGCCGCTGCAGTTCGCGCAATCACGTTCTGTCGGGTCCGTTCAAGCGTCAATGATGCAACAGATAGGTTCTGTTTGGCCTGTTCCCAGCCGAGTTTAGTTCGACCGCCTTCATAGATAGACCACGACAAAGAGAAAGAAGATGCGAAATTGTTAATGGCATCCGGATCATTCAGACTGACAGGATTGAAGTCTGCTTGGGTAATGACACCTTGATTCAATTTGGTGCCAAATGCCCACATGGGATTGGTGGTGCGGTTGAAGGATTGGGTAAAATAAAGCTGCGGGTAGAAACCGGATTGGGCCTTTACAGAGTTGGATTTAACAGCATCCACCTGAAATTGTGCCGCTTTTATTTCCGGATTCCGACTTACAGCCAGCTGAATCGCTTCTGCCATGGATAAAGGTTCGGGCAACAGTTCATTTTGATCGTCTGTCGCACTGGCAAATAGCGGGAAGAAAAAAGATACTGCGAATAATAACAATGCATAGAGATGAATACGAATGGTTTTCATAGGACGTCTCCACAATGTTGGTGTCTTGTTGAATGCTTGTTTAAACAAGTTTTATCGAATGGTTATGTTTTTTCATGTCGGGTCGTCACGAAATTTCTGTACAGTGCATATGAAACCGTTTGAGATATCTGATGAACAACCGAATGCTGCGGTATTGATCATAAAGCTGATGGTACGTACACGCTTTCCAATCATAGCCGAGCCGCGTTCAGAACGCTATATATTTGACCTGCCCCCACTTTTTGTACCACATTTTAAGTTAGAATTTGTACAATATTTTCCTGTAAAGACGATAACCAAAAAGGATTAAAGTGTAAAGGCATTATAGCCTCTGGTGTCGGCGGTCGATAATCAAGGCTGTTGTGCGGCCTGACTGTATTATATTCCTGCCGCCACTTTTCAATAACTATCTTTGCTTCTCTCAGATTGTAAAATACTTCCCTGTTTAGCAACTCATCTCTCAATTTTCCATTGAAGCTCTCATTGTACGCATTTTCCCAAGGACTCCCGGGTTCGATAAACAGTGTTTTTACACCGATACGTCTAACCACTCGCAAACCATTTTGGCTGTGAACCCCGGGCCATTATCAGATCGGATATGCTCCGAGACGCCGTAAAGAAGAAACAGATCACTTAAACAATCCAGCACGCCATCACTTTTTATTTTCCTATCAACAACAATGACCAAACACTGCCGGCTGTATTCGTCAATCACCGTCAGGATCTTTATCGGACGACCATTAATGGATGCGGTCCATCATAAAATCATAGGACCAAACATGATTACGATGGTCGGGCCTTAGCATTGCCAGGTCTTCCGGGAAAGGTTTGTGGAAAGCGAATTTTGATAGGCCAAGGAAAATGGAAAAAAAGATGATGCCGTCTATAATTTGAGTGTGTACGTTGTAAATAGTTCCCATGTCAAAATAGCGAAATGGTGAAAGTGCGGTTTCAATGACGGATGTCATAAAAAGGACATGGGGTGTTGGTATATTTAAGCCTTTTGGTTCATGCAATACTAAGGATTTAACGCCTTAGTTGGAAAAATTTCTCCTGTTTTATCAATATGTTCTTAAATTCTAATAAAAAACGAAATGGATATCTGAAAAATGATTTTGGCTTGATATTTACAGTTCGAATCTGGTATCTATCAATTTAACGGATTTCATCTCATGGCCAGAAAGGGACGGGGTATAATTTTTCAGATACGTCATTATCGCATCACAATTCCTAATGAAATTAAATGTTTGCAAGGCATATGCAAGGCGAGCAACCCAATTCAAATAATAGTGAAGTTTTTTTTGACACAATGTTTCTTTGATATGAGATGCCTTTTGAAATCCTTCATGAGAATCCTTCTAATTTGTGGTTGTAATTCTTCAGCAGCGAACCAATATGCAAATACTCCACAAAGTTTCGCATTTTCAGTTTAGGAAAAACGTATATCAAAAAACTGAGTTGTGCTAAATCTAGCAAATTTTTTTGAATTTTCAATTGGATATGCTATCGGAAAAGGTGAGATTATTTCGCGGTCTGAACAATCGCTGTACAGATCTTGCTTATATTCATTTTTTTTTATAAGCTGAAATTCTTTTGCAGCGAATCAATATCTAATGTTAGATGCCTCAAAAAAGGAGAAAATTATGAAACTGCCTGAATACGTTACTATTGAAGAGGTAAAAAAAGTCTGTAAAGCAATCGGGTTGAGTGATTGGTCTGAAAAAACGGACCCAGTTGTTTCGGAGGAAGAAGCATCCACAATCCTTAAAATTGTAAATACGAAATCAATGGAGATTCCCCTTGAGGATTTCCGAAAAGGTTTGGAGGTCGAGCTTGAACACGGCACACGATTTGATGATGCAAATGTAACGAACAATCATCCAATCTTAACGGGTAAGATTGTCATAGCCCATCTTAAAGAAACGATGGATTACTATTGCAGAATTGATGTTGCTGAATTGGAAGGCGATTTATTGAAGGCTATATTGTCTCGAAATATCGAGAAAATAGAGTCAAAGTATAAAAAACTTATCGAAGCTCAGAATTTACTGAATCAAGCCGTTGCAAATCAATTGAAGTAGCGCATCTAACAGACACATTCACCAGACGGCTGGAAGCATGGTGGCCCTACAGTTTAGCTTTTAGGCGCCGCTGGTGATGCTTAGCGTTACTGATAACTACTATGTATGGCAGGAACTTTAAGCCTAAAATCTTTACAGATATCACAATGCCTTCTAAATTGTTTGTGGCCCAAATATTGGTACCAGTGATTTGTACTTTTTAGGATCTCGGTCATAAATCTTCACCTTACGGTAACTGAACGTTTAAGCACGAAACCTTTCGTTCCTCCTATAATCCCAGCAATCCAATAATTGAATCGGATTTCAGAAAAGAACCCTTATAAAAGATTCAATACAAAAGTTTATCAAATGAACGAGTCCATTAAAAGGAGGTCTGATATGAAAAAAAGCCTAACCCTCTTGCTCATCATGATCAGCGTTGCTTTTTTTATATCTGGAAATAGTCTGGCTGATGAGGTCCGTTTGAAAAACGGGGATAAACTCACCGGCCAGGTTGTCAGGATGGAAGCAGATAAGCTGATCCTGAAAACCACCTATGCCGGGGAAATCACCATCACCTGGCAGGAAGTGGCTGCTGTTAGGACCGATGCCTCAGTGAAAGTTGTGCTCAAGGATAAAACTGCTCTTGAGGGAAACACAGAAGCTGTTGAAGATGGAAAAATGAAATTGGATACGGGTAAGCTCGAAGCGCCTGCTACCTTCAGTCTGGCGGATGTGAAAGCGATCAATCCCGAGCCTGTCAAGACCGTGAAAATAACCACCCGCGCAAATGCAAGTGTTACCAGTGAAAGAGGCAATACGAAATCGGACAACTACTATTTTGACGGTGAGTTTGTGGCGCGTACGAAAAAGAACCGTTATACAATTGGGGGTGAACTTTCTAAAGAAAAGGCAGATGATATTACAACGTCGCAGAACTGGCTTGTATATGGGAATTACAGCCATTTTTTAAGCGAAAAATGGTATTTATATGCAGACACGCTCTCTGAACATGATGAGTTCAAGGATCTTAATCTTAGAAGCACTCTTGGTGCTGGGGCAGGATATCAGTTTTTTGAAACACCCCTGCTGAATCTTTCCATATCAGCGGGTGTAGCCATGGTTGATGAGAACTTCGATTTCGCCAAGGATAATGACTACTCTGCCGGTCAGTGGAGCGTCAATTATGATCAGTATTTTTTCGATAAGTTTGTGCAGCTTTTTCATGTAAACACCGGATTCATTAGTCTTGAAGATGCGAATGACTGGTTTTTCAAATCGCGGACGGGATTACGATTTCCTCTTTACAAAGGCTTGACCGCAACGCTGCAATACAACTTTGACTGGGATAATCAGCCATCGGTGGCTGCGGAAACAGAAGAGGACACGAAGTTCATTTTTCTGCTGGGTTACGAGTTCAAGAATTAAGAGTCGATTTCACCGGCACCGGAAGCTATAATGTCTTTACACTTTGATCCTTTTTGGTTATCGTCTTCAAGGGAAAAAATTGCACAATTTCTAACTTAAAAGGTGGTACAAAAAGTGGGGGCAGGTCACCGTGGCGTAATACTTTTGTATGATCAACTGATTTCTGAATAGAAAGGAGTGTTATGATGTTTAATCAACTTGCACAAAAGCTCGATGTAAGCGCGATGATAACAAAGTTAGTTACTTATTTACCCAACCTCATAGCTGCTGTAATTCTGGCATGTATTTTCTGGGTTATCCTCAAACTGACGAAACGGATATTGTCAACCGCTATGCGCAGTTCAAACGTGCCTGAAGAGGCCAGCGATATTGTCGTTCGTTTCGCCGGATATGTTGTAGTCATCATTGCGATGCTGACCATCGCCAGTCAACTCGGCATCAAAATTACATCACTGATCGCAGGACTCGGTGTCGCTGGATTGGCCATATCATTTGCCGCCCAAGATACGGTTGCGAATGTGATATCAGGGATCACCCTGCTCATTGACCGCCCGTTTAAGAAAGGCGATTGGATCGCATTCGGTGATCTGCATGCGTCGGTGACCGCAATTAAACTACGTACAACCGTGTTGACAACGTTTGACAATGAGACAATCGTCGTGCCGAACAAGGGCCTCGCCCAGGAACGAATTCGAAATTTCACGCTGACCCCGCGCATCCGAGCAAAAGTGCAGATTGGAGTCGCCTATAAGGAAAATATTCAGACAGCTCGGGAAGTAATCTTGGCTACGATAAAAGATGATAAACGAATTCTCGAAACACCTGTACCCGCCGTGATTGTCACGGGGCTTGGGGACAGCAGCGTCAACCTTCAGCTTCGTTTTTGGACGCAGGACCCACTGATGCAGTACTCTCTCCAATGGGAATATACTGAAAGATGCAAACGTGCTTTAGATGATGCCGGTATAGAGATACCCTTCCCGCACAGTCAAATTTTCATAGAACGCAGCGATGGGTTAATGGAGCTAACAAAAGCCCTATCAAAAGCCTGATCCGGTGTATCGTGTTTCACAGGATGTTCTCTATGAGCTCGAAGAAAGTGATTAAGCATTGAAGTATCAGAATGGTGCGGCGTCATCAACGTCTCCAATTGGAAAATCCTACCGGCGGATGGTCTTGACGGTAAAATTTTCGGCCACTGTCACAACGATTTTCATCTTTTCCCAATATGAACGTCGCAATATAAACAAAGTGGCGGGCATTCTCAATTAGGTCTAATATCGTTTGAAAGGCCTGTTCGCCTTCTGGCAGTAACGTGATGTGGTTGTGCGCTGATGGTGGGAAAATACCATCGCCGGGCTCAAACAAATACGCCTTGCCAATATAAGAATCACAGCAAGGTTTTGACTTGTCTTGTGAAAGTTTCGGTTTTGTCTCGGCCTTGCTGATCATCTTTCGTCCGCCAAAAATAAGATAAAGCGGCACTCCCAGGTAGGGGATAAAAATGATGGCCATCAGCCAGGCAAGTGTGCTGGTTGGCGATCTTCGCTCCCTTAAGATGTGGGATAATAAAGCCAGCGCCAGAATAAATCCAATGGATGGCAAAAGGTTTACAAGCAGCCAATTAAAATTCATAACGTTGAAATCTTGCAAGGAAATGGCTTGTACAGAAAATACCGACTATTTCTTGTTGAAATGAATCGTTTTTTGCTGTCATTTAACGTCACACCAACAGCCACAGTTAAGACATCTCGGCATTTTTTGAGCAAGCTGTCTTATCCAATCAGTCATAACCATTTCTTTTTTCTGAAAAATATTAACATTACACCTGCGATGGCCAGCATTACGCCCCAAAAAATGAAGTAGCTGTATTTAAATTTGAGTTCGGGTAAATACTCAAAATTCGTGCCATAAATGCCTGCAACAAATGTGAGCGGAATGAATATGGCGGCAAAAATCGTCAATACCTTCATTATGTCGTTCATTCGATTGCTGATGACTGAATTGTACAAGTTCAATTGGTCCGAAAGCATATCCCGGTAAGTATCGATGGCCTCCGCAGCCTGGGTAATCAGATCCTGCAGGTCTTTCAAAAAGGGAATCGTCTGATCATGAATAAGTTCGGAATCCAATTTTGACAGTTGTATTATGGCTTCCCTGGCCGGTCTAACGGACTTTCTTAAATAATTCATTTCACGTTTAAATGCATTAATCTTTTCCATCACCGCAGGCTCGGCTTTTTCCAGAACTTCTTCTTCAATATCTTCAATTTGCTCACCCAATCTTTCAACGATGAAAACATAATTGTCGACCACGGTATCCAGTAAAGCGTATGCCAGATAATCTATACCTGAAGCCCTTATTCTTCCTTTTTGTTTTCTTATCCGTTCCCTGACAGGTTCAAATACATCTCCCGGTTGCTCCTGAAAGGTCAGCAGAAATGTATCGCCGAGCACCATACTTAATTGTTCGGAAATAATCATTTGTTTTTCCTTGTCGTAACGAAGCATTTTTACGACAAGGAAGAGACAATTATCAAATTCCTCAAGTTTGGGGCGCTGTCCGGTATTCAGAATATCTTCCAGTAACAGCGGGTGCAGATCGAACGTACTCCCAATATCTTTCATCAATGCAAGATCATGGAGCCCGTCTACATTTATCCAGGTAACCGTGTTTGTTTGTTTGAATTCCGCTCCTTCGGCAATATTTTTTAATTCGTCTTCCTTTAATTGAGCCCCATCGTAATCAATGACACGAAGTCGAATATTTTCTACCTTTTCGTTTCCGATGAAAACCAAAGAACCCGGAGACAGGCCTTTGATCTCTTCTCGTTTCTTGAAAAATCTCGCCATAATTTTACCTCCTTATTGATTTAAGTCAGCAATGGATCGGGAGAAACGCTTAAAGTCGAGACCGGTCAGTTCTGCGATACGGTTTCGAACCGTGCTGATCTTATCCTCAAGAACCTGTTTATTTCGTGTAATTTCAATCAGTTTCATTGCCGACGAATGCGTTTTTCCTTTGGGGCAGCGCAGAAACCATGTGGAACAATAAACATTGTCGTTTATCGAGAATGTCACCGTTGAATAACAGTCAGAGGCCTGTTTGCTCATAATTTGCTCCGGTAAATTTTTAAGGCGCGCGGTCTCGCCGTAAAGTCCGAGTGATATCGCATCAAAAATGGTGGTCTTTCCGGATCCGTTGGGACCGGTAATGGCAAACAGTCCTGATTCCTTAAGTGGGGACCGGTTAAAATGAATTTCCCATTCTCCCTTTAAGGTATTTATGTTTTTAAACCGTACGTTTAATATTTTCATTGTTCTTTATAGCTCCACTTTTTTTGATATATGTATTTATTGCTGTAACATATAAAATTATTACAGGAATATAACAGCCTGGCAGGGATTCAGGTTAAAGTGCTTTCTAAAAGGCCATATCAATATCACTGTCAAAAGCCGAGCATATATTTATGCTTTGGACAGCCTATAAACAAAGTTTAAATTAAAATATTTTAAATTACAAGGGTTCAGTAACCCCTCTACAAAAAGCTTTTCAGTTGGCGCTTATCATGGTAACCTTCAATTTCGAATGTCACGACAATACCGTTTCGGCGGGATTCGTTCGAGGGTAATTTTTGACGCTGGCAGTCTGTAGAATCCGGCATACCCCGGATATTGAGCCGCTCATTTCGAAAGATGATTTGTCTATCAACACCTTATACCTTCAATTTTGGGTGAATTAGACGGCCCTGATAGTCTCGAATTTTTTGCGTGAGCACTTTGCACAGGTTCAGTGATGCTGACGGGGAGTTTTTCAATAGCAGTGAAAAATCATCGGCCTTTAACATATAAATCATCACATCAGACTCGACTTTAGCTGTATAGGGATGATTTTTACCGTCGATAAGGGCTAATTCGCCGAAGAATTTGTTTTTCCCGATACACTCCAGTTGCTTCTGCCGGTCTGTTTCGTGACCCGTTATCAGCGACACCTGACCTTCGAAAATAAGATATAGGCAATCGTAGGGCATGCCTTCCCGGAGAACGATGTCGTTTCTCGAATATCGCTGAACCGCCATCATGGAGACAAGGGTGAGAAGCTCCTGAACGCGCAGGTTTGTAAACAGCGGTATTTGGCGAATCCATTGGATTTTTTCCACCATGGGTGAGCCGACTGTTGGACGGTTTTTTGTATAAACACCCGCCTCCAAAGCATCCAGTGCCCACCCGGCGGCTTCCTTTACCATCTGGTTTTCTGAATTCGCGTACCTTTGAATTTCAGGAAGCAGAGCATCGTCTCGGGCTGATTCTCCCAACGCATAAAGGCCAAGGACCTGGATCATGGGGTCCGGGTCGCCCATCAATTCCTTGAGGATTTCTCCGAGCGAGGATGTCATGGGCAGATCATCTCCTAATCTTTCCCGAGCAACAGCGAGCTTTTCTTCCATCGTCCCCTCACCCAGCAACGGAACAAGGAGACGGCGAATATCGGTGTGGAGGCTGCTTTCCAAAGCTTCGATGGCGTTATCCACATCCCGCTTTTCTCCGGACTGAATCGCTCGTATAATCAGTTTCATTCGATCTCCAAAGACCGTAGATCCGAGCCCTCTTAGCACAATTTCGATGATTTCATTGTGTTTTTCCAACAGATGATCGCGGCAGAGGGCGAGTGAAGGGCTCAATGGGCCTGATTCCAGGATCTTCACCCGGGCCAGGCAACCATAAGCGGCTTTAAGCTCCTTAACGATAAAAGAGGAAAGAATTACGGCAGGCACACCGATATCATCAAGAAGCGCAAGGATTTCGTTTTTTAGAACACGGGAGGGGAGATGAAGGGCTGATAATAGATCAGGCAACACGTCTTTTTCTCTCTGCTTAATCATCAGTGCGGCCCGGGACCGGATGTTCGGGTCTGGGTCAGTTAAGCGTGTTACCAGCATTTTGATCGGGATGTTATTTCCCAAAACACCGGCCGCTTCAACAGCGGCTCTACGAACCTGGGGTGAGGTATCTTCAAACGACGCCTGAACGATTTCAAAAACAGCCTTATGCTTCATCTTTGACAGTCCGGAAATGGCCCATGCTTTTAATTCCGGATCTTCACCGGTCGAAAGCTCAAGCAGGATGTCGGAAAAAACGTTATCTCCTGTTTTACCGAGGATCTCGGCCCCCATTCGCAAGTCGGATTCATCCCCTTTGAGTAAATTATTTAGACGGTTTCGGAAAATGGGTAAATTTCGAGGATCTTTCCCGATGTAGAATCCGGACAGCGCTTCGATTTGAACCCTGCGGTCTGGATGATCCAAAAAACTCTCCATGACCGACGGACACCTTTGGGGGGCTATTCGGGCCAGCGTCTCCAGCAAACATGACAAAAGTTCCGGCGAAGCCGACCGGGTCAAAAGGACCAGCCTGTTAAAAGCCGATTCCGTTAATTCAGGAACCAGTAAATCGAACATCCGTTTTTGTGTATTTAAGGGTTGGGCTGACAAAGCATCGACAAGGGTATCCGACCATCCCGGCGGTTTTGCCGCTGCCAGGATTTCTGCATAAAATTCAGCGATTTTTGGTTCTGCTTTGGCGATTCTCTGTTTAAGATTGTTCAGCAGAGGCTTATCTTTAAACAGCGCTTTAAGGTTGACGTCTTCGAGATTTGACCAGTCGATGTGTTTGTCAGCAAGTGTTTGAAGTAAAATCGATGGATATGCTTTTTTAAGACGGAAATTGGTAAACAGCCAGATGAGCGCTAAAGGGGCTCCTACTATTGACAACCAGCGTGGGTCCGTCATACCTTTGATAAGAATCAGCAGACCGGAACCGGTGAAATCTGAAATTCTGACCACCGCACCCCTTAAGAAAACTCGGATAAGCGCCCGGCTTTGCTCAGGAAAAAAGTTGTAAAGGACCGTTCGGGCCGGATTATTGAGAGTTGTTTTGAGAGTCTCGGTACTAAAACGTGCATAAATTCCTGATATGATACCAAATCTCAGAAACAGAGTGCCGAATGCCAAAAAATAGTTCGCTGGATGAAACAGCAAACTGGTGGTGACGCCCAGGCGGGTAATGATCCTTCCGGAAACCATCAAAACGACAAACATGACGGCATTGGAGATACCGCGATACAGTCCGAAAAAATGAAGCGTCGCCGCTTCGGTGGTGAAATGATTGTCCACAACAACATTGAACTGGTAGTCCATGATGGGAAGCAGTATATTCGGTATGGCGATGATGAGAATCATATATTTCAGCAACACCGATTGACGGGCATTGGTGAGAAATTCCCGAAAGTTATCGGCAAATTTGCCCTCGAGTTTGCCTTTGCGCCTATCGACTCGGGTTTCCATGGGAGCGGTGATAATTTTTTCAGTCAATTCGTTCAGAACAGCAGCTATCGCCATTCCAACAACGAATATCAAAAGGAGATTGTTAAGACCGAGCCAGCGGGCGAGTCTTCCTGTCATCAAACTTCCCGCCGTTGTACCCAGAACACCACCGGCAGTAACCAGTGTGAAAAGCCGTTTGGATTGCTGAGTGGTAAATACGTCACTTAATATATCCCAGTAGAGAATCGGCAAAATGGCAACAGACTGGCTTTTGAGAATGTAGAGCACCGGATAGATCCAGGCAAACTTCAAAGGTAGGAGCAACCGAATCACACCGATACATACCCCGAAATAAAGCAAAACCACCGTAAAAACACGAACATTGCGAAAGCGTTCCATAAAAATGCCGACAAGTCCGGAAAAAAAGAACGTAATGACGGCTTCTACGAGAAAAACGGTGGGCAAGGATTGGACTCCGAAACGCTTGAGGAAGGCACTTTGAGCAAAATTATTGATCTGGATGGCGCTGCTGCTCATCACCAGTTGAATGGCGGTAACCCAAAGCAGTGGTTTAATCTCATTCGGATAGACCCTCAACGTTTTCCGAAGAAAGATTACGGGTTGGGCCCACTGCATCAGGTTGTGATGCCGGGTCGGCAAAATGGGGGTATAATCGCTCATGGGATAACGGCGAAAATTTTAAAGAATTAATAGAATCATCTTGTTCAGTATAGATTAACACCCATACTAATAATCGTGAAACTTATCGTTATCTGTTGTCAATATCTTTTTAAATAAGTTGAGAAAAATGTTTAATCGAGATATTTGTGATCATTTGTGTATTTTGTGATTCAAGTTTGAAGTTAAAAAAACTTAATGATATTGATGTTCAGGCTCTAATAAAGGAGGCATAAAAATGCAGGCACGTGGGCCACTTATGATAGAACACCGTTTGATCGAGAAAATGATTGTACAAATTAAACGGATTCTGTCACAAATTGAGAAAGAAGAAAAGATTGATCCGGTATTCGTCGACATAACGGTTGACTTTATCCGAACATATGCCGACAGAACTCATCATGGAAAAGAGGAGGATATTCTTTTCAGAGATCTTAAAGAAAAAGAGTTGTCAAAAGAAGACCGCCGCTTGATGAATGAGCTGGTCGAAGAACACGTTATAGGGCGAAAAACTACAAAGAAACTTATTGAAGCCAACAGCCGTTATAGAAATGGCGATGAGTCGGCTCTGGCACAAATCGCATCCAATCTTAGATCATTGGTAGACTTTTACCCGAAACACATTGAAAAAGAGGACAAGATCTTTTTCCCTTCTGCCAGAATGTATTTTTCTGAGCAGGAAGACCAGGCCATGCTCAATGAGTTTTGGGAGTTCGACAGAAAAATGATCCACGAAAAATATATCTCGGTGGTAGAAGCATTTAATAATCAATGACAAGCCTCGAACAAGCGGCTACACAGCAACGTAGCAAAACGCGCGCATGAGTCGCGCCGTTAAGATTTTAGATATCTTCAACGCATCGCAAATGTACCTCAATTGCCTATACCTGCCTTAAAGATGAACATATTACGTCAATAAAATTAGTGTGATATCGTTTTTCAAAAAGGGCAAATCCTTTTTCGGAGGTTTACCTTTTTTGCAATTTTGTGGATTTTACGATAGATGTAATCGGATTTGATCAACCTCGGGTTGCCTTTATGGTAAGATATTTGTATTTCACTTAACGGCTCAAGCGTCAACAAATGTAAGTATTTGCCCATATTTTTAGGTCGCATAATACTATTTCGACATCTTATGAAGAAAAAAGAAATATCATTTTGGTTAAACGTAATTCTGGCACTTATTGTTTTATTAATATGCATAGAGATTGAAATTTTAAACTTTACCGCTGGCGGTTATTTACCCAGAAAAGATAACGGTGGTAAATGGCGACAATCGCCATTTGTTTCAGAAGATATATGGAGAAATATATACAGCCGAGAAAAGGATGATGAAACTCTATTGCATAGATCACTGACAAAAGATGAACGTGATCAGATGGAAAAAGTTGTTTCGCATGCTCATGCTTGGAACTCATTACATGGTTTTGTGAGTACATTTGGACTAATGCAGTATTTTTTTGCCTCTCTTTCATTTGTTTGGTCGTTATTAATAGCGATGCGCAGCAGTAATAAAAACAAAAAAGTTGTTTCTACATTTTTTATCGTATCAACCTCTATATGTATCGTTATGATGTTTTATAGAGGATATTTTACAAGTTTAGGATGGTAAAATGTCGAACCTGTCAGTTCAGGTAACAGCCAGGGCAAAGCCACTTCGGCAAATTTTTAGTAATTTAGTATTTTATGATTTTAAAGTCAGTGGAAGCCCTGGCCGACGTGGCTTTGCAGGGCGGCTATATGCAGGGGATAATGCTGCATAGTCTCGGTAAGATTTGTATGATGGAGTCAGACTTTTTTGCTCAGCGCAATGTGGCTAATAGGCTTCTGAAAATAAGTAGAAGGCCTGACTTGCTTGTATTTTTCTGCTGGGGTCAGTTCAACCTGGCATGCAGTTGCTATCATTTAAACGACCTTAAAGCAGCCAAGAGCACGCTCGCGTCGTTTATGGAAAACCGGCACATCATGTATGCACTGGCAAAATATTCTGGTGAACCGTTACTTTTCAAAGGTAAGGATTTTAGTCAGACAGACATTCGACCTGTAATTGGCAAGTAATCTTTGACCCGGAAATTCACACGAATAGGGTTCAGGGTTGAAAAAAAATGGAGTATTGGAGTGATGGAGTAATGGTGTAGTGAGAAAGAACCGAAACCTCGGATACCAAAAGTTAACGGTGTGGAAAGATGCCATTGAATACTATGTGCTGACGTGTGATGTCTTTCGGTCTTTTCCTTTCGAGTTGAAGCGGGTATCCTCACAACAGATAGCATCAGCCGATTCTGTGCACCGCAATATCGCGGAGGGATACTGCCGACGTTCGATCAAGGAATACCTCAATTTCCTGAACATTTCTCTGGGTTCTTTGGGTGAATCTGTATCAGGGCTCTTTGGTTATAGAAAAGCAAAACAGATATCCGAAGTACAGTTTGAGAACTAGATGCCTGGCCTACAAGCTTGAGAACGGACTTCTGAAGCTCGTGGAGAGCCTGGAGCGAAAACGTGATCAAGGTGACTGGGTTGACAGTCTGGTCGTCAAGGAAAGCAATGCAGTTTATGGGAAACGATTAACCCAATACTCCATCACTCCAATACTCCATTACCTCATTTCTTTATCCCCCCTCTCCAAGTCCCCAAGTCTTCCCATCACCTCGTCCTCCCTTTCCCAGCCTCTGGTCGAGCCTCTGACCAACCGTGAGCTCGACATCCTGGATCTGCTGGCCCAACGTCTCCAGAACAAGGAGATCGCCGACAAACTGTTTATTTCACCGGAAACCGTAAAAACTCACCTGAACAACATCTACCAGAAGCTCAGCGTCACCAATCGTCGGCTGGCGGTTGAGAACGCTAAGAAAATCGGGATTCTATGACAGGGAGACTCGGTGAGGAGGTGACTGGGAGAGAGGAGGAGACAGGCTCGAGGCTGTCATTTTGAAATCATTGTGGCCAGTTTTTCTTCCAGAAAGCTGAATCGGTTTTCAATGTAGTAGTCCCGAATATCCTTTTCCAGAGATGGAACCCAGCTTAACTCTGAAATCAATATCTTTAAACTGCGAAATCTTTTTCTGAAGTTCTATAACTTCCCTGTCGGAGCTGACAGGTAGATCAATACCTCTGCGAATTAGAAATTCGATATCAAAACAATCCCTTATTTCTCCACGGTCGAGGAATGCTTTTATCTTATTCTTCATGGTTTGTTCCAGAGTATGGGCATTTACAAGGACCTGTCTTGTACTGGACCTGGAAAATGCGATTGTTTTCTGATAATCGCACTTCTTCAATTCCCTTCGTATTTCAATCTTCAGCCGTTTTGGATATTGGGCAGACCTCAATTCGAATAGAAGCGTGTAATGCTTGATCTCTGCATCGGTAATTTCATAGTCCTTTTTAAACGCCTTCTGAATACGTATCAAAGTATTTTTCCTGGGGTATCCTTTTGATAAACCAAAAATCCAGATCCACAGAATATCGATTCAGTTCATGACAGAGCCTCAGCATGGTTCCGCCACCAAAAACAAGCGGTTCAAGCACCTTTGCGCTGTTCATTTTGTCAAGAATTTCTATTTCAAATACTTCATGTTGTCTAAAGATATCCATATCTCTTTAACATGTTTTTTGTTTTCAACGGAAATTTGCGACTCAGACGTTCGATTTCTCTCCGGTCGAGTTTCGCTGCATCCAAAGATGAAAGGTCAAGACTGTATCGGCCGTATGACATCAGGTAAAATGCGTCCAAAAGCGCTTTTTCAGGGGTTGCAATAAAAAAATCTTTTTCTTTTTTGAACTCGTTGTACAAATTTGCGGCGAGCTTGACATACCGAAAAACGCTGCCGTCCATATTTATTTCTTTTGACCTTTTTACAGCCACTGATTCGAAAAAATCCCTCTGCACCTGTGTTGTAATTTCGTAATAATCCAGAGCGGTCATCAGTGATATGTAGGAAGGGACCTGGCCCAATGTTCGCGAGCCGGAATTTGTCCTCCCTGCCTGCCGCGTTCCATGCCTCTCTTAACACATACATGTTTTTTTTCATCCGGAGCAGTATCCCCTGCTTCGTGTATCGGCTTGCGGTTACCTTCGCCGAGGCAGGCGCTGATTCCAAGGACTCTGGAGATATCCTCGTAGCCGAAATAAAATTTTTTGATTTTTTTCAGCTCAATAAATTTCATCAGGAACACATAATTAGCATTTTTGATAATTATGTATATCTGACAATAACCTCGTTGTCAACATTAAACTCAAATTGAGCGGTTTTTAAGTTTGCCGCAGATACAAGGAAAATGTCGTTCCGTCCCGCCGCCGGCGGATCGGCTATGCGGGGTGGCTTTTGACGCCGTAGATGTGGTGAAATTGGAAATCCCGTATCCGTTCAGAGTTAAAGGATGATAGCCGTTCATTAAACCTTTGAGCTCATCGCCCCAGACCTCACGACCCTGTACTCGCCAGAAGGGCCATCGCTATAGATAATAGCCCGAGTGCTGAGGACTTCCGAAACCTCGACATCCCGAACACCTGACACTTCATGTGAATTCTCCAACACTCCAATACTCCATTGACCTAAACAGGTTTCTTATCTCGCATCTTGGTCTAATATGAGTCGCTTGACCCATCTGCGATGTGGAATTTTTCACTGGAACTAAAAAGCTTCTTTAAGCGTCTGCAAAACAAGGACGCTTGCCGCCAGACTGTCCAGTGTTCAACGCTGAACCTTAAAATCATATCTTTCATGGCATCCACCAACAAGCTCTGAACGGGGAACGTTGAACTCGGAACCTGGGCCCTGGCCGACTGAAGCCGCCACGTTGGGGATATTGCCTGGGCAAGTGATCCGGACGCTCGCGGATTCATGTTTGACGGAAAAAGGTTTCCCCGCCTATTGCGGGATCTGCGGCAGGGGATAAGGTTTAGGGTTCGAGGTTCATCCACCCTCCACTGGTTTGCTCGTCTGGCGGGCGGGTAGATCTCAGACGGCCTTAAAAGTTCTAATTAATTAATATATTTTACTTTATCGGCCATATTGGCCGACAGAAATGTTGTTTAAACCCGGAACCGTGAACATTGAAGCGCTCAACCCAGGTTGGCGAATGTGCCACACTTTCTTCGATGCCCGGACTATATTGGCAACAAAAAGCATTTTTTATGAAATATGTTCATATAGCAACCTTGTGTTTTGCACGATTCAAGTATTATTCTTCCTTAAGCTTATCTATGATTTCTTGAAGCGGGCTCACCATAACGTCACCTTTCATTGGATAGGAATCCTCTACCGGTGCGACCACATAAGCTTCATCCGGAGATATATCTTCCAGCGCGTTCCAGAAGCCTTTGGAAACTCTGGGGACCGTGGATGATTTCAGCTCAAAGGCCAGGGTACGCAGCCCTCTTCTTAAAATCAGATCGATTTCTGCGCCTGCGCTTGTCCGGTAAAAGGTGGGTTCAAAATTCTTTGCATACGCAAGAATGCTCTCCATGGCAAACCCTTCAAAAGATGTCCCTATGATTGGATGGGAGAGCAGATCGTCATGTGTGCGGATATCAAGCAGCGCATGGAGAATGCCACTATCACGGATATAGATCTTGGGTGATTTAACCAGGCGTTTCTTCAAATTCGGGGCGTCTGGTAAGAGGACCCGCAACATAAATGTTTGTTCCAGAAGATCCATGTAGGAACGAACTGTATGAGAACTTACCCCCAAAGAATCCGCGAGCTTTGAAGCGTTTAATAAAGAACCGTGAATGTGGGCACACATTTTCCAAAAGCGGCCAATTCGGGCCGGCGGCATACGGAACCCAAGCATCCCAATATCCCGTTCAAGAAAGGTTCGGATGAAGTCCTGCCGCCATTGGAAACTGATATCAACATCTTCCGCGAGATAACTCCTGGGGAACCCGCCTCTAAGCCAGAGCCGCCTGACATCGTCCTTCTGCGCAGCCTCAAGCTCTGAGAGCAGAAACGGAGTGAGCTCAAGATAGGCAATTCGTCCTGCGAGGGATTCCGAACTTTGACGGATTAAATCAGGCCCTGCAGAACCAAGAATTAAGAACTGACCATTTCTTGCGCGATTATCTATGACACTTCGAAGAATAGAAAAAATTTCGGGGACCCGTTGAATCTCGTCGAGACACACCAGGTCATCATGGTGCAAACTGAAAAAGGCAAGCGGATCATCTAGTTTTGCCAGATCACCGGGATTTTCAAGATCCAGATAGACCGACTGTTCCATGTTTTTTACGATTTGGCCGGCCAATGTTGTCTTACCGCATTGCCGTGGTCCCAGAATCGCTACAGCCGGATTATTTTGTAACCGCGTTTTGACCGTTTCAGTAAGATGTCTGTCAATTAATCCTTGCATATTTGAAGTCTATATTCTTATTTACAAGAAAAGTAAAGAAAATGTTTCCAATAATTGTTACGTCACCCCATCACCCCACTACCCCAAACCTCCATCAATCCATTCCTTTTCACTCCTGACCCCAGCACCCTGTATTTGATGACAACAAATCACAAAACAACACTGTTTTTTATGATCAATTTATCATTAAGAACCTTGACATTTCTGACAAATGATATATCATCAACCTATGAAACGTACAATAGACCCAATTCTAAAACAGTGGAAAGACAGTCGTGTCAGACAACCTCTTCTTATAAGAGGTGCGCGGCAAGTCGGTAAGACTTATTCAGTAACCGCCTTTGGCAAGAGAGAATTTGAAAACATCGTTACTGTGAATTTTGAAGAACAGCCGGAATTGAGCCGCTGTTTTTCAGACTTTGATCCCAAAGGAATCATTGATCGGTTATCCATTCTGACACGCATGACAATCAGCCCCGGACGAACCTTATTATTTCTGGATGAAATCCAGGAATGTCCGAAGGCGATTACTTCCTTGCGATATTTTCTTGAAAAATTGCCGGAACTTTATGTTATCGGCGCTGGATCACTGATTGAGTTTGCATTGCACGCCGAGGAATTTCGTATGCCTGTCGGCCGTGTGCAAAGCGTGTATATGTATCCCATGTCATTCGGAGAATTTTTGATAGCCGTCGGTGAAGAAAGATTACTCAACCATATCGATACGATTGATCTGCAAACTGGAATAGAGCATGTTTTCGCGACCAGACTTGAACAGCTATTTCGTCAATACCTGTTAGTCGGAGGAATGCCCGGAGTTGTTAATGCCTTTGAAAAAAACGTTCCGATGAACGAATTACAAAGACTGCAATCCGGACTTATTCGGACCTATACCGATGATTTTGCCAAGTATGCATCAACTGCAAAACATAAATATCTGAAAGAAGTCTATGCCAAAGCTCCACAAATGGTGGGGCGGCGCTACAAGTATTCACATGTAAATCCAAACATCGAGGCTAAATTCCTGAAGGATGCACTCGGGTTGCTATGTGACGCGAGACTCCTGTTTAAAATATGCCACGCATCCGGTGCAGGAGTGCCCCTTTTGTCAACCTCGAATGAACGTAAATTCAAAATAACGTTTCTCGATGTCGGTCTTATGCAAAATGCGCTGGGTGTTCAGGACTCAATTATACTTGATGACGCTGTCATGCAAATCAACGCCGGCAGTATAGCAGAACAGGCTGTCTTCCAAGAGCTGCTTGCATATGCGGACCCTTACGCGGACAAAAAATTGCATTTTTGGGCGAGAGAAACCCCGAGGAAGCCATGCTGAAGTTGATTTTCTAATTGAAATCAAAGGCAGGCCGATACCTATGAGGTGAAAGCCGGCACGCGGGGTTCACTGAAGAGCATGAGGCTTTTCCTTAAAGAATATCCCAAAACACCGCTTGGTGTCCGATATTCAATGCACGAGTTATCGTATTATGATCAAATATTGTCTATTCCATTATACATG
>CAVVZC010000020.1:0-56224 GCA_963752565.1 uncultured delta proteobacterium | reverse complement strand
GAAAGCCTCTTGAGTAAGCTCCTGGGCCTCTTCACTGTCACCGGAGCACATATTATAGGCGATTGCATAGGCTTTTCCCTGATACTGTCTCACCAGAGCCTCAAAGGCCGTCTGGTCACCATCCTGCGCTCGGGCAACCAATTCTACATCTTTAAATGACATTGAGGACTCTTTCCTTTTGGCTTTTGAGTTTCGCTCTTCTCTGTTTATCGCTCTCGCTGCATTACTATTCAAAAGCCAATCTCCAACTGTCATGCTAATATGGGACGTCATTGAACATATCCATCAACAAGCGACATCGGTTTTGCTGCCTGATCTATATTTATATTAATTATTCTTTCCATGCAAGTAATCCTTTTTTAACTTCGGATGTCTTATACATATAGACGTTGAGATACTAAAAAAGTTTACCCTTATGCCATTGTTCCAATTGGGGCGAAGCCCCTAAGTTCTTTGCAGCAATTTGTAGAACTTCCGAGACGTTTATGGAATACCGGATATCTTGACAATAAAACTAACAATGGTATAAAATTATTTGCACAAATTGAATGTGTAAATTTTACTTAAATTGAGCGATTGTCGAGTTTGCCGCTCGTAAGATCCCGCCTTTCGGGGAGATGCAAGTCGAAGATCTCGAAATCCTTCTATCGGGGGCATAAGACATTTGCCGTCCCGCCAAAGGCGGGATAAACTCGGCAAGCCCGAAGGGTTTCGAATGGTGACAACTTTTGCTTAAATAAATCCACCCATTAATGAAACCCATTAGCGACTTTAGTAATGTATATTTATTTATAATTATTAATATTTTATAGTTCTGTCACTATTTGAAACGCTCAGTTTAGGTTTTAGATCATTACAAAAAATAAAAGGAGCTGTTTAATGAAAAGAACAATTACCATACTTGTCAGTCTAGTTCTTTTGACATTTATATTTTCTTGCGCAGGCCCCACACAACAAGAAAGAGGCACAAAAACAGGCGCTTTGATTGGCGCTGCCGGTGGTGCACTTCTGGGACAAGCCATCGGCAGAAATACAACCGCTACCCTTGTTGGAGCTGGAATCGGAGCTGCCATCGGCGGTATCACCGGAAATCAAATCGGTGCGTATATGGACCGGCAGGAACAGGAACTGAGGGCGGCAATGGCCGAAAGCGAAGCCGCGAGTATTCAGAGAACACAGAATGTTTTGACCGCCACGTTCAAATCCGAAGTGATGTTCGATTTCGATTCTTCAACGCTCAAACCCGGTGCATTCATAGAGATGGACAGAGTTGCCGACATATTAAATAAATATTCACAAACGATGATTCGAGTGGAAGGCCATACCGACTCAAAAGGTTCTGAAGCTTACAATCAAACTTTGTCCGAAAAAAGGGCCATGGCCGTCAAGAATGCATTGACACAGCGGAGCGTGGAACCGGCAAGGATACAGATCGTCGGTTACGGCGAATCACAACCCATATCTTCAAATGACGCTGTGAACCGAAGAGTGAACATTGTCATTATACCTATTGAGGCAGGATGACGCATATGATAAAAATGGGAGTGTAAAAAGATGAGATTTTTAACAACAGCATTATTATTGATATTCTGTTTTTCTCCTTTGAATGCTTTTGGGGGATGTGCCCAAGGAGACTGTACAAATGGAAATGGAACCTATATCTTTTCAAATGGAGATAAATATGTCGGCCATTTTAAAAGTGGCAAAATGGATGGAAAGGGCACACTCACATCTCACGGCGGTGGAAAATATGTCGGTGAATTTAAGGATGATATGCTGAATGGCCATGGGATTCTTGTTCGTCCGAACGGCCTTAAATATGTAGGACAATTCAAGAACAACAAGTGTCATGGAAAAGGAACACTGACATCGCCAAGCGGAAAAAAGATGAAGGGTACGTTTGAGGCTGGCGAGTTTGTCGGAAAATAAATAAAAGAAGAGATTGAGAGTATTTTGAGGATTAATCTGCCTTAGGTGGATTAAAATTTGAGCCCCGCCGTCGGCATGATGCGTAACCTGACACTGGGTTTGGGAAAAAGGAAGCATTTTTAAGCGTCTTTTTAGATATTTTAAACGACAAATGCTTCCACAACCCTAAAAAGATCTTTTACACTCACAGGCTTGGCAAGAAAGGCGTCCGCCCCTAAATCCCTGGCGATTTGTTCATCCTCGGGGTTTGCGGACATCAGAAGGCACTTTTTGGCTGGATGCTTCTCTTTGAACTTGGCAAGGAGTTCAAATCCGTTCAAGCCGGTCACGTCAACTTCTGAAATAATGATGTCAGGGCTGCCGTCACCCTCCATATACCTCCATGCTGCCAATCCGTTGTCGAAAGATAGAACATCCCTGTTTACACAATACATTAAAACAGTGGATACAAAATCCCGGACCAACAGGTCGCCATCGATCACGGCTATCTTTACATTTGGAATACTGACCTGGCTCACGCTACCTTCAGGAATTAAACATCTTTGACGTTGAAGTTGAAGATAAGTGCTTCACAGATTCTATTCAAACTCTCTTTAGGAGCCTTTTCTCTAAAATACCCTTTGAGCCGCCCTTCGGCCAAAGCTTTGGCCATCACTGCAAACAACTGGGTTCTCTGATAAAAAATATGCTCTTCGTGCATGTCGTCTGTGAAAGCGATACCGGCTCATACGTTTTAATTTTTGTCCTTGAAAGAGGCCATTTTATTGACCAACTGAAGAGAATAATAAAAAACGCATCGCGAATTTTCTATGATGGCTTGTTTTCGATACTTTCCAATAGAGCACCCTGTTAAATAAGCCTTCGCCGTGATGATAAGAAGTTTTAATCGTGACGAGAAAATATCCTCGCCCGACATATTCATTATCTCCCCGGACCACGGCCACCCTCTCTACATGGTGTGTCCTCTTTTTTGGGTTATATTAAATGTTTTTATGTTTTTATTTTTAATCTATCATCATATCTATGTCAACAAATGATTCCTAATACCTAATTCTTTCAGTAATAATTGATTCAGGTTTTATAACTGCTTAGAAGCTGTTTCAAAACCTCCCATTCATTGGTCAAAAAACCGCTTCCATCAAGTTGTCAGGACCTTTTTTTCTTTTTCCGTCAAATATCGCCATTTCCCCTCATCAAGCCCTTTGAGTTTTATGTTTGAAATTCTCAACCGTTTTAATCTTGTAACATGGTTTCCTACTTTTCGAACCATGCGTCTTATCTGTCTGTTTTTACCTTCTTTGAGCACGATTCGAAAACGTCTGGAAGAAAGTCTGATAATCTCTGCAGGCCTTGTTTTTGTCCCCATCATTGGCATACCTCCTGCAATATTTTGCAGTGCTCCATCTGTTATAGGACTTGATACGGTGACATCGTATTCCTTTTCATGATCAAAAGAGGGATGCAAAAGTCTGTGATGAAGATCTCCGTCATTGGTGAGGATTAAAAGCCCGGTTGAGTCCTTGTCAAGCCTGCCTATGGGATAAATACGCTGAGGAATGTCAATAAGGTCAAGCACAATTTTTTCACCCGGCTGACTGCAGCTTGTCACATATCCTTTTGGCTTGTTGAGTGCGATATGTACAAGATCGTTTTCCGGTGTGACAACCTTACCCTTAAATTCTACTCGATCGTTTACAGGATCTATTTTTGTACCCAGTTCCGTAATAACCGTGTTGTTTACACGCACAAGCCCGGCTTTAATATATTCTTCACCCTTTCTTCTTGAACAGATGCCGGCTATTGACAAAAATTTTTGCAGACGTATCAAAGACATGGTTTTGTATAAGTACCATTCATCGCCATATATTTTCAAAAAAGATAGATTCGTTTTCGGTTCATAAATATGTAATTTTTTCGATGAACAAGGCCGCACAAGGGTTTTCGGTGAGGTGTACATGTTGTACACCGCAGCCGGAAACCCGCGGAGAACGCCGTTCATCGGAAAAAGAACCATTTATGAATAGAAAACTTAGGATCTGTAATCCGCATTAATCTTAACATAGTCCACGGAAAAATCGCAGGTAATCATGGACCCAAAACCCTGACCCATATTTAAGTGAACGGCCACCGCAAATTCCGGTTTCTTGAGTATCTTTGTGGCCTCAGCCTCAACGGCTTTACCGCAACCCATACCGGATTTCACCATTTGCACATCATCAAAATAAAGATCAATCCTGTCAGGATCCACATCAACGCCGGCTCTGCCAACAGCACCGACAATCCTTCCCCAGTTGGCGTCCTCACCGAAAAATGCCGTTTTCACCAGGGGAGAATGGGCAACCGTATCTGCAACTTTTTCGGCATCAGCATCCGAAGTCGCTCCCCGGACGATGATTTCGACCAGTTTTGTCACGCCTTCGCCATCTCTAACCAATTGTTTGGCCAAATTCAAAAAGATCCGGTCTATAACCTTTTGAAAAATTTCTTTATGGCCGGGGTTTTCAATAACCGCACCGGACAAGCCGTTGGCCATCATTAAGACCGTATCATTGGTGCTGGTATCTCCATCGATTGTAATCCGATTAAAAGAGCGATCTACCGCTTTGGCCAAGGCCTCTTTTAAAACTTTCGGTGTCGCACTGACATCGGTACAGATGAAGCAGAGCATGGTCGCCAAATCCGGCCGAATCATTCCAGCACCTTTGGCAACACCAGTAACAATAAAAGACTTCCCTTCCACAACCCCCTGTCCGGACACTATTTTGGGTACAGTATCCGTGGTCATGATCGAATTGGCCAAATCAGGAATTCCTCCTGGTTGAAGGGATCTGACCAGATTAGGCATGGCTGATTCGATCTTTTTCATAGGCAGCGGCTCCCCAATAACACCCGTGGAAGCCACAAGCACCAAATCTTTTGAAATCCCGAGTTCAGATGCAGATAAAATAGCCATGGTTTCGGCATCACGAATTCCCTGTTCACCGGTACAGCAATTGGCATTTCCGCTGTTAACAATAATCGCCTGACAAACGCCCGACTTTATCCGTTCTCTGTCAAGTATTACCGGCGCCGCCTTCACCCGGTTCCGGGTAAACACGCCGGCAACGTTTGCCGGCACCTTGGAAAAGATGAGGCCAAGATCTTTTTTGTTTTTTTTCTTGAGACCGGCGGCAATTCCGGCAGCCTCAAAACCAGGGCACATGATAATTCCCATTTTTGTTATTCCTTATATATTATTAAATTCATAGCCTTTTATGTACATTTTACAGAAAATAAATTTTGTTATAACTACCAAAGCATAAAGGCATTAAATAAAAATATCAAGTTTTGCCCTTTGTACATTGGTGTCTTTGCGACAAGCTTAGTGGTTCCAGCTTGTTCGGTTTAGGTTTTTTGTTTTAAAAATTATTTGACAGAATACCAGAATATTGTCAATCTGCATTCCAAAACTTCAAACAAACGGAAGCATTCATGAGATAATGTATGGAAAACTTTAAAATTACCATTGAATACGATGGCAGCGCCTATCACGGTTGGCAGCGACAGGCCGCGGATAGAACCATTCAGGGTGAAATCGAGAATGCACTGATGACCATGACAGGAAATAGCACTACTGTGACAGGCTCAGGCAGAACTGACGCCGGTGTTCATGCCTTGAAGCAGGTAGCAAATTTTCGATGTGCCACATCGCTGACTCCCGAAGTTTTTCTAAAAGGACTCAACAGTATTTTGCCGGAAGATATTGTCATAACTTCGTGCAAAGTGGTTCCAGAAGAGTTCCATGCCCGATATGATGTTAAAAGCAAAGTGTATCATTACAGAATTTTGAATCGATTGCTCCCTGCCGCTATCTCCCGTCAGTACGCCTGGCATGTCCGGAAAAAACTCAACCTGAGCGCCATGCAAGAAGCGCTCCGCTGTATCATCGGCAGTTATGATTTCAAAGCGTTCGAAGGATCGGGAAGTCCCAGGGCTTCCACGGTTCGGTGTATTATAAACGCCGAACTTGTAGAAACAGACAATGATTACCTGGTCTTAAAAATAGAAGGTGACGGATTTTTAAAATTTATGATACGCAATATTGTGGGAACACTTGTAGATGTCGGTCTTGATAAAATTATATCCGATGACTTTAAGCGGATACTCGTCTCAAAAGATCGCAATCTCGCCGGGATCACTGCTCCGGCACACGGACTATTTTTAATTGAAGTAAAATATTGACACCTGAATCTTTCATGAAAATTTTTAGGTTTTGTTTTTCATATTTTGTATCTGCTCATTGTAATATGCAATGACTTCTCTACGGTTCAGCAATCCGATAAGGATGCCATGATCGTCGTCACTGACAACGGGAAGGCTGTCGATATTTTTAATGGTAAATTTTTGTAATACGGAATTTAAGTCCTCCGAAGGTGTTGTGAGTATAATATCAAAAGTCGCAACATCATTCATCACCACAAGATTTCCGATTCCCCGTGTAAAGAGCACGGATCTGATATCCGTACTGGAAAATATCCCCACCAGTCTTTTAAACTGATCCACCACCGGGAAATAGTGCTGCTTTGTCTCAGGAAAAAATTTCCTGAAATCTCCAAAAGTCATGTCCCGCGGAATAACTTCCACCTTTTTTACCAGGTGCATGAGATCCTTGACCCGAATCGCCTGTAAGATATCCACGAAAAAATCTCCTGCATGTGCTGGAGAGTTGACCTTGCTTTTAACCTGTTTGTCATAAATTGTCCATTTTCGTGCGGCAAGATAAGATACGGAACATACCAGAAGACTGGGGAGAAGCAGATGATATGAATTGGTCATCTCGCTGACAAAAATAATGGTTGAAATCGGAGTATTTGAAACTGCCGTAAAAAAACCTGCCATACCTACAATAACAAATGCACCGGGTTCAGTGACAACACCCGGAATGATTTGATGGAAAATCTTTCCCACAACACCGCCCATGGCGCCGCCGATAACGACGGATGGGCCAAATACACCTCCGCTGCCACCGGATCCAATGGAAAATGATGTTGTAAATATTTTTCCAATGGCAAGAAAAAACAAAAATGGTATCGTCAGCTCATTGTATATAGCTTTCTGTACGAAGCCGTATCCAAAGGCCAGAGTCTGAGGCAAGAAGAAGCCGACCAGACCGGTACACAGTCCGCCAATTGCGGGTTTCAAGTAGTTGGGGATCTTGATTGATCTAAAAACGTTGATAACGCCATAAAACGATTTGACATAAAGCACGCCGGTAAAAACAAGAATCAGGGAAAGCACTAAATAGGGCCCTAATTCCAAGGGATTTCGAAAAATAAAATCCGGTGATTCAAACAAAGATCCCCATCCGTATACCAGGCAAAACAGGCAATAGGCGACCACCGAGGAGATACCCGCAGGGATAATTACTTCAGGTTCAAATTCCGGGTCACGGTACAGCACTTCGGCGGCAAAAAGCGCTCCGGCCAGCGGCGCACGAAAGATACTGCCAACGCCGGCACCGACGCCCGCAGCCATCATGATTCTCCGCTCACGATCCGACAGTTTCAATACGGTTGCCAGAAATGATCCAAAACCAGCTCCTATTTGAGCAATGGGGCCTTCCCGTCCACCTGAACCACCGGTTGTCAGAGTAAGGGCGGAAGCAATGGTCTTGATAATCGGAACCCTGCCTCGGATGAAACCACCCTTTCTATGGTAGGCGTCAATGGCGGCATCCGTCCCGTGACCTTCGGCCTCCGGCGCATAGGTATACACCAGCCATCCACTCAGAAGGCCCCCAAATGCTGGAAGGAACAATAGAATGATGGGATTAAACAGAGTATTCGTAGGCGGCATCAGATGATGCTCTCCGGCCGGCGACGGAGGACGATAACCTGCAAGAAAATCCATAAAATAATGTAGGCCAAGTCTGCACAGGTAATGAAAAACGACGGAGCCCATCCCTGCGATAACACCGATGAGTATAAAGTATAAGGTCCATTTACCGGCAAGAGCGATATTGATGGAAGGCTCTTTGTCGACAACGGATCGGATACTCTTTTTAAAACGGCTTAATAGTGCCACAGGTCTACAGGTCTCATCATATGTTGGTTGCCTTAATACATGAATCTTGCATGAAAATTAATGAGAATCTTTATAATCCTTAATTGCACATGAAAGCCTCCGACTTGTGCAGGTTTCAGGTAATGAGTATATTTCGGTCTGCTACTTCAAAGGCTTATTGGTAATATTCAGATACAAAACTCGACTAAAGTTTTAATAAGATTCTAACTGTTGTGTCCTTCAATATCTTGTATACCTTGTAGAATAATATTAAAAAGCTCAGGTATTTCGCTCTCTTCCAGGCAGGAAAAAGCGATTCTCAAATCCTTTTCCCCAATGGAGATAAGCCCTACACCGTATTTTTCTAAAAGGTGGAGCCGGAGTGACTCTGCATTAATGGTCTTCAACCGTATACACATAAAATAACCGGAATTAAAAGGATAAACATCCCAGGCTTTTTTGTATTTTGAATCTGAAAGTACTTTTTTCACGCATCTGGCCCTGTTTTGAAGTATTTCGAATTTCTCTTCTTTTTCTGCTGTGAAGTTTTCTCCCTGCATGGACTTTAGTACAATGGTCTGGCTCAGATGGGAAGCATTGGAAATGGATCCCCTGATGCATCCTGCCGTTTTTCTTTCCAATGCGTCATATACAGGCAATGGATCGCCATTTAGACGACATCCATATGTTATAAAACCGATTCTCAAACCCCAGACAAAGTTTTCTTTTGTAGCACCATCGAGCTTAATGGCAAGCAACCTGGGATGCCGATCACAAAGACTTGCGAAAAGGGATTCTTTAAGAATCTGGTCTTCATAGAAAAGCCCAAAATATGAATCATCGGTAACTGCTATAACATTCGTACCCGCTTCGGCAATGGAGGTAAGGATTTTGACGATGTGCTCTCCTTCCTCTTTGGTCACCGAGTATCCGGTGGGATTGTTGGGGAAGTTAAGCATAACGGAAATTTTATCATGTTTTTCAGCTTCGGCTCGGAGGGTTTCCTCAAAATCCCCCAGATTAAATCCACCGGTTGCGGTAAATAAGCGATAATGGCTGATGACCGCTCCTTTTTTGACATTTAAAATCATGTTATAGTTTCCCCACATCTTATCAGGAAAAACTATCACATCACCCGGGTCTAACCACATGTCCGCAAACATGCTGATGGCATGCGTAATACCGCATGTCGTCACAGGGAGGCTGATGATTTTATCGGAAAGCGATGGATTTTTTGTAAATAAGGAATCCTGCCAAGCCTTTCGTAACGCTGGAATGCCAAAGGATGGTGCATAGGTTATCGAAGCTTTGGGCCGGATGTTGCAAATGGAATCCATCACAGAAGGGAAATACATGGTTTCCCCTTTCTCCGTGGCAATACCGATGGTGGCATTTAACTTATACGCTTTTTCCTTCGCCTCAGCACTTTGACTCAAAATCCCCTTGGGAAAAAATAGGTTCTTTCCCATATCAGACAGCATTTCCATGAGATATGGATTACCGCTTTCGATGTTCTGGTTGAGGGCTTGAGCAATGGGATTCATGAATTTGACCTCCTTTGGATATCTATGTGTT
Organism: uncultured delta proteobacterium; assembly: GCA_963752565.1. Taxonomy (GTDB): domain Bacteria; phylum Desulfobacterota; class Desulfobacteria; order Desulfobacterales; family UBA11574; genus UBA11574. Next base: position 46,678 of record CAVVZC010000020.1, on the reverse strand, counting down.
ATATCTTCTTTATGTCTAAGCCAAGTTTATAATGATTTCTTCTATTTAACCATCGTCTAAATATTATTTTACCTTAAATATTTTTTCCGCCAACGATGCTTTATTGATGTTACTGAAAATTAAGGGCGTGAAACATGAGTCAATAAATATTGCCATGAAATGATATGCGAAACTTGAGTTCTTGATGAATTTTATCGCGCTGACATGAATTATGTCAAGTGAAAAGAGCTTGAAAAATCGGGGGGATGAGAACTATACACAGGCGTAGGCTGAAATTTAATATGGAAAAACCCCGCTCTATTAGCGAGCGGGGTTCATTTTAAGATCAAAAGTGACATTACCTGTTTCCTCTCTTGGATGCTTTGAGCGGATTAAGTTTTCCATTTGATTTAGAGGAGGTTCTGGTAACATGTGAAGCAAAATTGCAGTCCCCGGCTTTCCATTTAATCGAAGGATCAGGACATGCTGTGCAATACCATTTGGATGAGAACTCAGCGCTTCGATTGCAGCCATTACACTGCTCTACAACCTCGTGGCAAATTCCGCCATTATAGGAACACCCCTTTGGCGTCATAAAAGGGCACTCAAAACCTTTTCTAACTGTTGTACAAACCATCGGAATCACCCCCTTTCAGAAAGAAATTAAAAAAAAGGCCAGGGGTCGCATATTCCCGGCCTTTTTGACAAAACTCGAAAATTTCGCGAAATATAAACAGGTAAACAAGGCTTGTCAACCATAATTTTACATTTTTTTTGGATTTCGGAATAAAAGAGCTCTTGATTTTTTATGTAAAAGTTGCATATTGTCCTGTAAGAAATTTTTAAAAAATTTAACAAGATACACATTATAGTATATTACGAATGAAATAGTGTGAATAAAAGTGTACCTTTTCATTTTGATGATGGCTTTAACGAATACCTTTAAGCAAAAAGGAATACATTCTACATGATTATCAAAGAAGCCATAAAGGTTCTAAAAATAGAAGCTGAAGGCATTTTAGGCCTTGCAGATCGTCTTGATGACAACTTCCCTAAGATGGTGGAGCTAATCTGCCGTTCCAAAGGAAGATTGATCATCAGCGGCATCGGCAAATCCGGTCTGGTGGGTCGAAAAATTGTCGCCACCTTAAACAGCACAGGAACACAGTCTCTTTTCTTGCATCCTGCCGAGGCCATGCATGGCGATCTCGGAATGGTGGATTCGGATGATATATTCATCGCACTTTCCAATAGTGGAGAAACCGATGAGCTGAATTCACTCATACCCAGTATACGAAAAATCGGATGCACCACTATCGCCTTTACCGGGAACAAAACGTCGACTCTGGCGAAACATAGTGACATCATCATCGATGTTGGCGTGGAAAGGGAAGCCTGCCCCTTGGGCCTTGCACCAACCGCCAGTTCAACCGCACTGCTTGCCATGGGAGACGTCCTTGCCGTTGCCTTGATTAACAAGAAACATTTCAAATCAAGCGATTTCAAAAAGATTCATCCCGGAGGCATTTTGGGGCAGCGGCTTTCAAGTGACGTTCAAGATATGATGCTGACGGGAGCTTCCATTCCACAGGTTCCCGAAGGAACCTCTCTGGAAGATGCTGTAAAGGAAATCGATCGACTGGAATTAGGGGTAACACTTGTTATTAGATCAGATAAAACACTTGCCGGCATCATTACCGATGGTGATTTAAGACGTCTGATTGCCGATAAAAAATCTATTGTTGATTTATCTGTTGAGGACGTTATGACAAAAAATCCACGAACCGTCACACTGAATTCTCCGGCTTATGATGCCCTGAACATGATGGAAAAACACCAGATCACGGTGCTCCCCATAACAAACACTAAAGGAAAAGTTCAGGGGATTTTACACTTGCATGATATTTTAGGCAAAGGCGAATTTAAATTCAATGGAACCTAACCTGGAGAAGACGGTCCTAAGTGTAACATAGATCCCGTCTTCATTGAAGCTGAGCAGGGAAACAAATTGAGTTTTTTGTCATAAAATACATAAGATTCCAAGCTAAAAAACGAAGAGGATATAATGAAATTTGAGGCCATTGACACCACGATTCCAACCCTTGGCCCCCTTAGGGTGCCATCTCCGATCAAAAGAGGGGAAAAGAATGCGCTTAGACGAAGTTTTGTAAATGATACGGACAAAGTTGTTCTAAACGTAAATGTAAACACTATTATGAAAATGGTTGCCGATGGGAAAGAATTGCCAGCCTTTGAACTGGCCGGCCCTAGAGAGAAATTATATTTCGATCCGAGCAAGCTCAAGTGTGGCCTAGTAACCTGTGGTGGGCTTTGTCCGGGTTTAAACGATATCATTCGGGCCATTGTTCTGGAGCTTTTCTACGGTTATGGCGTTAAAAATATTTTCGGCTTTAAATACGGTCTTCAAGGTTTCATTCCCAAATACATGCATGATATTATGGATCTCAAACCGGAGTCTGTCGCCAATATACATGAAATGGGTGGCTCGATCTTAGGATCATCAAGAGGCCCTCAACCGATAGACGAAATCGTCGACTCCCTTGAACGGATGAACATCGGCATACTTTTTATGATTGGCGGCGACGGAACACTCATAGCCGCCACTAAAATCACGGATGCCATTACCAAAAGAGGTCTGAAAATCAGTGTAATCGGAATTCCAAAAACCATCGACAATGATATTCACCTGGTTTCCCGTTCTTTTGGCTTTGATACTGCAGTGGATGTTGCAACCCAGGCCATCAGGAGTGCGCATAATGAATCAGCCGCATACCCCAATGGAATTGGTCTTATTAAGCTGATGGGAAGGTACTCGGGATTCATCGCAGCGACCGCCGCACTGGCCCAACAGGATGTAAATTTCGTTCTTATACCGGAAGTAGATTTCGATCTTGAAGGACCGAATGGCCTCTTTGCCAACCTTGAAAAGCGCCTGGATCAAAGAAGGCATGCTGTGATCGTGGTGGCAGAAGGAGCCGGTCAAAAGTTTTTTGAAAGCAAAACCACTCAACGGGATGAATCCGGGAATATCAAACTTAAAGACATAGGCTTTTTTCTTAAAGATGCCATAGTGTCTTACTTTCATTCCAAGGGCGTCGATGTTTCTCTAAAATTTATCGACCCCAGCTACATGATAAGGAGTCTTCCTGCGAACGCTAATGACAACGTTTTCTGTAGCTTTTTGGGCCGCGATGCAGTTCATGCGGGTATGGCGGGAAAGACAAAACTCCTACTTGGCAGCTGGAACAATCATTTTGTGCATATTCCCATGAGTGCCTCTGCTGGAAAACGAAAAAAGATCGATCCAAAAGGAAAACTGTGGCTCAGTGTCCTTGGAGCAACAGGTCAGGGATCACTAAAAAACGATTGAAGTATTAAGCAATCGATGGATGACAGCCGAATGTTTATCTGCAGACCCCTTGTTTAACATGACCGCTTCTCTGGCCAATGTGCCGACAACATCCGCCTCGTCGGGATGGGTCAGATAATATAGCATTCTTTCAGCCAATTCCCGATCATCTTTGACCTGAATACCGCCGCCTGTTTTATCGAGAAGGGCCTTAGCATCCAGAAAATCTTCCATTGAAGGCCCATAAAATACGGGCTTGCCCCACACAGCCGCTTCAAGAATGTTCTGCCCTCCCAGAGGCTCTAAACTCCCACCGCAAAAAACAATTGAAGCAATACTGTAAGTGGATTGGAGATCCCCGATGGTGTTAATGATTACGACAGGGGCTGTCCTCGAACAGCCTGCTTTGTCAATTTCGGTTTTTAATTGATATGAAAGCCCTGTTGCTTTAACCATATCAATGATATGTTGAATTTTTTCAACATGCCTTGGAGCGATAATCAGCAGAGTTTCTGGTAGGGTTTGAAGGATTTTTTCATAAACATTCACAATGATCTCGTGCTCTGAGCCCCGGGTGCTACCAGCGACCAAAACCGGTTCATTCCCTTTTAGGTTGTATAGCTTTTCATTTTTTCCCTTAAGGGAGGGAACAGCCTGCCGCAGCAAGAGATCATACTTTGCGTTTCCATTGATCTCTATTTTCTTTTTGGGAACGCCCAGCATCATCAATCTCTGGGCATCTTCTTCCCGAATCATGCTAAACGTTTCAATTTGATTTAAGGCTTCTTGAATTAAAAACCGAATCTTTAAATACCCTTTAATGGATCTGCCAGAAATTCTTCCATTTACCAGTGCAATTTTTGCTCCCATCCTGCGGGCTGCCAACAGCCAGTTCGGCCAAATTTCAGTCTCGAGAAAGACCAGGATATCCGGTCGAATCGCCAAGAGAGCTTTGCGAACAGAAACGATAAAATCAAGTGGTGCATAAATACATGTTGTCTCTGGGCCGAATCTCTCCCTGGCCCAAGACTGACCGTGTTTTGTTGTCGTTGAGAGGATTATGGCACAACCCGGCATTAATCGTGTCAGAGATTCTATAATCGCTACCGCTCCGTTCACCTCTCCCACTGAAGCTGCATGGATCCATATTCTTGGAGAACCGGAAATGGCGCCCACAAGTGACTTGGGGTAAAATCCGAGGCGCTGACCTAAGCCATCGCTGAAGCGACCGGTCAGGCGAGTGTAAAACCAGAAGGGCGGCAATAAAATTAAAAATAACGATGCGTTAAGAAAGTTATACGCTTTATAAGCGAAATTCATACACTCAGCGTTGCTCCAGCTCTACAAAACGTTGACCTCTTATTTGAAGAAGATACAGATTTTTAATGGCGTCCCCATTGTTATCAAAAGATGTTAGGCCGGTTACTCCCTGAAAACCTGCGAGTCGCTTGAGTTCATTCTTAAGCACACTTCTAAATCGAATATCGGGCCGGCTAACCATCTGGAACAGTATCAAGGCGGTATCATAAGCAGCTGCTTCTATGAATCCCGGTTTCTGGTGAAAAATTTCATTATAACTGTCGACAAATTGTTTGACATTTTTCGACCGGCTTTCGGCAAAAAATCCATCCGGCATGATGGCGCCCTGGGCATGTTTGAAGGTCATATCGATCAGACTGTTTGAATGCCATAAATTGGTTCCAAAAAGATATGTATCCTTAACATCGTAAAAAGCAAGCTGCGGAATAATAAGACCTGATTTCTTAGGAGCATCGGGAATAAAGACGGCATCAAAATCGACGACGGCCTCCGGTCCTTCATTCTCTTTCATACCCCAACTTTCAGATTCTTGATCCAAGGGCGAAAGAAGGTTTTTTACAATATTTTCTGTTGTTGTTTCATCGGTTTCATTTTCATTCGCTGTTTCATCGATATTTTTTAGTTTTTCAGGGACTTCATAATATAGACCCACCAGCTTTTTGATGGGATCGGCAAAATCGGTCCCATCCGGTCTATACGATTCAACGCCGACAACTTTGCCCTCGTGGGCAATTACTTCATCCCAAAAAAGGTTCATAAAGGTTTTTCCATATTTTTCATCAGGATAAAGGATTGCATAACTTTTAAGGCCAAGCTCCTCAACAGCATAAGACACCAGAGCCTTAACCTGCATGCCGGGTGTAATGAAATTTCTAAAAACATATTCTCCAATTTCGGGAATATTATCTTTCTGTGTCAAAGTAATTATCGGTATCCCATGATTTTGTGCCTCTCTGGCAGCGGATGCGGCCGTAACAACCGGGCCGATGATAGCGGCAACGTTTTCTTCGAACAGTTCCTTCACAGCGACAGAAGCTTTAACCGGATCAGATGCCGTATCCTTAACAATTATCTTGATGGAAGGCTGGCGGTTTCCGGTGTTAAATTGGTTGAATGCAAGTTTGATACCCTTTAACGCCCCGTTGCCGTATATTTTATAAGGACCGCTTAAGGGAAGTAAACATCCTATGGTGTAACGGCTGTAAACAGACCTTTTATTGATAGATGCAATGAGGCTTTTTGCCTGCTGCGTATTTTCGTGTTCCGGGAATTTTTCCGTAAAAGCCGTTAAAACCTTCAAGGCCTCATCATATCTTTCTTCCTCGGCATAGTTAAGCCCAAGCTGAAACATAAGATACCCTCTTAGGACGTCATCTTCCACCTGGTCAAAAAGAGTTGCGATATCTTCAGGCTCAAGCCCCCAGACAGCGTCTTTCAACTTCTTGACAACGCTGTCTTTTTCCATATCTTTTGATTTTCTGAGTGCCATGATGTAGTAATTGACAGCGTCTTTTGAAGAACTCATGGCCTTGTATGTGTCGCCAAGCAACACATAGGTTTTGAGAATGTGAACCCTGGAAGGTTTTTGTTTTAAAAAATGGGGTGCCTGTTCGATGACGTCGCCATATTCTCCTTGGTCGTAATACGTGACAAGTATTTCAAACCGGGCATCGGATACAAAATGACTGCCTGGATATTCGTCGATTAGACGTTGATAGATGCGGCGCGCTTGTTCAAAATCTCCGAGAACCGTATGAATTGATCCCATTTTCATTAAAGCGGCATCGGCCAGAGGAGCATCCGGGAATCGTTCGTGGTATTCCCTAAAGTGTGCCAGGGCTTTTTCGTAAGATTTTGCCTGCAACATTTTTTCAGCCTGTGAAAAAAGTTGATATCCAGGGCCAACCTTTTCGGGAACCGGCTTTATCGCGCATGCCCCTAAAAAAAGGGCTGCCGTCAAGAACAGAATTATTTTCGTCGGTTTCATAAACATTTTTTTAATGATCGAGCAATTTTTATCAACTGATGTTTATCCCTATTTTGCGGCAAAGGCAAGCATAACCTTAATCCTATACTTATCCTTGCCAAGGACCTTATAATAATGTTATAAACCGCAACAAAATATTATCACAAAAATCATGAAAAAACAAAATCCAAGACAATCACGATCATCGATGAATGAAAAATCGGTAAAACACAACGTTGATCAGAAACTCGAACACCTGAGACTGCAACTCGATGCCATCGACCAACAGATCGTTTCTCTGCTTTCCAAACGCCAGGCTGAAGTCGAACGCGTTCTTCAACTCAAAAAAGCACACAATATCCCGGTTTATCACCCTGCACGGGAAGAAAACTTGATCTCTCACCGTCGCAACCAGGGATCTAAGGCCGGTCTTGACCCGGATTACGTTGAAGAGATTTACCGCCGTATCCTTCGCCAGTCAAGGGCAGAACAAACCGCCCAAATGGCTCAGAAAGGGGTCCGAGCCGGAGCATCCATCCTTCTCATCGGAGGTCTGGGGAGTATGGGACAATATTTTCATCAATGGTTTGCGCACGCCGGGTATCAGGTCCGTGTCCTGGACCATAAGGATTGGCCGGATGCAGATCGACTCTGCCAGGGTATCGAACTGGCAATTATCAGTGTCCCCATTGAGTTAACCGTCTCGGTGGCCAAAAGAATCGGCCCTCATCTGCCCGCAGATTGTGTTTTAGCAGATATCACCAGCATAAAAGAATTTCCTTTAAATGCCATGCTCAAAGCGCATCAGGGCCCGGTAATCGGATTACACCCACTCTTTGGCCCAACCACCTCAACCATGGACAAACAGATTGTCGTGGTGACTCCCGGCAGAGATACCGCCGGCTGTCAATGGCTGATCGATCAGTTCAGCGCCTGGGGAAGCATTATACTGCAAGTCGATGCCAATGAACATGATAAGATCATGTCCATTGTTCAAACGGTGCGACATTTTGCCACTTTTGCTTTCGGTCAATTCCTCCGTCGCAAACAGATCGATTTGCCACGGACCTTGGAGTTTTCCAGCCCCATATATCGCCTTGAACTCGGGATGGTGGGTCGTCTTTTTGCTCAGGATCCATCCCTTTATTCAGAAATTATATTCGCATCAGCTGAACGGTGTACCCTTTTAAGAGAATACCTTGATTCTTTGACACAGAATCTTGATATGGTCGAAAAGGGTGACAAAGAAGCGTTTCTTGCTGAGTTTAATAAAATCGCGGAATGGTTCGGACCGTTTAGTGAGCAGGCGATGCGGGAGAGTACGTATCTCATTGACAAACTGATCGAACGCTTTTAAAAACAAAGGAATTTTTGAAACCTTAAATTATGATTGTTCGATCCACTCACTGTCTTGGTTTGACCAGTCTTCGCTTGACATAAACCCCGCTCTTTTGTAATCTTCGTTTGAAAAAAACCTTTATTTCAGACCTCTAAATTCAATCAACCAATAGGGCCACGATTTCTGGAAATTGTGATAGACATTTAATGCCTAAAAATCAAAGCCAAAAAGGAATCCGGCAAGTGTCCGACACTTCACCTCTTTATAACAGTAGAATCACTAAGACATATTTAGAATATATCAAGAGCAGCTATCCTGATCTGGACATTGATTCTGTCTTAGAATATGCGGATATGACCAGATATGAAGTAGAAGACCCGGCCCACTGGTTCAGCCAGGATCAGGCGGATCGCTTTCAAGAAATCCTTGTTGAAAAGACAGGCAATCCAAATATCGCCAGGGAGGCAGGACGTTATACAACCTCACACAAGGGAATGGGCCCTGTAAAACAATACACATTGGGGTTTATAAATCCGACATCCGTTTATCCTGTTAATGGAAAAACTTTATCCTAATATGAGTCGTGGCTGCTACTATCAAAGCAAACAAACTTGGATCCAACAAGGTCGAAATTATCTCCACGCCCAAACCAGGGGTAAATGAAAAACCTTACCAATGTGAAAACCGTATCGGTATCTTTGAATCCTTGGCGGAAGTACTTCACCGACAAATTTGCCAATATTGAACATCCTTTGTGTTTTCATAAAGGAGATAATGCCTGCCGTTACATCATTACCTGGAAAAAAACGTCATCTCTTATCTGGAAACGGATACGAAATTATTCTCTACTGATTATCAATTGTTATCTCTATAGGTTTATTCTTTGTTTTATCCCTCCATGACCTGGGGAATTCTGGTGATTCTCTGTTCACTTATCACCATGAGTTTTTCATTTTTCTCCGAACATCTTGAAAAAAAGGAGTTGTCCGAAACCATAAAAACTCAGGGTGATGCAGCCAAAGATCTTTTAGATGAAATGTCCATCCGCCACAACAATGCATTGCTTATTCAGAGAAATCGGTCAAGCTACCTCTTCGATTTTAGATATTGATAAACTCATCAAAACTGTAGTCAATATTATGGAAATGTCATATGGATTTTGACCGTGGTATGATCATGCTTGCCAATAGCGATAAAACCAAGCCTTTATTACACTGCTGGATATGGCTACACTAATGAAAAAGAGATATCTTTACAACAAACAGAATTTCATCTTGACAACCCTGAATCCAAAGGTGTTTTTGTCGTGGCTTTTAAAAATCAGAAACCATTTTTGGTAAATGATATTTCCGAAATTGAAAAAACACTATCAAAAAGAAGTCTGGAATTCGCTAAAAAAATGGGAGTTCAAGTCGCTGATATGTGTACCCATTGTCTATGAAAATGAATCACTGGGCATACTCGCCGTGGACAATCTCAAGTCAAAAAGACCCCTTACAACCAGTGACATGAATCTTTTAATGGGTGTTGCTTCACAAACAGCCGTCGGCATAAATAATGCTAAATCATTTCAAAAACTCCAGGAAAGCGAAAAAAAGTATCGCGAACTTGTCGAAAATGCGAACAGCATCATCATGCGTAGAGATATCGAAGGAAATATTACCTTTTTTAATGAGTTCGCCCAAAATTTTTTTGGTTTTACTGAAAATGAGATACTCGGGAAAAGCTTGGAAGGTACGATTTTCCCGAATACAGAATCAACGAAAATTTACCTTGACAACCTGTTGATCGCTTCTCAAACACACACCTGAAAAACCGATTATTAATGAAAATGAAAGTGTGCTCAGAAATGGTAAAAAAGTCTGGATTGCATGGACTTACAGGCCTATATTTGATAGTGATGGAGATTTTAAAGAGATTCTTTGCATTGGCACGGATATCACGGAACTTAAACGCGCAGAACAAGAGAAAAGGGATTTGGAGGCTCGTCTCCAGAGAGCACAAAAAATGGAAGCCATCGGGACGCTGGCCGGTGGTGTGGCCCACGATCTGAATAATATCCTGTCCGGCATTGTCAGTTATCCTGAACTTTTATTAATGGATATTCCATCTGAAAGCCCGTTAAGAAAACCGATCTTAACCATACAAAAGGCGGGAGAAAGAGCTGCTGCAATCGTTCAGGATTTATTGACCCTGGCAAGAAGAGGGGTTGTCACAACAAAAGTCGTCAATTTAAATTCTATTATTTCTGAATACTTAAAAAGCCCTGAATTTGAGAACTTGAAGATGTATCATCCGAATGTTCATATAAAAACAGATTTTGAAACAGACCTGCTGAATATTTTAGGCTCTCCAGTTCATCTATCCAAAACGATCATGAATTTAGTGACAAATGCTGCCGAGGCCATCTCCGACATGGGAGAAATAATTCTATCAACCAAAAACCGCTATATCGACAGATCATTAAACGGTTATGACAAAATAAAAGAAGGAGATTATGTTACCCTCAGTATTCGTGATACCGGTATCGGTATTCCTTCAGAAGATTTAGAGAGAATATTTGAGCCTTTTTACACCAAAAAGGTCATGGGAAAAAGCGGAACAGGATTGGGAATGGCGGTTGTTTGGGGTACCGTAAAAGACCACAAAGGATATGTCGACGTAAAAAGTCCTGTTGGCAAAGGAACCGAGTTTACGCTCTACTTTCCAGTCGTCAGACAAGAGTTGACCGGTGATAAACCTCTATTATCTATAGAAGATATTATGTCAAAAGGAGAATCAATATTAGTGGTGGACGATGTGGAAGATCAAAGGGAAATTGCCTCTGAAATGTTAACGAAATTGGGATATTCCGTTGTTACTGTTTCGAGTGGCGAAGAGGCGGTGGATTACATGAAGCATCATTTAGCAGATCTTCTGGTGCTGGATATGATCATGGAGCCCGGGATCGACGGACTCGATACGTACAAACAAATTCTTGAAATACATCCAAATCAAAAAGCCATTATCGCCAGCGGCTATTCTGAAACAGAACGAGTGAAAGAAGCTCAAAAATTGGGTGCAACATCTTATGTAAAAAAGCCATATCTGTTGGATAAAATAGGACAGGTTGTGCGGGATGAACTAAACAAATAAATTTCCCAATCGTGCTTTAATTGAAGTCGCAATTTTAACCAGCCATATCCGGACACAGATGACAAAATAAAGAGAACGCTTTCTAAGCTTTTTGCCACAAAAAGCTTGACCCTTACCGTCATTACTTATAAGTTCATCATTTTCTTTCGTAAAGCATCCAGGAATTCTAAACAGTATCGGAGATATAATAACCTCAATTAAGAAATACTACATATTGCAAATAAGGCCATGAACCACATTCTTTACAGGGTTCCCGGGCTCTTGTCTTTGAAAAAATTATGAATACCTCAAATACGAATCTATCGTGGATATTTAATGGAAAGTGACGAAGAAACGCTTCGTCTTGATTTGAAAACAGACGGCAAGATACGTTGAAAAACAGGCCCTTTGGGCCGGTATAAAACCGGGTATGCGCGTTGCCGATTTGGGTTACGGCTCCGGTAAAACAACTTTCTATCTTCATAAACTCGTTCAACCAAATGGTGAAGTCGTTGGGGTCGATATTGCTGAAGATAGAATTAAATATTCGAGAAAACACTATAACAAAAAGGGCATAGAATATATTCTCAGGGATATTCGTGACCCCTTGGATGATCTGGGCATGTTCGATTTTATTTGGGTCCGATTTGTCCTCGAATATCATCGATCCAAGAGCTTTGATATCGTCAAAAATATATCTCGTATCTTGAAGCCCGGTGGTATTTTATGCCTAATCGATCTGGACTATAACTGCCTGAGTCATTTTGGACTCTCCGACAGACTCAATAGAACACTTCAAGGAATAATGAAGGCACTGGAACATGCTGCAGACTTTGATCCCTACGTCGGGATAAAACTTTATTCTTTTCTTTATGATCTTGGCTATAAAGATATTGATGCGAGCCTGGCACCTCATCATTTAATTTTTGGGGAATTGAAGGATACCGATGCTTTTAACTGGACGAAAAAGCTCGAAGTTGCAGCAAAAAAATCAGGATATCACTTTTTAGAATACAAAGGAGGATACGAAGAATTTTTAGAGGAATGTAAGCGTTTTTTTTCCGACCCAAGAAGATTTACCTATACCCCCGTAATTTCCTGCAGAGGGTGTAAACCCTAAACTGAACAGATCATTTTTCCCACGTGTAACAGCTGTATATTTTGGCCTTTAAGATACCTTTCAAGAACCAATTTCTTTAAACAAGGTTTTTAAACACCTAAAATATTGATCTCCATATTGTGTGTTTAACACCCAAAGTCGATACAGTTTCTCATAAGGTATCGATTGTATTTCTGTGTAGCTAACAGGATAAATCAGCACCGGTATTTCATCCTGCTCAAATTTTGCTGAAAGAAAAGAAAGCGTTAAGTATAAAATATTCTTTGACAAACCATTTGAATCCAGCACAAACACCTTGATGCAGTTGGTGAGGTCTGACATGTTCAACCCCACATCTGAAATACTTGCCATGAAAATTGCCTTGAGATGAACATCGTTTTTCAGTGAAAATATATATTTTTCCTTTTTAAAGCCAAGCTGTTGATATTCTTTTGATAGGTCATCGCAGTCCACCATCACGGACTTCATGTCCAGTGCATCCAACATTAAGCCCCCAGATTTATGCTCATAATACTTTTCAAGCTCAAATAAATCTTCAGACTCGGCTTTAATTAGTTTCCACGGTTCAGGAAAATGTAATTCACGATTAGATCCTTTTTGGTAATGAAAATAGGCAAACGTATTAAGGGATGACCTTTTGGATCCTTTATTTCTTTTGTCAACTCCTCCAAAGACACGGTTGGGAAATTTGTTTTCCGGCCTGAAATAGCAAAATAAATAATCCATATGCAAAGAATAGAGACTATGGGAAGCATTCGAAAAGCGACCAATCTGGTACAAGCACAGCTACTCCAGCTCTTTTTATGTCCGGTTTGCGTGCGGCATGGTGATGAATCAACCAGGCATTTTCATAAAAACGGACCATGGCAACATGCCCTTGAATTCGACCTTTATCCTGGTATATAAAATGCCTGGCGATCTTCTGATTCTGGGTATATAGCTTTTTGTAAATCGCCTTGATTTTCTCTTTGTTTGCCTCGAGAAATGCATATTTTTTTGGATAAATGAAACCTGATTCAAAAAAGAAACCCCAGAGATCGTCCATATTAACTCGGTTGCATAATATATGAATGGTCGTCTTTTGCCTGATGAAGTAATGCCAAAAGTCTGCCGTGGTCTTCGATGTTCATATCGAGGATGGCTATGCCGCATTTCACCCAATTGCTGTCCTTTTCTTTCCCCATGAGTTGTCTATAAACAGCCTGAGCCTTACATTTGACGCTGAAGTTGCTTGCAAAGTTCAATTCCAGTTCAGGGATGATCATGCCGGGCAGAAGAACAGCGTTATCCCTGTCTTCCTCCACGGAAAAACCGGAACCCGACAGGTCAACAACTTTCAGGTTGGCCATCTTTTCTGTAAACGGATGCTTGAAGATGATACTTGGTGATGGAACCAGTTTCTGGCGGAAGTTTCGGAACTCTTTGGGTTTAAACCTTTGGATCTGATATCTTGCCGGTTCAAGAACATAACTTCTTGTTTTATGACCGCCGGTCTGTTTGAGTATTCTACATTCTCCTGAATAGAGAATCCCATTGTCATCGGAAAAGATCAGGTCCACCGGGATATCAGGATCAATCCATTGAAATGTCTGGGGAGGATCTGCAGTGATTTCAACACGAAAGGAGTCCGTACTAAAATCGATGAGAACACCGTAAAAAGAAGCACTGTTCTGAATTAACTGAACCTTGACGCCTTTACAATAATGCCGTCTCATTTTCCGGGGACTGATTTCCCAGCACGTGTCTGGTAAAACAAGACGAATGCCTGTGTCGTCAATATTAATCTCGTTGGATTTTACCAATAATATTTTTTTACCGTTGGGTATGACAATTTCTTGAAATTTATAGGATGACAACTGTTGAGAAATTTTATCCGTCTCAATCCAAAGGCATTTTAACTCCTCTCCAAGACACGGTTGAGGTTTGGCCCGGTGGGAAACAGTGTGGTCGTATTTGAAATGTTTAAAATTTACAAGGACGGTACCATCTTGAAAATTAATGCAATTCAGCTTATTAATTAAGTGTTTTTTGCGAATCTCCTTTCCCTTATTGAGACGTTCCGGGTTTGAATCTGAAGGATTTAATTCGGTAAATTTGTTGTCGCTATCCATAAGCTCAATGTTTTATTGCAGCAAGGGAGTTAGATTATGACGTTAACAACTCCACGCATCCCTGGTGAATCTCTATTTGCTCAAGAGGCTTTTTAAAAGTTTAGACCTAACTGAATAAATGAAAATCGCTCTACAACCCCAGCTAAATCCGCTCTATAGCTTTAATCCGAAAAGAGGCCTATAAATGCACTCACTGATTCCGGCAAAATTGTTTATTTTTGACCGTAACAATCAAAATATTGTATGTCAAGATATATTAAACTACAATATGTAGTAGTACTGGCTCATAAATTCCATTGGGGAAATGTTCATCTGTGAATGCAAATTTCATGGCATTCCGGATGTGTTTTACGATCCTGCCATCGCCTCATTATAAGCAAAAGCCATGCCGAACCCATAATGTTCTATAATATAGGAATTACAAATAATTATAAATATTTTACAAGAAATATTTCAGCAATATATGTAATAAAGTTCACAAAAAACATGTAATTTATTCCACACACATGTTGACATCAAACCATTAAACGGTTTTTTATAATTGACTAAATTTCAGATTCCGGTAAAAACAATAAAGAAGCAAGTTGCAGCAGGTATTACTGGTTTCGCTCAATTTAGGTTAGATCAAGATATGGATGAAAAATACGAGCAGGAATTTGTAAACATAGCGATCTTGGACAATATCGTAGAGGCACAGCTTGTCGATTCTATCCTGAATGAACACGACATCCCCCATCGGATTCGATCATTTCATGATACGGCTTATGATGGTTTGTTTCAGTTTCAAATGGGCTGGGCTGCACTCTGGGCCCCAGTTTCATCCAAAGGCGGAAATTCTCGAAATATTGCATGATATCAGGTCAAATGATTTTCAATTCAAGAATGGATAACCCGTAAAAAAGCCATTATCCTTTCCGCAAACGCTTATCAAAAGGAGATTAAGTCATGTCCAAACACAAAACCGTTGGATCAGGAAATTTTGAAGAAGCACTGAAAATCGGCCGTCCGCCCAATGTGGTAAAACTTTTTCCTAATTCAAAAGCACTGATCGTCAGCGGAAAGTTTATAGATCGGGCCATGCTCGCCAAAGGTAAGGCCATCGCTATGGCTGCCAACGGCCGTAACAATTTTGTAATTAGAGGCGCTCTCCAGGCCGCCCAAAGGGCGAATGCCGCCATCATCATAGAAATTGCAAGGTCTGAAGGTGGCGCCAGTGCGTATTGTGCGGTCAATTACTGGAATATTGCCCGACAGGTCGATGCAATCTGCAATGAATTGGGCATTACAGTTCCTGTGGCAATCCATGCCGACCACTATGGCATCAAAAAAGATCAGGATGTCGATGCTGCCAAGATCGAAATCCCAACACTGTTTGAAGCAGGAATGACCTCCATTGCCATTGATGCATCTCATCTGCCCGATGATCAGAACCTGCTCGCCAACCTGCAACTGAACCCTTTTGTTCCTAAATGGGCAGGGCTTGAAACTGAGGTGGGTGAAATCAAAGGGAAAGAGGGGCTCTCAACCGTCGAAGAAGCCTTGTTTCTTATTCAAGGACTCAACGCCCATAATATTTTTCCGGATTGGATCGCTCTAAACAATGGAACAACTCACGGTATCGAGGCGAGTGGACAGGGAATACAAGTTGATTTAACCGCTGAAATTCACCAGGCCCTGGCAAAATACCAGATTTCAGGCGCACAACACGGCACATCCGGAAACAGCTCCGACAGGTTGAGAGAAATAGCGGCTAAAACCAGGACAACCAAAGCAAATGTGGCCACAGCCCTGCAAATGATCTCCTGGGGCCTTGAGGTCAATGACTTCGGCAATGCCATGCTCGACAAGGATGGCAACTTCATCAAAGTTAAAGATCAGGGAGTCACCGAAGAAATGTGGCAAGAAATGACGGCCTATGCTGAATCCAAAGGCCTTAAGGGAGGAAATTATAAGAAACTCAACCTGCCCTTTGAAAGTAAGCTGATGGGACAACCTAAAGCAGTCAGAGAAAGGATGATCAAGCGGGTTGAAGAATTTATTTATAACATGCTTGTAAATGTCTTCAACGCCAAAGACACGGCATCCATCGCCATTAACGCCATTCTTGAGGCTGGAACATATGATCCAGGACCAAAAACAAGCCAAATTGAAGACCCCGATGAATGGACTTCCGAAAAGATTGTCCGGCGAGCAGCGACAATTGTATCAGATAAGGGCCCGGAAGGGGATTTCGACGATTAATGATGAGGGAAAAAAAGTACTGCCCATATTGTGGAACCGGACTCGTCGAAAAGTTTTGTGAAGGGGCCCTACGCCGGTACTGTAACCGCTGCAATGAGCCCATCTATGAAAACCCCATACCGGCCACATGCATGGTCGTTGTGGACAACAAAGATCGGGTGTTGCTTGTCAAGCGCAGCGTAGAGCCCAAAAAAGGATTCTGGTGTCTTCCTGGTGGATTTATGGAGCTGGGTGAAACACCTGAAAAGGCAGCCTTACGAGAACTCAAGGAAGAAACCGGATTGGCCGGTAAAATCGATATGCTCCTTGGTGTCTTAGCCAATCCAAGCGCCCTATACCATACCGTACTTATGGTGGGCTATCTGGTTAAAAGCTATTCCGGCAACCTTATCGCCGGCGATGACGCAAATGATGCAGCTTATTTTTATTATAATGAATTACCTGAAATCGCCTTTGAAAGCCATACAAGCTTCATCAGAATGTATTACGCAGCTTATTCTGCCTGATATACGAGACCTTTGCAAAACCCCTCTTTTTGCCCAATTTCTTTATCAGGTGGAACATCCCGCCATCGGCGGGGCTCAAATTATAATTCTGATTTGAGATTACCCGAGGGAATAGAATCCAAATGGCCAAAACAGGTTTGGTTTACGATGACATATATTTAAATCACGACACAGGACCTCATCACCCGGAAACGGCAAAAAGACTCACCGCCATTATCGAATCTCTTCGTATCACAGGGCTCTTGGAAAAGCTTCTTCATATTGAACCTGAACCTGCAAAACGGGATATTATAGCGTTCTGTCATGAACCGGGCTATATAGACAAATTTGAAAGAGACGTAACCAACGCTTCTCCTTTTATACACACACCGGAATGCCCTTTAAGCCCGGCCACCTTCGAAGTGGCACGCTATGCCGTTGGCGGCGTGTTAAAGGGGGTGGATGAGGTTTTGAAGGGCCGAGTTAAAAACTGTTTTTGCGCAGTAAGACCCCCGGGACATCATGCAGAGCGATCACGGGCCATGGGGTTCTGTTACTTCAATAATGTGGCCATTGCGGCAAAGTATCTTCAAAAACAACACGACATAGACCGGATAATGATCATAGACTGGGATGTCCACCACGGAAACGGTACCCAGCATATCTTTGAAGAAAACTCGTCAGTGTTCTACATTAGTTTGCATCAGGATCCGTCTTCCTGCTACCCTGGTACGGGATGGGCTCAAGAAACAGGGAACGGAAAAGGAAAAGGATACACCCAAAACTTCCCCATGCCCCCCGGTTCAGGAGATAAAGCGTATCTAAAAGCTATGGAACACGTCGAGCAAACCATGGATCACTTCAAACCTCAGTTTGTTCTAATATCCGCAGGTTTTGACGCTCACATGGCCGATCCTCTTGGCGCATATCCGTCTCACTAAAAAAGGGTATGAATCACTGACACGAAGCGTAAAGAACATTGCAGAATCTTACGCTGAAGGAAGGATTGTCTCCGTACTTGAGGGCGGCTACAACATGGAGGCATTGAAAGAGTCACTTGATGCCCACATGACGGTCCTTATGGAAGGGTAAAGAGTTATTAGGATCTATCTCAAAAATAAGATTAGGGTTCAGGGCAAGGCGTGGAGCGGTGAAAAAGCGGAGCATACACGTAGTATGTGAGCATTTTGAAACGTTTCACAACGCCGCCATGAGCACTTAGATTGTTTTTGAGATAGGTTCTAGTTTTTAATATTGAGCAAATACATAACCGCCTTTTCCGTTACTGTCTTCATATAACGGTACGGGCAGGGTTTGTTTCCATCGCATATATTTTCTGGATTTCGCAACAAGCACCACCCGCCCTTTTTCGGCGTTTTGAAGGACGAGATCCTTAAATTGCTTCAGATTCAGTGAACGATACTTCGCGTCTTCATAATTCAGTCCATAGGACACCTCTCCGCCGCCTTCAAGAAGATACACATCATCTCGCTTGTAAAACCAGCAAACCGCCCCCATGGGATCTTCATCTGCAACAAGCACGGTGTCTGTCCGGATTTTATTTGCGTTTTTCAGCAGGAATGCTCCCGGAGCTTTGTGTTCAAGGGTCAGATCCGGCATCATGAAATTGGATCCAAATAATACAAGCAATGGCGTGCAGCCGACAAGCATGAGTTTTGCTTTGTTGCTTGAGGCCCTGACCGCAGAGATTAAAAGAAAAGCAAACACCATAAATCCGGATACCCCTAACCCCCATTTCCAGGTTTGATCATAAGGTTTGAATCCCTTGAACCCCATGACTTGAATCCCTATTAATGCCGTCGCTATGATCACCGCCAGTAATGCAAGAGACCAAACAGCAACGGAGAACCATTTTGTACCACCTGTTTCGTAATATTTTTTAAGCCCGACAGACATGAGCATCGCAAAAGGAGGAAAACAGGGCAGGATGTAAGTCAGAATTTTGCCTTTTGAGACGGAAAAAAATAAAAAAGGGAAAAAGAACCAACAGACGGCATAACGGGTTATCGATGTCTTAATCCCTGTTTTTTTTAACCCCAATATCGCCGCAGGAAAGAGAAATGTCCATGGAAGAGCTGCTGCGGGGAACAAATAAATATAATACCAAAACGATTCATGGTGCTGTGCCCCGGAAGACAAAAACCGCTTGATGTGTTCGATCCAAATAAAGAAATGCCAAAAATCTGGCGCCTTAAAGTGAACCATTACAGCCCACGGTATCACGACTAAAACCGCAGCGATCATCGGCAGCCAGGGAATGATAAATAACTCTTTGAAACGACCTTCCCAGATCATAAACGGCACAATGGCCACCACCGGGATTGCAAACGCCAAAAAACCCTTTGTAAGGAATGCAAGCCCGCAGAAAACACCGAACAACAATAAAAAAACGTTCTTTTTCTTTTTGAAGGGTTCGGCATTATGAGCGAAAAAAAATGATGTCATTGAAGCGGTAACAAACATGGCCAACAGGCTGTCCAAAATATTGAACGTTCCAATACCATATACTATAAATGAGGTCAGAAATATCAGCGCAGCCAGAGTTGCAGCGGTGATTTCTCCCGAAAATCGGCGAATGAGAAAAAATATCATAAACGTCGAAAGTACTGTGGCCGCTGCGGATGGAAAACGAACGGCAAAGGCATTTTCTCCGAACAACTTGATGGACAATGCAGTCAGCCAGTACCCCATCACAGGTTTTTCAAAATATCTCAGTCCGTTAAGCCTCGGGACAATCCAATCGCCTGAAGCGATCATCTCACGGGGGATTTCAGCATAGCGCGATTCATCAGGGATAATAATGGGTCGAATCCCGAGCGGTAAGATATAAAGGAGCACAAAAATACCGATGATGACAATATACGATGTTCTCATATATTATTTCCTCAAATGAGCGAACGTCGGGGATGTCCCATATCCCCCCGATAACGGGATCTTCGTTTCACTACAAGCGGCATCAAGGGCGAAGCCGTCGCGCTTGCAGCAGGACTGAGAGCCTTTGATAACAAAGGAGATAGGGTATCACCGGCTTTCCTGCAGGGTAAAAGTCTGTCTTTTTGATACTTTTTATATTGGCCAGCATTTTGTCTGCGCTCATTTGGGGTATTTTACACCTGAACGGAAATCCATCCGTCACGGCCACTAATCTTTCCAGGCTCAATGGAAGAATTGCCGACAGGAATATTCCCATGAAGAAATGTTCCCAGAGGGACAAAGGATATCCCTTCTGGCTCAGCCTTCTTTAAAAACTGATCAAACATTTTCGCACAAGAGATGCCTTCAACCTCGGCGTGAACGGTCAAAACATTCAATTCTTCCGGTTTCATCAGCGACAAAATATAGTCGTTGTAATTGCCGGCAGAAACGCCTTTATGTCCGATGACTTCGTCATAGGTTGGCAGCGTTACGGGAATCTGGGGCTGGGACAACTTTTCTCCGCCGACGACCGGGTAAAAAATACTTCTGCCCCTGCAATCGCTGTTATAGTTAAAATGAAGCCTTTCTTTTTCCAAAAGGACCTTGTTGTTGCATTTCCATGCAGGCACTGCCGAGCAGATCGGCGGTTTTCCCGTAATCTGTGTCAGTTGATCATATCCCTTTTCTAAAGAACGTCTGATGTTCTGCCGGTCCATTGTGTCAATATGGACTTGCCAGTGGTAATGATCCCAGGCATGCAAACCGATCTCATGCCCCTTGTTTGAAACAGTAACAATAACATCGGCCAGCCTCTCGCCGATCAATGGCCCGGGGAAAAAAGTTCCCTTTAAAAGAATATCCCATCCATACAGATTGGCCGCTTTTGAGCGCAACATCTTCATAAAAAAAGCTGGGCGCAACAGTCGCCACAAATGGCGCCCCATATTGTCGGGTCCTAGAGAAAAAAAGAATGAAGCATTCAAGTTGTGCTCTGCAAGTATTTTGCAAAGATTCGGCACACCGGTTTTGGTGCCTCTGAAGGTATCAACATCAATACGCAAGCCGATTTTCATGGATTCATCGTCTCGGGCTACACATCATGCGGTCGGCCAATGCCGCATTCTCCGGTTCTGACCGCTTCTTTTAGAAAAAAATCGAGGGTTTCTTCAACCGATTGCTCGATATCGATTTCCGGAGTCCAGTTCAAAAACCGTCTGGCATTATTGATGCTCGGTTTTCTGTGCTGAACATCCTCATATCCGGACCCGTAAAAGGTCTTGCTTTCCACCTCGCGAATCCCGGCAAAGGGAGGAAATTGTTTGTGCAGCGGATGCTGGTGGAATTTTTTGACTAGGATTTCGGCCAACTCCTTGATGCTGGCTTCGTTGTCAGGATTGCCGATGTTGATGATCTTTCCGTCACAACATCCGTCCCTGTTCTCAATAATCTTGTATAGGCATTCAACACCGTCTTTCACATCCGTAAAGCAACGTTTCTGGTTACCGCCGTCCACGAGTTGAATCGGTGTGCCTTCTGCCAGGTTGAGTATCAACTGGGTGATGGCCCGGGAACTGCCGATACGTGCAGATTCCAGACTATCGAGCCGGGGGCCTATCCAGTTGAAAGGCCGAAACAAAGTGAACTGTAAACCTTCTTGTGCACCATAAGCCCAAATGACCCGGTCGAGCATCTGCTTACAGCATGAATAAATCCACCGCTGCTTTCGAATGGGTCCCAGAACTAACCGGGAGTTGTCCTCATTGAATTCCTGTTCATTACACATGCCGTAGACTTCCGAGGTGGATGGAAATATGATGCGCTTGCCGTATTTAACACAGTATCGAACAATGCGAAGATTTTCTTCAAAATCGAGTTCAAAAACCTTTATCGGATTGCGGGTGTATTCAATAGGTGTTGCAATGGCAACCAGCGGAATCACCATATCACACTTTCTGACATGATATTCTATCCATTCACGATGGATCGAAATATCACCTTCGGAAAAATGAAATCCAGATCGATCCCGCAGCCTTTGAATCGAAGTTGATCCAAGGTCCATTCCATGGACTTCATACTTTCCACTGTTCAGAAGCCTTTCACTGAGGTGGTTGCCGATGAACCCGTCAACACCCAGGATAAGTACCTGCTTCTTTCGCATGGGTTCAATACGGCATATAGAAGGCTCATCGAATTTCATCTCTGAAACAAAGTGCATTTCCGCTGCGAGCTGTCTTCCGTTCATATATAATTCACCCTCAGGTTGGCCAAAATCCACCCGTAAGGCGTTCTTACCACAGGCGATTACAAACGGATCAACTGAAAGAACAGCACCGGCTATACCACCGCTTTCATTCACAACGCTCACTGACCAGAAAATACATTTGCGATGGCCCATATAGCTAAACGCTCCAGGATAAGGACGGGATACTGCTCTGACAAGATTTTTTATGTCATTTGCATCTTGACTCCAGTCAATTTTGCCATCTTCCGGGCCCCGAGCTCCAAAATAGGTGGCAAGGGAATGGTCTTGAGGTGTTCGGGGTGCCGTTCCTTCCCTTATTTGTGGCAAAATTTCGTTTAGCATACCGGCCGCAGCTTTACCGGCTTTATCATGAAGGGTCCGGGCCGTATCTGTATCCGATATCAAAATTTTTTTCTGACTGACGATATCCCCGTCATCGGCTTTGGGCGTCATGTAATGCAGGGTAATGCCGGTTTCAGTCTCACCGTTGACCAAAACCCAGTTAATGGGACATCTTCCACGATATTTTGGCAAAAGAGAACCGTGCAGGTTTAGACAGCCCGATGGTGGAATATTCAGAATGCTTGAATTGACCATGTTGCGATAATAAAAAGAAAAAAGAATATCCGGAGCAATCTTTTTAATTTTTTTCATCCATATGGGATGATTAATATCTTCTGGCGAAAATACAGGAATCTCATGGCTTGATGCAAGTTCGGCCACAGACTCAAACCATAAATTTTCATTCGGGTTGTCCTTGTGTGTGAAAACTGCTTCAATCTCGAATCCGTTTTTTAAAAGAGCTTCAATCCCAACACATCCGATATTGTGATAGGCCAATACGATTGCTTTCATTTTTGTCCTTTTGTATCTATTTTGCTATTAATATTGCTGTCACCTGAAATCCGCTGCACAAAGTAACGGGGTCGCGCCCTTACGTCATGGTAAATCCTGCCAATATACTCTCCAAGCAGTCCCATTGCAACGAATTGGGCACCAACAAATATAAATAAAATCGCAAAAAGTGTAAAAACACCTTCAGCCGCCCATTCAGACCCGTAATGGATACGCATCAGTAAGAGGAACACGCCAAAGCCGATCCCTGCTGATGAGATAATCCCGCCGAGTATGCTCAGCAGGCGCAGTGGGAAGGTTGTCATGCTGGTTAACAAGTCAAATTGCAGCATCACAAGCTTCATTAAGCCGTATTTCGACTGACCCTGCTTGCGTGCTTCATGTTTAACCTGAATCTCAGTGGTGGTCCGTGCAAAGCTGTTGGCAAGAATGGGAATAAAGGTACTGTGTTCCTTACACACCAGCATTGCCTCAACAATATGCCTGCGATAGGCACGTAACATGCAGCCATAGTCATGCATCATGACACCGGTTGATTTCTGAACGCCTTTGTTGATAAGGGCCGAAGCCACCCGTCTAAATGGGGTGTCCCGTCTGTGCATTCTTACGCTTCCCACCACGTCATGCCCTTTTTCGATGGCGTCAACCAGTCGTGGAATTTCTTCAGGGGGATTTTGCAGATCGGCATCCAGCGTTATAATAATATGGCCCTTGGACTGTTCGAAACCGGCAATAACCGCAGCGTGCTGTCCGTAATTTCTGTTTAAAAAAACCCCCACCACTATACCGGGATTATTTTTTGCTGCATCATCGATTTTTTCGGCAGAACCGTCCGAGCTTCCATCGTCAACCAGAACAATTTCAAAACGGCATCCTGTCTGATCACAAGCCGACAGGCAACGCCGAATGAGTTCATCAAGGTTTTCCTCCTCGTTAAACACCGGAATAACAACGGAGAGTGATGTTCGAGTGCTCATGATTTCAAAATATCCTTTATGGTATCGACAACGTTATCCACATCTTCGCATGTCATCCCAGGGAAAAGCGGCAAAGAGCATATGCGTTCAGAATTCCATTCCGTATTGGACAACATGCCTGGTGGAATTTTCATTGTTTCCTGATAATATTTCTGCTGGTGAACGGCGCGAAAATGAAGGCCGGTACCGATATTTCTCTGTTTGAGTTCTTCCATGAAATCGTTTCGGCTAAGTTTCGATTTTTTAATATCCAAACGAACAATAAACAGGTGCCATGAATGTTTATGGGAATAAGTTGGAATTACCAGGGGCCGAAGTTCTTCAACTTCTGTCAACCTTTCTCGATAATGCATGGCCAGTTGCGTTCGTTTATCATTAAAATCTTCAACTCTGGCCAGCTGATGAATTCCGAGAACAGCCAGGATATCCGGCAGGTTATATTTAAAGCCGGGTTCCAGTACCTGGGCCTGGGGAGATCTCCCCTGTGTCCGTCGATCAAAGGCATCCACACCCAGTCCATGAAATTTTAGCCGACGAATCCGATCAGCAAGGTCAAGATTATCAGAACAAAACATGCCGCCTTCACCCGAGGTAATATTTTTAATGGGGTGAAACGAAAATATCGAGGTGCCCTTTTTACCGATTTTTTCACCATGATATTCGGTGCCAATAGCATGGGCAGCATCTTCGACAATGGCAATATTATGGCCTTCGGCAAGCTTGCGCACAGGAGCCATATCAACCGGCGATCCGGCAAAATGAACCGGAATGATGAGTCTGGTTTTTGCTGAGATGTGCTCTTGAATCAAATCCGCAGTGACCATCAAGGTGTCTCTATCGACATCCGCAAAAACAGGTGTTGCACCGCCTAAAACAATGAGATTCACTGTGGAAACCCAGGTCATGGATGGGGTAATCACCTCGTCGCCGGGGCCTATTTTCAGGGCCTTCAAAGACAGGTGCATTCCCGCGGTTGCCGAAGACAGGGCCACCGCTTGGGCACAGCCGTTATACTTGCAGAATTTTTCTTCAAATTGGGCATTTTTCGAACCGGTGGTGATCCATCCTGAACGAAGAACCTCACCGACGGCGGCAATATCCGCTTCAGTAATGCTCGGACGTGAAAATGGCAAAAACTCTTTTCGCATGGATCTTTTCATACAGGTTTAAAGGTTGAATTTCAACCTCATAGTGATTTTAATGGGTGACCCATTAAAAAGCGTTTACTATTTTTTGAAAAAATTCTAACAAATAGAGCACTCTTGACAAAGGATATGGAGTTCGATAGGGGAGTTTCTTTCAAAACGAACCAGAAAATGGGAGGATTTTCATTATGACTCAGCGGCCGATGCACATCGAAACCAAACTGATTCATGCCGGTGAGCCGGACCCCCGCATCGAAGGGGCGGTTACCCTGCCGATATTTCAATCATCAACCTTTCAATATGCGGGCCAAGACCATTATGACAAGCTTAAATACATCCGCATGAACAACACCCCCAATCATGTTGCGCTGCATCAAAAGCTTGCGGCCCTGGAAAATGCCGATGCCGCTCTGGTTACTGCCAGCGGTATGGCCGCCATCACAACAACCTTTCTGGCCCTTTTGTCTCCAGGAGATCATTTTCTGGTCCAGGATTGCCTTTATGGTGGCACCCTCGATTTCATCAATTCGGACTTTAAATCTTTGGGGGTGTCTTTTGATTTTGTTAACGGCAACGAACCCGATACATGGGCCAAGCAATTAAAGCCCAACACACGGGTCATTTATGTGGAAACCATCACCAACCCATTGATGGCGGTGGCTGATCTGAAAGCGGTGGTTGCGTTTGCCCGAAACCATGGATTGATTTCAATGATCGACAATACCTTTGCCAGCCCCATCAATTTCCGCCCCTCAGAATGGGGCTTTGATCTATCATTGCATAGCTGTACCAAATATCTCAACGGCCATTCTGATATTGTGGCAGGCGCCGTTATCGGACGAAAAGATTTGATTCAAAAAATTGCCCATAAACTCATTCACCTGGGCGGATCGCTTGACCCACACGCCTGTTTCCTTCTTCATCGAGGGCTGAAAACGCTGGCTGTTCGAATGAAACACCAGAATGAAAGTGCGCTGGCTATCGCCAAATTTCTTTCAGCTCATCCAGCCGTGGAAACAGTCAATTATCCGGGATTGGATACCTGTGCCGGATACCATCTGGCTCAGAAATTATTGGATGGTTTCAGTGGAATGCTCAGTTTTGAAATCAAGGGCGACGTGTCAACCGCAGATGCGTTTATCGAGCGTACACATCTTCCCATCAGTGCACCGAGTCTCGGCGGTGTTGAAACGCTGATCACCCGACCGGCAACCACGTCTCATTCGGGCCTGTCTCCCACAGAACGTAAAGCCGCCGGCATCTCCGACCGTCTAATTCGACTTTCCGTGGGGCTGGAAGCTACCGGGGATCTGATCGATGATTTCGATCAGGCTTTGACCTAAATTACGGGCAATATTATTGACTCAAGTTCGCACCCGTATTTATATGTAAGTTCATTTTATGATGGCATTTTATCTGATGTTAGCAGTAAAGGATCATCGCCATGTGCTTTATTTATTTTCACGATATTGGCATTGACTTTTATGATAGAAGTCATGCATGCTTTTCGAAAACAGGATAACCATTCAGCATGTTTATACCATTTCAGGAAAAAACATCAATAACGCTCGGGCAACAATTTTTGCAATCGGTTTGGCAGTGTGGTGCCATATTTATCCTGGCTGTTTTTCTCGGGTTTTCGATCAATCAGTTTCGAGACAGTCGGTTGCCGCTGTTTGATGACTGGTCTATGGAAGCTCGTTTAATCACCCCTTCCGGTGTACGGCTCGATATATCCCTGATCGAAGCAAAAAATCTGTTTTTGCAGAAGGCAGCCATTATTATTGATGCCCGCCCGAATGATGATTATGAAAAAGGACATATCAGAGGCGCTCTCAGTCTTCCCTGGCGTGATGTTGACCAGAGGTTTATGGAGGTTACAAAAGACATATCTGTCGACACACCGATCATTACCTATTGTGACGGAGAAACCTGCGAACTGAGTCATAATCTGGCAAATTTTTTGCTCGATTTGGGATTTAACAATGTCAGGATACTCGCAAACGGCTGGACAAAGTGGCAAAATGCCGATCTTCCCATTGAAAAGAAGGATGCGGATTGACTTGGATTTTTTAAGCAATTGTCATAAATATGAAAAAAACGATGACGAAAAATAGAAAAAATCTTTCTCGCTTTTTTTACCATAGTGCACGATTGATTCTTGGAGTGATATTTATATACGCCAGTTATGACAAAATTTTGCACCCCAAAGCATTTGCCGAAGTCGTTTATAATTACCAGATTCTTCCGGATGGACTCATCAATGTAACCGCCATTTTTCTGCCGTGGCTTGAAATGCTGATGGGCGTCTTCTTAATTGTCGGGTTCTGGATGCCGGGAACGGTAGTATGGTGTAATATCCTGCTTGTCGTGTATATCGGAGCATTATGGTTTAATTTGGCCAGAGGTATAGATGCCAATTGCGGATGTTTTTCAACCTCCAAGGGAAGTTCTATCAGCATTGAAACTATTTTGTGGGATGCCGCTTTTCTCACCCTTTCAGTCTATCTGCTCTTTTTCGTTTTTAGCTCAGAGGCCAGTGCAGGATCAAAATAAATAAAAGCTGAAAAATATGAGAATAGGCTATTTAGTGTCCATCCATAAATTAGGATTTTTGTTCAAGGTCAAGATTAATAGACACTGCGAATTGAATATAGTATAATCCCGAACGACACTTGATTCTTAGTTTAATATTTCGAGGATTAAAATTTTGAGACAGTAACGCAACGAGGATTAGAATTGAGCTGACACAATATTGGACGGATGTTTTCGTTCGGCATTATTGAATGGCCCGCTGCCTTAACAGATGATCAGCCAAGACAAGACTGACCATGGACTCACAGACAACGTTGATACGCGGAATGGCCGAAATGTCATGACGTCCTTTGGTTGAAATGGTCGCCGGTCGTTTGGATTGGTCTATGGTCTGTTGCTCGGTTGAAATTGAAGGAATCGGTTTAACGGCAACACGAATCACAATATCATCCCCGTTGGATATTCCAGCCAAAATACCCCCCGCATTGTTTGTGGAAAAGCCCTGCGGGGTGATGGGATCATTGTTATCAGACCCCAATTTTTCCGCCGCTTCGAAACCAGAGCCAATCTCGACCCCCTTGACGGCCCCGATACTCATCAGCGCTTTTGCCAGATCCGCATCAAGTTTATCAAATACCGGATCTCCCAGACCCTGGGGAACACCCGTTGCCCGTATCTCAACAATGCCACCCAATGAGTCGCCCTGCTTTTTTATCTCCAATACACGCGCCTTCATCTTTTCCGAAGCTTCAATGTCAGGGCAATAGAACATATTCTTGTCGATGATATCGAGATCGGATGTTTCTGCGCTCACACCGCCGAGTTTTAGGGTGTATGCAAAAGTTTTGATGCTTTCACGGTCAAGAAGCGCCTTGGCGACAGCACCCGCCGCTACCCTTGCCACGGTCTCCCGGGCAGATGCCCGCCCTCCGCCTCGCCAGTCTCGTATCCCGTATTTGGCCAAGTAAGTAATATCACCGTGCCCGGGACGAAAAACATCTTTATACGGCACATATGCCTTAGGATCCGCATCTTTATTGTATACCATGATCATAATGGGGGTACCGGTGGTCGTTTTCTCAAAAACACCAGACATGATCACCGCCTGATCCGGTTCTCTTCTTGACGTGCTAGCAGGTGATTTTCCCGGCCGTCTACGGTTCAGCATGGCCTGAATCATGTTCTCATCAAGGGATATTCCGGGTGGACAACCGTCAATGACTACACCCACGGCTTTCCCATGAGACTCACCCCAGGTGGTAATTTTAAACAGTGTTCCGAATGTGTTTCCTGGCATCGTTGATCTCTTATTTTCTTAGGTTCAATTTCCTACAGCTTCTGTATGATCGTATCACAAACCGAATCTATGTCCATGAAATCCGTATCCACAGAAAAATCCATGGCCCTTTCATAATACGGATTTCGCACAAGAAGCGTTTCCTGGATCTCTTCAACCGAACCTTTGGAAGTTAATGCCGGTCGAAAATCCTGGGTCGTGTTATCTTCGATGATCCGTTTCTCGATGGTTTTGATATCAGCCCTTAACCAGACGAGCACACCGCTGTCTTTCATTCGTTTAACATTGTCTTCATCCAGAACAGCACCACCTCCTGTGGCCACCACTTGATTGTCGCGTTCACATACGTATTGAATCACCCGATTTTCTATTTCTCGAAAAGCGGCCCATCCCCTATTACTTACAATGTCAGAAATGTTTTCTCCCTGTTCTTTCACCAGTTCCAAATCCGTATCAATAAATAATCGTTCAAGACGGTTTGCAAGGGATCGGCCCACAGTTGTCTTTCCGGTACATCGGTATCCAATCAAAAAAATATTCATTTACGATACATCCCTTCAAACACATTCCAGAAATTGGGAAACGACTTTTCAACACATTTTTCATCCCTGATGATAATACCCGGGACTTTTAGGCCGGCAAGGGCGAAACTCATTGCCATGCGATGATCCCCGTATGTATCGATTTCAGCACCTTTCGGGCTTCCGCCTTTAATTATCATGCCTGTATCACTGCAGCTTGCTTCGATTCCCATCTTGGAGAGTTCATTGACGACAGAACCCAAACGGTCACTCTCCTTTGCTTTAAGATGACCTACATTTTTTATCACCGTTGTTCCGTCGGCAAATGCAGCAACCACTGCCAGCGTCGGCACCATATCCGGCATATCCGCCATATCAGCTGTTATGGCCGCAAGGGATCCGCCGGTGACTGAAATGCCGTCGGCTTCATGGTTGATTTCACACCCCATATTTTCAAGAAGTTGAGTTAAACGCACATCGCCTTGCCGTGTTTTATGTATTGTTCCCTTT
Organism: uncultured delta proteobacterium; assembly: GCA_963752565.1. GTDB lineage: Bacteria > Desulfobacterota > Desulfobacteria > Desulfobacterales > UBA11574 > UBA11574. Next base: position 16,614 of record CAVVZC010000020.1, on the reverse strand, counting down.
ACTTTAATCCTTGAACCGGTTATGGCGGCGGCAGCCCAAAAATATCCTGCCTGAGAACAGTCGGGCTCCACTTTATATGATCCTGCCCTGTATATCTGCCCTCCGGCAACGCTGAATTGCTCGTAACCATTGCGTTTGACGTCTACGCCAAGTTCTTCCATGACATCAACTGTCATATCCACATAAGGTTTTGATACCGGCCCCTCGATGACGTTTATTTCAACTCCATGTTGAGTGTAAGGTGCTATGAGAAGTAATGCAGAAAGAAACTGGCTGCTGACGCCGCATCTCAGTGCCACACTGCCGCCGGCAACGTTGCCACCCTTGACTTCAACAGGGGGACATCCCGTGTTGTTTATCGAGCAAGCGGTCACTCCCATCTGGACGAGTCCATCCAAAAGGTCCTGGATCGGTCGCTCCTCCATCCGCCTTACTCCGACAAGTGTGTAACTTCCCTGCCCCAGAGATGCCATGGCGGTTAAAAGGCGCATCGACGTCCCGGAATTTCCGAGATACACCGGATCGAGACACGACTTCAATCTCCCCTTTTCCCCGTGCACGACAATCCGATCATCCCACACATCGATGGAGATGCCCATTTGTCTTAATGCATCCAGGGTAAGCAAGGTATCTTCACTTCTGAGACCGTTGGTGATGGTGCAAACACCATCGGAAAGGGCTGCCGCAATAAGAATCCTATGCGTGTAACTCTTTGAACCCGGAACGACGACATCGCTATCATATATCTTCTGTGTTTTTATCTTAACCATGGTACTATTATCCCGTTGTCATTCATTATTTTATAATTTTCGGGACGTTTAATTATTCGTTGTCCTTTTCAAGGGCATTTAAAACCGCCTTTTTCATGACTTCGACAGGTGCTTTCATTCCGGTCCATAATTCCAACTGGAAAGCCCCTTGGTATACAAACATGGAAACACCATCTATTGTCTGACATCCGATGTTTTCAGCTGCTCTCAAAAGACGGGTCTTTAATGGATTGTAGACGACGTCCATAACCACCATGGTTTTATCCAAATCTTGTTTTCGAACCGGCATAGCATCAATGCCCGGAAACATCCCCACCGGTGTTGTGTTGATCAGGATGTGACATGCGGTTTTGTTCAACTTTGATATCGGTTGAAAATCGGCTCCCAGATCCTTTGCCAGTTTCTCGCCTTTGGCCGGTGTACGGTTTATAACCGTCACCCGCCCCCCCTCGGAAATTATGGCGAACCCGATGGCTCGCGCAGCACCGCCGGCCCCAAGAATAACCACATTTTTATCTTTAATCGTTGTCCTTTCAAAAAGGGCTTTGACAGCGCCAAGGCCGTCTGAGTTGTATCCGGTTAAAACATCTTTCCGGTTCATGATGGTATTCACGGCCCCGATTTTTTCCGCTGTATCATCCAGTTCGTCAAGAAAATCCATTACGGAAACCTTGTGAGGAATCGTAATGCTGGCGCCTTTAATTCCAAGGGCTTTTATTCCGGCAACGGCCTTGCCGATATCTTTTATCCGGAAAGCTAAATATGCGCCGTTGTATCCCAGCTCTGAAAAGGCGGTGTTGTGCATCAGCGGGCCCAAACTATGGGATACAGGATCTCCGAGTACCGCAAAAAGGATGGTGTCAGAATTTAATGTCACTTTTTATTTTTCCGTGATAGACTCTTCTATCTTCATGCCAAAATGTCTGCCGCCCTCTTCCATGGCCACCAGAATCTTGTCACCGGGTGATAGGTTCACAACCGACACCGCTTTGCCTTCGGGATCGGTCAGGCGTATGGTTTCCGCATTTTGAACAATGGTTGTCATCTCTTTGTCACCGGTAACAGCCTTTACCAGCATTAGTGGACGTTTCTCGATCTTCAAACGCCCTACAATTCCGGTGGCTGTCTCTCCCTTAAAATCTACGATCAGCACCGGGTCTCCGGCTGAAAGTTCTGAAAGGTATCTTGTTTTTCCCCCTGGAACTCTGGTGTATGAGTGCACCGGTCCGGCATTAACCCGGAACGGCCTGGGGGAAACATAAGGATTTGATATGCTTTCAGAATGAATTAAAAACAGTGCATTGCTGCTGTTTCCCACCAGCATCCCCTGCCCCATGCCCATGGATGTGCATGTATCCACACAGACTCTGTCTCCCATACCCACGGGTTTGACTTTGATGACTTCTGCGGTCTGAAGCGCGATTCTATCCCCCCTTGAATGAAACCACGAGAGCACTTTCTTGAGCTCAATTATATCGTCTGTATGATAAACGACATGCCCCACGCCTTTTTCAAGAATACCGAAAGCGGTTTCCATCTCTTCAAGGTTCCGCACCTGGGCAATAACGTCCGCACCTTTTGCAATGAGATTCTCAAGGGGAATGATTGTCCAGTCACTGCATTGAAGAATGACCTGTTTTTTCTGACTGAGTTTGACGATTTTTTCTTCATCCTCACCGCTTTTAATGTTAAAAAAAACGACGTCTTTATCAAGCTTTAAGTCACCATCTTCAGAAATGGTCTGAATCCTTCCCAACGTTTTCACTTTCTCTGAAAACCCTTTTGGAAGCATGATGCCGTCTACACCACCTTCAATTGCGGTGGTCACGATTTTCTTGTCCCATGGATCCACCTTTACCCATATTTTTCGCATTGTATTATTTCCTTCTATTCTAATATCCCCAGGGCCTCTTCTATACTGGCGCCGTCGTGGACGATGGATGAAATTGCCCTTACCATGCGTGTGGGATCTTTATGCTGGAAAACATTCCTGCCGATGGAGACACCGGCTCCTCCCGCCTCAATAGAGCCTTTTACCATTTCGAGTATCTCACGGTCTGAATCCATTTTAGGCCCGCCGGCGATGACCACCGGAATCAAACAACCTGACACCACTTCTTTAAATGTGTCCACAGAGCCAGTGTACGACACCTTGACAATGTCCGCACCCATTTCATTGCCCACACGCGCAGCATGTTTCACTGCATTGACATCATATTCGTCCTTGATCTTTTCTCCTCTGGGATAAATCATGGCAAGCAGGGGAAGTCCCCAGATTCGGGCTTCGTTGCTGACTCGACCAAAATCGCAAAGCATTTCCTTTTCCTGGCCGTTTCCGAGATTGACGTGGATGGATACCGCATCAGCACCGAGTTTGATCGCCTCTTCAACGGTACAAACTAGTGTTTTCACGTTGGGATATGGTGAAAGGCTTGTGGAAGCGGACAGATGAATGATCAGACCGATGTCTTTCCCTTCTCCACGGTGCCCTTCACCCACAAGCCCTTTGTGCTCCACGATGGCATTTGCACCCCCTTCCGATACTTTCTGGATGGCATCTTTCATATTCTTCAGTCCGTCGATGGGACCCATTGAAATGCCGTGATCCATAGGAACGATGACCGTTCTACCGGTATTTCGATTGACGATTCGTTCTAAACGGATTCGCTTACCTAAGTACGTCATGTTACATGCCTCCTTTTTAAATCTAAAACCTGTATAAACACTCTTGAAGAAGTTCTAGATTATTAATATTTGAAGTATACCGCTATTGTTAAATTAGATATTCCTTTTAACTATATTAATGGCAAAATAAAGGTTAAAGAAAAAGGCCGTGAGTTTTTTCCCACGGCCCTTTAAAAGAAAAAACCGTGGGATGTTCCGTCTACCCACGGTTTTTTTTCGCTTTGCAAGTTGTTCTTGTGTCAGCGCACCCCAGGCAGACCGCTGGTAAAAAAATACCCACAATAAAAACAATAACTGCCTGATGTTTTATGCACCCTAATCTCCTTTATTTATTAAAGTTTTTGTAACCCATATCTTAACGACTTTTTCGTGTCAAGACTTTTTTGTCCTGAATTTTGCACGAGCCGGAGGCTTTCATATGCAGTTGAGCTTAGCGAAATCCCGTTTACGGGGGCATTTAAGGGAGAAGGCATCCCGCCAAGCCGGGATTGCGAACCCTTAATAACGCAGCTCGAAGATCCCGCTTATTGCGGGGAGATGAAAGCCTCCGGCTCGTGCAAAATTCAGGTATGCCCTATATCGGTACTGCTGCCTTATAAAAAACGGCATTTCCTTTGATGCTGTATTTTTCAGCAACTGCAGGTATGAGTATCGACATTCCCTTGCTGATAGCGACGCTGTTATTTCCGGCCAGGTCGGTAACCACGGCATTTCCATCGGTGCAAAGGAGTATCTCAACGCACCTTTTGTCGAGGCTGACATACCCTGTACCTGTTTTCACCGTAATAACCGACAAGCAGAATTCTTGGGCATGACTTTCATATCGATGTTCACATGGGTTAATTTTTTCCATTTTAAGGATGTTGATTTCACGCGCTTCAAAATTGAGAACATTCAGAAGCTCTTTTACATCAACATGTTTTGGCGTCAGCCCGCCCCGTAATACATTGTCTGAATTTGCCATCAATTCTATGCCGACACCATCCAGATAAGCATGAAGTGTTCCGGCCGGAAGGAACATGGCCTGGCCCGGCTCAAGGCGGATCAAATTCAAAATGATGGGAGAAAAAACACCGATATCAGCTGGATATTGTTCATGCAGATCGATCATCCATTGATACGCCTTGTCGTTGTCTTTCACCGGCGCTGCATTTTTAACGGCATCATTGATGATCTGCTTCTGTATCGTTCGATCCATGGTTAACATGGCTTTAAAAAATTCTTTTAACCCTCTGGAATCCGGCTGACGACAAAAGAGATCAAATTCTTTTTTTAAACCCTGGGGGCATATTTTGTCCAGAAGGGAAATCATGTCGGGAATTTTTCGAAAACCGTTTACCGCCCAGAAAAAGGTCAATGCACAGATACACTCGGGTTTGTGGTTGTCATCTTTGTAATTTCTATTGGGGGCATCCAAAGGAATCCCGAGCCTGTTTTCTCTTTCAAAACCTTCACTGGCCTGCCCCAGACTGGGATGGGCCTGAATGGAAAGCGGTTTCGCAGCAGCCAGCACCTTAAATAGATAGGGAAGCCTGTTTTTAAACTTTTGAGCAACTTTTTCCCCTAAAATGTCCTGGGAATTTTTATCAATCAATTCCAACAAAGATCGCCACTTCCCGTTGCATTTTACCTTAGAAGGTGCCTTGGGGTGGGCGCCCATCCATAGTTCCGCCTGGGGAGTGTTGGCCGGAGAATCATTTCCCAGAAGTTCCGGAATGGCCGTGTACGAGCCCCAGGCATATTCCTGAATGGAATTTTTAAGCAAACATATTCGGGTCATGCGTTACCACGGTTATCAACTAAAATTAATTTTAATATCTTTAAAAATAACATTCATTCTTACTTAAACAAACTTTAAATCTTTCTTCAAACGAAATGTTAAGGTTTACTTCTTAATTTCAGAATGATATTAAGATATTTGTATAATAATTGATGATAGTTAAAGGTATTTAAGTGTCCCTTCTAGTCAACGAAATATTTTACAGCATACAAGGTGAATCCTTATTCAGCGGCCGTCCCTGCACCTTCGTCAGGCTCACGGGATGCAATTTAAGATGCTCATACTGCGACACTCAATATGCCTATGAAGAAGGGATGAAGATGGAAATTACTCAAATTATGCGCCGTGTCGCCGCTTACAAATGCCCGCTGGTTGAAATTACCGGTGGCGAACCCTTGCTTCAAAACGAAACCCCTCTATTGATTTCAAAGCTACTAGAAAATGGGTATATCCTTATGATGGAAACCAACGGGAGCCTTGACATCACCGGGGTTGACGAGAGGTGTATAAAAATTGTGGACATAAAATGCCCCTCAAGCAATGAATCCGAAAAAAATGATCTGGAAAACTTAAAAAGGCTCCATCCAAAAGATCAGATTAAATTTGTCATTGGAAACCGTGAAGATTACATGTATGCCAAAAATATCATCTCGTTACATTGCCCGGATTTTTTAGGGGATCACATTCTCTTTTCTCCGACATCCGGAATAATGTCACCCTCCGATCTTGCAGGTTGGATACTTGAGGACAACCTGAACGTCAGGCTCCATGTTCAATTGCATAAAATGATATGGCCAGACAAAAACAAAGGGGTATGATTCGCTGATGAGTCCTATTAAGAAAGCCGTTGTCCTATCCAGCGGGGGGATTGATTCAACCACCGCCATGGCCATTGCCAAACACGAAGGCTATAAGATATACAGTCTGAGTTTTTTCTATGGACAGCGTCACGCCTTTGAGCTTGAGGCCGCTCAAAAAGTTGCGGACGCCATTGGCATCTCAGAACACCTTGTCATCAACATCGATTTAAAAAAAATAGGGGGGTCGTCCCTAACAGATGATGTTGATGTGCCAAAAGATAGAGATGAACAAAAAATGACCAGGGAAATACCTGTTACGTATGTTCCGGCAAGAAACACGATTTTCCTTTCCTTTGCCCTGGCATGGGCCGAGGTTCTCAAATCGTCCGACATTTTTATCGGTGTAAACGCCATAGACTACAGCGGATATCCGGATTGCAGGCCCGAGTATATCGACGCATTTGAACGCATGGCCAACCTTGCCACAAAAGCGGGTGTGGAGGGCGACATAAAAATCAGGATAAGAACACCCCTCATCCGATTGACCAAAGCACAGATTATTCAAAAGGGGATTGAATTGGGGGTTGACTATGCGCTAACTCACAGCTGCTATGACCCTTCTTCTCAGGGTCTGGCATGTGGTCGATGCGACAGCTGTTTTTTAAGAAGGAAAGGTTTTAAAGAAGCATATGTAACAGACCCGACCCAATATGTTTAAACTAAATTTTAGAAAAAACATCATTCATCGATTTTCTTTGCCTTAGAATAACCAAGTTCAAAAGCCTTAAGGTTCGATTCGACAAAGGCTTTTTTTGTTTTTGTATTGATGGCTTCTTTGACTGTTTCTTTGGTCAAAGGGATCTTGCCTGTCTGAATCAGGGCGCCCAATAGTACCATATTAACGGACAGGATATTCCCGGCTTCCCGTGCAAGAACCTCTGCATTAAAGGCGATAAGGTTCGCTGTCTTGGCTCGAATTAATGACTGCAGGTTACCCAGGTCCGGATAAATCCCACTTCCAACAGTAACCGTAAATGGTGACATACGCGCCAAGTTGGAAATGACGACTGTGCTGGAATTGCACTTGTTCAGGGCCCGAAGCGTTTCCGAAGGCTCAAATCCGACCAGCACATCGGCTTCTCCATCTGAAATGATGGTACTTTTAGCATCTCCGAACACGATGCTGGATTCAACTACACCCCCTCTTTGGGCCATGCCGTGTATTTCACTCATGCGAACCGGAACATCCGCTATCAGTGCGGATTCTCCGATAACCCTTGAAGACAAAAGATTCCCCTGTCCTCCTACAGCGACTAAAATGAGTCTTGTTGGTTTCATTGTATTTCCGTCCGATCTTAGTTCTTTGGAGTAAACTATTCCTAATAACTTCAGATATGATTAAATTTTGGTTCATCTCCAAATTAGCTGGAGAAAAGGGTTCGAGGATTCAAGGATTCCAGGGGTCAAGTGATTGTAAACGCTTTGATTCAGCTTCCTTCTCGTAGAGCATACAGCTCGGAGAGATGACGTCAACATTGGAGTTTTTTCTGCCCTTATTCCTCGATTCTTTCAAAAATATGTTCTTATAAGAAAGTGACTCCAAGGATCAAGGTATTATCTTTATTTATTTGTTTTTAAAACTTTTTCACTTGAACCCTTGGTAATATGAATCCTTGGACCCTTGACCCCTTATCAATCGACCAACTCTTTGGGAGATGATTCCCATTTTTTAATCCGTTTCCATTATACGGTTTTATCTCTTAAAGGCAATATTGCATGTTCCGGGCAAATCTGTGCACAGACACTACATCCCGAACACAGGACCGGATCGATGTTAACCCCGTTCTTTTTGATAAAAAAGGCAGGACATGCCAGGTCGTTGATGCAATCTCTGTGTCCTTTACATTTTTCACTGACAAAAAAAGGTTTTCCTCGGGGCTTATTCAGGGCTTTGGTAAACAATGTGCATGGTTCTCGGGAAATAATCACCGAAACCCCTTTATACATGAGGGCTTTTTTGACGGTATCGATGCTCTTCTTAACCCGGTATGGCCGGATGATAGAAACATGTTTAACACCGACAGCCTTAACAATATCTTCAATGGATACACTGGTATATCCTTCAAAGTTCAGCGCTTTCATATCCACCCCTGGATGGGGTTGATGACCGGTCATGGCCGTGATGCCATTGTCAAGAATAACCAGTGTAAAATTGTGATTGTTAAAGACAGCGTTGATCAAACCGGGGATTCCGCTATGAAAGAAGGTGGAATCGCCGATAAATGAGATGACCTTTTTATCTGATACTTTTGAAAAGCCGCATGATGTGCCCACGGAAGACCCCATGCATATCAGAAAATCTCCTGTGGAGATCGGCGGCATAAACCCCAGTGTATAGCAGCCGATGTCTGTGGGACAAATCGTTTCCATCCCTTTTGCTGCTTTTTGAACAGCATAAAACGTGGCTCTGTGGGAACACCCTGCACACAAACTGGGGGGGCGCTGTGGAATTTCGGGAATATCAGAAAGATCGACACCGGTCCGAGGTGTATAATCCACTCCGAAATATGCGGCGAGACATTCTCTGACAAGTGCGGGATTGAATTCATAAAGGCGTGAAAAAAGATCATCATCCTTTCCCTTGATGGAAAGCGTCAGTCCTTCTTCCTGGGCAAACGCTTTGACCGTTTCTTCCATAAAGGGTTCACCCTCTTCAACGATCAGCACCTTTTCACATATTTTTAAAAAGTCTTGGATCAGAACCCGAGGCAATGGGTGTGAAAATCCGATACGCAATATTCTAACGCTGTTTTCAATATCCAGATCCTTTACAGCATCAAAAACGTAGTTGTAGCTTACACCATTACATATAATTCCCCAGTCACCCTCTCCGTCTATTATATTGTATTCTGAATTTTCAGATATTTTTTCAGCTTTATCGAGCTTTTCAAGGAGTTTGGCATGCAAATTTCTTGAAACCGCAGGCACGGTAACATAGTTGAACGGATCTTTTTTAAAATCGCCTTTTGTTTTCGGTTCCCGTAGATCTCCCAAGGATACGATTTCGGTGCAATGGTTAATCCTCGTTGTCGTTCTAAATATAACAGGTAATTGTAGCTGCTCGGAAAGGTCGAACGCATCAATTATCATATCTTTTGCTTCCTGGGCCGAAGACGGTTCGAGCATGGGGAGGCCGGACAGTTTGCTGTAATAACGGTTATCCTGCTCGTTTTGGCTGGAAAACATAAACGGGTCATCGGCAGTAACAATCACCAGGCCTCCCCTAACCCCGACGTATGATAGCGTCAACAAGGCATCTGCAGCAACATTCATTCCAACGTGCTTCATCACGCACATGCTGCGAACACCGGAATTCGCAGCAGCAGCAGCCACTTCAAGGGCGACTTTTTCATTGGTACTGTATTCAAAATAAAGCTCGCTCTCTTGAGATATTTGGAAAAAGTTTAACGAAATTTCCGAAGACGGGGTCCCGGGATACGTGGTGGCCACCGCCACTCCGGCCTCAAGGCCGCCGCGAGCGATGGCTTCGTTGCCTAAAAGCAGCATCTTTAAACCGGGTTGTCTGGTTAGCAGTTTATGCATAGTCTTTTCCTTGGCCTCTGAATTTTCGTAAATAATAAGTTTTGAAACAGCTTCTAACCATAATCGCCACCTTTTAATATTTGGCATGCAAAATCAAGGTTATACCTAAATCTTGCACGAGTCGGAGGCTTTCATATGCAAGTTGAGCTTAGCGAAATCCCGTTTACGGGGGCACTTAAGGGAGAAGCCATCCCGCCAAGGCGGGATTGCGAGCCCTTAATAACGCAGCTCGAAGATCCCGCTTATTGCGGGGAGATGAAAGCCTCCGGCTCGCCCTTTGGGGTGAAAATTGATGAGAAAAAAAGAACATCATCCGATTTACCATTTGGATAAAATGTATGATGTTATGATGTTGTTTAAACCCGCTTCAATTAAGAAATATAAAGATTCTCATCAATTTTCATACAAGATTCAGGTAATATACCAGCATCGCCGGTTGTGTAAAGAATTTTCTGCAAGCCGACAAGCAATTGAAAAAACTTTACAAATATCCGACCATGATTTATAATACTTTTTTTATTAAACTTTCGTTGGGCTATCGGCACCTTCTTGTCAAAGATCTGTGGCATTATTCTTACCCAATTGCCCGCGTCTTTTGCTAAAAATATTTTTTAAATTTTAAATAATTAGGTTTGTGTTACGTTAAGATGAATATGAGGTCTGAATGCAACACCCGATAATTCTGGTTATTGCAACTCGTAATAAAGGAAAAAAACAAGAAATCAAGGCGCTTTTAAAAGATTTTCCAGTTGAAATTAAAAATCTTGATGATTTTGGTCCAATTCCTCATTTGGAAGAGGATGGGGACACCTTTGATGAAAATGCATACAAAAAAGCAAGTTTTGCAGCCAGGATACTGGGACTACCAGCGCTGGCTGATGATTCAGGGCTGATAGTGGAAGCCCTGGACGGTGCACCCGGAATCCATTCCGCACGCTATGCCGGCGAAAATGCGACAGATGAACAAAGATATTTAAAACTGCTTGACGATATGAAGGGGAAATCAAACCGAAAAGCAGCCTTTGGATGTGTCATCTCCATCGCTGTTCCTGCAGGCCCTGCACTGACTTACGAAGGCCGCTGCGAAGGCCTTATCGCAACAGAACCTGCCGGCTCGAATGGATTCGGTTATGATCCGGTTTTCTTTTATACACCCCTAAATAAAACCTTTGCACAAATAAATAGAGAAGAAAAAAACCGTATCAGTCACCGAGGGAAAGCACTTGCCGAACTCAAATCGGAATTTGACAAGGTCTTGATCTGGATCCGTCAACATATGCCTGTTCAAGAAAAACGCTATTGATGTTTTATTGTTATCGACTAAAGATTCGCACACGATAAATTCTCTCAACACCAATAAAGTGTAGCAGGCTGGAAAATTTTTATAAAGGTAATGTTTTTAAAAGGCTAAAGTGTTACTGATAAGATAATTTGATAAGTTAGGGAGAAACGTTCTATGATCGCAGACTTGATCAAAAAAAATAGAAGTTTCCGCAGATTTTACCAGGATCGCGTCTTAGACCTGGAAACCTTAATAGGTCTGGTTGATCTTGCAAGATTGTCGGCATCGGCGGCAAATTTACAGCCATTAAGATACATCCTTTCCGTTGATTCCCAAAAAAATTCTCAAATTTTTTCATGTCTGGGCTGGGCAGGATACCTTAAGGACTGGAATGGTCCGAAGGAAGGGGAAAGACCTTCGGGGTATATTATCATTCTCAGTGAATCCGAAAAAGCCAATGATTTTGTTGGATACGACTGTGGTATTGCCAGTCAGAGTATTCTCTTGGGCGCAAGAGAAAAAGGACTTGCCGGCTGTATGATCGCATCTGTAAAGCGCCAACAGCTTCGAAGCTTGCTCAATATTGACATTCGGTTTAAAATACTTCTTGTCATCGCAATCGGAGAGCCCAAAGAAAACGTTGTGATTGAAGCCGTCGGCAGTGATAACCATATCCGGTACTGGCGGGACAGCGAAGGCGTCCACCATGTACCCAAGAGAAATTTAAAGGATATTATTGTTGATTCATACTAACCGGAATTATTTTAAAAGACTATCAAAAAATAGAACAAAATAAGGAGAATGCGAATGTTCCAAAAAAAGAAGGGAATAGATATTGTCGTTGAAATTGGAGGCATTACAACTTTTAAAGAAGCCATACAACTTTTTGAAAACAAATTAGATGAAACACATCTATCGAGGATACAAAAAATTTCCCACCCGGAAATGGTCATTAAAATCGCTAATTCAATCGCGATGTGTAAGCCCGACGCCGTTTTTATTAATACCGGATCCGAGTCAGACAAGAACTATATCAGGGAAATGTCATTGCTAAAGGGAGAAGAAGCCAAACTTCCAATGGAAAACCATACCATCCACTTTGATCTCAAAGACGAACAGGGACGGATTATCGATCGTACGTTTTATATCGCAAATGAAGGAGAAGATATCAGTTCTCTTGCCAATAAAATGGATAGGCCAAAAGCACTGATAGATATCAGGGATAAGATGACGGGTATTATGCAAGGCAAAACCATGATTGTGGGATTCTATTCTCGGGGTCCTGTCGGTTCACCGGCATCAAACCCGGCTCTTGAGATTACAAGTTCGGCATATGTATCACATAGTGCTGAAATCCTTTACAGAAATGCATTCTCTGCTTTCGATGATGAGGTGGATCGATTGGGTCACTTTTACACCAACATTCACAGTGAAGGACGAAACAGGCCTGAAGATCTTCCCAATGCGCGGGTATATATGGATCGAAGTTTTCAAACGACATACAGCTTTAATTGTACTTATGCGGGGAATACGTTGCTTATGAAAAAAGGAAATCATCGATTTTCCGTTGATAAAGCCGTATATGAAAACAGGGGCAATGAACTGTCGGAACATATGTTCATTACCGGAATAAACGGGACCGGAGGTCGTATCACTTGGTTAACCGGCGCGGCACCCAGCGGTTGCGGCAAAACGACAACAGCCATGGCGGGCAACCATTTCGTAGGCGACGACCTCGCTCAGATGTGGATCGACGAAAACGGGAGCATCCGTTCGATCAACCCCGAATGCGGTATTTTCGGTATTGTCGAAGATGTTAACTGGGAAGGTGACCCTTTTCTTATGAAACTTCTCAGAGAACCGGGTACGGAAGTGATATGGTCCAATGTTCTCATTGATGAAAACGGGGTTCCTCACTGGACGGGAAGCGGTGAAGATCCTCCGCTTAGAGGGAAGAATTTTCAGGGACACTGGGAAAAGGGGATGACCGATAAAGATGGAAAAGAGATACCGATGTCACACCCCAACTCAAGATGCACACTAACTTCTTCCGCTCTGGCAAATTATTCGGAAATATCCGAAGATCCGAACGGTGTTGAAACAAGAGTGGTTACCTACAGCGGCCGAGATAGTAATACCATGCCTCCCGTCTGGGTGGCGAAAAACTCGGACCACGGGGTTGCCATCGGCGCCTGCATCGTGTCCGCAGCAACAGCGACGGAAGTCGGCGCCACCGGGGTTAAACGGGCCCCATGGGCCAATGCCCCCTTCACCCCCGGCCCTCTGGCTGAATATTTGGATGCTCAATTTAAATTTTTCGGGAACAATAAAATTGCAGAAGACAAAAAGCCTGTGATGGCTGGATTGAATTATTTTTTGACACAAGAAGCCAGAGGCGGAACTTCCAAAAAACTTCTCGGAGAAAAAAGGGATGTCAAGGTCTGGTTAGCCTGGCTGGAAAGACTTGCTAACAATGAAGTAAATGCCATTGAATCCCCCATAGGGTATCTCCCGAAATTCGATGATCTTCAAAATCTGTTTCGATCAATCATCGACAAAGATTATGAGAAAGAGCTGTATATCAAGCAGTTTTCTCACAATATCTACTGTTCAAAGCGATCGATGGTGAGAAGCTTAGGCTCCGCAAGGTCTGCGGCTTTCCAGTACTTGCCACTGAATTCGTCTGAGAACTTCATAAGGAAATCCTTTCTCGACGACGCGTTGTGTGATTAGCTGGACGCCCCCGCGTCAGCAAGACAGCCAACTGAGAACTTGTGGTGGATAGACCAAGTCAGACGCCATCCGGCGACTGATTCCTGCCGCGACATGCATCACAGCCGTTGTCGGCCGTGACACCGGACGGAAAGCGACAACCGCACCAGGGACAGAAGAGCCACTTCTGTTGGATATCCGTGGCTGCGAAGGGCTGAGATCGCAGCGGCGTCGTCTTGTCGTTCCCTTGAAGGGCTTCATCAACTTCGGTCGGGTCGAACAAGACTGGACGTTGGCCTGCACGCCTTCCCGGTATTAAGCCGCGACGATGCCAGGCATGTATCGTGGCAGTAGTGACTCTAAGGCGTTGGGCAAGTTCCTCAGCGTTCAGAAATCCTTCCATCGTTCAACCCTCCAAAGATTCGTGACGGTCTTTAGTGGGATCTTAGGAGTGGCAAGAGGATGTGTCGTGCGAAAAAAGGTGTGGATGGTGTGGGTCGGCGTATGCGGTACCCTCCACCGGTTACTCCGGCGAATTCTATTGCTGCTTTCCAATCAGCATCCCTACAAAGGCGACTAAGTATCCCCCTTACGTGTGCGCCGTTTTCGACCAGCTGGTGTTTATTGAGGCCAGGTGGTCCCGCTTTGACGAGCGACTCGATAACATCGTATCGAGGTGCACTGAGTATCGGCTTTTTCACGCCATTGACATATGGCGGCTGGTCTTGACCGAAGAGCTGGACGGATTTTCTCGGTAACTGAAAGCCGTTTAACGTCGTTCACATCAAGACCACGGCGTGAAAGGTAATCACAAAGGGCTGCTTCGAGTTCTCCCGCATGTTCCCTTTGGAGATAGTTGTTGTTGCTGCTGTCGAGCAGGAACTTAGCCAGCTTCTTAAACAAAGCGTGGCACGACTTAGCCAGTGGATCATCATGAATGTTTCCAATAAGTCCCCAGCTAATCGTCCCATTCGTCCGATACTCTTCTCTCCACCCGTGCGGAAGCAGTTCTGGCCCGGTACTCACCAGTCGATCGCTCGGTGGATGTTCGACCGCTGTGCAGAGATTCTCCGCCTTCCCGGCGAGAAGTTTGTGCGGAAGTCCATTTCCGATTGCCTGAAGCAAATCCAGACTTGAATCAACGAGATCAAATCGAGCAGTTTCAGTAGTCATTTTTTCGTTTCCTGATTTGTGATTATTTGTAAGGTAATCGCGGTCATCTAGCCAAAGTCAGGGCGCAAAGGGAGACATCTGCCAGACGTCGTCTGGGTAGTCCCTTCGAGATCTGGAAGTTCGTTTAGGTGCTCGAGCGTTTCTAATCAGCTCTATATATGATGCGAGAAATGTATTTTCAAGCCCAGATTCTGGCAACGTCAGAAAGTGATAGGAGCGTTGGCTTTAACCCAACACGCTTGGGATTAGACCTACGGGCGGCGCCGTTTGCGGCCAGTAGAACGGCAAACCCCAGCTGGGACCGGTCGAGGGTGAATCAGGGCTTGTTGGATATTGGCTTGGGATTGGTTGTTATCGCGTCGCATTGTGAACCTCCGGGAGAAGCTGCGGGAGGTAGTACTTTTCGTGGATCTTGGGCGAGATGTGCAATTGTTCGAATTGGCTCCGCAGCATGGCTTTGACGAGGCCGCACCCAATCCGCACTCGCCGGAATAAGATATGCGTTCGCCACGCCCAGTGGTAACACCTACGACAATGGCGCGTTGACATCTACGCAAAACTCCACACGTGCAACAGCTTGGCGGTGTGTACACGCCCTCGCATTCCAATGCCTAGATCCAGCACTTTGCGACTGCGGTGACGACGATTTTGAGCACAGTTGCTAGAATTAGCGGCGACGCGACTGACCTACTCGTCGAGGATGGAGTATTGGCTGACTCGAACTCGATTGCTGTAACGGGGACGACAGACGGCACCCAGCGCTGCTGTTCGTGCCACCAGCTTCGGCCGCTCACGGAATTCCGTCGACGTTATGCCAATCGTGAAAGACCAAGCAACTGCCGGGTCTGCTACAACGCGGACGTGCGTGCCCGCAAAGAGCGCGAATCACGAACGGCCGCACAAGTTTGCCGCTCGAAGTCAATCGCTCCTGCAGCGACACCTTGGCGATGATCACGCTAACAAGCACGATGATCCGCCGTATGGGCGGCATCGACAAATTCGTGGAACGTGGCACGACGCATGAAACAAGCCGAATGCGACGGTAAGCACTACCTCGTCAGTCGCAGTCTGCTTGCCGTGCTAAATCTGACGAAGGCATGCAACGCCATCCACCAAAACCGGTCAACACCCGACGAGCTGTCCGATGAAGACGTGCAGCGACAACTCGAACAGGCCGCAACGCGCGTGATCGCTGAGAACCCAGAAATCGCGTTACTGGCGCTGCACGCCAGCTGGGATGGCAAATCATTCCGCCACCAGAAGAGTCGGCGGACAGCAACAGGAGGTCCACGGCGTGATCAAGACAACGGACTTGGTGCTCATTGTCGAGAATTTCCACAACACACAATGCGGTCGGCCACCAGAAATACACAGCTCCACTGCTGACCCCGATACGTGGGCTATTTCGTCAACCAGTTCGGCGAGCAGTGGCTAGTTTGCATTGACCCAGAAACGCAGAACGGCACGCTGCGAGGTGGTGATCTTGGCTGGGAGCAATCCATTTCCATTGTCGAGGGACACCTAGCCGACGACTTGATCCTCGGCGGCGAGGAACGCCAATGGCTTGATGCCTGCTGGCGTGCGGCTTGTGGTCAATCGTTGGCGACTAGGCGGTACAGATTGTTTGCAAAGCGCGGACTACATCTGGCGATGAATCGCCCGTTGTGGCCAACGAGATGTGCGCTCTTGTTCTCCGCGTTGGATTGCCTAGACGACATCTTTCCTGTCAAGTGACCAAAGTGCGTCACAGGCCATTCTGTGGCTTCTGGCGGTGAGCCTGCAGAGGGGGTCAGCCGGGTGTGGTTTCTT
>CAVVZC010000019.1:0-91760 GCA_963752565.1 uncultured delta proteobacterium | reverse complement strand
CGTTTCTGAATTTATGTCTCAAAACTTGGTTTCAATTACACTACATGGTATGTGAAGGAACAAGGGGGTAACGAAGGAAGCCCTTAGGGCGACCGGAGTTACCCCCTTGGCAGCCAATTTTAAAGGAGTATGCCATGAGTGTAGAAAAAGATTTAACACCACGAAAGAATTCTGTATCTGAACAAAAAAAGAAAAGACGTTTTTTATCCCCAGAGAAAAAATTCCAAATATTTTTAGAATCCCAGACCGATAAAACTCCAGTTGGAGAAATTTTAAGACGGGAAGGGATATATTCCACCGATTTGGCCCGGATACGCAAACAGGTAAAGGAAGCGGCCCTTGAGCGTTTGAGCGTTCGCCCTGGTCCAAAGCGCAAGACTGTGCCTCGCGAAAATTATGAAGCCCTGAAACGCGAATTGGAGGAAAAAGAGCGCGCCTTGGCTGATCAGGCAGTGGAGTTGGCGATTCTGCGAAAAAAAACGAATGGGGGTTCGTGGGAGAGATAAAAGGCCAGTGGTTAAGTGAAGAGCAAAAATTAGAGATCCTCGTAATGATTGAGCAAGCAAAAGAAAAAGGCCTTTCTGTAACCCGAACCTGTGTTTTCTGGAGGGTTAACCGGCGCCGTGTGGTGAGATGGCGCGGGAAAAAGAAAAACAACCAAAGTCTGCAGAATCTCAAACCAGGTCCAAGAAAGCCTGCCCATAAGCTTCTGCCTGAGGAGAGGGAAGCTGTTTTGCAGATGGCTAAGAAAGAAGAATATGCTGATTTAGCCCACCGCATTCTTGCCGTAACAGCTTGGGATCTGGGTTTATTTTTCGTTTCTTTTTCCTCTGCGTATCGCATTTTACGTTCCGCAAACCTGATGGCTATGAGAGGTGTTCAAAGTCAACATAATGGTCGTTCAATCCCTCCGGCTCGTAAGGAAATCACCGGTCCGAATCAACGATGGTGTTGGGACATCAGTTATCTTCCAACTTACGAGAAAGGAGTTTTTCTCTACCTGTTTCTGCTTCTCGATGAGTATTCTCGCAAGGCCATCTCCTGGCTAGTCAGTTGGCATCAAACCGCTGAAAAAGCTCGATGTCTTCTGGAAGAAGGTCTGAGCAACGAAAACATCCTTGATCTCTCTGAGGACCAACGTCCTGAGATCATCAACGACAGGGGCCGTCAAATGAAAGCCAAACCAATCAAAAGAATGTTTGAGGATCATCACATGCCCCAGTTGTTCGCCAGGCCACGGACCCCCAATGACAATCCTTTTGTTGAGTCACTATTCAGTACGATTAAAAGGGCTCCTGAGTACCCCGTTCGATTTTTGGATCGCAAACAAGCAGCTGAATACTTTAATCGCTATTTTCCTTGGTACAATACGGAGCATTTGCACTCCGGCATTGATTATGTAACGCCGGAACAATGCCACCGAGGCTTGCGGGATCAAATCGTTGCCCGCCGAAAAGCCGATCTTGATAACCAGCGTCGTTTTCGAAAGGAGGTGAACCGCCAAAAACAAAACATCTTGACAGAGGACTTAAAAACATTAATTCTTAATTTCAATCAAATGACAGCTTGTAGTGTAATTAATCTTTGAGTTGAGACATTGTCTCAGAAACGCGCCGGTTTTGTAAATTTGAAAAATTGGCAAAACTTTGATAATTTCATCAAAAGTTGACATCGCACTGGTACAATGGTAAATATTTTGAACTATTGATTGTCAAAACTGATCATTTAGAACACCTCTAAATTTTAAATACCAAACTCAAAATTTGGAGGGTAATATGGCTGTCGAAGTTTTAATTAAAAGGAAGATAAGGCAAGACAGTCATGGAAAAAAATTGGTTCCTTTAATCTTGTAGATGCGAGCACTTGCGCTGCACCAACCCGGATATATTTCCGGTTAGACCTTATGTGACTTAGAACATCCCGGCGATTGTTTGGTAACCAGTATATGGGACACTGTAGATGGCTGGAATAGATGGAAACAGAATAAAGAAAGAGCCCATATTGAGAGTGAAATTGAAGCTTTAACTGGCGAAGAAACTCGATACAATACTTATGCGCCGATGACTGCAATTCAGACTGATTGATAATTACCTTAGAGAAATGAAATCCTTATTATAATCCTCATTAGTACTGATAATTGAACGAGAGTGTCACACAGTGAATCAAAGATTCTGAAATAGAAAGATTTAAAATGCCAAATAACCATCCAACGCTATTTGAACGAATCGGCGGTGAACAAATGATCGCTGAGGTTGTAGATGACTTTTATCAGCGCGTATTGGCAGACCCTGAACTGAAGCCGTTTTTTAAGAATACCTCTATTGATAAGCTACGTAGCATGCAACGAGAGTTCTTTGGTGCGGCTCTTGATGGCCCTATCACTTATACGGGTAAGCCCCTTAGCCATGTCCACCATGGCAAAGGTATAACTAAACACCACCTTACTCTTTTCGTTAACCATCTCCTTGATACACTTCGAGATCGTGGAATTAACGACCAAGACGTTACTGATATAATCAGCAGAATTAGTACTTATGCTGACGAAATCACTGGAGATATTAGTTCGGCCGGTTAAATAGTAATGAATTGATAGTGATGATATCAAGAGCGATTCATGTTGATTCCTGCAATAAATCAGCTCTTTCAAAATTGCAGATTACTCCAACATAGCGCGGATCTGAGATATCTGCAATTTCGTACTAATATCAAGCTCCTGAAATTTCTGAGATACCGTAATATCATATCACCAAACGATAATTGTAGCGACTACTGCGATATCAGACGGTTTTTTGATGCCTTTTATAGATGTAATATCATTTTTCAATGAAGGCAGATCCTTTTTTGGGAAGGTTTGTTTGCCCTTTTTTATTTTTATGATATATGCATAATGCAATAATTCGCTTTAGGTGTGCTTATTGATAGTAACCACAAGTTAAAGTAAACAATATGATATCGTTTAATAGTATTATAATGTGTTAGAAAAATGATATTACAACCCGATCAGGCACAAGAATTTCTAACTCTTTATAGACCCTTACTTCAATTTATTTTTCTAAAAGAATTTAGGGAAGAAGTTAAATCGCTCGAAGACTATATAGAAGCAAGAGATATATTATTTGAGGATAACAATATTGTTAATGAGTTTGTTTCACGTGAGGAAAATATTAATAAAAATCAAAAGATTATTTTGAAAAACATTCAAAACGGCATCAAGGAAACGTTTATTTATTTAAAAACACTTAAGAGACATTCTTTATTGCTCAGTAGCTCTTCAAACTTAATATATTGCGTTTTAGGCATTACTGATTCAATTGAACAATTAATTCCCGACAAATTTTCAATAATCGATACAGCAATATTAAATTTTGGAAATAAAATAATTTGTGATGGTCTCATACGTCATCATAATGTAACTATCGGTAAAAATATGAGAAAAGATATAAACTTTCAATACAAATTAGTAAGAGAAAACAATCGGTTAATTAAATATATCACTATCACATAGCCAAGGGTTGGGGAGGAGCCGTAAAGCATGTGGTATAAGTTTCCAGCCATACTCGGTGGCCTCTCAACCCTGATGTTAGACGGAAAACAGTTTGGAAATTGTTTCTTTCATCAGTATTGAGGATGATCCGCCAGATCTGATTTTATCATTCGCACTTTGGCAAGCGGATATAGATGACATCAGAAGCCTGATTCTTATGCGGACCCCAGAATACGAAGTGTTCCTCTATGAATCCGAACGAGGTGTAAGAGTCTCTGACGAAGCTTGGCTGAATGAAGAAGATGATATGTTAAAGAAAATCGAATTTGGCGATGACCTTGTAAAAATCATCACCAATCATCACCAATTTGAATTGGATTTAAGAAAAGTTGATAAAGAGGAAATTGAGCAGGCAAAGAACTTCCTTGAAAGAATGAATTTTGACAATTGCTTTGAAATGCAAATCATCTAACGAGCTATGCAGCTTATCCGGTGTACTCAAAAACTGTTTAAGGAACTGAAAGTCAAGCCAACCAAAGAATTACCAAAATTCGGGTACATTGGCGGTTGGCATGCAAATTTACTACGAATTGACAGGAGAAAGTGTGTTCTTTTTACCAATGATCAAACCCTATACTCGTTTTTTGTTCCTAGTTTAAAAAAGCCTGAATTTGCTCATTTTGATGAAGTTTTTCGTCAAAACCTTTTCAAGTGCTTATTAAATGAATGTTTTTCCCAGGATCAAATCGAAAAAGTGTTAGATGAATATCGGGAAGTTAAATTCGCCAAAACCAAAAATCGAAGTGTTTTGGGATCAATGAATGATCTTGCTTTTCAAATAAAATATCGAGTTGAAAATTCGGGAGGATTAAACTACCTTGAGCCTATGGCCTTAAACCAAGCATTAAACCGTATCCCTTTTAAAGCTATAGACTATCAGTATAGCATTGATGCTTTAAGAGCCAAGTTGACCCAAATTATTATATAACGACTACCACTTTGACTCAGCTTGTGTCTTGGTAACGTAACCGCTTTTGATAACTGCTGAGATGACTGAAATTTCGTTACAACATCAAGAGCCTGAATTTTTGATATCATTGAAATATATCAATCACAGATAACATAGGCAGGGTGAACCCATTTGCCAGATTCACCCTGTTTTTTTATTGGCCTACCCATGAATATTTTCTATCCATCTTATCGCTTCAGCATCACTAATTTTTCCGAGATATCTTTGGGTCGTAGACAGATTTGCGTGACGCAATATCACTTTACTAACAATTTCCAGTGGTACGCCTGATCGAGATGCAAAAGTTGCCGCATGACGTCTCAAATCATGTGGTTTTAAATGAATGCCAACCACACCTCCTGCCTTTTTGGCCATTGACCTGGCAGTTTCATAGCATATTGGAAAAATACGATCTTCAACGTGTATTCTATTATCCCTGATATAATCTTTTAACCTGTCGGCAATCTTTTGTGGAATGAATATGAATTCCTTCTCTCTCCCACTCTTAGGATCTATGATAATCAGTTTCCGACTATACACATCTCTGGGGGTTAATTTCAGCACCTCACCGATCCTCATACCCCCACGTGCCATGAGTTCGAGCATAAGACGGTCTCTTGTGTTTTCTACCTTGAAGATAATTTCATCAACCATTTCCTTTTCAAGAATATCCCAAGCTGTTAATGCATTAGCTCTGAACATCTTTTTGATAATCTGGCTATCACAAGGATTTTGGAAAGTCTGATCGATGTTGTTTTTGGTAAAATTGAAAAATGATGTGAGGTGTGAAAACCTTGTCTTCCTGGTTTGCGGTTTTTTGCCTTCGGTGATTCCATTAAGAAAATCGAGAACATTGTCAGAGGTTAACTCTTTAAGATCTTTATCACCGTTTTTTTGACAAAATCTTTCCAGAAGTTCTTTATAGGCTCTGATGGTATTATGACTGGAATTTGCCCGGTGATAATTTAACCAAAGATTAGCTGCTTGTGAAACTTTCATAATTTCCTCCTTCTGTTATGGGTTAATAAAACCGTTGAAAAGTACAATGGGTTCAATAATATCAGAAGGAGTCGGAAACAGGTTCCCCGTGGGGTGTAACTTAAGAAGAATTGCGGATGAAGCCTTCCTATTTTGAGGATCTAAATACTAATTTTGATGGTGATACGGTTGGCGTATCTCAGTTACAGCGCTCTCATCAGCATGTCTGAACTGAAGTCGGGGAATCCCATATCTTGTGGTTTGGCCTTTGGAATCTAAATTGAAAATACCCACCTTTGATCTCATCACTATAAAGTGGATAGATGGAAATGCTCTGACAGATAAATTTTACAAATTGATTTTACTACCTAATCTTGTATAAGTTTTATAAATCTTGAAGGATAAAATTCGGGAAAAAATTTTGACTTTAATCCCATATTAGGGTGGAATGGATTTATAAAATATATAGTGTATAAGAGATGACCAGATTTTTATTAAAATATTGAAACTGAATGATAGATAGGTTGTTAGTATCACATGGGTTTGGAATCATTAGATATCTGGACTTTTTGCAAGATATCACATTTCGAAGATGATCGTAAAAAGGTATCAAATGGCCGCGTTTTTGCGAATGACAATTTGCCATTCTTAACCCATGTCAGATCTCTTCCCGATTTATAAAAATAATTGCGGTCATAGCTCGCTTATGTTATTCAAATCAAGGTGCAATACAATATAAAATCAATATAAAATATAGCCAAAACCAGGGAGTAAGTAAGCCCTATGTAATATATGAAGGCTCATATGAGGTATTCAAGGATATCAGATTATGAGCCTTTTCATTTTTCTCAATTGGAGGATCTTCAGATGGTTAAAAAACCAACCTATGAAGAATTGGAACAAAAGGTTAAAGAATTAGAGAAAGAAGCACTTAGACACAAGGAGTTGGAGGAGGTGCTTGGGAAGAGTAAAGAACAATATCATGATCTATACGAGAATGCACCAAATGCATATTTCTCTGTCAGCGCTGAGGATGGATCCATTTTAAGGTGCAACACTGCGGCTTTGAAGTTGCTCGGATATGACAGAGATACTTTAATGAGAATGAAGGTTTTCGACCTTTATGCTGATAATCCTCATGGAATATCCAAGGCCCAAGAGGTTTTCAAACGTTTCAAGAAAGGGGAATCAATACGAGGCGTTGAGATGCAGATGAAACATAAGGACGGGTATCCCATTTGGATAAGCCTTTTAGTTGAACCGGTAAGGTATCATGATGGGAATATTATTGAAAGTCGCTCGATAGTGATAGACATCACAGAGCACAAGCGCGCCGAGAAGGAGTTGCAGAAGAAGACCCATGATCTTAGCGAACGGGTCAAGGAGCTGAACTGCCTCTATGGTATTTCCAAGCTTGTTGAGCAGCAGGATATTTCGTTGGAGGAGATACTTCAGGGGATAGTTGATCTTATTCCCCCCTCGTGGCAGTACCCTGAAATCACCTGTGCACGACTCATTATACAAGGCCGAGAATGGAAAACAAAAAATTTCCCGGAGACAATTTGGAAGCAGGCCAGCGACATTAAAGTTCATGGTGAACTGAGCGGCAATTTGGAGGTTTATTACCTGGAAGAAAAACCGGAAATTGATGAGGGTCCTTTCCTTAGAGAAGAAAGGAAGTTGATCATTGCTATTGCAGGGCTGGCGGGAAGAATTGTCGAACGGAAGCAAGCGGAGGAGGAACTGCGAGAGAGCGAAGAGAAGTATCGTAACATTTTTGAAAATATCCAAGATGTTTATTATGAAGTAACCCTTGATGGAATAATATTAGAAATCAGTCCCTCGATCGAGGAGATTTCTATCTACAAACGAGAAGAAATCATAGGGCATTCATTATACGACATATATGTTGATCCGAAAAAAAGAGAGGAATTTGTAAAAGAGCTTCTTAAAAATGGAAAAGTCGTGGATTATGAAATTCTTCTAAAAGATAAAGATGCCGCTAAAGGCTATTGTTCGATAACTGCAAAACTGGTACGCGATAAACATGGTAATCCTATAAAAATCATCGGGTCAATGCACAATATCAGCGAGCGAAAACGGGCCGAAGAACAGGTTCACGTCCTCACCCAGGAACTAATAAAGGCTCAGGAAAGTGAGCGGCAGATGATTTCTAGTTACCTACATGACAACATGGCGCAAAACCTTTCCGCCTTGATAATCGACTGTGAAACACTTCTTGACAATCAGCCTTCTATACGCCCTGAGATCAGGCAAAAAGTTTCCGAAATGTCAAAAGCGCTTCGTGAATGCATTAAAGAGGTCCGAAATCTCTCATATGATTTGAGGCCCCCGGTTCTCGATGAATTGGGGCTTGTTCAGGCCCTTGTTCAGTATTGTGATGATTTTTATGAGGACAATGGAATAAACGTTGACTTCCATTCTGCCGGCATGAAAGATTTAAAATTGGATTTTAACACCGAAATCAACCTGTATCGCCTGATTCAAGAAGGTCTTGTTAACATCAAAAAGCACGCCGATGCCAGCAATGTAACCTTCAAGCTGGTCGCAGCTTTCCCTAACATTATCCTTCGTATAGAAGATAATGGCAGAGGTTTTGATGTGCAGAAACGATTGGCAACCATAACAAAAGAGAAGCGAATGGGAATTCGGAGCATGGAGCAAAGGGTTAAATTGCTTCAAGGTGAAATGGAAATCCTATCAAGGCCGATGCAGGGCACAAAGATCTCTATTAAGCTTCCTTATAAGGACAAAAAGAGTGGCTCATAAAAAAACCATATTGATTATAGACGATCATCCCCTTTTCAGGGAAGGCCTCAAAACTATTATAGGACGTGACAATAGATTTGAGGTGGTTGGCGAGGCGGGAAACGGGCGTGAAGGACTCCGGCTGGCGAAAAAACTCAAGCCTGATCTTGCACTGGTGGATATGTCCTTGCCGGATCAAAGCGGCATTCAACTAACTCGCGAACTTAAGAATGCATCGTTGAAAACACGTATCATGATTATCACTATGCACTCCAAAGTGGATTATATTGTTAAGGCATTTCAGGCCGGTGCCACAGGATATGTGGTCAAGGAATCGGCCCCTGAAAGACTCATACAAGGGATGGATACTGTCTTGGAGGGAGAATATTTCATGGACAGTTCTGTCTCCCACAAGGTGGTTGAAAAGCTTATGCAATTCCCGAAAAAAGAGGCGAAAATAACGAATGCGAGCTATGACACTTTGACCTCCCGAGAGCAAGAGATCATGGTGTTACTGGCCGAAGGGCTTTCCTCCAAAGAGATCGCAGAAAAGCTTTTCATCAGCCCCAAAACTGTTGAGAACCATCGATCAAATATTTTGCGCAAGCTGAACCTCCATAGTACCATAGAGCTGATTCGATATGCCGCAAAGTTAGGAATTATCGACGTTGATCTGTGGAAAGAATAAGCCTACTTTAAAAACCTATATTATCAGTTTTTCTCCCGATTGTTTGGGATAAATTCCCGCCCTTAGGAATTCACACCATCAAAATGAAGCCACCCCTCTATGGACAAATTGAATTATATTCTGGTATTAATTAAATGTTTCGGAAAATCCACAACCTGATGAAATCACAATTCTTTTAATCACAACCTTTTTATGCCATATGAAAAAGGTTATCAAAAATATCGCCCAAATGATGCATCAATCTGACCCAAGGGCATGCTTTGCCATAGAATTCTGGGATGGTGATGCCATACGCTTTGGAAACTTTCCACAGGTAACATTACGCCTGAAAACCAAAAGTTGCGCCAAAAAAATCATCAGAAAAGGGTTTTTAGGGTTTGGAGAATCCTATGTGAAGGGAGATCTGGAAATAGAGAACGATCTTCTAATACTTTTTCGTATGGGATTCGCCATTGATTTTGACGATTACCGGTTATCTTTCTGGCAAAAATTTCGACTTCTTATCCTTTCGCTGATAGACAGCGATAGCCTTCGACAAGCCCCCAAAAACATTTCTTACCATTACGACAAGGGCGATGAATTTTATGCACTCTATCTTGATAAGAGCATGACTTACTCTTGTGCGTATTTTGTAAAGCCGGACGATTCTCTGGAACAGGCACAATTGAACAAATACGAACATATTGCCCGCAAACTTTTACTCAAGCCGAATGAATCCCTTCTCGACATTGGTTGCGGCTGGGGCGGAATGCTTATCTATGCAGCCCGGAAATATGGCATAACCGGAGTTGGAATTACGCTATCGAAAAATCAGTTCCAATACGCCAATCGTAAAATCAAAGAATTGGGGCTTCAAAATCAGCTTAAGGTTTTATATCAGGATTACCGACATTTAAGCGGGAAATTCGATAAAATAGTTTCCATAGGTATGATGGAACACGTAGGGAAAAGATTCATCCCTACTTTTATTCAAGAAGTTTCGGATTTGTTAAAAACCGGCGGGTTGGCTCTGCTGCATACCATTGGAAAAGATGCCCCGTCTGCCGGAGATCCTTGGACGTTTAGTTATATTTTTCCCGGGGCCTATATCCCGACACTTCACGAAATTGTGAAAGAAATGGGAAAAACCGGTTTTTCCATCCTGGATGTAGAAAATTTGCGGCTGCACTATGCCAAAACTCTTGAAAAGTGGGCAGAAAATTTCGAAGGAAATATAGACAAGGTAAGGCAATTGTTTGATGAAGGGTTTGTGAGGCAATGGCGTCTGTTTTTAAACAGTACGGCAGCAGGATTTAAGTACGGCAATTCTCGCCTGTTTCAGATTCTTGTCTCCAAAGGATTGGACAATACTTTGCCGGTTACTCGGGCACATGTGTATCAGGATTAAACCAAAAGAAATGGAGTTTCTGAAGATGTCCAGACAGCTAAAGGGACTTGCAACTGAGGATAACGGAGAGGTTTCAGATGACAAAAGTAAAATCAAAACAGAAAATTAAACGTCGGAGGGTGACATTTTCATTTGAATCAAGCGATGCCAAAGAGGTCATCCTGATAGCGGATTTTAATAATTGGAATGCAAAAAAGCACCCCATGAAAAGTGATGAAATTGGGATGTGTAATCAGAGTGTGGTGATTTCTCCGGGAAGATACGAATATAAGTTTCTGGTTGACAGGCAATCGAAAGAAGATCCCCAAAATGACCAGACCTGCCTGAATTGTTTCGGGACTACAACAGTGTTCTTAACCTGATCGAACCATAATCCTGACAAGCTAATCTCAACTGGAAATGAAACCGAAATCCGCTGCCACCGGACTGTTTAAAACCGAAGATTCGCAGTGGCGGAAACATGAATGGCATTACTATATGCCTAAAAAACAGAATTTTAGGAGTAGACCATGGCATCAAATTTTCAAATTTTATCTTATAAAACCAAAAACAGTCTTCATCTGAAATTGGATGGTGATTTTGATGGAAATTCTGCATATGAATTGATCAATGCTTTAAGAGACCATGGAGCCGAATTTTATCAAATTTTTATTGACACTGATGACCTTAAAACCGTCCATGCATTTGGTAGGGAAGTATTTCAAAAAAACTTTGGCGCCTTAAAGCGACTCGGCAACCTTATTTTTATCGGAGAAAATGAACGGCAGTTAGCACAAAATTGGAAGCAAGTGTGCTGATTATCGTAGCTGGTTAGAGATCATAAGGAACAGCATATCATGACCGGGCCTTCAACCAACCCCCGAGTTCTTATAGTGACTCCTGAAGTCACCTATCTTCCTGATGGCATGGGGCAAAATTCAAATGGCCTGAATGCCAAGGCAGGAGGTCTTGCAGATGTCTCGGCAGCTTTAATAAGTGCACTTTACAATCAGGGTGCCGATGTCCATGTGGCACTTCCGGACTATCGCTCAATATTCAACAGTCATTTGTCTCCAATTGTTAGAAGGGAACTGAGTGCAATAAGAAAAAGCGTACCTGACGAAAGAATTCATTTGGCCCAGGACAGGGCTTTTTTCTATCGTAATGATATCTATTCCGGTTGTGAGTTTGAAAACATTAAAGTTTCACTGGCATTTCAGCGAGAGGTTATCAACAATATCGTTCCCAGAGTTCAGCCGGATCTTATCCATTGCAATGATTGGACGACAGGTTTGATTCCGGGCATGGCAAGGCAATTGGATATTCCCTGCCTTTTTACTATTCACAATATCCATACAGTTAAATGCCTCCTTTCTGAAATTGAAGACAGGGGTATTGACAGCGCTTCGTTCTGGCACAGTCTTTTTTTTGAACATTTCCCTTCCAACTACGAAAACACCAGAGACTCAATTCCAATAGATTTTCTCACAAGTGGGGTTTTTGCAGCCCATTTTGTAAATACTGTTAGCCAGCAATTCTTGAAAGAAATGGTTGAGGGACGGCACGGTTTTGTGAAATATTCCATGCAAAGAGAGCTGTCCAACAAATGCAACGCTGGATGTGCTGTCGGGATTTTAAACGCCCCTGATCCTTCCTATAACCCATCTACTGATGAGGCCCTGCCCTGTAAATATTCCGCAACAGACCATGTTTTTGGGAAAAAGACCAACAAACATATTCTTCAGGAAACTTTAGGTTTGATCCAGAATATCCAGGCCCCCATTTTCTTCTGGCCCTCGCGCCTGGACCCGATCCAGAAAGGGTGTCAGGTGCTGGCTAAGATACTTTATAAAATAGTCTCCCGCTATTGGAAACAAAATCTTCAGGTCGTCTTTATAGCAGACGGGGAGTTTCAAAGGCATTTTAAAGAGATTGTTCGATTCCACAAATTGTCTGACCGGATAGCAATATATGGTTTCAACGAACGTTTGTCCCGCCTGGCCTATGGGGCTTCGGATTTTGTGATAATGCCTTCAAGTTTTGAGCCTTGCGGTCTTCCGCAGATGATAGGATCTATCTATGGGGCCCTTCCAGTAGCCCACGATATCGGCGGGATTCACGATACAGTAGTCCACTTGGATGTAGATAGAAACGCCGGCAACGGCTTCCTGTTCAAGACGTTCGACCAGGAAGGGCTGTCCTGGGCTATTGATCAGGCAATGAACTTTTATATGTTGCCGATTAAAGAAAAGGAACAGCAAATCAATCGGATAATGCTGCAAAGTGCTTGCAGATTCAATCATAGGGTCACTGCTCAACATTACATAGATCTTTATGAAAAGATGTTACAGCGTCCGCTTATTAACCCGGAAACCATAGAATCCCGTTGGGTGAATAAAAATTACGATAAAAAAGAAACATACGTTCAAGATATTGTGGATCTGATAGCCAACAGCACCGAAACGGCCGACCAACCTTTTTCAGATAATATAGATAAGCAAAACATTATAAGTTTATCGGAAAGAGAGTGGAGCGCCGAGGAACAGCAATCAAAATTGCTCCAAGTAAACCAATAAACAAAATGATATATCTGGAAAATCGATAAAGATTGGGTACAGATAATAGGATGCATATTGAGAGTTATGAATTCAACTTTTAAATCCGAATTCCATTATCCGAAACCTGCAATCGAAAAAAGACACGATGGCCAACATACTTATCATAGATGACCAAGCGTGGGTAAAGGATCTATGCAAAGAAGGGCTGTCCGGTGAAGGGCATAAGGTTTCAACGACGGATGATATCGAGTCCGTCAGGAAAAACATATTTTCCTTTAAACCCGACTTGGTTCTCCTGAACCTTTATTTGAAGCATGGCTTTGTCGTTTGGGATATTTTAAGAGAGATTAAAATACAAGGCCCAGATCTTCCAGTGCTGATCTTTACAGCGTACGACAAATACCTGTTTGATTCCCGACTTTCTCAAGCAGATGGATATGTGATTAAGAGCCATTTTCTATGTGATGATTTAAAACAAAAGATAGCCACCTTAATACTTAGGAGGCCCGTCGCCAAGGAGACGTAAAACAAAAAAAAGGAGCATGTATGACATTTGGTGAATTTGATGATTTCTTTGATTTCAGATTTGGCCCTTTTCAAATGAGCGGATTTTCTCGCCCATTTAAAGTTGGGTATTCCAGAACTTCTGGCAGCCACATTGTCAAGCTGAAGCTAAGAAAAGATATAGAAAAGAAAGACATCAGAGTCAGGCTTCAAGAAGGCGGTGTGTTAGAGATAGAGTGGCCGCGTACATCAAAAGCAGAAGATATACCCGTTGATTGATGATTTATGAGTAGGCATGTCCTTAAATTTAAATAATCCTACTGAACAGATGGGGTCTAATAATTGCTATAACCCCCAAAGAAGTGCAAACTTCCCATTGCAGCGATACCTAAGCTATTCCTCTAATATCTAAGAACTCCACCTGACCTTGAGCAGAAAACCACCTAACACAGGTTACATTCTCACTGGCCGTTCTATCTTAATTCATTTCCTATCTTTAAAAGCGGGTTTTATTGGGTGCGGCATACGCAGCACTTAGACAAGGGCCGAATAATATCAAATGACATAATTAAAAGAAAATAAGGGGGGAAACCATGTTAAAAAATGTTAGTTATAATCTATTGGAAACTATCACAATAGTATCAAAAAGCCTTTACCGGTATGATACTTATAAACTCGACGCGGCAAATAGTAAATCCAGCCAGGAATTATGGACAACGTTTAAAGCGCAACGAGAAAAAGAATTATCGATGCTCCTTAAAGAATTAAAAAATCAGATCGATAGCGGAATGCTGGCTTTGGAATAACATTTCATTTACCAAAATACACGTATGCCGCACAGGCAAATAACGACAATGCAGTCTATGTAATAACGCAATAAAATGCCACCCAACTTCAACATCTATATTAAAAACCACGTGATGGTTAAGAGCCTCCAGAGGTTAAACTTAAAAAGGGAGTTTGAGGTGGCACTTAATTTATGGTTTCTCTGGTGTGCGTGCATCTTATACTTCGGTCGACTGTATTTATTTATACATAATTTTAACATGTACCGACGTTAATAACGGCATTTAGGGAAGCCTTCATTTTTGAATAATTTTATGCTTGAGAAAAATCGCTTTTCAAACAATATTTTTCTTTAAACTTGCGACTCCACGCTCTATATGGGTAACGGCTCATATATCCAAAGGAGGTATGACCATGCAGGTAGCACACGATGAAGTTTTTAGACAAAAGAAACTACCTCATGTAGGACAAATAGTCAGGAGTAAAAAGTATGGCACTATTTGGAGAGTAATGGAGAAAAGGGAGATTTGGCAACATACCGCGCATGATCCGCAGTCTGGGGAAGGTGGCCTGCTTCCGGCCATTTATCTTGCCTACTGGAAAGTCCAAAAAGGTGTACTACCAGGAATCGGAAAGATGTTCGGATATGCATATACGCTCCATGATAATACTTTTGAGTCAAATTGGGATGTAGTTGAAGATAAGTAGATTAGCAGGAGTTACTCTAATAGCTGCCCTTTCATTTTTTCAAAGAACAGGGCGGAGTCATCGGTTCCGTTTTTTTACTTACATCCAACGTTTAAACCGCCCAGCGAAATGGTGAGCCAGAGTTACTTCTTTGCAGCTTCCAGATAGTAAAGGTTGACAATCTTCAACATCGTTTTCAAGTTAAAAATATTTTTTCGGCATCCGATTTCTGCATTGCATTAGCTATCATACTAAATCATCTCTTGGCTTGCTGACCTCAATCATACTTGGCAACTCATTATCCAATGATTTATCACTCAAATCATTTAACCTCTTTTAGTGAGGTTTCACATGACAACTCCCTTAAAATAGTCAGTATTACTCTTAACAGAAGTAGCTGTTATTTAGGGAAAGGGAATTTTTATCTTATCGAAAGGAGGGCATATGAATTCACTAATATTAGCTGCTGGAGCGGCCATTTTGTATCTGGTTGCTTATCACACCTATGGAAAATTCCTGGGTCGTAAGATTTTTAAATTAAACCCTGACGCCGTCTGCCCCAGTACAGAGTTTAAGGATGACGTGGATTTTGTTCCTACAAAAAAACCTATCATCTTCGGTCATCATTTTACGTCTATTGCCGGTACCGGTCCTATTGTTGGACCAGCCATTGGCATTATCTGGGGCTGGGTTCCGGCTCTGATATGGATCCTTTTCGGTTCCATTTTAATGGGCGCTGTGCATGACTTCGGATCCTTAGTGGTCTCGCTGCGCAACCAGGGCCGATCCATCGGCGATGTTGCCTCTGACATCGTTAATGAACGGGTGCGCACACTGTTTCTCCTCATTATTTTCTTTGAGCTCTTGATAGTGGTGGCCATCTTTGGCGTGGTTATAGCGGTTGTCTTCAAAATGTTCCCTCAGGCAGTTCTTCCAGTTTGGTTGGAAATCCCCATTGCCGTTTGGCTTGGACACATGATCTACAAGAAAGGTGGGAATCACTTCCAGCTGAGTATTATCGCCGTTGTGATAATGTATTTCACCGTGATCATCGGCTCTTATGTGCCCATCAAGATGCCGGCCATATTCGGAATTAGTCCGATAGGCGTGTGGGTTATTCTTTTGCTGGTCTATGCCTACATCGCCTCCACCTTGCCGGTCCAAACCCTGCTACAGCCAAGGGATTATATCAATTCCCACCAGCTTATGGTAGCCCTGGTCTTGCTCGCTCTGGGTATTCTTGTGGCCCATCCTAACATGGTAGCGCCGGCGGTGAATTTTGAACCCAAAGGAGCTCCGCCTGTTTGGCCAATGATCTTCGTGGTGATTGCCTGTGGGGCCATATCCGGATTTCACTCTCTGGTCTCCTCGGGCACCACATCCAAGCAGTGTCATTATGAAACCGACGCGCTTGCCATAGGCTATGGCGGTATGCTCCTGGAGGGAATGCTTGCCACCTTTGTTATCGTCGCCTGTGGCGCCGGTTTGGCCCTTGGACTTACTAAGGGCGGCGAAACCTTCACCGGGATAGCAGCTTTTAACCAAAATTATGCCAGCTGGGGCGCCGCTGCCGGTCTGGGTTCTAAGATCAACTCCTTCGTAGTCGGCGCTGCCAACATGATCGAGTCAATTGGTATTCCGCACAAAATAACCCTTACCATCATGGGTGTTTTCGTTGCCTCCTTTGCCGCCACCACGCTTGATACCGCCACCCGGTTGCAGCGATATATCGTTGCTGAACTGGCAACAGCCTGGGGTGCGCCGACTGTTGCCAAGAAGCATCCGGCAACCATTATTGCTGTGGGAACAGCCTTGTTCCTTGCTTTTTACAATGGCAGTGGCAAAGGCGCCCTCACCCTCTGGCCTTTGTTTGGCGCAACGAATCAGCTTCTGGCCGGGTTGGCACTGCTCGTGGTCAGCATCTATCTGACACGTAAAAAGGTGAGTATGGCGTACACCGGCATTCCCATGGTTTTTATGATTTTCATGACTGGATGGGCCATGATCCTTAACATTCAGAAATTTTTTAATACCTCCAACTGGCTACTTTTGGTCATTGGACTAGCTGTATTTATCCTGGAGATCTGGATGATTATCGAAAGTATAATAGTGCTAAAGGTTCATTATGGTGAGGAGATGGTTCCTGCATAATAGCTGAAATATGCATTAGCTGAACAGGAAAGAAAATATATATGCCGGGGTACAATTTGCATGCTGCCTGGGCGTTTTTTTCTCCCCGTAAAGCCAGGGTGGATAAATTGTATATTTACTACCATTATCTAAATTGGAACAATGGCAACGCTTAGGAAGAGTCGCTTCTTCCACAAACCTTCAGTGGTCAAAGTCAATGGGCCAAGAATCTTGATCTTTCTTGAGATGAAGATATGACACCCCTCAGATTGTAAGTACCTGTGATTTGAGGCATCGACCGGGGCTTTAGAGCAACATGAGATCTATGAATTTACACCTTTTTGGGTAGTTTTTAAGAAAATGGAAGCATTTATTCATGGCATTCCCAAAGCGGAATTGCATATTCACATCGAAGGTTCGCTCGAACCGGAACTAATGTTTGAAATTGCGACGAAGAACGCCCTTTATCTTCCCTTTGAATCGGTTGACGATATCCGTCGGGCTTATGTTTTTAAGAATCTCCAATCCTTTCTGGATATCTATTATCAAGGGACACAAGTGCTGCTCAATGAAGATGATTTTTATCAGATGACCTGGGCCTACCTTCAAAAAGCCGCTGAACAGAATGTTCGCCATACGGAAATATTTTTTGATCCCCAAACTCACACTGCGCGAGGGATCAAATTTGAAACGGTTCTGCAGGGGATTCACCGGGCCTTGATGGATGCCAGGCTTCATCTAGACCTGTCATCAAAATTAATCATGTGTTTTTTAAGGCATCTGAGTGTAGCAGAGGCGATGGAGATCCTTGAGAAGGCTCTGCCGTTTAAAGATTGGATTACTGCCGTGGGACTGGATTCTTCTGAATGGGGGTTTCCGCCGGAAAAGTTTACGCCGGTTTTCGACCTGGCACGCCAAAAGGGATTTAAAGCCGTTGCCCATGCCGGCGAAGAAGGCCCTCCGGAGTACATCTGGCAAGCCTTAAAGTCCCTGAAAGTTGGGCGGATAGATCACGGGATTCGCTGTGTTGAAGATGCCAATCTGGTGGAATATCTGGTGAAAGAGCAAGTTCCTTTAACGGTCTGTCCGTTGTCAAACGTCAAGCTCCGGATTTTTGAAAACATGAATCAGCATAACATCAAAAAAATGCTAAACTTAGGCCTGTGCGTAACGGTAAACTCTGATGATCCGGCTTATTTTGGTGGCTATATCGAAGAGAATTTTCGAGCGCTGCACAAAGCGCAGGGTTTAGATTTTCAAGATATTTATAAGCTTGCTCGCAATGCCTTCCAAGCTTCATTTCTCAATCCAATAGAGAAACAAAAGTACCTGGATGAATTGGATGAGTTTGTGTTTGGATTTAGCGTGCATTGACAAATAGAAGTTGTCCGCTTTATTTTTTCCTAAATGAGGACTATCGGCTGCAATCTGATCGATTTTTTTAGATATTGTGGTGATGATATTTGGTGTGAAACCGGTTCATCTCCAATGATTGGAAATATACCTCGATTGTAGATATCTGCAATTTATCGCTGAGCAATAAAATCCCTTAATGAATTTGATACCTTATGAGTATCACACTTGAATGAATCCTCATTTTCCTGGCTGAATGAAGGCAGGGAAGATCAATATATTGTGGTCTGAATTTTCACCGGTTTGCCGGTTTTTTTTGAGTCTGCCTCGTTGATGAATGAGAGTGCTCCTAAAAATCGTGAGCATTGGGTTCGAATCATCACTACAATTCCTGAAATATCATCTACAGATCACAGCCGCAACCAAACCACTGATAAGAGAATAATATTCTGACCCTTTAGCATATCACTTTCTCGTATTGGCTTACTAAGTAAATCTACAATTTCTGAGACCTCGATAACTGAAAATCCTCAATAACCAGCAAAAGAATAATATTTGAAGAAAGTTAAAACAAAAGATCAGCTAGAGGATTTTATAGAAATAATTACATCTTCCTTTCTGTGTATTCTGCTTCCCGGTGTTGAAATATCGTCATTTTTTTGTAGATAAATACGCCTTATATTATATCCTTTATCTATATGCTTGGACAGGGATCTTGCCATATTTTTTTGAACATTTTCATCATTGTAAAATGCGAGTTTTTTGCGAACAGTCACTGTTTCCTGGATTTCGCATTGATCTTTGGCCTGATGCGAATTCTCATTTGAGTTCTCTTTGGTCGACAAAAATATGTTTGAGATCTCCTGTATTCCTCTTCCCAAGCTCTTTTTTTCCATTTAGAATGCGCCCCTTTGCCTCCTCCTTTTCGTTTTAGCACCGATGGATAAACTTTAAATCCCATCCTCATCTTTTGGAAAAGAATCAGTGGATTCAGTGACAATGGCATCAACCATCTGTGAATAATTGGATTGAGAAGAATACGCAGGAAATTCCTCTATTTCAGAAGCCGGCGATTCATCCTCGGAAAATTCCTCCCTCTCAGCGCCAGCCAGTTCATCCTCGGGCAATTCCGCGGCAGTGTTAATATATTCTTCTGTCTTCTGCAACATATCTTGTGCCACATTGGAGGTGTTGAGATTGTGGTGGGGCCTGGCTTCCTCTGAACAGAGAACCTCCTCAGCCAGGTTTTCGTAATCCTTATGACCGATGGCATTTTTATCATAATCTCCAACAGGCAGGCCAAAATCTGCTGATTCCCTGAGACGGATATTGTAACGAATTACCGTGTCAAAGACATTGTCCCCAAATTCTGCCTGAACTTTTTCTAGAACAACCCTGGAGTACCGTGTCCTGCGATCATACATCGTGATAAGAGCACGAGATATAACATCATGGCCAATTTTGTCTTTTAGCAGGATAATGATTTCTATTAGTTTGGAAACACCACGAAGAGAAAAAAGGCTCATATCGATGGGGATAATTACTTCATCGCAGGCACGAAGTGCATTAAAGCTAAGATGCCCAATGCTAGGGGGACAATCAATTACAATAAAGTCATATTGTTCTTTGAGAGGCTGAATGGCCCGAAAGAGTCTGTCTTCCCTCCTCTCCAGTCCTGAAAGCTCTTGTTCGAATGCACTGAGGATTAGGCTTGAAGGAGCAAGATCAAAGTTATCTTTAACAGGCAGCAAGATATCCTCAATCCCCCAAAGCCAATTTTTCTTTGGTGTTATCACATCATAAATAGTTTTCTCGAGATCGGAAGGCTTTACGTTTAGACCCATGGTTGCGTGGGCCTGAGGATCAAAATCGATGAGCAATACCTTTTGTCCTTTTAAAGATAATGAAGATGAAAGGTTAATGGCTGTTGTTGTCTTACCACATCCTCCTTTTTGGTTCGCACTCGCAATAACTTTCATAAATTTCCTCCTTTATTTATTTAAGAGCAAGTATCGTCTGTTATATTAAATAAAAAGATTTTTCAAGAAAAAATACGATATATTGTGTAATAAAGAATAAAATATACAACATACTGTTGACCGTTCGTTGATAATGGCGTCGGAAATTCTGTTTAAACACGGATTTTATCTTTATTTAATTGATTTGGGAAAATACATTGTGCATAATATTTTGATACAGGAATCATTTTTTGTCTTGGCCCCATACAATCATGAACCAAT
This sequence comes from uncultured delta proteobacterium, assembly GCA_963752565.1. GTDB lineage: Bacteria > Desulfobacterota > Desulfobacteria > Desulfobacterales > UBA11574 > UBA11574. Next base: position 71,208 of record CAVVZC010000019.1, on the reverse strand, counting down.
GAAATTTTTTGCCTCAAAAAATTTCATTTGGATTCCACCTTCACAGGCTTTTTAGCAATATTCGGGTGCGAAAATTGAACACGAAGTAAATAAAAAAATGTGAAATGATATGAGAAGAAGTGATAAAGAAATTACCGATAAAAAAGCTATTGAAGGCATCATTTTGAGATCAAAAGTGTGCAAACTTGCAATGTGTGAAAAGAACATGCCTTACATCGTTCCTCTGTGTTTTGGTTTCAAAAATAATACCCTTTATTTTCATAGCGCCCCGAAAGGGAAAAAGATTGAAATTCTTAAAAAAAATCCTAATGTTTGTTTTGAATTTGAAATATTTACACAAGTTATCAAATCAGCCAAGGCATGTAAGTGGGGAATGAAATATAGAAGTGTTATCGGGTTTGGCAAAGCCAGCTTTGTTGCTGATGATGATCTGAAACGACAGGCTTTTGATATCATTATGAACCAATACGCCGGTGGATCATTTATATATGAACAAGCATCTTTGAAATCTACTAGTATAATAAAAGTCGACATCCATAGCATGACTGGAAAACAATCTGAAATTTAAGGCTGTTGGGGAACCTTAGACGGTTTTTTGCTGATTCTTGCTCAATTGGGGGTTATATTTTAGGGGTGAAATGAAATCTCCGGTTATCTTTGGGTTGGATCGGACAACTGATTTTCGTTCACCGAGACTTCAAGAACCATTTTGTCTTCCGAGCCGAAGTGTTTGCAAAGCGTTTCGAAAATCTCAGCGCCATGTTTGATGAAATAGCAATTCTTAAAGACGCTGGGATCAACCATACCCTCGGATGTCAGATGAGTGAGCAAGTCTTGAAGCGGGTTGTAAAATTCTCCCACAAAAATTTGGGGTTTGTAGTAACCAATACCAAGTTTCTTCTTTACAAAGGTGATGGCATTTTCAAGGTTGGTGCCGACCCCGCCCTTGAAATAAATGTCTGCCTCGGTGGTTTCAGATAAAATTTCCTGCCTTTCCAGTAAATCATTTCGCCCTAAATGCGCTGCAAAATCCACTTGGGTAAAAATGTCTACCCCTGGAATCTTCCAATATACGGCGCCACAGAGCAATCCAAGAGAAGATGCCGTTTTGGACACAAACGACATAATACTTCCGGCACTGCCACCGGTAAGGATACCGCAAATGCCGCCGTGGAAATCTTTGAATGACTTGATGCTGTCTATGATTTCTTTTCGGGTGTCGGCATCTACGGCTCCCGCAGTACCGTAAATTGCGGCCAGTTTCCTTGAACTGAAGGCCTCATGAAATGAAGGTATTATCGAAGACCTCATAAAGAACCGTTTGTATAAGACCAAATCACCTTGCAGAGAGCTCTTCCAATAAATCTTTACCCCCATATCCTGAAGCGTATTCATAAAGACAAGGTGCTCTGACCGGAAAAAGTATTCTTCTTCAGGGGCCTTTCTGAATGTCAGATCGCTGAGAAGGCCAAGGTCAGCGGCGACAATGAGATAAGATGCAAGGCGACGATTAGGGAAGTCCTGCAGGATCAATGCTGTATCAGGTTTCAGTTCATGTAGCAGACGATCGTACCTTTCATTTAGCTTGATGAATCTTTGCCCTTCGGATTCACTCACGGCTGCGATGGTTTTTTCGTTAACGGCCTGCTCCGCGTAAAGTTTTTCTAATAGGGCGGAGTTTAGGTCAATATAGAACTTTCGCGTAACATTTTGCAGGGAGGAGGCGGGTTTGTAGATTTCGAAATGCGCCATCTCTTTGACAAAATCTTTTTCTCCTCCAACAAGCTCAAGATAGATGATTCCGTTGGTGTGTCTGCTCCCCACCCGGGCATCTGAGTGCTCCGGATCTATAATATACATTTCGTTTTGCTGAGTAAAAAGGGTCGTATGGGATATGACTCCGCTTCCGGCAGGCACGATGACCTGGTCTACCTTTTGCTCCGGCTGGACAAAATATAGATCTTCACGAGGGATATGTTTTTGAACGGCAGCCTTCAAATATTCAGGCGTCAGGACCTTGGGGTTGGGAAGATGCACAAAAGGCATCACCGGTAGAGCCAGAATGCCTTCCTCAAGCACTTTGGTTCCCTTTGGAACAATGATGATGCGATTTGAAATCAGGTTGATGAGTTCCTGTGCAGTGTATTTGAGTTTAGAATTTCTCAAGTATATCTTGCCGACCTCAAGGCCGGGTATCATCAACTCGTTAATGGTGAGGTTTGCAGCGTATTCGGGAATATAGAACCAGAATCTCGCTTCATAAGAGATCTTGTTCCCTTTGAGTTCAAAGGCACTCCGTTTTTCCTGGTTAATTCCAAGCCTGGCCTTTGTGCTATGCAGGTCCGTTGTCAGGCAGTCATGATTGCGCGAAAAATACTGTATTTGTTCATCTTTAAGGGTTGTAGCGACTTGGGCAATGACCTCGATTTCGTCAGCATGAATGATATTTTCGATTTGACAATCGGGACTTTCATTAAGGGACATAATAGAACTCCAAGAAAATTATAACCGGGCAGATTGCCCGGTTCAGCTTGTTGCTATCCAATTTTTCAACACAACAATAATATCACGAAGCTCGACTTTTATCAATCTATTATCCTTGACAAATTTGTCGTTGTCCTTTTATCGGGTTTATTTTGTAGAAATATTTGATATGCTGTTTTTATATTGACAATGTTAACCTCCAAAAGGAAAAAGATAAAAGGATATTCATTATAAAAAGGAGATGTTGAAATGCTTCACTACGAATTTTTACAAGATGACGGCATACTGATTGTTACACCTGATGGGCCTTTGACATCGTCGGATTTTGAGAGGCTGGCCATGGACGTTGATCCGCTCATAGAAGAAAAAAACAAAATTAACGGGTTGATGATTTATGTAGAATCATTCCCTGGCTGGAATGACTTTGCTGCGTTGGTATCTCATCTGAAATTCGTCAAAAACCACCATCAAAATATTGGGAGGGTGGCAGCGGTAACCGACAGCGGTTTTTTATCCATTTTGCCACGAGTTGCCAACCATTTTGTCAGTGCTGAAGTGCGTCATTTTGATTATCAGGACAAAGAAGGTGCATTGAATTGGCTAAAGGAATTTGGATGAAGATAATAAAAATTTAAGAATGTTCTATTGTCTTGTCTTCTTCAGTCGTTGGCACCCCATTCTTGGCCGCAATCTCCGGCCCAAGAAGTATGGCCAGCCATCGCGTTTCTTCTCTACTGTCTAAAGCGATCTTGGCAGTCATGGTCAACGGAACGGACAGCAGCATCCCCACCGGTCCCAGGACCCATCCCCAGAAGATAAGCGATAAAAAAACCACCAGTGTGGAAAGGCCGAGACCACGGCCCATAAATCTCGGTTCAATGATATTGCCCACCAGCAGATTTATAACAACGAAACCGGCTGCCACGATAATGGATTTGACAAATCCGAGTTGGATAAGGGCGAGCAATACGGCCGGTATGGCTGCGATAATCGAACCGATATTGGGTACATAGTTCAAAAAGAACGCCAGAAGGCCCCAAAGAACGGCATAATCAACCCCGACTATGGCAAGCCAGATAAAAACCGCAATGCCGGTAGAAAGGCTCATCCAGGTCTTAATGGCCATATATTGTTTAACGGTGTTGATGAACTTGTCAAAATTTTCCAAGGGATTTTTTTCATTTCCAAATATGGTATGCAACTTGACCGGAAAACTTGAGGCTTCGATTAACATAAAAATCACAATCATCAAGATTAAAAGCCCATTGGTGAGGACCTTCCCCAGACTGTTCAATCCCTTGGCAACAAGTTTCATGGCCGCACCTGTGTCAAACAGTTTCGTCACTGCCAGGCCTGCCGTGTCTATTTTGTGTGATTCTAGCCAGGTCACCACTCCGGTGATAAGTGTACGAAGCTTGGCTTCATATACCGGAAGATCCCCTGAAAAATCCTTGATTGATGAACCGACCAGACCTGAAATTAAAAAGCCGATCAATAAAACGCCTAAAATTACGATAATCAGGGCCAGCCATATGGGAAGGCCTTTTTTGTGCAACCAGAATAACGGCGGGGCGCTGATGATGGCGATAAATGCTGCCAGCAGGAAAGGCACCACGATGGTCACGGCGGCACGCATACCCGCGATAACCACCACAAAGGCGGCAACGGTCAACAAAATTTGGGATGCCGATGCTCTATGAGAAATTTCTGTCATGGGCTTTGATTTGAATGTCTTCTATAAAAAATAAAAGTTGCTGGTTAAAGACTTTTGTTGCAACCATCTATTTTTAATGTGGATTTATTGAGCATTCATCTTGTTCTATTATTTAATAAACCAACTGTCAATCTTGATAAATTCCTGGTGATCTTTTTGACGATTTCATTTTTTATAAATATCTGATATGATGCTATATAATCTCCAGGATAAATTCTTAAAAAGAATTTTGTGTAACGTTTCTTCACATGTCTAATTTCGAGAACTTTCAGGGCTAAGACGTTAAAAATAAACACCATATGAAAAAAAGGAATACTATCTGAGAAGAGGAGACAGACTAAAGTGAAAATAACACATCAGAAGTTAAGAGAAATTCAAGCCCCCATGGTTTCTTCCCTAATTTATGGTTTTGCAGGAGAAATCGGCTATGAAAAAGCAATGAAAATTGCCAGGAACATCATTAGTGAAGATGCAATAGCCTCAGGGAAAAAAATGGCACGGCAATATGAAGGAAACACTCTGACTGAACTGTCTAAAATCGTAAAAGAAGTATGGGCCAATGATGGTGCAATAGAAATAAAGATGATCAAAGAAACTGACAGCGAGTTGTTTTTTGATGTTACGTATTGTGGATATGCCAAAATGTACGAAAAAATGGGGATAAAAGATATAGGATCCACCCTCTCGTGTATCAGAGATTTCTCGTTCCTAAAGGGATTCAACCCACAGATCGAATTAAGAAGAACACAGACCATCATGGAAGGCGCCAGATATTGTGATTTCCGCTTTCAAAAAACAAGATAATATCCGGCGGATTAAATACGCCAAAATCGAGTGAGAGGAGGCAAAACATGTCCACTTTATTCGAAGAAACTGCAATTAACGGTATGACGATGCCAAACAGAATGATAAGATCCGCTACCTGGGAAGGGATGTGCGACGTAGACGGTCGTCCCACGGAAAAATTGATAGACTTTTACCGTGTTTTAGCACAAGGCGGTATCGGCCTGATCGTTTCGGGATATACGTTTGTAAGGCAGGAAGGGAAGCAGATGCCAGGCAAAATGGGCATTCACACCGATGATTTTGAACCGGAGATGGTGGCGCTATCCAGTGTCGTTCATGACGAAGGCGGGAAAATCTGTGTCCAGTTGGTTCATGCCGGCGGCCAAACCAGTACTGAAGCTGCCGGCCGGCAACCCCTGGCACCTTCGGCTGTTCAGGTCGATCAATTTTCGGAGATACCGTCTGAACTTTCGAAGGATGACATCCTTGACATTATTGCGGCATTTGGAGCGGGGGCTCGTCGGGCCAAGAGATGGGGTTTCGATGCTGTGCAACTGCATGGGGCCCATGGCTATCTGATTAACCAGTTTCTTTCTCCGCTAACCAACCGACGTACAGATGATTACGGCGGCAGTATTGAAAACCGCAGCCGGTTTCTTCTGGAAGTGTATACAAAGGTGAGAGAGACGGTGGGAGTGGATTATCCCGTACTCATCAAACTGAATGCTGCGGATAATCTGGATGGAGGCCTGGAAGTCGGTGATTCGGTTTACGCTGCCGAGAAACTGTCTAAAGAAGGCATCGATGCCATAGAAGTCTCCGCCGGCACCCCGGCCTCCGGCATAAAAAACCCGGCGCGTCTGAGGATAAATAAACCTGAGAAAGAGGCATATCATCTGGAACTGGCCCGTCGAATCAAGGCGGTGGTCTCCTGTCCGGTGATGGTGGTGGGTGGTTTTCGGTCCTTCGAAGTCGGAGAAGGAGCGATCAAAAATTATGGCATGGATTATATCGCCATGTCCAGGCCCCTGATCCGGGAACCAGACTTGCCCAACCGCTGGCTAAAGGGGGAACGCAGCCCGGCCAAATGTATTTCATGCAACAGCTGTTTTAAGCCCGGCCTCGAAGAGGGCGGCATCTATTGTGTAATTGAGAAAAAAGAGCGGGAAAAGGCTGCAAAAGGTTAATTATAAAACAAATTATCAGATGATGAACATTCGAACAAAATCCATATTAGTTTTAATCCTTCTTGGAATGGTTGATGTTGTGATTCCCATACCCATTATCGGCCTGATGTTAATTTACGTTATCGTCCAAAAGCCGTCTTGGTTTCTGGATCTCGCACAAGAAATCTATCGTTTGGGATAGGGGATGCTTTTTCAATTTATTTACGGCACGTTATTCATGTTTCTTTTTGGCAAGCAATTCGCCAGATATAATTGCCATACTTACCTTGATCACGTCACTATTGTTTGCTGTCTTAACATTTGCTTATATATAGGCAATATAAGAAACACATCATAGAAGCATAAGTCACAATCAACTGAAATTCAGGAAGGCGAAATCAGAGTCATATGTCAGAGATAAAGATAACAAGCGGTTATATTCCAGGTTCCATCGGCCGGGTTGTTGAACTTCATGGGACTTACTACAATACCCATTGGGGATTCGGTCCCTTCTTTGAATCAAAGGTGGCCGAAGAGATGGCAGGATTCATCGGGAGATATGACAAAAATCAGGATGGCTTCTGGACGGCTTCGCTGGAGGGTCACATTGAAGGATCCATCACCATTGACGGGATTCATGCCAAAGACGAGGGTGCACATTTGCGGTGGTTTATTGTGTCCGACAGTTTGCGTGGAAAAGGTGCCGGCAACCTGCTTATTCAAACGGCCATCGACTTTTGCCGAAACAAAGACTACCGATGTATCTTTCTTTGGACCTTCGAAGGTCTTCATGCTGCCAAATACCTTTATGAGAAGTATGGTTTTCAACTCGTAGAGCAGCACAAGGGACGACAGTGGGGAAAAGTTGTCAAAGAGCAGCGATTCGAATTGGCGATCAAATAGTGTTGTTTCAATTTAAGATGCTAAATTTGACAGATAAAAACGGAGGAGATGACCACAAAATGGCTGAAATTTTTATTACCAGAAGAGTTTTCAGGGACGCCATAGACATATTAAAAAAAGAACGGCATACCATTGATATCAACGACTCGGACAGAATTCTATCTGTCCGGGAATTGGTTAAAAGGGCTCATGGAAAGGCGGGTCTTATCTGTTTACTCAACGATAGAATCGATTCAGTGGTTATGGACAAACTTCCGTCCCTTAAGGTGATCTCCAACATTGCCGTGGGGTATGACAATATCGATATCGCTGCCGCTACCCATCGGGGTATTATGGTGACCAATACCCCGGGTGTGCTGACTGAGACAACGGCCGATTTGGCCTTTGCCCTGCTTCTTGGCACCGCCCGCAGGATACCTGAAGCCGATCAATTTATAAGGGCTGGGAAATTCAAAAACTGGCAACTCATGCAGCCTCAAATGGGGGTGGACATCTACAAAAAAACGCTGGGTATCGTCGGCATGGGTGCCATTGGACAGGCGGTGGCCAAAAGAGCGAGAAAAGGGTTTGACATGCGGGTCATTTACTATAGTTCGTCTATAAAAGATAGTGTCGAGAAAGAAGTTGAAGCAGAATTTGTGGAATTTGACGAACTCCTTGCCATGAGCGATTTTATCAGTATTCATGTTCCCCTGACAGAGAAGACAAAACACATGTTTTCGATCCAAGAATTCAGGAAAATGAAAAATACCGCCATTCTTATCAATACTTCCAGGGGGCCGGTGGTGGATGAAACAGGCCTGGTTGAAGCCATCAAGGATGGACAAATCAGAGGGGCGGCGTTGGATGTGTTCGAAGAAGAGCCCAGTGTTCATCCGGAACTTATCAAAATGGAGGAGAACGTGGTGTTGGCACCCCACATTGGAAGCGCTTCTATTGAGACGAGACTGCGGATGGCGAAAATGGCGGCCAGAAATATGGTCCAAGGTCTGAAAGGAAACCGGCCGCCCAATTTGGTTAATGAAAAAATAGACTTCAGGAAAGAAACAGATACATAGGCCAGAAAAATGATTCATATTTCTTGGCCATAGGGGATAATATAGAAATTTGTATGTTAACATCCAGTTTTATGGCTGCTAACTACTGAAAAGGTGTTTACCATCACTTTGTTATTAAATTTTTTTTAATAATAGATGGAGAATAATAAATGAAGAGACTGCCAGTGATTTTGATCAGTATCTTTTGCGTTGTGGGTCTGATGGTTGCCGGATCATCGGCAGCAGATGCGGTAAAGGTGGGAATCGTTTTACCGCTGACAGGACCCCAGGCAAAATTCGGCGAAATAGAGAAAAAATCATTTGATTTGGCTTTAGAGGAGATCAATGCTGCAGGAGGGATTAACGGGAAAAAACTCGAACTGATTATTAAGGACGATACCGGTCGTCCGGATGTGGGTCGTTCCGTGGTTGAAAAGCTCATCACAAAAGACAAGGTGATCATGGTCGGCGGCGGATTCAGTAGTTCCGTGACCTATGCTGTGGCCGGTGTCTGCCAGCAGAACAAGATGCCGTTTCTGGTCAATACCGGCTCTGCGGATAAAATTACCACGTCCGGATGGGATTACATTTACCGGTTGAATCCACCGGTGAGTCATTATGCCGATGCCGTTACAACCTTGCTGGCTGAAAAAATAAAGCCGAAGACCATTGCCATTCTTCACGAAAATTCACTTTTCGGCACCAAGGGCGCAAAATCCTTTGCGAAGATCTGTGGCAAGGCCGGCTATAAAGTTGTTTTAAAAGAAGGATATGAGCATGGCGGCAACGATTTTAAACAGATGTTGATCCGAATCAAACAGCTCAACCCGGATATCGTCTATATGGTATCGTATATCATGGATGCGTCTTTGATCATGAAACAGGTCAAGGAATTGAAACTGACCCCAAAAATGTTTATCGGTGGTTCCGCAGGCTTTACTTTGTCGGAATTCGCACAAAATGCGGGAGTCGCATCTGAAAAGGTCATTTCCACCACACTCTGGCACCAGGCTTTTCCCTTTCCCGGGGCCATGAATTATTACAAAAAATTCGTGAAAAAATACAACAAGCCCACCGTGTATTACGGGGCTGAGGCTTATTCCGCCTGTTATGTAATTGCAGATGTGCTAAAGCGGGCCAATTCCTTTAAGAACACGGATATTAAACAGGCCCTTTCCGAAACCGATATGATGACCGTTTTCGGACCGGTGAAGTTTACCACGTGGGGTAAAATGAAGAACCAGAACAAAGCCGGCACCTATGTAGTCCAGTGGATCAATGGAAAACTGGAACTGGTCTGGCCGACAGACCATGCGACCAAAAGGTTTAGATATCCCGTGGACTGGATGAAAACCTGGGGATATTGGTAGCAGATTTTTAGAATGAAGCCGTCGGGTTCATAGGATAATAAGGAATATGGCACTTCTTGAAGTCAAAAACCTCACCAAATCGTTTGGCGGGCTTCTGGCAGTCAATGATGTCTCCTTTAATGTGGAAAAAGGGGAGATTGTCGGCCTCATCGGTCCCAACGGTAGTGGGAAGACCACGATATTCAACTGTATCAATCAATTTTTCCCTGTTACATCCGGAGACATTCTGTTTAAAGGAAAAAGCATTGTCGGGTTAAAAACCCATCAAGTTTGTCATCTGGGTATCGGACGGACGTTTCAAGTTGCCAAACCCCTGGCCAGAATGACGGTTTTGGAGAATGTTACGGCATCCACGTTTTGCCGCGTCAATACCATTAAGGAAGCAAAAGATGAAGCGTTAAGCGTTCTGGAATTTTGTAATCTTGCGGACCAGAATAATAAACTGGCCGAGAGTCTGCCCATCGCCGGTAGAAAACGCCTTGAAATTGCCCGTGCGATGGCGACAAAACCGGAGCTTTTACTACTGGACGAAACCGCGGCAGGCTTAAATCCTGGTGAACTTGGTGAGGCCATCGATCTAATTAAAAAAATCAGAGACAATGGGATTAGTATTCTGATTGTTGAGCATATCATGAAGGTCATCATGACCATATCGGATCGAATTCACGCCATCAACTTTGGCCAAACCATTGCAGAAGGAGTCCCTCAGGAAGTTGCCAACTACCCGGCGGTGATTGAGGCTTATTTGGGAGAACAACGTGCTCAAGGTTAACGGGATTAATGTTTTTTACGGAGATCTTCAGGTTCTCTGGGATCTCTACTTTGAAGTCAAAGAAAAAGAAATCTTGGTTTTGGTGGGGGCCAATGGGGCAGGGAAAACCACAATCCTCAAGACCATCTCTTCACTTCTGAAGCCGGCGTCCGGCACCATCGAGTTTAATGGCGTTCGCCTGGACAAGTTGCCGCCAAATAAAATTATTGAGCATGGGATAGTTCACGTTCCTGAAGGCCGGCGTCTTTTCCCGGAGATGAGCGTCGAAGAAAATCTGATCATGGGATCTCTTTACGGTGATGCCAAGCGAAAACGAAACAACACCATGGCGTATGTGTATTCCCTGTTTCCAAGACTTAAAGAAAGAAGAAAACAAATAGCCGGGACCCTATCCGGCGGTGAACAGCAGATGCTGGCCGTGGGACGAGGGCTGATGTCGCGACCCAAACTGATGATGTTCGATGAACCGTCCCTGGGCTTGGCGCCTATTCTGGTACAAGACATCTTCGATTTAATCAAAAAAATCAACCAGGAAGGCACAACCATCCTTTTGGTGGAACAGAACGTTACTCAAACGTTGGCCATGTGCCATCGGGCCTATGTTCTGGAGAACGGTAGAAACGTTCTTGACGGCACCGGACAGGAATTGATGGCCAACGATCATGTGAGAGAGGTTTATTTGGGGATATAAAATGTAACCCTAAATGATCGTAAACAAGATGGAAAATTTTTAATTACGATGTTATCCTCAACGTCAAGTATGGCAGGGAATTCGGTGCAGCAATACTGAGCCCAGTGCGGCGGCGATTCCCATGGATCCAAAGGTTAGAACCCAAGACAACACGGTCGAACCCCCGCCGGTGATGTCAAGCATTAATCCAACGGCCACCGACCCTATGGATGCTGCGGCGAACCCACCCAGGGACTGAAGGGCCATGGCGGCGCCTCGGCGTTCGGGCTCTATTGAAGTGATGACCCCGGTATGAATCGCAGCGGAGTCTCCTTGAAAAAACAAGGTGTAGACCATACACAGCGTCACCACGACGTTGTAGGACATCGGAGCTGAAAAACCAATGGTCAGCGCCAATAGAGAGGAAATCCCCATGATTGCCGACACTACCCGGCGTCGTTCCAGCCGAGTGGCCAGTTCTCCACCCAAAATGCTGGCCAACATACCCCCGATTCCGGCTAAAGCCATGACAGTTGTCGGCGCCATGAAGTCTGCCGGCATCTTTTGAAGGGTTATACTAAAGCTCAGAAAGGCCACCAGCCAGGAGCGGGCAGCAAACATTTCCCACATGTGGCACATATAGGCAAGGATGTAAGTGCGTGTTTGTTGGTTCTTCCAAATCGGTTTATAATTAAGAATATGGTCCATTGTCATATCGTAAGATACCACTGGTATTGGTTTGGGTTTTAATACCAGATAAGACAGGATAAGGGAGAAAACGGAGCCCATCGCAGCAATTCCAAATGTTTCCTTCCATCCAAACCATCTGAACATTTCCCCTGCGAAATAAAAAGAGAGACTCACTCCCAGGCCGAAACAGGCTGTATAAAGAGAAACAGCCCGGGGATGGGCGTGAGTTTCCAATCGATCAATGATAGCTTTAAGCCCCGGGATAAATGTTCCAGCAAGTCCAAGACCACTTAAACCTCTGAAAATAAGCGCCGACCAGAATCCGCGCGCGAAAAAAGCGAATCCCAAGTTGGACAGTATGCCCAGAATGCAGAAGGTCAGGTATATCCGACGGGCATCAATCCGGTCGGTAAGACTGGTGAGAAGTGGTACGGCTACCGTGTAGCCTGCGAAATAAATGCCGTTTATCCACCCGGCCTGTCCGTTTGATAAATCCCACAACTTCAGAAAATAAGGCAGGAGTGCTGGAAAAGCGAAAACCCCGAGCATACCAAACACTTCGGCAATGCACATGGTGGCAACAATAACAAAGCCTTTTGGGCCTGAAGTTTTCGGATCTATGCTTAAGTTCATCAGGTTTCCTTATATTGTGACAAAACTATCTACCACGAATAATACCATACTTTGCAAAACTGCAGAAAAGCCCTAACTTTAATAATTAGTGTAAAAACATAGTGTTATGATAGGAATGACTGTTGATGTATAAGTGGCTGAACGAGATCGAAATTATGACTCAATAAGCCGGTTTTGAATCGCAAAACGCGAAAGCTCGGCATTGTTTCGCAGGTTGAGTTTCTTTAACAACCGTAAACGGTAGGTGTCTACGGTTTTAATGCTGATATGGTAGGATTCGGCAATTTCCCGATTGGTATGTCCCATAGCCAGGCGCCTCAACACCTGAAGTTCTCTCATGGACAGATTGTCAAGGGGAGAACGGCTGTCTGTCCCCCTGGCCACTCTCAATGCCAGCAATTCAGCGGCTTCGGCGGTCAGATATCGAAAACCGGCATGTACTTTACGGATGGCCTTTAAAAGTTGTTCCGGTGCCGATCTCTTAGTAATATACCCCATAGCTCCGGCTTCGATGGCCCGAACCACATATTGTTCTTCTTCGTACATGGTCAGAATAATAGTCGGCAGTTTGGGGTAAAAAGAACGAAGCTGACTGATAACCTCCAAACCATCCACTCCCGGCATGGAGATATCGATGACCGCCACGTCGGGAGTATACTTGTGGACTTTCTGAATCGCATCTTTACCGTCGGCCGCTTCGGCAACCACCTCCATGTCGTCGCTTTCTTCCACAAGACGGCGCAGTCCGGCGCGAACGATACTGTGATCGTCTGCCAACAATACTTTGATCAAGACATTCCCCCTTTCTGACCGTCAATGGAGACCTTGAAAAGAACACGGGTCCCATTTCCCGGCTGGGATTGGACGTTCAGAACGCCGTTCACAAGAACGGCGCGTTCACGCATTCCGGCAATCCCCAGAGCCTCTGCTTCAGATAGCTCCGAGTCGTTAAATCCCATACCATCGTCGATGGTTGATAACGACAACATCCCTTCATTTTCCTGAAGATCGACTTCTATACGGCTTGCAGAAGCATGGCGTGCCACATTCGTCAGAGTTTCCTGTGCGATACGATACGCTGCGGTAGCAACATTGTCACTGATGTTGGGAATATTGGCATGTTCAAAAACGCATGTGATGCCGGTACGTCTTTCAAAATCAGCAGTATACCATTCCAAAGCATCTACAAGCCCCAGATCATCGAGAACTCCAGGACGTAGCCGAATGGCCAGGCTTCGAACCTCTTCAATGGTTTTATTGATCAGTTCGCACATTGTCAATGCTCGTCGGGCGGCTTTTGCATCTGTTTCCTTAAGATGTTCATGCAGCCAGACCGAGTCCATGTTGAGTGCCGTCAGGACTTGCCCCAGTTCATCGTGTAATTCCCTGGCAATGGCAGAACGTTCTTTTTCCTGATTGGCCATAATGCTTCCCGAAAGACGCCTGAGTTGATCTTGGGCCTTTTTGACATCGGTAATATCGGTTGAAATCCCGCAAACACTGATGATGTCAGCTGATTCGTCATAAAGAGGAAATTTTACAGAAAGATAGGTGTGAATACCATCCTTTTGATGAATGCGTTCCTCAACCTGATAGGAACGTTTTTGTGAAAGGACTTTCAGGTCATTGTTGCGAAATTGTTCAGCTTCTTCTTTTGGGAAAATGTCATGGTCGGTTTTCCCGCGAACGTCATCATTTTGAACACCAAACAATTCTTCAAATCGTGAATTAACCAGAATATACTGCCCTTGTCTGTCTTTGATATAGACAACGGACGGGGTATATTGAAGAATACTGTTAATCTCTCTTGTCCGTTTTCGTACCTGACGTTCTAAATCTTTAGAGTATCGACGGAGCTCCTCCTTGGTAAGTTTTAAGTCTTTTTCCGCCCGGATTCGTTCGGTGACGTCAATGGTGACGGCCAGAGATCGGGTGATATTTCCTTTGTCATCCCGGTCACCGATGGCGGAAAGAAGGACATCAATAACATCCCCATTTTTCTTTACAAACCGGTAGGGAATGTCTTTGCAAAATCCGGTCTTAAAAAATTCGGGGAAAACGACTGTTTCAGCATAGGACTTCGAGTCCGGGGTGAAAAAGCGCGTCAGCTTTTGGCCAATGACGTCTTCACGTTCATAACCCATTATTTCAAGCCAATTGTCACTCACACTGATCAGGCAACCGTTTGGATCTATGGAATGCAGCATGGCCGGGGTATTATGATAAATAGAACGATATCTTTCTTCGCTTTTTTGTAATGCCCTCTCAAAAGTCTGCCGCTTTATCAGCTCATCACTCGCTTTTTTGTAAAGCAAAAAAACCGCCAGTCCTACCAGAACACACAACACAATAATAATAGGTTCTATAATTTTGAGCAGCGGGCTGAAAAAGATTTTGGATATTTCTTTGAGATTGTACAAATGGATGACATCCCATCCAGGATAATTATAAAGACCCAACCGGTGAATGAGATAATCGTTTCCCCGAGTATCCTCGGCGTGTTTTTTTCTTTTGATTTCCAGGCCGATCCATTTCCACGGTCCATTTCCGAATTGGAGAGACCTCGAAATTTGGGAGATGTCAGTGGGTGAAAGTTTCCCTAATGAATGTAAAAGCCATCCCTTTTGATTAGAAATAAATACAATCCCCTGGGGATCGGTAACCAAAACAATTTCGCCTGAAGTCGTGGTTAATTCGCTTTCGATAAGTTCGACTGACACCTTTATAACAACAATTCCTGCCGGAGACTCCTGTCCTCCCACGTAAACCGGATGGCTATAATATGCCCCTCGTTTCCCGGATGTTGTGCCCAGCGCCAAATAAGTGGAAGGGATACCTTTTAAAGCCTCTTTGAAGTATGGCCTAAACGCAAAATTGTTTCCCACGAAGCTGTCAGGATCATTCCGGTTGCTTGACGCGATGGTATTCCCTACGGAGTCCATCAGGTAACAGACGTCCACATTCAGGGAGGTTTTAAAATGGTCAAGCATGGCATTTGCCTGGTCAAATGAACCCTTATCGCGGTTGATCAGACAAGCCTGGAGCTCCTTCATTCCGGATATGGTTTTCACAGGTTTGATGTTTTCTGAAAGAAATGAGGACAAATTTTTCCGAATCATCTCTGCACGTGTCGAGGTCTGTCTTTCCGATTCTTTTTGGGCGGATTCTTTTAACGACGAATAATAGAGGTATCCCCCTGTTGAAGCAGACAAGAAGGCCAGCAAAGACAACACCAGAAGGATTGAGCGAAGTTTCATTATTGATTTTCTCTACTTTCAATTCGATTTACAAGCCATCTCAAAAAATACATCTAACGCCCAATTACAGTGTTGCCCCGTATGGCGGGATTTACAACGAGCCTCTTCAAAATGCTCACATACTCCCATGTATGCTCCGCTTTTTCATCGGCTCGCGCCTTGTCCTTGAACGTAATCTGCATTTTTGAGATGGCTTGAAGTTATTTAATGGTTTACAATGATCGAATTTATGGATTTCATGAGAAACTCATACCCTATAAAAATAAGGTAAACAGATGAAATAAAGATATATAAATAACAGCAGAAAGTGTTCAAGTAAAGTTTTAAAGCAAAATGGGCTAAAGCCAATTTGTTTTTTGCCGGATTCTAATTTTAGTCTTGCGATTTTCTATAAAATTCTGATAATAAATATTTTGACCAATCACATGTTCAGCCTCAGCGGTTAAGAGGTTAACCCAAAACGCAAAGCGGTAAACGCTTACTTAATCTCATTTTTTGGTATGTAAGAAAATTTCTGACAACAGAATCAGAAATACTCCAATTGACGCTTCTCTAACACTTTAGTACCTATTAGTATGCCGTTAATGTTGCTCCTCTCTTGATTTCGGCTCCATTCTTTGTGCCAAAACGGTTTTTTGCTTTTATTTGGTCTCAATGAACAAAGGAGTGTCTTATGAAATACCGATCAAAACTCACAGGTTGCCTCTTTACCATTTTTTTCTTTGCCATAGGGATTTTCATTTCGCCTCCAATCGGTGATGCATTGGAACCGGTTGTTGTCGGGGTTCCACATTCGGAGAAGTTTTCTTATGCCACCATGATGAAAAATTCGTTTGAGATGGCGCTGGAGGTGATCAACGAAGAGGGTGGGATCAAAGGCCGACCTTTAAAACTTGTGTATGGCAATGACCAGGGAAAACCAAAAACCGGGGAAAAGATCGTTAAAGAACTGGTTAAAAAATCCGGGGCAATTATGCTGGTCGGTGCGTATCACAGTAGCAACACCCTGGATATGGCCAGGATAGCGGATAAGTTGGACACACCTTTTTTGGTATGTACCGCAGCCGATGACAGGATCACTCAAAGAAAAATGCGCAATGTCTATCGACTAAATTCTCCGGCCGACGAATATACAAAAGGACTGGAGGATTTTTTGTTGAAAAAAATCGAACCTAAATCCATGACAATTGTATATGAAAACAGCCCGTATGGAACCGGTGGCGCAACGAGGATGATGTGGTTTTGCCGTGAGAATGACATCGATATTATAGGGATCGAACCTTACCACAAGGAAAGACTGAAACCGGACTATTTCAAACGTATTGTTGCCCGGTTGAAAGAAGCGTCGCCGGATGTGATCTATATGGTTTCTTATCTCAATGATGCGGCGTTACTGACGAAAACGATCAAAGAGTCAACGGTCAATTCGTTGTTGTGCGGCGGCGCCGGCGGTTTTACCCATCAGAAATTCATCGACAAAGCCGGAGACTTTTCCAACCATCTGCTGACAGCAACCCTGTGGACCCACCAATTGAGCTATCCCGGTACAGAAGCATATTACAACGCGTACATCAAAAAGTATTCCGTACCACCGGACTATCATGGGGCCGAAGCCTATTCTGCACTGCTCGTGGCAGCAGATGCGTTAAAGCGGGCCGATTCTTTTCGCCCTGAGAGCATCCGGGCGGCATTGGACGACACCGACATGACAACACCGTTCGGCCCCGTGAAGTTTAAATCCTATGGGAAATTCCATCGACAGAACAGCCTCCCCACACAGGTCCTTCAAATCACCGGCGGCAAATTCGAATGCGTCTGGCCTGAAGACCTTGCGACGAAAACGTTTATTCCGCCCAAGGATTGGCGGCGTTCTGATTAACGGGAAAAATTATATCGATCATGTCGAGGTAAGGAGGTGATACAACGAAAAGAAAATGTTTTAGAGCGGGTATCATTAGACGTTATTCTTGATAGCAATAACGAAAAATTGATGCAGCTTCTCAATACGTTTCAGCAGTTCTTTGATGGATGAGCAACGGGCGCAATGAATCCATCTTGTTTGATTACAGTCATTTCGCTTAATTTCATTCATCCTGTCTGGCTATCTTGAGAGGCTACGAATGAATAACATACACTATTGAATCATTTAAAAGGAGGATGCTCTAATGAGAAGTAAAATGTTGACAATTATCATTGTCGTCTGTGCCATCTCAATGATAACCTTTGGTTTTTCCGCAGATTCGTTTGCGAAAAAACGAGTTATTTTCGGCGGTGGACCGGCCGGTGGAACCTTTCAGGTGGTTGCAAACGCTATACAGGTATATAAACCGGTTAAAGCGATGGAAAAGTTTTCAGTAAAAGCCCAAACATCAGCGGGTTCTGTAGAAAATTTGAGGAAAGTGAACGCCGGAAGACAGCAAATGGGCGTGGTTTATTCCGGTCATGTCTGGCTGGGAAGAAACGGCCAGATGAAAAACGATCCCAAAAAATATGAAGATGTTTTAGCAGTTGCCTGGTTATACGGCGCTCCGGCACAATTGGTGATCCGGGCCGATTCGGGAATCAAGAGCGTAAAGGATTTGGTCGGTAAAAAAGTCGGCGTCGGCAACGCCGGTTCCGGTGCTTTTGCCAATTGTGAGCTGTTTTTTTCCCATATGGGCGTCTGGGACAAAATTGAGCGGAATGCCATGGGTTACAATGACGCAGCCCAGGCTTTTGGTAACAACCAGTTGGATGCGTTCTGGCTGTTTACAGCATTTCCCAGCGGCGCGGTGATCATGGCGGCCCAGACCAACGACATCGGCATGGTCAATCTGGATGCAGATGCCGAAGCTTCAGGATTCTATAAAAAATATCCATATTTTGGGAAACTTTCTGTTCCGGCCGGGACCTATAAAGGCGTAGATTATGACTCACCCTCATTTCAGGACAGCACGCTATGGGTGGCCAATACAAAGACGCCTGCCGACGTGGTTTACAAGCTCCTTTCCATTATCTACACGGATGAGGGTCTGAAACACATGGTTGAGCAGAAAAAGACGTTTAAACACATGAGTTTGAAAACCGGCGCCACCAACATCGTGACCCCGTTCCATCCCGGCGCTGAAAAGTTTTGGAAAGAGAAAGGGATGATGAAATAAAAAAGACTTCTGGTTATGGGTTATAGGTAATGGGTTAAGGATAATAAACTTAATCCATTGCCTTAATCCCTTCATCTTATATCCGGTAACGATTACCAATCACGCGTGATGTAGGGAGGTTAAAAGGTGTATGAAAAATTAAACAAAATAGAAAAAATAATATTTGATGTTTTATCCGTGAGTTTGGTCCTTTTCTACTCCTACTCGGCAGTTTGGAGACCGGCGTCTACCCAGTATCACCGTGGCATATATGTCATCATCACCTATATTCTCATTTTTCTCGTTTACAAATCAAAGCATAAACTTTTGCGAATCGTCGACTATTTGCTGATCTTCCTTTCTATCTTCACTGTCGGATACTGGATCCTCAATTTTGAAGTCATTAACTACCGGACCGGCGCGGAGACACCTTTTGATATGTTTGTGGCCATTATCGGTGTTCTTATCGGCATCGAGCTGGCGCGGCGGGTGGTCGGCACCGTTTTTGTGATCATGGGGACAGTGTTGCTGATTTATGGGGTTTATGGTGAATATGCACCTGAACTTTTTTCACATGCCGGCGATACATTTCAGGGCGTGTGTACCAGCATTTTCTACAAGAGCGACGGCGTGTTCGGCATCATGGCCAATGTTCTGGCCACCTATGTCATTTTGTTTGTTCTTTTCGGGGCGTTTTTAGAAAAATGCGGCGCCCAGAAATTTTTCGTCGATTTTCCCCTGGCCGCCGTCGGGCACAGAACCGGTGGGCCCGGTAAAGTCGCCGTGATTGCCAGCGGGCTTTTCGGCTCCATTTCAGGAAGCGCCATCGCCAACGTGGTATCCACCGGCGCCTTTACCATTCCCATGATGAAAAAAGCGGGGTTCAGGCCCCATATTGCCGGCGGCATCGAGCCGGCGGCCTCCATCTCGGGAATGTTCATGCCGCCCATCATGGGCGCCGGGGGCTTTATCATGGCCGAGCTCACGGGCGTTCCCTATTCCAGAATCATGCTCATCGCCATCTTCCCCGCCATGATGTACGTCTTCAGTGTTTATCAAATGGTGCACTGGGAGGCCAAGATGTACAATATCAAGGGAGAGAAAAGTGAACATCCTGCCATGGAGATCCTGAAAAAAGAGTGGTACTACACGATGCCGCTGATTGTGATCACGATTTTCATGCTGTTGGGGTATTCGCCGGCCTATTCCGCAATTTTGGGTATTGTCTCCTGTATTGTCATCAGCTGGTTCAGAAAGGATACCCGGATTGATCTGAAAGGATTTGTGGAAGCCTCCCGGGCAGGCACGGAAAACAGCCTCAAGATCGGCGCCACCGTCGGTGTCATCGGCATTATCATCGGTGTGCTCACGTTTAGCGGATTGGTGCTCACCTTTGCCGATATCGTGATCGAACTTGCCGGCGGGTCTTTGGTTTTAACCATTTTTCTGATTGCTTTGGCATCATTGGTACTGGGAATGGGTGTTCCGGTCACTGCAGCCTACCTGATTACTGCGGTTGTGGCCGTACCGGCGTTGATCCATCTCGGGGTCAATGAGATTGCATCCCACATGATCGTGTACTGGCTGTCACAGGATTCCAACATTACGCCGCCGGTATGCATCGCCGCATTTGCAGGGGCCACCATTGCCAAGGCCAATATGTGGAGAACCGCATTTGCTTCTTTCAAGTTTGCCAAATTTCTGTATCTTGGACCGTTCCTTTTTGGTTATGTACCGGCCTTTTCTCTGGACGGCAGCCACATGGATATCGCGAAGGCGTTTGGTCTCATCCTTGTCGGTACATATTGTTATTCCTGGATTATGAGCGGTATTTGGATAAAGTATATAAAAGGAATGTTTAAAAAAGCGCCGGCAGTCTAACTAAAATCGTAAAGTGATTTCATATAAACGCGGCGATGCCGCTACCATTTCTTCATGAGGCAGGAAAATGATACTTCCAAAAGTCGACATAAAAAGAATACTGTATGCAACCGACCTTTCTGAGAATGCACGACAGGCGTTTGCATATGCCGTGAGCCTTGCCAATCTTTACGGGGCCACCATAACCTTGCTGCATGTGCTTGAGGAGATCCCGGAGTTGGTCGACAAGGGTGTCATCGGGTATATCAGTGCGGAACGCTGGGAGGAAATCAAAAGACAACAGGTTCAGGAAGCCAAAGAAACCCTGACCCGGAAAAAGAGAGAATATGTGCCCATCAGAGAGGTGCTGGATCAATTCTGTGAGGATGTCAAATCGAGCCATTCGGACCAGGATTTTGTTGCGGATGAGATTCTGGTGACACGAGGAAATCCGGTTGACGAAATACTGGCGCAGGCTGAAGAAAGGACCTGTGATATCATTGTGATGGGGACCCAGGGGCATGGAATTCTTGAAGACGCCCTCATCGGCAGCACCGCCCGGCGGGTGATCCGGCGATCCAAAAAGCCGGTTTTGGTGGTGCGCTTGCCTGAGGAAGATTAGAAGTCATTTATAAATCAGCACTCAGATACCGACTTTATCCTTAAATTTTTTTGCGGACGTTGGTAGGCTCGTTGGAACCGGTCCGGCTAATTCTCATTTTTTGATCATGTCGATCTGTTTTAGATCCTGCACCAGGTCGGACAACCCGAGGTGTTCAAGGGTCTCAGCCTTTTGTAAACCTGACTCACCGTCCCAGCCTCTGAAATTCATAAAATTCCTTTCGCATGGCTTCAAATACATCCCGATCCAAAGTTTGACCTTTTCGACTGATGATTTCCTCGCCCTGTCCCGGGGACGATGACATCAGGGTTCATGAACACGGTTTCAACCGGATCAGCAAAATTGAATTCTTCCGGAACATCATCCGCTTTGGGGCGCCGTCCTTCCCGTAAAAGAACGCCTCGTTGTAGATTAAATATTCGTTCGCCATATTGATTTAGCCCGGTTTCATCTGTTTCGATGCCAGTCACTGCGGAAAATATTCGACTTTCCAAACTTGGATCTCCAACGTGATCCGGCGTATTCCAGGAAACCATCATGGGCCAACGGAATCACACAGCAGCAGGCTATCCTTCACGTAGGTTCGATCGATGATTTTAGCTGCCGCCACTGGCCTTTCCTTCATGGGTCATTCAGATCCCACGCCTTCTCGCTTCCCCAGAATGTTAGTCGGCCGCAGCCCGAAAGACCTCGGATGTAACCGGCGAAGATTCGGGTCGGCCTGATTCATGACCCATAAACCGGTGAACCAACTTATTTCGTGAAGCATGGCAATCGGCTGTCTGGGTTCCAGGGCGTACAACAAACCGTTCATAAGATATTCGCGCGCAGAATAAGTGGCACCATCTCCGACGCCGGATACTTCATTTGCAAAATGGGCTTTGGCTTCATGGCCGAGCTTCTCGCCGGCCCGAAGTAGTCCTTCGGCCAAAATATCACCAAATCCTTGTCTGATGCGCGATCATATTGGCGAGGTTTTCAAAAAACTCATGGGTGCCCAGTTTTGAAATATCCAGACCGGTCTCTTTGTCAGTAAGGTATCCTGACTTGATAACAGCTATCCAACCACTGGATGATATTGGACATTTCCATTGTGCAGATCGACAGATCATTGCAGATTCCCGTGGCATCCACAGCGGTCTCCGTTGATTCTCCCGGTCTTCTGAAAACCCATGGGAGATATACAAACATGGATTGACATTTTCGGACAACATCCTTGCCGGATGCTGTCCGAAAAGAATTTCTATATTTACAATCGAGCCCGCATTGATAACAAGACGACTTACCGGTTCGACGGACTTGTTCTTCGGGAAAAGGGACCTGGAGCGGGTCACGCTTATTCAAATGGATGGTCAATTGATTGAGTTCTTTTAATTTCTCCGGTTTTGCCACCAAAGGACTTCCCGTACCCAATACCGCTATGGCCTTAAGATTTTTCGATCCCATCACCGCACCGAACCCACCGGTAGCGCTCCCTTCGTTATCTGTCATCAGATTGGCACTGCGACACATGTTTTCACCGGCCACACCGGTGGTTACGATTCGCACATTTTTACCATGCGATTTCTTTTAAGATGTCCCGAACGGCATAAACACCCTTTCCCCAAAGCAAAGAACGCATCTAAAATTTGGACTTTCCCGTCGTGGATCCAGAGATAAACCGGCTTTTCAGACCGTCCTGAGATGACAACACCGTCGTAGCCGGCTCGTTTTAAGATAGGGACCGAAAAATCCTCCAAGATTCCCGTAACAGAACCCTTCCGGCATCAACATGGGGCGACTTCCCCACGACCTCAAACCGGGAGGCGCCCTGGGCACCGGTAGCTCCCAGAGGACCACTCATCAGTATCAGGTGATTTCCCGGATCAAAAGCACCCGCATCAGGTTCGACTTCTTCCCAGTAGATCCGTGTGGCAATTCCTCGCCCACCAAGAAAACGCTCTGCATAGTCCATGGTATCACGTTCAGTGACGCGTGAATTTGACAGATCGACGTTGAGAATCTTTCCACACCATCCAAAAATATCAACTGCCATTTATTCTCCTTAAAATAGGATCCGACCAAAATTTGGGAACGCCCAGGATTAAGGCGGCTTATAACATTTTATAGCGTTATGGATAACATGATAATCTTTAATAAAAAAAATAGCCATAAATTAATTCGGATTTCAAAAGCTCACTTACGTATCGTATCCTGGAATATGGAAAGGCCGAAAAAGTTTAGATTTGCGTTTATAAGCATAAAAATTGGGATTATTTTACGGCTTAGGTAATCGTTTCGTATCTTGGGTGGCAATGGATTTCAAAGGGCCTACATATAGTGCAGCTATCACAGTTACAAGCCTGCCAAAAAGGTTATCGTAAACTTGAGAATTAAAGAACAGAAAAAATTGTCCAAAATAAATATAATCTCAAATATTCAAGGAAGAATTTGGTGGGTATGATATCACAACTTCTAAAGCCGCTTTCGGATTCAAAATACACAGAAAACACAAGTCCCGAGTATCGGTTTATTTTTTGTTGATTAACTTTAAAAAATTGTCAACCAGCAGAGGATTAAATGATGTCCCTTTTTCTTCGGTCAAAATTTTTACAATTAACGATACCGGTTTGGGTTCCTTATAAACTCGTCGACTGCGCATTGCATCAAATACGTCTGCGATGGAAATCATTTGACTAACGATATTGGGCCTCCATTTTTTTGACATATTTGGATAACCCTTACCATCGTACTTAATGTGATGCTCAAGTGATCCCAAGATTGCCAATTTTGGAATATTTTCCAATCCAAGTAAATACTGAGCCCCTTTTACGGTGTGTGTCTCAATAATCGATCGTTCATTGTCCGTTAACCGGCCTGGTTTATTTAAGATTTCATCGGGAATAAACAACTTTCCCGAATCATGAAGAACTGAGGAAATTCCAATTTGATAGAGCTGCTCACCTTTGAATCCTAAAGATTCCGCTTGACTCATAGTGAGTATACACACATTGACAACATGCGTAAAAGTATATTCATCAACAGACTTAAGTTTGGCTAGCATATGAATTGGATTTATTCCATAGGAAAAACCGCGAATAAAGGCCTTAATCAATTCATCTACAGCTTGAATATCTATTGCTTCACGTTTCGAAATCTGGCTGTACATCATTCGAATTTCACCGAGTTTATCATCCCGAACCGAACTCAGTGCTAATAGATGTTCCTGTTCATTGTCTGATAAGTTGATGTCTATTTGTTCCGCGGCCTTTTCATCGACGCGTAATTCAACCTTGCCGAGTTTGAGATATTCATTGCTTTTTATCGCTTCACCTTCAGGATTGGCGAGTTGTTTGACGAACAAATAGAAATCCTGTTTGGATATTCCAGATTTGAAAGTGATATGCTCAATAGCATTTTCTCTTAATATGCGAGCGAATTGGTCCACACAGGAACCATTGGTCTTAAAAGGCAAGTTATCGACAATCATCTGATCATCAATCAACATAATGGTCGTGAGCGGTTTTTCGAGAAAGAATCTAGAAAGCTCGCCATATGCATCTTCAAGGCAGCGATTGGCCTGAGGATGTTTGGTCGAATAAAGGCGTATGTTTGTTACGGCAGCAATAATATTTGAGATGACCTTCTCGATATTTTCATGGTTCTTTAAATCTAACATCATGACCCATTCCTATTGAACACGTTAATTTATACTCCCAATGTTTTGGCATATCTGACGAATTCGATTATCTTTGGACCTCTGGCCAATTTTCAATAAAGAGGTGATTTGGGACAATTCATACCCATGAAGCGATTGATATAAGGCAAGCTTCATACTTTTTAAACTTCTTGACCAGATAGTCCATCTGCACTTTGCCAGTTTTTCCAACACTGGTACTGCACTTGGATTTCCAATTTTACCCAGCGCGGTGATAATCTGCTCATTTCTTTCATATTGGAACTTAAATAAGGTCCACCGAGATATACAAGAAATCAAATCCGGTACCATTTCGGCCATTTTATAAGTACCTATCAGTTGAATAACTTTTAATTTCTCTTTGGTATAGATGGATTTGAGGAAATTCCTGATAACATTTGTCCCGTCAGGATCTCCTAATTCAATTAGAGTTTCCATTGCGGTTATTCGAACATCGACATCATGATGTTCCAAAAGCTTTTTCACAATAGGAGCGTCTTTTTCTGTTCCTATCTTACGAACCAGGGTTAGCATGTTGATTACAAAGGGTGGTTGAGGATCACGAAACCGCCTTTTGGCTTCGAGACATGTTACTTCCGGGAATCTAATCAACAGCTTTACTATTAAACTTTGAATTTCCGGCCTCTCCCCTTTTCCATATAGCGCAACCATTTCCGGAACGACTATCGAGCCAAGAGATAGTAGAAACTCATAGGCGGCGATGTCATTAGGTTTCGCCCATTTCTCGAAAGAAACGACCGCGATGGAGATAAACTGATCTTCACGAAATTTTTTTAATGTGTTTTTGGCAATGAATTGAATTTCTGGATCAGCTTTATCTTTATAGTGTTTAAACAGTGCTTTAAAGATCTTCAATAACGTGGAAAATTCTCCCGCTCTTAACAAATCATATGCGATATCGTATAGTTTAGCGGCGTAATTTTCATATTCCACGGGTTTGGTATCGTTGTGCATAAAGGCTAATATAATATGGGCAATTTGCGAATCCAGATGAGAAGGCTCCAGTTCTTTATGAAAATCTTCGATGGGTAAAGCCTTATTGGCGTCAACGATTTCGTCATCTGTGCCACCGGACAGATTATTTAAGGTATTTTCATAATCGGTTGTTACATATTCTTCAAATTTTTCGCGAGTAAAAATGTTTTGAAGCTGTCCTGTTTCAGAAGGCAGATTTACAGGATTTGTCGATTTATTGAAGTTCATTTCACCTTCAGGATGACTTATTCCATCATAGGCAGATGTTATTTTGTAAACGAGATTCATTAATGAGGGAGAAATTTCTTCACCGTCTTCATTTGCCTGTCTTAGCATATCCAAAACGACTTGCTCAGAAAAATCGGTCAATAAATTTTTTGTCGTCTCATTCTCACCTGCAGAATTCAGCTGATTGTAGGTCGCTGATAAAAATTGTTTTTTTAGTTTTGGGTTTAATTCTTGCAGTAATAGATCCAATTCGATGAAATCATTAGTATATGTTGATGGAGAAGTGATGGATTCGCCAGTATCCTGTATGCGTTTACTTATAGTGGTTCGATATGTATCCAGGGCAATTTCGGTGTCAATTTTATTCTCATTTAGGAATAATGCAAGTTGAGAAGGGTTAATTCCCCTGGTTTGTTCTATAGGAACTCCTTGATCAGAAACCGTTAGGGAACCAGAAAGCAGGCCGCTGATAAATTGGGTCCAGATGGCAGAGCCTTCTGCCTGAAATTTTCGGTTTTTTGTTCGATGTATCTCTATTTCTTCCGTATGATGAAATGCGCTGTAGTCGATGAACTGAAGTTTTATGGTCTTAATCCTGTTGTCTGCCAGGGCCTTGTCAAATCCCCCAAGACCTTTAATCTCTTCAGGGTCTTTGGCCATCAGCTGAAAAAAACAAGAAAGATCATCAGCAGAAATGTTTCGGTAAAAAGTGATACCAGCTAATTCGTGATTTATAACCGATAACGCCAAGTCTTTGATCATGTGATTTTTATCTTCTATTAGTGTGTTACCAACAAATATCTTATCTTTCGCCACCCCGATGGTTATTTTCGGACTCAATTCAAGTAAATCGTGAAGTAAAGCATGGCATTTTTTTATGCTTTGATTTGTCTGGACGTGACCCGGTGGATAAATCAAAAAGTTTTTTCTGGTAATATTCAGCTGGTACACTACATCTAAAAGTAGTTTTTTATTTAATTTTGGGCTATTAATATTTTTTTCTTTATCTTTTGATTTTTCTGTACTTTTTGTTTCGTTCTGTTTCATATAAATGCCCACATTATAATTATTAACGATGATTTAGATCGATATTAATATCGGCCTAAATCACATATAACTTTATTATTTTTGAAATAAATAGAATTAAGCCTTTGAAAGAACAATATGGGAAACACAAGGGAATGAAGTTTGATGAAATTCCAATCGATTATCTTGAATGGTTATCCGCAATAGATCTTGATGAGGATATGACGTATACGGTTAAACATCATCTTAGGATTTGATCCAGAATAGATAATAAAATAAAAAAGGATAGTTAGACACCGAACAGATTAATGAAGTGCTCGAAAATATGGATATCTAATAAGTTTAAAATACTGCAAGCCAACGATCCCTCTCATCTATCTCCACAGAACCACCCACCCTATTTTTCAAGGTTATGCTCCAACACCTAAAAATCGCTGGACGCCACAATCCATGCATTAATCAAAACTCAGTGGATCCACTTATCCTTTGATAATTCTAGGCAAGATCATATGATGCTGGGGACAGATGGATTTTGGATTTTGATAGGCCGCTCCGGTAAAACCCACTATGTATTTTCTCAAATCACACAATGGCACAATTTCATCCACCAGACCGTTTTTTGCACAGAACAAGGGCCTTGATTTTTCGTGATACTCCTTGGCCAGTTTGTTCATCTTTTCGATGACCGGTTCCAAAGGCCTACCTGCATCTTTTTCTTTGACCAGCCTTCGGGAATAGGTTGCCACCGCAGCGGTCTCCCCGTGCATGACATATATTTCACTGGCTGCGGTACCCAGGGTAAAGGCATTGTGCCGGTTGGCGGTGGGTCCGCCCATGAGATAGTGGGCTGATGCCGTTCCTTTTCTGAGGAGCAGAAGCATCATGGGAACGTCTGTCTGCTGAATCGAGTAGACCAACCCCTGGGCCAGACCCAAAAGTTCCGCTTTTTCAGCCGCATCCCCCACATCCAGTCCTGAACTGTCCTGAAGCCAAATGATCGGGATACGGTCTCTGCCGCAAAGGGTCACGAATTCGTTCATTTTTATCAGCCCCTGGCGGTAGAGCTTCCCACCCATGCCGGGGTAGCCGGCATACTCCGGATAGTGCCTGCCAAGATATTGTTGTCTATTTCCAATGCAGGCCACCAGAAATCCGTCGATTTTGCATAATCCCGCATACACTTCCGGGCCGTAATCGGGACGGAATGGCATATGCTCGCTTGAATCCACCAGCCGGGCCAATACCTCGTCAAAATCGTATACTCTTTTGGGGTTTAAGGGAATCAAGCGGTAAAGATCATCTATTGGAAATCGAGGTTCTTTCGGTTCAGTAACCCGAAAAAATTTGGGAGGGTATGCCGGCATATCTTTCATATAATCTTTTAGCCCGTCCAACACACCGGTTTCATCTTCAAACACATATCTAAAAAAGCCGGTTTCATCATAGTGGATGTTTACCGACCCCGGTGGTTTGGCCTGAAACTGTTTTGCTTTTTCGATGATTTCTTCTGCGGCTTCTAAATTAAATTCTCCTTTGGGCGCCATGCCGCTAACGATGCCGACACCACCCACGGCAATATTACAGTCTTTGTGCGCAAAGAGTATGGTGGGGCTGATGCTCTGGTACCCGCCGCCGGCCGGATTGGTACCATAGATGCCGGCAAGCACCGGTATCCCCAACTGTTCAAGCTCGGCATGCCTGAAAAAAGGGGTCCCGGCCCCACGACGATTGGCATAGAATTTTTCCTGTTCGGTCAATTTGGCGCCACTGCAATTAATCAGCCAGATCAAAGGAATATTCAGGCGTTTGGACAGGTCGGTCACCCTTAGAATATTTTCAGACTGCCCCGGCAGCCACGCTCCGGCCATCACCTTATTGTCAAATCCGATAATCACGGCCCATTTGCCTGAAATCTTACCGATGCCGTCAATGACGTTTGTCGTCCCTTCTTCATTGTTCATTGGATTGTACAGGGTATGCAACGGACACCAGGTCTCAGGATCGACGAGGTATTCAAGACGCTGCCACACCGTCATTTGTCCCCTGGCATTAATCTTTTCTTCAGAGAATCCGGCCAGTTTAACCCGATTCACTTCAACAGCAACGTCTTTTTCGATTTTCTGGATGCTGTTGAGGTTTTCTTCCGTGCTTTTTATTCGGCCTTTTTTCAATGTGTGGCCAAATTCATCCATTTTGTCAAAATATGGTCTCATGGCTTAAACCTCGATGTGTTCTTCGTCGATAATGGCCAAAACGTCGTTTTCCACCACTTCATCCCCTTCTTTGACTATGACTTCTATGACCACCCCATCACAGGGGACAAATATCGGTGTTTCCATCTTCATGGCTTCGATCACCAGGATTTCTTCGTCTTCTTCCACATTGTCTCCTGCTTTTATCTTGAGTTGAAATACCTTACCGTCAAGGGGCGCCAATATCTCCTGAGTCATAATCGACCTCCGAGTTCTTTAATCAAGGATTTGAATTTTAAGTGATCCATTTTCAAAAGGACAGGGTATTTAAATCATAAAAAAGCAGAGATATTCTGTCAAACAGTATCATCACTAATCTTTTTTTTGGGGGGCCGGCAGGGCTATCTTGAGAATCACCACAACCACGAGAATGATGATGCCGAAAAGTCCCATCCGGCCGACGGCTTTCAGACTGGCGGTATCAGATGGGTCGTTGGATATGAGGGGCACATGCAATGGCGGATAATCCGGAGAGTAGGGGTCCAACACTACGGATTTACGAAGATTGACCTCGGAAAGCTCATCTTGTCCCAACTTTTGATAGATTTTGGACAGGGTTTTATAAGCCCTTGCAGTGCTTTGTGGATCGCTTTTCAATTGAATAACCATCGTCGCATCGTGGAAAGCTTCTTCTATCATTCCCTTGATACGGTATGCCACTGCCCGATAGCTGTATGCACTTGCCAGTTGGGGATCCATGTCGATGGCGCGACTGAAATTGTCTATTGCCCGCTCTAACGATTCGCTGAAATCAGGTACTTCTTGTTTGCTGAGATGATACTTCAGGTTCTTTAGTTCTGAAGAATATCCTTCGCCATATTCCTTTTTAAAATAGGCAAGACCCCGCATCAGATAAACATTTGCATCATTAGGCTTCAGCGCTATAACGCGATTATAATCCTGAATGGCGTTGTCAAGTTGCCACTGGAGGTAGTAGTGAATGGCTCGTTTTTCATAGGCCTCCACCAGGTTTGGATTCAACTGGATAGCCTTGGTAAAGTGCTCGATCTTTTTGTAAGCCAGAGTGCTTTTGACACCACGGTTGTAAAATTCTATGGCATTCTGCCCCCAGGCCGGTACAGTGGTCAAACACAGATATGCCAGTGTGGTAAGAATAATTTTTTTCACGACTTTTCGCCTTCAAAAAAAGAAATAGAATATCCTTATTCATATTGATGGAGAAAGAATTTTAAATTTTATGTTGAAAAGTTTACGATAATAATGCAAATTATGTAGTTTGAGCTTGAAGATCATCACTTGAAACTTGAAATTTCTGATACTACGGTAAAAACTAAAATTCACGGATTAAAATGGCTCGCCTCTTGATTGGATGATGATATGACACCCATAAAAATCGGTATCATCGGTGTTGGTAATTGTGCAAGTTCGCTCCTTCAGGGAACTATATATTACCAGAGCAAAAAACACAATAATGCCAGCGGAATTTTATATTGGTCGATCAATGGTTATACACCTGTTGATATTGAAGTTGTTTCGGCATTTGACATCGATCGGAGAAAAGTCGGTAAAGACGTTCATGAAGCCATTTTTGAGCGACCGAACTGCACTAAAAAATTTGTTACGAACATGCCCAAAGCAGGAGTTGGAGTGTCCATGGGGAAAATATTGGACGGTTTTTCTGAACATATGAAGAACTATGACCCTGAATATACATTTTTGCTTTGTGATGAAAAAGAACCAACCCAAAGCGACGTCATCAAAATTTTAAAGCATTCCGGCACGGAAATACTTTTAAATTATTTGCCGGTGGGTTCGGAAGAGGCATCAAGATTTTATGCCGAATGTGCCCTGGAAGCCGGTGTTTCATTTATCAACAACATTCCTGTTTTTATTGCGAGCGATCCTTTTTGGGCCGAACAGTTTAAATCCAGCGGAATTCCAATAATAGGCGACGATATTAAATCCCAACTCGGCGCAACGATTGTTCATCGGGCGTTAACGAACCTGTTTGGAAAACGGGGTGCCAAGTTAGAAAAGACATATCAAATAAATACGGGGGGCAACACCGATTTTTTAAATATGTTGAACAGGAAGCGGCTTGATAAAAAAAAGAAATCAAAAACAGTGGCTGTTCAAGCCGTTATGGAAGAAAAGCTTGAAGACCGTAACATACATATTGGCCCCAGTGACTATGTCCCGTGGCTCAACGACAACAAAGTGTGTTTTATTCGAATGGAAGGCAGACTTTTTGGTGATATACCTATGAACCTTGAACTTAGGTTGTCTGTTGAGGATTCGCCCAATTCCGCTGGCGCTGCCATCGATTGTATTCGCCTATGCAAATTGGCCATCGAACGAAATATTGGTGGCGTATTAGAGGCGCCTTCAGCCTACTATTGCAAACATCCACCCGTACAATATACGGATGATTTTGCATTCTCATTGTTAGAAGATTTTATTTCAAACAAATGAGCGTTCATAACAAAAACCCACATCTTTCAAAGGTCTCAAAGCATCCAAATGGTAAAAACCGGAATGATTCCCCAAAATGCAGTCACACGCATTTCTTTGGTTCGACATGCCAGTGTGCATAATCCATCCAATATTTTTTATGGCCGTTTACCGGGGTTTTATTTAAGCAAAAGAGGGCGCCTTGAAGCGGCTCGAGCGGCTCGGTCTTTGAAGGATCTGATCATTGAAGATATTATTAGCAGCCCCCTGCTTCGCTGCCGCCAAACAGCAGCTGAAATACTTAAATATCATCGTCACCTCAAACCAAGACAATCGAGCTTAATCACGGAGGTTCTTACACCGTTTCAAGGTCAGTCTTCGGAAGCGGTTGATTTAAGAGCCGGAGATGTTTACACTGGCGTCGATTCGAAATATGAACAACCGGAAGACATCTTGTTTAGGGTTCAAAAGTTTTTATCCAGGACGCGCCGCACCTGTTCCGGAAAGCATGTCGTGGCGGTGACACACGGTGACGTTATTTTATTCATGATGCTGTGGGCGAGTCATTTCTCTACAACACCTCTTAACAAGAAAAGATTTACGACCCTTGGAGTCCTAAAAGAATATCCCGCCGTTTCATCAATTACCACATTTTCTTATTCGACGGATAAAAAAGATGAGCATCCGTCAATCGCTTATTTTAACCCGAGAATCCATTTGTCGGAATAATCCCGCCCACCCTTTTTCGAAATAATATACGCTTTCAAAGTCGATATGTCGCCTCGGTGTTTCCGAAGCGGTTTAAAAGGCCACCTCCACCTGATGAAACGCTTCGGCGACCTCAAAATATTCGCCTTCGGCCATTTTTTGACATCGCTGCCAAAGCCATTTTTCCAGATCAGGGATGCCAAGCTGGATAATTTGGCTTTTGTGACAACGCAATGCTTCAAGTTTGAGGTGAAAGGTTCCGGTAATGTCTATCCGCAAATTGACATCCTCGGTTCCGAAGAACAGGATTTTTTTCACCTTATGGGGCATGAGTCCTTCTTCGATTAAACCTGGATATGCCAGCAGATCACGGGCATAAGGATAGACCGCATCCAGTGTTACCTGTCCGGTGATGCGATGGTCTCTGTGCCAGATGTAACGCCTGTAAGGATCAGATGTCACGATCATATCCGGTTTATATGTTCGGATTTGCCTTACAATCGCTTTGCGAAAATCCGATGTATCTTCGAGTCCCTGGTCAGGATATCCAAGGAAAACGACATCAAAGACACCCAATACCGCAGCAGCGTCTCTTTGCTCTTTTTCTCGAATTTTAGCAAGCTGTTGGGGGGGTATGTCCGGATTGTCGGTGCCTTTGTCCCCGCTGGTGCACACCACATAGACTACCCGTCTTCCTTCTATGGTCCACCTGGCAACGGAACCCGCGGCACCGAATTCCGCATCATCCGGATGTGCTGCTATCACCATTATTTCGGATCTATTTAACAAATTGAATCTCCTCTTTATTTTTATAAATATTTTCCGATGTATCCGTCCATGCCGCCCGGTACGCGTCAAGTAACATGGAAGCGGACCTTGTCCATGTATATTGGGCCACTGATGACCGAATTTTTGAGGGCGATAAGCCGTTCTGCTGCTGCTTTATCAAAATGGTTTCGATCAGCCGGGCATAATGTTGTGGATTCGGGTCCTTTGCGACATATCCTGTAACGCCCTCTTTTACAATTTCTTCCATCGCGCCGACCGAAGCGGTCACAATAGGCGTTCCGCAAGCCAATGCCTCGAGTGCCACAAGACCGAAGCTCTCATAATAGGATGGTACAACCAGAACATCCGCAGCACTGTAATATTGGGGCAGGGTTTCCTGGTCCACCCTCCCGGCAAACGTTATGAGATTTTCGATGTGAAGCGTCGTTGCATTGGATTTTAACTGTCGAAACATGGGGGAGTGTTCGCCGTCACCCCCCACCATGACCAGGCGAAGATGAGAAAAATGTGTAAGATTGCCAAGCGCTTTGAACAAACGATCAAGTCCTTTAATGGGGGCATACCGTCCCACATATAAGACAATGCGATCATCTGTAGAAAACGCCAAAAACCGGCGAGCAGATGCTTTGTCCAATGGTTTGAAAAGTCCAAGATTAACACCACACGGAATAATCCGGATTTTATCAATAGGTGCGTTGTAATACCGGATTAAATGTTCCTTATCTTGTTGGGTGGGAACGACAATTTGATCACACAGCTTTGCCAGTTCATTTTCGTTTGTCAGCCGTAATTTGGACGCATTTTCCGTTGGACAGGTTAAGTTTTTCACAGCGCCGATGGTATGGTATGTGACCAGGTGATATGCATTCCAGGATGACTGGAGCTTGAGCCCTAAAACCCCTGAGAGCCAATAATGGCTGTGGATGATATCATACGTGATATTTTCCTTGATTCGAAAGGATTCTAATTCGTCAAATAGTTGCGGCAAAATCTCATAGAGAGAGAATTTGGCGATATTCTCGCGTGTTCCCCCTGATAAATGGACGAGACGAACGTTGTCGTATAAATGTAGGACCGGATCGTGCTTGCAGACATTGTGCTGTGTGAAGATGTCGATATGATGGCCCTTTCTGCCCAATTCTTTGGCCATTTCCCGAACATAAACGCTCATTCCGCCTGTATCCTGGGTCCCCAAATCACCAATGGGACTTGAATGGATACTCAGCATGGCAATTTTCAATTCTGTTGAACGCCGCTTCATTTGATTCTTCTCATCTCTTGTCGGTTTTTTGTCTGAATCTCTTTATCCTTCAAGATCTATTTTTAAATGATACAGCGGCACCGGCGAACTCCCCAGACGTTTTTTATACCCTTCATCACCCTTTAATAGATCGTACCGAAGCTTTCCCTGGTCAATACTGTTTCTGATACTATACACTTTGCTGAGAAACCCGGGACTCAGATTGCTAAATTGAGGATTATATCCATTATTATAAAGAAATAGGATATCATTGTAGTCAAAGCACATTACGCCGGCAGCCGGTACTCGATCAATGTCTAAAAAAAACATTCTCAAAAATCCCTGTTGAGCCATTCTTTGGGCCAACAAACGAAAAAAGGACACCATTTGTTCTGTCAGGAATTCAGACTTGTCCGGGCGGCTGGCCTTAAACAAAGAAAAAAAGGTATCCATGGCTTCGGATATTTCATCCAATCGTTCAAGAACACGAAATTGGACATGTCCCGCTTCGTTTAGCCGCCTCAATTTTCGTCGAATTTCATGGCGCTGTTTTCCCTTGAGCATATAAAGATATGATTCCCAGGTGCGGGGTAATATTATTTCATAGCTAAACGCCACTTGATTACAAACAACAGCATATCCCATTTGTTTGGCCAGATTCGGCAATTGGGTTAGCGATATGGAATCGTGTCTTAATGTTCCCAATTGGAGAGACCGTATCCCCTTTTGTTTCAGGTGGGTTAAAATTGCCTTATAGAATTCATGGTGATGATTTGACGCCACGATCATGTCCTGGTAATCGCACACATTTTCTCCACCAATGAACCGCGCTGTTTTATCTTGAATACGCAAAGGGGCAATGCCAATTAATTTTCCATGACGATATCCCGCCAGAATTTCAGGTCTATTTTTCTCGCCAAAAGTGTCCCACCATGTTTTCAGCCACAGGGGAAGAACAAACAAACAGTTCCAATCAAGATTGAATTTTTTGTTTAGATAAAAAGACTCTAGTCGCTCAAAGGGTTCTGTTTTGATCTCTATTCTTTGTTTATTCAGGTTCATCGACATTTTTAAATGAATTCAGGTTAAATTTGCTTTTTAGGGATTAGAACCATTTGTCCGGATCTTGCCGACTCGGCCAATGCGTCCAGTACCCGCATGTTTTGTATACTGTCGTGAATTTGGACCAAAGGTGAGGACCCGTGGATTAGGACGTCTGAAAAATGTTCAACCATCAACCGATACTCGTCTGCACCCGGAATAACTTCTTGTCTGCCGATTTCCTCATGTCTGCCACGATGAACGTAAGTTGCATCTTTTTCCCATGGAATAAAGGCATTGTGTGGAAGTTCAATGGAACCGTCTTCACCGACGATGGTATAGGTCTGCTGCAGAGAACTAATAAAGCTGGCTTCAACCGTTGCCAGGCCACCGTTTCGAAAGTGCAAAACACCGACTGTGTGTATATCGACACCCTCAGAGTTAAAATGTGCAGTGGCTTGAACGCTTTCAGGATCTTCTCCCATCATCCATCGTGCGACACTGACGCCATAGCATCCCACATCTAAAAGCGCGCCTCCCCCCCTTTTTTTCAGACGGGCATTCTCTTTTTTCTTTAAAATATGTTCTTCCATATGGAAACAAAACGAAACTCGAACAAGTCGCGGTGTTCCGATTTTCCCCTTTGAAACCATTTGGTGGATGATCCTGCTGCGCGGATGAAACCGGTACATGAGTGCTTCCATGAGATGCAAGCCTTTTTTCGACGCAATCTCTGCCATTTCAATGGCCTCGGCAGTATTACAGGCCAGGGGTTTTTCACATAAAACATGTTTTCCAGCCCCTAAGGCTTTGATCGTCCATTCCTTATGAAGATGATTGGGAAGGGGAATGTAAACAATGTCGACCTGTTTATCTTCAATAACGGATTCATATTGCGAGTATAATCGGGTGATGTCGTATTTTTCTGCTAATGCTTCTGCTTTTTTAAAATTTCGAGATGCCAGAGCATGAACGCGGCCATTTGCGGAGCTGAAGATGGCTGGAATCACGCATTTTCTGGCAATCGTGGCGTTACCTAAAATTCCCCATTTTATGCTAAAATTCATCGAATCGCTCCATGCTGCCGCCTTTTGATGCACTCAGGGCTGCTGTTTCTAAAATGGAAACGACTTTTACAGAATCCATTAAAGATGAAAGCAGGGGTTCACCGGTCAACAGATGATCTGCAAGATTTTTATGGAATGCGTAATCTTTTCGTTCGGGTATGGCCATCTTTTGCTCTAAGATTTGTCCTGAAGCATGACACCGGAAAAGCGTCATATCCGGAATCATCTCCGTTGCCGGAATGTTCTGTTGGTGAAAATAAAGGACCGGATCGATATGATACGTGGCCACATCTTTCCAGTGTCCGACGATTGCCCCTTTGGTGCCTAAAAGGTACCACTTGGGCTTGCGAACAGCAGCAATATCTGAATGAATAAATTCAGCCTCCTTACCCCCTTTAAATTTAATCCATATCCTTTCGTGGTCGGCATTGGTTACATCATGCCATACCCTTTTGTGACGAAAGGCAGCGACAAATTCCGGATGGTCAGGGATAAGATCAACAATCCAGTCCAAATAATGTGCGCCCCAGTCATAGGAAATACCTCCGGAGATTTCTTCGTGAGAATGCCAGTATCCGCAAGGGTGCGAGAACCCGCCGACAAACGTTTCCATATAGAAAAGATCGCCAATGAGATCTTCATGCAATGCACGTTTGATCGCCGTAAAGTCAGGGTCAAAGCGCCGGTTCTGGTGGCAGCTTAAATGGACCTTCATTTTTTCAGCCATTTCCAACATCCGGTATGTTTCGCTGCGATTGAGTGCCAAAGGTTTTTCACAGACCACATGCTTTTTATTCGTCATCATCTGAAGGGATAACTTAGCATGACTGTTGGGTGGTGTGGCGATGATGACCAAATCTACGTCATCGTCATTGGCTAATTCTTTGGCATTTGAATATACTTTTGTCTCGGGGAATCGATGCTCTGCCATCTTCAACCGCTGGGGATTTAAGTCACAAACGGCGTGGAGCTTAAATCCGTTAGTCGTGTTAACGCCGTTTCCATGAAGCGCTCCTACCGAAGGGGCGTACCCCAATATCCCGACATTTAGGTTCTCAGAAGTTACGGGTTGTCCTGAAAGTTTTCGTAATAACCGATAGATGATCCGTTTTAAGTCAGAATTTTCAAAGTCTTGAAGGGTTGTACATGCCACCCGGCCGGCGTCGACCTGACGGCACACCAATACCGGACTGTGCTGATAACGCCAATCAGCATACAATAGTGTCGTTACATCTTCTTTGAGGACCTGAAGGGGATGATATCGTCCTTTCACATAAATGGCATCGGGTAATCGGTCCGCCATCGGCTGATTTATATCTTGAAACAGGACCCGTGTTTCCGATTCCAGGCCAATAGGACCGGATGATACACCGAAAAGTTCTGATATGGGCAATTCCAACAGACTGATCACTCCCAGCCATCCCCCCCCTGATCTAACAAATTGTTCTAAATTTTTAGGGGCTGGATTGTGTGCTGATGCGGGCTCCGTAATAACGACCTGAAATTTGCTTAAATCCGCTGGAAGTTTTTCCGATATGATGGCCTGAACATGGGGTATTTTTGTCTAAATACCTTAAGAGTGAAGAAAGGTTGGATTTTGATTTTGAAAGGCAACATAGAACATTCATTTGATGGTGTGGTTGCATGAATATATCGTCTCCTTGAGCCGGTGATTTCTCGATTCTCTCTATAATTCGGAGTTCCTTTTGAAGCAAAATTGTAAATAAAAAACTGTTTTCATTACTAATAAAAAGGCCTCTCGAAAATTTTCATGAAATATTCGGGCTAAATGTCTTCATCAATGATATGCCAGCGGACCCCGTCCTTGGTATCTTCAACCTGAATATTGGATTGTTGAAGGATCTCCCGGATGCGGTCAGCCTCAGACCATTGTTGCTCCTTTCTGAACCTTGTCCTTAATTTAAGCATTTGTTCAACAAGAGGCGCTAAATATTTTCGAAGACGACGGGGTGAAGCCCCCAATTCGGCGCCTAAAAGCACGATTGAATCTCTCAGGATCTCTCGCGCTTGAGAAATACGCTCTTCATCTTCCAGATTCTTTTGCGCTATCCAAATGGCGCTGTCCAATTCCAAAAGGGCATTGGTTGTCTCTTTTTGATCATGATTCGCCATCCCATTGTGAAAAGAAGATTCTATTGCATTAACTTTACTTAAAAAGCTTTTTTTTGAAAGATTCGGATCACTGGCTTGCTCGACGTCATCAACGTCTTTCGGCGCCCAATCCTCCCGATTGATTTCTTTAACCAATACGTCAAGGGGAATTTGATCTCCTTTACCAAATTTTATTTCACGTCCTTTTTGTCGAATGGTTACATTGCCAATTCCCTGGATATCGATTCGTTGGGCATTAAGATCAATGATACAGGCGGTATGTTCATCAATGCCTATGATCGTCGCGTTATCCGGTAAAAGCGTCTCAAGTTGCTGAAAACGGGGTTTTCCCATAAAACAGAATCGAGTATCGTGGGTTCCGCCCTCGGCATTGTTCCAATGAGGAACGACGATCAGATTGAATCCGAATTGTTCTAGAACATCGAGCCCATCGACCCAATGGGTTTTATGTCCGACCTTGTATATTTCGTACACAGGAAGAGTAAAACGGCCCATGGTAAGAGCAGCGGCACTTGCGGCCACCAAACATCCACCGGATTGAATATTATTAACAAGAATTTCAGGAATCGGCGTTTTTTGAAGCTGACGAACAGCATACGTGGGACTACCCGGCCCCACAAGCACAAAATCTGCATTTCGAAGCATATGAAATGCTGTTTCTGCTTCAAATGCGCTTGTATTCTCCGAGGATTTGTAAGAGGCGACGTTGAGCTGTTGTTGAACGTGAACACGAAAATACTCAACTGCTTTTCTTGAAATCTCATCGACGTTTAGTTGAAAACCGGCAGGTGTGTCCAAGAAAACAGCGGTGGGAGAATCCGGAAATCGGGCAAGCATATTTTTGTGCACCTCCACCATTGTGGGGGTAAGCTCACCGGAACCCATCAGAACGATCATGCCCTTTCTTGAAGACATAAAAAAAAACCTCATAAATCGCGTGTAACGGTTTAACCCTAACCCTGACAAACCGATCATTGCTTAAAAAAATTCCGTTTTTACTGAAACTAAAGCGAGGAACAAAAATTAAATCTTTATCACGAAAGCACGAAATTGTAAAAACACGAAAAAGAACTTTTTTATTATTGCTTAAAGATAACCTTCGAACTGCGACATCGGTCACAGGTGTTTTATAACTGAAATGTTTGCCCGGTCTTATATGACGCAATGGACGTTTTTAAATATAACGTAACCCCACCTTTTCCGTACACGGTCCATCGATGACGGTCGGCTTGACGAATCATTCCTGTTTGTTCATCTATGCCGATGCATCGGATGTCTGAAATTTTATCAAAATATAGCAAACGCCATGAACGACCAAATGTATCATGGTGTGGAATCAAAATGACGTCTTTTTGGATCCCAAACCCTTTCTTTATCTTTTTATATTCAGGATCAAAATACCACTCACATAAAACCATTGCACCCGCACTGCTCCCTGCAATTACAGCGCCTTTTTCATAAGCGCGCCAAAGGGCATCCAGACATCGACTTTCTTTAAAGGTGTGATCCAGATAGCCGGGAAACCCTCCAAGAATATAAATTAGGTTTGCACGATCCAATTCGGCCGAGAGATCCGGATCATTGGCTGATTCTTTATCTATAATCGGCAAAGCGGAAATATTTCTTGCACCGAGTGTACCAAACCATTCCAATGCTGTATTGCCGGCTCGTTTGCTATTGTTGTCCGGTGCTGCGGCAGTCGGTATAATGACAACTTTAGCATTTTTTCCCCCGGCCAGTGTCAGTGCTTTCCTGTCCGGCTCTTCCATTTTCCCTTGAAATTCGCATCCTCCCTCAAGCAGTAGAATTCCCATTTTTATGAATTTCCATTGAAAGACAGGCCTAAATTGAGCGATTGTCGAGTTTGCCGGAGATGCAAGGCATGAGACATGCAGCCGTAGTCTGCTACTGCAAATGTCTCATAACGATGCAGATTCGGGAAACTCGGCAAGCCCGAAGGGTTTCAAATGGTGGCAATTTTTTGTTTAAATAAATCCACCGATTAGATGAAATCTATTGGCGACTTTAGCAATGTATATTTATTTA
This sequence comes from uncultured delta proteobacterium, assembly GCA_963752565.1. Classification (GTDB taxonomy): domain Bacteria; phylum Desulfobacterota; class Desulfobacteria; order Desulfobacterales; family UBA11574; genus UBA11574. Next base: position 30,511 of record CAVVZC010000019.1, on the reverse strand, counting down.
TAATTGTTGCTTTTTTATAACCCTGTCACTATTTGAAACGTTCAGTTTAGGATAGGGTTAATCCCCGTTATATTCCTGGTAAATAATATGTCCGCAGGATTTACAATGTGAAGCATTTTCGTCATGGTAGCGAAGGCCGCATTTCGGACAAATGATTTCTTTTTTTGTGGCAATGTGTAACCACTCCTTGACGATACGGCTCACTTGCCAGGGGATGAGAATAATACCTGACAGTATCATTAGCACGGTGACCCATTTTCCTGCTTCGGACATGGGAATGATGTCTCCGAATCCCACTGTCGAAAGCGTTACGACAGTGAAATAAAACGCATCTCCGAAAGTTTGAACGTGTGGGTTTAGCGTGTTTTCAACATAGAAAAAAAGACCGGAAGATATGAAAAAAATCATGAATATGGTTAAAAAGAGCTTGATTAAATTCAACAACCGAAGGGTGATGGTGCCAAAGAAGAAGTTAGGATCTGCCGTGAACCGAAGGAACCTGAATATCCTCAATACACGGATCATCCGGATTACCCTTAAGAATCCAATGTTGAGCGCAATACCGAACAGGGGAAGCACAAGCAGAGAAAGGGTCGGTATAATGGCGATTAAGTCAACGATGCTATAAACATCAATTAATTGTTTGAGTCTATTTTTTGCACCGTAAAGTCGTGCAACATATTCAGCGATGAAAAAAAATACAATGATAAGTTCTGTGTTCCACAGAAAATTTTTAACTGACTCGGGCACGGGATAGGTCTCGATGACAAAAATAGCGCAGATGATGAGATTGAGAAATATGATGAAAATATCAATTGCCTTTCCCAATGGCGTCTTGCAATCAATCAAATAAAATTGGATGGTTTTGCGGAAGGTTCGGGATGCGGTCTTATTTTTGTTCTTTGGATAATTAATTGTTATGGGCTTTGTAGGTTGTGTTTCTTTCAACAATTTTTCCTTTGGAACTCAAGACGATGTTAACCGTTTCAGCTTTTTTCGGAATGGTAAGGCAGGATTATTTGACGATTCCAGATTGGGCATTTTGGTTTACCGGTTTGCCTTTCGGATGCCGAGCTGATCCAGGGCAATAATCCATTTACAGATATTGGCCGATCCTTCCACCATGGTATAGGTTGGCGTATCCCGATAAAAACGGGCCACCGGATATTCGGTGGAATAACCGTACGCTCCCAGAATCCGCATGGCATAGCCCGCACATTTGGTAGCGACTTCGCCTGCAAAATATTTTGCCTGTGCCACATCGAGACCGTTGTTCAGGTTTCCCTGATCCTTTGCCCAGGCTGCTTTGTAAACCAAAAAACGGGCTGCTTCAATTTCGGTGGACATCTGGGCGATCATGTCCTGATTCATTTGAAACTCGCCGATGGGTTTTCCGTACTGTTTGCGTTCATTGCAATATTTTAGCGATATTTCCAAACATGCCCGTGCAACACCAACGGCACCGGCGGCTGCAGAAAGCCGGGTTTGGTCAAGAGACCCGAAGAGAATCCTTGCACCGTCTCCGGGCCTTCCAATGATATTCTCCTTGGGGACCTTAGTATTGGTTAAAAATATTTCACCGGTGGGAGAGGAGTGGGACCCCATTTTTTCTAAAGCCGAGGTTTTAACACCGTTATAGTTTTTTGGTTCTACGACAAAGGCTGAAAGGCCTTTGGTGCCCTTATCCGGATCTGTATAAGCATAATAGATGATCACATCCGCAACGTCTGCATTGGAGATCCAGGTTTTGGAACCGTTTAAGCACCAGTGGTCGCCCTTGTCTTCGGCGGTTGATGTCATGGCCATGACATCGGAACCGGCATCGGGCTCTGTTATGGCAAATCCGCCCAGATATTCGGCGTCGACTAATTTGGAGATGTATTTTTGTTTTAAGACTTCATCCCCGTATTTACAGATGGTAAACGCGCTTCCAAGACACTGCATGTTGATCTGAACCCGGAGAGAACTGGAGGCTTTTGCGATTTCTTCGGTCACAATCATGGCTGCCAGCCAACCCATGTCTTCTCCACCATATTTTTCAGGAATGACCGTTCCAAAAAAACCGAGTTCTCCCATGGGCTTGATGGCTTCTTTGTAAGGGAAATAATGTTTTGCATCCCACTCATCAGCATAGGGTGCAATTTTTTTGGCCGCAAATTCAGAAACCGCCTTTTTCAGCATCTGAAGTTCTTTAGATAACGCAAAATCCATATGACATCCTCCCAATTAGAGCCTATCTCAATTTTTAAGAAATGATGCTTTTCTTTTAGATCTCATCCATACCGTCATTCTCTATCAGGATCGGAGGTGCTGATAAACCCGAGGTATGACATACCCATTGCCGCCGAGAGAACGGATCCTGTCAGGATCGCAATTCTTGCATAATTGAGTATTTGAGAATCGGAAAATGAAAGGTCGGAAAGAAACAAAGACATGGTGAAGCCGATTCCCCCAAGCATGGCCCCTCCAAAAATATGCGACCACCTGACTTCTTGGGGTAAGGAAGCAATCCCGGTCTTGACCGAGAGATATGAAAATAGCATGACTCCTATGGGCTTTCCAAAAACCAGACCAAAGATAATCCCGATGATTACCGGATTTGAGACCAATTCAGAAAAAACGAGACCTTGAAAGGTCAAACCGGTATTCCCCAAGGCAAAAAAAGGCAGAATAAAAAATGCAACCCATGGATGCAGGGCGTGCATCAATCGCTGCAGGGGTGTCTCCACATCATGGCAGGCCATTTCCAGCGCTTGAACGGCATGCATGTGTTCCTGATTCAAAAGGATTGAATACCCACAACTTTGTTCCTCACATTCAAACTGTTCCGTTATTTTCTTTACGTTTTGCAAAAAGTTGTCGGTATCATACCTTCCCCGGGCCGGTACAAAAAGAGAAACAATCACACCGGCGATGGTGGGATGAACGCCGGATCCCAGGACAAAAAACCAGACGGCAAGTCCCAGAACTGCATAAACCAGTGTCCATCGTATCCAGAGGAAGTTTGCGACAGCGAGACCGAGAATCAAAAATAGGGAGATGATAAGATAAGACCAGACGATTTCCTTGGTATAGAAGATTGCGATAATGACGACCGCACCCAGGTCGTCGGCAATGGCGAAGGCTGCCAGAAAGATCCTCAGGCCCACAGGTAGTCTGCGGCCGAAGACGGCCACAGCCCCCAAAGCAAAGGCGATATCCGTTGCAACGGGAACTCCCCATCCGCTTATGGTGGGTGATCCGGCATTAAATGCTACATAGATTAGGCCGGGTACAATCATTCCTCCCAGCGCGGCAATCACCGGCAGCAAAGCCTTTTTGGGGGTCGCGAGTTCTCCTACAAGAATTTCGCGTTTAATTTCGAGACCCACCGTAAAAAAAAACAAAGACATGAAACCGTCATTGATCCAGTGAACGAGTGTTTTGCTGATATGAAAATGTCCGAAGGCAAAGGAAACTTTGGTATGCCAAAAGCTGTGATAGGTTTCCCCGATTCTGGAATTGATCCAAATCAGGGCAATGATCGTCGCGGCAATGAGCAATATACTGCTGGTAGCTTCTTTTCTGAAAAACCGCTGGAAGGGTTTAATAATTTGGTCGGCAACCAGTTGCCGGGAGGATGTCATGTATTTGTGATGTTTTAAAGACATTATTTCTTATTCTTTTTAGGCTGAATCTGCGATGTATTCATGTCGAGAGAAATGCACCCAAAATGGTTAATCTTTTTAGTTGCCTTAAAGAAATGTTTAGTGTCCTCTTCTTTTACTGTGGAAGGCAATACTTAAATTTCGATCATTCGGTTTTATGCTTAACGTTGTCACATATCATATCAACGGCCTTTTCCACCGATATTTTTCCCATATCTATAATAAGATCATAAAGGTGAGCGGCATTCCAGTCCTCGTTAAAGTATTGTTTGATATAAGCCTTTAAATCACCTTCTTCTCTGTCAATAAAATTTTTTGCAGCTTTGTGACTCAGATTTTCAGCCTGCATGAGCTTTTTTATTTTTAGTTCATTATCTTTTATCAAACGGACATGAAGCGTATCCGGTTTTTCTTTTAAGAGGCACTGGCTTCCCCATCCAAGAATGATGACGTTACCGGCGTCATATACATTTTCAACCAACTTTTTGGTGACCTCATAGTAGTTCTTGTCGTCCAAGCAGCCGTGTTCACGGTCAACCACCTTCTGGACAATAGAGCAGGTGTAGCGATCGACAAAACGAAGAATTCTTGACTGGGAAGCTTTGTGAAACGCTTCCGCTTCACCTTTAGATATATGGAGTTCTTTAGCAATATCAGCGACTAAATTTTTACCGATGTATTCGTAACCAAGTTTTTTCGCGACCAGCGATGCGACCTTTTCACCTTCAGTGTCAAATTCCTTGCTAATGGTAATTACTGCCATGAAATCCTCCTTTTAACCCATCGGTTCCCTGCGTCAGTGTTTTTCACAGAGTTAATCTTTTTTAAGTCCTTTACAGTATCGGAACCGGTTTCAAGCCGGTTTACTCGTATGCAATGACCCGGATAATTCCGATGGTGGCGCCATTGTCATCCGTTGTACAGGCATCACTTATTGAATTAATTTTGTTCACATTGTTATCCTCGATAAAGCGATTTACCCGTCTATCAAGCGCTTCCAGTTCATTTTTTGCATGAAATATCTTCAAGGGACTTGTAAATGTTTTTACTTTAATCATGAACATTCCTCCATATCTTCAATGTTCAAGTATTGTCAAGGGGTTGGATGGTAAGCTCTTGATAAAGGTGTATTCGGTAAGCTTACTTTCACTTTCCAAATACCGACCATTCTCTTTTACAAAGTCAGGTCCTGCTCGCTTAATTTATCAAGAAGTTACACGGACTCCACGCTGATTATTTCCGGAATCAGTTTCTTAATATATCGTTCTATGCCCTGCTTGAGTGTCATCTGGGACATGGGACAACCGGCACAGGCACCTTTTAATCTTACCTTGACAATATTATTTTCCACATCAACAAGTTCCACATCTCCACCATCTGCCTGAAGATGTGGTCTGACATCATTTAACGCTTTTTCAACTTTCTCTTTCATTGGATTTATGCTCCTTATTCTGTTAAATTCAAATTGCATCAAGGATCGAGGAGATTTTTTATCAGAAAATTCAATTATATATGTTTTTCGAGGACCGGCCGGATATCCCCTGGTGTTAATTGGACAGGAACCCTTCCTTCCAAAAGTCTCTCTTCAAAAGTCGATTTTTTGACCTGGTAAAAAATACCGATGGGAATCTGCTCCCCAACTCCATATGCCCATTCATCGGCCTTGACAAAAGCTGCGTTTCTATCGGAAGCATCATGATCCTTTGAGGAGAACTCATACACCCGTTCATTGTAAAAATCATAGGTATTAAAAAAGGTGAAACAAGGTTGAAGCACGTCAATAAAAGAAAACCCCTTATGGTCGATTGCGGCTTTAATCAACGACTGAAGATGCTTCATATTTTTCGTATACCCTCTGGCGACAAAAGTGGCACCGGCGGAAAGCATGAGTTCAATAGGGTTCAAGGGATCTTCGGGGCTGCCTTTCGGGGTCGACCGCCCTTTAAATCCGGGAGGGCTGGTGGGGGTAAACTGACCGGTTGTGAGTCCGTATACCCTGTTGTTGTGAACAATGAATGTTAAGTCTAAATTTCGCTTGGCACTGAAAATAAGATGCTCAATACCTTCACCATATGCATCTCCGTCACCGGCAAAACCGATTACCGTCAAATCCGGATTGGCCAGTTTGATTCCGGTCATCGGCGGGGGAACCCGGCCGTGAATCGAATAAAAGGTGTTGACGTTGATATAATCCACAATCTTGGCATGACACCCGATTCCCGAGACGATGGCTACGTTGTTGAGAGCGAGTCCATTATCTTCAAGATCTGTTAATGCCTTTTTGATGGATGTCAAGATGCCGAAATTGCCACAGCCGGGGCACCATGTATTCTGGGCATAAGTGCCCAATTCTTTGATGGTTGTCATGAGAGCACCTCCTTTACGTTGTCGAGCAAAACATCCACGGTGAATGGACGTGCGTCAAAACGTAAAATCATATCGTCGATGCAAATACCGTGACCGGAAATGAGTTTTGCCAGTTGTCCGGTGGCATTGACTTCAACGTCTATGATCTTATCGGCGCCGGAAAGGGCTTTTTTTAACGCCTCTACCGGTAAAGGCTCCAATATTAAAGGTTGAACCACTTTAAGATCAAGGGCTTCGGCCACTTCTATACACGCCCCTTTGGTGGAGCCCCAACACAAAAGAACGGTTTTTGAATCAGGGTTTCCGTATACGTTCACCGTTTCATATTTTTCAAGCTCATCTTCCAAGGCTTTTCTTTTGCGCAGCCGTTTCCTCTGCATCTTGACAATTGCCTCTGGTTCTTCAGTGGTAATGCCGCTCTCATCATGTTCATAGGAAGTGGCTTTAACGATTGCCGAGGGATTTCCCGGAAAGGCCAACGGTGAAATGCCGTTTTGAGTATCTTGATATCTTTTGTATTCTCCCTGGTTGTTCCATAGAAGCGGCTTCTCCGGTTTAACCTTGTCCAGATCGGCCTCGAAGCTGAATATGCTTTCGCTCAAATGTTTGTCTGAAAGCACAAAGGCCGGAATTTGAAATTTCCATGCAAGGTTCATGGCCAGTCCGGCCGTGTAAAATGCCTCCTCAGCATCGCCGGGTGCCAGCACCACCCTTAAAATTTCCCCATGCCCGGCATGGACAACAAAGGAAAGGTCGCCTTGCATGGTGTATGTGGGAACGCCGGTACTCGGACCGGGCCTCTGAGCTTCCACGATGACCATGGGAAGTTCACCCTGTCCGGCCAGGCTCAATGCCTCGGTCATCAACGCGAATCCTCCGCCGGAAGTGCCGACCATGGCCCTTGCGCCGGCATAGGCGGCCCCCAGTGCCATGAGTGCAACACCAATCTCACTTTCAGGGTGTACGGTAACCACCCCCAATTCGTTTTCGTGGGCGGCCAGATAATGGAGAATGGCCGATGCGGGGGTCATGGGATAGGCAATGTACATGTTTAAACCGGCTTTGACCGCTCCAAGGGCAATGGCTTCATTGCCGGAGACCAGCGGAAGGGCTTTTTGATCCAGTTTTAGTACGGACTTGGAAGGGTTTTCAATCCGGTCATAAGCATGCCGGGCGATTTTAAGATTCAAGTCGACGTCTTTTTCTACGGCATCCATGATAACCTTTTCCATAACAGACCATTCAATATTTATTACGCCGGCCAGTGCTCCGATGGCTGCGGTATTCCTCATAATCGGCTTTCCGTCAAACTTTTTGACAATGTCCATAAAATCGAGTCCTATGCCTTTGGTATCCGATTTTTTGGAATCATAGAGGATTATCCCGCCGGCATTGAGCCGATGTTTATGATTGTCAACGGCATCCTGATTTAAGGCTACGATGACATCGACGGTTTCTTTGTGCGCAATAATGCGTTTTTCCGAGGCCCTGATGATAGAAAAATTGTGCCCGCCACGGATCAGAGAGGGATAATCATCATAGAAAAAAATTCGATAGCCCATTCGATTCAGAAGTCGGGCAATGACGTGACCGGCCTGCCGGATACCATCACCCGCTTTACCGCCGACAAGAATCGATATTTCTTTCATGGTGTGCCTCCTGGGGTTATATAGGTGATTGTTGATATAGCAGGATACGATTTAGCGTGCTATTGATCTTAATATAATTCCACACTGTGGCATGTCAAATCTAATGTTTTTACAAGATAAAAAGCTTTGGGGCCAGATTTGTACCGTGTAACCCTGACCCCGTTTAAATGTAATCAATCCTCTTCTATGATAATGGCATCGGCGCCGCATTCATCTGCAGCTTGCCTAACGAGTTCTACGTATTGTGCGGGGACGTCATCAACCTTAACGGTAGATTTGAGTTGATCCTCATCGTATTCGAAAACTTCAGGACATAAATCGTTACAACGCCGATCTCCCATGCAATTTTCAGTGACTTTTACTTTCATTTTATTCTCCTTATTAAATAAATTTAAAGTCTTCGTATTCAGGATCCAAAATTCGGTTACTATTTGAGAGGCTTCACTCCCTCCCAAACCCTTCCCCTTAAAGGGGAAGGGCAGATAGGGATGGATACCAATTTGAAATAGTACTTACAAAACATTTTACTTGGGGTTAAGCAAACTTCTGACCAATGGCTTTCCCGTAATCCTGGCAGGCACGCGCCCCTTCATCAGTTTCCATGACCTGTTCTTTCAGATTTAATGCACCCAGATCAACCATATCCATTTTGAATACGTAAAGCATGGTGTCATATATCATGTCAGCAGATTCCCCACTGTGGGTATAAGATCCGAATGCGCCTCCCATCTTGCCTACCAGATTGGCTTTTTCCGCCAAGAAAAGAAATGTTTTCATGCCTGCGGTGATATCCCGATGATAAGTGGGACACCCGAATATAAAACCGTCGTATCCTCCCAAATCTTTTTCATCTTTTATTTCAGCAATTTTTTTCAGCTCCGCAATGTTTCCGGTGAGACGGACACCTTCAGCGACATATTCCGCCATTTTTTCCGTAATTCCAGTTCTGCTGTAATATCCGATAAGCACTTTCGCCATTTTCAATCTCCTTATTAAATTTTTATGTTTGTGATTTTTTTAATCCACTTTGGAAAAGGCCTTGATGTTGGCGCTGCAAACCGGACATGTTTCCGGAGGTTCATTCTCACAGGTATAGCCACACACAGCGCAGACATAATAGCATTCCACGGCTTCAGGATTATCAAGACTGTCCAGAGCTTTCTGGTAAAGATCGGCGTGTATTTGTTCTACTTCATTGGCATAGGTAAAGCTTCTCAGGGCTGCTTTGTCTCCTTCTGATTGTGCCGTGTCGATCATTTCCGGATACATACTTTTGAACTCATGGGTTTCACCGGCAATGGACTCTTTGAGATTTTCAGCGGTTGATTTTATTCCCTTAAGAACCCTCAAATGTGCATGGGCGTGGACGGTTTCAGCCTCTGCAGCCGCCCTGAAAAGGTTGGCAACCTGTGGATAACCTTCCTGATCTGCCTTTTTTGCAAATGCAAGATACTTTCGGTTGGCCTGGGATTCCCCGGCAAATGCTTCTAGTAGATTTTGTTCTGTTCGACTCATACAATTCCTCCTTTTTATTCAATTAAGTCTTCCATAGTCAGTTCATGGTTGATATCAATGCAACCGATGACGCTTTGGGCTCCGGGACACAATTTCAAATAGGTTTCCAGAGCATCTTTTGCCTCTGTCCTCTTTTCCTTTGGTAATTTAAGCCAGTAACTGACGTTAATGCGCGTAATTTTCAAAACACCGTCGATGTCTTGGATATCGCCGGTTACGATGGCTTTAAACAGATCTCGAAAGGTCCGAATCTTTTTGCCGGCCAGCACCGCGGCCAGTGTGCCCATCATTCAGCCGCCCACGGCACCGACAATGTGATCTAACGTTGCCGCATGTTCTTCTTCCGGATCAACTTTATAGAAATTTTTAATTCCGCCGTGGACCCCGTAATAGACCGGCTCATCAAAACCCTTGATCTCGGCTTTCCGGGTAGGCCCCATTTCTCTCGTGATCGTAATGTGTGATGTGTGAACAATTTCACCCATAATTTCCTCCTTGATTATCAGTTAATGGATCGGCATGCCCATGATCGGCCACAGAACGTAAACTGCAAAACCGATCACTGCGATCAGCAAAATGCTGGCCGGTATTCCGTATAGAAAGAATTCAGCAGGTGTAAACTGTCTGGATTCATATGCGATGGCATTTGGAGCGGCGCCGACAAGAAAAAGAAACGGCATTCCTGCCGAGACCAATGATGTAAAAAGGATGACATCCGGTGCTACGTTTAGATAAGAAGCAAGTACCAAGGCAACCGGCAGGGAGATCGCGATGGCCGCTACGTTCATTAAAAAATTGGTCATGATCATAACGAAAAATGCAATACCCATAATAAAGAAGAAACCGCTTGAATTATGGAATATCATCAGCCATTTTATCGCAAGCCATTTGGCCGCACCTGTTTGCCAGAGGCAAAAACCCATGCTCATGGCACCTGCAAAGAGCAGGATGATATTCCATGGTATTTCTTCAAGATCATCGATATCCAGGATGCCTGTAATAAAAAAAAGAATCGTTGATGTTAAGATAATGGCGGTTTTATCGAGAATCTTAAAAGCCGGAAAAAAGGAACTCAAAGACATTGCCAGAATAGAGGCAAAGACGATGACCATAGCAATTATTTCTTTTCTGGACACCGGTCCCAGTTTTTTATTGAGCTGAACGGCCCTTTCTCTTAACCCTGGAATAGCCCTTTTTTCGGGCTTAAAGAAAATCATAAAAAATATCCACAATAAAAAAACCATCAGCCACCCTATGGGGAGCATATAATAACTTAATTGGAAAAATGTGATATCCTGGCCAATGATGTCATTATAAAAGCCTATGGCAACCGCACCCCGTGCAGCTCCTAATAGCGTTACAATGCTTCCTGCCCCGGCGATATAAGCCATGCCCATAAAGAGCCCCTTGCCAAACTTCGTTGGTTGGTCTTCTTCTCCGTAAAGCCCGTAAATAGAGACAAGAAGCGGATATATGGTTGCTGCTACAGCGGTATGGGCCATAATGTGAGTCAAAGCAGCGATCAATACAAAACAGCCAAGATAAATCATGCTGGTTTTTTCGCCGACGATGACCAGCATTTTATAGGCCATCCGCTTGGTGAGTCCTGTTTTTGTAAAAACCATGCCGATGACGATGGAGGCCAAGATAAACATGACCGATGGGTCCATAAAGTCCGTGAACGCCGCCTTGGCCGGACGGATAAGAAAATAGACCTGAAGGACGCCGATGGCAAGGCTGGTGACGCCGACGGGTACGACTTCCAAAACCCACCAGATTGTGGCAAACAGAGATATCGCCAGAGCGCCTTTTCCCTCTCTGCTCAATACAAAATGTTTTCCGGTCGGATCGATGGCATCTGACCACGGCGGTGAATAATACACCAGTGCAAAGAGCAATATACCGGCCACAAGAAAAATAAATTGTTTTATGTTAAAATGACCGTTATTAATTTTAAATTCAAAATCTCCTGCCATAGATTAATTCCAAAGATTACCACTCTCAGAACGCATTAAGAAGATACGTGCCGGCCAGTTAGAGTTCACAAACGGCAAGTGTTTGTACAACCTCTTTGAACATATCTGTTTGTCTTAAAATTCCCACAATTATTTTTCCCCGCGTTACCAGTAAAGACTGATGATGCTCCAGGGCCAGCTGATGTATGGCTTCACTCAGGGAAGCGTCTTCTGGAACGGACTCTCCTTCGGCCGGAGCGCAGACCAGTATTTTGACTTTAAGCCGGCCCGCACTTCTACAGATATCAATCAAAGGTTTATCCCAAAATCCACATTGACTCAGCATCGGTTTTAAATACTGAGAACTGACACCAAATCTGGATAGGGTTTTTGAATCATAGCTCTGTTGTCCTTTTGGTTCCAATGCTCTGAGGACATCCAGCTGGCTAATTTTGCCGACAATTTCTCCATTTTCATCAGATATAAGAAGGATTCTATGGGGATACAATCCCTGTTCATAGGCTTTTTGAGATTTATCAAGGGCAAGGGCGGCCTCGTATAAATTGGATTCAATGGAAATGGTCTCATACTCTGATATGGGGACCATTAAATCTCTTACAATTTTATTTTTCATGTTACGTCTTCCTTGGTAGGTCTATTCATGCTTTTCCAGAAAACGGACCATAGATTCTTTAATCCGTTTACCAACCTCAGACGATAGTTGAATTGAAAGGTCCGAGTCTTCTTTGCTTTCGGAATATAGGCGGGCTGTTTTACGTAAAAAAAGCAACTGCTCTTGGTATCGGGAACAGAATATACACATCATCAGGTGTATCCTCATTCCCATTCGCTGGTGCAAAGACAGTTTGCGGTCAAGGGATTCTGACACCAAGTGTGTCACTTTTTTGCAATTAAACATCCAGTGCTTCATTTCGATTCTCCAACATCCACATCGGTGAACCAGTTGATTTCAAGACATCTCCTCAAATACATGCGGGCTCTGTGGAGCAACACCCAACAATTGGTCGTAGAAATGTCCAAAATCTTACAAATTTCTTTGGTATTTTCACCAACAATTTCTCTGAGAATAAACGCACTGGCCTGCCGACCGGGAAGTTCCGACAAACACTTGTGGAGAATCTTAATAAACTCCTTCTGATCATAAAGCTTCTGTGGATCGGCGTTCCAATTCGCCGGTTTAATTTTCCATTGTCCGTTCTTGGTAAAAAGATCGTCCAATGTATTAATATTGGTTTCAGTATCATCAATCTGTTGTTCTTTTGCCTTTTTTCGAAAGTGATCGATGATTTTGTGTTTAAGAATACCTGTCAGCCAAGTTTTTATGGATGAACGGTATTGAAAATTTTTGAAAGAACGAAGGGCGGCAAGAAATGTTTCCTGGACCAGGTCTTCTGCAACGGTGGCCTCATAAACCCTATAAAGTGAATATCTGTAGAGATAATCACCATACAGATCAACCCATTTCTCGGGGTTTTCAACTGGGTTATTTAAAATGGATTGTTGCTTGTTCACTTTTAAACCAAACGGTGGTGATGTCTACAACAGCTCGCAGAAGCTCGGGGTCATGGATCAAGAACTATAAATATCAACGGGTTTTTATATATCCAAATCATCAAGGCGAATTTAAATTCGACAAGAAACATAATTAGATAACAACTGATCCTCGATTTGTGCCTCCCTGTGAACTGTTTCGATATTTTTATTCAGCCTATATTTTCAATGCATTGATCGTCACGAAGAATTTAGGTCCAGTAAGGATTGATAAGGTCTTCAAATATGGCCAAAGCCGCTTCTGCACCGTGTCCGGCGGCCGTTACAATTTGTTTGTATCCGCCGGATACATCTCCAGCCGTATATATCCCGGGAACATTTGTACGGTAGTTGTCATGCTTAATGAACCCTTCTTCGGTGAGTTCGAGCCCAATTTGCTTTGCAAGGACGACAGCGGGATCGTAGCCGATGGCAATAAAAACGGCACTTACGGGCAAGGTTAATAAATCTTCCGTTTTATTGTTATAGATCAGCACTTCTTCTACTCTATGTTTTCCCTTGATTTCCTTTATTTCGGAGTCAAATAGTATCGGAATATTGTTTTGCACCAGGTTGGTAACCAGAAAGTCTTGTGCTCTTAATTTGTCTCTGCGATGAATCAGGGTTACATCGATACCGATATGATGCAAATGAAGGGCTTCCGTAGCTGCGCTATTGCCGCCGCCCACGACGATGGCTTTGCGTCCCTTAAAAAGCGGGCCATCACAGGTACTGCAGTAGCTGACGCCGTGTCCTGAGAGACGCTGTTCGCCGGGAATACCGAGATTCCTGTGAGTTGCTCCCGTGGCCATCAGCATGGTTTTGGTCAGAAATTTTCGCCGGGTAGTTTGAACGGTTATGGGGTTTCCGGGAGTAATTCCAACAACCTCTTCTCCCGGGAAAATCTGTACGTATTCCAGGGCATGGGTCACCATAATATCCACAAGTGTTTTTCCACCGATTTGTTTGAGGCCCGGATAATTTTCAACAATCGGTGTGGTCGCTACCTGGCCTCCAAGAACCCCTCTTTCGACGACCACCGTTTTAAGTCCGCTTCGTGCTGCATATATTCCCGCAGTCAGTCCGGCCGGACCACCTCCCACAATCACCAGATCTGCTTCGACTTCCTCAGCATCATTTTCGGGTATGAATACGGTCTGCTGTTCCATTTTGTCCAGAGATAGCATAAAAAGCTCTTCGGACTGCCCACCCTGGGCAATCAGAATCTCGTTCGAAAATGTTTGGGGAACGGAGTGGGCCGAATACTGGTCGGCGAGCTGCGGGTTGGCTTGGATATCAATAATTTCAAGTGAAATCAACTCGGGTTTTTCCACGGCTGCTTTAAGAGCGTTCAGGGCCTGTTGCGGACAGTAGGGACAGGAGGCACTGACGAACACTTTGATATTCCTCGGTGTGTCTATTTTTTCTATTATCTGGAGTGATTGTTGATTGAGATTGCTTTTCCGAAGCCCGATGAGGATCAGCGCTTCCAGAAAAATACGTCCTTCTTCACCGAGGGGTGCTCCCAGCCATCGAATATTGTACCGGTCGGGATCGAATATCAGGGTCGGTGAATATTCAACGTTCAATTTTATTGCAGATTCATGATATAAATTAAATTCGCGCAATACAATTTTGTCGGTGAGCTGTCGAAAAAAACGAACGGCCTGCCTGGCGGTATCAGTGAATACATCATTTTGACCGGGCTGAGCGTACAAAAAAATAGGAATTTCTGCTTTAATCGCTCCCAAAATTCGTTCAATTTCTTTTTGGGCTTCCAGTGCCTGAATGTCTTCCTGTTGATCCATCGTTTATTATCCTTTTTTTGTGAAATCAATCTCTGAACACGAGCTTTCCGCCGAGAAATCCGGCTGTAACAGCCGCACCAAGCATAACAATGTTAACAATAAGAAACGCGACTAAATGGGCGGAAGTCAGTGCCAACACGCCGGGGTCAACAATAGACCATATGACCAATATCATTGCCGTTAATGATACCACACCACCGCAAATCATCTTTGTCAGAAACAGGGTTGTCATGGTTCCGTTATATTTTTTTTGCCACACAATAACCCCTGAAAAAAGTACCAGCGGCATGGCAAAGACAACAAAGATGAGGTTATAAAATGCGGCCTGACTTAAGCCGGTGAACTTGAAAATGACCGCTAAAAAGATAAAGAGAACGGAAACGGGAAGTAAGCCGTTGGGGATATGGACCGAAATCGGATGGACATGATGCTTGACCATCAGTTGATAAATCCGGTCATGTATTGACGGAGGGCCAAGAGTTTTTCCTTCAGCATCTAAAGTTTTAGTTTCGGTTTCGATTTCTATGTGTTCTATTTTTGATCTTATTTTACCATTTTCTTCAGCAATAATTTCAACAAACTTACTTCGATCAGCGCCACAAACCGGGCATATTTCAGGCGGCTCATCCCCTTCATGAATATAGCCGCAGACCGTACATTCCCATTTTTTCACTTGATCTCCCTTCTTGACTCCGTTCAGAACAGGCCGTTAACACCGTCCGTCACCCTTCTTTAGATTGACATCATCGTTCGTCCATGGGTACAAAAGCGCACTCTTCAGGACCGCAGTACTCTCCAATATACTCAGAGTCGGGACGGTAAAGCACCGGTTTTGAAGCAGCACCCCCAAACTGCTCTTCAATAATATGGGCCGCCCATCCGGAAACTCTGGCGATGGCAAATATCGGCGTAAAGAGGTCTTTCGGTATCCCCATGTAGTAATACAGAGACGCGCTGTAGAAATCGACATTAACAAAAATATCTCTTCCTTTTCTCTGTTTAAAGGCTTCCTTACCCCTTTTCTCAAGAATTTTGGACATTTCATACCACTTAGGTTCTCCGATACGCTCGCCCATCTTTTTGGACATGGGTGCGAGGATATGCGCTCTGGGATCATCGGTTTTGTAGACTGCATGGCCCAGTCCCATGATAATTCCACCGGTGTCGAGCAGATTGTTCACATACGCTTCAACTTTGTCGACAGAACCGATATTAAGGAGCATCTCCATGACGCGAGTATTTGCACCACCGTGCAATTCTCCGGATAAAGAACCTACCCCGGCCGCAATGGCCGAATAAATGTGAGCTCTTGTTGATGCCACCTGTCTTGCCGAAAATGTTGAAGCGTTAAAAGAATGTTCTGCATGCAGCACAAGGCAGGTATCGAAAAAGCCGGTGAGTTCATCGTCCGGAATTGTTCCGTTGAGCATATAAAGAAAGTTGGCTGCATGGCTCAACTCCGGATCCGGATCAAGTGGTTTTTTATTATTCCGGATTCGATCCCAGGCTGCGACAATGGTTGGGAATTTTGCGATGAGCTTTATTCCCATGCGATGTGTCGCTTCAGCAGAGTATTCCCTGGTATCGGGGTCGTAATGGGCCAGTAAGGCAGTCGCTGCCTGAAGGACATCCATGGGAAGGGCATCTTTGGGTATGGTTTCAAGGGCTGCGATAAGTCCAGGAGGGACGGACCGTTCCGATACAAGCTGTTTCTTGAAGTTTTCAAGTTCTGTTTTTTGAGGCAGTCTTTCATAGAACAACAGATATGCCACCTCTTCAAATGACACTTTTCCTGCCAAATCCTGAACCAAATACCCTCTGTAGATTAATCTTCCAGCAGTACCGTCAACATCACCGACCCGGGTGGTAGCAACTTTAAAACCGCGGAGGCCGGTATTTAAAATGGGTTGACATGATTCCATAATTCACCTCCGTTTTTAAGTGTTAACGTATATAGGTCTTTTATACCTCTCACTACAAATATCAAATTCCGTGCCAGGTTTTGTGTTCCAAACCAAAAACCCAACATTCCATCTCCTGGCAATTTAACCCCCGATATGGATTGCAATAGGATCCGCCCCAGCCTTCAATGCAATTCGATGACTCTGAATATATAGCGGATTGGTGACTTTCAGAACGATTTTTAAAAAGCATGAAAGCACTCCACCTCTAAAAAAATGTCTCATAGATGATAAATGATACATATATGTATCATAAAACACCCGTTACAAATCTAATTAACTCAAGTTGCGCACCCATGATTATTTACATGAAACATATCGCAGGTGGGTGAAGGCTTCTTTTGAGTTGTTTGATGTCATCTCTTTCTAATCTGTGAATAACGACCGGCCGAACCATTTTTTCCATAAGATGTTCCATCATGACACGATCGCTCAATTTTTCAAATAGATTTTTTATTTCTGACTCGGCATCCAATCCGGATATTTTTTCCACAACACTTTCAATAAAGCTGTAAGATTTAAGAAACTTATTCAAGAGGTTATCATAATCCTGCAAAGACAGGTCTCGGTGTTTCGGGTGATTTCGAAGAAGTTTTTTTCTTAAGGGTTTTTCGTCAATGACAAAGCTTGGGACCCCGAACAGATATGTATGGGACAGGGCCTGTTCCAGTAAACTCATTCTTCTGAGCTTTTTCAACGCTTTCTTTCTTTTTTCCGAGACGACGATGGGCTTCTTCAGGCACGGGAATGTATAAAATAATGGGTTTTTGGAAAGTTTCGGCAACATTCCCTTTATGTGGTAATATTCCGGAAAAAGTTTGCAATTTAATGGCTTGGCATCATGAACAACGCATTCGTTCCCGGAAAGGAAACGGCACGGTTTTTTCATTTTTATCAAGAGTCTTTTATAGCGAATATTGTCCTCACAAATCATCAAACCAAGATGGCAATATTGAGAAAAGAGATAAGAAACAGGGGTGTTCAAAAATCGACCGAGTCTGATCAGGTCAAAAAGTGTGACGTCAACAATAATGTCCGTCTTCCGGCATCCGGGTGCGTTACAATCATCCGGGCACCGGAAAGTGCATTCGATATCGAAAATATGGGCCTGGTGTTGAAAGTAGTTATTCAGCATGGTTCGCAGCTGCTTTTTCTGAACATTCAGGACAGAGGCCGGTAAATTCAAGGTTATGTCCGATAATTTCAAAAACAGTTGCCCCATAAAGGTCATTCTCGAGTTGGTTCAAAGGTGCTATAGGAGCATCGTCCACCCGGTCACAGCACACGCAGCGAATATGGTAATGCTTGTTCGTATTCCAATCATAGCGTTTCAAAGCGCCGCTGAGTTCCAATTTCTGGATTTTACCCATGTTGGCAAGAACTTCAAGGTTCCGGTAAACCGTACCGAGACTGATTCTTGGCATCCGGCGGCGTACCATGTGATAAATTTCATCAGCACTTGGATGAGTATTTTGCTTGAGCAGCTCTTCAAGAATTACCTTGCGCTGCCGGGTCATTCTTGTGTTTTTAGGTTGCAGCAAGTTATTACCTCTTGTGAGATAGGTTCTTTCCCCAATTCCTTAAATATTTCCTAAGCTGAATAAAAACTTGTGTCAAGAGTGAATAAAACGTATTTTTATTGTATCATAATATTTTAAACCTTTGGGAAAAAATAATCCTTTAATCTGAAATGATGTTTTAGGGTAAATTATTGCATTTATATAAAAATCGTTCTATGAAAATATGAAGATTCGGTTGCCGGAAGAAATTTTCAATGTCAAAAATACGGCGCTACCAAAGAATTCAGGGACTTGGGAAATAGATGTGAGAATTTCTCATTTCACGTGGCGTTATCCCAGCCCAAATTAGAGGATGAATGGAGAAGGTATGACCGGATACATCCACCAGTGTCTGTGTGACAATTACCTTGTCACACATGAAGACCCGACCGAAATTGAAAGGAGAATGGAATGAGGGGCGTCATACTTATAACTGGGGCAACATCCGGTTTTGGTGAAGCATGCGCCCGACGCTTTGCCAAAGAGGGCTGGCAACTCATTTTGGTGGCCAGACGAAAAGACCGTTTAAAAGCTTTGCAGGAGAAACTGGGTGGTGAAACATCCGTTCATGTCATGTCACTGGACGTCCGCGATCAGGAAGCGGTAATGACGGGTCTGACACATTTGCCCGGAAAGTTTTCTGAAATTGATGTCCTATTGAACAATGCCGGTCTTGCGCTGGGTCTTGAACCGGCCCCAGAATCAGACATATCAGACTGGAATACAATGGTGGACACCAACATCAAAGGACTGATGTACTGTACACGGGCGATGATGCCGGGCATGGTCGACCGCAATCAAGGGCATATCGTCAATATCGGCTCGGTTGCCGGAGACTGGCCCTATCCAGGAGGAAATGTATATGGCGCCACCAAAGCTTTTGTGAAACAGTTTTCCAGGAATTTGCGTGCTGACCTTTTCGGGACGGCCATACGGGTAACGAATATAGAACCCGGATTAGCGGAAACGGAATTTTCTGTTGTCCGTTTTAAGGGAGATGCAAAAAAAGCTGCAACGGTATACGATGGAACACATCCGATAACGCCCGAAGATATTGCTAAAATGGTTCACTGGGTCGTAAGCCTTCCGCCCCACATCAATATCAATCGTCTTGAAGTCATGCCGGTTTGTCAAACCTGGGGGCCATTTGCTATCCATCGTGATGTATGACCTGAATCTTGCACGGACCGGAGACTTTCATCTGCTGTGTTATTAAGGACTCGCAATAGCGGATGGCTTCGCCCTTAAGTGCCTTTCATATGAAAGCCTCCGACTCCAAGGTCCATGAACAAGGGATTATGTCGTTTTAAAATCCTCCGGATCAAATATTTCCGCAAACCGCTCTCCGTGTTTGCTGTGTTTTTTGTAGTAATCGATACAGTCTTTGACCAACTGTAACACTTCATTTTCACTGTAGATTTTTTCAAGCTCAACAGCCAGCTTTGGATGCCGGCCCAGCTTTCCACCGAGTTGAACCCGAAACCCTTTGTTTTTTGCTGCGATGGTTTCGGAGGGGCACACATGAACACACTTGCCGCA
This sequence comes from uncultured delta proteobacterium, assembly GCA_963752565.1. Lineage (GTDB taxonomy): Bacteria > Desulfobacterota > Desulfobacteria > Desulfobacterales > UBA11574 > UBA11574. The sequence goes on along the minus strand of CAVVZC010000019.1, from coordinate 10,960 downwards.
TTTCAAGCACCGCTCATGATCAATTTCAGGAATATTTTTTTCGCTGTCAAGGATAATACACGTTTCAATACATGCCTCAACACAAGCCTCGCAACCTGAACATTCTTCATCGGTTATCTCCGGGATGACCGCACCGATGATTCCGACATCCTTAATTTGAGGTTGAGAACATGCATTTGGACATTCCGCCAGGGTCACTCGAAATTCATGATGGTACTTGAGGTCGCCTTCAATCCGTTCTTTCAAAAACTCTAAAAGATGTGCATTTTCAAGTAATAACTCTATTTTTTTGACCAGAACATCACAGCTGTTCGCTGGATTAGGGCACCCGCTCGATCCAAAACAGGTGTCGATCTGATACCCTTTGATTTCGGAGCTCATTTTCGACATAAATCGAGCCTGTGCCGCCTTGACATCAGAAAGTGATACAATCTTTTTGCCGGCGGCCGCAGTTTCATTTTCAATCCGGGAACGAACCTTTTTTCTAACAAAAAAAGGAACGTTCTTTATCGCAGCTTCGGCATCAGACGCCCATTTCATGATTTTATATTTCTCGGGTAAGGTCTTTATTATAGGTTTTGGCTGATTTGCATGCTGATGTCCACGCATCTTGCAGAGTGGGTGAGAGCTCCTACGGATATGATATCCACGCCGGTATCTGCCAGAGATTTAAGCACGCTTTTTGTCACATTGCCTGATAACTCCACAATTGCCCTTCCATCAATATAGGCTGTGGCCTCTTTTATCTGTTTTATGGTCATGTTGTCCAGCATGATGACATCAGCATTGGCTTCCAGTGCTTGTTTGACCTGATCCAGATTGGAAACTTCCACCTCTATTTTTAAAAGATGGGATATCTGGGTTCTGATGCGGTCAATCGCTTTTTTTACACCCCCAAAAGCAGCGATGTGATTATCCTTGATCAAAACACCGTCATACAGTCCTATCCTGTGGTTATAGGCGCCACCCACTCGTACGGCATATTTTTCCAATACACGCCAGCCTGGGGTGGTCTTGCGGGTATCGACCAGACGTATATTTTTGTCTGAAAGTTCGTTCATATATGATCGAACTAAAGTTGAAATACCCGAGAGGTGCTGGAGAAAATTCAAAGCGGTTCGCTCACCGGAAATCAGCGCACGAAGTCTTCCTTTGACGTTCGCCAAAGCGTCACCTATTTTTACAAAATCACCATCATCATATTCTGATCGGAATATAACCTCGGAATCAAGGTACTGAAAAACCTGTTTGGCCACATTCAGACCGGCAACCACAAGGGACTCTTTGGCGATGATGATACCTTTGCCTTTTCGTTGAGGGTCTATAAGATTATCGGTGGTAATGTCTCCCGGACCGATATCTTCTTTGAGCGCGATTTCAATGAGATGTTCTATTGAATTCATAATAATATCTTTTCATCTTCATTCATCCTGGCCGGGATTTCTCATCTTGATGTTATTCATGAGAAATTCGGGCTAAGCCTCGAGTTCCTTAATTTTATCCAAATTCGTCTGAAGCTTTTGCTGCTTCTTTATGAGAGTTTCTTGTTTTTCTTTAACGTTCTCAACCACATCTTTGGGTGCCTTGCTGAGAAAGTCCTCATTGCTAAGTTTTTTTGAAACAATGTTTAACTCATGGGTCAGTTTGTTGATCTCCTTATCAAGGCGATTAATTTCTTGGGCAAAATCAATAATTCCTTCTAATTTAACAAAGATCGTCGCGTTGTCGACAACAGATGTTGCCGCTGACGTTGGTCTCTGACCCGTACTTTCCACAGAAAAGGATTTAAGCCGTGCCAGATTAATGATCATGTCTTTGTACTGCTCTATGGTTCCTCGTGTGGATTCTTCCTGTGAATGGACGGTAACGGCCAGCGATAGAGAAGGTGAAATATTCATCTCTCCTCTTATGTTTCTGATTCCGGATATGATTCCTGAGATAAGCGCCATTATTGATTCTGCTTCCATATCCCTGCAAAGACTGTTATCGGAAGCATCTAAAGGAAATATGGATTTCATAATGGAGTCTTTTGTTCCTGGAAGCTTATCCCAAATTTCTTCCGTGACAAAGGGTATAAAAGGATGGAGTAGAATCAGCGTGTCATGAAGAACGCGCCATAGAACGCTCAATGTTGCTTCCTTACGTTTCGTGCCCTCATTTCCATACAGGGTGGGTTTAATGGCTTCAAGGTACCAGTCACAGAATTCATGCCAGACAAAGTTGTAGAGCACTCCGGCAGCATCGTTAAACCTGTAGCTGTCAAGAGCCTGGGAAACTTTGTCGGCAACACGATGGCGTCTGGATAAAATCCATCTGTCAACCAGAGAAAGAGATTCATCGGGTATATTTTTATGTTCTTTGTCGATGTGCATCAGCGCAAACCGGGCTGCATTCCAGATCTTGTTGATAAAATTTCTGTAGCCTTCAACACGTTTTTCAGACATTTTAACATCTCTGCCCTGGGCTGCAAATGCAGTCAGAGTAAAACGGAATGCATCGGTTCCATAGTTGTCGATAACGCTTAAAGGATCGATGACGTTTCCGGTTGATTTGCTCATCTTTTTGCCGTCTTCATCACGCACCAGGGCATGTACGTAAACGTCCTTAAACGGCACGTCCCCCATAAAATGAAGTCCCATCATCATCATTCGGGCGACCCAGAAAAAGAGGATGTCGAAACCGGTTACAAGAACAGATGTGGGATAAAATAATTTTAGTATCGGTGTTTCATCCGGCCACCCCATGGTCGAGAAAGGCCACAGGGCAGAGCTGAACCAGGTATCCAGAACATCTGTATCTTGTATAAGATCAGTTCCTTTACAGGCCGGACATGTATCAGGTGCATTCATGGCTACGACAACTTCATTGCACGTTTCACATGTCCATGCCGGAATCTGATGCCCCCACCATATCTGCCTTGAAATACACCAGTCTTTTATGTTGTTCATCCATTCAAAGTACGTTTTCGTCCATATTTCAGGGACGATTCGAGTATCGCCGTTATTGACCGCATCGATGGCTTTTTCGGCAAGAGGTTTGGCTTTGACAAACCACTGCTTTGACAAATTTGGTTCAATGATGGTGTTGCATCGATAACAGTGACCGATATTGTACTGATAGGGTTCGATTTTTTCAAAAAGCCCCTCTTTTTTAAGTGCTTCAACCACAGCTTCCCTGCATTGGAACCGGTCCATGTTTTCAAATTTTCCGGCTTCCGATGTCATTAGACCGTTATCATCGATGACCTTAACCCGATCAAGGTTATGCCGGTTTCCAATTTCAAAGTCATTGGGATCATGGGCCGGGGTAATTTTGAGGGCGCCGGTTCCAAAAGACATATCGACATATTTGTCTTTGATGATGGGGATCTCTCTGTTCATTAGAGGAAGCATTATTTTTTGAGATTCAAGGCCGTGATAGCGCTCATCATCCGGATTTACAGCCACTGCTGTATCGCCCAGCATGGTTTCAGGCCGGGTCGTTGCGATAACGACATTCCCTTTTCCGTCTGAAAAGGGATATCGGAAATGATACAGAAAACCGTCATGGACTTCGTGGGCCACTTCTAAATCTGCAAGCGCTGTATGGCAGCGGTTGCACCAGTTAATAATGTAATTGCCACGGTATATAAGACCTTCTTGATAGAGTGTTACAAAGACCTTGCGGACGGCACTTGAAAGCCCTTCGTCCATCGTGAAACGTTCTCTGTCCCAATCGCACGAAGCGCCAAGACGTTTGAGCTGATTGATAATCGCACTGCCATACTCACTGCGCCACTCCCAGACCGCTTCAATGAATTTTTCCCTGCCAACCTGGTGACGACTCAGTCCCTCGCTTGCAAGCTTTTTTTCAACAACATTTTGAGTGGCGATGCCGGCATGATCGGTACCCGGCATCCAAAGAACGTTATCCCCTCGAAGTCTTCTGTAGCGACAGAGAATATCCTGTAATGTATTGTTTAATGCATGTCCCATGTGAAGGACACCGGTAACATTGGGTGGCGGTATTACAATGGAATAACATTTCTGAGTGCTTTCCGACTCACCGGCCGAAAACAATCGTTCTTTTTCCCAGAAATCGTACCATCGTTTTTCCACATCATGTGGTTCATAACCTTTGTCAAGAAGATTGGAACTCATATGTTTTTACTCCTTAATCTAACCTAAATTAAGCGGTTCAAATTGCGCCAGGAAATTATAACGATTGAATTTCGTGATTCAATTTAGAAATTTATTTAACATAAAGCACACAATAATTATCAATAAGCGATTAATTAATCGTGACATATTGATGCATATGATTCAAATTGAAAAGGGGATTATTAAATAATCCCCGGTTCTTTTTCATTTGATTTTTGGCTGTAATCAGATCAATCAGGCAGAATATAAATCTCATCAAAATGTAACAATTATTTTTCACCACCAGGTGGGTCTTCAAGCAGTGCCTTTTTCAATTTTTCTATTTCCCTTGTAACCGATTTTTCAATTGCCCCTGCTAGAATGCGGTCGATCTTTTCGTAAAACACCTTTTTTATTACACGTTCCAAAGCTGCTTCTATTTTTTCGTCCGTTATCCTGTCAGCCTCAATAAGATCCCCTGAAAAATCTTCTTTAGAATCGAGTTCAATGCCTAGTGAATCAGCAAAATCATCTTCCAACGCGTCATCTATTGTCGCGTCTGTATCTAATTCATCAGCAAAATCAACCGTTTCTTTTATAAGGTCGTTGTCTAATTCATCGATATCATCAAATGCATGCGAAGCGGCTGCTGCCTCCGAAATAGGCTCACCAATGTCTTCGATTTCCTGGGGAGATTCTTCGGCAGCTTCTAAAAGATCGATAATTTCTTCGTCGCCTTTTGGTTCATCTATGGTCTCTTTTTTAAGTTCTATTATTGCTTCATCTTCTACCGGTTCCTGTTCTTCGACAGCTTCTAAGAGATCGATAATTTCTTCGTCGCCTTTTGGCCCCTCTGCTGCCTCTTCCTCAAGCTCTATGATCGCTTCGTCTGTGGTTGATTCGGTTTCATTATTTTTTTTGTCTGGTTCATTTGGCTCAGTCATATCCGCTCTCCCGTTAGCCATAAAGTGTCATTTTTAAACAAACACCCTATAATCCTCGAAAATTTATCACATGGTATAAAGCGTGTCAAGATATTTGCCTTTTTACAAATCCACTTTATAATCGTATTGTATGGATACATAGTATCAATAGGGCGAGTTAATAACAGAAAAGCATAAAAAAAATGATTTACAGCCGACCTGTTTGAGTTGTAAAAGGCCGTATGCGCTACTTTTTCATTAAACCATCGGGACGTGAAGATTCAATATTAAGTATTACCGGTCCTGATGCCAGACATATAAAGACTGTTTTACGCATGAAGCCCGGTGATAAAATCGGGCTATTCGACGGGAAAGGATTTGAATACGAAGCCAAAATCGTCGATTTATCTCCCGGAAGGGTTAAGGTGTCGCTCAGTCGTCGCTTTTCGTCAACGGCAGAATCGCCGCTCCAAATTATTGTTGCCCAGGCGTTTTTAAAAGAAAGAAAAATGGATGGTCTTGTCCGGCAGCTCAGTGAACTCGGTATCATAAAATGGATACCTTTTATTGCCGAGAGATCTGTCCCGAGGCCCGATAATAAGCAGCTTTTAACACGCACGAAACGCTGGGAAAAAATTGCAAAAGAAGCCCTCAAACAGTGCAGACGAGGGTGTATCATGGAAATTGGTGAAACCGTATCCTTTGAAGAAATGTTGAATCTGGGTCAGTTTTGCGACCTTAAGGTCGCTTTCTGGGAAGATGAATTACAGCCTGTTCATGCCAACCTGCTGAGACCAGATGGCCCAATTAATACCGTTTTTGCCCTGATAGGACCCGAAGGGGGGTTCACCCTAAAGGAAATTGAAAAAGCCAGGGATCGTGGGTTTATCACAGTCGGATTAGGGCCTCGAATCTTAAGAGCCGAAACAGCCACCGTAACAGCCTGTGTTTTGCTGCAATATCTTTTTGGTGATATGGGTCAAAAATATCTTGACAAAAAAAAGGAGGTCTAATAATTTTTGGTTTTTTTAAGGCCATGCCGAGGTAGCTCAGTCGGTAGAGCAGGGGACTGAAAATCCCCGTGTCGGCAGTTCGATTCTGTCCCTCGGCACCAATAAAAGGCATTATCTTTAAGGGGTTAGCCAACATTGAGGTTAGCCTCTTTTTTGTTTGAAATCGTGGATTGTGCTTGAAATTGTGTCTTTTTGTGTCTGTAAATAAAGCTCCTGTTTTTGTGCTGCAAGTTTCAAATCTGCATCGTTTACGATATTATACCGTTCAAATACCGCCCTTGTCTTATGGCCCGAAATCTTCATTGCCACACCTTCAGGGATACCCGCCCTAACCATATTCCTAACCGCCGTACGTCTGAAATCGTGAAAATGCCTATGTCCTATCTTCGCTTTTTTGCAAGCTGTTTTCCAAGACTTGTCAAAACGCTGTACCTTGTCAGTTCCCTTTTCATTTAGAAACACATAGGGTAAAAGGTTCTTGCGGTTTTCCCATTGTGTACGGAAAATCTCCCTAAGCTCATCATCAAGATAGACCGTTCTGGCATCATCGTTTTTAGTCTCTCCAACTTCAAGCCTAACTATAGCCATTATCAAGGTCAACCTGATTCCATGTTAAGTCTGTTATCTCTGACAGTCTCCAACCTGTTTTATAAGCGAATGTTACAAAGCCTTTGAGATAAGGGGGTAGGGTATCCCTTAATGCCACAAACTCGGCATGTTCAAAGAATCCCTTGCGTACGTTGTTTTCTTTCAGCAAAGGGATATAAGGCACACGGTCAACCTTTGGGGGGGTCTGCCTTGCTCCGATATTCAACATCCTTTTCAATGCCGATAGTTCACGGTTGATTGTGGCATTTGCAGCGCCTTCCTTTAATCGGCTTTCAACGTAAGTCTCTATCTTGGGGCTTGTGATTTCCGGCACTCTATACCCTTCAAAGTATCGTTTAAGGTGTCCTGTGCTTCTCTTTGCCCTTACAAGTGACTTTCTCTGATTAATACGGTAATCCCTGAGAAAACCCTCTGCCAGTTCATCAAACTTCACACGGTCAAAGTAAATGCCCGGAAGTTTACCCTCTGAGATTTCGCCCTCACGCTTTTTCAATAAGCGCTTTGCATCGGCCTCTTTCTTGCTCTTTGTGGTTTCACGGTAAGGTTTACCGTTTCGGTAATACTGAATCCAATAAGTATTACCCCTTTTATAGATGCTTCCCATGATTAACCCCCTTTCAAAAACAAAAGCGCCTGAAGGATTCCCACGGTCCACAGTAATAAACCGCCCACAACGTCACCGCTGCAGGTTCCTTCAAGCGCTATGTTTGATAATTGGTTTTTCATTTTACTGTGGTTTTGGTTTAATACAAATTGTGCCTGTATATACTTGTACAATTGTATAATGGTGTTGTCAAGAAAATTGTGAGATCATTCGCTTGTCTCTGTTTTTACATTGCAAAAATAGGCAAATTTGATATGAATCTTTTTTATGAAACGAAAACAATTCACAACCACTATTAAAGAAGACGCTCTCAAAGAAATTAAAAAACTTGCCATTGACTTGGACCGGTCTGTTAATGATTTACTCGAAGAGGCTATTGTGTGGCTTCTCAAAAAGTACAAAAAGAAGGGCAACAAATAAGGATGTCAAAACAGTACCCAGAATGCCCTTTGTATAATCACGCTAACTGCAAAGAGATTCATAACCGGAAAATCTGTGCAATTGTCCGTGAAGATAAAAACTGTCTCAGAAAACTCCCGAAATCAGCAAAGAAAGCTAAAAAATAACCTGTAACCGAAAGGTTGCCATGGACTGATTATCATTACCCCATTTCCCATAGAGGTGGGGTTTTGTATTTTCATTGATACCGATTTAGATCTCACAAAGACAGCCATTGTTGATGTAGTGACAAGATATCCCTTGTTCCATTTTGGTGAGAAACCATGAATTTTTGGGAATTGATGGTTCAGACATGGAATCGTCTCATTTCTTTAGACGGCTTAATCAACAGGAAAAAATATAACCATGAATAGGACTCAGAATATAGTTAGTATTGCTATTTCCATTCTTTTGTTTCTATCCATACCACAGCTTTCCTATACACAAGAAGGCAATCTTGAAAAGGTTGAAACCCTTCAACAACAAGTGATCAATCTTTATGGGCAAGGCCGTTACTCAGAAGCTATTCCAATTGCTAAAGAAGTTCTGTCGATAAGGGAAAAAGCCTTTGGGCCAGAGCATCCCGACGTGGCATCAAGCCTTAACTATTTGGCCTTGCTTTATTACTATTTAGGTGATTACGCTAAAGCTGAGCCTCTCTTTAAACGCTCGCTGCATATCTATGAGAAAAACCTGGGGCCAGAGGATCCTAATGTAGCAAACATCCTCAATAATTTAGCCCTTCTTTATACCGCTTTAGGCGATTACGCTAAAGCCGAACCACTGTATCAGCGATCCTTAACCATAAGGGAAAAAGCCTTTGGGTCAGAGCATCCTCTGGTAGCAGCCAACTTGGATAACTTGGCCGAACTTTATATCGCTATAGAAGATTATTCTAAGGCTGAACAGCTCTTGCAGCGCTCCTTGGCTATCAGAGAGAAGGCCCTGGGACAAAACCACCCTGATGTGGCAATAAGCCTTCAGTACCTCGCTATTACTTACCAGTACTCAGCTAACTATACTAAGGCTGAATCACTCTTACAACGCTCATTGGCCATTAGGATAAAAGCCTTGGGACCGGAGAATTTCTTAGTGGCATCAAGCTTGGACAGCTTAGCAGTTCTTTATAGAGATTTAGGAGACTACGCTAAGGCTAAATCCCTTTTACAACGCTCATTGGCTATCAATGAAAAGGCACTGGGGACAGAGAACCCTCGTGTGGCCACAAACCTTGCCGAGTTAGCCTTTATTTATATTGCTTTGGGAGACTATGCTAAGGCTAAATCCCTCAATCAACGCTCATTAGCCATCCTAAAGAAGACACTGGGATCGGACCATCCTCGTGTAGCAGTCGTCCTAAACAACCTATCTTTACTTTTTTCTGCTTTGGGGGACTTTGAGAAAGCATACGATTTTTTAAGGCAGGCACTGGATATTGAAAGCAAGTCCATAGATCAAATTTTTAGGTTTACATCTGAGGATCAACAATTAAAGTTTCTTGCCGAAAAAAAATTGAGTCTGTATGTTTTCCTTAGCCTAATTGTCCAACACCTATCACAAAATCATCTATACAGAAAAGATGCTCTCAATATCTGGCTCAAAAGGAAGGGGATCATTCTGGAAGCTCAAAAGCGTTTTCAGGAAGCATTAATATACTCAGATAACCCCTTGGTGGAGCAAACATTCCAGGATTTATCCATGGTCAGAACCGAGCTATCAATACTTACCTTTTCCGGCCCAGGGGAAAAAAGCCCTAAATATTATCAAAAGAAAATAGCTATTTTAAAAGCACAAAAAGAGAAACTGGAAACCAAGCTCAGTCAATTAAGCCAGGCATTCGCTTTGAAACAAAAAATTGCAAATGCTGATTGTGCCAAAGTGGCATCAAGCCTTCCACAAAATACAGTTCTTTTAGAATTTGCAAGAGTTGAAATGCCCGACTTCAAAACTTTACTTAAAGAGCCAAAATTGAAGCCTGCACATTATTTAGTCTTTGTTCTCCATGCTGGCAAAGGGGACAAAGTGGGTATGATCGATCTTGGAGAAGTCAATCAGATTGACAAAGAATTGACCAGATTCAAAGAAGCGATCGCCAACCTGAAAGATTTAAAAGATGCCATGATCATCCAATCATGTAGAACGATGTATGATCTTTTATTTGAGCCTTTGAAAAATGAACTTGGCAATGTAAAGGATATCTTCATTTCTCCAGATGGAAACTTAAATTTAATTCCCTTTGAGATACTTCAGAAATCCAATGGTAAATTTCTCATTGAAGACTACACATTTAATTATTTAGCTGCCGGTAGAGATATAATTGGTTTTGGACAGATCAAGGAGCAAGGAAAAAAGGCTCTGCTTATCGGAGATCCTGATTTTGACTTGGGTGCTGAGGAAAAGGATACGATCTTGAAAAAGTTAGATTTGAACTCAACCAAAAAAAAAGAAATAACAAAGCGATCCTCTGATTTGAAAGGGTTTACTTTTAGCAAGGCTACCAGGAACCCGAAAAGAAGTTAATGAGATAAAGAATATCCTCGGAAAGAGATAGCGTAGAACTGTATATTGGCAAAGAAGCAATTGAAGATCTACTTAAACGAAAAAAGGCTCCCAGAATCCTCCATCTTGCCACACATGGTTTTTTTTTAAAAGATCAGGATTTAAGCGAATTGATAAATGAAAATATGTTCAGAGGAATATCTATCTTACCTAAGCCAGGTAGTAACAGGATCAAAATTGAAAATCCTTTGTTACGTTCCGGCATAGCCCTTGCCGGAGCCAATAACGCCCTCAAATCCAAGATCCTGAGAATAATACTGGCATCGTAACCGCTGAAAAAATTCTTGGATTAAGGCTAAGAGGAACTGACATGGTAGTTCTTTCCGCCTGCGATACAGGAATTGGAGAGGTAAATGCAGGAGAAGGGGTGTTTGGTTTAAGACGTGCCTTTTCCCAAGCAGGGGTTAAAAGTCTGATAATGAGTATGTGGTCTGTACCAGATAGAGAAACTAAGGAACTTATGGTCGAATTTTACAAAAATATCCAGTCGGGCAAGATGAACAGGTGTCAAGCATTCAGGCAAGCAGCGCTCAAAGAAATGAAGATTGTCAAAAATAGGTACGGTTATGCTAACCCATTCTATTGGGGAGCATTTGTGTTTATGGGTGAGCCTTAAATTCGACAGGGCAGGCTTGACCTAACATTAGAAAAATATGATATCTGTATATTAATTGTTGTTGTGAATGGTGTAGATAC
>CAVVZC010000018.1:0-76533 GCA_963752565.1 uncultured delta proteobacterium | reverse complement strand
TAACGAACTGCATTTTTTTATTATTCTTTTTTCAATCCGGCGCGCATATTTCCTTTGAATACGATTTTGTTCTCGACCGCCAAAGATGGAAAAACTCATGCCAAACTGTTAGATTGTTGTAGAGCTTACATCTTTTTGTGTTATCTTGTCAAAAGCATAACCTGAAACCGAATTTCGTTCAGTACATGTATCTTATTTCTTACAAATCAGATTATCAGAGTCAGGGTATTAATTTTTTTAATTATTGACACGATTATCGACTTTTTATATTTTTCACTAAATAATAAAGGAACATCAATCAATCTGGGAAAATAAAGATGCATAAGTTTAAATTGTTTTTTTTAAGTTCATTTTTTCATTATTATTATTTTTATTATACCTTCATTTGGTGCAGATGTTGCCAAAATAGCTGTAGTAGACACCCAAAAAGTTCTTGATAAATCGCTACTTGGTAAAAAAATGCAAAATGAACTCAACAATATCAGTGCCAAATTTTCTACTGATCTTGAAGCTAAAGGAAAGGTAATTCAAAAGCTGCAAAATGAACATAAAAAGCTATTTTCATCAAAGAAAACCCTTTCGGAGGCAAATAAGGAAAAATTTTATAATAAATCCCGTGAATTAAGAATTAAAATTTATGATGCTGAGAAACTAAAGGAAAAATACCAAAATGATTTTAGAAAAGAAGAAACAAACAGATTAAGATACACAACCAAAATTGTTGAAGAAATTATTACCCTAGAAATCTTTTCATCGTAAGGCTCTTTTTTGTAGACTAAATTGCACCAATTTCATACCCATTTCTACCGACAAAGCGAATACCATTGAATTGGTTTTTTTAAAGCAACAAAAATTATCCATTAGTTACGCCAATTGTTGTCTGAGAATAGTAGTTCTAATTCATAGAAAAGCATTTGAGATTGTGTGATAAACTAAATAAAATCTATGAAATGTTTTACCTATTTTTCAGGTTATAATAGGGGAAAAAATCTCAAGAAGGTATTAAAGGAAAACTGGATTATTATCGGCGGTCTATAGGAAAGTTGTTTGATCTTATTCGAAAAAAAACAATATGTGGAATAGGTGAGTGAGGCGAAAACGGATGATGTTATGCTTAAATCTTCAATTAACGAAAAATGAAGGTTTATAACCGAAATTATAAAAAGTACAGCTTGCCAGTATTTCAACCATTCACAACAATAATTGATATACAGATATCATATTTATCTGGTGTCAGGTCAAGCTCGTCCTATGGCAAATCACAATTATTACTGCCCCTGGATATACTTCTGATAAAGTTCATAAGAGTTGATTTCTTGCATACCCTCAAGGGAAGGGTGCCTCGGATTCTTACCTTTAAAGTTTACATAATTATAAGGACTTCCCTCATAGTAGTCGCCCGTCCATGTATCCTTGGTTCCCCAAGAATCTGTATGGTAAACCTTCCCTCCCTCAAGACTTGAAATCCAGTTTGACTCATCCCTCAAATACTGGGAAAATTTCCAGTTCGAGTAATCCTTCCTTGCCTGATTTGCCTCCCACGATCTCTGTTGGTTGTATCTCGCTTGGTGAAGCTTCTGTATCGCTTGCTGTGTCTTCTGTTTTAAACGTCTCAGGTTTGCTAAGCCTGATTGTATATAGTTACTCGCCCAAACATCATTGATCTTATATGATTTTGCTATATTCTCAAGAAGGGGAGCGTATGCAGCAAATCTATTCTCCTGTGCCCAGAAACCCGACACTATTGACCACCACTGCCCGCTGAACGCGGCGGGATGGGCTGTAATAACCTTAAAAGTAGCAAGACATGACCTACCGCTTTTTGCTGAGAACTTTACCACCAGGTCTTGTGCCTCGCATTGAGCTCTTAAGAACTGCTTAGCCTCCCGGATTGTCTGATAATCAAGTTTTTTTTCAATGATCTGAACATTTTTAGCCTGTCCGAAATTCCTTAGGAATAATCCGATGAACTGGTTCGGAGGCAGATATCGGGATATTAGTACTCCCGGCACCAGAACTCCAGGATTCCTAGCAAAAGCCTCTACGCTTGTAAACACGAAACCAGCATCTTCTCGTTCACTTCCAACCATCGCTTTTCCCTTTTGTGCTTGGTATTGCCAATTTGCCGGCGCCATGAATCTTACAGAACCGTCAGAAGCCTGACGCAATACCATTTGTGCTTGGACAGGTTGGATGGATTTATTTGAATGCTGTTGTATTGACTGTATCCGTTTCTTTTCTTCATGTTGATCATAAAAGTTGATGTTGTTCAGAATGGTAAGTAAAGTGCCTTTATATTTTGAAAAAACATCTCCTGGTGCTTGGTAACTCATAATTAGCAACTGCTTTGGGTTAACAATATAATAGAATTTACCCAAAACAGGAGTTCCTTTGGCCGTGAAGCAAACTTCTGTAATTGCCCTCGATTTGTCATGAGCAGCCCATGTCTTATTACATCTAAAATCAGGAAATTTTTTCCTGTTGTTCTTTACATTTTCTCCAAGAAAATAAAGTGAATCCTTGATCCTGGTATCGTTTTTTGACACATAAAACGTAACGCCTGTTATCCTTGAATGGTCACAAACAACTACACTCGCTGAGTTTCCGGTGTAGCTCTCTTCGACTTTCCAATCTTTTGGCTTTAAGACTGAAACGACCCCCTGGGGTGAAACCCACTTTTCCATGGGCATCGGGGTTTGCTTTTCCTCTGGCTTAGACGTATGCGCAGCCTCCTCCTTCCCTCCACCACCACAGCCAACCAAACTCACACAAGTCATCGCCAGCACTAGCATTAAAGATATTAACTTCTTCAATACAATCACCCCTTTCTAAAATGTTGTTAATAAGAGATTAGAAAAAATATTTCAAATTAGAGAGTAAAATGTGAATTATTAGCGGGACCAGCAGAGAAATAGGTGCTACACAACACAGGATTATATTTGGCCTCGACTCTTTTTTTCAATATCTTCCAATTTTTTTAAGAGCCTCTTGATGTTTCTTTGCTTCCCTTTTCCTCTCAACTTTTTCTGAGATTCAGTATAATATTGGTGTTTTTTTACAAATTCGAGGGTACCTTTGTACCATTTTGCTTCATCACTGACATCGATGCCTCTAGCATGCCGTCCTTCTCTTACTTTTCCATCCAATTTGAAAAAATCTTCTCTGCCGAAGTGGTCGAGATCGGCATCACAAAGGATCTTTTCAACATGGGTTTTCGGTTCACGCTCAAGATCAGTTGATAGTATCATCTGTTGAACCTTCACAATTTCGTTTGGCTTATAACCGATCAATTTAAGGATTCTGCCTGCCATTCGTGCCGCAATCGGCTCATTTTTTTCATATTCTCTAATGTAACCCGTGTCATGAAAATAGGCCGCGGTAATTAACAATTCTCTATCATGTTCGGAGATCTTCTCAGATATTGCAATACTGTTGGCAGCAGCAACGACTCCTTTGGTCGGATGAAGTGTATGATCGGCTTCATGATATTTAATGCCGTCTGGCAACTCATCTTTAAATAACGCCCTTATATAGTTGTCTACGATTTTCAGCCGAGGTGTATGAGGCTTGTATCTTAGTTTCATATCAAGATTAGCTAAAATTTTGAATAGGTTATGGTTATCTCAGGTTCCTCTTCCAGCTTTCCTCTAACCGTCACCCTCGGCTCCATCAAAACCTGATAGGCACCCACCGGTTTGGAAATGTTTTTTACCGTTTGATCGCCGATAAAATCATATCCATACGGCAGCTTGCTTTCGATGTGATCAAAAGCTGTCTTGGAAATGCAAATACCACCCGGCTCGGCCAATCCTTCCAGCCTGGCAGCGATATTGACGCCATCACCATATATCCGGTCACCTTCTTGAATGACATCTCCAAGGTTGATGCCAATACGAAACTGCATCTTCCTATTTTCGGGCAGTTCGGTATTTCGGGCATTGATTTCTTTTTGAACCGCCACAGCACATTGCACTGCATCGACCACACTGGCAAACTCGGCCAGCAAATTGTCCCCCGGAGAATCCACCACTTTTCCGCTGTGCTGCTGGATAAGGGTGGTCATCACCTCACGG
Organism: uncultured delta proteobacterium; assembly: GCA_963752565.1. GTDB lineage: Bacteria > Desulfobacterota > Desulfobacteria > Desulfobacterales > UBA11574 > UBA11574. The sequence goes on along the minus strand of CAVVZC010000018.1, from coordinate 72,460 downwards.
TATGCTGTTATTGTTCGGACGGTGGCTTCTTCATCTTCACCCATGAGACGGCTGTAGCCTTCGACATCCGCACTGAGGATAGCGGTGAGCTTACGTTTGAAGTCTTGTGGAGCCATGGAAGCGTCTTCCTAATGGTTTAGAGAAAAAGAAATTGGTCAGTACCTTAAGGGAAAGAGCTATAACCCGGACATTAAGTGTCGAAAGAAATCAGCTTTAAATCCGTGGGAGCAAGAAATTTAAGTGAGCTAATATTAATTCATAATATAACAAGATATGAAGAGTCAATATTATTATTGAAATCACAGAAGGTTAATACATTCAGATATATGACAAAATAACGTATTGAGAGTTTGATTGAACCTGAATATGATTTTGTTCAAAATATCGATTTCTGTTATCTAAAAAAGATTATAAGATTCGTAGATATCTGAGATATTCATTACCATAGGCCAGACCTTTAAGTTTAATTCCTCTCGACAGCTTCTGATTGAGTCTGCTTTTCTTTTCTGGCGTTTTCCATACCATGCTCAAACTTTTTAAAGGTGAATTCCCAATTTAAATCCTATTTTGTTTTGCAGAGCTATATACTTGTCTTATTACGGCAAATACATACTTAATTCCAATCCATTTCGTAGCCATTATATCTCTCCAGATTTAAGATTAAGCTAAGATTGTCCCACTGCTGTCTCACCTTGTATGGGTTTTTATGGGAAGTCAAGGGAATTGAAAAAACTATAACTAAATAATATAACTCTATAAACTAAATAAATGGATGATATGGGAATAATAAAAAAAGGGACTTAAAATCCCTATGACTTTAGTGGCTGTACGAGTTCAATTCTCGTCCCGGGCACCAATAAATACCAGGGGTTATTGTTTTAATAACACTGCCCCCTTTTTTATTAAATGGAGGGTTTCAAATTGTGGCAATTTTGTTTCGATTCCTTTCTGACGAATCGGTGATCGTGTTTAACGCTTATAACAATGAAAACCTCCTAAATATTTTAAATTTATTATACACTGGCGCTATTTGAAATGCTCAATTTAGGTTTGAATAATGTCTGGATATTTGTGAACGGATATTTTGTATCTTATTGTTGATTTTGACTTTAAAATCAGGTATGAGATTTTGAATAAAAGGATTACGGGAGAAAAACATGCCTCAATGTGTTATCCTGAATGCCGACTATACCTTTCTGAATATGGTGAACTGGAAACGGGCGATATGCCTTATAACAAAAGGAAAGGTACAGGTTTTAAAACATTCTGAAAAAATAGTTAGAACTGCAGAGGGCATTGCCATTAAAATCCCTGCAGTCATGCGACTGATGAAACTGATCAGGACGCTTTACATAAGCAGAGTGCCTTTTAGCAAGAAAAATGTTCTTATCAGAGATGGATTCAAGTGTGCATATTGTGGATGCCATCATGGGAAACTTACGATCGATCATATTATACCGAAATCTAAAGGTGGCAGGACTACATTTGAGAACTGTGTTTCTTCCTGTAAGCCATGTAATAATATAAAAGGTGGAAGAACACCTTCGGAAGCCCGTATGTACATTAAGGTGAAAGTGTATCAGCCAACGATTGCAGAATTTCTGAGACTGAAAGTTAGAAAACTCGGCATCAATGAAGTATTGAAGGATTTTGGGATATATTAAGGACCGATAATTTACATTCTAACAACATCGGATTACACCAAAAAGCCCGGACAAAAGATATTGCCCGGGCTTTTTAGTGTAAATCGTTACATTGCAAAATTCGATATAGAAAAACCTTGCGACCAGGTTCACATTCACGTGTGTATTTCCTTGACAGAGAACTGTGTTAAATGTACCTTTCAGAATTTAAAACCCAATCTTTGAGTCTTCATGGCAATGAGTTAGGGCATCAGGGATAGACGACTAAAAATATATCTCCTGTTTTGTTTAAGAGCAGTTGAGGTCATAAAAAATCGGTTTTGGAGGTTATATGGACTATAAAAAAACACTCAACCTTCCCAATACAAAATTCCCTATGAAAGCCAGACTCGCAAAGCGCGAGCCCGAGCAGTTGAAGTCGTGGGATGAGCGCCGATTATATGAAAAAATCAGACAAGCTTCCACAGGTCGTGATTCTTTTATTTTGCACGACGGTCCACCCTATGCAAACGGACATATTCATATTGGCACGGCGCTCAATAAGATTTTAAAGGACTTTATTGTTCGTTCCCGCCAGATGGCTGGTTTTGATGCTGTGTATGTTCCGGGCTGGGATTGTCACGGACTTCCCGTTGAACACAATGTTGAAAAAGAGCTGGGCTCCAGGAAATTAAAAATGTCTCAAGGTGAGATTCGAAGGCTGTGCAGGGCTTATGCTGAAAAATTTATTGATATACAGCGGGAAGAATTTAAACGATTGGGGGTCATGGGTGAATGGGAAAATCCATATTTGACCATGAATTACGCGTATGAAGCCACGATTGCCCGTGAGTGTAACAACTTTGCACTGGAAGGTAGTCTTTTTCGAAGTAAAAAACCGATATACTGGTGTTGTAGCTGTAAAACGGCCCTTGCTGAAGCAGAAATTGAATATCATGATGAATCATCGCCGTCTATTTTTGTTAAATTTTTGCTTCAGGATGATTTAAGTCACAAGATCAACGGCCTGGCCGATAAGAAGGTATTTGTGGTTATTTGGACCACAACGCCCTGGACTATCCCGGCGAACCTGGCCATTGCACTTCATCCGGATATTATTTATGCCGCTGTCGACACAAAAAATGGTGAAGTACTTATTCTGGCAAAGGAGCTGGTAGAAGATTGCATGAAAACCTTTGGGTTTTCAGACTTCTCCATACTTGCCGAGATTAGGGCTGACGCACTTGAACGAAAGAGATGCCGCCATCCGATATATGACCGTGAATCATTGATCATCATTGGATCTCACGTAACGCTTGAAGCCGGAACAGGCTGCGTTCATACCGCTCCCGGTCACGGCCGTGAAGATTATGAAGTAGGGCTTTTATATAATTTAGATGCGTACTCTCCGGTAGATGACAACGGATGTTTTACCCAAGAAGCCGATTTATTTGGCGGCCAGTTTGTTTTCGAGGCCAATTCGAATATCGTTGCCAATCTCCATAAAAATGGCGCTTTGATTGCCCAGGAAAAAATGAAGCATTCCTATCCCCATTGTTGGCGCTGCAAGAAGCCGGTCATTTTTAGGGCTACCCCTCAGTGGTTTATATCCATGGACAAAACAGGATTGAGAAAAAATGCCCTAAAAGAAATTGACGCTGTGACATGGATTCCACACTGGGGAAAAGAACGAATCTACGGAATGATTGAAAATCGCCCGGACTGGTGCGTTTCAAGACAGCGGGCATGGGGCGTTCCCATCGCTATTTTTTATTGCGAAAAATGCAACGCGATGTATCTCAATTCGGATGTCATCGACCGTATCTGCACATTGTTTGAGGAAAATGGTGCCGATATATGGTTTGAAAAAAATGTAGAAGAACTGCTTCCTGAAGATGCCGTATGTAAAACATGCGGCAACAAGGCGTTCATTAAAGAAGATGATATTCTGGATGTATGGTTTGATTCCGGTGTCAGCCATGCAGCGGTACTGGAACAACGTTCGAACCTTAAATGGCCTGCAGATCTCTATCTGGAAGGCAGTGATCAGCACAGAGGATGGTTTCACAGTTCACTCCTAACTGCAGTTGGAACAAGGGGAAGTGCCCCTTACAAATCTGTTTTGACGCATGGATTTGTCGTCGATGCCGAAGGCAAAAAAATGTCCAAGTCTCTTGGTAACGTCGTGGCACCGGAAGAGGTAATTAAAAAACATGGCGCTGAAATCCTCCGTCTATGGGTATCCGCGTCTGATTACAGGGATGATATTCGTATTTCTGAAAATATATTAAAGCAGTTGAGCGATGCCTACAGAAGAATAAGAAATACCAGCCGATTCCTTCTGGGTAATCTATATGATTTTGATCCAAAAAAGGATGTGGTCTCTTATGATAAGATGTCTGATTTGGACCGATTTGCGCTGCACAGGCTTCAGGAGCTGGTTCAAAGGACACGCAGAGCTTACGATACTTACGAGTTTCACATTATTTACCATGCCCTTTATAACTACTGTATCGTCGATCTTTCTGCATTTTATCTTGATATTCTCAAGGACCGGCTGTACACGTCACCATCTCAATCCAAAGAAAGAAGAAGTGCGCAAACCGTCATTTACAAAATACTCGACTCCCTGGCCCGAATAATGGCGCCGATACTTGCATTTACTGCTGAAGAAATCTGGAATTTCATGCCGGGCCGTAAAATGAATTCAGAAAGTGTTCATATGACGTCATTGCCGGTGGTTAATGAGGCATGGAAAGATGAACACTTGGCAGAAGAATGGAAGAAAATCATTGAAGTTCGAGGTGAAGTTACAAAAGCACTTGAGGAGGCACGAGTAAAAAAACTCATTGGGCATTCTCTGGATGCATCTACCACCATTTTTACAGATGGTGACCTATACGATATTCTTGAAAAGTATAAGGATGACTTAAGAACGATATTTATCGTTTCGGAAGCTTCGCTGATGAAAGGAGATAAACCCGACGAAATATATAAAAGCCTTGATATTGAAGGTTTGTCAATACGGGTTGAACCTGCATCGGGTAAAAAATGCGAACGGTGCTGGATCCATGAGATTTCCGTTGGAGCCGATTCTGAACAACCGACGATTTGTAATCGGTGCCAGGATGCCCTGAATTTTGCATGAAAAATTTTGAGAGACCTTTTTATTAGAAATGAAAACGGTTTGTTATTTACATTGCAAATGAACGCCTCGCACACGTGAAATAACCAGGCTGGGAGAATTGAAGACCGACAATTTAATAAAGGAATAATTTAAAAGTGTGCTCGAGTTTTATTGCTTCAGACGGATCAGATTCCAAGTATGGCAAATATACAAAACTTGCCGTTATTTCCGGTTTAGTCATTATACTTGACCAAATTACAAAGATCTTAATTTTAAAAAACCTTCCACTTTATCATTCCATTACCATTATACCTGGATTTTTCAACATCACACACATTCATAATCCCGGTGGTGCTTTCGGGTTTATGGCCCATCAGGATTCGAGCTTGCGCAATTTCCTTTTTCTTTTGCTCTCGTCTTTTGCCATTTGCTTTATTTTTTACTTCTATAAAAACACGCACAGAACACATCCTTTTCTCGCCTCGGGGTTTGCCTTAATCCTCGGCGGTGCAATAGGTAATCTGATTGACAGAATTAGAATTGGAGAGGTCGTTGACTTTCTGGACTTTTACGTCCGTAACTACCACTGGCCTGCCTTTAATGTCGCAGATAGCGCAATTACTGTTGGAATCACTATTTTTATATTTCATCTTCTCTTTAAGAAAATGCCGTAAGGCCCGATTATCCTTTCATTGAAAATCTGGTCTTCTGGGTCGGATCAGAGATAGATGACTGCTGCCTTGGAGTTTTGTGTATAAAAACTATAAATTCCAAGCACCAAATTACAAATAAATCTCAAATTCAAATAGTCAATGACCAAAACCTACCCAGAGAAGAAATTGTTTGGATTTTCGAATTTTGGTCATTGGAATTTGCTTGATATATGAGGTTTGATTTTTGGAATTTCAATAAGTCAATGAACATTCGACAAAGCGAATCCCTTCCGGGTGTAATCAAGGCTTGGTTTCTTGGATAAAGATTTTTACAATGCCTGAAATTCAATATAAAGAACTGAATGATTATTTGCAAAACCTTAAGGAAAATCAAAAGGTCAAAGGTTTTGCCCCGGTGTATTTGATTTATGGTGAAGCGCTGCTTTACAAAAGCGCGCTGGAAACCCTGCTGGATGTCTTGTTGCCCAAAAAGAATCGGGGTTTTAATTACGAAGTCATCGACGGCACGAATGGTCATATCAAAGAGGTTGTCGAACGGATAAACACCTATTCACTTTTAGCTGAAACAAAAGTGGTTGCCATTTGCGACTCCAATATATTTTACTCAAAACAGGATGAAGGACGGTTGTTTCAAAAAGCAAAAGAAGCCTATGATACCCAAAACATTAAGGAGGCGGCAACGTTACTGTTGAGTCTTCTGGGTATTTTAAATCTATCATTTAATGATATCAGTGAGACAAATAGAATAAAGAGTTTGAAACTCGATTCAGACCAATCGAGTGATCATGAATGGCTGGATAACGTCATAAAGTTTTGCAAGGAAAACAACCTTTTTATACCGTCTGAAGAATATAATGTCGATATTTTGCAGCAGGCCATTGAAAAAGGATTTCCCAAAAGAAATCATCTGGTCATTACCACTGATAGGGTTGATAAACGCCGGAAGCTTTTTAAGATCATAAAAAAAATCGGCATGATTATTGACTGCTCGGTGCCAAAAGGAGATCGAAGGGCGGACAAAATTGCACAAGAAGCTGTCCTTTCTGAAAGGATGGAAGTCTTGCTTGACCGGTATGAGAAGACAATGGATAAGGGAGCATACCGGACAATGTATGAAATGACCGGTTTTGATATTGGAACCTTTTCCGATAACCTTGAAAAACTGATGAGCTATGTCGGAGATCGGAAGCGGATCACGGTAGAGGATGTAGCGTTTGTTCTAAAACGCACAAAAAAGGACCCCATATATGAATTGACAAATGCGATAGCAGATCGAAATATTGATAAATCGCTCTTTTTTTTAAATTCACTTTTGATGGAGAAATATCACCCCCTTCAAATTCTGGCCTCAATGACCAATCAGATCAGAAAGCTTTTGGTGATCAGGGATTTTGCGGAAAGTCCTCATGGAGGTTCCTGGAATCCTGAAATGCAGTATGCTCAGTTTAAAAACAGCATTATGGCATCGGTTCAGGCATATAATAAAGAACTTCTGAATCAGATTGAAGGTTGGGATGACATGCTTTCGGGAGATATGGATGGGGACGCCCAACGAAAAAATAAGAAGCGTGAAAATAAAAAACGTAAACCGGTGACGGATCTTGGAATTCCAGACAATCCTTATCCTGTGTACAAAATGTTGATAAAGTCAGAGAAATTTACGAAAAATGAGCTTATTGACGACATTGAACACCTGAGTCAGGCTGATTTCCGGCTCAAATACACGAAACAAAAGCCCAAAATAATTTTGGAAGAGGCTATCTTCTGGATATGCAATACCTAACCCGGATAAAACGGCCTCCGGCTCGTTGATCTATGGCTCGGAGAGAAAAAACAAATCACAAATCACAAAAAACAAATAATATCCAATGACCAAAAAGAAAATTTCAAAACAAAGATAAGCTGTTAAATATACAAAATTTAGTTTTGGTCATTGAAATTTGGAATTTCGAATTTATTTGGAATTTGGTGCTTGTGTTTTGTTTTTTTGCCATAAAATGCACAAAATTCACAATTAAAGTACTAAAGCAATAATGTTTTTAAAAGGCTAAAGCGTTACAATCGTTAAATGGAGAACCTAAATGGGCTTTATTAGACAACAGGAGAAACGTCTGGCCCTTCGCCTGTTGACTTGGCAGTATCAGAGGATGAATGTTCCCGTTCCTGCAATGGAGGAGTTGGAGCAACAGGCTGCCAGGTTTGTTGAGGACGCACATCGAATTGCACGTGAAAGAGGACGAAATGTCATATCCATTCTTAAGGAAATGATCGGTGACCTAAAACAAAAGAAATGAAATTCATAACATAAAAGTACCGGAGGCCAGTTTATTATTTTTATTGAAAAAGAATCTTCATCATGTTATTGAGCCAGATCAATCAAAGAGATTGGATGTCGATATTGTTTGTAAATCAACAGGTTAACGATTATCGAAAAAAGGAGGCCGTTATGCGAAAAGGTTGGTTGTTTATCATTTCATGTCTGGTGATCGGTTTAATTTTTATACCTTCTGCCTGGTGTAAGACAAAAACGATCAAGATTGGTATCAATGCCCCGATGACCGGGGACATCCCCAAAGTGGGCGAGGGGACAAAGTTTGCCGCCCAGATGTGGCTTGAGGATATCAAAGCTGCCGGCGGAATCGAGGTCGGGGGAAAGAAGTATCCGGTAGAGTTGGTTATCGAGGACAATGAATCCAAAGCGGAGTCGGCAGTAAAGGTCAATACCAAAATGATTACCGAGGATGAAGTGCTGGTTATTGTCGGACCTCAATCCTCCAAGCAGGCCATACCTGCAGGAGGGGTTGCAGACAACTATAAAACGCCAATGATTACCCCCTGGTCAACGAATCCAGACACCACCAAGGACCGACCCTTTGTTTTCCGAGGCTGTTTCCTTGATCCTTTCCAGGGGCCGGTACTGGCCAATTTCATTAAAGAGGAGTTCGGATTCACCAAAGCCGCAGTTTTATACGATGTGGCCAGTGATTATCCAAAGGGGTTGGCCGAGTTCTTTAAAGAAGCCTGGGAAAAATTAAACGGTGCCGGTTCTGTGGTGGCGTTTGAAAGTTTTACAACAAAGGATGCTGATTTTAGCTCTCAGTTGACAAAGATCATAAAATCGGGCGCCGAAGTGTTGTTTACGCCGCAATATTATAATGAAGTGGCTTTGATCGTTCAGCAGGCCCATGAGTTGGGATGGAATAAGCCGATTGTGGGAAGTGACAGCTGGGGTTCGGCGGAGACGGTTGAGCTGTGTGGAAAAGACTGCTACGGGCTCTTTTTCAGCACCCACTACGCTGCTGCAGGTGCAAAGGGGGCAACCAAGGCTTTTATTGATCGCTATAACAAAAAACACGGATATGTGCCGGATGATGTTGGTGCTTTGACCTGGGATGCCTTGAGCATTGTTCAGACGGCCATACAGTCTATAGGCAAAATTACAGGCAATATAGAAAAGGACCGCAAGAGTGTTCGGGATGCCATGGCCAAGATTAAAGAATTTAACGGTATTACCGGCAAGATGACATTTACCGAAGATGGCGATCCCATAAAGTGTGCCGTTATCGTGAAGATCAGCGATAAAGGTAAATACGAGTTTTATAAATCTGTTTGCCCGTAAGTGTGAGCCCTTATTAAAGAATCATCGACAACGTTTTGTCGAGGTGAAATATCTAATTTCCAATGGTCAACGGCCAAGTTGAAAACACTTGACAATTGGAAATGAACTGCTTTAAAAAGTCGCTTTTCCCAATCTTAAGTTTTGGGGAAAAGGCAGGTTCTAACGGCCATGATTTGTTTTATTAAATATATGGTCCGATAGATTATTTTAGCCCGATGCTGGTATTATAATTTTTTCTTAGAAAAAGGGCGGGCCAGGGCAATGCGCTCTGAGCCCGCCTTTTTTTGAAAGAAAAGGAATAATTATAGATGACGTTTTTCTTCCAAAACCTGATAAATGCACTGCAATGGGGTAGCTTTTATGCATTGATTGCGCTGGGATACTCAATGGTATACGGCATCTTGATGCTTTTCAATTTTGCCCACGGTGATATTTTCATGGTCGGAGCTTACATCGGATTTGGTGTTGCAACCGGCGTAACGGCACTGGCGTCTTTCGGTGCAATAGCACTGCCCAACTGGTTGATCTTGGTGTTGACCATTATCATTTCCATGTTTCTGACCTCTTTTGTGGGCATGCTGGTGGAAAGGCTGGGTTATCGACCTTTGCGGGAAGCACCGAGAGCTTCGGCGGCAATCACCGGGTTGATGATCGGTATCATTCTCGAGACCGGAAACCTGGCTCTCTTGGGCGCCAAAAGAGTTCGATTTCCATCTCTGATCAAATCAACGACATATAATATTGGCGGCGTGTATGTCACGAACAAGAAAATTATGATCGTAGTGGTATCTTTGACGCTGATGTTGGGACTGCACCAGTTTGTACGCAGGACCAAGTGGGGGATGGCCATGCGGGCCATGGCCTTTGATTATGTCGTCGTTCCTCTGATGGGTGTGTCCATAAACACCATTGCCGCCATGACGTTTGCCATTGGTTCGGCCCTGGCTGCTGCTGCTGGGATACTTTTCGGGGTTGCCTACCCGGTTCTCGATCCATACATGGGCATTGTGTTCGGTTGGAAGGCATTTGTGGCGGCTATTTTAGGAGGGAGAGGTTCTATTTTAGGCGCTTGCATGGCCGGATTCTTGCTGGGTTTCATTGAAATATTTGTGGCCATGATATTTCCTTCGACCCTCCGTGATTTTATCGCTTATTCAATCATTCTTCTTATTCTAACGTTTAGGCCTCACGGGTTTTTTGGAGAGCCTTACAGCGCACGTCTGAGATTGTAGGTGTTTTTTACAGGAGCCGTGGAGTTTACAGGGTTTTAAAAAAAGTATTATCCATGGAGCGGTTTAAAAAAAGAAAAGATGATTTTTAAAAAGTTACGGAATTCGTTCTCACAGGTACCTTTGCTGGGCTGGCTGCTTGGCGCACTGATCGCGGTAGTACTCGAGCATTATTTGGGTGATCCGCTGACCGAAATTTTAAATCTGCCCAAAATTCCGGTCCTTTTCGGCTTTGTGATCATGCTCAAAAAGCCTTTGTCAATTCCCAGCGTACTGATATTCGTGCTGCTGATATATGCGCTGCCCATAGGCGCCGTAGCCCGGCTGAGTGCAGCGGCTACAAATCGATTGGTTGCCTGGCTTTTTAATTTCCCCACGATAGTTTCGGTAGGTATTCATCTTGGATTTCTGTATGCGATTTTGCATCTATGGTCTGATATCAGTGCCTACCGGGTTCTGACGCTTAAGCTGACCATGATCGCCATTATGGTGACGTTGAGCTTAAACGTGGTTAACGGATACATGGGAGAATTTTCCTGCTCCCATCCCGGCTTTATGGCATTGGGGGCTTACGCAGCCTCGGTGTTTACGTTGCTCCTGTTCGCTAAGGACAAGCTTTTCGGGCCTGCAGTTCTCCCCGCCGCTTTAGGCCCGTATATGTTTCCCATTGCGTTGATCATCGGCGGTTTAGTCGCAGCCTTTGGCGCACTTGCAATCGCGATACCCTCGTTTCGGACCAGGGGTGACTATCTGGCGATCATATCTTTGGCATTTATGTTTATCGTGAAAAGCATGATAGAGAATTTGGAGGTCGTTGGCGGCCCACGGGGCTTAAGCAGCCAGCCGGATTATGCCAATCTCCCCACGGTCTTTTTGTGGACCGTCGCCTGCGTGTGGATCATCAACAATTTTGTGCGCTCTACCATGGGAAAAGCGCTGAATGCAGTTCGCGACGACGAAATAGCAGCCAATGCCATGACCGTTGACACCAGAAAAACAAAAATCGTGGCCTTTTTGTTTGCGGCGTTTTGGGCCGGCGTGGCCGGGGGTCTTTTTGCCCACGTGTTAAGGTATGTAAATCCAGGGACGTTTGGTCTTCAGAAGCTGGCTGAAGTTTTGGCAATGGTCTACTTTGGCGGGTTGAATTCCGTTTACGGCTCGATTGTGGGTGCAGTAAGCCTGAGCATGCTCAGTGAAGCCCTTCGACCGCTGGAGATCTTTAAGTGGATTATTATTCCCCTTTTGCTCATTTTGGTGATGATTTATCGTCCTACGGGTCTCATCGCCTTTAAAGAATTCGACGTTAAGAAACTTATAAAACCCAAACATAAGCAGGAAAAAGAGGTATAGAATGCCACTGCTTCGTGTTGATAAAATGAGCCACGACTTTGGGGGTTTGCGGGCCGTCAACAACTACGATCTAAAAATAGAACCCGGCCAGATCAGAGGTCTCATCGGACCCAACGGGGCAGGCAAAACCACGATTTTTAACCTCATTACCGGTATCTACAAACCCACTGAAGGAGACATCTATCTGGAAAGCAAAAGAATTACCGGCCTCGAGCCTCACCGGATCGCGGACATGGGCATCGCCAGAACCTTCCAAAATTTACAGCTCTGGCGGCATATGACCGTCCTTGAGCACGTAAAGATGGCGTGTTACTCTAAGATAACCTATGGTCTCATCGGGGCCTTTTTCGGCACACCCAAGCGGCAAAGGGAAGAAGCAAAAATCGAGGCGAAAGCCCACGACCTTTTGAAAATAGTCGGTGTCGACCACATTGCAGATCAGGTCGTCATTAATCTTCCTTACGGTGATCAACGAAGGGTTGAGATGGCCCGGGCCCTGGCCATAGAACCCAAAATACTGTTTCTGGATGAACCCACGGCCGGAATGAATCCGGAAGAGCTGATTCAGATGATGGAGATCATCAGGCATGTTCACCGAGAACTGGGCCTGGCCATTTTTCTCATCGAACACAGGTTGAAGATGGTTATGGAGTTGTGCGAGATCATCCAGACCCTTGACTTTGGCCGGGTTATCTCCGAGGGCACACCGGAAGAAATTCAAAACGACCCAAAAGTAATTGATGCTTATCTGGGCAAAGAGGTGGTGCTCTAATGTTGTTATCAGTGGAAAACCTTCAAGTTTCGTATGGTAATATTCGTGCGCTTCACGGAATTGATTTTCAGATCGATGATGGCGAGATTGTTTGCATCATCGGTGCCAATGGGGCTGGTAAGAGTACAACGCTGAGAGCAATTTCAAGATTGGTTCCGGTGGAAGAAGGAACAACAATGACGTTCATGGGCAATGACCTTCTGAAATACCCTGCAGACAAGGTGGTGAGTGAGTTCGGGATTTCTCATGTTCCCGAAGGTAGACGACTGTTCGGTAACCTGACGATTATGGAGAATCTCCGGCTGGCTACTTTTTCCAGAAAAGACAACGAAAAGATCCAGGAGGACCTCAAGAGAGTATTCAGTATTTTCCCACGTCTTGAAGAACGTAAAAACCAGAAATCAGGAACACTGAGCGGCGGAGAACAACAGATGCTCGCCATCGGGAGGGCGTTTATGAGCGGAAGAAGGATCATGCTCCTGGACGAGCCTTCAATGGGTCTTGCACCTTTATTAATGCTGAATGTCTTTAATGCGCTCAAACAACTCAACGAGGAAGGAACCACCATTTTGCTTGTGGAGCAGAATGCCCGGATGGCGCTTCAATTTGCGCAGCGCGGCTATGTGCTCGAAAGCGGAAGCCTGGTTCTGGAAGGAAGCTCTGAAATGCTGCTTGCAAATCCCGAAGTCAAGCAGGCCTATCTGGGCGGCTAAAAACCAAATTGAAAATTGACAATTGAAGATTGAAAATTTGTAGTATCGCCCTTTCTCTTTTCATTAATAACATTGGAATAATTCCTTAAAATTCCCCGATGAATCGGGATCTACGCTTCTCTCCGACAATCTTCAATAGAAAATCGTCAATCGATTGTACCTGAAGCTCCTTTAAAATTGATTTATTTCAAAGGACTAATACTATTACTTGTTTTCAAGTATTTTTATCCTGGACCTTGATCATTGAAAGGTGATAATTTGGATGATAGACAGTTGTTTTCAATCGTCAATCTTCAATCAAAAATCATATAAAAGATGGGGGACGATATGATACGGGTGGGTATAATAGGTGCTACCGGTTATGCCGGTGCCGAGCTTGTGCGGATACTTTGCGGTCATCCCGATATCGAGTTGACCATCCTGACGTCTCGCCAGTATGCCGGTTTAAAGTTTGACGAGATTTTTCCCTCAATGACAGGTTCTGTGAATCTGGTGTGTGAGGCCCTGTCCGTGGATAAAATATGTGACAACGCGGAAGTTGTATTTACCGCGCTTCCACACAAGATTCCCATGGAGATTGTGCCTGAGCTTATTTCTCGAGGCAAAAAGGTTATCGACCTTTCGGCGGATTTTAGATTCAAGGATTCTGCAACGTATGAGGCGCATTATCAGAAGCATACGGCAACGGATTTGCTTGAAAAATCAGTATATGGACTCTGTGAAGTCTATTTCGAACAGATTAAGAATGCAACCCTTGTGGGTGCTCCCGGATGTTATCCCACCGGTGTACTTTTGCCTCTGTTGCCGTTATTGAAGCGCAATTTTATCGATACCCATACCATTGTTGCCGATTCAAAATCCGGCGTTAGCGGCGCCGGCCGCAGCTTATCCTTGACAGCTCACTTTTGTGAGGTTAACGAATCGTTTAAGGCATATAAGGTAGCAGAACACCGGCACAACCCCGAGATGGAGGAGGTGCTGACCATTGAAACCGGCAAGCCGGTGCATCTTACGTTTGTTCCCCACCTTGTTCCCATGTCCCGGGGAATACTTACCACCCTGTATACCACTCCTGTAAGAGACATTGGCCACAAAGATATTGAGGATTGTCTCACCACATTTTATTCCGGACGTCCGTTTGTTCGTATCTGTAAAGAAAGCCGTTTGCCTGACACCCGGAATGTTCGCGGTACCAATTATTGTGACATCGGATTTAAGATAGATAAACGGAACCAACGTCTGATCCTGATTTCGGCCATCGACAACCTGGTAAAAGGTGCAGCGGGGCAGGCTGTTCAAAACATGAACATCATGCTTGGTCTGGATGAAACCGCAGGGCTAAAAATGGTTCCTTTTCCTGTTTAGGACCTATCTCAAAAAAAATCTAACTGCCCATGGCTGCGTTGCGAAACGGTTCAAAATGCTCACATACTACGTGTATGCTCCGCATTTTCACCGTTCGCGCCTTGCCCTGAACCCTAATCTTATTTTTGAGATAGGTTCTAGTTTAATTGGGGAGGTTGGCTATGGTGAACCGTGAACCCATTAATCTTTAACCGCTTTACCTGGGTTTATTTCACCGCATGAGGCTTGGCAGCCAGAGGGCGATTTGGGGAAACAAAATAAGGAGCAGATTGCACACAAGCAAAGATATGAGCATGGGAAAAACTCCCTTGAAGATTTTCTCTAAAGGGACATCCCTTGCCACACCATAGACCACATAGACATTTATACCCACAGGCGGCGTAATTACACCCATTTCCGTGATTAGAACAATGACCACACCGAACCAGATCGGATCAAACCCGAGGGTTTGAACAACCGGAAAAAATATGGGGATGGTCAGCATGATCATGGCCAGTGCATCCATAAAACAGCCCCCGATAAGATAGACTAAAATGATCACGCCGATAATCGCATGGGGCGGAAGCGGAAGAGAACTTACATAATCGGCAAGCAAATAAGGTATCCGGGTAATGGCCATAAAATGACCGAATATCACCGCACCGGTGACGATTACCATGATCATACAACTGATTTTGGTTGTATCTGCAAGGGATTGAATAAACCCTTTCCAGTAAAGTTGTCTCCTGATTATGGCGATGAGAAGGGTCATAAAAGCGCCTGTTGCCGCAGCCTCGGTGGGTGTGAATAGCCCAAAAAAAATTCCGCCCATAACCAGTGCAAACAATATCATGGTTTCGAGTATGCCGGTAAAGGATCTGAATTTTTCACGAATATTGCTCTTGGGACCCGGGGGGGCCAGAGAGGGGTTTTTCATGACACGAAGATGAATGGTCAAAAGAAAAAGAAAGCAAAGGAGAATGCCGGGCAGGATACCGGCTGCGAAAAGTTTTCCAATGGACTGCTCGGTGAGAATGCCGTAGACGATGAAAATCACACTGGGAGGTATAAGAATACCAAGACTTCCAGCCGCAGCCACGGTACCTGTGGCAAGGCCCATATCGTATCCATATCTTTTCATTTCAGGAAGGGCAACCGTGGCCATGGTGGCCGCTGTTGCATTGGTTGAGCCGCATATGGCGGAGAAAGCGGCGCAGGCACCCACGGTTGTCATGGCCAGACCCCCGCGCCGATGCCCCAGCAGCACATAGGCTGAATCATACAGCCTGCGGCTGATGCCGGCGTGAAAGGCAATCTGGCCCATAAACACAAAAAGGGGAATAACGGTCAAATTATAGGAGGAAAAAACATCCCAGACATCCCGGACCAAAAGATTCAATCCTGCATCAAAATTTACCACATAGCTGAATCCGATGAGTCCCAGAAAACCCATGGCAAAACCCACAGGCATTTTTGAATACAAAAGGACAATCAGGACGATAATCCCAATGATTCCAGTGGTTGATAGGCTCATTTCTCCAAGATCTTCAAAGCATTTTTAATTAAATCAGATAAAAGTATAAGACAAACCACTGCCGCAGAAAAACCGATTCCATACACAAATGGATAAAAGGGGAGTTCTAACGTTAGTGAAACCTCACGCGAAGCGTGAAGATCATTTGCATAAATGATGGACTGCCATGCAATGAGTGCAAAAAGGAATAATCCAAAGCAGCTGGTTATACATTCAATGAGCCTTTGAATCCTCGAAGGGAAAAGACTGACAATAAAGCTCACCGATACATGCCCTTTTTCTATGGATGTATGGGCCATGGCAAAAGAGACGGCGACGGCTCCCAGAAAGCAGACCAGCTCATAGGTTCCGGGAATGGGTCTGCGAAAATAACGTAAAACAACATCTGCGCAGGTAAGTAACATCATGGCAACAATGGCCGTTCCTGCAACCCAGTACATTTTTTTTGCCAAACCGTGGCCCAATTTTTCAAAAATTTGCATTGTGTTTTATAGTTATTACGTTGTTAGGACTCGACATTGGTTCAAAAGTAAATAATCCTGGCCCAAAGGGATAGGCTTTGGTTTGCCCCTGAAAGGGGCTGTTTGCCTAATAACCAGATAAGTTAAAAGTGCCTATAGTGATCTAAAGTGCCTAAAATTGTTGAGTCGCTACGCTCCACTGAAATTATATATAATTGTCAGAATTCCTTAACTTTATCCGCCACCGAACTTTGGCGGATTTAGCTCACTTTAAACTTTAGTTCACTTTAAACTATCGCACCGTATCTTCTGGCAGAGCCGCTTAACTCTGACCTATCTCAAAGGACCAGGTTTTCAAGATCGAAAAAAAAGGGTTGCCCGTGGCAATTCATGTCTGACCAGGACAACCCGGGAATTTATCATCCTATTTTGAATATTGTTTCATCAACGCTCTTATTTTCTTAACATGCTTATCCCCGTCGGGAGTATTTGCAATATAGTCGTTGATGACCGGTTCAGCAGCTTTTCGCCATTTGGCATTCTCTTTGTCTGACAGTGATATGATCTCGTTGCCAAGACTTAATGTATATTTTCTGCCTTCTTGATCGGTGCTGTCCCATACATTACCGTGAACGTCGGTATATTTATCACTCACCTCATCGAAAACTTTCTTTATATCGGCTGGAAGCGCGTTCCACTTATCCAGATTCATTACAATGAAGAATGTGGTGGTGTAGCCGACGCCGTAACATTCTGTTGTGTATTTGATGACTTCAGCCTGTTTCCATCCCTTTAAAACCTCCATGGGGCCAAACGTCCCTTCGACAACTCCTTTTTTGAGGGCTTCATAGGTGCCGCCCTGGGGCATCGCAACAGGAACTCCGCCAAGCGCTTTTACAATCTTGGCACTTAAGCCTGTGGCCCTGATCTTCATGCCTTTCAGATCCTCAAGTTTTTTGACCGGTTTCTTGGTATGCAAAAGTCCGGGACCATGAGCATGAAGATAAAGCACTTTTACGTCACTTAACTCTTTGGGCTTAAATGTCTTGGCAAACTCCTGAGCCACCCTGCTGGCGACTTTTCCGTTGGCATAGCCCATGGGAAGGTCAACTGCGGCCATGACCGGGAAACGTCCACGGGTATACGCAAAAAGGCTGAAGCCCAAATCCGATATCCCCTTTACAGTGCCGCTATAGCATTGAGGTGCTTTTGTAAGGGTTCCGCCGGGAAAAACGGTGATCTGAACTTTATTGTCAGTGAGCTTTTCAATTTCTTTGGCCCAGTCCATTGCAGCTTTTGTCTGCCCATGGGTCGGTGGAAAAAAAATACTGAAGGTTAGTTTGGTCGGTTTTGCTCCTGCACTGAACACGCTCGTCGCTGTCAAGGTTATTCCAAGAACAACGGCCCAGAAAAACATAGCGATTCTTTTGGTCATCACAGTTTCCTCCTTTTTAAGTGGTAAATTGGATGGTGAAGCAAAAAATTAATAATGAAATTTCTTACAAATTATTGAAATCCGATACAATAAAATGAAAAATAAGACAATAAAAAATTTGATTTCTCAGATATTGTGGTTGTTCTGTTAGAAGCAGGATACCTTTATCAAGATCATATGACGAGACTTCTTGACATTACGATTTTATTGGATTAATAAAACGTGTCGTTCCGTTATTAATCATTCCTTTAGCTTTTTTGTATTTATGATTTCAATACCACACGTAAAATAATTTCTAAGCATTCATTAACACATTAAAACACAAACAACGGAAGCCGAATATATAAAAGGTTTGTATCAAAATTTTAAACTTTTGGTGAAAGGAGATTAAAAATGTCAGCAAAACTTATTAAAGGTACGGTTATCAGAGACGAGATTCTCAAGGAGATTGAAGCCGATGTAAAAGAAATTAAAGAAAAGCATGGTGTTGTTCCCGGCCTTGTGACCATTCTGGTTGGAGAAGACCCCGCCTCCATTTCCTATGTAACTGCAAAAATCAAAACTGCTCAGCAGCTTGGTTTTCATGAGATCCAGGATACCCAGTCGGTAGATCTTGACGAAGATGTGCTTCTGGGTCTTGTTGACAAATACAACAATGACGATACCATCAACGGCATTCTTGTCCAGTTGCCACTTCCCAAACATATTGATGATAAGAAGGTGTTAAACGCCATCGATCCTGACAAAGATGTGGATGGATTTCATCCGGTCAATGTGGGAAGACTCATGATTGGTGGCGATGAGGTCAAATTTCCTCCCTGTACACCCGCAGGCATTCAAGAAATGATCGTTCGGTCCGGTGTTGAAACAAAGGGTGCTGAAGTAGTGGTGGTCGGTCGTTCAAATATTGTGGGTAAACCCATTGCCAATATGATGCTCCAGAAAGGCGTCGGTGCCAATTCAACGGTGACTATCGTTCATACCGGAACAAAAGACCTGGCCGCCCATTGTAAACGCGCGGACATTCTGATTGTGGCCGCTGGGGTTCCGGGTCTGGTAAAACCCGAGTGGATCAAAGGGGGAGCTTGTGTAATAGATGTCGGTGTCAACAGGGTCGGGGAAAAGATCAGTGAGAAAACCGGGAAAAAGATCGCGATTTTAAGTGGAGATGTCGACTTTGATGCTGCCAAAGAGGTTGCCGGTTACATTACCCCGGTACCGGGCGGTGTCGGGCCTATGACCATCACCATGCTCATGAAAAATACACTGAAGGCCCTTAAATTTAAACTTGGAATCGCTTAATCCTATCATCCAGAATAACGGGGAGAGACGCTCTTTCCCCGTTATTCTATATGCATGTCTTTTACTTGGTGTTTAACCGAACACCCTTTACGCCTTTAATTGAGACCTTTGCAAACCTCCCTTTTTGCCCAATTTCTGCGCCTGCCCTGTGAAATGCGCGGCCTATTTCTCTGGGGTCAGGCTCAAATTTAAACCCGCCCCCGAATTTTGGCGGGTTAATTTTAGAAATGCTCAATGTATTCAAATGGTTAAAATTTACATCTTCCTTAAACTCGAACAAAAATGAATATTTTTCAAAGGTCTCAAATTTTCAATAAAAATCTAAAATCATCCTGGTTATTGACAAACCCAACCTCTTTATGATAGAATACAGAAAATTTTTTAATTAATAAAACTCTCCTAAAAGTCAGTCCATTCATCTTTTAATGAGAGTGTTTTATATATGGTGTTTTGCGTTTGGTGATTCAACAAGATGTATTGTTTTATAACCTTTTAAAATTAATAGTTTTTATTCTATATCGGTGTTTTTCTAAACCGTAAAAAATTATTATGGACGAGAAAATATCTTTTTACATTTTAAATTATACGGGAAAAACTGTGAAACAGCTGGCTGTTTCCAGGCGCCATTTATGGATTGTCAGCGGTTTCTTAGCATTCTTTTTGTTTATGACCGCAGCAATCTTTTTCGATTATCTTAATCTTAAGATTACATTTAACAAAACTGAGGTTAAAAATACAATTGCCAAACAATCTGACGAGATTCTCAATCAGCGGAAGCAGATTCAAAAATTTGCAGATGAGATCAATTCATTGAAATCTAGTCTGGTTAAATTGAATACATTTGAACAAAAGATACGGGTTATTGCCAACATAGAAAAATCCTCTGAACAAGACAATCTTTTCGGAGTCGGTGGTTCCATTCCTGAAGATCTTGACTCACAGCTTCCTCTAACTGATAGACACAACAGCCTGTTGCGTGAAATGCATGAACAGACACGGGAGCTGACTTTAGCTTCGGCCAGTCAGGAAAAAGTGTTTGAATCTTTATATGAAGGTCTTAAAAGCCAACGCAATCTGTTGTCTTCTACACCGTCCATTCGTCCAACAGAGGGATGGTTATCTTCGGGATTCGGATATCGCATTTCACCGTTTACCGGTTTACGTGAATTCCACAAAGGCCTTGACATCGCAGGCCGAAAGGGAACCAAGGTCATTGCGACCGCAGATGGGGTTGTAACGTTTGTCGGGCGTAATGGTTCCTATGGCAAAATGATGAAAATCGATCATGGGCACGGGATGATTACCCGTTACGGACATATTCATAAGGCATTAAAAAAGCGGGGTGAGGCGGTCAAAAGAGGTGATGTCGTTGCATTGATGGGCAACACAGGGCGCAGCACCGGATCCCATCTCCATTATGAAGTATTATTAAACGGTCTTCCTGTTAATCCTAAAAAATACATTCTAAACTAGATCGTTTGTGAGTCCCCAAGTTTTCTTTTCTCCTGTCTTTTATTTCTCATCGAAAAAACTTTTTCTTTACAAATTATCTTAACAGTATTTTGCAAAATTTATTGAATGATGATATATTGGCCAACAATTTGCATGCGACATAAAATAGAAAGATAATGACTCATCTGGTTATCACTGTTCTATAACATCTTTATCAAAACCGAAATTTAGCAGGGTAACAGACTATTATTTCAATTCTTTTTATATTGGTCGGCATTTTGTTTACAATCAAGCGAGATAATGAGACCTTTGAAAAATGTTCAATTTTGTTTAAGGCCAAGGAAGGCGAAAATTTTAACCACAGGAATACATTGAGTATTTTGAGGATTAAAATTTGAGCCCTGACGCCGGAATTGGGCAAAAGGGAGCGTTTTTCAAAGGTCTCATAATAAAACATCCGATTCAGGAGGGTTGTAATTTTAAATGGTTACAAACTTATTAACAAAAGTTTTTGGAAGCAAAAACGAACGGGAATTAAAAAAGATTGAACCCATCGTTGAAAAGATTAATGCCTTCGAACCCCAAATGCAATCCATGAGTGATGAAGCGTTGAAAGCTCAAACTCCGTTATTCAAAGAGCGCCTGAACAATGGAGAGTCTCTTGATGATATTCTACCGGAAGCCTTTGCAACAGTGAGAGAAGCGTCGATTCGAACCCTCCAAATGAGGCATTTCGATGTTCAGCTTATCGGCGGCATCGTTCTCCATCAGGGGAAGATTGCTGAAATGAAGACCGGTGAAGGTAAGACTCTGGCGGCAACCCTTCCGGCCTACCTGAATGCGCTTTCAGGAAGGGGAGTGCATATTATAACGGTGAACGACTACCTGGCAAGACGTGATACAGAATGGATGGGGCACATTTATAAATTTCTTGGGCTTTCCGTGGGCTGTATATTGCACGGTCTTAATGATGATGAACGCAACGATGCATACGGTTCGGACATTACTTACGGCACAAACAATGAGTTCGGCTTTGACTATTTAAGAGACAACATGAAGTTTGACATAGATACCATCGTTCAAAAAGAGCTCAATTTTGCAATTGTTGACGAGGTGGACAGTATTTTGGTTGACGAAGCCCGAACACCGTTGATCATATCCGGACCGGCTGAAAAATCGACGGAGCTGTACCATCTGGTCAACGGCATCATTCCACGTCTTGTTTCCGAACGAGACTTTACTTTGGATGAAAAGGCCCGATCTGCCGTGATGACCGAAGAAGGGATAGCGAAAGCGGAACAATTGCTCAAGGTCGACAACCTGTACGATCCAAAATATATCGAAATTCTACACCATGTTAACCAGGCGCTTAAAGCACACACCCTCTTCAAACGAGACGTTGATTATATTGTGAAAAATGGGGAGGTTATCATTGTAGATGAATTTACTGGCCGTTTGATGCCCGGCCGTCGATACAGCGAAGGATTGCACCAGGCACTTGAAGCCAAAGAAAACGTAAAAATCGAAAATGAAAACCAGACACTGGCCACGGTTACGTTTCAGAACTATTTTAGAATGTACAATAAACTTGCCGGAATGACAGGGACCGCAGATACGGAAGCCGCCGAATTTAAAAAAATATATGATCTTGACGTTATGGTTATCCCCACAAACCAACCCATGATTCGAAACGATAACTCGGATGTGATTTACAAAACCCGCAGGGAGAAATTTGATGCAGCAATCAACGAAATCGTTGAACTGAATAAAAAGGGGCAGCCTGTTCTGGTGGGAACAATTTCAATTGACGTTTCAGAAAGCTTTTCAAAAAAATTGAAAAAAAGAGGCATTAAACATTCGGTATTGAATGCAAAAATTCATGAAAAGGAGGCGGAGATTATTTCGCTGGCAGGCCAGAAAGCAGCGGTGACCATATCGACAAACATGGCCGGTCGTGGGACGGACATCGTTTTGGGCGAGGGTGTCACCGAGCTGGGCGGGCTCCATATTCTCGGAACCGAAAGACATGAAAGTCGGCGTATTGATAATCAGCTCAGGGGACGCTCAGGGAGACAGGGAGATCCGGGATCGTCGCGTTTTTACCTTGCATTGGAGGATGATCTCTTGCGGATATTCGGTGGCGAACGAATCACCGGAATTATGGAAAAGCTGGGGATGGAAGACGGTGAACCCATAGAAAACAAACTGATCAGCAAGGCCATTGAAAATGCTCAGGCAAAGGTTGAGGGACACAACTTTGATATCCGAAAGCAGCTCTTGGAATATGATGATGTCATGAATCAGCAAAGGGAAGTCGTTTACAGACAGCGCCGAGAAGCCCTGAACGGTAAAAGTCTTCAACCCGCCATCGAAGAGATGATTCGTGATAGATCCGAGGAGATCGCATATGGCTTTACTGACGAAAGAACACATCCTGAAGAATGGGACTGGAAGGGATTGAAAAAGGCGGTATTTAAGCAATTTAATTTTCGACTGGATAAAATTGATGATGATACCATGGACGGTTTGACCCGGGAAGGGCTGGCTCAGATGATCGCCGATTCCGGCCTAACGGTATATAACGAAAAATCGGCCTCCGTGGGATCGGAAGAATTCAGACATCTTGAACGCATTGTTATGCTACAGACGGTTGACAACCTGTGGAAAGACCATCTTTTGAGTATGGACCACCTGAAGGAGGGAATCGGTTTAAGGGGGTATGCACAACAGGATCCTCTCATCGTATACAAAAAGGAAGGGTTTGAATTATTTCAGGAAATGGTTTCCAGGATCAAGGAAGAGACGCTGGGAATTTTGTACAGGATTCAAATATCCGAGCCCCAGAATATTGCAGACTTACAACAGCCCAAGGAACAGAAACTGGTCTTTTCCGGCGGAGATGAACCTGCAAAGAAAAATCCGGTTAAGCGAACCCAAAAAAAGGTGGGACGAAACGCCCCTTGCCCCTGTGGAAGCGGAAAGAAATATAAAAAATGTTGTGGCAAATAATTCAAAGGGTGCAATTATTTTGATTGGGCTCTTTACAAGATCGGGCATCGATGATTATAGTATTTAGAAAGAATCATTCAAACCCTGCTCATTTCGGGTTTAATTTTATTGAAACAGAGGGTTCGGACCAAATTCTTCAAGGGGCTAATCATGGAAGATGATTCAATGAACGGGTACGGCCCTGAACTTGAAGAAGACGTCATTTCTGAAGTGGGGGATGATATTGATGAGCCTTCCATGTACAAAGTGCTGCTGCATAACGACGATTACACAACCATGGAGTTTGTGGTTGAAATCCTGATGTTTGTTTTTAATAAACCACCGGAAGATGCACTGAGGATCATGTTGAACGTTCACCACAAAGGTATCGGAATGTGTGGTGTATATACATATGAAGTTTCGGAAACCAAGGTGAATGCCGTTCATGCCCTGGCCAGACAACACGGTTTCCCCCTGAAGTGTACAATGGAGAAAGAATAGACCATGATCAGCAAAGAACTTAGCGAAACACTGGGTTTTGCAGTAAGAGAAGCAAAGAGACGACGCCACGAGTATGTTTGTATAGAACACTTGCTGTTTGCTATCTTATACGACAGCGAAGGTATAGAAATTATCGAAAATTGTGGTGGTAACGTTGAAAACCTTAAAAATGCGCTTGAATTATTTCTAAGCCAACAGATGGAAAGCGTTCCTGAAGAAAATGAATATGTCCTCCAGCAGACCGTCGGGTTTCAAAGGGTCATTCAGAGAGCGATTAATCATGTTCGATCTGCAGAAAAACAGCAGGTCGATGTGAGTGATATACTGGCCTCGATTTTTCAGGAAAAAGATTCTAACGCTGAATATTTTCTGAGTTCAGAAGGGATTACCCGTCTTGATGTTTTAAGTTACATTTCTCACAATGTTACTAAACCGGTGGATAAGGGATTGCATCCATTCGTAAAAACAGAAAAAAGAGAGAAGAAACGAAAGACCGATCCGCTGGAGGCGTTTACCATTGACCTCGTAAAATATGCAGCCCTGGGAAAGTTGGATCCCTTAATCGGAAGAGACCTCGAAATGGAGCGGACCATTCAGGTGCTATGCCGTAGACGCAAAAACAACCCAATTTTTGTTGGAGACCCCGGAGTTGGTAAAACAGCAATGGCCGAAGGCCTGGCCATTCGGATAAATGATGGATCCATTCCCGATTTGCTTAAAAATGTTCGTATTTATTCCCTTGATCTTGGCGGTTTGCTCGCCGGTACTAAGTTTAGAGGTGACTTTGAACAGCGTTTAAAAGGCGTTTTGTCTTCTTTGAAAAAGAAAAAAGATGCTATTTTATTTATCGATGAAATTCATACTACGGTGGGTGCCGGGGCCACCAGCAGAGGTTCCATGGATGCTTCAAATATATTGAAACCAGCGTTGGCAACCGGTGAGCTTCGGTGTATAGGCTCTACAACATATGAAGATTATAAGAATTTCTTTGATAAAGACCGTGCCCTTTCACGCAGATTTGAGAAAATCGAAATTTTGGAACCTCCGGTTAAAGAGACTTTTCAAATTTTAAAGGGACTGCGATCCCGCTATGAGGAACACCACGGCATTGTTTATACGGATCAGGCCTTAAAAGCTGCAGCCGAACTTTCTGCCAAATATATCAATGATCGCTATCTGCCTGACAAGGCGATAGATGTCATCGATGAAGCAGGGGCATTTATTCGATTGCTCAATTCCCCCCACAGAAAGAAGATCAATCCTAAAGATATTGAAAAAATCGTGGCCAAGATGGCCAGAATACCGACCATCAGTGTGTCGACCCCTGATAAAACAAAATTGGAGAACCTTGAAGAAAAGATCAAAGAGGTGGTTTTTGGACAGGACAATGCCATAAAATCCTTGGTCACATCCATTAAGCGCTCCCGTGCCGGACTCGGAACACCCGAAAGGCCCATTGGATCATTTTTATTTGCCGGTCCCACGGGTGTTGGAAAAACAGAGGTGAGTCTACAGGTTGCAAGAATCCTCGGTGTTCATTTTTTGCGATTTGACATGAGTGAATATATGGAAAAACATTCTGTGGCCCGTATGATTGGTGCACCGCCGGGTTATATCGGTTTTGATCAGGGAGGACTTTTGACAGACGATATCCGTAAGCACCCTTACAGCGTGCTTTTGTTTGACGAAATAGAAAAAGCGCATCCGGATATGTTTAACATCCTTCTTCAAGTTTTAGATCATGCAACACTGACGGACAACAACGGCAAAAAGGCTGATTTTAGAAACGTCATTATCATGATGACCTCCAATGCCGGTACAAGGGAGATGAGCACGCAAACCATCGGCTTCGGAGACAATGAGTATGACACGGAAAATAAGGGAAAAAAAGCCATTGAAAAGTTTTTCAGTCCGGAATTTAGAAACCGTCTCGACGGTATCATTCATTTCAATGCGTTGAATGAAGATATTATGAAAAAAGTGGTGGATAAGTTTATGAATGAGCTCATAGGACAGCTTGTTGCTAAAAAAGTATCCATCGATCTTTCTCCAGATGCACGGACATGGCTGGCTCAAAAAGGGCATGACCCGCGTTACGGCGCCAGACCATTGAGCCGATTGATACAAACTGAAATTAAAGATATCCTGTCCGATGAGATCCTATTTGGGAGACTTGATAAAGGCGGCAAGGTTCATATTGATGTCGAAAATGAAAAGTTGACCTTTAACTACAGTGCTAAGACGTTACAAAGTAAAGATATAGAGGCATCGCAACCATTGGAGTGATGGAATACTCAAACAGCTTCTAACCATTTCCCAAATAACGACGTGACGATATCTGAGTGCCTGTTTTTCTTTTATCAGATACAATCGAATTTCCGCCACCTCACCTTGCATCCGAAGGCGGATTGCTGGCCGTTGGCGGTGACCTGAGCCAAAAACGTCTTCTTCTTGCCTACCGTATGGGCATTTTCCCATGGTTTTCAGATAATGAGCCGATTCTATGGTGGTCACCCGACCCCCGTCTTGTGTTATATCCCCATGAGAACAAGATCTCAAAGACTTTAAAGAAGATTATAAAAAAAGAAGTGTTCAAGGTGACCATGGACCTGGCTTTTAATGAGGTCATCAACCAGTGTGCAAAAGTTCGTCTGCAAAAAAATCAAGGAACCTGGATCATCGAAGATATAATCGAGGCTTACTGCAAGCTCCATGAATCAGGCTTTGCACATTCGGTGGAAGTATGGCGCCAGGATGAGCTGGCCGGGGGATTATATGGCGTTTCTTTGGGGAAGTGTTTTTTCGGAGAATCCATGTTTACTCGCATCAGTAATGCTTCAAATATAGCGCTTGTCAAACTTTTGGAATATCTTGAAAAATTATCGTTTGATATGGTGGACTGCCAGGTAACGACCGAGCATTTGATCCGTTTTGGTGCAAGGGAGATCCCCAGAACACTTTTTTTAAAGCAGCTTGAAAAATCTCTAACCTCACCCACTCAAAAAGGGAAATGGATATACAAAGAGTAGCGGTTTAGAAATATCCACTCAAGTTTCCTATCCGAATATTGCTAAAAAGCCCTTGAAGCAAACGGCCGGCCAGCCGCCTCTATTTAGGTGCCATTTTTTTGACGCTTTAGGAGGCATTATATTCATCAATTTTTGACATGACTTTTCATAAAATCCCAACCTTCTGAAATAGTTTAATAATCTAAGAATATATAGTGTGGCCTAAAATTTGCAGTCCTTATGTTTCGATATTTTATCACTGTCATAAGTCGTTCTTTATTGATAACATTTTTTTAATAGGAAAGTGCGACAGTAATACGTGTCAGCAGAAAACGGATGGGAATCTCATCAAATACAACAAATCGGATCAATCCAAAAGACAGGAGTAAACGTATATGAACATCCAGATAAAGAAAAATATAAAATATTTGTCGGACAAACGAGGATTTACGCTCATTGAGATGGCCATTGTACTGATTATCATCGGTATTATCATCGGAGCGGTCATTAAAGGGAAGGACCTCATCAGGAGCGCGGAACAAAAGAAAATTTACACGAAATATTTTAATGCCTGGCGTATGGGATACGCCAACTTCTATGATCGAACCGGTAAACGGCTGGGTGATTTTTATGATACCCTCGCATCGGCAGAAGGCCAAGATGCAAAAGCAGACACGGATAACGGCAATGATAGTGCCATCAGCGATACCGAGCGCGGTTACCTTAAGACCGGGGACCCGTCAGGAACGGATTTCATGGGATTGGACGATGTCGGGCTTACCGCTCCTTCTACCAATACCAGTAACTGTTGGGAATACACATACACGGACAGTCAAGGTACCGGCCACAATCTTGCCGTTGCCTTTAAGTACGACAGTACAGGAAAATACAATTACATGTGGATAACCGAAATTCCCAATGCCCTGGGAATAGCTCTTGACACCATGATAGACGGCGAGGCGGACGGTACGACTGGCGATTTTTTGAGTTACAATACAGCCGATTCTGCTAATACAGCCTGGGGAGCTCCATCTACCGAAGCCAGCGCACGCTGGAAGATGGATTTTTAAAGAGATATGTTGCCCATGAAAATCTTTAGATCATTTATCATGACCGGTCTTCTTGTGGTGTTATTTTTAATGGCCGGCAGTTATTTTCTGACCGGTTATAAAGCATATGTTGCGCATAAGGAAAAAAAGGCGGTGTTGGTCCGGCAAGTCAGATGGTTAGGTCAACTTCAAAGCGAAAGAGAACAGAAATTACACAGCATTTTGAGAATTAACAATTTTGTTAATAATGCCAAATTGTTGGGATTAGAACAAAACAAATGGGCAGTGTATAATGTCGACATTCAGGATACGGTAACCTTTGCACAGATGAAAACAATTTTAAAACAGTGTTCCAATGCCGATTCTCATTATTTCAGGCCGGTTTCTTTTCATATTAAATCCTTAAAAGCGACCGGAAATAAAAATGAAACATCGGGAATGACGTTTGAAAATGAAACCGGGGATATTCTAATGACGCTTAAAGGCGCATTTGTTGTAAAAAATCAAAGTGTTTTGATGCAATGAGATGTGGGTGCCAATGAACAACAATAATAGACAATATGTCATTGAGCTGGACGGTGTTATATACCACTTAAAGGGAAACCGCCTAAAACAGATTGTAGATTTAAAAGAGTCAAAGGGTGAATCCCGCTTTATCACCGAAATGCAGGAAACGATTTCCAGGACCATGACTGTTGAAGCGCCGGTTAAATATGCGGAATTTGTGGTTCGAAAACGACTCCAAGAATCAGGTGATTTTGATGAGCCGGTAAAAGTACTTGCACACTGGAAAAAGAAGCGGGGAAAAAATACAACCGATATATTTTTCACTGCGCTTCCAGCCCGCCATTACCACGCCTACCTTGAGAAGATCCGGGGAAACGAAGACGGCATATTAATGCTTCCTTTATATGCGTTTCTCTATAATGTCTTAAAACAAATACGTACAGAAGATCCAGTTGCCGTGGTATTTCAGCACGGCAGATTTGCTGATTTGATTATTGGCAACAAAAAGCAAATTTATTACTCAAACCGATGCGTTGCATTCGACATGAGTGATGAACAGATAGACGTCCTCTGGGATGCCATTCGAACAGACATTCAGACCGCTCAGACCGAGAACGGAATGAAGGTTAAAAAAGTGTATCAACTAAACTGGATCGATAGTGGAGATTGTCCGGAATGGACTGAAAACGAGGAATATAAATCCTATTATTTAGAAGAAGAATCTTTATCTTTCAATAATAAAACGTATCAAAACTCCTTTTCAATGGCGCTGAAAAGTCGAGCCGGGAACGGCGGGATATCTCCTGGGGTAGAAAAAATCTATCATTACACTCAAAAATGGACAGCGTCATTGAATATACTGCTTTTTGTCTTCTTGCTGGCTGTTTCTGGCGGGTTTTTTTTATGCCAGAAAAAGACGGATATGCTTGAAAGAGAATTAAAACAACTGAATCATCAAGCAACTGTGCTTCAGACCGAGACCTCTTTGAGTACCATCCCCTTGAAAACGTATAAAGATACCGTCGGTTTCATTAAAGGGTTGGTATATAACAAAGACGCACCTTCATATCTTCTTGTAATGAGCGACGTTACAAATGGCCTTTCTCCGGATATGGAAACAGAAATCCTTAAAATCGATTATACACATAATGCGATGTCGTTGGAAATTTTCGGTAAGATTAGGACGGCTTTTAACACAGCCCATAAAGGATATCAGCAATTTATCTCTTTTATGAAAAAAAAGGGTTATACTGTTGTGGAGAATCGGTTTGACACTGACATCAATGACTCAAAATTTCTTGTCAAATTCACAAAGAGGATTGGATGAAAAGAAAATATCATGGGCTGATTTCAATCGTTATTATCGTTGTGGTTTTGCTTCCCACAGCGATCTATGCTGTTTATTCTTTACAGGATCCCACCATGGACAACACCATTCGTTTAACGGGGACCTCATCTGACTTTACTGTTCCCGATATGACCATTATGAAAGAAATATCCAAGCTCGAGAGAAAAATGATGGATCTTAACAACCCCGTTGAATTGGAATCGACCTCGGATCAGCACATCCGGTTCTGGCATTATTCAGATCAACATTATTCTCGTAACAAAACAATCGGTCAGTTAGGAGAAAGGGTTCATTTTAAAGCGGCATACGCCTTAACCTTTACATTTGCTTCAGGTGAGAAGAAGTTTTGTATCATAGATGGATCTTTTTATCCCCAAGGCGCTGATCTTCCGGACGGCGGAAAGATTATTAAAAATAGAATCTGGCAAAGTATGGGTGAAAAAAGGAGAATTAACGACATGGATATCGCTTGCTGAAACTACAAAATGGGGAGAAATCCAATAAAAGTTCACAGGCGTTCCATTGTTGGAGGGTACATGAGACAATTTAATATCATATTCGGGGTAATTCTTTCGATGATTATTATTACAGGCTGTGCAACCCAAAAAACCCCTTCACTTGAAACATTATCGCTTGAGACCACTCAAAAGCATATTAAGTCTGAATCTGAGCAGCTGGAAGCCTCGCAGAGAAAATTTATCCCAAGTTTGGAAAGGATAACGCCTCGCAAAGTCAATGATAAACCCGTCATGCCGGTTTACGATCCACTGGAAGATCATACGGTTTCATTTTCAATGATCAATGAAGATCTTAAGGTGATTCTTTATTCCCTGTCACAGTCCGTGGGAATGAACCTTATCATTGACCCAGCCGTAAGTCTTGAGAAGAAACTACTCACGCTTAATTTTCAAAATGTGTCAGCAGCCACTGTTCTAAAAGAGGTGCTCGGTACATATGACCTTTTTTACGAGATTGGGGGGAATGTCATCCGTATCCTTCCTTTTAAAGAACATATTTTCAGCCTCGATTTTCTTGATACCAAAATTAATGCAAATTTTAATGTCGGAGGAGATGTGCTTGGTGCGTCAGGGGAAACCGCCAGCGGCTTAAAAGGTAAATTTGAACTTTCCGGCCAGACAGCCAAACAGGGCAATGATTACGATGTGATCGAACAAATGATCACTCGAGTCATTTCTAAAAACGGGAAATATGCTCTGAACCGGTTGTCCGGAAGTCTATATGTAAAGGATACACCGAACGTTATTCAATCCATTTCAAAACTGATCAACAATTTCAAAACAATGCTGTCCAGACAAATACTCATCGAGGCAAGGATTATTGAAGTCGGTCTTACAGACAAATACCAATATGGTATTGACTGGAGTGTACTGCGTGATAAGGCAGCATCATTAACGTCAAAGACCAGCGTTGCATGGTCACTGGGCAGCGGTCTGGTTTTTAGTCATGAAAACAATGATATATCCATTGATGCGGCCATGGATGCTTTGATGACGTTCGGTAAAGCAAAGGTGGTGTCCAATCCGAGCATTCGTGTCAAACACGGAAAACCGGCTCTCATCAGCGTTGGAACATCCTTTACGTACCAAAAAAGTGTGCAGACGACGCGTGAGGTGACCACGGGAACTGATAGAGAGATTAGAGATGTTGAAGTCTCAACAGTGTTCGATGGACTTATTTTGGGCGTTATCCCGTTTATCGGAAAAAATCAAAGGATTTCCCTTTTGATTAATCCCATCAACAGTTCTGTAGATCGAGACAGTCTTATACCAAGAAGTGTAGGAGGTCAAGGGGGCACGGAGATATCTTTGCCTGAAGTCAGAATTAAGGAAATTAGCACGACCATTGACCTTGAAGATGGAGACGTTGTGGTGTTGGGAGGCCTGATTGATGACATTCAAGCCAAAGAAGACGAAGGAGTTCCTATTCTATCTCACATACCGATATTTGGTTATCTTTTTAAAAATGAACTAAAGCGCGTGGAATCCAGGGAGCTTGTAATTATTTTAAGTGTAAAACTGGTATGAGCGTAATATTTAAAACATTAAAAAAACTGAAAACCGAGTCGATCAGTTAAGGAAAACAGTAAAAATAAATGGGTGCGAAGAAGGAGAATCCACTTCTTTAACAATGCACTCTATTCTCCTTCTGCTGTTCTTTTCGTACTTTTGATATTAACTGTTATTGGTGTAGGAACCCTTTACGGATATTATCACCTTCGTGAAACAACGGGTGAAAATATTAAAGGTTTTGCAGTCCCAAATACGGATATTCAGAAATTAACGGATGTCGATACTGCTGAAAGCTCAGAGGATAAGGAATCGAAAAGTCAGAAGGAAACGAAAGATTCAAGGTTGAGCCGGATTGAATATATACCACCCAAGGCGAATGATAACCGGGTTGAAGTTTATGGTTCAAACAAACCGGACGATGCCGAAATACCTTTCATAACAGAAAAGGAGCCGTCGCCGAAATCCAAGGAAACAATTAAAACAAATGCTGTTGCTAAAACGAAAATCGAAAAAGCAGATAAATCCATACCCATAGAAGTTACAGCAATTCCGGAGGTGGAAAAGATTTTTTTGGCAAATGCCAAAAAGAATGCAAAAATTGCCCGCCTGGTGGCGGATATCCGCTGGGAGATGGGGCATGGCAAAAAAAAACGAACAGAAAAACTTCTCGATGAATTAGCGCTTTTAAAGGGTCAAAACAACAGCTATGTCATCAAGTTAAAAGCAGTCTGGCATATACATAATAAAGAATTTGAACGAGCCAAAGATCTTTTAAAGATAGTATTGACAAAAAATGAGATCGATCAAGAAGCTGGAATCAATATGGCAATTATCGAAATCAATACCAAACAAATGGAAAACGCCTATCAACGATTGGCAAAACTTCAACTACTTTATCCGGAAAATATTCGGATAGCTGAAATAATGCAAGACTTGAAACTGTTGTTTAACAAATCGCAAAAATACCGTTTAAGTAAGGATAAAGAATCTTAATCTGTTGAATTCTCAAGAAATTATAAACCGGCAATCCATGTTTTTCATAACGAGACAAAATGTCATATGCATACAGTAAAAAAGTAAATGATGGGTAAGGGCTATTACTATGAATACATACTCAGCTAAAGAAGAACAAGGTTGTTTCGAATTTTTTGGATTATTTCACAATCCATTTCCAGTATCCCCGGAGGAAGAGAAATTTTATTTTTCCCAACATATCGAACAGATCCTTACTGAAATCATCTTCGGCATCAACGCAAGAAAGGGATTCATGATTTTGACAGGTGAAGTGGGTCTGGGAAAGACGACCATCAGCCGAAGAATCATGAACATTATCGAAGAGAACGGTGTTGAGACATCATTGGTGTTTTATACCGGTTTTCAGGATGTAGAACTGATACGGGAAATAAATCGAGATTTTGGACACAACGTGGAAAGTCTTCTTTTCAGCGATCAGATGAAACTTTTGTATGATTTTTTAGTGAAGCAGAATCGACGCGGAAAAAATTGTGCGATCATTATTGACGACGCTCAGAATCTCGATTTAAAGAGTCTCGAGCTTATCCGAATGATTTCAAACCTTGAAACAGGCCGGGAGAAATTGGTTCAGATATTGCTGGTGGGTCAGCCTGAATTAATGGATTTGCTGAATTCCGAAGAACTCAGACAACTCAGAAGTAGAATTGTTATCCAGGAAGAAGTCAAAGCATTGACCCTGGAAGAATTAAAGGACTATATTTCTTTTAAAATGAACCTGGCCGGGAACAGGGGGCAGATAAGAATTCAGAAGGCGGCTCTGAATAATATTTATAAACTCACTAAGGGAAATTTCAGACAGATTAATCTGTTGATGGATAGGTGTTTGTATGTTGCTTTTCTTCATAACACAACAGAGATCTGCAAACAGATTGTTATGGAAGCATTTATCGATTTTCGTCCTAAAAAATTAAAATTATTGAAAAAGCCTTTAACTTTAGCGGCATCTATTTTTTTAGCGCTGTCTTTATTCGGAGGGATCGTTTA
Organism: uncultured delta proteobacterium; assembly: GCA_963752565.1. Taxonomy (GTDB): domain Bacteria; phylum Desulfobacterota; class Desulfobacteria; order Desulfobacterales; family UBA11574; genus UBA11574. Next base: position 38,376 of record CAVVZC010000018.1, on the reverse strand, counting down.
TTCCGGTTTTAGCCGAAATATTTCTCCGATATCTTCAAGCAATAACAAATATTCAATACTAAAAGATAATTTAGGTCATCTTAAGCTCGACACATCTCAAGACGCCCTTCAGGCAAAACAATCTAATGATGTTCCGATGAAAATTCAAATTCATGATAAAGACCTGAGTCACTCAGGAAAAGACACCGTCAGTCCCCAATCTGTGATTGATTTTTTGGGAAAATATAAGCTTGTAAAGTATCAAAAACCCTTTTTTGAAGCCTTACAAACAAACCGGTTTATCGAAATAACGGAAGCGATATTCGACGAAACAGGATACATGTTGGTCAGACTGAATCATGTTTCAGATGACATCAAGAAAAAATATGGTGTGCTCAAAAATATTTCTAACTTGGAAGGTCAACAAGATTTTTATCTATTCTGGCGTCCGCCCGTGATATTCAACAAGTTTTTTTATTATTATGAAGGAGAAGAGGTGCTTGCGCTCCAAAAAATGATGGCTGAAATGCATTTGTATACCGCCCGCATTGATGGCATCGTCGGAAAGAATCTTATGATGGCTGTGGTCGGTTTTCAGGAACAGATGAAACTTCCAGTCACCGGATTTCCGGATGCAAAAACCATTTTCCTGTTGTGCCATGAGGTGGAAAATATAAAAAATGACGCATGAAAAAAAAATAAAACCTTTGGGTGTCGTTTTAAAGGAAAAGGGGCTCATTACAGAGGAATATATCGGTTATGCGTTGCAAGAGCAGAAGATTACCAAAGAGAAAATCGGAGAGATATTAGAGCGGCTCGGATTTGTTACCGAAAACGATATTGTTGTCGCCCTGTCTGAGCAGAGCGGTGTCCCTTACATTGATGTGGATACCATTTTACCCGAAGAGAATATCCTTAAGCTGTTCAATAAAAAATTATGTCTCAACAATATTTTCCTCCCGTTTCGCAAAACAGACAACCTGCTGGAGATCGCGGCACATAATTTAATCGATGAAAAGCTCGGGCAGACCATCTCAAGACAGACAGGACTGTTGCCGAAATTTTACATTTCCGAGCGAAAAAAAATCGTTCGGGCGGTCAATAAATTTTATTACTTTCTTGAAAATCCAGTTGAAAAACTCATTGAAAAAGAGGTCTATCTTCTTTCTCAGAACGAAGAGATGGCCAGAGGGTTTGATAATTTAGTAAAACACATCCTGCATCTTGCAGTAAAAATGCGGGCCACAGACATCCATATCAAACCGATGAAACTGTCCACCAGTATTTCCTTTAGAATAGACGGTGTCATAACATCGGTTTTGTCGCTGCCGGTTGCCCTGAATAGAATTGTCTCCAGTCTCAAAATGAAGGCGGACATGGATATTGCCGAACAGAGACTGCCCCAGGACGGCCGATTTTCGACGACCATATTGAACAATTATTATGACTTCAGAGTCTCTACGATTGTTTCGCCACTTGGAGAGAGCATGGTTCTTCGCGTTCTTCCCATGGAAAGTTCTGTCATGGGGCTGGAACAACTCGGCTTTTTTAAAGAACACATCCAAACCCTGGAGAAAATGTTTAATGAACCTTTTGGGATCATCCTGATCACCGGCCCTACTGGATCCGGAAAGTCGACAACGCTCTTTTCCGGTATCAGAAGACTCAATTTGCTCCAGAAGAATACCATTACCGTTGAGGAACCGATTGAATTCAAAATTCCTTTACTGCGACAGACCCAGGTTAACGAAAAGGCCGGTTATACTTTTGCCAACGCCATACGTTATTTTTTACGGCATGATCCGGATGTCATTCTGGTTGGCGAAATACGGGATTCAGAAACAGCGGCCACCGCTGTTACCGCTGCAACCACGGGCCATCTGGTTCTTTCTACCATGCATACAAACAGTGCGGTTGGCACTATTCCCAGATTGATGGATCTGGGTATTCGTCCTTTTTTAATAGCCGACTCCCTTGTCGGGGTGGTGAGCCAGAGGCTTGTTCGCAAAATCTGCAATGGCTGTAAAACCTCCTATCTGCCGTCTGAAACAGAAAAAGCCTACCTGCGAGATCCCGACATTGAAGAGCTCTTCAGAGGAGAAGGATGTGAAATATGTGGTGGTACGGGCTATTTTGAACGAACGCTCATTTATGAGCTCCTTCCCATAGATCGAAATCTATCCCAGCTTATTGAAAAAGGTGATGATTTAAGCGTTGTCACTCAAACGGCAAAAGCTTCGGGTTTTGAAGATATTTTTGAAGTTACACGAAATAAAGTTAAACTGGGTGTCACCACAACAGAAGAGGCTGTGCGTTCTTTGGGTCACATAAGGCAGGAATGATTGATTGTTAAAAATGAATTACTTTAGATATAAATTGATCGCCGCAAACGGAAGGCCCTCTTCGGGCGTCATTAAACTTCCTTATCAGGATGAAATTTCCACGGCCTCTTATTTGGAAAGAAACGGGAGTATGGCGATTTATGTATCCAAGTTGAATAAATTTGAATCAATTTTTCCGAAGCTGGGTTCGTTGAGGCTGTTTAACCGACTCAAGCGGACGGATCAAGTTGAACTCTTCAATAACCTCTCTCTCCTTCTCAGATCCGGCATGCCTTTGACCACCGCCCTTGAAGAAGCTGCCGGAAGTATGAAACATCCCGGCATGGCAAGTAGCATACAGGATATCGTTGCCGCCATACAAGGCGGTATGTCATTTTCCGAGGCAGCAAAAAAATTTAGTGATCTTTTCTCACCAACGGTTATTTACCTTATTAGAATAGGGGAGGAGACAGGCAGACTCGATGAGATGTTGAAAGAAGCATCCGAACATGTAAATCGGATACATACCATTATCAGTGATACCAAAAAAGCGCTCTTGTATCCGATGTTTGTATTTATTTCATTGGGTATCGGCCTTGTCTTTTGGCTTTACTATGTGGTGCCGAAGATTCTCGAGCTTTTTAAGGAAATGAGTGTTGCCCTTCCGACCATTACAATTTATCTTCTAAAAACATCAGATTTTTTTCAAGCATATTTTATTTATTTGTTCATAGGATTTGCCGCTATCCTCATCGGACTGTTAACTGCCCGCAAAGGAAGTCGTCAGTTTAGGAAAACCACTGATTGGCTTATGATCAAACTTCCTGTTTCGGGGACTATTGTCTCTGCTTCAAATCTTGCCCATATAACAGAATACTTCTCTCTATTAATCAAAGCCGGGATTAATATTCTGCAAGCCATTAAAATATTAAGTGAAAGCATTAGAAATGAAATGTATCGTGATAAACTCGATGAGGTCAGAAAAGGTTTGAAAAAAGGGAGCAGTATATCTGAAGCCTTTGAGGACGCTTCTATTTTCCCGACGTTTGTTACACGGATGATTAATATCGGTGAAGTGAGCGGAACGCTTGAAGAACAGTTGGGTTACATCGCAGAAGAATACAGCAAGAAGCTGTCGACCCTGGTCGAAATGATTGGAAAAATGATCGAACCCATCGTCCTTGTGGTGGCGGGTGCAATTTTTGCAGTTATTTTTTTAGCGTTGCTTCTTCCGGTCTACGATATGGTCAGCCAGGTTGGCGGCATGTAGTGGATAACTTCAATTAGGCATGGAACAATTATGAAGAAAATGCTTCATTTGTACAAAAAGACGATTAAAACGGATTCATCAGGATTTACCCTCATTGAAATGGCGGTGGTTCTGGTGATTGTGGGAATTGTCATCTCCATCGTGGCAACGGTGTTGCCTTCCCTTATTAAGTCTTCAAAGGTCAAGAAAGCCCGGGCCATACTGGAAAAAGTTGATTATGCCATCCAGGGATATGTTGCGGCCAACGGCCGATTACCTTTTGCCGACAACGGAACCTCCGGGAAAGAGGATTCTGTAACACCGACATATTTCGGAAACCTCCCGTACATTACGCTGGGTCTTTCTTCAGGCGACGATGCATGGGGTAAACGTTTAAAATATGGTGTAAACAAAGATTTAACCGTCACGAATTCCGGTAATATGGGCACAACGCTGAAGACGGCATGTTCGGATGATCCTGTGAATCCGGATAAACTCCATGTGAACATCAACGGTACGTTGACGCACATGGCCTATGTCATTGTCAGCGGTGGTTTAAAAGATGAAGATGGCGCCATGGGGCTTTTCGACGGGTTAAATCGGGTTGACGATGCGATTTATGATGACCCGAACAGGATCATGGAATCAGGCGCCTATGATGACCTCATGGTTTCAAAAGCATGCACTGTGTTGGCCGGAAGCCAGGGTTTCGGTTCAGGCAGCGGCGGGAGTAGTGAAACATCTGAAATTTGTGATAACGGCACGGATGACGATGGTGATGGTCATATCGACTGTGATGATCAGGATTGTTACAGTATTTCACCGTGCGGGTCAGGGGGGGGGAATGTTTCGATTACTACCAGCTCTCTCCCGTCCGGCTTCGTCAACAGCAGCTATTCTGCTACATTTCAGGCCACCGGCGGCACCACGCCTTATGAATGGAACCTGAGCGATGACGGTGGTTTGTCCAACCTGTTCCTTCACACCTATCTCGCACAACTGTCGGGAACACTCGATCAGTGCCCCGGCACGTATACCATTTCAGCTCAGGTAAAAGACTCTGATACAGATAATGATCCTGATCCTAATCCCAGCAATTTCACAATTCAGGTAGCGAGCAATTTGTCTGTCTCACGAACCAGCGGATCCGGTGTAGACATTGATTGGGGCAGTGTTACCCAGCAGGAAACCTTTCAGGCAAACGGCGGACATCTTGGGGACATTGAGTGGACCCTTGATACCGGCGGCGCCACCGGCTTTACGGTGTCGTCCAGTGGAACTGACACATGCACCATCAAAAAGGACGGCCTCTCCTCTGTGGGGTCTTTCACCTTTACCCTAACAGCGACCGATGCATCTTGTTCAGACAATACCGCACAGATTATTTTGAGCGTATCGGTCTTGTCCACAGGAGGAGGTGCACCCTATTCGGTGGATCTGTCTGCTGAATGGCGCATGGACGAATGCAGCTGGGACGGCACAGACGGAGAGGTCCAGGACTCGGGTGGCAGCAGCCTCAATGGAAAGGCGATAGGAGGTGCCAATACCATTGGATCGGGTAAGGTTTGCAGTTCTGCATCTTTTACTGCCGCCAACCATGGCATTGAGATACCTGATGATCCTTCTCTCGATTTAACCGGAAGTAACTGGTCCGTTGCTTTCTGGTACAAAATGATGGAGAATTCATCCGGTGGGTGGGATCAAATGTTTGTCAAAGGCAATGGTTCAAGAAGAAATTACGCCATGTGGCTAAGGCCAAGTTCCGGAAGGATCCATTTTCGTGTTGACCCTGGAAATCAGGGATTTGATTCGAATGCTTCAATGGTTACAGGCGTATGGTATTTCGTCACAGGCGTTTATGATTCAGGAACACTTAAATTATATCTCAACGGTACCCTGGATAGAAGTGCCACAGGCATAACCATGAATGCGAGCAGTGATAACGATGATCCGTTGTATTTGGGAAAAAGCGCCGTGTCTAATACAATAAGAAGCAAAATAGATGAGTTTATGGTTTTTTCCAAGGCGTTGACCGAAGAGGAGATAACAAGCCTATACACCCTGACCCATACCTGCTCCGGAACCTGTTACACGGAACCTTTGGCGGTTTATTATATGGACGAGAGCAGCTGGAACGTCGGGACGGCCGGTGAAGTTAAGGATTCTTCCGGAAACAGCTATCATGGCACACCTTACGGGAGTGCAGCAATAAATACCACTGACAGCCATATCGGATATTCCGGAGAATTTAGCAGCAGCACCGGCACTATCGATATCACCGGCCTTCCGGTCTCAACCTCATCCGGTGATCAAACAACGGTGACCTTTTGGATGAAATGGCTTGGCGGGAACAGCCAGATGCCCCTTGGATGGACCTCATACGATCTTTGGTTTTATAGCGACCTTTTTGGTTTTAATACCGCTCAGGGAGATATTTACGGAATTACCGGCGCATCTGCCAAGCTTGCCAACAACTGGCATCATATTGCTGCGGTATTTACAAACAGCGGAACAACGCAAAACAGTCTTTTCATCGACGGCGTGGAGCAGTCTCTGAGCACGGTTCGAGGATCGGGTCATGCAAACAGGACAGTGGGTTCAAATGTCAGAATCAGCGGATGGATGAACAATTCGAGTTACAAGCTTAATGGCCTGATGGATGAGCTAAGAATATACAATAGAGGTCTGTCTGCCAGCGAAGTTGTAAAGGATAAAGATTTGACCCATTAGCAGGTTAAAGTCTTACCCCTTTTTCTTGACACACAATAAAATTTCTCATAGCCTGAGGGTATTCAATTGATTACCGGTGGTGCTATGGGCTCTGAGGGAAGGCTGTAATATGAAAATACATTTAAAATTCGATGAATCGGATCCTAAGGATACAAGCTTTACTGTGGTTATTGACGACACACCTTGTGGACAGCTGTCAATGATGACCGAAGATGCCGTCAGAATGGCGGACATCTTCAAATCAGGGTGTTCACAGCATCAATGTGCTTTTGACTTTTCCGGTGATCTTTACCAATCCGAAAGCTGGGTCATCTGGCGCAAAAGAAGCGGCAGGGAGCGAAGGAGCGGCCAGGAGCGAAGAAAAGGCCTGGACCGAAGAACCGGCAAAGACAGAAGAAATTAACGGGGGGATTATGGACATCAAGACGGTCAAGATCGAAAAACCGGATGAATTAAATTTGATCTTAGGACATTCTCACTTCATCAAGACAGTCGAAGATATCTATGAGACGATGGTGAATACCGTACCCGGGGCAAAATTCGGTCTGGCATTTTGTGAATCTTCAGGACCGTGTCTTGTGCGATATTCGGGGACAGATGACGACCTCATTGAACTGGCAAAGAAAAATGCCTATGCCCTTTCGGCGGGCCACAGTTTCATCCTCTTTATGAAAGACATGTTTCCCATCAATGTATTGAACGCCATAAAAAATGTTCCTGAAGTTTGCAGGATTTTTTGTGCCACGGCAAATCCTGTGGAAGTCCTTATCGCAGAAACAGAACAGGGGCGAGGAATTATCGGTGTCGTTGACGGTTTTAAAACAAAGGGTATTGAAACCGAAGCGGATATCAAGGAACGAAAGGAATTTTTACGGGCAATCGGTTATAAGCAATAATCAATCTTCAATTATTTGTTATATATACATAAGTTTAGCCTCTAATCTATCTTCCTTTAGTTGAATAAGGGCATATCCGCCCATACACAACATTCCCGGATTTAACACCTTCGTTTTTCCAATAAAATCCTCGGAGTCTGCCTCGTGAATATGGCCGGTGAGACAGATGTCCGGCTGGACACGCCGGATAAATTCCAGAACGGACGTGTTGCCGACGTTTTCCCCCGAAGGCAGCTCAGCTGCCTTTGATCCAAATGGGGGATCATGGGCCACCAATATCAGTTTTGGAAGGTGCTTTATGTGTTCATACCCCATTTCGAGCCATTGTCCCAGCATGGCATCCGGAACCTCTGAAGGGGTCCTGAAAGGCGTTGGTGTTGAATATCCCACCCCCATGATACCGATATTTTCCGCCAACTGTTTGCCTTTTGCGTGAATATTCCACCCTTTTTCGTCCAGATAATCCGTAATTTCAGCCCGATCCATATTTCCGATCTGTGCGTAGATGTTAGAATTAATAACAGATACCTCATTTAACAGCTGACTAGCTCTGTGCCTTCCCCCTCTGTTGGTAATATCACCACTGATGATGATGCCTGTAGCACCAGCCAAATCGGGGATTTCATTTAAAAGAGAAATATCTTCGTGGATATCTCCAACGCCTATCCAGAATTTTTCATTTACACTCATCATATGATTCCTTTTTAAATATTTTAGTATCGCACCTAAATATGGCTAAAAACCTTTGGGATCAGCAGGCTGAAATAAATTTTCTATGGTCAAATATTAAATTCTGTTGATTATGGAAGCCATATATCCGGCCCCAAATCCGTTGTCGATGTTTACAACGGCAACATTTGAACTGCAGCTGTTCAACATGGCAAACAGCGCCGTTAATCCGCCAAAGCTGACACCGTAGCCCACACTTGTGGGAACTGCGATAACCGGTCGGCTGACCATCCCCGCAACCACGCTGGGAAGCGCACCTTCCATTCCGGCAATGACCACAAGAACAGACGCCTCTTCGATCAGTTTTTTATGATCAAACAACCGGTGAATACCGGCAACACCGACATCAAAAACAGATTCCACCTTGTTTCCCATAACCTGTGCCGTAAGCAAGGCTTCTTTGGCAACCGGTATGTCTGATGTTCCTGCTGATATGACAATAATGGTACCTTTGCCTCTTTGGGGAATGTCATGTTTTTTCCAAACTACCATTTTCGCATCTTCATGGTATTCGGCATCAGGAAAGCGTGAGATCACCTGATCCGCATGACGTGCTTGGATACGTGTGACCAGCACGATATTTTCCTGGACGAGCATTTTTTCCATAATACCTATAATCTGGTCGACAGTTTTTTCCTGCCCGAAGATGACTTCAGGAAAGCCCTTGCGAAGGGAGCGATGATGGTCTATATGTGCATAATCTAAATCCTCAAACGAAAGATGCTTTAATTTTTGTGCTGCATCCTCAACCGAAATATTACCTGTGGAAACATGGTCAAGGAGCTGTTTTAAAGATGTCATATCCATGATATAATTCCTTTTAAAAGCTGATGTTTAATGTTAACACTATTGATAACCCAAACTTAATAAATGGGTCAACAAAATCTTAGTGTGGAGAAAGATATGAAGATTGTCGTCATAATTCCTGCAAGGTACGGTTCCACACGGTTTGTGGGCAAACCCCTTGTGCTTTTTGAGGGAAAACCCATGATCCAACAGGTATATGAACGCGCGAGTCTGTCAAATATCGTAACAGACGTTGTTGTTGCCACTGATGATCGGAGAATTTTTGAAGCTGTAAGTGGTTTTGACGGTAATGCGGTCATGACCGGCAAAGAAAACCGTTCAGGTACAGATCGGGTGGCGGAAGCAGCAGAAAAGATGGGCCTTGATCTTGATGATATTGTAGTAAATATACAAGGGGATCAACCTGAAGTTCATCCCCAGCATTTAAAGGATGTGGTCAGTCCATTTAAGACCGAACCGGGCACTGAAATGAGTACGCTGGCCTTTAAAATTGTTAAGAAAGGTGAAATAACCAATCCCAAAGATTGTAAAGTGACCTTTGATAATAGAGGGTATGCGCTGTACTTTTCTAGATCGCCGATTCCCTGTGCCCGGGATGCCAACACAATTTTTGATACCTACAAACATCTGGGTATTTATGCATATACCAGACGCTTTCTGGAAACATTCAGAAGCCTCCCTGAGGGCAAACTCGAAGCGATCGAGAAACTCGAACAGTTGCGGGCTATTGAATACGGGTATCAAATACGGGTGATCATTACCGAATACGATTCTCCGGAAGTTGATCTTCCGGAAGACATTCCCAGGATTGAAAAGACTCATTGAAGAAAGTTTCAAATAAGCAACTTGAAACAATTATGATTTTATTTTTTTGCTGGTTTCCTTCTCGCTGAACAAAAGACACTCGCGTTGGGAGCTGACACGCACTTGTATGGATGGAAGCTGTTTTGATTTGAATCTCATGGCTTTGCAGCCATGGGGAAAGTTTTTATCCCACGTAACATAGTAATGTTTGCATTTATGGCAGTTGATCATTTTGTCATGTTATATTTTAGGGTTGATTTGCTATGTAGTATACATTAGTAAAAATATGAAATCAAACCATAGCAATAAATGGAGGGAATTGAGTGAAAGATAGACGAAAATTTTTACGGTTTCCTGTGAGGATTGGTGCTCGGTATTCAGAGGAGAATAAAGAGGATTGGAAACAGCAGTGTTCCATCGTGAATATCAGTAGAGAAGGTATGGGTGTTACGGTATACTTAAAGACGAAACTTTCTTTGGGTTGTATGCTGAAATTTATGATGGATGTCCCTAATAAAGAAAAATCGGTTTTTTTTACCGGGACTCTGAATTGGATTAAAGCGCTCAAGGGAGATTCGGATTATAATTATGAAGGTGGTATCAAGTTGATAACCATAGATTCTGAAGACAAGTGGGCACTTCTTGATTACGCGTATGAGTCGTGGAAAGAGAAACAGGAAGCGGATGGTATAAAAGAGGCGCCATCTAAATAGAGTAGGGGTATTTTTGCGAAGTCGCTTTTCTTCTATCCGGTAGAACACGACGATCATTTTTGAAAGAAAGAGATACAATTACCCCCTCTCTAACACTCTTACGTCGATCCTGTTTGTTTTTACGTCTTTCCTTAAAAGTCGTCTTTTTACCGTCTTTGTAAAAAGATTTTTTGTGAGTTCCTTCCTCTTTAGCGGATTGTATTTTCCCAACCACGATATCCATAACCCATTCTCCTTATCATCGACCTCCTTTCTTGTTTTTTCGGCACTTGTTGTCAAAATCTTTAGGGTTTATGGACAATACACACTGTTTTTATAAAAAAGAAGCATCCGTTAAGCAATTTGAAAAGAAAAAACTTCCAGACCGCTCATTTATTTGGTTTTATCAAATTTATTTTCCAGACACACAACAATCGTAAAGGTTCCAGTATCGATTGTAAACGCAATGGCGATTTTCGGACCTTTGGCCGTAGATACGATCTTGTGGTTTTTTTGCCGGTAATCACTGTGAGTATAGCGCCTTGGAATCGTCTGCCCATTTCTTCCAGATCTTTTCTTGCCTGACCATCTGAGCCAAGATTCTTCACTTTTCGGTTCTATTGTCGGTTTTATTTTTGATCAACACCTTAAATCGAAATGGCGATAAAAAGATGCCGGCGTGTTGTGGTTCGGTGGCAATTACTCCGGATTTTGTGGGGAAAGGTCCTGTTCAATAATGATACCAGATTTTGGTATATCGGTTTCTTTGGGAGATGAAGAACTGGGCGGCGATGTTGTTTTCGTCTGATTTGACGACGTGGATTTTTCAGGGTTGGTCCGGCTTTGTTTTTTGGCCGGTGCATTAACCATTCCCCGTTTTTTTAAAATATTTTCGACTGATTTTATTCTGTCTTCAAGATTGATTGTTAATTGACGCAGCGCTAACTGGTAGACTTTCTGTTGATCTTTCAGAGCGGTTCGGTCAGCCTTGGATGATTTTAGTGATGAGATATCCGAACGTATCGTTAAAAGATCATTTTTTGAGCTGTTCATGAATTGAGAAAAAATTACCAATTTTTCAGAAGATGTTTTGTCGATGGCATTCAAGTCTGACAAAATTTTCTCAAGGTCTTTGGGAATCGAAGCCAATGTCTTTTCGATTTTATTAATGGCACTTGCGATGTTTTCATTGTCTTTTTTCCTTGCAGATCTAATGTACCTAATGGCTGTTGTCGCCTCTTTTGTAGCTGTCTGCAACGAAACGGTTGTCTTTTCAAGGGCCGCAATTTTTTTGCCCAGGGTATCTTCAAGATTTGCCTCCTTAATGGAAAGGGAAGAAAACTTGGATTCAAGTTCCTTGGAGAGGGTTTGAACCCCCATGTTGCCTTTGGTGTTTACACTGGAGACATTTTTTTTCAAATCAAAATAAGCTGCAAGAATAATAACAACAACCAAACAGGGGATAATGATCGAGATACGGGTAATTCGCTTGTGTAACTTTTCAACTTTAAGATCGTCTAATTCTTCCTGAACCTGGAATTCCGGAGTTTCATCATCCATTGGCATCTCAAATTTTTTGGATTTTTTTTGAGTCATTTCTAATTATTCCCATTCGATTGTACTGGGCGGTTTTGAGCTAATATCGTAGACCACTCTATTAACGCCACTAACTTCATTAATGATACGGTTTGAAATTTTTCCAAGTAATTTGTGCGGTAGTCTTGCCCAGTCGGCTGTCATTGCATCTTTGCTTGTCACTGCCCGGATGGCAACTATGTTTTCATATGTTCGTTTATCTCCCATGACACCGACACTTTTTATGGGCAATAAAACGGCAAAAGACTGCCATAATTTTCGATAATAACCACTGTTTTTAATTTCATCAAGCAAAATATCATCAACATTTCTTAATATCAAAAGGCGCTTGTTGTTTATTTCTCCGATGATTCTAATGGCAAGGCCCGGGCCAGGAAAAGGTTGTCGCCATATCAGATCTTCATCCAGACCCAACGCCTTGCCCAAAAGGCGAACTTCATCCTTAAATAAATATTTTAAAGGTTCAACAAGCTTTAATTTCATATTTTTGGGAAGACCACCGACATTATGATGGGATTTAATTACCGATGTCGGACCGCCGAAAGCCGATTGTGACTCAATAATATCCGGATACAAGGTTCCCTGGGCTAAAAAATCCGCACCTTTTATCCTTCTGGCTTCGGCTTCAAAAACATCCATAAAGACTTTACCGATAATTTTCCTCTTAATTTCCGGATCGGTGATTTTAGAAAGTGCTTTTAGAAATTTGGTTTTGGCATTTACAAACCGGATGTTTATTTTTAGGTGTTGCTTAAAGGTCTTTTTGAGTTTTTTAGCTTCATCCTTTCTAAGGAGGCCGTTATCAACGAATATGCAGGTCAGGTTTTTCCCCACAGCTTGGTGAAGCAACAGGGCGGTGACCGATGAATCGACACCGCCGCTTAAACCGAGAATAACTTTTTTGTTTCCGACGACGTCTCTGATTTTAGAAACCGAATCCTTGGCAAAGGATTTCATGGTCCAGGTCCGTTTACAACCGCACACATCAAAAAGAAAGTTACGCAGCATGGTTTTGCCCCTGGCCGTATGGTGAACTTCAGGGTGGAACTGAAAGCCGTAAAGATGTTTTTTAGTATGAACCGTTGAAGCAATTTTTGTGTTTTCAGTGGATGCCGTTATTTTAAAACCACTTGGCAGTTTAGTGATGGAATCACCATGGCTCATCCAGGTTTTTGTTTTTCCACCCACAGCTTTAAACAAACCCGCATCTTCTTTAACTTTAAGTTCTGCAAAACCATATTCCCGCTTTCTAGCTTTTTTAACGGTTCCCCCGAGCGCGTTGATCATAAATTGCATACCGTAGCAGATTCCAAGCACAGGAATTTTAAGATTAAAAATTGCCTCATCACACTTGGGGCTATTTTTTTCATAAATGCTCGATGGCCCTCCTGAAAGGATAATCCCTTTGGGGCTCAGGTGTTTAATATAGTCAATATCGACATCCGGCGGATCGATCTGGCAGTATACATGGAATTCTCTGACCCGACGGGCAATGAGCTGGTTATATTGTGAACCAAAATCGATAATCAGTATCATGGATTTCCTCTTATTGCTCTTTTCGGCAGGATTCAAGCTGGAACCGAAGCTGAGCGTTTAAAATTTGAAACGCTCAGCTTCGGTGGAATTTATAGACAGTGTACCCCATAAAACGGTTTAAGTAAACAATTTGCAGAAACATGCTGAATATGTTAGAAACGGCCTGAAATGTCAACTTTTATGTTAAAAACTATCAACTTGTTTATGGGTTGAGAAGTTGGGCTGAATACGTGACCCCTGCGAAAAAGATCAATGAATAAAATAATTGTCCAGATTTATGAGGTACAAACACCTTCCGAAGCTGAAAAACTGATGGTTCTCGGCGTTGATCATATCGGCAGTGTTATTGTATCACAGGAATCGTGGAAAGTTCCTTCCATCAGAGATACCGTACACTTGGTTCAGGGAAAAGATGGCTGGAGCAGCTTGATACCGCTGTTTGATGATCTTGTGACCATATGTTTCATGCTCGATTACTACAAACCCGATATTATCCATTTTTGTGAAGCGATAACCCTTGAAAATGGTCCCAGCGCATCCTGTAAAAAACTTGTATTGTTGCAGAAAAACATTAAAAAAAGATTCCCTGAGATTAAAATTATGCGATCGATTCCGATTCCTCAACCCAAAGTGCCGAACCAAGGAGAAACCCTTGAGCTGGCGCGCATGTTCGAGGCGGTCAGCGATTATTTTTTGACAGATACTCTGATTGTAAAATCATCTGGATCTATTTTTGATCTTCAGCCGGTCAAAGGTTTCGTGGGCATCACCGGCAAGACATGCAACTGGGACGTGGCTGCGCAACTGGTACAGTCAAGTCATATTCCTGTGATATTGGCAGGGGGCATCACACCTGACAATGTCTTTGACGGCATTATGCAGGTTAAGCCGGCAGGCGTCGACAGTTGTACCGGAACCAATGTATTGGACTCTAAGGGGCGTTCAATACGGTTCAAAAAAGACCTCGAAAAGGTCAAACAAATGGTTGATGAGGCCCGCAGGGCAGAGAAGGCTATTGAACGCAGGTAAACACAGATGGCCAGGACATTAAATGTAAAGCACTAACTGAAAAAAATATTATAATATTCAAAAGATTACGCTGTCCAATAATTTAATAAAGGAGCAACAAACTCATGTATAATAGCAGTGATTTGAGAAAAGGTCTAAAAATCGAAATCGATGGAGACCCATATGTGGTGGTTCAGTATGCATTTTTAAAACCCGGCAAAGGCAAAGCCTATTACAAGTGCAAGCTCAAGAACCTTTTGACCGGTGCTCAGTTTGATCGAACCTTTAGATCCAGCGATAAATTCGACGAGCCTCACCTGGAAGATCATGAAATGGAATATTTGTATTTAGATGGTGAGCAGTACTGGTTTATGAATACAGCGACCTATGACCAGATCTTTCTCAGCAAAGATCAGCTGGGTGATGCCATCAATTTATTAAAAGAAAATACGGTCTGTAATGTTCTTTTATTTAAAGGGAATCCCATTGAAATATCGTTGCCTATATTTGTGGACTTAAGGATTGAAAAAGCAGATCCCTGGGCAAAGGGAGACACCGCCTCGGGCAGCACAAAGCCGGCAACGCTGGAAACGGGATATCCGATCCAGGTTCCCCCCTTTATTGAAGAGGGTGAACTTATTCGTATAGATACCCGGACCGGGGAATATGTGGAAAGGGTTAAGGAGTGAGGGGTTTTCCCCATTTTTCAGAAAAAGCTATTTTTTCTGTGGGTTTTCTTTTTCTTGTTTTTCCGGGCGCATCTTTTGGATACCCCACTGCCAGCAAAGCGGAGACCTTTACTTTTTTGGGTATTTCAAGGATGTCTTTGAGCTTGTTTTCATCAAACCAGCCGATCCAGCAGGTCCCAAGGCCGCGTTCCGTGGCTTTTAACACCATGTGTTCCATGGCGATGCCCAGATCGATCTGGTAATATTCGATGCCGGTAACACGGCCGCCGATACGATTTGCAATAATATCCAGCTGGGAGCATCCCACAATCAACAGTGGCGCCTGTTCGAGCCACTTATTTGGAATAACGGGCCGCATGGCTTCATGACAAATTTTTCGAATAATTTTACGTTGGGTTACGAAGACGAAACGCCAGGTTTGGCTGTTGCAGGCAGACGGGGCAAGACGTGCGGCTTCGATCATAGAAATGATGTCGTTTTCGCTGACCAACCTTGAATCAAAAGATCTCACAGATCTTCTGGTATTGAGTATCTGATCAAATTTCATGGTTGTTGCTTGATACTGTATTTCTTTATTCTATTTCCATCCATTTCTTCCACGGTGACACTGTATTTCCCAAACGTGAATTTTTCCTTTTCTTCGGGGATTCTTCCAATGGTATTTAAAACATATCCGGAAAAAGTGTCGTAATCTTTAGAATCTGGAATGTCCATCCCGATGGTTTCGTTGATTTCGTCTATATCAGACTTTCCAAGAACGACCCATTCTTTTATTTTGTGTTTGACAATATGCGGTTCTTCCCTGTCGGTTTCATCGCTTATTTCTCCCACAATCTCTTCCAGGGCGTCTTCAAGGGTGATCAAGCCGGATACGCCGCCATGTTCATCCACAACAATGGCCATATGGTGTTTTCTTTTTTTGAATTGATGAAGCAGCTTGTCAAGCTTTTTATTTTCAGGAACAAAATAGGGGGCGGTCATAATTTTACGGACATCAATGTCGTTACCGGAGGTAATTTCATGCAAAAAAAGATCTTTTATGTTAATAATGCCGATGACATGGTCAATATCGTCCTCGATAACCGGAATTCTGGTAAAACCCGACTTGACGATATCTTCCAGGTTCAGTTTTTCATCTGCCTCGATAACGAACATGTCCGCCCTTGGCGCCATGATTTCCGAAGCATTGGTATCATCGAACTCAAAAATGTTGTGGATCAGTTCCTTTTCTTCTTCTTTAATTTCACCTTCTTCTTCAACCACCTCAACAAAGGTCATCAGCTCTTGTTCGGTTACAGTGGGGGTCTTTTTAATCTTTCCGGTGAGTTTTGGAATAAAATTTAAAAAAATAACAACGGGATAACAAAAAATTGAGAACCAATATATGGGATATATAGCCATTCTTGCAATCAAAATATTATTTCGTGTGGCGACGGATTTGGGCAATACTTCTCCGAAAACCAGAATCAGAAAGGTCATGACACCGGTGGCGACACCAACTGCATAATTTGGGAAATAATGAATGGTAACGGATGTTGCCAGGGCGGCTGCACCCACATTGACGATATTGTTTCCGATCAAAACCGTGGAAAGGAGTCGATGCGGATCGTCTTTCATCTGTTTGATCAGAATGTAGGACTTGTGTTTATTCTTGGCCAGATGCCTGGCTTTTGTTCTACTTATGGAGAAAAGGGCGGTTTCTGCAGAAGAGAAAAAACCGGATAGAAACAGCAACACAATCAATACAATAATTTGGTTTATCATGATACCAATGAGTTTTTACAAAATCCTCGAGAACAAACGATTAAATTCTTTTTGAAGGTATGGGTCCTGAAATGTTCCATTTAGAACAGGTCTCTTATTTCTCTTGAAAAGAAAAATGTGTCATGCAATATGATGACACTATATCTTATTTGTTGATCGGTTTAAACTACGGTAGCTTGTCATGATACCATCAAATGGTTCGGCCTGTATAATACATGCAGATTTTCCATTTTTCAAGTCAATAAACTCAAATTGAACGTGATTTTGCGAATTTATGCATCAAAAAAATGACATTAAGGAGTATATTCAATCCCTCATTTCTTCCAAACGGTTGGGAAACCAGGTGGTGTATCATACCGTATTGCCGGATCACCCTGCTCGGGTATCAAAACCCGAGAAGCCATGGCCCCAAATAATAGATCGTATGGTTCAATCCGCAGGCATACGTGATCTTTACCGGCATCAGGCGGACGCCATCGATTTCATCCGGTCCGGTCGTCATATAGTGGTTGCGACCCCCACTGCCAGCGGAAAGACGCTGATTTACAATCTCACAGTAGTGGAAAATATAATTAAAAACCCGGATTCCAAAGCACTGTATATTTTTCCTTTGAAGGCCCTTGCCCAGGATCAGCTTCGTACATTTGAAGCCCTAATGAAACACAACAAAGACGTAAAATCTAAAATCGCCATTTACGACGGAGACACCTCTGCCTGGCATCGAAAACGGATAAGGGAGGCCCCGCCCAATATTCTTTTGACCAACCCTGAAATGATTCACCTTTCATTGTTGCCCCATCATCAAAAATGGGCTGATTTTTTTTGCAATCTGGATATGGTGGTGGTGGATGAAGTGCATACCTATCGGGGCATCATGGGATCGCACATGGCCCAGGTTTTCAGACGGTTTCAAAGAATATGTTCGTTTTACAGTGCTGATCCGACATTTGTTTTTTGTTCCGCCACCGTGTCCAATCCCGCCCAGCTTACCGAGCAACTCACAGGGCTAAAGGTCGAAACCATCACAAAAAGCGGTGCCCCTTTGGGCAAAAAACACGTTGTCTTTATCAACCCGGTTCAGGGCCCGGCACAGACCGCCATACTTTTGCTCAAAGCTGCGCTCCACCGGGGCTTACGTACCATTGTTTATGCCCAGTCGAGAAAACTGACCGAGTTAATTGCCATCTGGGCCGGAAGTCAATCCGGTCCATATGCACAACGGATTAGTGCCTATCGGGCTGGATTTCTTCCTGAAGAACGAAGGGAGATCGAAGCAAAGCTGGCCAAAGGCGACCTGTTGGCGGTGATATCCACCAGTGCTTTAGAACTCGGCATTGATATTGGCGATTTGGATCTGTGCCTTCTGGTGGGGTATCCTGGTACGGTGGTGGCGACGTGGCAACGGGGCGGCAGAGTAGGGCGCAGCGGACAGGATTCCACCCTGGTCCTGATTGCCGGGGAAGATGCCCTGGATCAGTATTTTATGCGCCATCCGGAAGATTTTCTGAATCGGGAGCCCGAAGCCGCCGTGATCAACCCGCACAATACCGAGATTATGTCCAGGCATATCACCTGTGCAGCAGCCGAGCTGCCGCTAAAATCGAGTGAACCGTTCCTGCTGGACGAACATGTTGAAAAGGTCGTATTTGGTCTCGAGAAAAGCGGTGCACTTTTAAGAAGTGAAGATGGGACTCAACTCTATTCCAGCCGGCTGGCGCCTCACCGACATGTGGATCTCAGGGGAACCGGAACCCGCTATAATATTGTGAGCAGCAAAACCGGGAAACACAAAGGGGAGATCGATGAATTCAGAGCCTTCAAAGAGACCCATCCCGGGGCCATTTATCTTCATAAGGGCAACACTTTTCTGGTCAACACCCTGGATCTGGACACAAAGACCGTAAAGGTGTCCAGGGCCAAGGTCGATTATTATACCCGGGTGCGGTCTGAGAAAAATACGGAAATACTCGAAATCTACGACATTAAAACATTATTAAATACAGATGTATATTTTGGACGACTTAAAGTTACAGATCAAGTAATTGGATATGAAAAATGGCGTATACATGCCAAAAAAAAGTTGAGCATCACGCCGCTGACACTTCCGCCACTGATATTTGAGACCGAAGGCCTGTGGTTTAAAATTCCTGCTCAGATTCAAAGACAGGCTGAAGCACAGTATTTACATTTTATGGGCGGGATTCATGCCATTGAACATGCGGCCATCGGTATTTTTCCCCTTTTGGTGATGGCGGATAGAAATGACCTTGGGGGTATCGCCACTCCCCATCACCCTCAGGTGGGTAGCGCAGCGGTATTTATTTACGACGGGGTTCCAGGGGGCGCCGGCCTGAGCAGGCAGGCCTTTAAAAAAGCAACAGAACTACTCGAAAATACCATTAAAGTGATTCGCGCATGCCCGTGTGAGACAGGTTGTCCGTCGTGTGTGCATTCCCCAAAATGCGGGTCCGGAAACCGGCCCATTGACAAGGCTTCAGCGATTTTTCTGTTGAACAAACTCATATCAGCGCAAGATGCTGCAATGCCGGAAACATATCCAGCAGATACACGGTCTAAAGAAAAAGAATTTCGATCTCCTGTAAAGGTCACATCATTTCAGAAGAAAACAGCGGTAATGGATCGGAGCAAAAAATCTGCCGGCCACAAGGGGCGGCTACGAAAAAGAATGCTCGCAAGGCGCAGGGCATTCAAAGATGCGTGTAAAACCCCGTCAATAGACCAGGCTCCGCTCAAAGGGTCGGGCACTCGATTTTGTATCTTCGACATCGAGACACAGCGATCTGCCCAGGAGGTGGGCGGCTGGCATCGAGCGGATTTAATGAAAATGAGCTGTGCCGTATTGTATGACTCAAAAAAAGATAAATATTTTGAATTTTTAGATGATCAGGTGGATCAGCTCATCGAACATTTTCAAAAATGCGATCTGGTGGTAGGGTTCAACGTAAAACGATTTGATTTCAGGGTGCTTGCCGGGTATTCGGATTTTAATTTTGAAAAACTTCCCACCGTAGATATCTTAGAAGACGTCCACTATCGTCTCGGTTACAGACTCTCTCTGAACCATCTTGCCAAAGTGACCCTGGGTCAAAAAAAGACGGCAGACGGCCTTCAGGCCCTTCAGTGGTGGAAACAGGGACGGATGCGGGAAATCATCGATTACTGCAAAAAAGATGTAGAGATCACGAGGGATCTTTTTCTATACGGTCAAAAAAACGGATATCTGCTTTTTACCAACAAGGCTAAAAAAACGGTTCGTATTCCTGTTAAATGGTAATCCCCTGATGGATGAAAAAATATCCTGTCAATCCTGTTTGTCCTGTCTGACAATATTGGACTTCGGATAAATAATCAGCCGGTCTCCCGGGTGGATAGGCTTGTTCAAGTCAAGACGGTTCCAGATAATAAGAACCGCCAGGGGTACATCGAATTTATCGGCAATGGATGATAAGTTATCCCCCTCTTTAATGATGTAAATCCGATCTGTCCTCTTTCCCTCATATTCCTTAACCAGTTTCTTATAACGCTCGTTAAATCCATTATTCGCCCCTTTGGGAATCAGAATCGAATGGGTGCCTTCGGTGAGGTAGTGTCCTCGAATTTCGGGATTGAGGTCCTTGATGACTTTAAAGTCCGTTTTAGACGCCTTTGCAACAAGGCTCAGCGGAATTTCTTGAAAACAGTCAATGCTGATTCGGTCGAATTCAAGAGGCGGATAATAATCTGTATCCGTGAGATTAAAGCCGAATCGATCAGGTTCCGAAAGAATCAGTTTGGCCGAAAGAATGCGGAATATGAATCGCTGGGTTTCAAGGGGCAAATAGAGACGGTAATAATCCCAGGTGTGTTGCACCATGATTTCGGCTTCCAGCCCTTCTTCACCCATGTTGTAGGCAGCGGCTGAAAGGGTCCAGGACCCCATCAATTCATAGAGTGTCTTTAAATGCGCTATTGCAGCCCGGGTAGAGGCAAATATATTTCGTCTCTCATCAATGGTATCATCAATAATCAGCCCGTACCTGCGACCTGTAGCGGGTAGAATCTGCCAAAATCCAATGGCCCCTTTTTTAGAGCCGGCATGGGGGAGAAGGGCGCTTTCGGCAATGGCCATATACTTGAGATCCTCCGGCATATTGTTTTCCTTCAACATTTTTTCAATATACGGCAGATATCGGCGGGAGCGCTTCAACCACAGAATCACCTGGGGTCGATCTCCAAGGGATAGCAAAAGCTCCTTTTCCAGCCGTTCCAGAACCTCCTGGTTTTCAATGGGAACCCGTTCTCCGCAAAAGGAGAGGGTATCCATATTTTTAACAGATGTCAGCAAAGAAGGAAGATCCAGGGGATTGGGCGAAGCATCAAAAGCCTCAAATGTCAAAACCAGTACGATTGCCAAAACAAGAAAAATCGTTTTTTTCATATACGTTTTCGTCTTTTTCACAAAATAGTCTTTTTACTAAAACTAAATTGAGCGATTGTAGAGGCTTGCCCGCCTTTGGCGGTGTTGCCGGTGTGATGCCTAGATCTCTATCGCATGAGACATGCAGCCGTAACGCTTTCAGGGGACTGAAATGTCTCAAACGCAGTCTAAGATCCCCGCGGGGAGATGAAGCCTCCAATATCCTTTGGGTAAAATGTATGATGCTATGATGTTGTTTAAACCCGCTTCAAATAAAGATGATAAAGATTCTCATTAATATTCATGCAAGATTCAGGTTACACGATTTTATTAGCAAATCACTTTAGCTCTCGAAAGTCAAATCGACCATCAGAAATTTTCATACATAACGGTTTTAATAAATGTATTCCGAAACCGTTTCGTGATCAGCAGGCAAGCAGGCCATTATTGTGCCAATCGCTATAATACTTGACTTTGTCTTTGAAGTGTACTATCATATTGCTTTATAAATTTACCAACGAAAGGGCAAAGCTGTCGAAAGGCAGTGACGCAAAGCCACGGGTCAAAAGCTCCAAGGGCCGTGATAGCCGGGCTACCGAAGGTACCAGCAAACGCCTTCATACTATTGTTGCTAAGGCGTTTTCTATTTGCAGAGGTTCATCGGCAAATGAGCTGACCTCCCGTGGTGTATAACCCAAACAAAAGGGAGGTGTCCCATGACAACCACCGGATTTTTACCAACGATTACCGCCAGCCCCTTTCTTTCCACTTTCATGTGGATCGTTTTAATTATTGCAGCAATGTATTTGGCGCGTAAACCGAGTCATCGCTGCCTGGCATCTTTAAGCATGATTATTAGAAATAGCATGCGGCTTTTTGCTACTTCGGTCAAACTGGCTGAAAAGCGCCTAAACGATCGCAACCGGGATGTATTGCTCAGTGCCGGGCGCCAACATGCCGAACGCTGTGTGGAAAGGGAGTTTGAACGTATCTCCACTGCGGTACAACGAGACTTGGAGGGATATCCTCAGCTTCAACGCCAGCTGAACGAGAACCTCGTCAAACTTGACGAAGACCACCAAAATAGCGTTGAAATTCCTCAGACGTTGCCTGATTGGGTTAAGGTCATTAAAGCGATTGCAAGTATTCGACCCAGCAACGACCCTATCGTCGGCAATATGCTGGACGACATTCATCAGACTTTATCCCAACAGCAGATAAAAGCGCTCGAACAGCACCGCATTGATGCTTCCAATCGTCATGCGATCCTCAATCGAATGCTGCCTTTATTGCGCGCCATAAAAAAGACCCTCGGCGGTTTGAATAAATCCTTGTCTGATTTGAACTTTCGGGCCAAACGAATCGATCGTTACATGGACAACTATGAACAGATCCGCGAACAGACCGACTCGGCCATGCGAACGCTTTCTTCTTCCTCGATGACTCAGTTTTTCATTTCCGGCGCGGTTCTTCTAATTGCTCTAGGCGGCGCCATAATTAATTTTAATCTCATCGCTCTGCCGATGTCAGAAATGGTGGGTGGCGCCAGTTATCTCGGCCCCTACAAGACATCAGATATCGCCGGTTTGGTAATCATCTGTCTTGAGATCTGTACCGGTATTTTTTTGATGGAGTCGCTGCGTATCACGCGACTGTTTCCTATCATTGGCAGCATGGACGATCGCATGCGTATGATGCTGTTCTGGATCGCTTTGAGCCTGCTGGCCATTTTAGCCGGTGTGGAATCGGCGCTGGCCTTTATGCGCGACCGGATTGCAGGTGATATGGAGGCATTGCGTCAGAGCCTGGCAGGTGTAGCACCCAGTTCTGTAGCCGGAAGTGTGATCCCAATGGTTGGACAGATGGTGATGGGCTTTATTTTGCCGTTTATTCTCACCTTTGTGGCCATACCTTTGGAATCCTTTGTGGCATCTTCCCGAACCATTTTGGGCCTAATCACTGCTTGGGTGCTCCGTTCCTTAACCTTTGCATTGCGACTGACCGGCCTGCTCGGGTACTACACCGGGCGGTTGATGATAAACCTTTACGATCTGGTTATTTTTCCGGCGCTTTGGCTGGAGGGGGTTGTGACCCAAAGCCTGTTTCGGACTCAAACCAAAGACAACCCCGCAGAGAAAGAGAAGACGATCGGCTCGGGGGCCATGCCCGCTGTGGATCCACTGACCGAGAACAAGGAGATGGCAAAATGAAATATTTTCGATTTTGGCTCATCGGTTTTTTAATCCTTTTGACCACCGGCTGCTCACAACAATCGAACCGGGCAAAAGGGGTCTACATGCTTTTGGATACGTCGGGAACCTATGCTGTGGAGTTGAAGAAAGCCCGTTTAATCATCAACTACCTCCTGGGCACGTTACAGCCCGGAGACACCATGGCTGTGGGACGAATCGATACCGGCAGTTTCAGTGAAAAAGACATTGTCGCCAAGGTCACATTTGATGCCAGACCATCGGTGGCCAATAACCAGAAGCGTGCTTTTCAAAACAGCGTCAATACCTTTGTAACGGGTGTTCGACAAAGCAGCTACACCGATATCTCCGGTGGCATGCTTCAGGCTATTGAGTATCTGAATGAATCCGGATCGGCCAATAAATACATTCTGATATTTTCAGATCTTCAGGAAGAACTGGCCAAAGGGTATGTAAGGGATGTTCCGTTTGAACTGTCCGGATTCCATATCATTGCACTTAACGTAACTAAGCTGCGCGCCGACAATCAGGATCCAAAAAAATATTTGGCCCGTGTCAAACAGTGGCAGGAAAAGACAGTAAAGGAAGGGGGGGGCACGTGGCGGGTAATAAATGACCTGGAGCGGCTCGATAACATCTTAGCAAAGGGATAAGGATACCTTTGGCTTTAAAACTGGCATACCCGTCGATAGGGCGGGGAATGGCAGGCGTTGGTCAACAGGTTGTAATGATCATTTGCCCGGACGCTTTCATCCCCCCCTATTACAGGTATGCATTCACGATACTTTGATAAAATATTCAGGTCAATGCATCAGGTTAGGTACAAACATATAACCGCAACAGCAAACTGAGACCTTATCTTTCCCGAAGTTTCAATCCCGTCAATCTTTGAATCCAGATCCATCACAAAAACATCAGGGTTTGTTGTTCAATTTCAGACAGAAACTCATCTTTAGTCCGAATATGAGAATCCACTTTTAGGAACAGTTTTTTCCACATATTTCAGGGCATAATACACCTAATTTTGTGGTGGTTTGAGATCCGTTTGGATTTGTTTTTTTGTCTTTAATGTGAGATGAAACATTTTACAATTATTGACATTCTTTTTCGTATTTTATATTTTGATAATTTACATACTGTTTCAAGAACACATCAAAATAATTCTCAATAAAACACGATAAAAAAGAACATGAATAACCTTTAACCGAAAGATGGATAAGATTCAATATCACTTAACGCATCTCAATTATTACTTATTTGCAGGGGGATTAATATGAAACCTTATCGTATTATCGTAATACTTCTATCTGTTGCTTTCCTTTTTGGCTGTGCAGGATCGTCCAAAAAAATGAATCAACTAAAACTTGGTATGACCAAAAAAGAAGTCATTGAAAACATTGGTGAACCTACAAGCAGCAGTGCCAAAAAGAATACAGAATATCTTAACTATCACCTTACAACAGGGGGATTTTACACCAATGTATATTATGTCAGGTTGCTGGATGGAAAGGTGGATGCTTTTGGTCAGGCGGGTGACTTCAATTTAGGCTACTAAATCATGATTTTGCCAAAAGACTTTTTTGAATTTCGATACCTTTCAGTGACCAATTTCATACAGGCTGGCGCTATTGCACAACCGATCGTCCAGCAGAGAATAAAATGATCCGATTCAATTAAGATTCAGTTAAGTTAATTTGTTGAATATCGAATGTTTAAGCTTCTGAGATTTAAAGAAAATGATGACCCTTTTCAGGTTATAATATTATAAATCAACAATAGCTATCCTGAATTTATAACGCACACGGATTTAAACCTGATTTCACTATATACGTATTGCTTGGGTTCCAGCTCTTTTCCTTAAGTTCCTTACCATGAAAGAAAGCGAGCAGACTGTCAAATATATTAAAGGGTGTCAGATGTCCTCCAATCAGTGACCACGTCCTTATGGCGTGGTCACTATAAAAGTTATCTGGCGTTCGTTTGGTTTTTACACAAGTTATCTGGAATGAATTGATCAATCACATCTATAATTCATAATCAAAAACTGGATTATTTTTCAGGTCAAACTATTGACTTATTATTACGAATGGATTAATTTAAGAATTAACTGATTCTACCATTCACTACTTGTTTATATTTCTGGTATTTATTTTGGGGCCTGTACAAAGAACTTATTTTTTTTTGGCCCCCCTTCAAATTGACCTCCTGAGCGTTTGTACAAGACAAGATACAAGGAAAGGAAAAACATTAGATGGAAGGATACTGTCAAATCGTACAGTGAAAAAAAAGGCTATGGTTTTATACACACTGAAGAACATGGGGACGTTTTTGTTCATAAATCGGGCATCAAGGAATTTGGGCATTTCGGTTTACAAAAGGGTGACCCTGTATCTTTTGAATTAAAAGAAACCTCTAAAGGCACACAAGCCATCAACTTACAGCCTCTCAAATCCTATTAATTTGGAAATGCACAATACTTTTCTATCTTAATACTTACAATTATACATCAGGAACGCACCATCTTGCGAAGAAAGCTAGATCAGCTTCTTACTTCAGAGGCGTTCATTTCTTTCTTTTATCGATTAATTTTAATTTATTCGTGCACATTTTGTTTGAAGATTGGAAATGATAAAGAATTGTAAGCCGATTTATTGACTTCCACATTATCTTGGAAAAATCGAACGCCAAATTACCTACAATTTACAAACGTAATTTGCAGTGATATTTAATTGATAGCAGTCTTAAATGTCGAGAAAAACAACCTTTAAAATTATCTTTATTCGAAGGAGATCAGAATGAATATTTATGTAGGGAATCTATCATATGAGGTGACCGAAGAGGATTTAAAAAAAGCTTTTGAGGTCTTTGGAAATGTCGATACCGTCAAGGTTATAAAAGACAATTACACCGGCAGATCAAAAGGGTTTGGATTTGTGGAGATGCCCGCCAAATCTGAAGCACAGTCTGCAATCGAAGGCTTGAATGGGAAGGATTTGATAGGCCGGAGCCTTAATGTCAATGAAGCCCGCCCTCGCTCTGATAGCCGTCGAGGTGGTTCAAGAGGTGGAGGACCAAGGCATGGCGGAGGAGGACGGCGACGCTTTTAGTAAGCGACACTCGGACATAAGAACCGTGGTGATCATCAGTTGTATATAAATAACACCTAACAACGGTTTTAAAATCGGAAGTGGATATAATAAATCTTAAAAAAGGGGATCGTTATACTCTCTGTAATATACTGTAATATTATCAAGAAAGGAGAAAAAAAATGAACAAAAAAGACCTAGTCAATAAAGTTTCAAAGGTCCTTAAAACCAAAAAGGATGCTCAGACGGCTGTGGACTGTGTTCTTTCAAGCATTACCAATGCATTGGAAAAAGGAGATTCTGTATCATTGATTGGATTCGGCTCATTTAAAGTGGCTGAAAGAAAGGCTCGTAAAGGCAGAAATCCTCAGACCGGGGAAGAGATATATATTGCGGCAAGTAAGGTGCCGAAGTTCGTTGCAGGAAAGGCATTGAAGGAAGCTGTGAAATAATTGTTGGTTTGTTGGTATGTTACACAGGGGCAAAATAACATACGTCTGATTTCGGTTCGAATTCTCCACTTTTAGGTAATTGAGATTCGGCCAAAGAATCTTCATTCATTTTCGCATAGAAGTAACTGTGGACCAAATACCCAGACCTCATTTCTCAGGAATTATTAAAACAACTAATTTCGAATTCATCACCATGGAAAGGTATAAATGGATATTCACCCAACCGCCGAGATCGCCTCGACAGCAAAAATTGGTAAAAATGTTAAAATTGGAGCTTATGCCGTCGTTGAAGATCATGTGGAAATCGGAGATAATTGTCTGATAGAATCTCATGCATTCATTCGCAGTTATGTAAAAATGGGATCGAATAATATCGTTCATCCGTATGCGGTCATTGGAGGCTTGCCCCAGGATATCAGTTTCGACAAAACCATAGAAACATATACGGTTATTGGTGATGACAATGTTTTCAGGGAAGGAAGCACGATCCACAGAGCGACAAGAGCGGGCAAATCGACCCAAGTGGGTTCCAAGTGTTATTTTATGAGTACTATCCATATCGGGCATGACTGTGTCATCGGGAATGGATGTATTTTTGCTTCTTATACAGCTTTAGGCGGATTTGTTGAGGTCGGTGATAACGTTGTTTTTGGTGCAGGAGCCATGATTCATCAATTTTGCAGAATTGGTTCTTTGGCAATGCTTGCAGGAGGAGTATTGATACGCAAAGATGTTTTGCCCTTTATGATGGTGGCAGGTACGGTCGTTCGTCACTATCGCCTTAACTTAATCGGTTTGCGCCGGGATGGTATAAAACGTGAGCGTCTCAAATTGCTTTCAGAAGCGTTTTTATGTTTGCGAAAGGCGCGTGATTTAACAGCTCTGGAATTACCTCAAACCCCCGAAATTAACTATTTGCAAAAATGGATCGCCTCTCCTTCAAAAAGAGGAATCTATGGATTTGTTTCTGATAAACTAAAAGAAGAGGAATAAAATCTGCAAACGTCGAGGATGCTGTATATCCCCCGATAACCGGATGCTATGCACCCGGTTACAAACGCAACGATTAAAACACTGACGTGCCTTTGAAAGGCTTTATCTATCCTTCAAGCATAGCAGAATCTATTTAATAGCTATATCCATCCGTAATCCAATAAATTATAAATAATGATCATTTTGTTTACGATCATTCAGGGATGCACATAAAAATGTGCTTTTTTGCACCCTGCCTTCAAAGATCCCTATAAAATCAATACCAGATAAATAGCATTGTTCTTGCTTTTTACAAAATGATTCAGGATAAACGGCGTTAAATTCGGAAGTCCATAAAAATATTTATTTCTTTTTGTTTACAATCCAAAATGCATCAACCAACACGTTAGCGACAATACCGCGAAAAAGACTGTCATCATTTACCCCAAACCGGGGAAACAGCTCGTCTCGAGCTTATTAGAAACATATGACGCGTAAAGGAAAAAAACATGACCAACGGAAAAGTTGAAAAATTGGCAGTATTAATCGATGGAGATAATGCCCAGCCCTCTATTATTGAAGGCCTACTATCGGAAATCGCAAAATACGGGACAGCCAATGTAAAAAGAATTTACGGTGACTGGACGGTGCCCGGCCTTAAGGGGTGGAAAGAAGTTCTATTACAGTGTTCAATCCAGCCCATACAGCAGTTTAGATATACCTCGGGAAAAAATGCTACCGATAGTGCAATGATAATCGACGCAATGGACTTGCTTTACGCGGGTAAATTCGACGGATTCTGCATTGTATCCAGCGATAGTGATTTTACTAAGCTGGCCTCAAGGATAAGAGAGGCCGGTCTTGTTGTTTATGGATTCGGGGAAAAAAAACTCCTGAAGCATTCGTTTCCGCATGTGACAAGTTTATATTCACTGAAGTGCTGCGATCCAAGGATGACGATACCGAGACGATTCGTCGCAAAACAACCAAGGAGCTTAAGCAAAATACGAAACTCGTCAACTTATTGAGAAACGCAGTTGAGGCTTCTTCGGATGACAGTGGCTGGGCCCATCTTGCACCTAAATGTGCTTTTTTGCACCCTGCCTTCAAAGATCCCTATAAAATCAATACCAGATAAATAGCATTGTTCTTGCTTTTTACAAAATGATTCAGGATAAACGGCGTTAAATTCGGAAGTCCATAAAAATATTTATTTCTTTTTGTTTACAATCCGAAACGCACCAACCAACACGTTAGCAACAACACCGCGAAACAGACTGTCAGCATTTCCCAAACCGGGGGATCCGCGAAACTATGGTTACAAAAAATTAGGGGAACTGGTGACGGCCACAAAGCTTTTTCAGATCGAAGAAAGATCAGTGGGTGACGGTTTCTCTAAAGCAATTTATTTAAAAGACAAAAGAAAGAAGGAAATAGATAAAGCCTGACCCTGAATGAACGAAAGTCGAGGATGGCCCGGATTTGAGTCATCAAAGGCGAAGCTTTCCCGCTTACAGCGGGACTGCGAGCCCTTGATATCGAAGACTCCGTAGGAGTCGTGCCGAAGGCAATGGGGTATCAGCGGCAGGGTATTTTTTATGTAGGCCTTATGCGCAAGCTCTATTCATTTCGAGATAGTTAATTGTATGAAAAAGTTGAAGCCAGGAGATAAAATTAAACTTTTTGTTGGATTAGTTTTTATCTTGGTAATTTTGTTACCTGCCGTGCAAGCATCGGCTGATGATTCTGTGAATCATGAAACGATGGATTCATACAGGCTTGCAACCATTCTGAGGAAAGGGCTTTTTACTAAATCCTTAGACTCAGACAGCGTTGCTTCTTGGAAAACTTTAATCACGACACTTAACCAAAAAGGAGAAACCCTGCACGCAAAACGTGTGGCGTGGATTTGCCTCATTCATCCACTTTACGCAGGGCGCAGAGTCGGCGCCATGTCGCTAATTAACATGTATGATCTTTCCGATCCTCAAGAGGTTTCAGCACTCCTGGCCATTGATAATGACTGTTTGCGCAGGATGTTTGTTGATCTGGCAGAGGATGGGTATCTTGTAAAATATGCCGTTGCCCCTCAGATAGCCGAGCTTCTTGAGGATGAGAGATATCTCCGAAGAAACAGACAGGGTCGATTGGTTCATATCCTGCGCGCGCTGTATCATTACACCGATACATCTGTTGTGAGTAAAGTGGCAAATTACCTTGACGATGAGAGTAAAAAGGTCAGGGAAGTTTCTGCCCGTACGCTTGGCAAGATTACGGGTCATACCTTTTCCCGAACGGGAGATATGGACTTTACACCGCCGTTGTACTACGTAACAAAGGCAAAAATTTGGTGGCGTATAAACAAAAACCGTGCTGAATACAAGCCTGCCGAAAAGCACCTAAAACAGCCATACAGGGATTCTGGACCCAAAAAACAAACTCAAGAGGACGACTTGCGTTCACAGGTTGCCCAATTGCAAAATACGGATTTTCTTGTGTGGGCTAAAGCTTTTAACGAACTCCTTGAATTCGGTGTGGCGCACGAATCAACTCTTATCAAAACGCTTCTCGAAAACGCATCTGTAAACCAAGTGGATGCGGTCTACACGGAGATTCTGATGAGACTGATCGAGTTCTTCAGCGGAAAAAGAAAGACGATGCCTGAATCCCAATATAAAAAGAGCTATGATCTTAAGGAGTTTTGTTATTAATAGAAGTTGATATTTAATATATTTGAACACGAGCTCTCAAAGCTGATCTGAGAAGGTACTACAATATGTTTCAACAATCAAAATACCCATTAAACTAAAAGGACAACCCCATGTCAGAATTTACCAATGTAACCGTCGTTAGAGCAGCAAATATCTATTTTGACGGCAAGGTTTCGAGTCGGTCCATTCTATTTCCGGATGGGTCTAAAAAAACGCTTGGGATTATGCTCTCGGGCGAATATGAATTTAACACCGATCAAAAGGAAATCATAGAGATTATCAGTGGCGGTCTGGAAGTGTTGCTTCCGGGATCTGATAAATGGAAATGGGTTGAGGAGGGAGATACGTTTGAAGTTCCGGCCCAATCCAAATTCGAACTGAAGGTTAAAAGAACAACGGATTACTGCTGTTCCTTTGTGGATTGAATTAAGTCAAAACATACCAATGCAAATGCATTTTGATCCTTCAAATCCATGCTGATTTTACAATCTGGGTCAGTTGATTTGTGACTATTGGTAATAAATTGGAGATAGGAGACAGATAATGTTTATCGACACGGATGAAACCAGAAAATTGAGACAGAAGTATAATTTGCAAATGCAAAAGAGCGGAATCAAAACATTTCAAGACATGGACAGAATTGAAATGGAAGCCCTTGAAAGCGGCGATCTTTCACAAAAATACAAAGAACTTATCGCCTTGGGAATTAGCATATCAAAAGCCTGCTATGGCTGAATTGAGTATCATGTCAGCAGTGCTGTTGGCTTAGGTGTAAGTCGTCAAGAGATATTAGAAGCTACTGCAGTTTCAGTCGCATTATCCGGTGCGGTTGCAGATTGGCCTGCAAGATATGTTTTTAAAACACTGGAAGACATTGAAAAGGATGAAAAAGAAATGAAACAATAATCCATCATCATAGAGGTCAATGAAGGTTGGGTTATAGGAACATCTTGATATAATATGTAAAACGTATTATATTTGCATCATATAAGCTGTAAATTCAAATCATAAATGCAATTTTAAATTGACCTTTACAAATTAAAAAGCGAGATTTTATCAGA
This sequence comes from uncultured delta proteobacterium, assembly GCA_963752565.1. Lineage (GTDB taxonomy): Bacteria > Desulfobacterota > Desulfobacteria > Desulfobacterales > UBA11574 > UBA11574. The sequence goes on along the minus strand of CAVVZC010000018.1, from coordinate 6,667 downwards.
TCAAAGACAAAAAAACCATCGCCAGACGAATCGGCTGTCGAGTGTTCTTTTTTCTTGTTGGATGCTTTACTGGAGGTGCGTTATGTCCAAAATGAATTGTTGGGAATTCATGAAATGTGGGCGACAACCCGGCGGTGAAAAAGTGGATGAACTGGGTGTGTGCCCTGCGTCGATCGAGTCTAAAACAGACAGCATGAATTCCGGCAAGATGGGAGGGCGAGCGTGTTGGGCGATTACCGGAACCTTTTGCGATGGCGAGGTTCAAGGAGAGTTCGCGTTGAAGATGACCGGTTGCATTGATTGTGAGTTCTACCGTCTTGTTACGCATGAGGAAGGCTTGAACTTCCAGAGTGCGAAGGAAATTCTGGATCGGTTGAAATAGACTCAGAATATGATTGAAATATTATTCGAAAATCTCACCCAAGACCAGGCCGATACCTATGGGTTGGTGCTGTCCTCATATCATCTGCCGCATTCCATCATAAGATCCCTCAGTGGATGGGAAATTTGGGTTGATGAGACGTTCCGTGACAGAGCTCTGGACCTTATCCTGAAATATATCGAAGAGAATCCAGATCTTCCGCTTCCGGATGATCAGGAAGTACAAGTGTATCAGAAGACTTATTCAGGCATATGGGTTTGCTTGCTTTTACTGGTATGCCATGTCGCAGTGAACAGGTCCGGTGATGTCGAAAAAATTGTCAAGGAATTTGGCGCATCTGCCTATGATATTCTGAATGGAGAGATCAATAGGACCATTACTTCCCTGATGCTGCACTCAAACTACCCCCATTTGGCAGGCAATATTGCCGGAATCGCAGTATTTGGCACTGCGGTGTGCAGCATCACCGGAGCAGGTGTCGGCTGGTTGATGATACTCTTAAGCGGGATTTTGGGAAACCTGGCCAATGCAGCTTTGTTTCGATATGGTCATATTTCAATCGGTGCATCAACTGCTGTATTTGGCGCTGTTGGAATTCTGGCCGCATATCAGTTATGCCGGAAGATAAAAATCGCCGAACAGCGGATGAAAGCATGGTTGCCCATTGCCGGAGGCTTGGCTTTGCTCGGGTTTCTTGGGTTCAGGACGTCACTCGGATCTCACGGCCCATTTGTTCGGTTTTATGGCGGGAATTGGTCTTGGAATCCTCTACGCGCTGTTTTTGGGCCGTCTTGTGGAAAAAAAACATCAGATCTACTGTATGGCCGCCACAATCGGTACGGTTGCTATTATCGTGGTATTGGGGGCTGTTTTAAATATAACCACAATCTTGCATGAAAATTTATGAAAGCCTCCGATTCGTGCAAGATTTAAGTATGAAATTGTTTTTTAGTCTACCAAATGGAGAGATGTGGTATGAAGGATGCTCAATACTGGATCGATAAGCTCGAACTTTCGCCCCATGTTGAGGGCGGCTTTTTTAAAGAAACATATCGTTCTGTTGAAAACATCGATCAGCACGCACTACCTGAGCGGTTCGGAGGTGACCGATCTTTTTATACAGCGATCTATTTTCTCCTCCATAATAACAATTTTTCAACATTTCATCGCATCAAACAGGATGAATTGTGGCACTTTTATATTGGTGATCCTTTGATTGTTCATATCATCAATCGGAAAGGAAATTACTCACAGATAAAGCTGGGCATGAATATGGATAACGGTGAGGTATTCCAGGCAATGGTTCCATATGGTTCATGGTTTGGTGCAAACCTACAAGCGTCGGAATCATTTGCTTTAGTGGGTTGTACGGTTGCGCCCGGATTCGATTTTGATGACTTAGAAATTGCAAAGCGCGACGTTCTCGTAAATCTTTTTCCCGATCACCGGCAGATTATTGAGCAGTTGACGAGATAAAATAAAATTGTTAATTTAGGTGTTATAATGCTTCGAGGTAGGTAAAAGGTAAAGCGATGACTAAAAAAGTTGCTGTTGTAACAGCTGCAAGCAAAGGAATGGGCGCTGCATGTGCCAAAGAGTTGGCTCAACGCGGATATAATCTTGTTTTGATGTCGCGTTCAGATACTGTTATAGAGCTTGCAGATACACTTCGGGGAATTGGGTTGCAAGGTGACGTCACAAATCCAGACGATTTGGAGCGAGTTGTATCTAAAGCTTTTAAACGATATGGAAGGATCGATGCCGTGGTTAACAATACGGGCCATCCTGCTAAAGGAGATCTTTTGGGGATATCAGATCAAGAATGGCACCATGGCCTCGATCTTCTGCTTTTAAACGTCGTTCGGATTGCCAGGCATGTCGTTCCGATGATGGAAAAAAAACATGGTGGTTCCATTGTGAATATGTCTTCCTTTGGCGCCAGAGAACCCAGTCTGGCCTTTCCCCTGTCTTCATCGTTGCGAGCGGCACTCTCTGCATTTACAAAGCTTTTTGCTGACCGGTATGCAAATCAGGGAATCCGGATGAATAATGTTCTTCCGGGTTTTGTCGACAGTTATCCCATCGATAATGAAACAAAAGAAAATATTCCTATGCAGCGATCGGGATCGGTAATAGAGATAGCAAAGACGGTGGCTTTTTTGCTTTCAGACGATGCCGATTATATCACCGGACAAAGTATCTGTGTTGACGGCGGCTTAGGCCGGTCATTTTAATACCTGAATCTTGCACGAGCCAGAGGATTTCATCTGCTGCGTTATTAAGGGCTCGCAATAGCAGACTATGGCTTCGCCCTTAAGTGCCTTGCATATGAAAGCCTCCAACTCGTGCAAAATTCAAGTAATAACAGGTATCTACAAAATGAGCTATAAAATATCATTGGAGGCATTAAACATAATATGAAAAATTCAATCGACAGCAGCTACTTTTTTGAACTGGCTGAAAAAAATCCCGAAGATGTTAGCCGGCTTGCATTGTGCGATTATGATCCCATAAAAAAAGGGTATCGAATATCCGTTTGGGGTGAAGATTATGGCATCTATCCCCACGAGTCTAAAATAATACGACTTCAGGAGGATAACCCCGAGGTAAGTCATTTATTAGGCCTCTTCATTATCTATTATATTTTAAGATTAAAGGACATAAACATAAGCAAAGAATGGATATCCGAAAAAGATATTCCTGGCGGTGCTACCTTTTTTCGTGGACCACACAAAATACCCACCCATATCATCGAAACGCGATATGAAAACAATATCGAAGAATTCAAAGAAAAATGCGAACAACTTGATGGCATTCCTCTGGACATGGCAGATGCAGCCTATGCTTTCGAAATAACACCGCGTATTCCTGTGGCAGTTCAATTTTGGGACAGAGATGATGAATTTCCCGCTGAAGCTAAAATTTTATTCGATAAAACCATTGCCGAACAGTTGGCCCCGGATATCATATTTTGTTTGACCGTTGAAATTTGTAGAAGGATAGGGGGTAAGTAAAGTAACTTTTATCGAATCAACCTCTTGGATGGTATTTTTCATGAATCTGTCTGAGATGGTCACGGGCAACGTGGGTATAAATCTGGGTGGAAGAAATATCAACATGGCCAAGCATTACCTGAACGGTTCTCAAATCGGCACCGCCTTCAAGGAGGTGGCTGGCAAAAGAGTGCCGCAAACTGTGCGGAGTGACTTTTTTTTTGATTCCAGCCTGTTTTACATAGTGTTTTAAAAGCTTCCAGAAACCCTGGCGGGTCATCGGCTTTCCAGCTCTTGCAACAAAAAGATATTGACTGATACGATTTTTTAAAAGCAATGGCCTGGAATTATTGATGTAGTCGTCAATTTTATTTTTTGCATAGAGACCAAAAGGTACGATCCTTTCTTTTGATCCTTTTCCCAAAACCCGGACAAAACAGGCTTCAAGATTTACATCAAGAAATTTAAGGTTAACCAGCTCTGAAACCCTTAGGCCGGCGGCGTAAAGAAGTTCGAGCATGGCGGAATTTCTTTTTCCCAGAGGTTTGTTACTATCTGGAATGTTTAAAAGAAGGTTAACCTCTGAAACGGAAAGCACGTCCGGAAGTTTAAGACCGCTTTTGGGAAGATCGATAAGTTTGGCGGGATCAAACTCGAGAATTTTTTCTTGGACAAGGAATCTGTAGAATCCCCTCAAAGTGATGAGGTGTCTTGCACATGATTTTGATCCCAAACCGGATTCTCTCAAAGCGATCAAGTGTTTTAAAATCAGGGGAGTATCGGCCTGGATAATGTCTTTGACGCCCTTTTGTTCGAGAAATTTGAGGTATTTGGATAAATCACTGCTGTACGATTCGATGGTTAATTCCGAAAGCCCTTTTTCGAAAACCAGATAATTTATATATTGATCCACAACAATATCCAATGAAGCCATGATGATCACCTTAATTCAATCATTAAAAGGGAGTCAAATTGTTTTGCAACGATTTCATCCTAAATGAGCGAGATTTTTTCCTTCCTTTCTTGGGAGGTTCTGATAAAGATTGAAGATTGAAGTCTGTTGGAGGAAAATGAAAATGAAAATTATGATAACCGGTGATAAAGGACAGCTCGGCGCTGACTGCACCAGAGTTTTTGGTGAAACCCATGAAGTTTTGGGTGTCGATATAGACGAGGTGGATATCACTAAACTGCCGGACATAGAATTGTTGGTCCAACAATTTACACCGAACATCATCGTTAATTGTGCCGCATATACCCGAGTCGATGATTGTGAAATCGAAAAAGAGTTGGCCTGGAAGGCGAATGTAACGGGTGCTGAAAATCTTGCAAAATGCGTGGACAAACATGGGGGCCGTCTGATTCATGTTTCAACCGACTATGTTTTTGACGGTCGAAAAAAAGTGCCGGAACCCTATGTGGAAACGGATGTGCCAAACCCGCTTTCTTATTATGGGATTACTAAACTCGAAGGTGAAGAGGCAATAAAGCGTACAATCGATCAGTATATCATCATCAGAACAGCATGGCTGTATGGTATCAGCGGTTACAATTTTCTCAAAACTATGCTAAAACTCTCCCTTAGAAGTTCCGATAATAAAATAAAAGTGGTGAATGATCAGTTCGGTTCACCGACCTGGACTTATCGGCTGGCACTGCAGATTGAAAAACTTATTGAAACAAATTATCGGGGGATCTTTCATGCAACTGCAAAAGGATACTGTACATGGTATGAATTGGCCGTTTATTTTCTTAAAAAAATAGATGTTCCTCATACAATAATTCCTTGCGAAACTAAAGAATATCCGACGCCCACCGCAAGGCCCATGAATTCAATTCTTGAAAATCGGAATCTTAAGGAGAAAGGAATGAATATCATGGTCAACTGGAAATCTGATGTTGACAAATTTGTTTTAAATTTTCGTGAGGTTTTGTTAAAAGAAATAGAAAAGGAAACGTAAGCTGATGAAAAACATGTTGGTCACAGGTGGGTGCGGGTTTATCGGTGCAAATTTTATCCGGTACTTGTTAAAGGAATCCGATTATGCCGGCCGTATCATAAATGTTGATAATCTGACTTACGCCGGAAATCCGGAAAATCTGGCTGACATTGGAATAGATTATCCTCAACAATATATTTTTATCAAAGCCGACATCTGCGATGGAACCCGGATGGCGAAAATATTCGCAGATTATCAAATCGACAGCGTATGTCATTTTGCCGCTGAATCTCATGTAGACAGATCTATTGTAAAACCGAACGCTTTTATACAAACTAACATCGTCGGAACTTTTAATTTGCTGGAGTCGGCAAGATCCCGACTCGATCACATGATACGCTTTCACCATATCAGCACAGACGAGGTTTACGGCAGCCTGGGCAGGGAAGGGTATTTTACGGAAACAACGCCGTACAAACCCAACAGCCCGTATTCTGCTTCCAAAGCATCTTCAGACCATCTGGTGCGTTCATACCACAAGACCTATGACCTGCCGATGACCATCTCCAATTGTTCAAATAATTACGGTCCGTACCAGTTTCCGGAAAAACTTGTTCCGCTGATAATTCTCAATGCCATGGAAGGAAAATCTTTACCGGTTTACGGAGACGGTGGAAACGTCAGGGACTGGCTCTATGTTAGAGATCACTGCACTGCCATCTGGAAAATCATGAAACAGGGAAAAAACGGAGAAATCTACAATATTGGCGGCAACAGCGAGATGGAGAACATTAAGCTCGTGGAAATGATTTGTGATATTTTGGATGAAATGAAAAGATTACCCGATAATCGAAGCCGAAGGGATTTGATTACTTTTGTTAAAGACAGACCCGGTCACGATCGCAGATATGCCATCGATTTTGGGAAATTGAGTCGGGAGTTGAGCTGGTTTCCGGAAGCCTCCCTTGAAACCGGAATTCATGATACCATAAAATGGTATATGGAAAATCAAAAATGGGTAGAGCGGGTCAAAAGCGGGGAATATCAGGCCTGGATGAAGACACATTATTCATAACCTCAACTGAGCGAAAGCCGATGATACTCCATCTCCTTCGTTATCAAGGGTTCGCAGTAGACAACTACGACTTCACCCTTGATGCCTTGAATCTGGAGCATCCTCAACCTTCGCTCGATTGAGGTCATCAGTACATGCATTCGTAAATACGGGGTCGAACTCAATGAAAAACGAAAGAATTCTGGTTGTGGGCGGTGCAGGATATATTGGCTCCCACATGGTAAAAGATCTGCTTGATGCGGGGCATGATGTGATTACTTTAGACGACCTTTCCACA
>CAVVZC010000017.1:0-228691 GCA_963752565.1 uncultured delta proteobacterium | reverse complement strand
TTTCAGCTATAAAAGATGACAATCCGGTGATTTTTATTGATGACCGCTGGTTGCACGATATTGAAGACATCGTGCCGGAAGAAATATATGAGGTCCCCATAGGCATAGGTGCTGTGAAAAGAGAGGGAAAGGATGTAACCTTGGTTGCAGTTTCATACATGGTTCAACTAGCCATGGAAGCATCTGAAGATTTGGCTAAAGACGGCATTGACGTTGAAGTGCTTGATCTAAGGTCAATAAAACCTTTGGACAAACCGCTATTATTGAAATCTGTGTACAAAACAGGCCGATTGGTCGTTGCAGATGTAGGGTGGAAAACCTACGGCATGGCTGCCGAAATAGCCTCCATCGTCTTCGAGGAGGCGTTTGACTATATCAAATCACCTGCTGTGCGGGTGACTTTACCTGATATGCCTGCTCCCGCCAGTTGTACCTTGGAAAAGGTGTATTATCCGACAAAAAGAGAAGTTATAGATGCTGTTCGTAACGTTATGGATTACAGATCTATTAACTATAAATCTAATAAATCAGGAATTGTTGCAAAATGATGATTCCGCTTTAGAAGTTAGTGCACATGTTATACAGAAAATCGGATTTATGAATGGAAGGACCAACAACATAAGATCAAAAGAACTAACGATCAAAAAAGATTTTCAGGTGTTTGACTGGTTAAACAAAAGTGTTCCCGTATTAATGGGAATATTTATATTTTTTACCCCCTTCTCACACACAACGGCCATCAAAGAAATCTGCTTTTACCTTTCTGTCTTTATTGTTCTTATTTTAATCTGCTCCAAAAAGATTGATTTTTCCTTCAAATCACCACTTTCACTTCCTTTTGCACTCTTTACCGTCTGGGCATTCATCGGCCTTTTTTTTGCTTTATATAAGGAGAACAGTATCCATGATTTTTATGCACATTTACTAAAATATCTGGCCATCTACTATATTATGATTAATTTTTTTAATTCCGGTAAACGGCTTATTATTTTGTCATGGATCATCATTGTTTCAGCGACTATTTTTTCAATTGGAGGATTGGGTTACTTTTATCTTATATTGGGAAATAATCTATCAACAACAAGAATGACTTTTCAGGAAACGCCGATCGGTATCATCGGTCTTGTGAGCATATTTGCTTTTCTTCTATCAGTACATCTTTTTCCCAGAACAGGTGTGCTATATAAGAAAATACTGCTGCTTATTTCACTTACAGCAACATCTATTATAACCGTTATGACGGTATCTTATGGCACATTTCTCGCCATGATCACCTCAATATTGGTATTGTTCCCTAAGAACAAAAAAATCGTGGTTTTGGTTTCCCTATTAACTGTAACTATATTGGTAATAACGATTTTAAGCTTTCCACTGGCAAAAAATCGCTATCTCCACAAATGGTATACTAAAAAAACTACAAAATGACGATAGAATCCAATTATGGTACATTTACGTTGAAATAATTAAGGATTATCCCATTTCCGGCATAGGATTCGATATGCATGACCTGTGGCACGATCACGGTTTATGGGACAAATACTCTGCCAGATTACCTTCTAGATTAAGAACATTTATACAAGTTCCTCACAACATAATAATCAGTACTGCTGTGAGGCTTGGCCTTGTTGGGCTTGGTTTGTTCTTCTATATAATATTTGTGTTTGTCAGGATGTCCTGGATTGTTGTTAAACACGGGAAAGACGATTTTATCAAAAGTTGGGGACTTTGTGTCACAGCGGCCTTTGTCGCCTGGTTTGTTAAAGGAATGCTTGAACCGGCGCTAAGCCACGTCCCAGCAATTATCAACTATACCATATTCGCCATGATGACCATTTTGTGGAAGCTCGATTCGGAGACTGACTGCCAAATATTACATGATCAATAACATACATAGTAGCCTGGGACTGCCCTTTAACAGTTGTATAACATCTATTTTGGACGAAACACATCAAAAGGAATGAATTCCATACCGGCATCCACGTGATATCATGTTAAACAAATACAAAAATTAAGCCCATCCATGTTTTTTTCCAGTGCCAAGGGATTGACAAAATGGAACGGGTGGTTTACGAATATTTAGGAATCGTATGGGCCAGGTTAAGGGGACAAATAAACTAATCTGAGCGTTTCAAATTTTAAAAATGGATAAAATGTTTTTTATTTTTAATGAATTAGCGTGCTTTATAATTTTAAAATTTGAAACCCTTCGGGATTGCCGATCTTTATCCGCCCCTGGAGGATTACCACATCTACTGCGTCAGATGTCGTCCCGCATAGTTGACTATAGCGGAACAACATCTTCCTTGTACCTGCGGCAACCTTGACAATCGCTCAATTTAGTTACAAAATTTCACCACACCCTCATGGAATCGGAAACTCGACACATCCTCAAAAATAGCCAAAGCAATTATGAAGTTTAGATTCTTATATAAAAATTTTATTGTCGTTTTGCTTGCCGATATTCTCCTTTTGTCAGGCTCTTTGTTTTTGGCCTACCTGATCCGTTTTGATTTCCATCTACCGCGGTCAGAATCCATGCTACTTTATCAAATACTGCCCTTTGTATTGATTGTTAAAATTGGCTGTTTTTATTTTTTCGATCTCTACCGAGGCATGTGGCGTTATACAAGCATCGCCGATCTATTAAATATCATCAAAGCGTCTTTCATAAGCTCACTGGTTATTATCTGTTTGATTCTTTTCAGTCACACCAGGTTTATCGGTTTTTCGCGGTCGGTGTTTATTATTGACTGGTGTTTTACCGTATTATTGATTTCCGGATACAGGCTATGTATCCGTCTTTATTTTGAAAAGATTAGCAATGATAATACTTCATCCATACCGACACGCCAAGTTTTGACTATGTTTTTCAAAAAAATGGCTGAAACAAAAAGACTTCTCATTATCGGCGCAGGCGATGGCGGTGAAAAGATTTACAGGGAGATACACAATAACGACCGTCTTATGTATACGGTGATTGGTTTTCTTGACGATGATTTGACCAAAGTCGGAAGAAAAATTCATGGTGTTCCGGTGTTGGGCAAAATCAAAGATATAAAAAGAATCGCAAAAAAAGCAAATGTAGATGAGGCGCTGATTGCGATTCCTTCGGCGACATCCGAACAGATGCGTGAAATTGTGACACATTGCAGGAAAAGCGGAATTAAATTTAAAACCATTCCCGGTATTGGAGAACTTATTGACGGAAAAGTCACGGTGAATGCGATTCGAGAGGTTGATTACCGTGACCTTCTTGGGCGGGATGTGATCAGACTGGATGAAGATAAAATCGGGGCATATCTTAAAGGTCAGCGCGTTATGGTTACTGGCGCCGGGGGTTCCATAGGTTCTGAGCTTTGCAGACAAATTTGTAGATTCAAGCCCCATAGTATTGTCATGTATGAAAGGGCAGAAAGCCCGTTGTACGAAATTAACCATGAGCTCAAACAGGATTTTGGTGATATTAAAACCATTCCTGTATTGGCTGATATCCAGGATAAAGAGCAACTTGAAAAGGCTTTTGAGGCTTACCGGCCCCAAACTGTTTTTCATGCTGCAGCCTATAAACATGTTCCAATGCTGGAAATGCAACCCTGGAAGGCTGTGGATAATAATATCCAGGGAACAGCAAATCTCGTTGAAATTACGAATAAATTTAATGTTGAACGTTTTGTTTTTGTCTCTACCGACAAAGCTGTACGACCGGCAAATGTAATGGGGGCTTCCAAGCGGATAGCTGAAATGTTGATACAGAGCCAAAACGGTTGTGGACTTTCACATACAAAATTTATGACGGTTCGTTTTGGCAATGTTGTCGGGAGTATCGGCAGTGTGGTGCCACTTTTTAAAAAACAAATCAAAAAGGGGGGACCCGTTACCGTCACGCACCCTGAAGTGACGCGATTTTTCATGACGATCCCTGAGGCATGCCAGTTAATTCTGCAAGCAGGTGCCATGGGCAAGGGGGGCGAGATATTTCTACTTGACATGGGCACATCCATCAAAATTGATGATATGGCCAGGGATCTCATTCGATTTTCCGGATTTGAGCCAGAGGTGGACATCAAGATCGAATATATTGGCCTGAGACCGGGTGAAAAACTATCCGAGGAGCTAATCATTGAAGGAGAAAATGTTGTTCCCACCAGCCATGAAAAAATCATGGTGCTAAAGGGAATGGATTGCAATATACAGATTTTAAACGGTAATATACACAATTTGATTCAAATAGCCAAGGACCAAAAAATAGAAGCGATTAAAGGAAAACTTCAAGAGATAGTGCCGGAATATCGACCCGTTTAACTATTGCCCATCCATAAATGGTCTTTTTGCCCAATCTCTACGTTATGCAAAAAAATAATCCTCGGAATATCAACTATATGCCTGCTTGGCCCGGTAGATTTTCCATCGGGGTGGTTATTTTTATCGCATGCCTTGATTTTGAACAAAAATCCTGATTTATGGACGGACACTAACTAATTGAATATTGATAGGGGTTTTGAAAGCCGTGATAATGGATACTCATTGTTGCGGCTTTTGTTATTTTTCAAGTCGTGAAATCGGCTGAACACAGAGCTTCGTTCCACAATCGATCCGCCTTCGATGGCCTACGTTCCGCAGGAATAATAAGCAATGCCATTACTGGCCTCGGAGAATTGAATCATTTTATACTCGTGCTACGACTGTTGGGTTTTAAAATTTATGATATAGGTGTGTCATGAAAAGTGAGAGCGCGTTACAAATTGAAAAGTTGATGCAAAAAGGTGTTAAGATTCCCAACCCTCAAAGTGTTGAAATTGGCCCTGAAGTGAATATAGACAAAATTTCAGGAGAGGGCGTGGTCATTTATTCCGGCTGCAAAATCTTTGGTAGTTCAATGCTGATACTTAAAGGAACCAAACTGGGGTATGAGGGACCTGTTACCATCGATAACTGTCAGGTTGGACCTCAGGTTGAACTTAAAAGCGGGTTTTTCAGAGATGCCGTTTTCCTGAAAAAGGTGAGCCTGGGGTCAGGTGCCAATGTCCGGGAAGGAACGATCATGGAAGAAGAATCACGTGTTGCCCACTCGGTTGGTCTGAAACAGACCATTCTCTTTCCTTTTGTAACCCTGGGGAGTCTGATCAATTTTTGCGACTGTTTAATGTCCGGCGGTACAAGCCGGAAAGACCACAGTGAAGTCGGGAGTTCTTATATACATTTTAATTATACTCCCAATCAAGACAAAGCCACACCATCACTCATCGGTGATGTGTCCAGAGGTGTTATGCTGAACCAGAAACCCATATTTCTCGGAGGGCAGGGGGGGCTTGTGGGACCGTGTCGTCTGGAATTTGGTTCGGTCACAGCAGCTGGAACGATATGCAGGAAAGATCAATTGCAGTCTGGGCATCTTATTTTTGAAAAGAAAACAAAGAGTGACAATATTCCTTTTACATTTGGGATGTACCGATCGATCAAGAGGGTTGTGGTCAACAACATCATCTATATTGCAAATCTGATGGCCCTTGAACAATGGTATACCCATGTTCGTTCTCAATTCATTTCAAATGATTTTCCAGAACCTCTTTTAGACGCCTTAAAAGAAAAACTCGCTATGGCAGTCGATGAGAGAATAGGGCGGTTAAAAACACTGAGTCAAAAAATGCCGGATTCTGTAAAAGTATATCAAAAGATCTCAAAAGAAAATGCATCTTCTCGTATTTTGAAACAAAAAAACGAGTTTTATAATAAATGGACTGAAATAGAGGATCATTTCAGATCGTTGACGAATATAGATGTCAAAGAGAACCTGAGGGATATGTTTATGGAAACGATTCGCCTTGGTATTATAACTACAGGCAAAGATTATATTTCTGTGATTTCAGAACTTAAAAGCGAAGATAAAAAACACGGGACCCGATGGCTTCAAAGCATTGTCGATCACATTGTCGATGGTGTTCTAAAAATTATACCCTCTTTTAAAAGCTGAATGATACTGATTAGAAAATAGGAATTAGAAAATAGATAACCGCAAATGGACGCAAATGAACATAAATATTATTATTTTAATTTGTGTTTATTCGTGTTCATCCGCGGTTTCCCTTATCCTTTTTTCAATGTAATAATAATAAATTGAGGTGCTCATGAACAAGTTGTTCGGCACAGACGGGATACGCGGCGTTGCCAATGAATATCCAATGACATCTGAATTGGCCATGAAGGTCGGAAAGGCTGTAGCGTCAATTTTCAAGGAACACAACATTGACCGATCAAAAATTGTCATCGGGAAAGATACCCGGCTTTCCGGTGATATGCTGGAGCATGCCATAACATCCGGCATATGCGCAATGGGGGTTGATGTTTATCTTGCTGGAATTCTTCCCACACCTGGAATTGCTTATTTAACCGCTTCAACCGGTGCAAATGCCGGCATTGTGATATCTGCATCCCACAACCCATTTTACGACAATGGCATAAAGATATTTAAGGGCGACGGCTTTAAACTTTCTGATGAAAAGGAGACTGAAATTGAACAGCTTGTTCTGAATGAAAACCTGAATCTGTGGACAAGGGCGGTTCAGGATACCGGCCGTGTTTATGCTATGGCCGACTCCGGAAAAAGTTATGCGAATTTCTTGGAGCAAACCGTTCCGGGAAAGAACTATTTTAAAGGACTGAAAATAGTAATGGACTGTTCAAACGGAGCGACGTTTGACGTTGCACCGGAACTTTTGACCATGCTTGGCGCAGATGTTGATGCACTGTTTGTTCGTCCTGATGGAAAGAACATTAATGACAACTGTGGATCCCAGAATCCGGAAGTGCTGAGAAAAAATGTTGTGAATAATGGGGCTGATATCGGCCTTGCTTTTGACGGAGATGGAGACAGGCTTGTTGCTGTGGATGAAAAAGGGGGGGTTGCAACCGGCGACCAGATTATTGCGATTTGTGCAAGATATATGAAACAAACCGGGACCCTTAAAGGAAATTGTGTGGTCAGTACGGTCATGAGCAATTTGGGTCTTCGCCTCAGCTTAAAAGAAATGGGCATAGAACATATTGTATCAAAAGTAGGGGATCGTCGTGTTGTGGAAAAAATGATTTCTTCAGGAGCTGTGTTAGGAGGTGAAGACTCCGGTCATATGATTTTTTTAGACCATCATACCACTGGCGATGGTATTCTTACAGCTTTAAGACTGATTGAAATTATGCAAGCAGAATCAAAACCATTGTCAGAGCTTCGCAAAATAATGACCGTATTTCCACAGATTCTCATCAATGTCGAAGTGAGTCATAAACCTGATATAGAAGCCGTACCTGATATTAAAGATGCGATGACATCTGTTCAACGCCGTCTGGCTAATGAGGGCAGGGTGCTGGTGCGTTATTCAGGCACCGAACCGATATGCAGAGTCATGGTTGAAGGACCGAGTTTAGACAAAACCAGAATTTACTGCCAAGAATTGGCTGATGTGATAAAGAAAAATATCGGAAAAATATAGGAAAGAGAAAAGAGGAATTAGGAAAGAGGAAAAAAGACCAGAGATCAGAAGTCGGAGGTTGGAAGATAACCCATCAACCAAAAAATATAAGTGGTTTCAAAATGTTCAATTGGGTTCAAGATCAAGGCGGACTGGAACGGCCAACCGCAGTAATATCGGGAATATTTCGAGGATTGGGCGTACCAATCCAACGCAGAGATTGAATCCCAGAGGAGGTTTTGTAACCACTTCTAGTCTCTATTGCCTAAAATACGAAGCAGCATAAGAAACAAGTTTATAAAATCAAGATACAACGTCAGAGCACCTAATATTGCACCCTTTCTGACGGTTCCGCTGTCAAGGTTGTCCGGCTGTGACAGCGCCATGGTTCTGAGCTTCTGTGTATCATAGGCCGTGAGACCCACAAAAACGACAACACCGATATAACTGACGATCAAACTCATACCAGAACTGCGTACAAATAGGTTTACGACCGATGCAATCACAATACCGATGAGCCCCATAAACATGAACTGTCCCATGGATGTCAGATCACGTTTAGTGACCATACCGTAAATACTGGATGAAACAAATGTTGCAGCGCAGATAAAAAATGTTGAGGTTATTGAAGATTTTGTATAGATAAGAAATATTGCTGAAATCGTTGCTCCGTTTAATGCCGCATACAGCACAAACAAAGAGGTTGCGGTTGAAGCCTGCATTTTGTGAACTCTGGCGCTGATGGTAAAGACAAGAATAAGTTCACCGATGATCAATCCAAAAAAAATGAGCTGATTTCCAAAGATCAGTTTTATCAGGGTTTCGCTGTTTGATACATAAAATGCTACAACACCCGTTAGTCCGAGACCGATGGCCATCCAGTTATAAACACTTCGAATAAACTCGTTGACCCGGACTTGGGCACGCGCTTTATCAAGCGGAATAGATTGCATTTTAACCTCCCAATATTAATAACATTTACTCAATGTCATTCTCTTTAAAAAACATGTCGGATGTTACTTTCGACAATTCGAAACATATATAACACACAAATTTTGTATTGCAAGATTAAAAGCCGTTTATTATCGCAATGAACCCTGATCAGTTATATCAAGATCTTAAAGAACTTGCTGAAAAACTAGGTGTTTCGGTTTTAGAGCATAATTTTCGAAAAACCGGTATAAAAGTGAAAAGTGGCCTATGCAAAGTGAAAGAAAAGACACTTTTTATCATGGATAAGCACAGTTCGATCAATGATAAAAACGAGATCCTTTTATCCTGTATCAGCAAAATGCCACATGAAGATATTTATATTGTGCCGTATTTGCGTGAGATGTTAAAAAGATGTTATTAGGCTTATTTTCATAACAAGGGGAAAGAGGTTATTTGCTTTTACCTTCGGTCCGGCAATCATGAAATATTAATAAGTTTACATAATATATCTTATCAGACATTGTGGGGTAACAAAATATAGATGCCCAAGGGGTTTGCCCCTTCAAATGCGAATCGTGCTTTTTGCTTCGTTTCAGGTTTTATGTTGTATGGTTTGATCAACTGTGATAATCATTTTTTAGTCAATCTAAGTTGATAAGTTCATGGTTTCCGCAATAAATGCATTATTAAAAGAAAATATTTAAAACTTAATGAATTCATACCCCAGTATCCATTACATGGGCCCCTCGAATACAGATCAACATCGAATCTACACTGTTTCAGAGCTCACTTCAGATATTAAAGATATACTTGAAAAAACCTATCCATTTGTTTGGATTTACGGTGAAATATCGAATTTTAATGTTCCAGCTTCCGGCCATTTTTATTTTACGGTCAAAGATGAACATGCTCAGATCAATGCGGTAATGTTTCGAAATCAAAACCGAAATTTAAAATTTAAGCCTGAAGACGGAATAAGCATTACAGGGCTTGGTAGAATCAGTGTTTATGAGCCTCGTGGAACATACCAGATTATATTTGAGTATCTTGAACCAAAAGGAACCGGCGCCATTCAACTGGCGTTCGAACAGCTAAAGAAACGTCTTGCAGATGAAGGGTTGTTTGATGAGAAACACAAAAAACCCCTACCCTTTTTACCCGGAAAAATCAGTATCATTACCTCACCCACCGGAGCTGTTGTGCACGACATTTTAAAAATTATCCATCGTCGTTTCTCAAACCTCCATCTTGAAATTGTACCCGTCAAAGTGCAGGGATATGGTTCTGAAGATGAGATTATATCCGCCATCGAGATGATAACTGCCCGATGTGATTCAGATGTCGCAATTTTGGCAAGAGGCGGTGGTTCATTGGAAGATTTTCATGCGTTTAACTCAGAGGATGTTGCCAGAGCTGTTTTTGCTTCTAAGATTCCGATAATTTCAGCAGTTGGTCATGAAACCGATTTTAGCATAACAGATTTTGTTGCAGACTTTCGAGCACCAACACCGTCCGCTGCCGCTGAACTTGCAGTTCCTCTAAAGAAAGATCTTTTTCGAAAATGTGAGGAACTTTCAGAAGTTTTGTCAACCCGCTTTTTACGGTATTTCGGACATCTGCAAACTGTTTTAAAAGGAATGTCGAATCGACTGGTTCATCCCAACAGAAAAATAGTGGATTTGAGGCTAAGAACCGATGACATGCTGGGTCGACTTAACAGAGCATTTAAGAACAGCTTTCTAAAACATCATGAACGACTTTTGTGGCGTATCGAAAGACTCTTTTCCAACAATCCTTCAATAAAAATAAAATCACTTAAAGATAAGCTTGATATAAAGAATGCCAACATTAACATATATATACAAATAATATTAAGTAATAAACGGTCAATACTACGAGAACTTGAAGCAAAGCTCCACACTCTAAGCCCTGAGGCAATTCTGGATAGAGGATACAGTATTACCAGAACCATCCCTGATGCAGCTGTTATCAGAGATCCCCAAGAAGTGTCCATTGGCCAGGATCTTGAAGTAATGGTTGCCGGAGGTGCTTTTATTTGCTCGGTAAAAAGGAAATAACATCATGGCCAATCAGACTTTTGAAAAAGCGATGAATAAACTTGAAAAGATTGTTCAAGAGCTTGAATCCACTGACCTGCAGCTTGAAAAAGCAATAAAAAAGTTTGAAGAAGGTGTTCGGCTCTCCAAATTTTGTTCTGAAAAACTCGATGAAACTGAAAAAAGGATTACCATTCTGCTAAAGGATCAGAACGATCGTGTATTTGACAAACCGTTTATCTCGGAAACCGAGTCTGAAGATGAATAGTTTTGATCTGAAGTCATACCTTTCTTCTAAAAGAGAGCAAATCAACGAAGCGCTTGATTCGATATTCGCGAATACCTCAAGTAAAATTGTAAAAGCCATGAAGTATTCACTTATGGCGGGCGGAAAACGAATAAGACCGGTTTTATGTTTAGCTGCCGCCGAAACAGTTGGAGGGAAGAGCCAGGATGTGATCAGGGCTGCCTGTGCCCTTGAAATGATTCACACCTATTCTCTAATCCATGATGACCTTCCTGCAATGGACAACGATGACATACGAAGGGGGCGACCAACATGTCATGTGGCCTTTGATGAAGCCACAGCAATTCTTGCCGGTGATGCCCTTCTCACCCTGGCTTTTGAGGTGCTTTCATCAATGGAGTTTATCAAAGAAAATCATGTTCTAAATTGGATGAATGTTATACATACCCTATCGACAGCTGTCGGATATAAGGGAATGATTGAAGGACAGATGCAGGACATTGCCGGCGAAGGCCAATTGCTTTGTTTAGAAGACCTTGAGAACATGCATGTCTTAAAAACAGGTGCTCTGATTGAAGCATCCGTAACGGTTGGTGCAATTTTAGGTAAAGGAAGCCTTGATCAGATTCAACAGCTTAACACTTATGCGAAAAATATCGGGCTTGCATTTCAGGTCACCGATGACATATTGGACGTTGAAGGTGATCCAAATGTAATGGGAAAAGATGTGGGTTCGGATCAAGCACGAAATAAAAGCACCTATCCCGCTCTTCTTGGAATAGAGCAATCAAAGCAATTCGCGAAAAAACTTGTAAACAATGCCTTGAAAGCACTTGATTATTTTGATAACAAAGCTCATCCTCTCAGGGCTATTGCATATTATATTGTGAATAGAAAAAAATAAGGGGTCACAATACTTTGAGCTTTCTTGAAAAAATTAATTCTCCTAAAGATTTAAAAAAAATGGCTAAAAATGATCTGCCGCTTCTTGCCTCAGAAATACGGAAGATTATTGTCGACGTGGTATCTAAAAATGGCGGCCACCTTGCACCAAGTCTGGGCGCTGTTGAACTGGCCATTGCCATACACTATGTCTTTAACGCCCCTGATGATAAAATTATATGGGATGTTGGACACCAGTCTTATGCGCATAAGCTGCTTACCGGAAGAAGAGAACGCTTTCACACCCTACGTCAGTATAATGGAATATGCGGATTTACACGTATGAGTGAAAGCCCCTATGATGCATTTTCAACAGGCCACAGCAGCACTTCAATATCTGCAGGGCTTGGAATTGCATGTGCCAAGCGTTTGAAAAATGATAATTCAAAGGTTATTGCCGTTATAGGAGACGGCTCTATGACCGCAGGGCTTGCCTATGAGGGCCTTAACCAGGCAGGAGACATTAATAAAAATATTCTCGTTATACTTAACGACAATGATATGTCCATTGCACACAATGTAGGTGCTGTATCTTCTTTATTAAGCCGCACATTTTCTTCAAAATATTTACAGGATTTTAAAAAGGAAGTGAGAGACTTTCTTAAATCTTTGCCGAAATTTGGAGACGATATCTATCAAATTGCAAAGCGTTCCAAAGAGTCCTTTAAAACGTTTATCACTCCTGGGATGTTGTTTGAAGCCTTTAATTTTGAATATTTTGGTCCTATTAACGGCCATAACCTTGATCATCTCATCGACATTCTTAATAATGTTAAATGTCTAAACGAGCCAGTACTTCTCCATGTAACGACGACAAAAGGCAAGGGGTACCCCCCTTCTGAAAAAAATCCAGTATATTTTCATGGTGTTGGATGCTTTGACGCTGATACTGGAGAAAGTACAAATGAAGATTGTACGATTCCGACATATACTCATGTTTTTGGACAAACGTTGCTCAAAATGGCGTCAGAAGACCCTAGAATCATCGCAGTGACCGCTGCAATGCCCGAAGGTACAGGCCTCTCGGATTTTGCACATGCCTATCCGGATCGCTTTTTTGATGTGGGAATCGCTGAGCAGCACGCCGTAACTTTTGCTGCAGGATTAGCAACAGAAGGCTTTAGGCCTGTAGTGGCCATATATTCAACGTTTTTGCAGCGCGCCTATGACCAGATATTACATGATGTGTGTATTGAGGCAGTTCCAGTTATTTTTGCAGTGGATCGCGGTGGAATTGTCGGTGAGGATGGAGCGACCCATAATGGTGTTTTTGATTTATCTTATCTAAGAAGTCTTCCCAACATGGTGGTCATGGCACCCAAGGATGAAAATGAACTTTGCAGAATGTTGATCACGGCTATCGCCCATAAT
Source organism: uncultured delta proteobacterium (assembly GCA_963752565.1). Taxonomy (GTDB): domain Bacteria; phylum Desulfobacterota; class Desulfobacteria; order Desulfobacterales; family UBA11574; genus UBA11574. The sequence continues at coordinate 215,678 of CAVVZC010000017.1, read as the reverse complement.
GGCCCCATTGCGATTCGATATCCCAGGGGAACCGTTGAGGGTGAAAAAGCGGAAAAACAAGATATTCCCATACCCATCGGCAAAGGGGAAGTGCTTAAAAAAGGAGATGATGTTGTTATCTTCGCCATCGGTCGGTCAGTTAACGAAGCGCTTCTTGCTCATGGCATGCTCAAAGAGCATAATGTTTCTGCAACGGTTGTAAATTGTCGTTTTGTAAAACCAATTGATGCCGATTTGATAGGGTCCCTTTCCAGAAAAATACCGCGAATTATAACCATTGAAGAGAATGTTCGTCAGGGAGGATTTGGAAGTGCGGTTTTGGAATGTTTGGCCGATCAGGAGATAACAGGGTTTCGTTTGAAATGCATCGGAATACCGGATACCTTTGTTGAACACGGTTCTCAGGAGTATCTCAGGTCTAAATATTGTGTTGATGCGACCGCTATATTCAATGCAGCGAAAAAGCTGATGAATGATGCCTGATGGTTGCAGGTAAAAAAAGACTCGATGTGGTCGTGGTAGAGAAAGGGCTTGTGCACAGTCGCCAACGCGCTCAAGCTCTTATTATGGCTGGGAAAGTTTTGGTTAATAACCATATTGTGGATAAACCCGGCACACCCGTTTTCCCAGAGGACGATATTGTTCTCCAAGGGGAAGATCATCCTTATGTTAGCAGAGGTGGTCTTAAACTCGAAAAGGCGCTTCATGCCTTGGGAATCAATATCAACGGTTTTGTGTGCCTTGATGTGGGCGCATCCACGGGCGGTTTCACTGACTGCCTCCTACAACATGGTGCAGGCCGTGTTTATGCTGTAGATGTCGGTTATGGACAGCTGGCTTGGAAATTGAGGCAGAATCCTCGAGTTGTTGTTATAGAACGAATGAACATACGGCATATGCAGCCTGAAACCCTTCCGCAACTCGTAGATCTTGTTACCATAGATGTCTCCTTTATTTCCCTTAAAAAGGTTGTTCCCGAGATATTAAAATTTATGAAAAAAAATGCCGGAATTCTGGCGTTGGTTAAACCCCAATTTGAGGTGGGGAAAAGGAATGTCGGAAAAGGTGGCGTGGTACGTGACCCGATTCTTCATGCTGAAGTTATCGAAAATCTTTCTGATTTTTTTATAAAAAAGCATCTTTTCAGCGAATGGGTGATCCCCTCTCCCATATTGGGGCCCAAAGGAAACAGAGAATTTTTCATTTCATTAAAATTTGAAAGTTGAGCTTGATTTTTTATGTATAAACCTATAAAAAAATTGGATTTAGGATTATTACTCAAATTTCGCACCGTTTATTTTCGGCTACGTCAATAAAGCGTCGTTGGCTAGTAAATTTTTTAAGTTAAATCATATGGTGCCATTTTCAAATGGGAAGAGTTATGATGTATCTAAATCTACACCTTTTTAATTTTAGCAGAGAGGAGAATAAATGGCCGAAACAATAGTAAGTTTAAGGAACATTGCTTTTGCATCCCACGGCGGTGCGGGAAAAACTTCTCTGGCCGAAACAATGCTTTTCAATGCAGGTATCATTAACAGAATTGGCCGCGTCGAAGACGGCAACACTGCAATGGACTTTGAGCCGGAAGAACTTAAACGCAACTCTAGCTTAAGCAGCGGATTCCATCAATTCAACTGGAAAAAACATACCGTTAGCCTCATTGATACACCCGGTGATCAAAATTTCTTTTCAGACACTAAGAGCTGCATGCAGGCGGCAGACAGCGCGGTTATTGTCGTGGATGCCGTAGACGGAATAAAAGTTCAATCCGAACAAGCCTGGGAGTTTGCTGAAGCATTTAATTTACCATGTATTATATTTATCAACAAACTCGATAGGGAACGTGCGGATTTTATGCGCGCTTTCAAAGATGCTGCCGAATGTTTTGAGCCGAAACCGATGGTCATACAGATCCCAATAGGATCCGAAGAAAACTTTAGCGGCATCATCGATCTGGTCAGCATGAAAGCTTACACCTATGATGCCAAAGGCAAAGCAACGAAAATTGACATTCCCTCAGATATGCAGGATATGGTTGCAAAAGAGCGAGAGGCTCTTGTGGAAAATGTTGTCGAGTCAGATGACGAGCTTCTGGAAAGGTATCTTGAAGGAGAACCGCTATCAGATGATGAAATAAAGGTTGCTTTAAAAAAAGGGATCTTGTCGCGCTTATTTGTCCCTGTTCTTTGTGGGTCGGTCACAAAAAATATCGGTGTCGATCTCCTGCAGGATTTTATTGTTCATTGCATGCCTTCACCGCTGGATCGAGGCTCCTGGATCGCTGCTGATGCGACTGGAAGTGGCGAAATAGAATGTCGTCCTGATCCCGACGCTCCCTTCTCTGGTTTTGTGTTCAAAACTGTTGCCGATCCCTTTGCCGGACGTCTTTCAATATTCAGGATTGTTTCAGGGACACTTGGGGGAGATGGAAATTTCTTTAACGTTAATAAAGATACAAGTGAAAGATATAACCAGCTTTTAAGGCTTGCCGGAAAAGAGCAAAAGCAAATTACCAAGGCCGGTCCCGGCGCAATTGTTGCTGTAGCCAAACTAAAAGAGACAACCACTGGTGATACCATCTGCAATAGTAGCCAAAAGGTTAAATTTAAATGCGCAGATCCCCTTCCGCCTTTGATTTCATTTGCCGTAAAAGCCAAGTCAAAAGGAGATGAGGACAAAGTATTCATCTCTTTATCAAAATTATTGGAAGAAGATATGTCCCTACAGCTTACACGCAATCCTGAAACAAAGCAAATTCTGTTATCCGGCCTTGGGCAGGTTCATATTGAAGTTACGACTGAAAAACTCAAAAGAAAATTCAACGTTGAGGTCCAGTTGGATACACCGAAAGTCCCCTATAAAGAGACCATTACCAAAAAAGTCAGGGTCCAGGGGAAACATAAAAAACAGACCGGGGGCCATGGTCAGTATGGTGACTGTTGGATTCAGATAGAACCGCTTCCCAGAGGAAAAGGTTTTGAGTTCGAAAATAAAATTGTTGGGGGTGCTATCCCCAGACAGTATATACCGGCTGTGGAAAAAGGTGTCATTGAATCGGCTCAAAAAGGGGTTCTTACAGGGTTCCCATGTGTCGATTTTAAAGTTATCCTCGACGACGGTTCTTTTCATGCTGTAGATTCATCTGAAATGGCATTTAAAATCGCAGGTTCTCTCGCTTTCAAAAAGGCAACTAAAGATGCCGGCCCTGTTCTTTTGGAACCGATTATGAATGTCTCAGTTATTACTCCGGATGAATACATGGGTGACATCATGGGAGATCTTAACAGCAGGCGTGGCCGAGTCCTTGGTATGGACAGCAAGGGTAAAAACCAGGTGATTAATGCACAGGTGCCCATGTCCGAATTTTTAACCTATGCACCTGATTTAAATTCAATTACCGGAGGCCGGGGTTTATTTACCATGGAATTTTCACATTACGACGAAGTTCCTGCCCAAATCTCCCAAAAAATTGTAGAAGAAATAAACAAAGCCAAAGAATAGCCAATTTTGAAAGTCCGCCATTCCCGCCTCCGTATTTCGGTGGATCTGGCGGACTTTCAATCCTTAATTTCAAAGGTCTCTCCCATGCATCGTTTGCAGGGTGCAAAACCATTCCAAAATGCGTCCCATTTTCTTGTAAAAAAGACCCTGTTTCTTTTTTTTATTCTTTTTACATACGGACATGTTTTCAAATGAAACCGTTTCGATCTTTCACTCCCCAAATATTCTTCGCCCTCTTTATCATTCCAATTACGCCACATCCCTTGTTTAGCCGACATGGCATCCCTTTGGGTCTGTAACAACAACCTATCGTATTTTACATTCGGTTTACGAGGCAATGCATAAGCGTATCCTTTTTCAATCATTTTTTTATTTATAAAAGTACCGTCTGATAAAAAAATGTTTGCCAGTAATCGACCATGACGGTCATATTTTTCTTTGTCGAATTCCAATCTCACGTTTTTTGATCGAATTAGTGATTGATTGTATTTTTTTGCCTCATATCCAAATGCTTCTGCTTTTTGATTGTCATGGGCAATTTCGGGCGCGTTGATGCCGATGTAACGCACATGTCGGCCATCACTGAGTACAATGGTATCTCCATCATTTACCCATTTTACCTTGTTCCACTCCTGTAGGAATGCGGTTCGGCTGAATAACAAAACCGACAATAAAAATAACGGTAAACAAAGAAAATATTTTCGCATCATTTTATTAATTTTTATCAAGTGGATGGAAACTAACTTATGCCCATCCATAAATCTATATTGGGCACAAATTATGTTTCCAATGCAGAAATTAGCAATTTTTCGCAAGGTCAAGGAAATCAAGGAATTACGCGGAGGCGTACAAGTGGTACGCCGCACAAGTAATTCCGCAGATTGACGCAGAGATTGCGGAAAAGGACTGTTTCTGGATGGAAACTAACTTGTATCTAAACCACAGTGCTTTACAGCACTTTTATCCAGAATTTTCGATAAACCGCCGTAATCTGAAGGAACAAACCCAAGAGACTTTTGCCAGACCTCATCGTCTTCCATACATAAATAAATCATTGCATCAGGCGCATAGTCCCTTATGTATGACGCTATCTTTCGATACAGATCGATTCTTAATGGTTTAAAATAACGCATTTTTCCGTCAAGGCCGGATATAAATTCCCCGTAAATGATTTTTGATTTTGGAAAGCGTTTTTGTATGATCGGCTTCAAAGCAGGTACAAAGCGAAAAGTGCCAAGACTGATCCAAACAATATTTTCAGAAGATATATGGGAAAACAACTGCTCAACAACACTCGCGTATTCTTCTTCACACCCGTCATAGATCACCAAGGGATCAAAATGAAAGCCAAGGGGATAACCCCAGGACTCACATTTTGCAGCAGCACGAAGTCTAGCAGAGAGGGATGTCGTATGGCGTTCCTCATTTGTAATAATACGGGGTGTATTCAAAGACCATGACACAATCGTTTTATGATTGTGGTGAAGTGCTTTCAGTGTTTTTATGTTCACTGTTTTAGTTTTAAGTTCCAATACGACTCTGGACTGTTTTGAAAATTTAGGTACAAGCAGATCTGAGAGATCCGTCCAATTATCCCAAATCATGCTGTCTGTAAATTCTCCGGTTCCGATTCTGGCTAAGGTTTTATTTAAAAAAAGACGGTCTAACTCTACCAGAAGTTCATCGTGATTGACAAAATATTGCAGAAGGGGCGGATGAAAGTAGGCTTGTAAAATGCAATATGAACAGTCCATGATACAAAATGTGCCCATATGCAGAATTTGATAGCCACAGCATGTATATGACCGTGTTCCGGGACATGGCTTGATAAAGGCGCCTTTATTTCGGGTGAGAAATAAGATCGTTTTGCCTTTTTGAACCGGATTGTCAGACGATGAAACCGATTTGTAAACTTCTGTTGAACTATGAACTACGGAAACCGGTACATTGGGGATGCGTGATCGAATGGAAACAACCTGAGGGGAATGGAGTACCTGTTGATCGATATATAGTTTTAAAAGGGACAAGGGAATATTTTAGTTTAATGTATTAATGTTTTCATTGATGGAAAGTAATTAGAAAATTACCTTTTTAAAAGATAGTAAAACATATATTATGGGTCAAGCATGAAAACAAATCTTTAAGAACTTTATCAATAATGGGCAAATGAGGGTATTTTTCAAAGGTCCCTTGACACACGACCGACCCATTGATAATTGTTGGAGTCCGCGGTTTTTTTTTAACGAAACACAATACAAAAAGATACAAAACACTTGATGAATTCGACATGTTACAGATTCATCAGGTGTGATATCTTCAGGAGATCCTAAAAAACATGCTGCTGAGAAAAGAAAGAAAAGGGAAGAAAGTTTTTATGAATGAAGAAGAGCTGCAGGAATATATGTCAGTAAAGCTCAATGAACTCGCCGGATTGGCCTCAAATGTGGTGATAGCCTTGATTATGACCAGCCTGGTGGTTGTTTTCACTTTCATTAAGGCTGGAGATATGTTCTTCTATGCGATCATTCTTATCCCGGTTGTAGGACGCTGGCATGTTGGGGGTATGATCAACAAGTGGCTTAGAAAAAAATTTAAAGAACTTTTATACACATAATCGTCTGCAACTTTAGACACTGGTAAGTTTTTACTCCAGTTGCACATCCGAAGATGGCTAAAGAGTCCTTGAAGTCCTAGAGGTGACAATAGTGCGTGTTGCCGTTCTTTCAGATATCCACGCAAATATAGAGGCTTTTCAAGCGGTTGTTAATGATTTTGAGAACCAGGCCGACCGAATTCTCAATCTTGGGGACCTTGTTGGGTATAATGCAAGCCCCAATGAGTGTGTCAAACTGGCCAGAGATATCGGAATGCATTCTATTTTGGGCAATCATGATCTGGCAGCATGCAATCTTGCTTTTGCCGAGAATTTCAATATCTTTGCCCGAAATGCCATCCTTTGGACAAGAAATATTCTTACCCATGAAAATATCCAATTTTTAAACGATTTGGAGAAAAACCATCGCTTATCCTGCGGCCTTGCATGCCATGGTTCCCCTGATGATACGAGCAGCTACATCGCCCTTCCCTTCCAGGCCAGAGCCACGTTAAAGAGGATGAGAAAGGGGATCTGGGGGCAGATAAAGGTGTGCCTGTTCGGGCATACCCATAAAAGGAAGGTCTGGCGAATGAATGTTCGAGGAAAAGTGGCGCCGGTTGAAATTCCTTTGAATGGAATGATCAGGTTAAATGGGGAGGAACTTTACCTTTTGAATCCTGGAAGCGTCGGCCAGCCGCGAAATGGAGAACCCAAGTCTTCATATTTCATATTTGACACCGAAACCAATACAGTGCGCTTTAAACTGGTAAAATATAATGTGGCATCAACGATTAAAAAAATAACCGAAGCAAACTTGCCTGAATATTTAGCCAAAAGGCTTTTGGATGGAACTTAGACGGGTGGTCTAAATATCATCAAAAGGTGATAAAATGACAGAAATGAAAGATTTGAAAAAGAAAGGAACGCTAAAAGACGGCACTGTTGTTCTATTAAGGCCCATGGTCAAGGCCGATCGAAAAGGACTGGGAGCTTTTTTTAACCGACTTACCCCTTCGGTGCTCCAGTATGTGCGCAACGATGTCACCGACCCAAAAGTTCTCGACAAATGGTTCGATCAACTGAATTACGATCGTGTGTTTCCGCTTCTGGCCTTTAAAAACGACAAAGTGGTGGCCAATGCAAGCCTTCACCGTGTGTCCTATGGCTGGAGGAAACATCTGGCCACCATCAGGATCGTCGTGGATCCGGAATTCCATGGAAAAGGGCTGGGGACCCTGATGATCAACGAACTTGTCGATTTGGCCCTGGAATTTGGAATCGATAAGCTCATGGTTGAGTTTCCCCTAAGGGCCCATGAAGCCCTATCGATGTTCAAAAAGGCCGGGTTCAGTCCCAGGGGGGTGATCGAAGGGCTCATGAAAGATCGCCATGGTAAAGACTTGGACATTGTAATCATGGTGATGGATGTGGCAGCATATGCCGATAAGTCAAGATAATTTTTCATGCGGTGTTCGCTCAATAGAGCGGCAATATTGTTTTTCCGTAATCGGGAATGGAGGCGAGTAAATCTTCCTTGAGTGCTTTTGCATTCGGGTATCGATTTTCAGGCTTTTTCTCCAGGCAGTTCATTATGATGCGCTCGATTTTATGATCTAACGCTTCATTGAATTTGCTCGGTGGAGATGGTGGAACCCTAAGGATAATGTCCATGAGTACCTTCTCCACTTCATGATAAAAAGGGTACATCCCCGTAGAAAGCACGTACATAACAACCCCAATGGCCCAGACGTCCGAGCGCCTCTGGCTTTTTCCCATAATTTGCTCTGGTGCCATGTAAGGTCTGGAGCCTGTTACAGTGGCGGACATCTCTTTTTCCTTGAGTTCTTTGGCTGCGCCGAAGTCTAGGAGTTTTATGGTTCCGTTTGGTCTAACCATTATATTCCCGGGCTTTATGTCTCGATGGACGATCCCTAATTCGTGGGCATGCGCCACCACATCTGTGAGCTGAATCACGACGGACGCGACCTCTTTTTCCTCGAGATCCCGCTCAATCACTTCATAAAGTGTTTTCCCAACTATAAATTCCTGAACAAGTGCTTTTTTGTTCATTACGTCTATTATCCCGAAAACCTTGGGCACACCTTCATGACCGGCCAGATGCCTTAATATCCGGGCCTCCTTTTCGAACTTGGCGTTTAACTTTTTATGCAGGGGAATTTTTACAACAAAAATTTTTGGCGGGTCTTTTGTCACGTCTTTGACCTTCCAGACCTCGCCAAAGCTCCCGATTCCCAACCTGTTCAGTTTTTCATACCGAAGGTCCAAAAGTTTGTTTTCAGTTGGTCTGGGATATAAACCTCTAAAAAGCTTTTTCCAGAACCCAGGGTATCCACCGTCATTTTCAATCGGGGCGCGTACACCTATCCTTAGCCTTGCATAGCCGCCGTCATCTTCCATACGGGCGTGCACCCCGATCCGCTTTATAAGTTCTTTGGAATCAATGGGACAGGTGAGAAAGTCCGCCGCACCGGCATTCAACGCCGATGCGGCCAGTTCCTCGGAAAAGCTTTCCAGAATCACAATCATCGGCTTTCCCAATTTAAGATCTTTAATAAACTGCTCAAGGGCAAGGTCGAATTGTTTCAAGGACAAAAGGGCAACATCTATCTTTTTCTTCTCTGCAAGCGTTCGCCGGGCTTCTTTCAAATCCATGGCGGTATAGACTCGATAACCGTACTTGTTAAGAATCTTTTTTAGTCTGGCACCCCTAATCCGGTCGCTGTCAATAACTAAAACAACTCTTTTTTTCCCATACGGAGTCTGATCCATATTTTATCATCTCCGGAAAATTCGCAAGTCAGATTATTCGTTTGACACACAAACTATATTTCTCTATACTTCATCTCCACGAGACCTTTGAAAAACGCCCCCTTTTGCCCAATTTCAGCGTCAGACTCAAATTTTAATCCTCAAAATACTCTATGTATTCTGGTGGTTAAAATTATCGTCTTCCTTGACCTTGGACAAAATTAAACATTTTTCAAAGGTCTCTTCACGAAATGGCCGTGATGTGTTTCTAACTTTGCATCAGCTCAACATAAAAATAGGAGGATTTGACTTGCTCATAAAAAGCTTTAATACAGATGAAATTCTCTACTACTGCGTGAGCCATCCTTGTCATCGTAACATTTGGCTCCGGTTTTACACGTTTATTTGCCGGGGCTTTTGGCCATCCGCGCAGAGATGACATTATCGACTTCAACCCCATAACCAATCTTGATATTGTCGGTACCATTGTTTTCTTTTTAGGCGGTTTTGGCTGGGGCAGACAAGTGGACGATCAAAAAGTCAGGTTTAAGAAACAGAAGCTGGGATGGTGTCTCATATCTCTTATTGCCCCCTTTGCAAGCCTCACCATTGCAATGTCTGCAGCTTATATCAAGCATTTCCTCTGGACCGACCGTGTCATCGAGGTCGTGCTATATCTCAGTGCTGCCGCTACCGCCTACCATGTCCTGCCCATTCCCCCACTCGCCGGTTCAAGGCTGATCTATCTGATGTTGCCCCAAGAGCGCGTATGGAGACTGTTTTCCAAAGCAGGTCCGTTTATCATACTGGGTCTTGTACTGATCGACCGTTTTTCCGGAATACCATTTTTAAGAGAAGCCATTGCACCGGTTCTGGATGCAGTGACCCGGTTTGCCGAATACTATTAACCCGAATTTATCACAAAGAGCATCAAATTAACCCAAAAAGAAAGGCGGAGAGGGTTAGCCCCTCCCCGCCTTTTTAATTTACGGTTGATCTTAATCTGTCAAAATTGACCGGGTCCTATGCACCTCTTTTTTGAGGTTTCTTGGTAACAAAAGCAAGTGCCACCGCAACAAGCAGCAGAATTCCAGCAACATAGAATGCCTGGTCATAAGAACCTGATACGTCTTTGATTTTACCAGCCAGTTTGGGCATAAATGCACCGAGACCCCAGCCGATGAACACGAGTCCGTAATTAAAGCCCAGATTTTTCGGGCCATAAAAGTCAGCTGTGTATGAGGGCATCAGAGCAAGGCCGCCGCCGTAAACCCAGTAGGCGAGCATACAGGCCGTAAACGCCATAAAGAGCGACTTGGCCGCGATAATTGCAGGCAGTGCGAACATACAAAGGGCAGCGACAAAAGCATTCATCATATACGCCTTGTCCCTTCCGATGATATCCGAGTACTTGCCTGTCCCGACCCGTCCCGCAGCGTTCACAAAACCACCGGCAGCAACCAGTATAAATCCTTGCTCCAGGAAGGGCTTAACAATTTTAGCGGCGTGGCCGATGATGAGAAGGCCCGCTTGGGTGTTCAAGCAGAACAGGGCCACCAACGCGTAAAACTGCCACGTTCCCATCATTTCTCCTGCCTTCCAGTCAACCACAGATGCAGCAGCAGCCTTTGTCGCTGCCGTCTCAGGCGGTTGAGGTGGAACGTATCCCTCTTCAGGCCATGCCAGTACTTGGGCCGCAATACCGATAACGATCAGGTAAGCAATACCCAGTACTATAAATGATAAAGAGAGGGAATAGCTGACGATAAGCCATTTGATGAGCGGAGACACATAGAATGCTGCACCACCGTAACCCGCGACCGTAATACCAATCATGACGCCCACCTGATGGGGACCGACCCATCTTCGTGTTGCGGGAACGGGAGCGGCATAACCGATGCCCATGGCGATACCGCCGCCGACACCGAATCCCCAGAGGATTCCGGCATAGGAATGCGCCGTACCTGCGATGAGCATTCCAATTCCCATGCAGACCGCGCTGATGCTACCGGCGACTGTGGGACCATACTTATCCTGGATCTTTCCGCCCGGAATCATGAGCAGAGCAAAGATGAGAATACACATTGATTTCGGGTTGGAGGCCTGCTCCGCGGTAAGGGCACCAGCCCAGCCGTGGGCCTTCATGTAAACGTCATCGGTTAAATATTTAAGCCATACAGACCAGGCGTAAAGGCAACCCAGGCATAAATTGATGGTCGTGCCAGCGAGGATAACAGCCCATCCTCGTCCCGGAATCGCATCTACTGGTTGATTATATCCTTTGGCATACTTTGGCATTAATACACCTCCTTAAAGTTAGAAACATGTGGTTAATTACCGGAGTCTTTAAGGTACGCTTTAGCTGAGATTCTATGGCACTCTTTAACCTGTTGCAAAGTCTGTAAACTCGGTCTTTTAGGGTGTCATATTGAATAACCAACAGCTATTTAGCCACATGGCATATAGCATTCTTAAGATTTCCGGTTTAATAAAACCATAGCCACTGGAAGAGAGGATTGCTTTGCTGATCGTGCGGCAAAAAACTCACCAACCTTTTCTCTTCTCATAGCCGAACTGTGATATCACCCCCTTTCCGGTTAATTGTTAAAATAAGTCGCTTTTTCTTTTGTTTTGGTCATTATAAACCAAACCATTTAATACCTGAATGGATCTGTTTAGAACCGGTGAATTTCAGTTCGCCGCTTCAGGGCATGTTTCTATGCCTCGGTTAAATATTTCAAATGCAATTTCAAGGGTCGGTTTTAAGAAATCTTTTTTACTGTCAATCAATCTTTTACTTTCTTCCCAAAGAACAACACCTGAAAATAACGCCCACACAATGTCGGCCAATGCCACCGGATGCCTGTCGATAAACTCTCCTTTGTCTATTCCTTCTTCAAAAACTCTTGCCATGGACTTAAATGAATGTCTGGATAAATCCTTAATGTCCGTAAGCAGATGAGGTGATAAATTCTTCAGCGTTTCGCTGGATTGCAGATGGAACATATTAATGAGCACAAGCGGATCAAACTCGTAGACTTCATATAAGGCTTCCTTGAGTGCTTTTAATTTTTCTTTTGGCTCTTTATACTTTTCGTTATGTACATGCTCAAGCCGGATGCTCATATATTGCAAAATTCTGAGCGATAGAGAGGCAAACAACTCTTCTTTATTTTTGAAATAGAGATAAATCGTACCTGGGCTAAGTTCTGCTTCCTTGGCAATATCTTCCATGGTTGCCTTGTTGAAGCTCTTTTCTGAAAAAACTCTTTTTGCGGCAACCATTATTTGCTGCCTTCTTCTCCCCCTTTCCCGTTCTTTTCTTTCCTTTATACCCATATTTACCTGAACCATATTTATTTTATTAAGCTTTATATAAATGGTGCTTTTTATTTAGTCAAGAAAATATATTCACTTTTTTATTGCGATTAAGAAGGATTTTCAATGATTCATTGTACTTACTGGCATAACCCATTGATTTTTATTCCAAACTTAAATCATTTTCAACTCATCATGAATCATTGACCTAATTTGTTATAAAAAAAACTCAATCTGTATTTGCAATATAGGGTATTTCTATTTCAATAAGGGTCTATGCAAGGTGTGCGATCAATCCACAATTTTTTGAAGGTATGGGTTTTCCACGAGAGCGTCAAAAGCAGTTTTAAGTCCTTTGAGTTGAGTCTTGTTGTTAAAACTTAGTTGCAAGATATAGGTTGGACTTTCAAAATTGGTTGGCGGAATCAGTTTAAAACCCCTTTCAAGGTTCAATTTTTGACGATATTTTTCATAAGATTTTTCGATGTTAGCTATGGTTGGAAAGCGCCGTTGTTTTAAATATAACCTTATATTGTGAGCCTTTCGATTTTTATCAAGATCCTCATTCATCAAGATTTTTCTCAGATGAGGTTCTTCAATAACCTGTAGGATAGACTTGTCTTCACGCATGGCAATTTCTTTTACCATCGTTACGATTTCCCTCTGCTTATTAAGACTCAATTTAAGGATATTAAAATATTTTAAAAAACCTTTGGCTTCATCCTCCGACATTCCAGCAAGCTCCAAAGCCATGGCAAGGGAAATCGTATTGGAAAGGATGCTGTTTTGAAGCGGCTCGGGAAGATGACAAATGCCTTTGAGCTTTATAATCATGGATGGATGTTCAGATAGGCCCAATACCGACAGTTCTTCGGACAGCCTGTTAATATCTTTGAAAAAGTCGGACAGCATTTCGATGGACCTTGATTTTTCTATTAAATTCAAAGGTCTTTGTAAAGCGTTATCTGTGATGGCATATTTTATACACTCGAGCCTCTTGGTATCAGCCTCGAGAATCATCGCTTCAAGTTTAGACCAATTCAGGCGTCGACAGGCTTCAATCCTACGAAAACCACATATAATCGTATAGGTTGCTTCCTTTCTCAATAACCACGGTCGGTGCAATATCCCAATATGATTTATTGAGTGCATCAAATCATCCACTTGCTTCTCGGTAGTGATACGAAATGTATCATCACTGAAATCGATCCGGGACAGATTGACGATTTTTTCTCTAAAGCGCATGGGTTGATGCAGTGAGTTGTTGAAATGCTTCCAGATATTTATTGCGTGTATTCTTAATTACATTTTGTGGTAGGGAGGGTGCCGGGGGTTTTTTATTCCAGTTGATGGAAAGCAGGTAGTCTCGGAGATATTGCTTGTCAAAACTTTTTTGCGCCCCCCCGGGTTTATAGGAGGGTTGCGGCCAGAATCTTGAAGAATCGGGAGTCAAAACCTCATCGATGAGTATAAGGTCGTCATCCAAAAGGCCAAATTCGAATTTCGTATCCGCAATGATGATACCCTTTTTATAGGCCAGGTCGGCACCTTTGTTGTAGATTTCAAGACTGAGTGTTTTGACTTTTTCGGCCAACGGTTTTCCGATCTTTTCTACGGTTTTTTCAAAATCAATATTAACGTCATGAAGACCTGACTCTGCTTTGGTTGAAGGCGTAAATACAGGTTCGGGAAGCTTGTCGGATTCTTTCAGACCTTCGGGAAGTTTTATACCGCAGACACAGCCGGAAACCTGGTAATCATTCCAACCGGATCCGGATATATAGCCCCTTACAATACACTCGATGGGAAGTGGTTCAGCTTTTTTTACAAGCATGCTCCTTCCACGAAGAATTTCCGAATAAGGTCTGCATATCTCAGGATAATCATCCACGTTAGCGGAGATCACATGATTGGGTAAAACCGGCTTCATTATCTCGAACCAAAAAAGGGAGATCTGAGTTAGAATTTTTCCTTTTTCAGGAATTGGGTTGGGCATGACAACATCAAAGGCGGAAATTCGATCTGTAGCCACCATCAAAAGATGATCACCAAGATCGTATATATCTCGTACTTTACCCCTTTTTATTAGATTTAACACTTCTAAATTTGTTTCAATTACAGCCTGTTCCATTCATTTAGACCTTTATCCAGATACAGCGCTTGACCTTTTGCACCCGAAAAATATTTAAAGATTTACTGTTCCGAAAATACTTTAATATATTTTTTTAAAATTTCAATTGTTGCGTCATCAGTTTCGACGAATTCGATTCCTGCTTCAAACTTTTCATCTTTTCCGGGTGTGGAGAAAATAATACTACCCTTAATATTAATCAGTTCATCCTCAAGACCTATTGCCAGTTCTATCGCATATTGTGGATTTATTGAAACATGCGTTTCCAGCAGAATTCCGTCTTCGCTGACATTTAAAGTTCTTCCCATTCCCTGCGCTACAACACTCTCAGTCGCATCAAAACAACTATAGGATATCAGATTGAGTGCGTTGATTCTTGGCTGATGTCTTCTTTCGTTTATCCCCATGTTTTTCCCCCAATGCAAATGGTTTTGCGGGCAAATCGATTTTCTTTTAGCTGAAAAATCATTATTCCAGGGTTTATTTCTGGCTGGACTTTTTATGAAACTCGCATGTGACCATGGAGGTTACCGATATACAGGTTGCAAGATGATCAATAAAGTTTTTAAATGTGGGTTGAAGCTGATTGTATTCCTGTTGAAAGCTGTCCGGTGACATTTTCTTAAACTCGAGGTTCTCCGAGCCAAAGACGGAAGCATGAAATGGTTCTTGTCCAAGATCAAGGAATGGAATATTGCCAAAGAAATCTCCCGGATAAAGACTTCCAAGCGGCACATATCCAGACTCGGTATGCCGGACGATATGAGCGACGCCTTCAGTGATTTCAAACAAACTCTCTTCACCATCCCCCTGGTTAATCACATGATTTTTGACGTTAATATATTCTTCCAACCGTATCTTGTTTAAATGAATATCAACTGCCATGTCAGTGGCCTGTTTCATCCTTTTATCAAGACTTATGGCAAGGTTTCTAAAAGAATTGGACATACGTAAAAAGTCAACTGAAAGGCGACGCGCGTCGAGTACTCCCAGCTGGACATTGGTTACTGCAGAAATTGCCGCACTTCTGACGGTTCCCTCTAACATTAAGAAAGAAGAAATACTCCCAATAAATGCGCCTTCACCGATCCTGAGCAATTTTAAGGGGCCTGTTGGGGTTTTTCTGACAATTTCTGCTACACCTTCCAAAATGACCCATAACCAGCCGCCGTGTTTTCCTTCTGCCACGATCTTGTTGTTTGCACGGAATTCTTCTTCGTCAACGATATACGTATAATCGATGAGAGGTCCCTTTAAAATGGGCAGTTTTGATGAATTTCCAGAAGATTGTGATTTGTCGGAGAATGATAAAGGGCCCAACCGTTCTATCTGACCATCGTCGAGCATGCTTAAGGCTTCAAGGATAATTTGCATGCGGCTTTTATTAATAATCTGTTCACAAGAAACACTTTCATCTCTGAACTCAAATTCTCCATCAACCCATCCAAAAAGTGAGTTCAAAGCATCAATTCCGACCAATGATCCCGCCGACGCATTCACAGGGTTCCCTTTGACGAAATATATTTTCCCCTGGGTTTGGGCATATTTACTTGTAATACACAGAAGCCCTGTGCTTGTATTTGAACCGAGGAATTGTAAGATATCACCGAGACTCAGAAACTTAAGATCACCTGCAAGAGCGAAATTCTTCATTTTTTATATTTACTGTCCTAATTTCATTTCTTTTTTTAATGATATTAATGTTAGCTTCAAGCATTCCTTTAACGTCGCCCCAACACCTTGACCCGTGATAGCGCTGGCTGGAAAAGAAGGCACTTTAAGCTGTCTGTTTAAATCCCTTTCCATCTGCTCGACAGCCATAATAGGAAGCCCTTCTCCAGTAAGATCTCTTTTGTTGTGCTGCATGACAAGGGGAATTTTAAAAATGTTGAGCCCATATTCTTTTAAATTATGTTGTAAATCCTTCAAAGACAGCATGTTTTTTTCACGCCGCACCGCCAGTGAATCAGCGACAAAAATCACACCGTCAACCCCTTTTAATACAAGTTTTCTGGTGGACCTGTATTGAACCTGACCGGGAACCGTGTAAACTTGAACCCTAACATCAAAGCCTTTTATCTCACCAAGTTCCATGGGAAGAAAATCAAAGAAAAGGGTCCGATCACCTTCGGTATCAATGGAAACCATTTCGCCGGTCACTTGTTTTTTATATGATTTATAAATATGTTCCATATTCGTTGTTTTACCACATCTTCCAGGTCCGTAATATACGATTTTACACTCGATCTGTCTTTTTTTAAGATTTAAAATAACCATATAACATCAACCCCGTATCATTGGATTAGGATATGTCAAATTATCACAATATGACATTAACTTAGATTTTTACAAAAATTTCTCAAATTTTTCAAGCCCTTTGTTATTTCGTGATTCTTTTCAAATTAAAATTTTCGCCTTCCTTGAACCCGAACAAAATTTTCTATTTTTCAAGGTCTCAGGATCATCTTTGATAATAATTCAGCCTAACAAAAAATATTAAAGTCTAATGCCCAGGATGTTTAAAAAACATTTTCAACGGTATTATGGTCTAGTGAACCACAACCTCAATGTCCACGCAGTAATCTCCCCGCAAAGGGCCGATTGTGATTTCTTTTACTGCAGAAACTAAACCTGAGCCATTAAACAGGCCAACGTTAGAATAATACTGAACACCGTGAATCTCAGATCCAATTTCAAAATTTTCTATCACATCTTTATCTCTGCTTGGAATGAGAAGACTGACAACTTTTCCCAATTGGAACCTGACTTTAAATTCAAATACATGACCTTTTTGAGGGCCGCTGTCCACAGTTATCCCGATGGAGTTGACGTCAAGAACATCTTCACTTCCGGCTTCAGATTCAACTTCACCTTCAGATTGAGCGTCACCTTCAGCTTCACTCTTCTCCAACCCGGCATCCTTTGGTTCGGAAACTTGAACCTGATCATTTTCTGAGGATACCGCCACCTTAACTTTATCCACCTGTTCTTTCGTCTTTGGAAGCGCCTTTTCAACCCCTTCACTTTTCAAGAGGCTTTCAAAGAAAATATATATTTTATTCAAATGGTTAGGAAGAAATAAACCGTCTAAAAGCCATTTCTCATACTGAGATATGGCTTCATCTATTGAAAAAAGTGCCATATGGCATCTTAAGATATTCTTGGCAGCATCAATACGGGTCGAATCTCTTTTTAGAAGTTCATTAAATTCTGATATCGCTCTTTTAAACTGACCGAACTTTGCCAATGCCACTGCACCCTCAAGTGCTTTTGCGTCTTCATCCATATCGGGTGAAAACGCATACATCTTTTTAATCAGGTCTTGAATATTTTCTGAGACTTCAGGTTTCTTTGGTGCCAATTCGATCTTGGATATATCCTCATTCAAAATATTGATTTTATTAGATATTCCCTCAATAAGGTTGTTTTTGTTTTTGAGTTGTTCGTTGTTCTGTATGAGTTCGGTTGCATCATTATATTTCGCTATCGCCTCATACAATAAGCCCTGGGAATGATAGAGTTCTGCTTCCTTTAACAATGTTTTTATCTTTTTTATTATATTCATGTTGAACCCCAAACCACATTGGTAAAGTTTAAATTTTTTGTGATATGATCATGAAGGGATATTCCCTCACGAACCGAAGAAAACGAATTATTGATACAATGACATATTATTACATTTTGTTCAATTATTCCATTTAAAAATATCGAAGAAATTTGTGAGCCGTGACATGATGAAAAAAATATCTTCTATAAATTGGGCGTTTCAAATCACATCCCCTTAATATCATTATAATTTCAAAAGTCTAAAATGGCTGCACGTATTTTTTATCCTGCCATGCAAATTATGTCAACAACAAGAAAAATAGATTATCTCATAAATATATTGACAACATTCGATTTTATGTTATCAAAAATACAATGTTATTCTTTTTTGGGTTGATGTAAACAACGTATTTTTCCCCATTCTATCAGCTAAAATACAAATGGAAACAATCTTTTTAACGTTCATAAAAAATCGAAATGCATTAATATAAAAAGGAGAATCATAATGGACAAAAAAGTAACCGTTGTCGGTGCCGGAAATGTCGGTGCCACTGCAGCCCAGCGACTGGCGGAAAAAGAGTTATGTGATGTCGTGTTGGTGGATATTATTGAAGGGCTTCCCCAAGGTAAAGCGCTTGATCTGGCTGAGGCTGCACCCATTGAAAAGCACGACGCCCATCCAACAGGAACGAACGATTATGCGCCTTCAGCAAACTCTGACATTGTTATCATCACCGCCGGCATCCCCAGAAAACCGGGCATGAGTCGGGACGATCTTTTAAGTACCAATGCAAAAATCATGAAAAATGTTACCCAAGAGGTGGCGAAACTTTCCCCGGATGCTGTGTTGATTATTGTAAGCAATCCCCTTGATGCCATGTGCCATGTTGCTTATGAGACCAGCGGTTTTCCTAAAAACCGAGTTATCGGTATGGCCGGCGTGCTTGATTCAGCGCGATTCAGGACTTTTATTGCAATGGAACTTAATGTTTCCGTGGAAAATACAACAGCATTTGTATTAGGCGGGCATGGCGATACTATGGTGCCGTTACCTCGCTATTCTACGGTCGCCGGTATTCCGATTACAGAATTGCTTCCACAAGACCGTATTAACGCTCTTGTGGAAAGAACAGCCAATGGCGGCGCAGAGATTGTCGGACTTCTGAAAACAGGGAGCGCCTTTTATGCACCCGCATCGGCTGCGGTGGAAATGGCTGAATCGATTCTTAAAGACAAAAAGAAAATTCTGCCCTGCGCAGCCTACCTTGAAGGTGAATACGGGTATAACGACCTTTTTATGGGGGTTCCTGTAAAATTGGGTACTGACGGTGTTGAGGAGGTCATAGAGATTACGCTCTTAGACGAGGAAAAAGCCGCTCTTGACAAATCAGCTGATGCAGTTAAGGAACTCAAAGATTTGTTGAAAAAATTGGGGTGATTTAACAGCCACGTTCAGCGTGTCGACGTATTGGAATGTAAAAAATTACTCGCTCGTCTCCAGGCTGTTTTTAATCTTTTCCGCTATTTTATAACTGATTCCGGGCAGAACACTCAATTCCTCCAGTGTCGCTGCCCGGATTTTTTTTATGCTCTTAAAATGCTTTAAGAGAATTAATTTTCTCTTTTCGCCCACACCCTGGATCGAATCCAGGGAAGAATGCATCAATGTTTTGCTCCGCCGCTTACGGTGAAACGAAATGGCAAAACGATGGGCTTCATCTCTTATCCTTTCTAAAAATAGGATCAGGTCCCCTTCCCTGCCCAAATTTACAGGATTGGCCTGTCCGGGTTTATAGATTTTGTCCTGTGTTTCCCCTTTTTTTTCATTTCTTTTTGCAATACTGATGAGTTGAAATTTATTTTCTAGTTTCAAAGACGTTAGGACGGCAACCGCTACGCTTAGCTGTCCTTTGCCACCGTCGACCATGAGGATATCGGGGTGGGGTTCCGATGTTTTACCTTTACCATATCTCCTGTTAAGGACTTCAGCCATACAGGCATAGTCATCCTTTGCTATAGCTGTCTTGAGCCTGTATTTTCGATATAAAGATTTATTCGGCTTTCCTTTTTCAAAAACAACCATAGAGGAAACGGCATCTTTTCCTGAAATGCTGGAATTATCAAAGCATTCAATCCGAAACGGTATTCTATCCATCTTCAACCGCTGCTGGAGACGAACAAGAAGTTGGGTATCTTTTGAAACCTCGGCAATGAGCTCTCGAAGGCCGTTTTTTGCATTTTGACATGCCATCTTAACAAGGCGGACCTTTTCTCCTCGTTTTGGCGACATGATTTTCACTTTCTGCCCTTTAATTTTACTGAGCATTTCTTCTGTTAAAAATGCGTCTTCAAGTGGTGTTGGGACCAGGATTTCTTGTGGAACAAAACGTGTTGTATCATAATATTGTCGAATAAATTCGCCGATTATTTCGGGGTCTGTTGACATCGTCTTGGAAAACTTGAAATTTCGTGTCCCAATAAGGAACCCGCTGCGGATAAAAAGAAGCGTAAACATAGAATTCTCATCAGATCTTGTAATTCCGAGTACGTCCCGGTCTTTAAAATCATTCGTAACCGCCACCTGTTTTTCAAGCGTCTGCTCGAGTGCAAATATTTTGTCTCTCAAAACCGCCGCTTTTTCATAATCATGCACATTCGCAGCGGAGATCATCTCCTGTTTTAATTTTTTAATCAGATCAGGGGTTCTTCCTTTTAAAAATAAAACAACTTCTTTTACAATGTCATCGTAGATTTTATTGTCCACCTCGAGACAGCACGGCCCAAGACATGATGCTATTTGGTAGTTGAGACAGGGTCTTGAACGACGATTAAAATCTTTTTGTTTACACTTTCTGAGTCTGAACGTTTTATGGATGATCTTGAGTGTTTTTTGAACAGCGGCAGAAGAAGAAAATGGGCCGAAATAGAGGGCACCGTCATTAGAAATTTTTCTGACCACGGCAAGGTTTGGATATGAATTTTTGATGTCCAACCGCAAAGAGGGGTACCTTTTGTCGTCTTTTAAAATAACATTATAGCGAGGTTTGTAACGTTTGATAAGGTTCGATTCAAGAATCAGAGCTTCTTTTTCACTATCGGTGATAATGGTGTCAAAGTCCAATATGTTTCGAATAAGAATTTCTGTTTTCATGTCCAGTCGTGATGTGCTGTTCCCAATGCGTGCAAAGTATGAAGCCAACCGTTTCTTCAAGTTTCTGGCTTTACCCACATATATCACTTTTCCATGGGCGTTTTTCATGAGATAGACACCGGGCTGAGAAGAAACCTTGGCCAATTTATTTTTGATACTGGATGCTGGATTCTCGATAGCAGATGTTAATTCAAATTTGGTTTTTTTCGATGTCATTGCTTTCGTTATGTGACCCGGTATTTTACGATTTGTGGTAGCATTTTAACTTTTTGAAAACATAACCTGAAGCGCCTTTGAAATCGATCTGTCTCAAGAGGCTACACGACTACAATATGTGAAATAATCGAAATTGCATTAAAATATGAGTGCGAAACATGAGTTCAAAATTCAAAGACAATCATTTCCTTCATGGCTTGGATTTGATCCCGAATTTCGGCAGCCTTTTCAAACTCTAACTCTTCCGCCGCCTGCTTCATCTCTCTTTCAAGATCTCTTATGATGATATCAAGATTTTCTACAGATTCATATTGTGCAAGTGTTTCTGACACTCTATCTCTCGATGCTTCATTGAGCTCAGCCACCTTTTCAAAGACAGGCGTAATTTCTTTTTCTATGCTTGTCGGCGTAATCGAATGCTGTTTATTGTAAAGTTTCTGAATAGTTCGGCGCCGGTTTGTTTCGTCAATAGCCCGTTGCATGGATCGGGTCACGGAATCGGCATACATAAGCACCTGTCCTCTGACATTTCTGGAAGCACGGCCGCAGGTCTGTATCAGCGACCGGGTTGAACGTAAAAATCCCTCTTTATCGGCATCGAGTATGGCCACAAGTGAGACCTCAGGAATGTCGAGCCCTTCACGAAGAAGATTGATTCCGATAAGCACATCGAATTCTTTTTTTCTTAAATTGTGGATGATGTCCATTCGTTCCAGGGTGCCGATATCTGAATGAAGATACTGAACCTTTATCCCCATATCCGAATAATATTCTGTGAGATCTTCAGCCATACGCTTTGTCAGTGTGATGACCAGCACCCGTTCATTTCTTTCCAGACGGTGTTGAATTTCCTCCAATAGATCGTCAACCTGGTATTTGGCTTTTCTCACCTCGATCATCGGGTCGATCAACCCGGTGGGTCTCACAATCTGCTCGACGAGTTCATTTTTTGCCTCTGCAATTTCATAGTCGGAAGGCGTGGCTGAAACATAAACCACTTGCGATATTTTTGATTCAAATTCTTCAAATGTCAATGGGCGGTTATCCAAAGCCGACGGCAGTCGGAATCCATATTCAACAAGGGTCCTTTTACGCGATCTATCCCCTTTGTACATGGCTTTAAGTTGGGGAATCGCGATATGGCTTTCATCAATAAACATCAGAAAATCATTTGAGAAATAATCCAAAAGTATGGGTGGGGGTTCTCCGGGCGCTCTTTGCGTTAGATGGCGGGAATAATTTTCGATTCCATTACAGTATCCCAATTCCTGCATCATTTCCAAATCAAAGTTTGTCCTTTCTTCGATTCTTTGTGCTTCAATCAGTTTATTTTCATCCCTGAAATAGTCGATCCTCCGTATCAATTCAGTCGTGATGGTTTCGACGGCTCTTTTGAGAATTTTTTTTTGGGTCACGTAATGGCTTGCCGGATATATGGTAATATGGTTCAAGTGTTTTTTGACAATACCCCTAAGGGGGTCAATCTCGGAAATCGATTCTAGCTCGTCTCCAAAAAATTCAATACGAAGCGCATTATCTTCTTCATATGACGGAAAAATTTCGACCCGGTCTCCCCTGACCCTGAAAATCCCTCTATAAAAATCGACGTCGTTCCTTTCGTAATGAATGGCCACCAATTCCGCAAGGAATCTATCCCGTTCAAGCGCCATATTTTTTTCCAAGTCAACACGCATGGCCAGATACTCTTCGGGGGCGCCGAGACCGAATATACACGATACGCTCGCCACCACAATCACATCCCGGCGGGACAATACCGACCGTGTGGCCGAATGGCGAAGTTTGTCGATCATATCATTGATAGAAGAGTCTTTTTGAATATACGTGTCGCTTGAAGGGATATACGCTTCGGGCTGGTAGTAATCATAGTAGCTCACAAAATATTCCACAGCATTTTCAGGAAAGAGGATTCTGAATTCATTATAAAGCTGTGCGGCAAGAGTTTTATTCGGAGCGATGACCAGGGCCGGTTTTCCGATGTTTGCAATGACATGGGCCATTGTAAATGTTTTTCCTGAGCCGGTGACACCCAAAAGAACGTTGTGCTTCTTGCCGGATTGGATCCTTTTGCTTAAGGCACGAATGGCGCCTGTTTGATCGCCCTTTGGGGTAAAATCTGAGACTAACTTAAAGGAAGGCATGATGTTAGGTATGATATGATTCTTATATAATTAGTAATAGATTGGATTTTATGGAGCTTTTCCGCTTCATGTACAAACGATTGACGATTGAATTTTTCCAGAAACAAAATACTTGCCACAAAGTCACTAAGACACAAAGGATATATTTATTATTCTTTCTTAGTGACTTGGTGCCTTAGTGGCAGATACGAATTCATTAATTATTGATCTTCCAAACCGTCTCTTCTGGCCGGTCTTCCAGAATAACATCCATGTCAGCAAGCTGATTTCTGATCTGATCGGCCTTTTTCCAATTCTTGGCCTTTCTGGCTGCATTTCTTTCTTCAACCATCTTTGCAATCATGGTGGGATCAACGGATTTTTGTTCGAGGACCTGTGTTTGTTGTTTTTCAAAATATACAGCGGGTTTCTCAAGCAGTATCCCGAGAATGTTGCCGGTTCTCCGAATGTCAGCCAGAGCGTATTGCATGGTTTGCTTTATTTGGCCAAAACCGCTGTTTTCATGCCGATCCAACAAACGATTGGCCTTGCGAACCGTATCAAAAATAATGCCGATGCCCCGCGCTGAATTGAAATCGTCGTCCATTGCCTCACAAAATTGCTGCCAGCAATCACCAGGCTCAATGTTTTGGTCTGACACAGATCCTATTTTCTCCTCGACTCGTGCA
Source organism: uncultured delta proteobacterium (assembly GCA_963752565.1). GTDB lineage: Bacteria > Desulfobacterota > Desulfobacteria > Desulfobacterales > UBA11574 > UBA11574. The sequence goes on along the minus strand of CAVVZC010000017.1, from coordinate 191,620 downwards.
AAAAATGCATATATCTTATCAAGTCCCTTGCGGGCTTCGTCCATGGCTTTTTCTGTAAAGTCAACGGGACTGCGATAATGATTGGAAAGAAGAAAAAGACGCACAACTTCCGGATGATATGTTTTCAAAATATCTTTAATCATCAAAAAATTGCCCAAAGACTTCGACATTTTTACCTGATTTATATTTACAAAGCCATTGTGTATCCAGTATTTTACAAACGGTTCTCCGGAAATACTTTCCGATTGGGCGATTTCATTCTCATGGTGAGGAAAGCACAGATCCTTGCCGCCGCCATGAATGTCAAAGGTTACTCCCAGATATTCGCTGCTCATGACCGAACATTCTATGTGCCACCCAGGCCTTCCCTTTCCCCATGGGCTTTCCCAAAACGGTTCTCCGGGTTTGGCGGATTTCCATAAGACAAAATCAAAAGGGTTGTTTTTTCTTTCATTGATATCGATTCTGGCACCGGCTTCCATTTCGTCCAGTTTACGGCCGGAAAGCTTCCCGTATTCTTTGAACTTTTCAACGGAAAAATACACATCACCTTCTACCCGGTATGCAAATCCCCCTTTAATTAACTTTTCAATGAATTGAATGATCTGTGTGATGTGATCGGTAGCTTTGGGTTCTATGGTCGCCCTCTCAACGTTCAGGGCATCCATATCATCATAAAATTCTTTGATGAATCTTTCCGCGATTGCCTTTGAGTCAATACCGAGTTGATTTGCCTTGTCGATGATTTTATCATCTACGTCCGTGAAATTTCTGACATAGAGCACATCATAGCCTATGGCTTTCAGATATCGGGCGATAACATCAAAAACGACCACAGACCTTGCATGCCCAATATGAGAGGAATCATAGACCGTGGGGCCGCAAACATACATTCGGACTTTTCCGGGGTCTAAAGGCTTAAAATCCTCTTTTTTTCTGTTCAGTGTATTAAAAACGCGAAGTGACATAGTTTTCTATCCGTATTTTTTGTTTTAACTTGAGTTTACGGTTTCAATTTGCGATTTTATTCAATAAGTGCGATGCATAAGGCGGCAATACCCTCCCCCTTCCCCATCATGCCAAGAGTTTCTAATGTCGTCGCTTTAACATTAACACACTCCGGTTCAATTTCAATTGTTCTTGCAATATTTTTTTGCATTGTTGCTTTAAATGGTGTAAAATTAGGTGCTTCAGCCATAATGGTGGAAATCTAGATTGATGACCGAAAAGCCCTTCAAGTTTAACATTTCTACCGTTTTTGATAAAATTATTATGCTGGAGATATCTTTTAACTTTGGATCGGTATCCGGAAAATGCAAACCAATATCCCCCAAACCGGCTGCCCCCAACAGTGCGTCGCACACGGCATGAATAAGGACATCGGCGTCAGAATGCCCAAGCAGACCTTTTTCAAAAGGAATGGTAACCCCACCCAATACCAGCTTGCGCCCTTCAACCAACCGATGAATGTCATATCCTATACCGATGCGCATTTTTCCCCGCAAATTTCTATGATAACCATATTGAAAATCGTTCATATATCATATAATAAATATCACAAAAATATAAATTTATGCAAAGCCTATAAAAAATATTAATGATCACTTCGTATTTTGGCGCTGTACGCACTGCACCAATAAAACATTTTACTTTAAGAAATTTATTTCGCCCGCTATTATAGTTACGTTACAGCAATATCCCAATGATGCTTGAGGTCCATACATGCCATGCCGATCCGAATGATTGCACAAGAGCTTTACCGGCTGATCCAAGAAGTGGAAAGGCTGGAGAAAATATTAAAGGGCGTTTCCTTTGAAAAACAAGCCAAAATCAAAGATCAGCTTCGTAAAACAAAGGCAGAAAGGGATCGTGTGCATGCGATTCTTGAGGGTAAAAAAGAACACCGGTCAAAACATACGAGGTAAACAAGCCGATTCGATTCGCCCATCCATGCAAAGTGTTTAGTGAAAGGGTTTTTCTTGAGGTGATAGAGATAGTGTGATATTTGAAAGTTATGACTTCTAAATTTATAAAATATTTACCCTCTAAAAACGTTAAATACAGGTTCGATTTCGAAATCGGTTATCTTACTAAAAGTCCTTGTAAAGAGTGTGTAAATAGGAGTGATTTTCCAGGATGTGAAGACGATTGCCGTATCCTGGACAAGATACACACTGTTTTATCCGAGGTTGTCTCCTGTTCAAGGCGAAGTTAGTTCGATCATCTACCGGAGGACCGCATGACCCAGCGCAAACACAATGAAAATCCTACCTGGAATCGGTTGATACAACGTGCCGATATTATGAATCTACCTGAAAAACATTTAAAACACCTGCTTAGGTACAACGGCCGTCTTGAAAAGTTTTCTTTAAAAGCCGCCGGCATTTTTTATGATTTTTCCCGCCAGAGAGTCGACGAGAAAACTATGGATCACTTGATCGAATTGGCTGAATTTAGAAAGCTAAAGCAACGCTTTTACGATATGGTCAGGGGTAAAAAAGCCAATGTCACGGAAAATCGGCCGGCGCTTCACACGGCGGCAAGAAATTTTTCCGATGACCCTGTTTTGGTCGACGGTAAAGATGTCATGCCTTCGATACGTAAGGTTCGAAACGACATTAAAACATTCGTTTCAACCATTCATGAGGGAACAATCGTCGGATCCACTGGAAAACCATTTAATACCGTGGTCATTATCGGCATCGGAGGCTCATACCTTGGCACCGAATTTGTTGCCAATGCACTCCATGCTCTCGCGGACAAGAATATGAAGATGATGTTTCTTTCCAATGTCGATATCCATAACTTCGGAAAGATTGCATCCGTCATCGATGTTGAAAGAACACTTTGGATTGTCATTTCAAAAAGCTACACCACGGCGGAAACCATGGCCAATGCGAATCAGGTCCGCGCTTATATTGAAGAAAAGGGGCTTGATCCTGCCAAACATTTTGTAACGGTGACCAGCAAGGGGTCTCCCGGAGATGACCCCGCAAATCCGGTCCTTTCCTCATTTCACATGTTTGATTTCATCGGGGGAAGATACAGCGTTACCTCTGCCGTAGGCGGGGTGCCGCTGAGCCTTTATCTTGGGTATGAGCGGTTTGAACGGTTCTTAAAAGGTGCTGAAGAAATGGATCTGCATGCCCGGCATGCAACGGAAAGGGAAAATATTCCGCTCCTGGCGGCTTTAATTTCGGTTTGGAACAACAATTTCTTGGGTTATCCGGCACAAGCCATTATCCCCTATGCGTCACCGCTTTCCAAACTGGCAGCACATATCCAACAACTCAGCATGGAAAGCAACGGCAAATCGGTCACAAAGGACAACAATCCACTGGATGAACCTGCCGGAGGCATCATTTTCGGAGAACCCGGAACCAATGCGCAGCATTCATTTTTTCAGCTGGCCCACCAGGGAAGGCCTTTTCCCATTGATTTTATCGGCGTCATTGATCCCCATTATAAACAGTTTCAGGGTCAATCAAAAGGGGTCACCAATCATCAGGAACTCTGGTCAAATCTCATTGCGCAGCCCAACGCCCTTGCCCAGGGGAAGAAGGACGCAAATCCTTCAAAATCTTTTTCAGGAAACCGACCGTCATCCACCATTCTTTTAAACGATCTATCTCCTGAAAACATCGGTCGTCTTCTTGCCTTTTATGAAGCCAAAACGGTTTTTGAAGCCTTTATCTGGGACATAAATCCATTTGATCAATTCGGCGTGGAGCTGGGGAAAATCCTGGCCACAGATATTCGCGAAGAAATGGCCATGAAAAATCAAGACATATCGCACACTTTTGAGAATGTCGATCCCATCACCAAATTTTATCTGGATACCCTTTTTTCTGATTGCCTTTGAGAATGTCACAAGTTGAACGTTTTTATTCTGCAAATCGATAGATTACTGCTCCCCAGGTCAATCCTGCACCCAGTGCCAGAAAAACAACCGTGCTGCCCTTGCCGATACGGTTCTTCTCAAGGGCTTCATCCAGTGCGATGGGTATGCTCGCTGCTGTTGTATTTCCATATTGCTGAATATTGTTAAACACTTTTTCTTGAGACACATTCATCAGATTTGCAAATGCTTCGTTGATACGAAGATTGGCCTGATGCGGTATGAAAAGGTCGATATCATCCAATGAAAGATTCGCTTTTTTCAAAACCGTTTTGGTAACCTGTGAAAGTCTTTTCACCGCGGTTTTAAAAACCAGTCTGCCGTCCATCACCGGGTAATGGCGACCCTCTGTCATCATCTCTTCACTTAAAAAAGGGCTCATTTTATGCGACGGCAACTCCATCATAAGGACATTTGCTAGTTCTCCCTGGGCGTGAAGTACAGAGGATATAACACCCACAGATTCATCGGTTTCAACGCCCTCCAGACAAGCAGCACCTGCGCCGTCACCGAATATGACCGACACATGGCGACCCCGGGTGGAAATGTCGAGTGCCGTGCTATGAACTTCAGCACCGACCAAAAGAATCCGACTTGCATGCCCGCTTTGAATAAAAGCGTCAGCAGTGGTTAACCCATAAATAAACCCTGTACATTGCTGCCGGATATCAAGGGCAGGCGTTGTTTTAAGCCCAAGTTTATGCTGCAAGAGACACCCTGAACCCGGAAAATAGATATCCGGACTCAAAGTTCCGAATATAATGAGATCAATATCTTCAGGTGACCACCCCGCACGCTTAAGAGCGATTTTTGCAGCTTCAAGCCCAAGATCAGAAGATCCAACACCGCCCTCTTCTGGGACCCAGTGTCTTTGCTCTATTCCGGTCCGTTGTCGAATCCATTCGTCTGACGTATCCATCCATTGTGAAAGATCATCGTTTGTTACAATGCGTGGCGGCGCATAACGACCGGTTCCTTTGATTATTGTTTTTTTCATAGAGGTTCCCTGTTAACGTATTGCCTGAATCTTGCATGAAAATTGATGAGAATCGTTATAATCATTAATTGAAGCGGCTTTAAACAACATCATAGCATCATACATTTTACCAATATGGTAAATCGGATGATGTTCTTTTTTTCGCATCAATTTTCACCCTAAACGGCGAGCCGGAAACTTTCATATGCTGCGTTATTAAGAACTCGCAATAGCCGATTATGGCTTCGCCCTTAAGTGCCTTGCATATGAAAGCCTCCGACTCGTGCAAGGTTCAGGTAGTTCATTTAATCTGTTCGTCCCACAACGCATCCTTCAACCCTGAGTTACGGTTAATTTTACGCAATATGGTGGTTTTAATGATCTCTTCCCTACCCCAAATCGAAATATGGTTTTTGGCTCTGGTAATTCCTGTGTAAAGCAGTTCACGGGTTAATACAGGATAATCTTTGTTCGGTAAAATAAGAAGGACTGTCTCAAACTCAGACCCCTGACTTTTGTGAACAGTCATTGCATACGCTGTTTCGTGTTCCGGAAGCCGATGTGGAAGAAATCGCCTGAGTTTACCGGAAACACCTGAAAAATAAACATACAAATCTCTCCTTTTTGCATCAGGTTCCGGCATGGTGATTCCGATATCTCCATTAAAAAGTTCCAAGCTGTAATCGTTACGCGTAATCAGAACAGGTCTTCCTCTGTACCATGGATAGGTTGATAAATTATCGAGTTTGATAAAGCCGTTCCGGTTTAATATTTCCTCCGTCAATTTGTTTATTCCGGTAACGCCCAATGCGCCAAATTTGACGGCACAAAGTATCCTAAATCGATTAAACAGCTCAAGTGCTCTGTGAGGATCATGGCAATTAAGATACTCTGAATATCCATTGATGACTTCTTTTGGCAGTGCCATTGAAGGATCGTTAGGGCCTGAGATCTTTTTCCAATCGATTTGATCCGGATTACGTTTAAGAATTGAGAAAGTTTTATCAAATTTGCCGTTATTTACAGCTCGGCTGCATTCTCCAATTCCACTGGTATCTGTAAATCGATAACTCTTTTTTAGAACAACCATGCAGTCATAAAGGCCTGGATTATCTTTAAGTCTCTTACTCGAGACTTCCATTTTACACTGGGTTAGCTTCTCAAACTGTTTGTAAAAATATTCTGAAAATAAGTGGACATTGTCCCTGTCACAGATATCTGCCATAACAAAACCTGCTTCCACTGAAGAAAGCTGATCCCTGTCTCCAATGAGTATGATTCTGGCATCATTTTTCACAGCTGAAAAGAGTTTGGACATCAACGCAAGATCTACCATTGAACTTTCATCCACGACGACGATGTCGGCAGTGAGAGGATTTTCAGCATTATGGTAAAAATACGGGGAGCCAGGAATTGTTTTCAGCATTCTGTGGATCGTGGTTGCCTCGGAAGGTATGGCATCGATAATATCATCGCAACAGTTGAGGGTTTTTTTTGCAGCCTTAATTGATTCACCGATCTGTGCCGCTGCTTTTCCTGTGGGCGCAGCGAGCAAAATGCTGAGTTTATCTTTTCGGGATAGCTCTAAAAGAAGGGCAAGAATTTTTGCTGTCGTAAAAGTTTTGCCGGTTCCCGGACCTCCGGTAATGACACAAAACTTTTTAAACGCAGCGATAACCCCTGCCACTTTGTGCCAATTGAATTCATCAGTCCCATTATTTGGAAAAAGCCTGTTTAGGCTGTCTTTTAAAATGGATCTATTTATTCCCTGAATGTCTTCCTTGATGCGGTGTTTGATTGACCTTGAAAGTCTGTTTTCGTAATCCCAATATCTGTAAAGGTAAAGTCTGTTTTTTTCATCGAGTATCAGGGGACGAAATTCACCGGGGGTTCCCACCACCCGGCTTTGGCTTAACGTTTTTAACCACTCTGAAAGTTTCGGACTTATAAACCCACCTTCAACAGCAACGTCTAAAAGGATCGGATTTCGGGCGATAGAATTGAGGTCAAGATACCCATCTCCGTCACCGGTTGCACGGCCGACAAGGGCAGCAGCAAGAAAAATGTCCGGATTATCATTTTTATCAAGACCGGCAATAAACTTTCCAAAATATACGTCTATTTCAGACAGATATCCTGTTTCAATTAAGTTGGTTATATTGTCTTTATTCATTTAATACATCAATTAAAGGGTAAAGCGGTTTTTAAAATTTTCAATATTCGATCGTCAATTTTCAGCTGGGTTCAAATTTATCCGGATTGGATTAATGTTCTTCGAATACAAGCTCCTTAAGAAGAGCATCAACAAGAGTTTTATCGGGAATATCTTTGTAAATACCGAATTCCGGGCCTTTGTCCGGGTCCACCCCTCTTATAAAGATGTAAAAAACACTGCCAAAATGTCGTTCATAATTAAATTCAGGTATTCTCAGCTGAAGGTATTGATGAAGTGCTATGACATATAAATGATATTGCAAAATATAAAAGTCCCTGCTCATCACATTATTCAAAACATTTTTGTCATAGTCTTCAACGCTATTTCCTAAAAAGTTCGATTTCCAGTCCACCAACCAAAAACGATCCTGGTCATGAAAAACCATATCGATGTACCCTTTCATAAACCCTTTGGTTAAATTAAAATTGAGTTTACCAAGCCGGTCCGGAAAATTATCAACAAGATCGATGCCCCCATAATCAGCAAATATCTTTCTGAGTCGATTCGGTGACACCGGTTTGAGTGGAAAATAAAACTCCATTTCATTGATCCTGTTGCGGCATTGAACGGAAGAAAGCGTCAACGTGGTGTTGTTTATGCAAAGTGGTACTGAAAGAACATTGTCCACCATGGCACAGACAGGTTTCTGCCATTTGGATTCAAATTTGTATTCCTTTAATTTGTTTGATATCAATTTTATTCTTTCTTCTGTAGAGCTTTCAGCAAAATCAAGATGTTCAAAAACGTCATGGAAAAATATCCCGGCCCGGATTCCTTTTGGAAATGAAAAAATGTTTTCATTTTTATATAAATGCAAATCGTTTTCCGTTATGGGTGTATATAAATCATGGTATACGTCACGATCCGGAAGTTCTGCATCCAGTGCCCGTTGTGATATGAGATGTGAAAAACTGGAGATGTTCCATGTGGTATCAACTTTTCCTGAAAAATATCTGCAAGACAGCCCTTCCTTTTTATCCTCACCTGTCAAGTATTCCGTGGTATCGTCAAACGATAGCGGAACAATTTTTATTGACCCTTCTGACTGGGTTGATAGCTGTTTCAAGTCTTCGAGCAAATCCTCTTCGTTTTTATCTAAAATATCTTCTCTTAAAGAGGCCATCAGATTTTCTCTTAAAATATCTTCGGGTTGCCCTTTATAATGTAACAGATAAGCGATAGCAGAAGTTTCAGCGGTATTGAATCTACCCCATACAAGATAACATTTATGTATCGCTCGTGTTATTGCAACATAAAGCAACCTCAGGTTTTCAGCCAGGAGTTCATTTTGAGCAATGGCAAGGTGTGTGTCGAAGTTTTTTGAACCAAGATCAAGAATGAGGGTTTCATTTTTATCCGTGTCATGAAACAGAATCTCGCGGTCTTTAATTAAGGATCCCTCCCATGCAAAGGGACAAAACACAACCGGGAACTCAAGACCTTTACTTTTGTGAATGGTGATAATTTGTACGGCCTGATCATCGCTTTCAAGACGAAGTTGATGCGTTTCGGATTCAGCTACTTCAGCGTTTCTTTGTTCTGAAAGCCATTTAAGCAGACCGGTGACACCAAGTTTTTTTTCAGACGATTGCTGATGTAGAATTTCTGCCAAATGGAGTAGATTGGTCAGTCTCCTTTCACCATCAGGAAAACTCAAAAGGCGTTCCCTAACCTTTTCCTCGGCCATCAACAGCCGAAACATCCGGATAAAGCCATATTGTATCCATAAGCGAAAATATTCTCTGAACCTGCTAAATTTGGCTTCCAACCAGAGCGGTTCCCCGCTGACCGAATCGAGGTCCTCTCCAAAAACACCAAGGATATCGGTCACCACCGCAGCATTAAATGCCCTTTCGTTTCCGGGTTCGGCAATGCTTAACAGAATTCTTTCCATTTCCATTGCCTCATGGGTATGGAATATGTTTCCTGTATGATGGAGGACCGATGGGATATTTTTTAATGAAAGGTTCTTTTTTATGATCTGCGCCTGTCGATTTGTCCTTACAAGAACAGCAATATCTTTTGCATGAATGCCATGGAAGAGATTGTTTTTATTTTCCAAGATAAGGCGGGATATTTCTCCCGCAACCGCCCTTGCGATGAGTGGCACAGCCTCGGTTTTGCTCAGTGGTTTAGGTGTGTTGGCCTTTTTATTTGCTCCCAAATACCATAATGTCAACGCCGGCAAAGATCTTTCGTTCATCGATTTGATTTTCTTTCCGGAAATACCTTTTTCAAATCCAATCTTATCAAAGACAAACGGTGCATTTATATTTGAGAATATGGTATTTAATGCGGTTATCAAATTATGATTTGATCGCCAGTTTTTTATCAAGGTATATTTTGAATCTGTGTTTCGAGCAGCTTTCATATAAGAAAAAATGTCGGCTCCCCGGAAACTGTATATGGATTGTTTTGGATCTCCGATCAGAAAAAGTGTGCTTTTTTTTGAATCGAAAATCCGGGAAAAAATTATATACTGAAAAGAATCCGTGTCCTGAAATTCATCAACAAGGGCGGCACTGTATTTTTTCCGAATTATTCGAGCGAGTTTTTTCCCACCGTTATCTTCGAGTGCGTTTTTAAGCTTTATTAAAAGATCGTCATAGAATTGAATATTATTTTGTTTTTTTCTGACCAAAAGCTGTTCCCGGGCGAATTTGAAACACTGGGCTTTAAAATACAGCAAATATGTATCCATCTCAGATTCAAGGGAAACACCTTTGTGGTAAAGCGTATCACAGATATCAAAATATTCATGTGAAAAAGGTCTATAATTTTTCCGGGTTGAATTTTCTATTTTGGTTGCGGTAAATTTTTCAAAACCTTTAAATAAAGGAAAGCCGGTAGATTTTTCATCAACAAACTTGTCCATTAATGCGATCATGGAGGCAACCATCAAGTCTCTTTTTGAAACATTCGTTTGCATTGTTACTGTTTTTAAACTGCCATAAATTGATCCGCTAAGAGATGATTCTTTCAACAAACGTGTCACATGGGTGCGTGAGTTGGGCCAAATAGTTTGCAGTCTTTTGAACATCGCTCTAAAGTCATCAAGGCTTGCCAAACCAGGCTTTTCAAGCTCTGGAACAATCTTTATATCTGCGGTTCTATTTTTTGTCAGAAGCCTTAAAAAATACTCGGGTCCGGATATGTTTTTTAGGAGATAACTTAAAAATTCCATGGGCAAACTGTAAAAATGTTTTCTCCAGAAATCATCCACAATTTCCCGTGTTAAGCTGGTGGGATCGGCCACAAGTTCTGTGTCGAACAAAATCTGTGTTTCAAAAGCATTCTCATGGAGAATCCGCTGACAAAAACCGTGTATGGTAAATATCGCGGCATTGTCAAAGTCCATCAGCGCATCTTGAATCAATTGAATTGCTAAGGCCCGATTATCATATTTTTTAACAATGGTTTTGACGAAGACATCATTACTCGTGTCCTTTAAAAAAGCGGATTTTACATCCAAAAGCGTGTTGCGGATTCTTTCTTTAAGCTCTTCAGTGGCAGCCTTGGTAAACGTTACCACCAGTATTTGATTTACCGTTAATTGTTTTTCGAGAATAAGTCTTAAAAAGAGGCCGACAATGGCATAGGTCTTACCGGTACCTGCGCTTGCCTCAATAAGATTGGTTCCTGTGAGGGGAGTGTTGATTGGATCAAAAATTTCCATATATAATTATCAATGGTAGTATTTCGAGGATTAATCCCCGCCTGGCGGATTAAAATTTGAGTCTGACCCCAGAGAAATAGGCTACGCATTTCACGGGGTAGGCAAAGATATTGGCGGAAAAGACAGTGTTGTTCCGGCACTGGTTAAAAATCGTAGATGCCCATGTAGTTTTCTGGTGAAATCTTTTTTAATTCATCTTTAACGGTTTGTGTAACATCTAAGACTTTCAATAAATTCTAAAATTGTGTTGCGGTCAATGTGTGAATGGACCCGTGTCAATGCTTTCAAAGCTTCATAGGGTTCCGGATACCCTTCCCTGCGCAAAATGGTTTGAATCGCCTCAGTCACAACCGCCCAGTTTTTCTGCAAGTCATTTCGAATCGCCTCATTATTTAGGAGTAATTTGTCCAGCCCTTTTAGCAATGATTTAAAGGCAATCAGAGTATGGGCCAACGGCACACCGATATTTCTTGTAACCGTGGAGTCGGTCAAGTCTCTCTGCAGCCGTGAAATCGGGAGCTTTGAGGAAAGATGCGCGAAGATCGCATTTGCCACTCCCAAATTTCCTTCTGAATTTTCGAAGTCAATGGGATTGACCTTGTGGGGCATGGTTGAAGATCCCACTTCATTCTCTTTGATCTTTTGCATGAAATAATTCATTGAGATATACGACCATAAGTCTCGATCCAAATCAATGAGAATGGTATTGATTCTTTTAAGGTTATCACAAAATGCGGCCAGATGATCATAATGTTCAACCTGAGTCGTCATTTTTGATCGTTCAAGGCCCAGCACTTCGTTCACAAAATAATTTCCGAATGCAATCCAGTCGATGTTTGGATAGGTAACATAATGCGCGTTGAAATTACCCGTTGCCCCACCAAATTTTGCTGAAAATGGAATTGTTTTTAACAGGGCTTTTTGTTTTATCAAGCGCTCGACAAAAACACAGAGTTCTTTGCCCAGGCTTGTGGGCAAGGCCGGCTGGCCATGGGTTCGAGCCAGCATAGGAACATGTTGCCATTGTTTTGCTTTTTCAATTAATGCCGCCACAATCTGTTCCAAAACCGGTTCCAAAATATCTGTCCAGGCTTCTTTTAACGAACAGGGTATCGCCGTGTTATTAATATCCTGAGAGGTTAGGCCAAAATGGATAAATTCTTTGTAAGGATGCAATTCCAGCCCATCAAATGCTTCTTTGAGATAATATTCAACCGCCTTGACGTCGTGGTTGGTCACCCCCTCGATGTCTTTTATTTTTTGAGCATCTTTATGAGAAAAATTTTTATAAAGACGCCTCAAGTTTTCAAACATGCTCTTATCAACATCTGCCAGTTGAGGCAGCGGCAGATTGCATAATGCGATAAAATATTCAACTTCAACTCGAACACGATATCTAATCAATGCGCCTTCTGAAAAATATTCTGCAAGCTTTTCAACAGTTTTTCGATAACGGCCGTCAACAGGAGAAATTGCACTTAAAGATGTAAGTTCCATGATATTTTATTCCTATTTGACAATTGAAAATACGCATATTTCACAAGAAATGTAAGATAATGCGGTAAACGTGTCAAGCAAATGATAATTTCAAGAAACACCCGAAAAAAAGGATGCGAAATCTGAATTATAACTTGCTGAAATTATGTTGATAAAATTTATTTGACAAAAAATTAAAAAAATAGATAAATACTAAACGCCAAAGGTTTGATGAATTCGACGGTATGTAAATTCATCAATTTCAACCTGAGTTGAGCGTTTTTTTGCGAAGATATGTGCCGAGATCTTGATGCAGCAAGGTTCGGAAAAACCGCAGGCATACCCTTCGGTCTGTCGAGGATTTTTGCGAGCATTTGGTGCGCAAGAGATTGGTGCAGATCGAGTAAAAAATCGCTCAATTCAGGTTAAAGTGTGTTAATCCTGAGAAAAGAGAGGAATTATGGCAGAAATGAAAATCAGTTATGATGGCAATTACCCAACCGTTGAAATTAATTTTTCCTTAAATGAGGAAAGAGAAAATTACAGTATTAAATTACCGATGTCAAAAATGTGGTATAAAGACATCATTTATGAAATAGAGAAAGTTGCAGAAGAGGAAAAAAAGAAGGCAGGAAAATATTTGCATGAAGACAATCGGCAAATGATGACCCACTCCTTTGATATATACGCAAAGTTAATAGAGATTGGCAAAGAGCTTAGAAAAGATTTAGAAATGGATTCAGAGGGTATCAAATTAAATGATCTTTCTGGAGGTTTGTAGAAAACAAAAACCTGAATTTTGCTCGAGTCGGAGGCTTTCATATGCAAGATTCAGGAAAAATATATTTCAGCCCGCTAAATCTAACGCCTCCACCCGATTTACGGTCATGGTGATGGCGCCAAAGTCTTCTTGCACCTTCCCATGGAGGATAAAGGGACGGCTTCGATCCAGGATGCCACAGAAGCGCCGGTAGGCTTTGGGGAAAAAGATCGTTTCAATCAGACCGGTGTCGTCTTCAAAAGTCAGAAATTCCATGGGATCGCCATGCTTGGTATGCACAACCTTTCCGGTAATCAACAGACCGGCAATGCGAATATGACGGCCGATGAAGCGATGCAAGTCCATGGCTTTGACAATCTTTAGTTTTTTTAACGTATCGGCGTATAACATCATGGGATGCCGATCGCACAAAAAACCCAGGGCTGCAAATTCTTGCCGCAAACGCTCTCTTTTCTTCTCCGGCGGGAACGCCGGTTTTGGAACTGCTATCCTTTCATTAAACAAATCTCCTGCCCCATATGGATTTGATCTGGATTTTTGCCAGCAGGCCAGCTCCCACAGCAGGGCAGCGCGATTCTCTTTTGGATGAAGCAAATCAAAAGCCCCAGCGTTAGTTAGAGAGCGGGCTTCGGGGCTGGCCGGTCGAATTCGATCAAGGAAATCAACGATGTCGTTGTAAGGTTTTTCTTTGCGCCCTGAAACAATACGTTTGCATATTTCTGAACTTACATTCTTTACGGACGACAATCCCACCCGAATGATTCCAGCGCTGCCTTTCCATAGGATATCGCTGTTGTTTACGTCAGGAGGCAGAATTTTCACGCCCATGCGGCGTGCTTCCGAGACGTAAGCAAAGGTGCTGTAAAAACCGCCCTGATTGCTGATGACCGCAGCCATGAACTCTGCAGGATAATGGGTCTTCAGGTAGGCTGCCTGGAAAGAGACACGGGCATAGCTGGCACTGTGAGGCTTGCAAAATGAATAACCGCTGAAACTCATCATCATGTTCCAGATGGCCGAAATCTGATCGTTTCGAACCCCCTTTGCTTGTGCACCTGCAGTGAAACGCGCTTGATAATCGTCCAATTTTCGGGCCTTGTCTTTCTTGGACATGATCTTGCGAAGGCCGTCAGCGTCAGCATGTGAGAATCCGGCCAACGCCACAGCGGTTTTGGAAACATCCTCTTGATAGACCATGATTCCATAGGTTTCCTCAAGCACGTCCGAAAGTAAGGGATGAATCGGGTCCCATCTACCGCCATGCAGGCGACGGACGTATTCACGGATAAACTCATTGGCCGCCGGCCGTATGATACTGCTGTTGATCACCAGATGTTCAAAATCGCCGACTTTTGTCTTTTTCTGCAACATTCGCATGGCGGGGCTTTCGATGTAAAAGCAGCCCATGGTATTCCCTTTTGCCACATTCGCCTGTGTAGCACCATCATCTTCCGGCTCCCAGAACTGCTCGTCAAATACCGTGCTGTTATTCCTAAGATTTGCAATGGCATCTCGGATAACACCCAGGCTGCGATTACCGAGAAGATCGATTTTGACCAGGCCGCTTTCTTCTGCAGCATCTTTTTCCCACTGAATAATCGGAACACCTTTGGGGGCAAGTTCAACAGGAACATAATTGTCTATGGGCTCAGGGGTGACCACCACACCACCGGGATGAACAGAAATGTAGCGTGGAATACCAATGATGTCCCGGGCTGTGCGAATAATTTTTGGCCAGGGGCTTGGAAAATCAAAGGCAGAAAGCTCGGGCAATTGTTTTAGCTTTTGAAGAAAATCTTCTTCCGTGTGATCCGCTCGCCAGAACCATGGGAGACGTTTGGTGACACGGCCGATCTCTCGTTGGGTAAGCCCGAAGACCTTGGCCACCTCCCGTATCGCCATGCGCGGCCGAAAAGTGACGTGGTTACAGATCAGCGCGGCGTGACCTTTATATTGGTTCAATACGGACTGCAAAACCTTGTCCCGTTCATCCCAGGCAAAATCGATATCGATATCCGGTGGATCTGAACGTCCGGGGTTCAGAAACCGCTCGAAATACAAGTTGTGCTTGATGGGACAGACATTGGTAATTCCCAGGCTGTAAGCTACCAGTGATGCCGCACCGCTTCCCCGGCCGCAAATACGCGGGCTGCGAGACACGATATCCTGAACCACAAGAAAATATGATGAAAATCCCATCTCCTTAATGATACGAAGTTCATGCTCCAGGCGATCCACAACCGTTTCAGACAGATCATCTCCGTACCGTTTTCTCGCCCCCTTATAAGCGACATCCCGCAGCGCTTGATCGGCACCGTTTGATTGTATATCGGTCCATGTCGGCAGAACAAGCTCACGGCAAGGACCGGTGAATGTCAACTGCTCTGCAATGGCTTCAGTGGCTCGAAGTACATCCGGCCAAATGGCAAAACGTCTGGCATACTCGGATGCCGTTGCCAGCCATGCGTCAGGCGACGTTGTATCTTCCGTCATTAATCGGGAAAGAGAGGTGTTCAAATCGATGGCCCGCAATATCCGGTGTGTCTTGAAATCATCCGGATCTGTAAAAAAACTTCCAGGCGTGAACAGCATCGGAAGGCCAAGATATCGGGACGTCTTCCGCAATCGAAGAGTAATACCATCCGGTTTGCCTGAAACCGCCGCTGCAACCGTTAATCCGGCTTCATGCCACTGTGTCAAAAGCTCTGGATGTTGTGTGATGATCACCAGCCCTTTGGCATGGGTGAAGATAACGGATTTTAGGTCAAACGCCGCATCGGTATGACGACGTGTAATGATACGACAAAGATTACGGTAGCCCTGATCGTTTTTCACAAGACAAACAGCTCGGTATCCGGTTTCGGAATCTGTCAGTTCCGCACCGACAATCGGAGTTATATTCTCGCGCTTACAACTCTTTAAAAAGGGCCACAGGCCGTATAAATTGTTGGTATCCGTGATCGCAAGACGACGGTAGCCTCGTTTTTTTGCAGCAGCACAGATCTTCTCTGGAGAACATGTGCCCCACATCAATGAATAATACGAATGAACGGCAAGGGGAATCATATTAAATATTGACGATTGATTATTGAATATTGATGCTTTGTGGAATTTCTTCTCTCTATCTCTTTATGGGTAAAACTGGAAGAACTTCTTAAATCGTCAATCGTCAATCGAAAATTTTCAATTATTTGCGACAAAGAAATGATATGTTTTTAATTTTTTTCCACAAGAAAACACAAAATTTATAAATAAGCGTCAAGGGCTTCTTCCAGTGCGAATGGCGTTGAATCCGTAGCGACGGCGGATGGAATCAAGGGCATAAATCAGATTGTCGCTTTTCCTTTTTTCTTGTTCGTGTTCGCTAAAAAGCGCCATTTGTGCCGGGGGATAGGTCAAACGATGGCAAATCAAACGGAGATGACGGATACGCAAACGGCGTTTCCAGGCCACTTCAAGAGCTGTCTTCGCCACAGCAAATAAACGAAAATCGTTGGCCGTCGCCGGATCGACGGTGGCCTGTCGGATCATCCGCCTGCCATCGGAATAGTCGAGGACAATTCTGATCCGCCTTGCCGTCAGGCGTCGTTTGCGCAAGTCAATACCGGCCTTCTCCACAAGCCGATACAATGCACCTTCCACGGATGTCACCGTGTTGGTATCGTTTCCAAACGTATGATCGACACTGACCATGGGGTGTTCCTGTCCCACAGGTAAGACCGGCGACGGGTCAATGCCACGCACGACATTGTACAGATTTTGACTGCGGTTCCCAAACATCACATAAAGTTGTCCCATGGACAGATTGGCCACATGACCGGTGCGGGTCAGATTGAATTCCCGAAAACATTTCAGGTCTTCCCTTTCGATACCGGGAACAAGGTGAATCGGTAAGGGTTTCATGAAACACGCTTCCTCACCTGCCCCGACAATATATTCACCCAGTGGTTTGACCATGCGAGTCGCTACTTTGGCCACCAGTTTGTTGGGGGCAACCGACCAGATCGGATCAAAGCCCATATTGGCGCGCATCGCCTTCCGGATGCGCCATGCAATGTCAGGCGGCGGACCGAAAAGTCTCCCTGTTCCGGTGACATCTACGAACAAATGTCCATCGTAGTCGCTTTTTTCGATCAACGGCGAATAGGGCAATGCACATTTTAAAAGTTGAACCATTGCACGTTCGTAACGGAAAGGGTGAAACGGCAGCACAACGGCATCCCGACAATAGCGAAGTGCCCGTCGCAGGGCCATTCCTTTACAGACACCATTTTGATAAGCCTCTTCACTCATGTCATATACTGTTGCCCGTACTGCGGTATCATGGGCGATGATCACCGAACGTTCCTTCAGACGTCGATCCACAAGTCGCTCCACGGCCACGGCAAAATCAGCCACATTGATATGAATGATCGAGCGTTCGCGCATATCAGGCCACCATCAAGCCCCGCCCCTTTAACAACGTTGCCATTCTTTGGGCATTCTCCGGCGCCTGAGCCCGAACATGATTATTAAAAAAAATGACACCTTTACGCGCCCGACCACTCATGGGTTCAATCTTGTTTTCGATCCACGCATAAAGTTCATCGTCAGAATAGCTGTAATCAAACTGGAGCTGCATATTCCCCGAACGCCAACCTTTGGCATTTCGGCCATGAAAACGCACATAAAACAGATCCGGGTTGGTGACCACGTCCAAAACCGGAAACAGGTTCGGTAGATCCGGTGCATCGACGCCCACCAGCGTCACCTGACGGCGTTCCAATTCAGAAAACACACGATCGCTGGCCCATGAACGATGTCGGAACTCAATTGCCAGAGGCAAACCATGAAGCTTGTCGAGCAAAGCTGCCAGGTATTTTCGGTTTGATGTTGTGCGGAGGAACGAAGGGGGAAGCTGGATCAACACAGCGACGAGCTGCCCGGCCTGAACGAGTGGAACGACACCTTCCCGATAGAGAACCGCCTGATCGCGCCATTGCTGCTGATCGATTTCATGGGTCAGGGTGCGTGTTAACTTGGCAGCGAACAAAAACTCCTGAGAAACTTGTTGGCGCTGGCGTTCAATGGCTTCGGCTTTGGGCATCTGATACCAGGTATAATTGAGTTCGGTAATCAAAAAGCACCGGGCATATCGCTGTAACATCTTCCCCGATTTTGTGCCAGAGGGATAAAATCCGGCGTCGACCCATTCTGCGTAAGAAAAGCCACTTGTGCCCACATACAATTGGCAAGTTTTGGAATCTCGGTGTTCTTTAGTGGTTATTGTTGTCATATACCGCTCTGGACCTATTCGTTAATATCCAATATCGAATTCTCAATTATGGGACACAGATTTTCACAGATGTACACAGATAATTATCTTCTCACCTTCTATCTTCTCACTTTCTACCCTTCTGACCTTCCTGTCTCCCAGTTTTTCAACCTTTATCCTCTTTTCTCTTTCCTTCTCACTTTCTCACCTTCCGACCTTCTGTCCCTGTATCATGATCCTTGAAACTTGAAGCGCTTAACCTGGGTTCATATAGTCTAAACTTTATCGACACCCTCCGGTCCTCTTTGAACACCGATAACCTTGCCCTGGATCAGGATCTCATTGAAATCATACTTGACCGGCTTGTAAACAGGATTTTCAGGACGCAGTTCAACATGTTTTTTTCTGCGAAAAAAACGTTTAACCGTCGCTTCTTCCTGGTTGATAAGCGCCACAACGATTTCACCATCTTCGGCAAACTGACGCGGCTCACAAATCACCAGGTCTCCATCCAAAATAGCGGCATTCCTCATCGAGTCGCCTTTTACCCTAAGCGCAAACAGGTTTGGACCACGGTACAGGGTTGAATCGATCACAACGCTCCCACCCCATTCTTGCTGGGCATACAACGGTAATCCAGCAGCGATATCCCCCACGATGGGCACTTCCCGCCACCG
Organism: uncultured delta proteobacterium; assembly: GCA_963752565.1. Taxonomy (GTDB): domain Bacteria; phylum Desulfobacterota; class Desulfobacteria; order Desulfobacterales; family UBA11574; genus UBA11574. The sequence continues at coordinate 172,667 of CAVVZC010000017.1, read as the reverse complement.
CATGATGCCTGCTGTTTTTCGGATGCGATTCAGCAGATGGATCGTGCGGCTGTAACGACCGTCACGTTTGAGAATCCCTTTTTTCTCAAGCGTTTTTATAAGCTGAGATATCGCCGCATGGCTCACCCCCATATCAGTCGCCGACTGCCTTAAGCTGGGCGCTTTCCCAGTTTTAATAATTTCATGCTCCAAATAGTTAAAGAATCGTTGCTGTTTTGGAGTAAGTTCTGCTTTCATGGAACAAATTTCCCTATCACGGGTTCAAAGGCTCAAGGTTCAGGGTTCAAGGGTTATAATATATGAACAGAAGGTGGGAAGTGAGAAGATCAGAAGGTCGGCTTTTCTCAGACTTTCCAACCTTCTTACGTTCTAACTTTCTTAACTTCTTTAAAAAATAGGAATCTTCAACCTGGAACCGTGAACCCTGGACCTGTAAACGGTTACTATATTTCTGATTAACACAGCATAATGTAAATGTCAATGTAAATATTATTGTATAGAATATGTATAGTTTTGAATGATAGGCAATGGGATTTGACCCTAACGTTGCAAAAGTCGAGGATACCGCAGGTCCAAGGCATCAAGGCCGCAGCTGTAGTCGGCTACCGCAAGGCTTTGATAACGCAAGAGATGCGGTATCATCGGCTTTCCTGAAAGGTAAACAACACAGCAAAAAAGGTATTTTCATTGGATTCAAGCAACGGTTCGATCTTATGAAGGTTACGGCAATCAACGCTAAGCCTTTCTCCAAGCCGTTTGACATATAATCTGATGTGTTGTTTATGCAACGATAGGGTTGAATCAACGATGTAATGACGCGGATACAGGACGAATATATCTTATTGATAAAATGTCATAAAAATGGTAGGGCTTATGTCATGAGAATGGCGGTGATATCTGATATTCATGCTAACCTGGAAGCGTTCAAACAGGTACTCATCGATATCGGGAAATCAAATATTGACAATACGATTTGTCTGGGCGACAACATCGGTTACGGTCCTGATCCTGAGCAGGTTGTTTCCATGATCAAAGACCATAATATTCCAACGGTTATGGGAAATCACGAACTGGCCGTAATCGATCAAAATTATCTATCTTTATTTAATCCCCTTGCCCGGAAATCCTTGCTAAAAACAATCGAATTACTATCTGAAGAAACCATAAATTTCATTTCCGGATTAGAACCGTTCTTGATTCGTTATGAATGCCGTTTTGTTCACGGCTTCCCACCTGATTCGGCAGCCATGTATCTTTTTCAAGTTTCAGAAGATGAACTGCTGCTAACTTTCAAACAAATGAAAGAAAAAATCTGTTTTTTAGGGCATACACACCGTCTTGAAATCATCGACTTTAACGGCCAAATTATTACCCGCGTACCGCTAACTCAGAGTATCACCAGCCTTGACAAAAATCGTCAGTATATCATCAATATCGGAAGTGTGGGACAGCCAAGAGACGGCAATAATTGTGCAAAATACGTTATCTGGGATACATTGAACGATAACATCGAGGTAAAATTCATACCTTATGATATTGTTTCGGTTATCGATAAAATTATAGCAGCCGGTCTTCCCACTGAACATGCAGTTCGTCTTTTATAACTTTTGGTGCGTAAAAACAGTAAAACCATAAGAATTATCGCACACCTAAAATCTGCATGAAAATTTTGAAAAATACTTAAAAGTCGATACATAGCAATAAAGTGCATCCGAATATACCTCGAAATCGGATTTATCTGTTTATAAATATTGTTTATATTTTCCTTTTTAAAAATTTTCATGCAGTTTTTAGGGAATACAAAGCGGAGGATAATATCAATGGTGGATATTCTTGCTTTAAAAGCGAAAATAATCAATTTCATCAGGGTCGACATATGGAGGATTCGAGTCAAAGATACTTCTCGAACAAGATATTTTTTTATTAAACAACTCCGAATTCTTCTTTTGGCGACTCGTGGATTTGCTAAAGATAAATGTCCGATAAGTGCTTCCGCACTTACTTTTTATTCCATACTCTCCATTGTCCCCATCGTCGCCATGGCCTTTGGAATTGCAAAAGGTTTTGGGTTTCAAATGTTTTTCGAAAAACAGCTGTTGGAAAAATTTTCCGGACAGGAAGAAGTAATGAATCGTGTCGTTGCATTTGCTCATTCACTTCTTGAAAATACAAAGGGTGGCATGATCGCCGGCATCGGTATCGTATTCCTTTTATGGACTGTCATCAAACTCTTAAGCCATATCGAGCTTTCGTTCAATGATATCTGGGATGTAAAAAAGTCTCGAACATATGGAAGAAAATTTAGTGACTATTTTTCTATTATGCTCATCTCTCCCATACTCTTTTTCCTGTCCAGCAGTGTTACGGTGTTTATAACCGCCAGGATTGCGGTAATCACCCAAAAAGTAGCGCTGATAGGGATGTTCAGTCCGGCCATATTTTTTATGCTGAAATTAACACCGTATTGTTTGATATGGACACTTTTTGTGTTTATGTTTATTCTAATGCCCAACACCAAGGTTAATTTCAGTTCGGGATTGATTGGCGGGGTTATCGCCGGAACAATTTTCCAGATTATCCAGTTGGCCTATGTCGACTTTCAGGTGGGGATGGCAAGGTATAATGCAATATACGGGAGTTTCGCAGCACTTCCGTTATTTTTAATATGGATTCAGTTGAGTTGGATGATTGTTCTTTTTGGGGCAGAGATAGCATTTGCGTATCAATATGTGGACACTTATGATTTTGAACCAGACCGTCGTTTAATTAGCCCGGCATTTAAAAAATTACTTTCCCTTCACATTACCCATCTCATCATATCTACTTTTTCAAAAGGAGAGATGCCTTTGACAGCTTCTAATATATCGCAAACCCATGAGATTCCGATTCGTCTGGTACAACAGATACTCGACGAATTGGTTGAAATCGAAGTGTTGTCCAATACAGAACGCAAAGATAACAACAAAGAAGTGTTCTATCAGCCGGCTCGAAGCATCAATCTTATTACCATAAAATCTGTTATCGAAGCGATGGAGCAAAAAGGTGTCAATAACATCCCCATTGCACAGACGGCTGAATTAACGTCTTTATCGAAAGCGCTAAAAACGATGAATGATGAATTTGAGAAATCGCCTGCAAACCGTCTTTTAAAAGATATTTAATTCAATATTATAGGAATTTCCTTTTTTGGACACAGATAAATACAGATTATTAAGATCTTCATATTTATGAATATTATCTGTGTATATCTGCGGAAATCTGTGTCCTATTTAACTTGAGCTTTAGACTTAAGCGCCTATTCAAACTCTTCGGAAAGTAAAATCGCATCCGCCACATGCCGCATGGACTTTCGTGAGTCCATGCTTCGTTTTTGAATCCATCGAAATGCACTGTTTCCGTCCATTTTTCGACGGCGCATCAGAACCTCTTTGGCTCGTTCCACAAGCTTCCGGGTCTCGAGTTCTTCCTGGATAACCTTGGTTTTGACCATCAGCTCTGTGTTAATGATGGCTGCGGCAGCCTGATTGGCGACCGTCTTTATCAGGTTTACCTCGGTTTCAGAAAAATCATGAGGTTTGGCCGTAAAACAATTGAGCACCCCAATTACTTTTTCATCCTGAACCTGAAGCGGTACCCCCACCATGGATACCAGCCCAAGTTTTTTGGCCATCTCTTTTTCTTTGAATCGGGGTTCTTTCAAAACATCTTTAATAATCAGCGGCTGTTTGTGGGTGACCACAAAGCCCACAACACCCTCATCCATGTTTAGCGATCGATCTTTCACATAATCAGGATCAATGGCTTGAGTAGCTTTGAGGCGAATTTTATTCGGCGTCTCTGTCTCGTCAATGAGCCACAAGGAACAAATGTCAACCCCGGTAACTTTGGCCGTAACCATTACAATCAGCTTGAGAATATCCTCCAGATACTGATCCGATGTAATGGCTCGACTGATGTCCATCAAGGCTTTTATGTAGGTATCGTGAATTTCTGGCGTGATTTTTGTCATGATTTAAGAATAAAAATTCAAAGTTTGTATCCTAATTTACGGCAAATCCAATAAAGCGCAGCAAGCCGGAAAATTTATTAAAGGTAAAAACATATGGATGCAATCGCCAAATAGAACTCTCAAATTCTCAAAAATAGATAGCATAATTCGATATTCATTGCCAATTAAACTTTTTATAAAAAAATGAATTGACAAAATTTGTTAATATGAGTAGAATATCTACTCATAAAGGAATGCATTATGGAAAATTTATTCACAGGACTTATTTCTTCAAAAACCCGTATCAAACTGCTTGTCCGTTTTTTCTTTAATCCAAGTACGCGGTCATACCTCCGTGAACTGGCTAAAGAGTTTAATGTGTCTACGAACTCGGTGCGAGAAGAACTCAACCAGCTGACCAGAACCGAACTCCTCACGTCTCAAAAAAGTGGCCGGCAGGTCTTTTATAAGGCAAATCAGGACCATCCGTTATTTCCCGAACTAAAATCCATGGTCATTAAAGTAATGGGTATCGATCAGGTTATCGACGGCATTGTCGCCCGGCTCGGCGACCTTGAAAAAGCATACCTCCTGGACGACTATGCTGAAGGTAAAGACACAGGCATTATCGATCTTTTAGTGGTTGGCGATATTGACCAATATCATTTAAATGATTTGAGCAGAAAAACTGAACGATATATTAAACGTAAAATTCGTTCCCTGGTCCTGAGCCGGGAAGAATACAAAGAGTTCGAACCCAAACTAAAAGACGTTGTCCCAACATATTAATCTGGGAAGCGAAAATAAAATAGAAGACTTTTGTCCTTTTTTGCTATCGTTATTAATAATATTAATATAATATATTAAGTTAGTTATGAATTTTTAAATACTATAACTGAAGCGGCGGAGCTTTAAATTTGTCTTATCACGATACCGGATGTAGAAACGAAACCTATAACAAATACCATAAAACACGAGATCTTTGAAAAATGTTCAATTTTGTTCAAGGCCAAGTTGAAGATCCCGACCTTGATCCGGGGGAACGTAAATTTAACGCATTGAGTATTTCGAGGATTAAAATTTGAGCCGACAAGGGATTGGACAAAAGGGAGTGTTTTGTAAAGGTCTCAAATCGGAGAACATGATATGACCGACATAGATACAAAAAAAGTTACATCCATAGCAGTTATTGGATCCGGATATTGGGGTAAAAATCTCGTGCGCAATTTCTACCAGTTGGGTGTTTTAAAACTCATATGCGATAAGAACGAAAACATCGTTAACCAGTTCAAAAAACAATACACTGATGTTGAAACCTGTTTAGACTTATGACCTGACCCCCAAAAATTGGTCCAGTTTTTAAGTTAGAATTATGTTAAGAACTGAGATCAAACGAAGGAGGTCAGGATGAGACGAAAGCGATTTGCCCCTGAAAAAATAATACGTATGCTACGAGAGGCCGAGGTTAGTTTATCCAAGGAAGACTTGCTATAGCAATATGGCCATCACACACCAGAAATGGCGAGAATTGTTGATGAACATGAAATGCGGTATTGCATCAGAAGATTTTACAATCGAGTCTATCGCAATTAAATTAAACTCTTTGTCTGCAGAAGACATTATGAAATATAAACAAAATTCACATAAAGCCGCAGATCTTCTTTGTGCTGAAAAAAATCACGAGAAATTCTTGTCAATCGTAAACAAACTTCTATATTAATAATTACAATGACATCAAAGAAAAATATATTAATAATTAAATTTTCAAACCTATCGCGACAGCCCAGAGTTCATCGTCAACTCATTTTCCTCAAACATTTATATAATGTTTTTTCTGCTGGTTTCGATAAACCAACCAGTTTGAATAAACACAGGTATTTTAATATCAAAATACCGATTTCAAAATACGGCCTTATAGATAAGTTTTTATGGAATCTTCCTTTAGTTAATAGAGCCCTTGCCTCTTTAAATCGTTTAAATAAACAAAAGTTCGACATTATCATTGCTCATGACCCTTTCACCCTTCCAATTTCACTTATTCTTGCCAAAAACTACGGTGCAAAAGTACTTCTCGATGCTCACGAATACACGCCTCGAGAATACGAGGATGTATGGATACAAAAATACTTTTTATCTCACTTATGGAATTGCTTATGCAAACGTTATCTTAAACGGGCAGATGCCATTATAACAGTTTGTGACGGTTTGGCCAAAGAATATGAAAAGGATTATGGGGTGCACTGCGAAATCATCACGAATGCTCCCTTTTATTCTGATTTGAAACCAAAGTCACCCGATGAAAATCGAATCAAGATGATATATCATGGCGCTGCGCATCCATCTCGAAAAACAGAGGATATGATTTTATTGATGGATCATCTCGATCACCGCTTTCATCTTGATCTTATGCTCATAAAGAACAGCCCCCGATATTTTCGTAAATTATATCGATTTAGGGAAAATGCATCCCCGGATATCATTCCTCGATCCTGTACCAATGCTTGACATCCCAAAAAAAACTAATGATTATGATATTGGACTTTTTCTTTTATCTCCGATATCCTTCAGCTATCGTATGGCACTTCCAAATAAACTTTTCGAATATATACAAGCTCGATTAGCAATTGCCATATGGCCTTCACCAGAAATGTCTAAAATTGTGAATGAATATAATTGTGGGATTGTCAGTGAAGATTTTACCATAGAATCGATGGCAACGAAGTTGAATTCTCTTTCAACGGACGATATTGTTAAATATAAAATGAATTCTCACATTGCAGCCGGTCATCTTTGTGCAGAAAAAAATGAAGAAATACTGCTGAATATAGTCGAAAATTTATTCCATCAAAAAAGAAACTTGCTCAATCATACTGCAATTACGAATGAAATTACTTTTTGATTTTGGACATCCGGCGCATGTTCATCTTTTTCGCAACCTCATCAAGAAAGTGACGAGCGAAGGAGGAGAAGTTTTAGCAGCCACACGGATTAAGGATGTAACCGTCGATTTGTGCAAGGCGTACCATATTCCCCAGATTGTTCTAAGCCGTGCTTATTCGGGTAATATCATTGCCGGTTGCTGGGAATTCTTGCAACGGACAGCCAAACTGTTACGTGTAGCGTGCAAGTTTAAACCGGACGCCTTACTTGGAAGCTCAATGAGCATCGGAATTGTCGGCAGAATAATCAATCGCCCATCTTTTGTTTTCGTGGAAGATGATGCTCATATTGTTCCCATGTTTGCATACGTTGCTTATCCGACATGCAACTATGTGGTCACGCCGGATTGTTTAAGACATGAAAACTATGGCGAAAAACATTTAATGTATTCCGGATACCATGAATTAGCCTATCTTCATCCGGATCATTTTATACCTGATCCTTCGGTGCCCCGTTCAATAGGATTGGATATCGATAAGCCGTATTATATCATTCGATTTGTTTCACTTAAGGCACATCATGACATGCTTGCCAGTGGATTGCCGCTTGAAGCGGCTCGAACACTGGTAAACATCCTTTCCAACCATGGTAAAGTGTTGATAACCACAGAAGGACAGCTGCGCGATGAGTTTAAAAAATATCAGTTTCCACTTCCTCCTGAAAAACTACATGATGTTCTTGCTTTTGCCTCAATGTACATTGGAGACAGCCAGACTGTAACCATTGAGGCATCAATGCTGGGTGTTCCCTGTATGCGTTGTAACACATTTGTCGGACGAATAACCTGCCTTGAAGAACTTGAGAATAAATATGGTTTAACCAAAGGTTTCTTGCCTAGTAAAGCTGACATGTTGATTACTACAACTCAAGAATGGCTTTCAAATCTTGAAAATGTCAAGGGCCAGATGCAGACCCGGCGAAAGAAAATGCTCGAAGACAAAATCAATATGGTTGACTGGCAGTGGCGAACACTCTGTGAGAAATTGCATTTCTAACGGAATCAGAGTATTCAAAAAACAGATCGTTTTTCAAAAAATAGCGTTTTTCAAAGGTCCTGTATAGATAGATGTGCGGTATTGTCGGCATAATTCGTAGGGGTAATAGTGATCTTATTCCGGAGCTTCGAGGTGCTCTTAAAAGGTTAGCCCATCGAGGTCCAGACGACAACGATGTGTGGTGTAATACTACAATTCGCAACGGCGACACCTTTGATGTGGGTTTGGGTCATGTACGTCTTTCAATTATAGATCTGAGTTCTAAAGGCCGTCAGCCCATGGTTGGACAGTACTGGTACCGTTATTGCCTACAATGGAGAAATTTACAATTATCTGGAATTACGGCAGGAGTTAAAATCACTTGACCATGAGTTTAAAACAGATACTGACACAGAAGTCATTTTAGCCGCATATCGCCAATGGGGTAAATCCTGTGTCGAACGTTTTATTGGTATGTGGGCATTCGCCATATGGGACGGTGAACAGTTGTTCCTGTCACGGGACAGGCTGGGCAAAAAACCACTTTATCTGTATCAAAATACGGCTTCGGGTCTGTTAGCTTTTGCTTCGGAGATTAAGGGTTTTCGAGATATTTCAGGCGTGCCGTGGCAACCGGATGAGAATACGGTTTATCGTTTTTTGGCGTATGCTGAAATGGAACGTGAGGGTCGTACCTTTTACGATGGAATACGGGAGTTACCACCGGGATGTTCTCTGCTATACGTTCCAGGGGCCGAGGAATTGAAACCTACACGCTACTGGACTTTGACAGACAAACAAAATGATGTGGATGAGCGAGAAGCCCAAGTCAAAACATTTGAACTTCTACATGATAGTTTGCGTCTTCGCTTGCGTTCAGATGCGCCATTAGGCTTAAGCCTCAGTGGTGGCCTTGACAGCACCCTTCTTCTGTCACTTCTAAATGAATCCGGGGTAAATAAACCCCCGGTATTCTCAGCCGGATATGAGGAACCGGGCTACAGCGAGACCCGGTACATTGGTATTGCAACCAGACAATTAAGCTGTGAGCCAAGTGTCGCAGTATCTGACGTGTCTCCATTCAAAAAGGATTTTGAACGACTTCTTTACCATCTTGACCAGCCCAGCAAATTACCCGGCTCCTATTCCCTTTGGCGAGTTGCTGATATCGCAAGTCATCGTGTTAAAGTACTGATTGACGGCCAAGGGGCTGATGAACTGGCCGGTGGATATATGTATTACCTTCCTGTGGCATGGAGAGAAACAACCCTGTGGCAAAAAATATACCAATCTCCGGATCTCTTTCTCACCATTTGGGAAAATCGTCACGTGCTGAGTCAATATTCTTTTTCCCTCATATGGGAAAGGGTGAAGGGTAAAGTTAACATTAAACGCCAGATACCTTTAAAGCCGAATTGGGCGTCTGAATTTTCAGAAAATAGGCCGGCATGGGAAGAGTCCACCGATTTGAATGCCACATTGCGGCGGTCTATCACTCATAATTCGTTGCCCGCACTGCTGCGTTACGGGGATCGGGTCAATATGGCGTTTGGTGTTGAGAATCGCTGTCCGTTTCTTGATCATCGACTCATAGAGTATGTATCGGCTTTGCCGTCCAGTATGAAGATCCGCGGCGGTACAACCAAATGGATTTTTCGAGCGATTGCAAAAGGACGAATTCCAGAAGCCATATTGAAACGTCGCTTGAAAATGGGATTCCCAACGCCGCTAAGTGTTTGGCTTCGCAAGGAAATACCTGAAATTGTTCGACAATGGTTTAGCAATTATAGTGTTCTGCCGTTGTTTGATCGCTGGATAGACGTTGACAAAGTATATTGCCTGCTGGACGAACATATTTCAGAAAAGTCCGATCATCATGCACTGTTGTGGCGATTGCTCTCTGTGGGTGCCTGGTTGAAAACATCCGGCATTGAGTAATTTCTGAACAAGATTTAACATAATAATCATATAATGCACAAAAGCCCGAATCTTTTTCTAATTGATTCGGGCTTTCTTTTTTCTATTTCGCAGTTTTGCGTATTTTACATCAATAAAGATATGTAATATCAGTCATTTTTATCCGGATCCTTGCCCACACGAACACTTAGCTTCTTATTGTATTCCATATCAAACCACATCCCAAAAAAGAGCGTTTGAAGGCCACTGATCAATGTAAAAACCAGGGCCATGGCATTCATGTCAGGGATATCTACCTCTGATTGCCCAGAGATAAAAAAGACGGATTGTTAAAGGAACACTGGCAACAAGCAAGAAAAATGAAAGCAGATAAAAGAAAATTAGAGGGTGAAAATCTTTAATCACATATTTTTTAAAAAGGCGTTGCCAAAAGCCCTTGAAAAGAAGCCAGGTAATCTTGGGTATCACTTCGATCAGTTTGATGCCCGATTTTTCTCCCACATTGTACACCGGTCTTATATGCACATCCTTCACACGGAAATCATACTGATTCAATTTAATCAGCAAATCATTCGGCATTCCGTAGCGTTTATATATCTTATCCAGTTTTACTCTTCGAAGGGCGAGCAAAGAAATCGCCGTGTAACCACTTTGGGAGTCCGCGATGTGCCAGTAGCCTGATGCTATTTTTGTCATCAATGATAAAAACGAATTGCCCAAATAACGATAATGGGGAATCATGTTCCACGCGTCGCCATAAAAAAGACGGTTACCTTTTGTATAATCTGCATTCCCGTCTGCAACAGGTTCAATGATATTAAGGAAATCTCTCGGATCCATCTGGGCATCTCCTGCCATCACAACGGTTATGTCCATTTCCAGATCACGCGCGTTTTTGTATCCCGTGACGATGGCGCCGCCAACCCCCTGGTTCACTTTATGTTTCAATTAGATAGATCCGAGAATCTTCTTCAGATATTTCCTCAACTATCGCGGCGGTACGGTCAGTACTGGCGTCATTTACCACGATAATCCTGTCCACCAGTTCAGGAATGGACGTTATGGTTTTAGCAATCAGCTTTTCTTCGTTATAGGCAGGAACAACAACAGCCACTGTCTTTTCTTTGTACACGATGACTCCTTATTTGCCTTTCTATATTGGGAAATATAGCCTAAGTTTAAGTCTTTAAATTTAATGCATATTTAACGGTTGTGTCAAGTGAGTAGTTGTTCTTAACCGACCTCCATTCTCTTAATTTGGAAATAAGGTTGAGCTTATGAGTTTCATTTTCGCCAGCCGAAACAAAGACGCCGTCATTAAACACCCGAAACCGTATTTTATGCTTCGCAATAAATTTATTGATGAAGCTTCAGCAAAATACTTTGTCGGGCAGCTCACCTCGGCCACCCTATAACCGAACCATAAAATTTGAGACAGCATTTGATTGTCAAATACAAAATCATCGGAATTTACTTCAAGAGGTAAACGTTCCAAAAGCTCGCGAGAAAAGGCTCTGTATCCCGTATGGTACTCTGAAAGTTTTGCAGTGATCAGAATATTTTGTACATATGTAAGAAAACGATTGGCGATGTATTTCCAAACCGGCATTCCGCCTCTTAAGGCATAACCACCGAGAATCCTGGATCCTAAAACACAATGGTAAAGACCGTTTCCGATCATAGAAGCCATGGCCGGTATAAGTTTTGGGGTATACTGATAATCCGGATGGACCATAATAATAATATCACCGCCGGCTTCGAGGGCAAGCCTGTAGCAGGTCTTCTGATTGCCGCCGTATCCTAAGTTTTTCTCATGGATATGTACCAAAGTATTCGGCAGTTCTTTTGCGATGGATACGGTTTCATCCCGGCTCCCGTCATCAACCACAATAACCAGATCGACAATTTCCTGAGCCATGACCTCATCCCAGGTTTTTCGCAGGGTCTGTGCCGCATTGTATGCCGGCATGACAACAATCACTTTTTTATCTTTAAACATACGAACCTCGTTAAATGGAAAAAATTTACCCTCCACTTGATGATAACGTTTGATTTAATCTTCAAGATTTTTGCGTGCTTCAGAATAATTGGGATCGATTTGTAGGGCTTTTGAAAAAAATACTTTGGCTTTGTTAAATTTCCCCTGTTTAAACAGTATAAGTCCTATTTTATTATACGCTTGAACATAATCGGGTTTAATTTTAATAGCTTCGGCAAAATGAGTAAACGCTTCTTTTAATTCGCCTTGTTTTAACATAATATTCCCAAGGTTATAGTGTGCTTTTTCATGTTTTGGATTAATTCTAAGTGTTTCCTTATAGTGGTATTCAGCCTGATCTATTTTCTTTTGAGCAGACAGCATGTATGCCAGATTATAGTGTGCATTGGCATTTTCGGAGTCGGTTTTAAGTATCTCATTATATTGTGATATAGCTTTTTCAGGTTTTGCCTGTAAAAAGAAGATATTTGCCAGATCCATGCGTGTATCTGTTTTTTGAGGATTGATTTTAAGCGCTTTGGTAAAGTATAAAACCGCTTCGTCATAATCTCCTTTATTATAAAGGGCTAATCCCAGATTGCAAAGCGCAGTGACATACTTGGGATGAATTCTCAATGCCTCTTTATAGTGGAAAATGGCCCTATCAAGATCTATTGGATCTAATGCTGTTGCGAGATTATTGTGCGCTTTATAGTTGTTTTCAGTTACTTTAACAGCATGTTCAAAAAGTGTAACACCGTTTTTCCAATGACTTACCTGGAAGAAAGTCCTCGCTGTCAAGGCTGATAAGATTATCATGGCAAACACGCTAAGATAGATTTTTCGATAGTGCCATTTTCTAAAAAGATCTAAAACTCCCCATGCAACAATAATAAAAAGCCCTATTAAAGGTATATATGTGTATCGATCCGCCATCGCCTGTTCGCCCACCTGTACCAATCCAATCACGGGCACAAGCGTGCCGAGATACCAGAATAGTCCGATGACGATATACGGATACTTCTTTGCCGCCCTTATGGCAAAGAATACATGCACAAGCAATCAGCAAAGCTGCCCCGAATATCTGCCAAGCAGGCAAGGTATCTCCCGGATGCGGATAAAACACAGCCAGTTTGCTGGGCCAGAACATTTTTAAAACATAGTTTACATAGGAAACAAGTGCATTTGCAATGCGATTTTTCAGTGACAAACCCCCTAATGCTTGTACCGCACCCTCGCTTTTCTGGGCAAAAAAAGTCAAAACGCATGACATAACTATCGGGATAAAAAGAGGAATCTTTTCTAAAATGAGTCGATAATATTCCTTTTGAACCAAAATAGGTTGTTCTTTCAGATTGTGAAAAGATAATCATTCTTAAATTGAAATCTTTTAAGCGGCCAGAAGTCCAGCAAAAGCAGTACAAACGGGAATGTCACCAGCATGGGTTTGGCCATAAGACCCAAGCTAAAGAAGATAATAACCAACAGGTAGTTCTTGAAGTCGAGAGCTTTGCTATAACGATAATATGCACCAATCATCAAAAACCCAAAAAAGGTGCTCAAAACATCTTTTCGTTCTGAAACCCACGCCACAGACTCCACATGGAGTGGATGCAATGCAAAAAGGGCTGCCACAAATGCACTCCTCCAAATTGCTCCGGTCATCCGTTCAAGCACTATAAATAATAAAATGGTGTTAACCATATGGAATATCAAATTTGTCCAATGATGCCCCATGGGGTTTAGTCCATAGAGTTCACAATCGAGCATATGAGAGAGCCAGGTTAAAGGATGCCAGTTTGCTGAATGGAATGTCGTAAATGCCCAGATAATACTCTCAACGGTTAGGCCTTTCTGAACATGGCTGTTTTCCGTAATATATTCTTGATCGTCATACCCTACAAAATCAAAATTCTTAACCTGTCCATAAGCAATAATGATTGCCAGGATCAAAAGCAGACTGATCATCATTTTAAGATGACGATCCGGTATATTATATTTTACCTTCATAAATTTATTTCGGTCTGTGAATTCAAAGGTTTGTTAACCCTATTCGAATGCGAACTTGAGCTATAATGTTCTTAACGGTTTGAGATGGTCAGATTGTTCTTTCTTAGAAATTCGGGATAACCCTTTTTGTAAAAGAAGGATGAATAAAATTAGAAATAGTCCTGTTTGGGTAAAACGCAGCCCAAGACGAAAGGACTGCGGAGCAAATTCGAGCCGAATTTCATGTTCTCCTGATGGAACGTGCCAGGAGATGAAGGTATTCAAGTACGGTTTCAGAGGAATAGGTTTGTCATTTTCTATAGCGATCCAACCCGGATGAAATGATTCTGAAATAATTATCGTCCCGGGCTGCTTTGTGCGAACATAAAAATATCGTCGATCAGGTGAAACATATTTCACTCCAACTGGAATGATACGCCCTTTTGAACCTTCACTCACAAAAAAAGCTCTTGGAAGCACATTGATATTTTCATAAAGATAGACTGGTTTATCTCTCCACCAACCTCCACCAAAGTTCGGCATTGTGATGGTATCTCGGGTTTTGAACTTAAGACGAGGATTCTTTATCGGTTTGAAAGTAATCAAATGAGTAATCCCGGCAAGGTCATAAAGATCGGGCCGTGCGAAATCAAATAAACGAAACGCCCACATCGTCTCTGAAATCGGAAGGGTTCCATCCAGTCGTGTCAGGAAATTTAATGTATTAAGCATGGCAAGGGGTTCATAACCTCCAGCACGGCCTATTTTGTTTTGAATAAAAATCCAATCACCCAATGGGGTAAGGCGATAAGTCCTCAAGTTTTCCGGTTGAATCGATCCTATCCTTACGGGACCGGGATGCTCTTTAATCGCCTGAATGATTTTTAAAGGCGGTTTCAAATCTTTTTTGTGATACCCTGTTAGTATCCCGTTTGAAGCAACGAGTATTGGATCCGCTATTAGGAAGCATGTTAAGATAATTTTAATAAATTGATTACGCTTCCAAAGGCATAGGCCTGTTAAAAGAAAAAAACAAATCATTGCTCCAAAATATCGAACATTCAGTATAACCGTGTCCTGAGTGTTCGGCAAAATAAAAAGACCTGAAAAAAGAAGGCCGAAACCAGCTACGGCTAGAAATAGGGATGTATGTCTTTTTCTGTTGGCAAAATCAAAAAGATACTCAAATCCGTATCCTGCAAAAACGCATAATATGAGTATGCTAAAAATAAAATAGCGGGACGGGCTGGTGAGCATGGCCATGCCTGGAATGTTCTTTAAAACCAGATCAAACGGGGGGAGAGCAGTCCCCATACTAAAGAGCCACGGGATTAATCCCCAAATAAGCGCATATTGAAAACACTTCCTCGAAACGAAAAGGCCCAGGAAAGACAAGACCATTCCGCCTATTCCGATATAAGCACACAGCTCCCACGCAAAATCATGCCTCAGGAATTCAGGACGAAACAAAATACGAAACCATTGTTTCATACTCCAGCCGAAATGAAAACCATGTATTGAGCTTGAGTTGTCAAAATAAATTCTGGAAGAAAGATAAGTCTGTTCAAAGGCCGGAAACAATTGAACACTTATTAAAAGAAACGAGATGAGGCCGGAAAGAAGTAATCTGTACATAAGAGAGAGCCGATCTTCTCTCGATTGGGGTAGAAAAATCTGCCAAATGCCTTTAATCAAAAAAAGCCAGAAACCCATAAAAGCATATTGGGGGGTGCCCGACAATAACGTCATGGCAAAGATAATGCCAAATGCAATTGGAAAATGTCGTTCCTTTCTTTCCAAGACCAATATTGATGCCAACACAAACAAAGGGAGCCAACATATTGAGGTATAATAGCCCAGCCAGCCAGCGTTGATATAATAAAGTATACGTCCGTTGAGCATATAGAGACATCCGGCAACCATGCTCCCGTTTTTTTTACACCCTGTGTGTCTGGTCAGCAAATATGCTCCGAGACCGGCAATTGCCATATGCACGGACTGATAGAACCAAAGGGCTTTAAAGAAAGAAAATAAAAGAAAAATAACGTTTAAAGGATAAAAAAGGGCAAACTGAAGATTTCCCACAATGGGTTGACCAAACATAATGTAAGGGTTCCACAAGGGTATCTCTCGAATGTCCTGGAACGTTTGATACAATAACAGCTTAGAACCATAGACATAGGGTATTAAATCCGATCCGTCTCCTGAATAGAAATCGATTAAGCCCAACCATATGGGGCTAAAAAGAATTACGGAGAGCAAAATAATAATCAAGATGGGATAATGTTTTTTCAACAATAGATTAATAGCCATCAATCGTTTTGAAGAATATAAAGTTCATGCTTAAGGGGAACTCTTTTCTGCGGAGACTATCTCACACACCGGTAATCCCGTCAAGGCTGTTCTCATCAACGATATAAGTGATGAAAACAAAATCAATACAACATAATCCCAAGTTAAATAATTCCGCTGTAGGAAATATTAACCGTAAAGTTATGGTTGAGACTTTGAACCTTATATGGTAACAAAAATCGAAAAAATAACATCATTGTCATTGTTATTAAATACGTTTACAGAAAATCTATAATTAGGCCACCCTTCTTTTCGATTATGATGGAGGATCTTGTTCCCGATTTTTTCCTCTGGCGAGCCCTTTTTTATCCTTTAGAAACAAAAGGCGGCGACAAATGGATGAAAAACACCTCTTAGAACTTAGGCTCAAGGAGGAAAACTACTGGTGGCACGTTAACAAGCGGCAGCTTGTTCTTAAATTTCTTGACAGCCTAGACATATCCAATAGCCGTATTTTGGAAGTGGGTTGTGGTGGTGGTTATTTGTCTTCTTTTCTGACACAGTTCGGTGCAAATGTGGTTGCCAGTGACATGTTTATTGATGCAACACGATCCGTTAAAGACCGAGGGGTAACCAAGAGCCTTACCTTCGACGCGGGTCAACCGTGGCCGTTTAAAAATCACTCTTTTAAAGTAGTAATAATGCTTGATGTACTCGAACATATTGAAGATGATATAGCTTGCCTGCATGAGGCCCGACGGGTGTTGAGCCGAGACGGTATAGCAGTGCTGACAGTACCCGCACACCAATTCCTTTTTTCCAGCTGGGACAAAGTGCTAGGTCATCATCGCCGCTATTCAAAATCATTGCTTCAAGTGGCCTTCAGAAATGCCGGTTTTCAACCCAGACTCATTTCATACCATAACGTTTTAGGTTTTTTCCCGGCCGTGATTCTCAGAGGAAAAGATCGGCTATTTGGATGTCAGCTTGAGCGTGCTGAGTTTCCCGACGTTCCGGAAATCGTTAACAAGGTTTTAAAATGGTGGGGTCGTCTGGAATGCGCTTTGATTTCTTTTAAGTTGCCAATAGGGTTGTCTTTTTTTATTATTTTAAAATCAAAATAGGAGGTATGATATTTTTATGCGCGACATGGGTCCTGATTCTTTAATTTCAGTGGTTGCCCCGTTTTACAACGAGGTCAAGAATATCAAAACATTTGTCGAAGAGTTGGAAAACGAATTTGAGAAAATCGGCTATGCCGATAAACACGAAATGATTCTTGTCAATGACGGCAGCACTGACGGCAGCGACCGGGAACTTGAACGCATCATTAAAGATCATGCCGGTAAAATCAAGGTGATCCATCTATCTCGGAACTTTGGACATGCTTCAGCCGTATATGCGGGGTTGGAGCATGTCAGTGGTGAAGTTATCATTTTAATGGATTCAGACATGCAGGATGATCCGGGATGCTTTGATTTATTTTTACAAAAATGGCGGGAGGGATACGACGTTGTTTACTCCAAACGATCTTCCCGTCGGGAGGGTGCACCGCTCCGCTTTCTTTTCTGGCTGTTCTATCGCATCTTGTTATTGATGTCCGACACCTATATACCACCCGATGCCGGAAACTTTGCCTTGATGGACAAGCGTGTTGTTAACATCCTTTTGTCTTTGCCGGAAAAAAATTTATACGTTCCTGGACTCAGGGCCTGGGTCGGCTTCAAACAGATCGGCGTACCGGTTCCACGCCGGCTGAGATATGACAATTCGCCCAGAACGAATTTAAAGGCCAAATGGAATCTCGCCAATAACGCTATCTTTAGTTTTTCTTATTTGCCCCTTATTATTTTCCGGGTTCTCGGCATTTTGGCCTTGATGGTCTCCTTACTCCTGACAAGTTTTACTTTGTATCATAAACTTATCTCCGGCTTGGCTGTAACGGCCTGGGCTTCCAATTTAATTACGATTACTTTTTTCGGGGGGCTCAATCTTTTCGGAATCGGTATAATTGGTGAGTACATAAGTCGAATTTACAACGAGGTCAGAGCGCGTCCCAGATATATCATTGACCGTATTGCCAACGGCGATACGGTTTCCGTGAATGCCAAAGATACAGACCAATGATGTTTAAACTGCTGTATGCGCTTTTAAGATCGATCGTTCCCGGAATCTTGGCTACGGTGAATTATCAAGTTTAATATCCCATATCGAATAACCGTTGGAATCATATATTGGCTCCCAATATTTTTTTAATAGATTCATAAAACTTTTAATTTCTTGTATTGTAAAATTATCTTTTAAAAAATTATTGACCAAATCTGTTCGCATCAGAATATGTGTAACATTCATAGACCGAATATATTCCAAATATTTTTCTTCATCTTCAGAACTGTTTACCATATGCCTGATGGTAGACATTCCAAATGAAGACTCATTCCGATAAGCTCTGTCAAGATAATATCCCCGTCGTCCCAAAAACATGGTAAAAATTTTAGCATCGACCGGTAAGTTGTTGTTAATATATTTAACGGCATCATAGTGCAAAAGATGACGATTTAAAAAAGTTTCTCTGGTTTCCTTGCCCATCACATATGGAAACGGTTTTATAACGTTTAACCGGCTTTTCA
The DNA here is from genome assembly GCA_963752565.1 of uncultured delta proteobacterium. GTDB lineage: Bacteria > Desulfobacterota > Desulfobacteria > Desulfobacterales > UBA11574 > UBA11574. Next base: position 153,959 of record CAVVZC010000017.1, on the reverse strand, counting down.
AGTAAACCAAATTAAGGATCAATAAGATCGCTACAACGGCAAACAGAAGTATCCTGGCGATCGATTTTGCATTTTTCCCAAGTTGCAGAGAGGATAAAAACGTCTCCTCTTTCAATTTGTCCAAAACGTCTTTTATTCCCATTACAGCAAGAATGGAAAGAAATGGTAAAACCGGAAGAATGTAACGTACCTGTTTTGAGGTTAAAAAAAATGCCATAAATATAAAAATAACCGTAAAGCATCCGAAGAATATTTTGTCCTTGCCATATTTTTTGTTAAGCAATGTAAAAGGTAAAAATATTATCAAAATTGGATTTAAAGAACCTTGAAAGTACTGGTAGCTGTTGTCTTTCCCCTGAAAAAACATACGTATGGGAATCAACAAGGTTTCCCAGAAACTTTCACCGTACATGATTTCCCTCATCTTAAAGAAACTGATCCTGCCGGTTTTTTCAATTGTCTGTCCATGCAATACTCCTTGGACCGTCTGGTGATTCAGTAACTTAAAAAAGCTGTTAAAAAGGGGATAAAACGGATTGCCTGTCTGAAGATAATTCTTAACATACCAGGGTGAAGCCACCAGAACCGTAATAACAAAAAACAGCATGCCGTATTGAAGTGCACCTGTCTGCCTGTTCGTATCCCGAACATAGCTCAACATCAACATAAGATTTACGATAAACCAGGCAATAAGGGCATTGTATTTAGATCCGATGGCTATTCCCATACAGAATGAAGAAATCAAAAACCATTTGAATTGACTATATTCTGAATCACGCCACTTTATAAATGCCAGAACACTGCCGGTGGTAAAAAAGGTCATCCCCAAATCGATATATGCTGAGGTGGACAGCCAGACCACGATGGGCGTCGTGATAAAAATGACCATTCCCAGCAATCCCCAGTTACGGTCAAACTTTTGTTTAAGATAAAGATAAATCAGCCAGCTCGTGGCAAGTCCGAAACCAAGGTGGATGAATTTTGGAGCGATGTCATTTTTCAAATATAGGCAGACAAGATAAAAAAGATCGATATACACCGGGTAATAGGAGTATTCCGCCCATGGTATTTCATAACATCCGCCGTGTATAAGCCAGAGCTTTGGGAACGGCCAAATGATGGATCAGGGCGTCGCGGGATATGGGAGGTGTAAGATTCAGGATAAATTCCGTGCAAAAAAACACCGCAACAGTGGCACATAAAATGAATGGTGCTGTATTTTCCAGGGTTTTACGGTTCATTTTTTACGGATTTTATTATCTATCCATTAAACAGCAGCGTTAATGATCTCGGTCTATGTCCGGCTTTTATCGTCAACACTTGAAATAAAAAAGGAGGGGAACCCCCCTCCTTTTTATTTTATTGACATATCATTATTATTACGATTCAGTAAGATTCCCGCTCATTATCAAGTGTGTAAGAGTTGGCGGAATTGGTGTGGCTGAACCATAAAACCCCGCCAGTATTAGTAACTGTGCCATCTTGATTATCAGTAATAGTTCCACCACTACTCAATATGTCAGTATCATTTACATATCCCGTAAACTCAACGTCACCAGTAACCACTAGCGTTCCGGTTGATGTATCTGCAAAGTAAGCCATGGCTGCATTGTAAAAATTCTTGGCTTCACTTTGGGCCGCCGAATTCTGTCCTCTGGTCCGATAGGCCAGAAAGTTGGGAATGGCAATGGCCGCCAGAATACCGATAATCGCAATAACGATCATCAACTCGATGAGTGTAAAACCTTTTTGATCTTTTTTTCTTAATTTCTGTAACATGTCCTTCCTCCTTTAAATTTATTATCTGTTAAATGTTTATATATATATTATCAAAAAAGCATCCCGTTTATTCCACCACCTCCTCTGACATTAATTTTATATTATTTTTTGTTGTTTGTTTTCATGGCATGCAAGTCATATGCCATAAACCTTTAAAACATTAATAAAGAACATAAATGCTTGATATTTATACTATATATTAATAATCAAAAACATCCTATCATTTTTCCTTTTAATCCATCATGACAAAATTTGTCATAAAATATAAATATTGTCATCTTTATAACGGTGTTATTTTATGGGAACAAGCCCGTCTCAAATGAGCTTTAGATATGTAATTTAGTCTCGAGATAAATTGTTAATGAGACATGCAGTTTGTAACGGTTTGGTTTATACATCCAACTTGCTCATACGATACCGAAACGTTCGAAAGCTGATATCGAGGAGTTCGGCCGCTTCCTGCTTTTTACCGTTGGTGCACTCAAGGGCCTTTACCAGGTATGCTCTTTCGATTTCCTCGAGGATGGCATCCAGCGACACCCCGTTTCTCACCTCATCCAGATCGAAACGCCTGTTTTTGACACCCTCGATCCATCTTCGTTTGTGAACTGAAAGTGCCAGACTGTCCGGCAGGATAATGTTGGTGCTTGAAAGTGTCACACTCCGTTCCATCAGATTTTCAAGCTCTCGAATATTTCCGGGAAAATCGTATTTGTTTAAAAGATCTATGGCATAGGATGATATTTTGGTGACCTCTTTGCCCATTTCACGGGAATATTTTTCCAGAAAATGCTGTGCAAGCACACGAAGATCGCTTTTCCTTTCCCTAAGCGGCGGCATCTTTATTTCAATGACATTGAGTCGATAAAAAAGATCTTCACGAAAATTCCCGACAATAACCTCATCTTCAAGCTTCTTGTTGGTTGCAGATATGATTCTGATATCTACGGATACATCTTCGTTACTGCCGACAGGTTTGAATACGCGTTCCTGGACAGCCCTTAGAAGCTTCACCTGTATGGGAAGGGTGAGTTCCCCGATTTCGTCCAGAAATATCGTTCCCTTATCTGCGGCTTCAAAAAGTCCTTTTTTATCGTGGGTTGCCCCTGTAAAAGACCCTTTTTTATGACCAAAAAGCTCACTTTCCATCAATGTTTCCGGAATACCCCCACAGTTTACAACAACAAAGGATTTGTCTTTTCGCTGACTCTCGTCATGTATGGCTCTTGCAATCAATTCTTTGCCGGTTCCACTTTCTCCGGTAATGAGGATGCTTGTCTTGGTTTTGGCCACCTGGCGGATAAGATTGTAAATATTTCCCATGGCCGGGCTGTTTCCGACAATTTTTTCAAAATGAAGGGTTCTCTTGAGCTCATCATCCAGAATCTCTTTTTCATGCTCAATGGTTCTGAGACTCAGGGCATTTTTTATGGTTTGTTTTAACTCTTCATTGTCGAAGGGTTTAGGGACAAAATCGTAGGCCCCTTCGTTCATGGCCTCAACGGCCGCCTCGGTGGATGCATAGGCTGAAATCATAATGACCACAGTATCTTGATTCTCTTCTCTAATTGCCTTTAAAACATCAATTCCAGTAATATCTCCGAGCCTGATGTCACATAGCAAAAGATCGAAAACTGTTTTTTTAATGTAGGATATGGCATCTCGACCATTTTCCGCGCATGTAACCCTATATCCTTCTTTGGCCAGCAAGACTTCCAGCAATTCGCGCATGCTGAGTTCATCATCTACAACCAGTATATGAGGTGTGTTATTTGTCATATTTTATTCATCATTAGTTATTGGTTATTGAACATTGGTTGTTGATCAACTTTACACTGTTTTTTGAAATCACAAATCTCAAGCATCAAATTCCAAACAAATCTCAAATTTCAAATACCAATAACCCAATCTATTTTGATTATTCCAGATTAAAATTTTGAATTTCGGTCATTGTGATTTGTTTGTTATTTGGGATTTGTTATTTGAAATTTCCACCGACTCAACTACTCCACGAACAATTGCGATATTTTAATGGTCCTGATAAACAATCTTCCCGCCCACCATGGTCAACACTGCCCTGCCTTTTACATCCCAACCGTCAAAAGGTGTATTTCGACTGAGTGATTGGAAACTGTCGGCATCTATGCAATATGAAATTTCAGGATCTATAATGGTAATATCGGCTGTTTTCCCGATTTCTAAACCGTTTTTTAATCCGAGTATCCGCGCCGGATTTTTTGACATTTTTTCAATAAGATCCGTTATGTCAATTATTCCAGCTTCAACCAGCTTCAACCCTAAAGAAACCGCGGTTTCAAGGCCGATGATACCGTTGGCAGCCTGATCGAATTCAACGGCTTTCTCAATTATAGAATGCGGGGCATGATCCGTGGCAATTGCATCAATGGTGCCATCGACAAGCCCCTGACAAATGGCTTCTCTGTCTTGTTCGGAGCGCAACGGCGGGTTCATTTTGTGGTTTGTATTATAATCTTTTATAGAGGCATCGGTCAGAGAAAAATAATGCGGTGCTGTCTCTGCGGTAACAGGCACCCCTCTTTTTTTCGCATCCCTTATGGCCCTAACAGATTCCTTGGTGCTGACATGAGCGATATGAACGGGAACTCCTGTTAATTCACACAGTGCGATATCCCTTAAAACCATGATGCTTTCAGCAGCATTGGGTATCCCGGAAAGACCCATTTTTGTTGCAACCGCGCCTTCATTCATGGCACCGCCTGAAACCAGATCAAAATCCTCACAATGGGAAATAACCGGCAGATTGAAACCGCTTGAATATTCTAATGCCCTTCGCATCAATTGACTGTTCATCACCGGGTTGCCATCGTCGGATACGGCGATAGCCCCAGCGTCCTTTAACTCTCCATATTCACAAAGACTATCTCCTTTTAACCCCTTGCTGATGGCTGCAACTGGATAAACACGGACAATATCTGCCTTGACGGCCTTCTTTACTATATATTCCGTAACCTGCCCGCAGTCATTGACCGGATTTGTATTCGGCATACAGCATATCGCCGTAAATCCGCCAAATGCCGCTGCACGGCTACCTGTTTCAATGGTCTCTTTGTATTCATATCCTGGATCCCGAAGGTGAACATGCATATCAATCAATCCCGGAGCAACGATTTTACCGGAAGCATCAATTATTTTAGATTCTTTATTTTCATCGCCTGCAAGGGCATCTTGTTTAATCTCAACAATGTTGCCATTTTCTATGACAATATCCAGAATATCGTCCAAGTTTCCGGGATCAACGACCCTCCCACCCTTAATCACCGTCAGCATTACGTGTTCCCCCTGTCACAAGGTATAAAAGGGCCATGCGCACAGCAACACCATTTGTTACCTGTTCAAGAATAATCGAGTACGGTCCATCCGCAACATCGTAGGCGATCTCAACCCCTCTATTTATCGGTCCTGGATGCATAATCAACACATCATCTTTTGCTTTTTTCAGTTTGGCATTTGTCAAGCCGTATATTTTTGAGTATTCACGTTCGGTCGGAAACAAAAAATCCTGCTGACGCTCTTTTTGTATCCGCAGCATCATGATTACATCTGCATCACATATCGCTTCTTCCATATTATGTGTCACAGAAACGCCAAGAGTTTCGATGCCTTTTGGAATCATCGTTGGGGGGCCTGACAGAACAACATCAGCACCCATCTTTGTAAATCCGATACTGTTCGACCGTGCCACCCTGCTGTGAGATATATCGCCGATGATGGCGATCCGAATGCCTGAAATTTGGCCTTTATTTTCCCTTACCGTCATCAAATCGAGAAGAGATTGGGTAGGATGAGCGTGCATCCCGTCACCGGCATTGATAACGGGCGACTTTAACATTTTTGCCAGCAAATGCGGAGCGCCTGCTGAAGTATGTCGGATCACAATCACATCAGGATTCATGGCTTCCAGATTCCGACCCGTATCGATTAAGGTTTCTCCCTTAACCATACTGCTGGTGCTTGCGGATAAAGACAAACAGTCCGCACTCAAACGCTTGGCGGCAATATCAAAAGAAGTCCGCGTGCGTGTGCTCGGCTCATAAAAAAAAAGAACAACGGTTTTGCCCCTTAATGTTGGAACTTTTTTAATGGACCTTTCAGATATTTCTCTCATTTTGTCCGCTGTATCCAAAATCAGGGTTATTTCATCCACAGAAAGGGATTCCATATCCAAAATATCTTTTTTTGAAAGCTCCATGCCTCTCCTGTTTTATTTCAATAAATGCCCGATCCTGTTCCACCGAACGCCGAAATTTTCCTTATCCCAGGACCAGTAGATCATCAAGGCTTTTCCTTTTAAAGCCTTCAAATCCACAAAACCCCAAAATCTGCTGTCATAGCTCTGGTCACGATTGTCTCCCATCACGAAAAGGGATTTTTCAGGTACAACAACCGGCCCAAAATTATCCCTGGGCTGAACACTTGGCGGGAAGATATAGGAATCGGTATGAATACCGAAGTCATGATTTAAAAGCTTGCTGTTCACATAAACCTGCTTATCACGAACTTCAACCACATCTCCCGCAACAGCGATGACCCGTTTGATAAAGTCCTTGCTGGGATCTTCAGGAAACTTAAACACCACAATATCCCCATGTTTCGGTTTTTTTATGGGAACAATTGTGGTCTGTAAAAATGGAACCTTTACACCGTATATAAATTTATTGACCAGAATGTGATCCCCAATCAATAGCGTCTCCTTCATTGAACCTGAAGGAATTTTGAACGCTTGAATGACAAATGTGCGTATGAACAAGGCCAATACAATGGCCACCAGAATGGCTTCAATATTTTCCCGAAGACCGCTCTTTTTCTTTTTGCGGATGTCATCATTATCTATTTTATCAGAATTTTTTTTCTTCAAGTTTGATTACACCTTTTTTAATTATATCTAATATATTATCTTTATAAAAACCCTTAAAATAAGATTACTTAAAATGCCGGCCACGACATCGTCCAAAACAATTCCGATTCCCCCTGAAAATTTATTTTCTAATAACCGGATCGGATAGGGTTTCCAGATGTCCAGTGCCCTAAATACTATAAATCCTGCAGTCACCGAAGTCATGTTAAAAGGCAGGCCGAATAATGTCAAGATAATGCCTGCAATTTCATCAATAACAATACATCCGGGGTCTTCTGTCTTTAATATCTTTTCAGCCTCATTGGCGATCCAGACGGCACACAAGATAAATATCAGGGTCAATAAAACCGCAATCGAAAAATCAATTTTCGAAAGAAAAAAACAAAAAGGGAGCCCAAGAACAGATCCAAAAGTGCCGGGAGCAAAAGAGATGTTCCCGATATAACAGCCGGTCGCAAGAAACATGACCGATTTCTGTTTAAAATTCATGGTTTGTCTCTATATTCCGGCACCTTTTTTGTCAAGAAATAGTATTGAATACAACCGCGAATAGACACTAATAGACACTAATAATTTTTTAATTTGTGTTTATTCGTGTTCATCCGTGGTTAAATAAAACACCAAACACCAACGGTTGATTTCAGGTCTTCTTCGGGAACATCTTCCGGAATTAAAGCGATTTGAGAATTGACTCATAAACCACCCTGATAGGAAGATTCTTATCGAGGGCGATTTTTTTGCAGATTTCATATTCGGGCACAATCCGTAAACTGCCATCCAATTCGGTAATACGTTTTACCGCTATTTCACCGTAAACCGTTTTCACGAAAATTCTTTCACGGCCAAGCATCCGCCGTTTGGCGTGATAGTATCTCACACCCAGCGAACTGCTTTCAGATAAGATACACGCCATCAACACTTCCCGGCAATCTTCCGGACACAATACCTGAAGCATCGTAGCCGGCCGGTTTTTTTTCATGAATATCGGAATCCAGTAAACATCCAGCGCACCTTTTTCAAAGAGACGTTCCATCATGAAACCGAATATCTCGGGATTCATATCGTCGACACAGGTTTCTATAATGACAATCTGGTCGGTTTGATATTCGCCAACCCCCTTCTCCGAGTTCGTTATTTCGGTTCCAAGAATAATCCTCAATAGATTCGGTTGTGATTCCAGCTCACGTTTTCCAGCACCATAACCGATTTTTTCAATAATCATGTCCGGCATTTCTTCAAAAGATTCTGCGAGGGTGGCAATGATCGAAGCACCTGTGGGTGTTACCAGTTCATGGGGAATCTTTGTGCCGTAAATCGGAACACCTTTAAGGATACCGAGGGTTGCAGGGGCCGGAACCGGAAGGATTCCATGTTGGCAGGTGACAAATCCTCTTCCAACAGGGATCGGCGAAGCGATGACGCTATCAATCGTCAGATAATCAACGCAAAGCGCTGTGCCTACAATATCGACCAAAGCATCAATCCCCCCGACTTCATGAAAATGGACTTTTTCTTTAGGGCACCCGTGAATTAAAGCTTCAGCATCTGCAATCCTTTCAAAGATATCAAGACTTCTTTGTTTGACTTCGGGGGACAACGGACTTTTTTCTATGATGGATTTTATGTCTTCATAATGCCGTGATGTTGTGTCATCTTTGACACGAACCTCCACGCTTTTTGCCTGAATTCCATTGCGAGATACCGTTTCAACCAACACCTCAAACCCTGTTAATGGAATTGTTTCGAGGCGATCATTCAACCATTCTACAGGAACGCCGAGATCAAAAAAGGCCCCCAAGGTCATATCGCCGCTAATACCTGAAAAACAATCAAAATATGCGATCATTGTTATCTTTGTGTTGATATAAATGGTTAATATTGGTCTGATAATGGTTTAATCGGTTCAAGGCTCAACGTTTGAATCTGGCCATCTGACCTCTAATTCCTCTTTCCTAGTTTCTGCCTTCTCACCTTCTCACCTTCTTATCTTCCTAACTTCTGAATTCTGCCCTCCAACCTCTTCCCTCTATCAGCATAGCTTACATCTTCTTATCTTCCTAACTTCTAACCTTCAGCCTTAAACCTTCAATTGCGCAACCTCCCCTATCCTCTTTTCTCTTTTCTAATTTCTGCCTTATGACTTCCAACTCTTCCCTCTATCAGCATAGCTTACATCTTCCTATCCTCAACCCTTCCCACCTTCTCACCTTCTTACTTCTTACCGTCTCCCATCAGCTACTGCGAGTGCAGCCTGATGATCTCCAGTAAAAGTTCTGCTGTACGGACCATGTCGTCGAGTTTTACGGACTCCCGTACCGTATGCATATCACGCATACCCGTACCAAGGACGCCTGTAAAGATTCCCTTTTCAAAGAAAATATTTGCATCTGCACCACCACCGGTGGTTTTTGTCTTCATTTTTCTTCCGAGGTTTTCAGCGGCCCGGGATGCAAGGTTGACCACCGGATGATCGTCGGGAATATGAGTTCGAGGAAAATCTTTTTTAATATTGAATTCCACACGGGGTAGTTCGTCACCTGAATTTTCTCGTTGATAATTTTCAACAACATCCTCAAATGACGACACAATCTCATTTGTAATTTTTGTTAGTTTTTCCTCATCATGACTTCTTACCTCACCTTTGACCTTTACGAGGTTCGGTACGATGTTGGTGGCGATGCCGCCTTCAATGATACCGATGTTGCACGTGGTTTCTTGATCGATACGCCCCAGTTCAAGCTTTGCAATGGCCTTACTTGCCAGGGAGATGGCATTGATCCCTTTTTCAGGGGCTGCACCGGCATGTGCGTCTTTTCCGTGAATTGTGAATTCAAAATGGTTTGCGGAAGGCGCCCGGGTCACAATTCCTTCAGTGTCGGTGGCATCCAGAGCAAAACCATACGTTGCGGTAACAGTACTTAAATCAAGATGCTTGGCCCCCTGAAGACCGATCTCTTCACAAACGGTAAAAACAAGCTCGAGCGGGCCATACTGCAGATCATTTTCCTTTAATATGTTTAGGGTTTCCAGAAGAATGGCAATGGCACTTTTATCGTCCGCGCCAAGGATTGTGGTTCCGTCGCTGGTAAACGTTCCGTTTTCCAGAACAGCGGTAACTCCCCTGCCGGGTTCCACCGTATCCATGTGTGCATTAAGAAGAAGCGGCGGGGCCTGTGTGTTTCCCTTGAACTTTGCAATCAGGTTTCCCGAATTGCCGCCGATTTTTTCACCGGCATTGTCCACAAACGTTTCTGCTCCCATAGACTCGAGTAGTGTTTTGATTTCGTTGGCGATGACACCTTCTTCTTTAGAAACACTGTCAATTTGAACCAGAAACTTAAATGTTTCCGCCAGTCTTTTTCTATTGATCATATCTTCACCTCTATATTCCATTGGCACGTTATTCGGTTCGCCAACTAAGCTGATCGCCGCAGATTAAAAATCCTGTTCTTTTGGGTGTTGCCGTTGTAAAACCTGAAAGACACCAAAAAGCAGTAAACACACATCACAAAAGCGTTGACAAAAATTCAATTATTATTATTATGTGTTCTTCTACCATACAACGGAAGTGCGCAGCTTACTGGTGAGGCTCCCGGACTTCAAATCCGGTGTGGGGCGCTAAAACCGTCCCGGGTGGGTTCGATTCCCATGCACTTCCGCCATTTATTTTCAATGATTACTTAGATTTAAAGGTCATTGATTTGCTCAAAACTTCCGCAAGTCCCATGCACATGGTTCTCCGGAGTTTCGATCATTTCCTCCCTATAGTCAACCTGTAATATTTGCGACTCAGCAATGCGTTTCAAAAACATAAAAATTATGGATCAGTAAATGTTGTGCATTGCGAATATAACCTCAAATTATCATTTAAGAACTTGCTATTGTCGATATCTTATATTTTTACAATCCTTTTCAAATGACCGGCCTGATAAATAAATCTTGGCGTTACTTAGCCTGCAGGCTTGAGGACATCCAAAGTCAGGCTTGTGTTGACGGTATCCGTCGAGGCCTTTTCCACCGGTCCGGAACTACCAGTGGTCACCCGTGTAGGATCTAACCCGCCGGTGGTCTTTAGCTCCTTTACGATTGTTTGGGCGCGCCGCTGAGCAAGATCCTGAAGATCGTTGTCGAGCAGCGGTTCCAGTTTTACCAGCTCTTTGAACATCGCCTGGTAAAAGGCGGTATCTGAACTCGCCCAACCGATAACCGCCATAGCAAAATTTGTCCGTTTGGCCTTCTTGCCGGTCGCTTTTTCGTACTGTGTTTTGAAATCGTCAATCGCGGTGTCTCCTTTGCGCATTTCCAATAACTTTTCCAGAGCTTTTTGCGTCTTTGCGCTGTCGAATGCGATCGGTCCCGGATCCTCTTCGGAAGCGAGTTTAACGCCCATCTGTTCAGCAAGAGCATGCCGTGTACGCTCGGTACGCAACGCTTCACCATCCATTTTAGGGTCGAAACGACCCTCTACTACAAGCCGCAGTTGGGGTCGTTTTTTGAGGGCTTTCGAAATCTCTTTTAGTTTTTCCTGCTCTGGGGGCAGTAGGCGGGCGTTACCGGGATTGAAAGCGATGGCGTCCATCTGCTGGCTCTTGTCGCCAAAAAGGCCGCCCAGCGCTCGGAACGGTGCGGTCACGACTTTGGTGATCACCTTGACGAACGCCTGCCATATCACACGCCCGTATTTGAATTCAGGATGGTCCACGTTGCCGCGCACCGGTACTGCAACATTGATTTTACCTTCAGCGTCGGTAAGAAGTGCGATAGCAAGATCCAGCGGCAGATTAATCGCATTGGGCGCTTCTACCCGCTCGCCGAGTGTAAGCTGTTCCAGCAGGACTTCATTTTCTCCGAGAAGTTCGCTGTTCTGGATTTTGTATTCTAATTTGAGGTTAAGCTTGCCGGATGTGATTTTTCGCCCGGCAAACGTGGCGCTGTAAGGACTCAGTGGCTTCATCTCAACGTTTTGGAATAACACGGTGAGATCAGTGAACGTTTTGGGTGTGAATGGACTCAAACTACCCTCCACCGTGGAGAGACCATATTTGTCCACTCGGCCATCAAATTTGACCGAGGTACGGCTCGTCGACTCGGAAGAGATGCCCGTAACACTTCCGTTAAAATCGGTTATCTGGGTAACGAAAGGAAGTACAAGGCTAAGGTCAGCGAAATCAACGACACTTTTTTCCACACGGACCCGATCGATGTTCACCGGAAAAAGTGTTTGTTTTTTTTGCGACGTGACGGCCGGGGTCGGGATCTGTGTCGTTTGTGGTTTTGTCTCATTGATAGCTGCATTCTGATTCTTTAGCACCTTGGCCAGATTTACGCTGTGGTCCTTGAAGATCACAACCTTGGCGCCAGGCTCCAGCAGTCTCACTTCCTCGATCTGCAGGCGATCAGGTGACAGCCCGAACTTCATTCCATTAACGGACATCGTCTTCCATTCAAGAAATCGTTCCCCGGTGTCGGTTTCATTCAGCCTGAGTTTGTCCAAGCTTACGGAGCCGGTGGCGCTTAACTGCGGACCGGATTTGGCAGAGCGATACTTCACACGGGTCGACGCAGAGATGTTACCAGACTCGAGCGCAAGCGACGTGAACTTGGCCAGGGCCGGGCGTAGCGGTTTGAGGTTTATCCCCGTTATTTTCGCGCGTGCATCGGCACGGTCGCCGACCTGGCTGACCTGACCACTCACACTTGCACTTCCGCCCTGCACCACCTTGATTGCAGTCTTAAAGTCAATGGGTGTCTTTTTGTCGTTGGTAAGATTTTTGAGTGACGCCCGGATATCTTTTAGGTCATAAACAATGGCCGGGGCAATGGTACGGTCCTGCAGACCCACCCGGAAGCCGTTCATTTCAAACGTATCAAGGCTGAACGACCAGGGCTTGCCTTCGGCCCGCGCCTTCATACCGGTTTCGGCGATATCGCGTTTCAGCCTGCCTTTGTCTCCGGGATTAAACATCTCAAGCAGACGGATACGCCCGTTTTTACCGCGTACCACACTGGTTCCACCGCCGGTGGCCCCCACCCGCGTGATCGTTATCTCACGACTGCCAATATCGATGCGGCCGTCATTCAGCACAAGCGTGTCAAGTGATAGGAAGGGGGTGTCGTCTACCTACTTCCGAAATTGAGACGCGATTCAACGCCACTTCCAGATCGTTTACCATCGCTTTTACCGGCCCGGTGCCGACTTCTGCCGACGCGTTCAACAAAACATTAAGCCCGCCAACGGCAAGCGCCACGGGGTTGGCGCGGCTGCGGTCTGAATAATCCACCGCAATGTTTTCGACTTTCACCTCTTTTACCTTCAAGCGCCATGGCTGACTTTCGGATGCCGAGACAGCAGGATTCGGTTCTGTCAGGTCTGTGGGTTCCCGGCGCGTGACGAGCTTCTGCCAGTCGAACACCCCCTTTTCATCCACCGATGCCGCAACTTTACCGTCACGCACGACGATGTTCGGAACCATGAGTTCCCGCGCTTGAAGGTCGAAACGCATAGCATCGGCTTCAATTGTTTTTAGAGAAACCAAGGGTTTGTTCTTGCCCTTTTCTGTGAACAAGAGTCCCTTTAGTGCGAACTTCGCGTCCTGCAACATCAAGAGAGGGGTGCGCTTTTGATAATCGAACCGATAGCGCGTGCTGAAGTCCATCTCTCCTTCCGGCTCGGCAAGGTTCAACTCGTCCTGAGCAAATTTCCACGCTGTGGCCAGTTTAAAGCCGGCCATGCTTAACTTGCCTTCAGAATAAATTGGGTGTAAAGATATTTCGCCTTCCCAGCCAACCGTGCCGCCACCAGGTAAGTCTGCCTTAACGGTGTAAGGACCTTTACGTTCCGGTATTGTAGATATCTCTTTGAACTCGAGGTTGAGGGGCCAGAATGTTTCTTGAGCATGAGTGGTATCTGAACGATCGCTGAAGGTGAAGCTGCCGCCAATGACTTCAGCGTGATGTACCAGCAATCTCGGCGGGCGACTGTCGGTGGGCGGAGGATCTTTGGGCTTTGGAAAGCTGTCAGCAAGATCTGCGAAATTGAGACGGCCGTTATGCTGTATCTCTACGTGCAGCGAGGGTCGTTCTATACGAACATCGGCAAAGGTCCACGCCCAGCGGAAAAGGCTTGAGAGCTGGAAGTCTACAAACAGGCGGTCAAAGCCAATAATTGGGCGATTATCTGCCTCTTCAAGTACAAAGTCCTTGGCCTCAAAGGTGAATAGGAAGGGGTTGACACGCACCTCGGCAATGGATGCTTTGCGCTTGAGCTTTTCCCCAGCGTAATGGCTTACATAGCGTGTGACGATCCAGGGTGTTAGCAAAAAACCAAGTAGAGCATACAACACCACTGCCGCGACCCCGGACAGCAACCAGCGATTGAGAAGTATCTGACGCAAACGATTAGGGGCTGCCTCGGGACCACTTGTGTCTGTCGTTCGGTCATGCATGGTTTACACCTCCTGCGACGCACTGCACAAGGAACGCCGCTTTCATGAATCTTGGATATATTATAAAAATGAATGTTTAGATCACTTTAAAACTTTTCTTTCAAGTCTGGCCACCGACTCGATGTGATAGGTATGTGGAAACATGTCCATCGGCTGAACTTCCAGCACCTTGTAACTTTCTTTCAGCATGCCAAGATCCCGTGCCATGGTCGCCGGATTGCAAGACACATATATGATCCTGGCCGGCGCCAATTCGAGAATTTTGTGAACCACATCCTTGTGCATTCCTGCCCTCGGAGGGTCAATGATCATCACATCCGGTGCGGCAGTGAGTTCGGCAAGCTTTTCTTTTATGTCTCCGAGAATAAACCGGCAATTGGATATCCCGTTGATACGACAGTTGTTCATTGCATCGTTTACCGCACTTTCAGAGATTTCAATGCCGATTACCGTTTTGGCTGCACCGGATATAAATATGGCGATGGCCCCTGTCCCACAGTAAAGATCCACAACCGTTTCCTTGCCTGAAAGATCAGCATATTCCTTTATGGTTTCATATAAACGTTGTGCGCCCCGGGTATTGGTTTGAAAAAATGAGTTTGCCGATATTTCAAATTCAAATTCACCGATTTTATCCCTGATACAGGGCTGCCCGGAAAGCAAAATCTCATACTCTCCCATCGCAACACCGGCTTTGCGTGAAGTAATATTGTTTACCACCGAACCGATTTCAGAATATGTGTTCACCAATTGATCGGCCAGGGGCTGCACGGTTTTTCGGTCTTCTTTTGAGGTGATAATATTGACCATCCACTGGTTATACGCCTTAGAATGTCTCAGCATGAGAAAACGCCAGAAACCGATATGACTGCGAAGTCCATAGACAGGAACACCTGACGCCCGAATAAATTTTCTGACATCGTCAAGGATACGATTGCCGAGTTCGGGTTGAAGAAAACATACACGGGTGTCTATTACCTTGTAAAAGGTTCCAGGAACATGAAGCCCAAGGGCAAAGCTTTTGTCAATATTCGACTTGTCCATCTCGTCCGGCAAAAGCCACCTGCGGTCAGCACATGAAAACTCCATCTTGTTCCGGTATTCAAATATTTCCGGCGAAGGGATTGTCGGATACACCGGTACACCATGAATCTGGCCGATCCGCTCGATGGATTCCACCACATGCTGTTGTTTGTATTCGAGCTGTTTGTCGTAATTTAAAAACTGCCATTTGCAGCCCCCGCAAAATCCGCTGTACATGCACTTCGGGGTTACCCTGAAGGGTGACGGTTTAATGAGGGTGTCGATAAAAGCCTCTGCATACTGCTTTTTTTTTTGACAATGCGTGCGACAACATGATCCATTGGAACGGCTTTTTCTACAAACACAATGAGACCGTTTATCTTCGCAATCCCTTTCCCGCCAAAAGCAATTCCGGAAATTTCAAGCTCCAACAACTGTCCTTTTTTAATTTTCATCTTGAAAGTTCATATTTTAAGTTTCTTCTCCAATTTAGTTGGAGAAGAGGGTCCAAGGATTCAAGGGTTTGTTTTCTAAAGCCTTTATTAGCGTCTTTAACATAATTTCAATTTCTGAAATGTCTTTTTTAGTGTCCCCAATTCACCTTTTTTAATTAAATCTAAATCCCTTGCTAATAATATCTGCGTTTCCAATTCGAAAACAGAACCAGATGATCCAAATTTAAAAATATATGGCGATGTTTGATACGCATTGAAAAATATCACGAATCATGAGATAATCCAACCATGAATCAAATAAATATCACTTTTACATCCGACGAATTCCTTTTAAAAGGTATGCTTCACTTGCCGGAAACCAGTCTGCCGCCGGTTGTCATCGGTTCCCACGGTCTGCTCAGCAATAGCTTTTCCCCCAAGCAGATTGCCCTGGCTCGAGAATGTAATGCCCACGGTATTGCATATTTTAGATTCGACCATCGAGGCTGTGGACAGAGCGACGGAGTTTTTAACGAAATCACCTCCTTAAACGGCCGTCGCAATGATCTGATCAGTGCCGTAAACACCATTCAAATGCGAGAAGACATCGGGAAAAAGATCGGGCTTTTTGGAAGCAGCATGGGTGGGACCGTCTGTATTTCTGTGGCAGATGTGCTTGATATCGACGCATGGGTCACGTATGCGTCTCCTGTTCGCAGCAGTTCCGTAACCACGGCTTTGAAAAAATCAGAGGATGCCGAAAAAATTAAACCATTGCTGGATCAGGAAGATTTGACCTGGGACATCTCAAACCAGATCAAACACCTTCACCACATCTTTATTTTACACGGTGATTCCGACCAAGTTGTGTCGCCCACCAATGCCCACGAGATCTACACGAAATCAAGCAATCCGAAAAAACTGATCATTCAAAAAGGCGGGGACCACCGCATGAGCAAAAAAAAACATCAGAAAGATTTTTTGCGGGAAGCGGTGAACTGGTTCAAGGATTGTTTTGACGGCACGCTATAGGCTTTTAAAATATATCAAATTCGAAACAATATCGAATTTTGGATTTTGGATTTAGAATTTCCTTCAAAGATAAAACTCAACACATATCATCGTGTGTGATCCCGCCTTGTCCGCGTTAAGCCTGAAGTTGCCTGCGCAGCATGTCCAGTGCCTTCATGGCAAAAATCTTTTTATTTCTCCATCGGCTGTTAAATGGAAAAAAGAACCGAAATCCCAGGGTAGATCGGCGGGTGGCAAGACCAATGCAAACCGTTCCCACAGGCTTTTCGTCGGTTCCCCCATCCGGTCCGGCAATACCGCTGGTTGCAAGTCCGTAATCAGATTCTGCGATTCGCCTCACACCCGCTGCCATCTCTTTTGCTGTCTTTTCATGAACAGCCCCGTAGTCTTCAAGAACTTCAGATGATACGCCCAAAACCTTTTGCTTGGCTTCATTTGAATACGTGACGCCCGAGAAAAGAAAATATTCTGAACTGCCCGGCATATTGGTCAACAAGTGGGATATCAGACCCCCGGTACAGCTTTCGGCAACTGCCAGCGTTGCATTTTGTTTTAAAAGAAGTTTGCCCACCACAGCCTCTATGGGGCTTTCGTCTTCAGAGAAAACCTTGTCCCCTATTTCCTCTATAACCGCTGCAGCTGCCTTAACCATGCCTTGATGAAGTGCTTCTTTGTCTTTGCCCCGGCCATAAAGTTTGATTTGGATTTCCGGGAACTTGGCGCGAAATCCAAGCGTAATTTCCGGGAACATCCCACTGATGCCTGACACTCGTTCAGCGACGGCCGATTCCGTTAATCCAAAGGTTGATATGGTTTTCACCATGTTGAATTCACCAGTGCTCCCCCGTAACTTTTCCAATTGAGTCAGAACAGTATCTGAAAGCATTCTTTGCATTTCAACGGAAACCCCGGGCAAAAAGAAACACATGCAGCGGTTTATTTTTAGCATAAACCCGGGCGCGGTTCCCACTGGGTTTAAAACAAGGTCAGCCCCCCGAGGCAACATGGCCTGTTTTTTATTTGAATCAGGCATCATACGGTTTCTGGCCTTGAAATAGCTTTCAACCCCATGAAGTGCCGGTCGATTCAAAACAAGATCAACGCCGATCGATGTTGCTGCTGCCTGGGCTGTTAGATCATCCGGGGTCGGTCCGAGCCCCCCGGTGACCAGGGCAGCATCAGATCGGCTTCCGATTTCCTGAAGGATTAAAACAAGGTCCTTGACGTTATCGCCGACACATGTATGACGCACAACGTTAAAGCCGGATTCTTCGAGCTTCATTGCAATGTGTGCTGAATTTTTGTCAATCACCGCACCGGACCGGATTTCGTCTCCGGTGATGAGTATCTCTACGTTCATAAAACATTACCTAAAGTGATAAATGAGCTAAATTGTCTAAAGTGTCTAAATTAAAGTAATTTTTTTAATCGAAATAAATGTTCAGCTTAAACCTATCATCTGTATATGTTCACGGGGTTTGCTTCCCCGTGTAACGATATTGGCGGAGTGGCTTCATTATTTCAATGACTTAGCAGTGGGGGAAACCGCGGCTCCCGCATGCTTTTCGCGGGAGAACGCGGAGGGGGCAGGAATGCCACCGCTGCTAAGTGATTGAAATGACCAGACACGTAGACACCGGAGTCAAGCGGGGGAGCACACCCCGTGAACACATACTATCACCCGTTACCCTCTTTCAGATCATTGAAAATTGATCGAACCTGGCGACACATACGATCAAACTGATCTGGATAAAGAGACTGGGCACCATCGCTTAACGCCTCTTCAGGTGCATGATGCACTTCTACAACCAGGCCGTGGGCCCCAACGGCCACAGCAGCCCGACTCAAAGGAATCACCTGATCACGTAGTCCGGCAGCATGGCTGGGATCAACAACAATAGGTAGATGGCTTTCTTTCACTACAACGGATACGGCCGAAAGATCAAGGGTGTTGCGACTGTGGTGGACAAAGGTTCGAACACCCCTTTCGCATAGAATCACCTCTGAATTTCCACCTTCCATGACATATTCTGCTGCCATGAGCCATTCATCGATGGTCGCTGCCATACCCCGTTTAAGCAAAACCGGTTTGCTGGCCCGGCCGGCCTTTCTAAGCAAACTGAAATTCTGCATGTTCCGTGTGCCGATCTGAATAACATCGGCATATTCAGTAACCAGATCCATTTGTTCCATATCCATAACCTCGGTGACAACCGGCATGCCTGTTTTTTCACGAACCTTTGCAAGGATTTTCAACCCTTCTTCTCCAAGTCCTTGAAACGAATACGGTGAAGTCCTGGGTTTAAATGCCCCGCCTCTAAAAAGCTGTGCACCGCTGCGCTGGACATGCTCTGCTATGGTCAAGGCCTGGTATTCACTTTCCACGGCACAAGGGCCGGCGATAATTGCCAGATTGCCGCTGCCAATGGATACATCTCCGATCTGAATAATGGTGTCTTCATGTTTAAATTCCCGGCTGACAAGTTTGTATGGACGTGTGACATGAATCGCATCCTTAACCCCCGGCAGTCCCAAGAACGGTGATGCATCAACATGCCCCTTATTGTTTAAAATACCGATGGACATCCTTTCTCCCCCCGGAATAGGACGTGCCGTAAACCCCCGCTGTTTGATTACAGCGATAACGTTATCAATTTCCGCCTGTGTTGCTTTTTTATCCATAACAATGAGCATGGTGTTTCCTCCTTATGAATCGTCATTTGCCTGCCCTGTGAAATTCACGAAGTGACAGCGAAGCGTATTTCACCGGGGTCATTGGTCACGGGTCGTTCGACATCGAATATTGGTTACTGAGTACCGGTCATTTAAGCAAAAAAAAACCGTGAGCTTGGATGTGCCCGCGGTTCTTAATTTTTCCTTTTAAAAATGGTTCAGTCTTCTTTGAACCGGTCGGCACACTCCTTTTCTCCGGTGATCCACCACCAGCACCAAACGGTATATTGTTGGGTTAAATGTTTCATCAATTCAACTCTCGACCGGTTTGATCCCTATCTCATTGAGCGTTTAGGGTTGAGACTCAAACTACCGAAATATGCTCACCATTGTCAAGATAATTTTTTGGGAAAATAATTGGGAAACTTGTGTTTTAATGATAATAAATCTTGACAAATATTTCTGATACAAGGTAAGTTCTTTTTCAAATCAGGTGAACAAATGAATATTGATAAACACAAACATCAAATTTACAAAATCGATCTAAACGGCTGGTGGTGGTGGCAAGTCCAAAGCAACGGGTCTGCCCCTGTGACTTAAACAGACAGCGTATTAAAAAATATTTAAAGGACCACGGGCAACCCAAACCCACGGTCCTTTTTTAGTTGAACTTCAAAAAGGCCGTGGAAATTTCCACGGCCTTTTTTTGAGCCATTCAGAAAGGAACTTTTATGTTAATCAATGAATTCCCTGACATCGAACAATTTCGCAACCTGGCAAAACAGGCCAATGTCATTCCGGTTTGTGCAAAGATGCTGGCCGATACGGAAACCCCTGTTTCACTGTTAAGGAAAATATATAAAGACAATACCTCTACTTTCCTTTTCGAAAGTGTTGAAGGGGGTGAAAGATGGGGAAGATACAGTTTCTTGGGTGTCTCCGCCAGAACGCACATACGGGTATTTCCACAATTTGTGGAAATCTGTGAAAACAGTTCCCGCAAAAATATTGCGCACAACGGAGACCCCCTCAGCGTTTTGAGGACATTTATCGGCCAATACAAACCCGCACAAGTTCCAGGACTTCCAAGATTCTGGGGTGGAATGGTAGGATATTTAACTTATGAAATGGTTTCCTTTTTTGAATCTATCCCCAATCTTCTCCCGGAAAACAAACCCCTTGCCCATTTCATCATACCGGATGAACTGCTGATATTTGACAATATTCAACACACTTTGTTACTGGTGGCCATCTCTTTTTTAAAAAAAGATCAGGATCCTGACCAGGCCTTTCGTGCTGCAACCCAGCGCCTGAACACTCTGATGGCGCGAATGAAACAGCCGGGACCTGAAGATGACATCGAGATAGGTGAAGACGCTTTGGTGCTGGAAACACCATGGAAGGCGGATCACTTTCACGGGCTCGTAAAAAAGGTGAAGGACTATATTCGGGCCGGTGATGTAATCCAAACCGTCATTTCAAAACCCTTTGTCTGTTCGTCACCGCCCGACCCCTGGACACTCTACCGAACCCAGAGATTTATTAACCCTTCACCCTATCTCTACTTTCTCAGCCTCGGGGATTTAACGCTCATCGGTTCCTCTCCTGAGACAATGGTACGTTTGGAAAACCGTGTCGCCACCCTGCGCCCAATTGCCGGCACCCGTCCCAGAGGAAAGAACGAACAGGAAGACCGATCGTTGGCCAACGAACTCCTCGCCGATGAAAAAGAACGGGCCGAGCACTTGATGCTGGTGGATTTAGGACGAAACGATCTGGGCCGTGTTGCGGAACTGGGAACCGTTCAAGTTACCGATTTAATGATTGTGGAACGTTACTCCCATGTCATGCACCTGGTGTCCAACATTTGCTGCGATATAAAGCCCGACTTCGATGCCCTGGATCTGCTTCGGGCGACCTTTCCTGCGGGAACATTGTCCGGAGCGCCTAAAATAAGAGCTATGGAGATCATTGCAGAACTCGAACAAAATCCCAGAGGTCCTTATGGCGGCGCTGTTGGATATATTTCGTTTCACGGAAATATGGACATGGCCATTACCATCCGAACCGCCAGCATTGAAGAGAACCTACTCACGGTTCAGGCCGGTGCAGGTATTGTTGCCGATTCTGATCCAGAACGTGAAAGACAGGAAACCGTAAATAAAGCAATGGCCATGCAGAAGGCACTGGAATTGATTTCAAAGGGAAAGAAAAGCAAAACGTTCCACGCTCAAGGTTATATACCGATGGGTTGAATGAAATGGTAAAAAGAGCTAAGAGCATAGAAACTTAGGATCGGGTATATTAAGGAGAAAAAGCCATGATCATCATGATCGACAACTACGATTCATTCACCTACAATCTGTTTCAATACCTGGGCCAAATCGGCGCTTCGGTCAAGGTCGTGCGTAACGACGCCGCTTCCATATCTGATCTTGTTTCATGGAAACCCTCGGGAATCGTCATATCACCCGGACCCGGCCGTCCGGAATCGGCTGGAATTTCCTTATCTGTGGTGGAACATTTTTCCGGTAAAATTCCCATCCTTGGCGTATGTCTTGGCCACCAGGCCATTGCCGCTGCGTTTGGTGGAAAAGTGGTTGCCGCAAAAAGTCTTATGCACGGGAAAACGTCCATGATCCACGCTGACGGGAAAATGATCTATCAGGGAATTCGTAAACCCTTTGAGGCAATGCGGTATCATTCCTTGGCCGTTTCAAGGGAGCATATTCCCGATTGTCTGAAAATAAGTTCTGAAGCGGACGACGGCGAAGTCATGGGTATCCGGCACAAAGAACATCATGCGACCGAAGGCATTCAATTTCATCCGGAATCTATTATGACACGGGTGGGGAAACGGATTTTGAGGAATTTTTTAAATAACAGCTAATGGAGGATATGAGAAAGTTGGAGGGTAAAAAGTTTTGAAGGTGAGAAAAAACCAACCCTCTGATTTTTTGACCTTCTTAACTTCTTGTTGGGAAAATATTGGGTGATCAGTCTATGAATCAGGGGGATATAGGATAAAACATTAAATGAGTCAAATTCACCAAAAGGAAAGGATTGACGATGTTTAAAGAAAATCTCAACAAAATCATTAAAAGAGAAGATCTGAATGAAGAACAAATGTCTCAAATGATCACCGAAATTTTTTCCGGAAATATTACCGATGCACAAATCGGCGCGATGATGGCGGCTTTGGCAACAAAGGGAGAAACCTTTGAAGAACTTGCAGGTGCGGCTCGCGCCATGCGAAGAAAAGCCCTACGTATCCAAACATCAACCGCAACCGTTGTCGACACCTGCGGTACCGGCGGTGACGGCGCTCACACGTTTAACATTTCTACGACGACGTCATTTGTCGTCGCGGCATGTGGTGTCACTGTTGCCAAGCATGGAAATCGTTCCGTATCGAGTCAGTGCGGCAGTGCGGATCTTCTTGAGGCGCTGGGGGTTAAACTCGACACGGCTCCGGAAATTGTGGAAGAAGCGGTTCAGGACATCGGTATCGGTTTTCTTTTTGCTCCTCTGTATCATGGCGCCATGCGATTTGCTGCAAAAGCGAGAAAAGAGGTGGGACTGCGCAGTATTTTTAACATGCTGGGTCCACTCACAAATCCTGCCGGAGCAAACTGCCAGCTTTTGGGGGTTTATGCACCCGAACTCACTGAGATGTTTGCCCATGCCCTTCAGCTACTTGGCGCAAAAAGGGCATTTGTGGTTCATGGTCATGATGGGCTGGATGAAATTTCTGTTTGTGCCCCCACCCGCGTTTCAGAACTCAAAGACGGTCTTATTCGAACGTATGATATATCTCCCGAACAGTTTTTTAGTGAACAGGCCGAACCATCAGATCTTCTGGGCGGAAATCCCGAAGAAAACGCCCAAATTACCCGTAACATTCTAAATGGAGAAAAAGGACCCAAACGAAATGTCGTACTCATTAACGCTGCTGCGGCACTGGTTGCCGCAGGACAGACTGAAGATTTAAAGCAAGGAATTCGAGTGGCTGAAACAGCTATTGATGATGGTGCTGCTGCCAAGAAGATGGAAGCGTTGATAAAATATAGTCAGGAAAACGGCTAATGGTAAAAGATATTTTAAGTAAAATTGTTGAAGATAAAAAACAGGAAATTACTTTAGCGAAACAACATATTCCGGAATCTTTTCTTCGTGAAAAAGCCTTTGCTCCTCGAAAAAGACGTCCTTTTTTAAAAAAACTGGAACAACCCGGACCGTTTGGCGTCAATATCATTGCTGAAATTAAACGGGCCTCCCCATCCAAGGGTGATATTCGTGCGAACCTGAACCCTGCGGTTTACGCTAACGAATATGAGAAGGGAGGTGCTGCAGCACTCTCAGTGTTGACCGATAAGCCTCACTTTAAAGGAGGTCCCGAAGACCTGAAAATCGCCCGTGAGACCACGACACTTCCAGTTCTTCGGAAAGATTTTCTGATTTCCGCTTACCAGATTTATGAGTCTGCAGTTATGGAAGCCGACGCCGTTCTTTTGATTGTCCGTATTCTTGATCAGCAGCAACTCAAGGATTATCTAAGTTTGTGCAACGAGTTGAAGATGGATGCACTGGTGGAGGTTCATTCAGAGGCGGATATCGAAAAGGCCGGTTTGGCAGGCGCCCGACTTATCGGAATCAACAACCGCAACCTGCAATCTTTTGAAATCGATATTGACATCGCGATTCGGATGAAATCACTGCTTAACAATGACCAGATAGCGATTGCGGCCAGTGGAATTCGAACGCGAAAAGACATCGAAAAAATTAAAGATTCGGAGATATGGAATTTCTTAATCGGTGAAAGTCTTGTACGAGCGGAACATCCAAGAGATTTCATAGAATCCCTCCTTGCTAAAAAGCCTCTTTAAAACCCATGCTTTTGACGAGAAATTCATGCAGGCTCATGTTTCGCACCCAAATTTTTATGTAAACGCAACACATGGTCTTGAATAAGATCTGTCCGAGTGACATTTGATAAGCCTTCAGTTGAGTTAAAGAGTACGAAACTTGAATAAATCACTTGCATCTCATCCATCCCGACGTTTATAATATTTCATATGAATGCTTTGGAAAATGGATGATGACGAAACAACATTTTATACCTCATGTCAAAATTTGCGGTTTGACAAGCACAGACGACGCCGTTAGATGTGCAGAACTTGGGGCAGATGCCATTGGATGTGTCTTTTACCCGAAAAGTCCAAGACATCTCACCCAAGACCGGGCCAGAGAAATCTGCTCGGCTGTTCGGAATAGAGTAAAGACCGTGGGGGTGTTCGTTGATGAAACTTTTTCAAGCATTATGCAACATGTTGAACGCTGTCATTTTACGACAGTTCAGTTGCACGGTCAAGAATCTCCTGAGTTGCTCCACCGTCTTCGAAAAGAAAGCCTTCAGGTTATTAAAGCGTTATTTATCGATGGCATTCCGACCATTAAAGATGCTTCTAAATATCCGGCATCGGCGTTTCTTGTTGAATGCGGTCAAGGAAAACTTCCCGGCGGGAATGCACTTGAGTGGAACTGGGAAATGGCCAAAAATCTGGGGAACGAATATTCTCTGATCATAGCTGGTGGTCTTACACCTGAAAATGTCGCCCAGGCAGTTCAGATGAGTGCTCCTCATGCAGTGGATGTCAGTTCCGGCGTGGAATCCACCCCCGGCCATAAAGATTTTGACAAAGTAACGGCGTTCATGGAAGCTGTTTCAAATTACGGCTCAAAGAAAAACTCGAAAAATATTTTTTAATTTCCATAACGACTTAAATCGGTCAACAAGAGGTAAAACATGCGTAAAACAATAGAACTAAAAAGGGTAGTGGTTACCGGCCTTGGGATGATCACTTCACTGGGGCTGGATGTACAAAGCACATGGGAAGCCATGATTGCGGGCAAATCCGGTATAGATCAAATTACTCAGTGGGGAGATTTGGAAGAGGTTAAAGAAAAGTATAATCTGTCGGATGATTTTCCACTCATTGCCGGAGAAGTAAAACAGTTTGACATAAAAGAAATCGTTAAACAAAGAAAACAGGGGTTTACAAGAGAAGATTTAAAACAGATTAAATACATGGATGAGTTTATTCAATATTCCTATGCCGCAACATTGGAAGCAATTGCCGATGCCAATGTGAATTTAGATGATGGAGAGATCGACCCTTATCGGGTCGGTGTTATTATCGGCTCGGGTTTGGGAGGACCCAAGTCTTGGGAAAATGAATTCCAGTCGTTTTCTAAAGGGCAAAAGAGTATCGCCGTTTCTTATTCCACGTTTGATACCCAACCTGGCCGCAGGCAATGTCAGTATTTCTTTTAAGGCCAGAGGTGCCAATGCCTGCCTTGCAACGGCATGTGCTTCCGGTGCTCATGCAATCGGTGAGGCTTTCCAGAGAATTCAAATGGGAAAAGAAGACGCCATTGCCTGTGGTGGAACAGAAGCTGCGATCACACCGTTAACCATCGCCGGTTTTCATGCACTTAAAGCCCTATCGTCGTCATATCAAACACCCCAATCCGCTTCTCGGCCCTTTGATATCAATCGGAATGGCTTTGTCATGGCGGATGGATCGGGGATCCTGATTTTAGAAGATCTGGATCATGCCAGGGCAAGGGGGGCCAAAATATATGCTGAACTCATCGGCTTTGCCATGACCGGGGATGCCAGTCATATTACCGATCCTGACATGGATGGTGCCATTCGATGCGTTAAGCTGGCATTGGAAGATGCACAAATCAACCCGGAAGACGTTGATTTGATTAATCCCCATGCCACCTCAACCCCAAAAGGTGACATCAATGAAGCCACGGCCTTAAAAGAAGTCTTTGGCGCTGGAAAAGAAAGGCCGTTTATTACAGCCAACAAATCTCAACTTGGACATTCGCTGGGCGCCGTTGGCGGAATCGAAACTGTTTCCAGCGTATTATCGATATATCATAATCAAATACCGCCGATCTTAAACCTGGAACAGGTTGACCAGGAATGTGAAGGCTTGAACTATGTCATGGGCCAGACAAAAACGGTTGATGTCAATGTTGCGCTTTCGAATTCATTCGGTTTTGGGGGAACCAATGCAACGCTGATATTTCGAAAATACGCATAGTGACTGAATGAAAACGGCATTTTACGCCAATATCGGCATCAGACAAAATATGTTTAGGTAAAATCATATGACCTGAATCTTGCAAGAGCCGGAGGCTTTCATATTCAAGGCAGTTAAGGATTATAAAGATTCTCATTAATTATCATGCAAGATTCAGGTATGACATCGATTTGTTTATCTCAGGCTGTTGATAAATTTACCCACTTCACCAACACCTGCGGTATCCACCAGGCGAATGGTTTCCGAACCGATGACGGCAATATCGGCTTTTCCTTTTAAAAAATCAATATCCTCCCTTCCCTTTACACCAAAACCGAGTGCCAGAGGAAGTTCGGTGGCCCTTCGGCATCGCAAAAGATATTCTTTCAGTTGTCTGGAAAAGTCCGTCGCCACACCGGTAACCCCTTTTCTGGCCACGCAGTAGATAAACCCTTTTCCAAAGGAGTTCAGGTATGTCATCCGTTCTTCCGGTGTTGTGGGAGAAAAAATGAAGATGGGTGAGAGATGATATTTCTCCATGGCATCAAGGTAATCCCCTCCTTCCTCAGGTGGGAGATCCGGAACAATAGCCCCCACAATTCCACTGTTGTGCATCGCACCGGCAAACCGATCAACCCCGTACTTAAAAAGAATATTGTAATAGCTCATAAATAGAAAGGGAATATCAAAGGATTTGACCGCTTTTTGGGCAAAGTCCATGCACTTTTGTACGGTCGCTCCTCCTGCAAGCGCCTTTTGATTGGCCTGCAAAATAATCGGACCGTCCGCAATTGGTTCTGAAAAAGGGATCTGCAGTTCCATCAGGTCAACGCCGGCATTTACCATGGCTTCGATAATCCTGAAGGCATCATCGAATGTGGGGTATCCCAGAACGATATGGGTCATCAACAGGATCTCTTTTTCTTTGAGCCTTTGCTTCAGATATGATTCAAGCATGATATTCCTCCGCTTTTTCCTTTATAAATTCCTGCCACTTGGGATCTGCAAAGGCATCGGCGACGGTAAAAATATCCTTGTCTCCTCTGCCGGATTGGTTGATCAGAACAATATCTTCCTTTGACATTGCAGAGGCTTCTTTAAATGCCTGTGCAAAGGCGTGGGCTGACTCGAGTGCGGGAATCAAACCTTCTTTTTGGATGGTAAGCGAGAGGGCATCAACGACGTCTTTGTCGGTTGCTGCTTCGAATCGAATCCGACCTTTTTCTGAAAGATTTGCCAGAATCGGTGAAACACCGACATAATCGAGGCCGGCTGCAACACTGTGAGTCTCTTTCATCTGGCCGTCATTATCCTGAAGAAAGTATGTTTTATATCCCTGGGCAACACCGACGCTGGCATCTTTGGAAGAAAGGCGGGACGCGTGTTGTCCGGTCTCCAATCCTTTTCCTGCCGCCTCGACGCCCACCAGTTCAACCGGATCATCAAGAAAAGATTGAAAAATCCCCAATGCATTGGACCCGCCGCCGACACAGGCATAAATGCGTGAAGGGAGCCTGCCTTCTATTTCAAGGATCTGTTCTCTGGCCTCTTTTCCGATAATCGATTGAAAAAAAGAAACCATTTCCGGAAAAGGATGAGGCCCACAGGCCGTGCCCAAGACATAATGGGTGGTATCCATATTTGTCACCCAGTCCCGGAAAGATTCATTAATGGCATCCTTTAAGATCCGGGTCCCCTCCCGCACCGTAACAACTTCTGCACCCAATCGCTCCATCCAGAACACATTTGGACGCTGTCGTTGGACATCGACCTCTCCCATGTAGATGGTACATTTGAATCCAAATTTCGCAGCCATGGTGGCGGTGGCCACCCCGTGCTGACCTGCACCGGTCTCTGCAATGACCCGTGTTTTTCCCATCCGCTTCACCAAAAGCCCCTGCCCCATAACGTTATTGGCCTTGTGCGCGCCGGTATGGTTGAGGTCCTCCCGCTTGATATAAATGCGGGCTCCGCCAAAAAGTCGCGTAAGGTTTTCAGCAAACGTTAGCGGTGTGGGACGGCAAGAGTAAGTGGACATGATATCGACATATTCTTGCCAGAAACCGGGATCGTTTTTTGCCGCTTGAAATGTTTCAACCAGTTCATCAAAGGTGGCAATAAGGATTTCAGGGAGATAAGCTCCCCCGAAACCTTCATAATAGCCTCTGGTTTTCATCTGCAATACCTCCGTATTCATTAAAGATTCATCAGTGCTTATAATCGGCTAATTTATTTAGGAATAAACTCCCAAGGTCTGTGAAAAAACAAATTGGTCTGTTCGACAGTAAAGCTCCGAATAAACGGCATTTATCGCCTGATCAAAATTTAAAAATCGTTTTACCATAAGAATTGGGGTGTCGGGCGAAACTTCTAAAGCATTCGCTTTTTCGCCTGTTAAATAGCCAATCCTAAAGTTCTGTCTGCCACTAGCAGGTTTCATGTAATAGTGTTCATCGACAATTTGGGAAAGAGATCGACACGACAGGTCCATTTTATCAATCCCTTTAAACAATATATCGTGAAGATACATATCTTCGATAAGAACCGGCAACGTTTCAACCCGACTGAGTCGAGAATAAAAATAGGCCTTCTTGTTTGCAAACGGGTTCTCTGAATCATGTCTGATTTGATCCAGCCGAATATTTTGAAGGATATGTGTTGTAACCGTTATCCCTTTTTTATTAAAAGCCGATGTTGTGCCGGCCAATGAAAAAAGATCGACCTCTTTTTGCTGTTCACATACAAAGGTCCCTGAACCCCGCTTTCGCACCAGTATGCGTTTTCTAACAAGAAGATCCGTCGCCTGTCTGGCCGTCGGCCTTCCTATGCCATAACGGACGGCAAGCTTATTCTCAGATAAAATTCTTGAACCCGGCGGATATTCTCCTGATCGTATTTTGTCCAGGATGATGTCTGCCAGCTGATGATATAAGGGAATCGGGGAAAGTGAATTGAGCATAAACCAAGGTTGCATAAAATGGTAAAGTTGTCAATACATATTTAGCTGAGGTTTTTGACACCACAATATAATGTATTTTCAAAATACGTTATATTTTTTAAGCAAGTGTCAGGAATCTAACACTATCTCAAGTTCTGATCCATACTTTTAGAATATTGCATTCCTATTGTTATAGGTTATACTCAATTGGCAGGTGTTTTTACTATGGAAAGGATGAAGTGTTGGGAAATATACTCCTGAAAAATCTTAATCGATTGAATAATATGTATAATCAACAACCTGCGAAACAAGATCGTTACTGAAGGTCAAAATTAGTTTCGAACAACCTTTCATGACAGTGGTAAAGGAATCGCTAAAAACATCCTGAATAAAATTTGTGATCCATTCTTTTCAACCAAACCACAAGGGAAAGGCACCGGGTTGGGACTATCCATCAGACATGGTATTGTTAATCATCATAAAGGAAAGCTTTTTTCACGCCCGAATTCTTATGGAGCAGCGGCGCTGTCTATATCGATAATTTTGCTTTTTATATAATCTTTGGTTTTATATCTTGTAACCCGTTTTAATTTCTGGGTGATATCCCCCATTCGATCAACCTGGTCTTTAATCGTCTTAACATGTTTGTACAGGGGATTGTCTTTTTGAAGATTCATCAGCATGAGCTCTGTATTTCCGGAAATAGCCTGCATTGGCTGGCTCATTTCGTGGCATATTGCGCCGGTCATTTCAAAAATCACTTGAAGTTTTTCTTTTTCTAAGAGAGCTGTCTGTAATTCCACGACACGGCGACCGACATCGATTCGCGCGCGAAGCTCATCTTTATCAAACGGCTTAGCAATATAGTCGTCAGCGCCCGCCCCAAGACCTTCGACAATATCATTTTTATCATCACGCCCAGTCAAAAGAATAATATAGATCGGCTTGGCAGGGTCTTCCCGACGAAGTCTACGGCATATTTCAACGCCATTTATCCCGGGCATCATCCAGTCCAGGATGATAAGCTTAGGAGGATCTTTCTCCTGGAGCTTTTCCCATGCTTCGTTTCCGTCACATGCAGAGACCACATCATATTCCCACTTGGCGAGAATGGTTTCTAAAATACGTCGGGTTGTCAAATTGTCTTCCGCGATTAAAATTTTCATAATAAACTCACATAGTGGTTAGCCTCAGGCCGAGTCAATTTGTTTTTTAGAATCTCCAACTGTTTATCGCGTTTTGCAACAAATGATTCAGCCTTAACCAGATCCTTTGCTTCACTGGCAATCTCGATCTGTTCTGCAGTTTCTTGCAAGGTCAATGCACCGACGTTGCCGGATGCAACTTTGATGATATGGGCCTCTCTTTGGACAAGTCGCAAATCTTGCTTACTCAAAGCTTTTTTAACAGCAAATAAATTGTCAGGTAGTTGTTTTAGAAAATCGTCAATAATCTCTTTGGCAAGGTCTTCATCTCCCATGAGTCGATGTAGAAGTCCGCCCCGGTCAAAAATTGAATCTGTTAAACCAACGTTCATGATTTTTTCGTTGGACGTCGAGGATTCGGTTTGTTTCATCTGCATTTTTTCTTTACAAACTATTTCCTGGATTTCTATTAGGAAGATAATATATCAATGACCCTGTCGACACATTTACCCGGATCAATGATTATGAATTATAGATGTTCTAATCGCATCTTTCCGATTTCAGGGATTTCAAGATGCGTGCCATTCATTTCAAATGATATATATTAGGT
Source organism: uncultured delta proteobacterium (assembly GCA_963752565.1). Lineage (GTDB taxonomy): Bacteria > Desulfobacterota > Desulfobacteria > Desulfobacterales > UBA11574 > UBA11574. The sequence continues at coordinate 122,886 of CAVVZC010000017.1, read as the reverse complement.
GGGAACTTTGAAATACGACGGCTTAAATCCCGTATGTACTATTTTGTTGAAATGGAATAGATATTATGGATTCCACTGTGATATCAATATGTTTAACCGGTTTCACTTACCTGCGTTCTTTCTGTCTCAAATTTTTGCACAATTTGTTTTTAAACTATTCAGGAATTGAATCCGATATAAGACAATATGAAATATGATTCGTTTTTGTTGTGATTCGTCAGCTCTTTGACGTCATCCGATGAATCTTTGACGATTGAAGTTGTTTTGGCCCGCTATAATTATTGGCTTTTTACAATATTCGGGCGCGAAACTTGATTTATTGACATGTTGGCCGTAGTTGGATAATTATAGACATTCAAAATACACTAAAGATTTTATTCTTTTTTGGTGTTGGAATCCACATCTATGAAGCCGTTGTCCACTCAGAATTTTTTACAATCCAATATCAATCGATTGTTGCGTAAATCTACCGAAAATTATGGCAAGAGCATAGGTACGATTTTAAGGAAAAGGGGTATAATTACCGAAGAACAACTCCAGAATGCCCTCAAAGTGCAAAAAGATAAACTCTATACCCTGGGCAAGGCCGTTCGCTTGGGGCAGATCATTGTTGAACTGGGCTATGCATTAGAAGAAGAACTGGTTAAGGCGGTCAACGATGAATATCAAATTTCAGTTAACACACTGACCGACGACATCGGGGGTCTTGTCAAAAAAAAACGCGAACGCTTTGTTGAAGGTCTTCCTCCACTACGTATTCCCATCTGGTTACAGTTTTTTGCCGCAACGATGGTTATTATTATCATCACCATTTTTGTAATGAGCTTTTATATTCTGAGTCAGCAAAGAGAAAGGCTTTTCAACCAAACCTTAAAAATCGGGAAAGTCAGTCTAAACTATTTTAGCGGCAATGCGTCTATTCCGCTTCTCGAAGACAATATTTTAAGACTTAACACCTTAATAAAAGACGCCAATCATGTTGAGGGACTTCTTTATGCAATTATCGTTGACCAAAATCAGACGATGAAGGCACATACAGACATAAACAAAATCGGAAAAACTTTTAAGAAATTTGCAAATATTACCGATGTAAGAAAAGAAGAGGACGTTACTTACTTTAATTACTTTTCAGAATCGGGTGAACATGTTTTAAATTTAACCCGACCTATATTATTTAATAAAAAGGAGCTGGGTGAAGTCCATGTTGGAGTTTCCATCGATTTCATTGAAAAATTAATCCATAAAGCACAACTTACAATTATCGGGATAACCTTCTTTATTATCATTTTTGGCAGTGGTGTTGCAGTTTTTCTTGGATTCCATTTTTCACGCCCTATTTCCAACCTCGTCCAGGCAACCAGGGAAATCGGCTCTGGAAACTATCAACATAAAATCATCCTGGCAAGAAATGATGAACTTGGGAATTTGTCTACGGCATTTAATCGCATGGGTGAAGAACTCTGGAAAAACTCACTTATGCAAAAATCTTTTGGCAAGTATATCGGTTCCGAAGTTCTAGAGATGATCATGGCCAACCCTGAAAGTGTCTGGTTAAAAGGTCATAGGAGTGAAGCCACTATTATTTTCATCGATATCAGAGGATTTTCAACATATTCCGAGGTTAAAGAGCCTGAAGAAATCGTTGAAAAGCTAAATCAATACTTTGAAATTGCCACACAGGTAATCCAGGATCATGGCGGGTATGTTGACAAGTTTATCGGTGATGCGGTTTTGGGTGTTTTTGGCGTTCCGGTCTATCATGAAAACCACCCGTTAAGAGCCGTTAGTGCTGCCAGTGATATGCAAAAAGCGTTTCTTGAAAAACGCAAAAATAATAATGATCTCCTTCAATCCGTGGGGATTGGGATAAATTCAGGTGTAGTCGTGTCAGGCAATATCGGATCACAAAATAGAATGGAATATACCGTTATTGGTGACAGCGTCAACCTGGCTGCACATCTGTACCGGCTGGCCAACCCCGGTGAAATAATTATAAGTAAAAGTGTTTACGTCCATCTAAAAGAGATGCTAGAGGTAGAGTCGCTTCCTCCACAATATATAAAAGGTAAATCGGAACCCGTGGAAACCTTCAGACTTTTGGGCATACGGGAGAAGCATCATGCCTGAAACGGCAAACATAAAAAAAACTGTTTTAATAAATATCTTTCCGTTATTGTTTTTACTCCTTGCGGCCTGTGCAATGAATGGATCGATTTTTCGTAGTACCCACCAGGCTCATGTTTCTGATGATTTTGTCATAGTAAAGACAACCGCGCAAGACACATTTTCTTCCCTTGCCGCCTACTATCTGAAAGACCCGGACAAAGGTTGGCTGATCGCTGAATTTAATCGTATGACAACGCTGATCCCCGGCCAAGAACTGATTATTCCATTATCACCATTTAACAAAGGGGGTCTTAACGCCGAAGGTTATCAAACGGTCCCTATTTTGGTCTACCACAATTTTTCAAAAAAAAGGTCTGATAAAACAGCAGTGGGTCAAGATGACTTTGAGGCCCAGATGAAATACCTGAAGCAAAACGGCTATCATGTTGTTACAATTGATCAATTATTAGATTTTATCGATTACAAGGAACAACTTCCCGAAAAATCGATTGTCATAACATTTGACGACGCATGGCGTTCTATCTTTGATGTCGCCCTTCCCATATTAATAAAATATGGTTTTACCGCAACATTTTTTATTTACACGGATTTTATCGGCGGTGGGAAAGCCATGACCTGGAAACAAATCGAAACGCTTTCAAAAATCGGGTTTGATATTCAATGTCAAACAAAGACCCACAGGAATCTGGCAGTTCCAAAAAAGGATGAGTCGTTCAAAGAATATTTTGAATCCATTAAAATGGAGATCAGTTATCCCAAAAAGCTGATTAAAAAGAAACTGAATATAGATTGTAAATTTTTGGCATACCCTTATGGAGAAACCAACAATATTGTCATTGCTTTGTTAAAAAAACACGGCTACCGGGCAGCGTTCACCGTTGACCGAAAGCCGAACCCATTTTTTATTGACAAATATAGAATCTACCGTTCTGTAATATATGGTAGCTATGACATGGATAAATTTAAAGATAATTTGTCCGTCTTTCAGAAGAACAAATTGAAATGAAAAAGTCGATAAATGTATTTTTGATGATCATTGTTTTGTCTCTATTATCCGGATGGGCAGGCCCACTTGATTCCTTCGGAGATGTTGGCCATAAGGTTCCTAAAAAAACTTCTGAAAAAACACAGAGAAATACGTCGCTTTTTCATTCTTCTTATTACCTGAAACAAGCAAAGACATATAAAAATAACGATGAATTGCAATTGGCGCTTTTCTTTTTAAAAATTGCCGCTTCATTAAATCCTGATGACATGGAAATTGTGGAAAAAATATCTGATTTGAAACTGACCATTGACAATAAATCCAACAAATATTTTAAAAAAGGGGAAAAATTTTTTATACAAATAAAATTCGAAGAGGCTCGCAAGCAGTTTCTGACCGCGCTTAGATACAACCCTGATCATAAAGACGCCCTGGATTATCTAAAAAACAGGTTAATTCCAAAAGAATACATAAATTACACCTTTGATAAAAACGACTCGCTAAAAATCATTTCCAATAAATTTTACAAAAACCCTGAATTGGTTTTTCTAATCGCATATTTTAATAATCTTAAATCCGATATCGAACCCGAGCCGGGAAAAATACTTAAAATACCCATACTGGACCCGGAATTTAATCAAACCATCGGCAATCGTCGTCAAGACATGATTTCGGCAAAGAACCTGATGGAGCAAAAGCGATTCCAAGAGGTTATCGTTATCACCCAAAAAATACTGGAAAATGACCCTTTAAACAAAGACGCCATTAAATTAAGAAATGACGCCTTTTATCAAATTGGAATAGAGTTAAGCAGTCAGAAAAATTATTTTGAAGCGATAGATACGTTCAAAAAGATCACGCCCGAATCTGAAGGTGTGAATAGCGTCATTCAAGAAGCTATTCAGCACGAGCTGCGAAAAGCTGAAAATCTTTTAAAAGAAAAGAAATATGAAGAATCTATAGATCTTGCCGAAAAGATTTTAGGGTATGACCCATCAAATACAGCAGCTAAAAAACTGATCCGTATCTCCCTTTGCCAACAAGGGAAAGATTTGTTCATCCGAAAGAAATATGATGAAGCGTTGCACGTGCTGGATAAAGCAGACCCTGCCGACGATTGTGCTGAAAAAATTAGACTTGCTGTTAAAAAAGCGATAAAACAACAAGCTGAAGCACACTACATTCAAGGGGTCAAACATTTTCTGAATGAAGAGCTACAAAGCGCCATAAAAGAATGGGAAAAGACTTTAAAACTGAACCCAGATCATGACAAGGCAAAAAAGAATATTAAAAAGGCCAGAAGCCTGTTGGAAAAACTAAAGAAAGTCAAATGAAATAGCTGCCCCCAAGTTTTAATTTTTAAGACAATTCGAACCCTTAATCTCCTGTAACTTTACTCAAGCATCGCATAAAAGATTTTGGACCATACGGTAATGGCAAGCGCCTTATCGCCTTTTTAGAAAATATATAGCGGGGAGTGACGCGCATCATCATTCACAATTAAAAAGTATCATGGTTAAAACTCGGCAGATGAGCAAAAACAAAAAAGCGATTTGGGGATGGGCCATGTATGATTGGGCAAATTCCGCCTTTGCAACAACCGTTATGGCAGGATTTTTTCCGATCTTCTTTAAACAGTATTGGAGTTACGGTGTTGATGTGAATATGAGTACCGCCCGTCTTGGACTCGGCAACGCCATCGCCAGCATAGTTGTCGCCGTAATGGCTCCGATCCTGGGCGCCATGGCTGACAGCGGCTCGGTGAGGAAAAAATTCCTCATCTTTTTTGCATACCTCGGGGTTTTAATGACAGCCTCTTTGTTTTTGATTAAAAAAGGAGATTGGGAATGGGCTGTTTTTCTTTATGTTATGGGGATTATCGGCTTTTCCGGAGCCAACATATTTTATGATTCGCTTCTACCGAGTGTGGCGGATGAAGGTGAGATAGACTATGTATCCGGTCTGGGATTTTCAATGGGGTATCTTGGGGGAGGTCTTTTGTTTCTGGGAAACGTGTTAATGACATTAATGCCGGAAAAATTCGGGTTACCCGATGCAGGAATAGCCATCCGATATGCTTTTGTTTCAGTGGCCGTTTGGTGGGGGTTTTTCACAATTTTTACCATTTTGTGGGTACCTGAAGTTCAAGCAACGAAGATCCCATCCAATGGCATTAACTTTATCGTTGACGGCTTTAAACAGTTCACCGGAACCTTCAAAAAGATTCGGCGCTTAAAAACAGTCTTTCTTTTCCTAATCGCTTATTGGTTCTACATAGACGGGGTAGATACCATTATCCGAATGGCGGTCGATTATGGCATGTCCATTGGATTTGATTCAAATGATTTAATCATCGCTCTTTTGATTACACAATTTGTCGGATTTCCTTGTGCGTTGTTATTTGGGAAACTCGGACAAATGTGGAGCCCAAGAAAATTGATTTACATTGCCATCGGTATTTATATGGTCATAACCCTGTGGGGAACGATGATGACACATAAGCATGAATTTTACGTTTTGGCCGTCGTTATCGGTATGGTACAGGGTGGAATTCAAGCATTGAGTCGATCTTACTATTCGCGATTGATACCCAAAAACCGGATCGCGGAATTCTATGGATTCTATAACATGCTGGGCAAGTTCGCAGCGATCCTGGGACCGGTTTTGATCGGCTTTGTCGGACTGATGGCGAGGCATATTTTAATGCCGCCATCTCCCACACCAGAGCAGTTTGTTCATGTCAGTCGCCTGGCCTCCAGATGGGGAATCGCATCTATTCTTCTCCTCTTTATCGTGGGAGCGATTCTTTTCTTTTTTGTCGATGAAGAAAAAGGCAAAATGGAAGCAGCGAGTTTTGAATCTTAAGAGGATCAAATTGCGAGAAATAAACCTGTATATTACGATCTGGGGAAATGGGTTATATTGAGACTGGTAAACCAATGAATCGTATTATAAACTGTTTTGTTATGGTTTGAGCTTCAACAGCGAATTACATATGCCCTGAAGTTTAATGGCATGATTTGAGAAAATCCATTCTACGCCCCTGTTAAGCTCTCTGAATAAACAGTTTTTAGAACGAATATACCCTGTTCCAATACACTGATTCTTTGTGCGGTGTTTTTTCAATAGACTATCGTTTATCAATAGATAATGCCCTGCGATCCCCCCATAGCTCCTCAACAGCGCCAGATCACTCAATTGTTTCACATTGAGCCTGGCACTCGGAACAAACGTTGATGAAGGAACAAAATTTATAAACATGAACATCTCCGGCTTTAGGGCAATGAAATGAAAGTCGACTTGAGGTGTCAGTTGCTGAAAAAGATCTCTCAACACATTGTTTTGATACTCCGGATCCGGATAGGCTTCTTTCTTTATTTCAACCATGAAATGCATTTTTTTGCCATACTTTTGAATGACTTCAGAAAGTGTAGGGATCAATTTACAATGCGTTTTTAGCTCGGTCAGTGTCACCTTATTGATTTCTGTATCAGATTTAAACACTCTCTGAAGGTCCCGGTCATGAAAGACAACCGGCTGCAAATCCCTGGTCCATCGAATATCAAATTCTATTCCCCACACACCGGCTTCATTGATCCGATCAAATGCAGGGATTGTATTTTCAAAGACCAAGTTATTGTCATGCTCACCCCGATGTGAAATGATTTTACACTGTTTGATTTTTTCCTTATCGGGGAAGGGTTGCGGCATTTTTTCGTAAAAAAGATCCACACCTTGATGAAAGCGTTCTTCAAGCCAAAAGTTGATGTTCATCACAAAACCCTTTTACCTAAAAACTGCATGAAAAATCCGTCTTATTTTTTATGAGTTTTCACCCGATGGGATTACCGATTTTACCGCATCTTCTATGTTTCAGGGGGTTCGCAGTCGTCTACTATGGCTTCACACCCTGCGCCTTGAAGCTGCCGTGAAATCGGCAATTGCAGATTTTAGGTTTTAAATGATGTATTGCATCCGTCCAACTATACAGTATACAATTATAAAACACTTTTTTCAAATTCATCAAGAAAGGATTGTTAAATGATTTCCGTCGAGAAGGTTCAACACGCTGCCAAGATGCTGAAGGGAAAAGTAATCCGGACACCACTGATCCACTCACCTTCTTTGAGCCAATTGTTCGGAGGAGAAATTTATTTAAAACTGGAAAATCTTCAAAAAACTGGATCCTTCAAAATCAGGGGTGCAACATATTATGTATTGACCAACAAGGACAGAATAGGCCCCGGTGGCGTGGTGGCAGCGTCTGCGGGAAATCATGCACAAGGAGTCGCCCTGGCTGCCAGACAGGCCCGTATTCCGGCAACCATCGTAATGCCTGAATGGGCTTCCATCAGCAAACAAGAAGCGACACGCGGATATGGCGGTGAAATAGTTATTGAAGGAAAGAGCTTGGGAGAATCTCTAAAAAAAGCTGAAGAAATGGCCCTGGAAGGAAAAACCTTCATTCATCCATTCGATGATCCGGATATCATAACAGGACAAGGGACCATTGCCCTTGAAATCCTGGAAGATCTCAAAGAAATCGACATGATCATCGTACCCATCGGCGGCGGAGGGATTATTTCGGGTATCGCCTCGATCATTAAATCCATTAAACCAACCATTAATGTCATCGGCGTCCAATCCAACACCTGCCCATCGGCCTATGAATCCTATTACAAGGGGGAAATCACAAAGGTTTCTTCAGAATATTCGATAGCGGACGGCATTAGCGTCAAGCAGATGGGAACTCTGAACTTCGATATGATCCGTAAGTTTGTTGATAAAGTGGTTTTGGTGGAAGAAGACCAGATCGCGGCAGCAATTCTGTTGCTTCTGGAACGGAAAAAGATCTTGGCCGAAGGCTCAGGGGCGGTTTCTCTTGCAGCCCTGTTAAATGGTTCGGTAAAGGTTCCCCCAAGAAACAGAGTCGTTCTGTTAATCAGCGGTGGCAATGTGGACAGTTCTTTGTTGGGCCGCATCCTGAGTCAGGGCTTGTTGAAAAATGGAAGAATAATGCGCATTAGGGTGCGCCTGTCCGACACTCCCGGCTCCCTGTCGCAGCTGCTCATCATAATATCTGCTCTTAAAGCAAATGTTCTCCATATCTATCATGACCGCAATGTAAGAAATTTACCCATTTACGTTACACATGTCGATCTGGAGCTTGAAACGCGAGGTCATGAACACGTTGAAGAAATGGTCCAAAAACTATCTATGGCAGGTTATGAGTTTGAGTTGAAATAAAATCGTATGTAGAATTTCCGAGATGTAAATCTATCGTCACAGATTCGAGGCAAGCGATAGCTGATTTTTGTTAAGGGTCAAATAAAGTGCCGGCTGGATGAACTCATGATGGTGTTCAACGAAAGGTATATAAACTAAAAGATAACTCTTTGGATTTATTGTAATATTCTGCAACAACGGAAACAGATCTTTCTGGGGTTTCATAAAACTGGCCAGATTGATAATAAGGCTTTCAAGGGCCTCTTCCATGGGTAATGTTACCGGATGGATACGGGCATCCGGTAGATCTTTCAGCATTTTTTCCATGGGCTGTGAAAGCGTAATACTGCGCCCAAGTCGTATGAAAACCCGAGGCCTGACTTTAAACGCCGGGCTCCAGAATCGAAATTCCTTATCCTCCCAATTTCTCTGAATCGCTTTCGGTAGATTGGCGACCCTGACCAAATCTGCATATGAATTGAGTGTAATCCCGTTAACATCCGCCTTTATTCGCCAAAATGGAAGATAGATAACATTCTCATCTTTTGTCTGCATGATCGAGAATTTAAGTTGCTTGAATCCGTTTTTTGTCGGCCTCCAGCTGGAGTTACAGTTCTTGCAGTTCAAAACCAGAGCATCACGTCGCCCTTCCAGATCCCACCCGCAACCCGGACAAAGCGTTGGGATGAATTGAGTGCGCCAGTCTGGGCGTCCGCCGGGAAGTGATGCTGTTTCAAAATCATCTGGTGGTATTGTCGTAACCACTTTGTTCAAAACAGCATCGTATATTTTTTCTTCTTTATAAAAAGGAGAATAAATAAGACTTACCGTGTCACCAACATGTGACTGCTGAAAAACCGGATTGGGCAGAGATTTGTTAAAACGGTGCTGAAAAATATCCATCACTTTTTTAAAAGAAAAGGTCGGCTTAAAAAAATAACCGCTGATTTCCGGCGAAACAAAATTGAGCTTAAGAGCCTGACTGCGCAGTCCTAAAGAGTTGGGAAAATAGCGGGATTCAACAGCCTGATGACTGACATCTATAAACTGGTGTTCAATACCGGAATCCACGCATGAAAAAAGCATTCCTTTAAACCGCCAGTATGGGAAAAACATCAGATCTTTAGTCTTAGGAGCTGCGTTGGGGAGCATATAACGGAAAAAACCGTCTTGAAGCAAATATGAATTCACCCGGCAAAACTCGCAGCTAAAAAGACGATCCGTTTCTTTCAAAATACACGGCGCCCCGCACTGTGGGCATTGATGTTCGATTAGTATATCGGGCATTTATATATGTAAAAACTCCTGACGCAAAAGATCAGGCTTTGGTTTTATCCCCGAAGGAATTTGTTTTGTTGAAAATTCATTTTAGAAAATAGGAATTAGGAATTAGAAAATAGATAAGAGCAAATGAACGCAAATGAACATAAATATTATTATTTTAATTCGTGTTCATCCGTGGTTTCCCTTATCCTCTTTCCTCTTTCCTCATTCCTGTTTCCTCATTCCTGTTTCCAGCTTAAAGGTTTTGGTCATTGAACATTGCGGAGATTTCAATGTTAGATTAAATATCTCAGCTTATAGCTGCTCTCCACACCGGTTACAATACATGGACTCGGCGACATTTTCGCTGCCGCATTTTGAACAACGTTTTGGCTCTGGCTTTTCTTCTGCCGGCCGACCGCATCGGGAACAGAACTTTGCACTGGGCGTCAGGTTTTTGTCGCATTCTACACACTGCTTAAAAACGAGCTGCTGATGTCCGCAAAACGGGCAGAATTTCGCATCTATGGGAATGGAATTGCTGCAATCCGGACACAAAGACGCTTGCGGTGTATCTGGTTGTGTGGCTTGGGGTTGTGCACCGGCAAAGTACTGTGAAAACATGGCCGGCATCATCAATCCGAGCCCCATCCCCATTCCAGTGCCTGAACCGCCCTCCGATTCCGAAGCTTTTTCCATGGCCATGGCTGCTTTCATCTGCATCAGTTTGTTCATGTCCTTGAAAACACCCATTCGGCTCCGATCGTCGATGGCCTGTTGAACTTCCGGTGGAGGGGTAATGGCATTGATATACAAGTGGGTAATACCGAGACCGAAGTTGCTGAAATCTTTTTCGACACGCTTTACCATATTCTCGGCCAGCTCGTTATATCTGGCCGGAAGGTTCAGGATCGAATCGATGGTCTCTCCCATGTAATCGTTGAACCTGGATACGATGACCCGATTTAAATATTCTTCAATTTCCCGGGTTGTATATATACCTTGGGTACCCACTAGGTTGTTGATAAACAGCACCGGTTGCATTACCTGAAGGTTGAAGACGCCAAAAGCCCTGAGGCGAATCAAACCCAATTCGGAATCTTTAAAGGCCACGGGGTCACGGGTTCCCCATTTTAGGTTTGTGAATACCTTTAAATTAATGAAATAGACTTCCGCCCTCAGAGGGCTGGAAAGTCCCCATGGCAGGCTGAGAATTTTTGTTAAAATAGGAATATTGGCTGTTTTGAGGGTGTGTCTTCCCGGACCAAATGCGTCAATAGCCTTACCTTTATAAAAAAAGACCGCTGCCTGGCTTTCCCTTACCGTAAGCTGGGCGCCGTATTTAATTTCACCGGAACCTTTTTGAGGAAGGCGATGAACCAGTTCTTTGCCGCTATCATCGAACCATTCCAGATTTTCCAAAAAAATGATGTTGTCTGTACCCATGAATTTTGCCTCCTATTGAAAAAGTTAACATCTCAGTTTTATGCAACAACGATGCCAACAATCCTACAGGAAATTAGGTATTAATAGAATTGTTCGAAAGGACGGGGAGTTTCGTATATATTGACGTAATAGCTTAGTCCTTTGAAACAAATCCATGTCAAAGGAGCTTCAGGTATGATTAACTTCTTGGCAGAAAGCTGTTTGAATGGTTTAACAAAAAAACACACTGGCCTTTGATTTATTTGTCTATTCGGTTGACAAAGTCTTTAAAATCCAACATTCTTTCAAGGACATAACACCGGTATTTTTAAAAGGGTTTCTAATATGGATTTATGGCAGCTCAATATTTTTTGTAAAGTCGTCGAATTAAAAGGCTTTTCAAAGGCCGGTAATGCTATTCACCTATCTCAGCCCACCATCAGTAGCCACATCAAAGACTTGGAAAATCATTTTGAATGTCAACTCATCGATCGGCTCGGCAAAAAGGCAGTTCCCACCAAAGCCGGTGAATTGCTATATCGCTATGCGCGAAAGCTCATTGCTTTGCGCGATGAAACCGAAGCCGCGATGGCTGAGTTTCATGGGAGAATCAAGGGTCGCCTGGTAATCGGCGGCAGCACCATTCCCGGGGGATATATTCTTCCAAAGTGCATCGGTGGGTTTACAACGGTTTATCCTGAAGTTACCATTTCACTGATTATCGGCGACACTGACCACATTATCCGGGACGTTCTTTCCGGGTCGCCGGAAATCGGCATTGTTGGCGCCAAAACATCTAACAAAAACATTTACCAGGAAAAACTGATCGAAGATGAAATGAGGCTTATCGTCACTTGTAATCACAAGTGGGCCAAGAAAAAACATATCAGCCTGGATTTGATGTTCAAAGAGCCATTTATTGTCCGTGAGCACGGTTCCGGCACTTTAAAATCAATCAAGCTGAGTCTTAAAGAAAAAGGCTACCCCAGTGAAAATCTAAACATTATCGCGGAAATGGGGAGTACGGAAGCAGTTATTCAGGGGATAAAAAGCAATGTTGGGGTTTCAATCCTCTCCACCATCGCCGTTGCTGAAGAGTTGAAAGCAGGGACTTTAAAAGCACTGACCATTAAGGAGCTGAATCTCAAGCGAAGTTTTTATCTCATAACACACAAACAACGGAGTGCATCACCTTTGTGCAAGGCCTTTATAAAGTTTCTCAAAAAAGAATTTACTTCAAGTCATCGGATTGGCCCACCGAACCCGTAACAGTGTGCCAGCAGTTTTCGTGTTGCATCACTCACGTTACGGTTATTCAAATCTTTATGTGAAACCCAGCACACATCAACAGCATCATCTCCGGCTCTGAGCTCGCCACTGACATAATCAGCAGCCAGGTCGACGATCACGTAGTGAAATCGAATATTACCATTTTCGTCACGCTCAATCACATCAAATGTATAAATGGGCTTCCTGGCCTGAATTACAATCCCGGTCTCTTCAGTAATCTCTCTTTCTACGGCCTCTTGAAGGGTCTCTCCCAACTCAACGCAGCCGCCGGGAATAGACCACTGTCTTTCAGCAGGCGGTTTACCACGCAAGACCAGCAAAACCTTATCTTCTTTAAAAACAACAGCACCCACCGCCACCCTTGGGTGATTCGGGTAGTGACCGCTAAATATTCTGTTTGAATGATCCATTAATCTAAATAGAACCATTTAAAGATTATTTTTTTATGTTTCGATTAACTGATAAACCGGCTCGATTTCATGACAACTTTTTTTGAGCTTGATCCCTTCCAGAATATCCATAAAGCTGATGATAATTTTCATTTCCCCTTCCCTTGCTGCTCTTTTTCAGCCTGGGCCATCGCCTTTTCCACTTCTTTTTGCATTGCAGCCGGAAATTTATCCATGGCCTCTTCCAGGGTTCGGGCCTCAAGCATGGACTGAAGGAGTACAGGCCCGGATGGCGACATCAACTGGGTTTGTCCCATAAAAATGGGGGCACGGCTGTCATCATTCGATCCATCAGCTTTTATGGGTGTGAGTCGACGGATGGCAGCAACTTTTATATCAGTGACGGAATCCTCACGGTATAAATTGTTCCGATCGACATTTAAATTAATCTCGGCCTTTTCGGGGCGACTGGGCATGTTTCAACTCCTTTTTTTATGATGTGTTTTTAGTTCGAAAAACGGCTTTTGCGGTTTAAAGTTCCAGACCGATATCAAAAGGATGGGTGCTTGTCCATAATTATCCACATAAAGACCAATATTATCGGCAAGACCGAACATAACCTCATTTTGCGGCATGCTTAATCATATCTGAAGCGGTAATGTTTTTTAAAAGGCTAACGGGTTACCATATTTTAAACTTACCATCGATCGATCCGATTTTAAGTACGGAAGCGAATACCTTTTCACACTTATCTCAAATGCTTCTGTATCCCCGTCCATCAGTATAGCATGCCTTTTGTTAACCGATGAACGTAACAACTTAATATCATAGTCAGATACGTTTCCTCTCATAGCAATGATAACGCCCTCTTTTTTAAGAAAAGGAAGGGCTGTTAGGGCAAAGGTTGTCATGGAGGATAGCGCCCGACTGATAATGACATTAAATTTTTTTTCAACACCCTGTTTGTTGGCAAATTCTTCTGCCCGGATATGTAAAACATCTATATTTTTAAGTTCCAGTATTCTGATAATATGTTTTAAAAAACTGACTTTTTTTCGGGAAGCGTCGATCAGCGTAACAGATAAGGACGGCAAGCTTATCTTTAGGGGAATTCCGGGAAATCCGCCACCGGATCCGATATCAAGCAGCGATGCGGTCGAAGGGATAATTTTCACAGGTACGATGGAATCCAAAAAATGTTTTACCGCAACCTCAAAGGGGTCGGTGATGGCTGTCAGATTTGTCTTTTGATTCCATTTCATAAGTTCGAGCGCATGGATTGCAAATTTTTCTATTTTCCGCTTATCGATTTGAATATCAAGATTTTTTGCGCCTTCATAAATTAGATTCTGCCATTTTTGAGGATCCGATTTGCATCATCTCATGCATATGATTTTATCTTAATTTTTTTTCCGGCCTGCAACGCTGTGTTGGAGTTGATGAAAATTAAGGGTGCGAAACTTGAGTATTGACCTGGATATTACAGGCTGATATTGTAACGTAATTTGTCAATAAACACTTTCAAAGGAGCTAAACGTGAAAATTATACACTATTCGGAAGCAGAACCCAAGCATTTCGATGGAGATAATGTAAAAGGTGTTACAGGACGAGTCCTCATCGGCCAATCAGACGGCGCTAAAAATTTTTGTATGCGTATTTTTGAACTGTCTGAAAACGGTTACTCCCCAAGGCATTCACATGAATGGGAGCATGAAATCATTATTCATTCAGGTAAGGGTGAAGTTTTGTCTGATGGGAATTGGATGCCGGTCACCAAAGGTCATGCAGTTTTCATACCCGGTAATGAAGATCACCAGATAAGAAACACAGAGAAAGATCCCCTGATTTTTGTCTGTTTGATTCCTTCAGGAGTTCCGGAATTGTAAAATGTTTTAACTTTGACATGATATGAAACAGAAGTACAGAAATCCACTCGTTACGGTAGATATCATCATAGAAATCAATGATAAAATAGTCCTCATCCAAAGGGCCAATCCACCTTATGGATGGGCCTTGCCAGGCGGTTTTGTCGATTATGGCGAATCTTTAGAATCATCTGCAATTCGAGAGGCAATAGAGGAAACATCTCTCGAGGTTACGCTTCAAGAGCAGTTCCATACCTATTCAGATCCTAATCGCGATCCCCGACATCACACCGTAACAACGGTTTTCATCGGAAAAGGAGTCGGCACTCCGAAACCGGCTGATGATGCAAAACGTGTGGGCGTTTTTACAGGAAATGATCTCCCGGAATCCATCGTGTTTGATCATCGTAAAATTATCGGCGATTACTTTCGTTACAGGGAAGGAGCATCTAAAAGAGAAGTTTTTTCATTGAATTTCGATACAGCCTAACGAAGGCGTGTTTCTTTAGAAAATCGAATGACTTATTGAAATTCCAAATATCAAATTCTAAATATCAAACAAACTCCAATGACCAAAATTAGAAAATCCAAACAATTTCTCGTCCTGGAAGGTTTTGGTCATTGAATATTGGGATTTGAAATTTATTTGTAATTTGGTGCTTGGAATTTGTGTTTTTATAACTCAGGTCCGGCTCGACTCCGGTCAAAAGGACGAATTTGCGAGAAGCATGCCGGTCAAGAAAAGTACCCTTTTAACGAGGTGGTATGATTTGCTCTTGTTGAGTTGATCGTCGTATTTTGAAAAGCTTTCAGGAGAAACACAGTGAAAACTTCCGACACAACCGGAATTTTCAGGCCCTTTGAAGAACTGAAAGACTTGCTTGAAAAAAAATCATTAAAACCCGGGCCTTCCCCCGATGACAAGTCCTCTAAAGTCTGTGGGGAAACTCGCGTTAAGAAAACCGGTGTTTTCAAGTCTGATAACACTATAGACGACACGTCTGCCCCGATGAATGAAAGAGACCTTTTTCTAAAGGCCATGGCTGACGTCGAACCCATTCATCGGGAGGACCGGATAGAACCCAACGGTATGCCTTGTATTTCAATTGATTCTGAAAATGACACAGACGATGAAGCGTTGCAGCAACTGAATAATCTTGTGAATTCCGGCGAAGGCTTTGTGGTTGCGGATACACCGGAATATATTGAAGGTACCGGATATAATATTCACCCGGAGATTACAAAACGGCTGCATCGCGGCGATTTTTCCATACAGTCGCACATTGATCTTCACGGTCTCGGTGTGGAAGATGCCAGAAAAGCTTTTGAGAATTTTTTTAAAGATTCCATCACCACGGGTAAAAGAGCTGTTCTTGTTGTCCATGGCCGGGGCCTTTCATCCCCTCACAGGCCTGTGTTGAAAACAAAGGTGATTGAATGGCTCACCCGCGGCCCATGGCGAAAGTGGGTCATTGCATTCTCGAGCGCCAGATCCTTTGACGGCGGTACAGGTGCAACATATGTGCTGCTTCGACAGCGGCCTCTGACAAGACGTTTCAGGAAATGTATTAAAGGGAATTACAACCCATTTCAAAAATAAGGTAATAAAAGTTTAACCTTCCAACGGCGTTTGTGAGTTCCATCCCCATGATATTGCATATTCGAAACCTTATGTCTAGAACCTTTTTTAGATAGCTTTTAGTATAATTTAGCATACTAAAGCATAATTTATGCAATATGTTGAATTTACTATTTTTATTGACAATAGAAAAATAATTGTTTATATACATTTCTCTGATAGGAATCTTTCATTGAAACATATAGCCTTAATGTTTTGTCATAATCTTATTAGGTTTATCTTGTTAATTGAAATTTAAAGATGCGAAAAAACTGTAAGATTTTGAATGATTTTTCATTAACGTATAAATTTTAATTGTTTAGGCTGAAGTATGGACGAACCATTAAAATAATATTAAATAATGAAAAGCCGACGGTTCATATTCATATTTATTTTTTTATTTGGATGCTTGATATCCTGTAATAACTACCCTGCTGTTCACTCTCTCACGAAAACCGATAAAAACACATCAGACGAAGGGCCAAATAAGATTGGGGATATAAAGAAACAAAAACTTTCTTCAATGCTTTATGAACTTGCCATTTCGCCAGATCCTGATTATTTTGCAGAACAGCATCACATTTTTTTGGATAAGGATCGGGTCAGGGTGTTCATTTTCTTTGAACCGTCAGCATCAGACCCGGACAGAAAAAAGATATTAAAAAACCATAGAATAATAATTGAAAAAAGCTCTGAAGACTTGACAAGAGGACTGGTTCCCGTTGATCATTTAATTTCACTGTCGGAAGAAACCGTTATACGGTCAATCAGACTCCCGGACAGACTCATCAAAACAAGGAAGACTCTCCCATGAATATTGCCGGACTCAGAAAACTTGTTGCCGCATTCTGCACCATACCGGTGCTTTATCTCTTCTTTTTCCCTGTTGCCTTTGCTCAAAATCTAAATATGCCTACGGCAAAGAAAAATACTCACCTCAAGATGTCGAGTTATCTGGAAAAGTTGGAAAAAGAATATAAAGAAGGCACCAGTGCTGCCCGAATGGTTGCCCAGGGCATGAATACTTCCTCCCATGACCCGGACAAGGTCACTGTTTATCTGATGTCAGAACCCGGTACAAGCGTGGATGAAGACGCCCTTTATAATTTAGGCGCACAGATCATCAAACAGGCTGACAACCTGACCAGGGCAGAAGTCCCCATCGATATGCTGACCGCCGTTGCCGATACGGTAAATGGGGTCTCATTTATGAAGACACCTGACAAGCTTATTCCGGTGGCTGTTGAGAGTGAAGGCGTCGACCTGACCAGGGCGGACACCTATCATAATGCCGGTTATACCGGTTCGGGCGTCAAGGTTGCGGTCATTGATGTGGGTTTTGCCGGTTTGTCGTCAGCAATACCCGACGAACTTCCTAATAATGTTGTTAAAGTCGACTGCACTGTCTATCCTTGCAATTCCAGCAACCCTTATTTGGAAACGGGTTCAGATCATGGAACGGCAGTTGCCGAGATTGTTTATGATATGGCTACCGGATGCTACCCTCTATTTGATCAAGGTTACGGATATACTGGACCTAAAAGACGCCAAAGATTTTGCCGTAAACAATGGAATACGGATTATCAATGCCTCTATAGTGGTCGCCAACACAAACTTCTATGATGGTGAATGTTATGCCAACAACCCTGTCTGCACGGCAAACGATGCCTATGCTAACAATATATTGTGGGTGAATGCCGCCGGCAACGAGGCCCAACGGCATTATGAAGCAACTTTTACAGACTCTGAACCTAATGGATGGCACAATGTTTCTGGCAGTAGTGAGACCATCAGAATTTCTGCAAATGCCAACGATACCATTGAAGTGTATCTGACATGGGATGACTGGCCCACCACAGATCAGGACTATGACCTCTATCTTTATGACGCTTCTGATACTCTGGTTGATAGCAGCCCGGATTTCCAGACAGGGTCACAACCGCCAATAGAGAAAATTGTTTATTCTGTTCCCCCAAATGGCGCAGGCACTTACTATCTAAGAATTCGTCGGGAAAGCGCTTCCTCAAATCACCGGCTGGAATTATACAGTGCAAACTACGATTTATCACCATCAGTTGCCTCCAGCAGCCTGCTGGGACCGGCAGATGCTGCCGGGGCAATGGCTGTGGGCGCCATTAATTATAATTACTGGACCACAGGTCCCCAGGCATCATACAGCTCTCGGGGGCCCACCAACGACGGCAGGATAAAACCGGATATCATGGGGCCGGACAATGTTTCAACTGATGTTTATGTTTCTGGTTTTATCGGTACCAGTGCATCTTGCGCGCACATTGCCGGTGCTGCGGCACTTATACGGGACAAAAATCCTGGCATTTCTGTGGATCAACTTTGGAATTCTCTGATCTCGACTGCCATTGACATGGGAAGTCCAGGAAAAGACAACATCTATGGCTACGGGCGGCTGAAATTGGATATTAATGCCGCTATCCCTGCCAGCACTGGCGTTACAACTAGCGACGGTGGAGGCGGAGGCGGCTGTTTTATCGCCACCGCAGCGTATGGATCCTACGCGGCGCCGTGTGTTCAGATATTGCGCAACATGCGGGATCGATTTCTTCTAACAAACAACATCGGAAAAAGGGTTGTAAATTTATATTACAAATATTCACCACCTTTGGCTCACTTTATTGAGAATCACGACAACGTGAAGATATTTGTCCGCTTGAGTCTTTTACCGCTTGTGGGGATCAGCTGGCTGGCCCTGAAGTTGGGTCCCCTTTTTACAATATCTCTTATGGTCCTTTTTATGTTTGGCCTCATCCGGCGTTTCTCGAATAGAACGTTCTCAAGAAAGGATAAGGTTTAACCGGCCCTACCAATTTATCGATACAGACCTTTCAGTTATTATCTTAATTGTGTTTTTTTTCATTTTGTGCCAAAATATTTTTAAGGTAATGAATCGAACAAATACCGTTACAGGTTTTTCCGTTACCCGTTTGCCAGTTTACCCGTTGTGTTTGGATAACGTTTTTACGGGCTCAACGGGCTAACGGGTCAACCGGCTAACCATTTCTCGTATTCCAATATGATTTAAGTATATAAGGATTTTATTTTCCTGTTTAGTTCCGGCTTGGCCGGGTTAGGGTATGCAGAGGAGCGCAAATGGCAATCAAGGAACACGAATATATTCGGCAGACTCTGGAAAGGTATACAAATTGCGCACTTGAAGATTTTTGTGAACATATAATTATTACGAATTTTAAACAGTATGCAAACCGTTTCAAAGAAAA
Organism: uncultured delta proteobacterium; assembly: GCA_963752565.1. Taxonomy (GTDB): domain Bacteria; phylum Desulfobacterota; class Desulfobacteria; order Desulfobacterales; family UBA11574; genus UBA11574. The sequence goes on along the minus strand of CAVVZC010000017.1, from coordinate 103,443 downwards.
GGTTCAAGGAGATTATCACGACGGTAATTTCCGAACTGTCAACGTGAAATCCATGAATTGTACGATGATAGACTTTGGTATCGGTTCTCCTCAAGCCGCTCTGGTGATAAACTGTCTTGCTTACCTTGACAATCTTAAATCTGTGGTCATGCTTGGGATGTGCGGCGGAGTAGATGATACGCTTGAGATCGGCAACTTCATCATCCCCTCCGCAGCCATCCGTGGTGAGGGGACCAGCCGGCATTACCTGCCATCGGAGTTTCCCGCCATACCCACCTCTTCGGTGAATCTTTTCTGTATCGGAGCCCTTCGAAAATTGAACCTGACGCCCAAGTGCGGCATTGTATATACCACCGACCGGCGTCTATGGGAATTCGATGATAAATTTGTGAGTCATTTAAGGCAGCAGCGGGTGCTTGCTATCGACATGGAACTGGCAACCCTATTCTCTGTGGCCTACCATTATGAAGTTCCCATTGGTTCTGTGATGCTGGTGTCGGACATGCCGTTGCAAAAACGAGGCATAAAAGACAAGAAGATGCAGGATGATATTTTTTCTAACCATATGGAGACCCATCTGGATATTGCAATAGATGTGATTGAAAACTTAAATTCAAAGTGGGACAAAATAGAACGAGAACTCACCAGTGAATGGTAGGGCGATACTTTTTCTAAATCAGGTCCACGTCATTTAAACAGGTAATTGCTTGGAATAAAAAAAGTTGCTGGCTTATGAAAATTCCAAGCACCAAAATACAAATCTCAAATAAATATCAATAAGCGAAATTCAAAATTCAAAACAGATAGAATGAAGGCGAGACATCCAATAATTGATTTAAATGTTTTGGTCATTGGAATTTGATATTTTGATATTGTTTGTAATTTGAGTATTGTGATTTGGGATTTTGGCGCGGTATCCAAAGAAAGCAAATCACTTCTATCTAACTCAGTTAAAATATACTTTGACGTTTCCCTGCTTTTTAGATAAGATTACTTGACAAAAACATATTTGCAATTATTTTTTCCAGATATTCATTGGGAAAATATTAAACAAAGACCCCTGTGGGGCGAAAATGCCCTGAATGAGGGGTTTTTTATTCAATAAAATCTTAACAGGGTTTTATCACCAAAGCACATCATTTTAAAATACCATGAAAAATTCTATCCATAAGGTCAGAAACATCGGAATCAGTGCCCACATCGATTCCGGTAAAACCACACTCACTGAAAGAATTCTATTTTTTACAAAACGAATCCATGCAATACACGATGTCAAAGGTAAAGACGGCGTGGGAGCCACCATGGATTCAATGGAACTTGAGAAGGAACGCGGCATAACCATCGCTTCTGCCGCCACCTATTGTGAATGGCTGGATCATAAGATTAATATTATCGACACCCCCGGCCATGTCGATTTTACAATAGAAGTTGAACGGTCTTTGAGGGTGCTCGACGGTGCCATACTGGTTTTATGTTCTGTGGGTGGTGTTCAGTCCCAATCCATTACTGTTGACCAGCAAATGAAAAGGTACAAAGTGCCCTGTATCGCTTTTATCAACAAGTGCGATCGAAGCGGCGCCAATCCATTTCGAGTCATTGATCAACTTAAAGAAAAACTCGGGCACAATACAGTTGCCATGCAGATCCCCATTGGTCTCGAGGTGGATTTTGAAGGCGTTGTTGATCTTGTTACCATGAAAGCAATCTATTTTGACGGACCCAATGGAGAAGACGTACGGATTGAAGAAATACCACAGAATCTTCATAAGGAAGCCATGAATTGGCGTGAAGAATTGATCGATGCGGCCTCGATGTTTTCAGATGAACTTACGGAAGCTGTTCTTGAAGAAAAGGAAATCACGGAAGATATGATTGTTTCAGCAGTGCGAATCGGTACGCTGACCCGCAAAATGACACCGGTCTTTCTTGGATCGGCCTATAAAAACAAAGGCGTTCAACCGCTCCTTGATGCGGTCGTGAATTTTCTTCCCTGCCCGTCTGAAGTGAAAAATACGGCCTTAGACCTGGATAAGGACCAGGCCTCTGTTATTCTTTCCAATGAAATGAACCAACCGGTGGTTGCCCTGGCTTTCAAACTCGAGGACGGACAATATGGTCAATTAACCTACGTCAGGGTATACCAGGGATCTCTTTCGAAAGGAGATACCATTGTCAATGTGCGCAATGGAAAAAAAATAAAGGTTGGAAGGGTTGTCCGTATGCACGCAGAACAAATGGAAGACATCGAAACCATCCCGGCAGGGTATATCGGAGCCCTATTTGGAGTCGATTGCGCCTCCGGTGACACCTTTGTTCATCCCGGCCTCAACCTGACGATGACGTCCATGTTTGTCCCTGAACCTGTCATCTCACTTGCCATTTTTCCGAAAGACAATAAATCCCAGATAAATATGTCCAAGGCCCTCAACAGGTTCAGTAAAGAAGACCCTACCTTTAGAACCTATGTTGATCATGAGACCACCGAAACGATTATCGAAGGGATGGGAGAACTACATCTCGATGTCTATGTGGAACGAATGCGACGCGAATATGCAACGGACGTTACCACCGGTAATCCACGGGTAGCGTATAGAGAAACCATTACTCGAAGGGCCGAATTTAATTATACCCATAAAAAACAAACCGGTGGCGCCGGACAATATGGACGAGTGGCCGGCTACATGGAACCCTCCCCTGAAGAACATTTGGTCTTTGAAAATAACATCATCGGCGGCAAGATTCCAACCCAGTTTATCCCTTCATGTGAAAAGGGCTTTAAGCAATCCATGGCCAAAGGGCCAAAAATGGAATTTCCCGTTACCGGCATTAAAGTGGTGATTAATGACGGGGCATCACATGCTGTCGATTCGTCTGAAATGGCATTCATCGCAGCAGCCCGGGGTGCTTTTCGTGAAGGTTATTTCAAGGCCTCAGCAGCCATTCTTGAACCGATCATGAATGTTGCCGTTGAGACACCGGCGGAGTTCCAAGGTGCTGTCATGGGCCTATTGAATCAACGGCGTGGGATCATTGTGGGGTCCCAGGAAGAAGGTCCGCTTTGTGTTGTTGAAGCTAAGGTTCCCCTTGCTGAAATGTTCGGCTTTTCAACTGTTTTGAGATCGTCGACACAGGGTAAAGCCCAGTTTACCATGGAATTGGGCGTCTACAAACAGGTTCCGAAATCCATTGCTGAGGAACTGGCCAAAAAGAGAGAACTAGAAAAAAAGAATAAAAAACCATAAAAGGAAAATGATTATGCTAAAAAAGGAGTTGATCCTTCAGAATCCCTTGAGATTCCTGGAAAACGAAACCGGAGACATTCTCCTCGAAGGCGGCTTTGGGGCCGTGCTTGCACGAGCAGGAGTTGGCAAGACAGCAATTTTGGTTCAGCTTGCCCTTAACACCATTTTAAAAGGTAAAAATGTTCTTCATATCAGCCTGGATGATCCGGTTAAAAAACTTACGCTATGGTATAAAGAGGTCTTCAACCATCTAACGAAACAATACAAGTCAATAGAAACGAATCCGATTTGGGAGGCCATTCTTCCCCATCGATTTATCATGACATTCAGAGTTGAAGGATTCAGTACTTCCAAACTCGAAGAAAGATTGACCGACTTAATAGAACAGAATATTTTTTCACCTCAGGTGATCATTATCGACGGTTTTAACTTTAAGGAAGATGTGAGAACATCTCTTTCTGATTTAAAGCGCCTTGCCAAAAAACATTCCTTATATGTCTGGTTTAGTGTGAAGACTCATCGTCATGAAGAACCCGGTCCCGACGGGATGCCGGCTCAGATATGGGAAGTTGTCGATCTCTTTGACCTTGTCATCCAGCTCCAACCCAAAGGCAAGGAAATCCACGTAAAAACACTAAAGGGCGCAACTGCCGATTCCGAACAGCGCACATTGCTGCTGGACCCGGCGACAATGCTGGTGAAAGATAGCGAATCGAAATAAAATCGTATTTCGATTTTACAAGTGAGGCAGAAACCCGTATTTTTGATAAATTTGCTGGGCATCTGAAGATCTTATAAATTTGATAAACTTATCGGCATTCTCAGGATGCCAAGCATGTTTTAATTTACAAACATAGTAATTAATCCGGTTTCTCTGATCGAGATCTTCGCCGGGCTCAACAATATCAAATGAAAGACCCGAAGCCTTTGCATGGGTGGCTTCTGTCGCCCATACAGGTCCTACATCCACTGTCTTTTTTAAAATCCTGAGTGGCGTTTCTCTGTGATGGACCACCGTAAAAATGGAGGTCCCTTCTGCACGCTTTTTCTCCATGATTCGATGAACCAGTTCATCGCCACCTGCCTGCCGGTACATATCAATAATATGAAAAGCAATATCTTCGTTGGCAGGGTCCGGCTGGGAAATACGAATTGAATCTCGGCCCAAGTCAGCAATAGATTTTAACCGGGCTGGATTTCCTTTCTGAACCATCAGCGTTAGACGATTGTGCAGATAAAGATGGTAATCCTCTTTAAGAAGTTGTCCGGCTTCTTTAAGCGTCTCCATGGCGTTCTCGTTCACGGATGAGTAAATATCGGCCTGGACATCAATTTTTTTGCCTCTAAAAAGCGCCCCGCCGGATAAAATCTGTTTGAGTTCGAGCCCCGGAGGAAGGGTTTCATAAAATATGTTCTCGATATCCGGATATTCTTTTTTAAAGGCTGAAACGATCTCTTTCATTACCATGAATTGATTTCCTGCCATAAAAAGTATCAGATCAGCAGAATCCGCAATTTCCAAATTGTGAAGATCGTCTGCGCGGTCACCTGGAATAACGGGAAGATTTTTATTATTCATAACATGACCTCATAAATTTAATTATAATTAAAGCGGTAATGTTTTCAAGATGCTAAAGTGTTACGTCTGATCATTTTTTCTCATTTTTTTTTCACATATCAATATTTTTTTGACACTTAAGCCTGTTTATTCTATAGTTTTTTAATAATATCCCAAGTTTCGCACCTGAATTTTAATGAAAACGAAATATATCCTTTGTACCAGAAGTAAAAGTCAGCATCGAAAAGCCATTGAGGTCTGCCACAAATGCAAACACCGTCAACGCTGTGACGATTACCAGCAATCTCAACAATCCGACCAACAACCTGAATTGATCCGTGCGCTCAATGCTTTAATGCTGCACTTTGACAAAAACAATATCCCCCATGAAGATCTTGGATATTTCAAAAAAGAACTCGAAGAATTGGCTGCACTATTCAGACATTAAGACAAAACTTGAAAATCGCATTTATCCATTACCATCTCAAGACTGGCGGTGTCACCACCGTTTTAAGGCAACAGGTCGAATCTATCCTCGACACATGTGATGTGTTGGTCCTGTCAGGAGACCCTCCTGAATCACCCTTTCCCTGCGATGTTGTCCATATCCCCGGAATCGGTTACGACATTTCCGGCCAAAATCTAATGGAACCCGAAAGAGTTGCAACCGCCATCATTGAGGCAATTCGCTTGAAATGGAACAACGGATGCGACCTTGTTCACGTCCACAATCCAACACTCAAAAAAAACAGACGTTTTTTAAAAGTTCTTAACGTGCTTAAAGAAAGAGGTCTTAAGCTCTTTTTGCAGATCCATGATTTTGCAGAAGATGGGCGCCCTTTGTCCTACTTTGCTGAAGAAGAGTATATCCAGAACTGCCATTACGGTGTCATTAACTCGAGAGACTATAACATTTTGCTTAAAACAGGATTAAAAAAAGAAGGCCTGCATAAAATTTTCAACACCATAACACCCTTTCATTTCAATGCTGAAGACGCAATCTTAAAAAATCATATTTTGTATCCGATTCGGGCTATCCGCAGAAAAAATATTGGAGAAGCCATCCTGCTGTCTTTGTTTTTCAAAAAGAACGCACCCCTTGTCATTACACTCCCACCCAACAGCCCGGCAGACATTAATAGCTACGAAGACTGGAAAATATTTGCAATAGAAAACGATCTGAATGTCATATTTGAAGCAGGCTTAACCCATGAATTTTCCGATCTTGTTTTATCCTCAGATTTTCTTATCACAACAAGCATTACCGAGGGGTTCGGTTTTTCTTTCCTTGAACCATGGACTGCTAAAAAATATCTCTGGGGAAGAAAACTTCCGGATATATGTCAAGACTTTGAACAAAATTCAATTCGATTGAACCACCTTTATACACGGCTGGATGTTCCGATGGACTGGGTCGATAATGACATGTTGTTTTTCATGTGGAAGTCCGGCATACAAAAAGTCAGTGCAATGTTCGGGGCAGCAATCGACGACATTTCCATTAAAACCGCTTATGAAAAAGCAACGACAAATGATGTCATCGATTTTGGATTGCTGAACGAACCCTTTCAAAAAAAGATCATATCAACGGTTCTGTCCAGCAGCGCCAATCGTAAAAAGCTGACACGTCTCAACCCTTTTCTCTCAAACCCGGGCAGCGCATCAAACAAAGATGAGCTGATTCAAAATAATATGGACGCTGTCCTTTTCAATTACAACCACTCCAAATACAGAGAAAAACTGTTAGGCATCTACACAAAGGTGGTCAGGGATAATGTCTGCCAGAAAATAGATAAAAAGATACTTCTTTCAGAATTTTTAAGGTTACACAACTTCAGCTTGCTCAAATGGTGCGATTATGCATGAATATGATCGGCTCTTACACTATATCGAACCCCTGTCGCCACTTCCAACCGCTTTAAATCCGATCGGAAAACTCGAAAAAAAAATCCAATGTATTCTTTTTGACGTTTACGGCACACTCTTTATCAGCGGTTCAGGTGATATCAGCATTGCTCGGCAACAATCGCAACAAACTCAAAATTTAAAAAATCTCCTGGATAGATATCAAATTAAGAAGAAACCTCAAATTGTTTTAGATGATTTTTTCTCTGCCATAGACATCGAACACAAAAGGCTTAGAAAAACGGGGGTGGACTTTCCCGAGGTGGAAATAGACCGGATATGGACGCGTGTTCTTGAAATTGAAGAACCTAACGCTGTTCGAGCCTTTGCCGTGGAATTTGAACTGATTGTCAACCCTGTATACCCCATGCCAAATCTTGAGAAGATGTTATCGAGTTGTAAAAAATCAAAGGTTCTGATGGGCATTATCTCGAATGCCCAATTTTTTACCCCGTATCTATTCAGCTGGTTCCTTGATTCAATCCCGGAAGTTCTCGGATTTAAGTCTGATCTGATTTTTTATTCTTACAAATCGGGGCATGCAAAACCATCGCCTTTTATGTTTGAAGCTGCCGCCAAAAACCTCCGAAATATGGATATCTCGGCGCATTCAGTACTTTATATTGGAAACGACATGCTAAATGACATTTACCCGGCAAAAATGGTGGGGTTTAAAACCGCGCTTTTTGCAGGCGATGCCAGATCCCTGCGCCTGAGAGAAAACCATCCTAAATGCCAAAACCTTTCCGCCGATATTGTCATTACCAACCTTGTTCAAATTCTAGATCTCGTACAATAGCTAACATTTGTGTATCGATGGGATTTTTATATGGGATGTGAGGTTAAGGGGGTGGATTAAAGCGATTTAATTCTTATTTTACTGCCGTATTTATCTCGATCAAGATTCCAGTCAGAGCTGTCGCCGGCGTCTTTGGGAATATCTTCCATTATGAGAACATTTTTTTGGTTCTGGTTAAGCTTAAGCGAAGAATAAATACCATTAATTGTTGTATCGGCAAAAATGACATCACTAACTTTAATTTCGGGAATTCCCTTTTCTGAGGTTGACCATTCAACAATGTCTGATATTTTTTCCCTTAGATCCTGAACTTCTGTTTTTGAATTTTCGATTTTTTGAGTAAGATCATCGATTTCAGTTGTAATTTGATCCTGTTTATTAAAGAGGCTTTCCAGTTTTTTTTCTCTGTTTTCTATTTCTAAATCCAATTCAGAGAGCTCTGCTTCTGCACCCTCGAGTTGAACCTTGTCTCCTGTCTCTTTTATTTTTTCTATTTCTTCTGAAAGTTTTCTCTGCTTGACAACGGCACGATCTTGTACCTGTGCCATGTCAGCAATCACTTTTTCAATGATATCCGGCTCATTTTCTATTTCCTTTATTCGGCGATGATATCCTGTCTGCTCCTGTTTTTTTAGCGGTATAATCTCCTTTATTGCATCGGTGTCCTCTTTTACTTTTTCATCGTATCCGACACTAAGATTGCACGGTTTTGATATTTCAGATCCGATCTGAATGGCCTGTATTCCCTTTTTAGCAGAAACTCTGGAGGATAAAATGGGACCATTTTCGGCAATGCATGCGCCACTGGTATTGATTTTAGAATCGATGATTTCTTTCTCTACAAGAACATCCCCCAAGACTTCAATGTCTGATTCATGAACATACATGGCGCTGACACTGCCGCCGCCTTTTATTTTTGCCCCGATGATCCCTCCTGAGATACTGATATCACCGTCCATCTCTATTTCAGCTTTGAGTATCTCATTTGCCTTAAGACTGTTACCTCTTACACGGTATCCATTTTGAATGGTACCGATAACATCGATTTTACCATCGAAATCCACATGCCCGGTTTTTAAACCCACTCCCCCTGAAATTTCAAGTCTCGGTGAAACATAGACCTTTCCAACGGCTGAAATCTCAGGTATACCGTCGGTTTCTGCATAAATTTTAAGTTTGTCTTCGGAAATTGAAGTCCCTTTTCCCTTTCGAAGAGTTATATCTATTGGTTTTGAAACAGATAGATAACGACCATATACGTCATATCCTGTCGCACCTTCAACAGCTGGTATTTTTTCCGCAAGAAGATCTCCTTTGGTAACTTGAGGAGTATCTCCCCTGTCTTTAAAGTCTATGCCCCCCCCATTTTTTACAGTGCCCATTTTTAAGGGATCTGTATCAAAGTAATATTTAATAGAAGCATCTATGCCTGTATCCGGGGGCTTGCCTTCTGCAACCTTTAGTGGCGTGTTCAAGCCTTCTTTATTCTCCAGGTAGTCCACTATTTTCTCATCGTTTACTATCCCATATTTGATCCCTTTTTGTTTGAGATAATCCTTGATGTCCCGGAGAGTAAACGAAACTGTACTTTCTTTATTTATTGAAAAAAATGCGCCCAGCTTATCGTCTGAAACAGTCAAATCGAAATAGGCATCATTTAATGATGAACGAGGGGTTTCAGGGTCAGTGATATCGATTTCTTCAAAGCGCTGTTGCCTTTTCAAAATCGCATCACATTGATCCCTGGTCATCACATTCGATTCAACCAATATATCCCCGATCATCTTAACGGTCTTGGTTTTTTCATAACTCTTTTTTTGCTCCATCAGAGCATGCTCAATATCCTCTTGGGTTGCAAAGTCATTTTTTACAGCAATCATTCCGAATTTTCTATCCATCTTTCTTGTTATAATCACCTTCTGGATAGAAAGAAGAAATTCGAGCTGGTTCTGAGACATCATCCCTTGCGCCACCAGAATTTCTCCTAAAAGTGCTTTATTGCCGTCAAGTTGTTCCTGTTTTTGAATAGACAATGCTTCCTGGATCTGCTCTTCATCAACAAATTTGAATTTTTCGGCCAACTTCCCCATAACCAAGTAGGCATCATCTTGGGAAATTGTATCAATCTCTTCTTCCTTTAACATCGAAACCTGACTGCTTTCTTTTTCCCTGTTTTCAACCTCAAAATCGACCTTAAAGGAAGTGCCGCAGCTCTTGCATGATACCTTGCGACCCAGAAAATCTTCAGGTGTCCGGTATCTGCATTCACATGAGGGGCACATCGTTATTCTTTTTTTGTTTTTTTCCATTTTTATTCGCACTTTGATACTAGGATAAGAAAAATCAAGCATCTATATTTTTATTTTAATTGCTGATTATTCTCAAAAAATAAGCAGAAATCATGCCAAGGAGTGTTAAACAGTTAAAATTTTTATTTTCGCTTTTCCCTCTATTCATGCAATATTTTTATTTATATTCAAATGGTTATAATTTTTAGATCTTCTCCCGATTAGTTGTAGTTAATTAGGGTAAAATAGGTGGAGCATCTCCAATTTAGTTGGTGTGTTCCCAGAGGGTTCAAGGATTCAAGGGTTCGAGTGAAATGCTTAAAAATTATAGAGATCTGATAGTTTGGCAAAAGTCGTATAGACTCTGTTTTTGAATTGGAGACCCAGGCCCTGCTTTCAGGTAATTTGAATTATTCAAATAAAGAATATTTTAAATGCTTTTAATGATTATATAAATGAAGTTGAAAAGATGCTCAAAGAGCTTGTAAAATCGTTGGAGGACAAACACTTGAACCCTTGAACCCTTGGATCCTTGGGCCCTCTTCTCCAACTAAATTGGAGAAGAACCTAATTTTTTAATAGAAAATCGGGTCTTAAGCTTATGGTAATAAAATATTATTACATCATTCAAAGACCAAAAGCGGCATTTTTTTGACGAAATTATCCGTACTTTTCTCTAAGACATCGAAAACGATCATCGGGGTTAAATGGTTTAAACTTAGAGCAGGTCCTGATAAACGTTTCACCAAACATAAAAAGTCATCGGGCAGCCACAGAATTATTCAATAACTTTGTATACTTTATCGTTTTCTCGCACCCTCTCCTGCACTTTAACGCCGAACAAATCTCCTTCTTGTGCTTTCTCCACAGACTGATTTTCAATTTCCATACTTGAAACAGGTTCGGTGAAATCAGTGGTATACCCTTTGTATTTCAGAATGTCCCCTTTTTTGATCATTCCACGGGTCACCTTAACGGCAGCGACACCGGGTTTAGCGTAAAAGTTGATAACCACACCGACTTGATGTTCCTCCATAATTTCACCTCCTGACAATAGAGGTTGAGTTCGTTGAACGAGGTCTGAAATAATCGTAAATCATCTATTTTTAAAATTATCGACGAATCATTATCTTGTCAAGAAGATAAGAGCGTCAAAAGGCTAAGCTATTGACAAATTGAAAGTTTAATGCACTAATACCGTAGTTCACGATCGAAGGCTTTGGCTCGAATCGAATAGTACGTTTAATCCAGACATTCATTTTATTCACCTTCCCAAGGAGCGGCTTATGAAAAAGAAATGTGAATTAAAATTCTCTGATCTCAGATCGATGTGTGACCCCAAAATGTTCACTTTTAAGAATACTGCGGAAGTTGCTCCCCTGGACAAAGTCATCGGCCAGGAACGAGCGGTACAGGCCATCGAGTTTGGTCTGAACATAAAAAGTCCGGGATATAATATGTTTGTTACGGGGATAGAGGGTACCGGAAAATCAACCATTATCAGAGATATCGTTACTCAGCATGCCAAAAATTTACCCTCTCCGGTTGACTGGTGCATGGTCAATAATTTTAAGGATGAATATCATCCCAAAGCCATTTCTGTTCCCAATGGGAAAGCAACCCGGTTTTCCAAAACCATGAACAAACTAATTGATGATTTGAAAAAAGAACTTCCCAAAGCCTTTGAACACGAATCCTATCAGCAAAGACAATCTGAAATTCAAAAAAAATACACCGATCAGCAAAAAGATATCATTAAAAAACTTGAAGCATCAGCATCGCAACACAATATTCAGATTAACAGGACCAAAGCCGGTTACCAAACCATCCCCATCGTAGAAGAAAAGGCGATCTCCCCGGAAGAATTTCTCGCTCTCCCAAAGGAAAAACAGACTGAAATCGAAGAAAATATCAGCCTTGTTCAATCCGAAATCGACGTCACGATTCGTGATATCAACAAGATCAATCAGTCGATGAATTTACAGATTGAAAAACTGATGCAGGAAATTGCGCTCTTTGTTGTAAAACAGCGAATAGATGTCATAAGGGATGAATACAAAGCATGCAAAGATATTTTAATCTATTTAGATGAAATACAGGCCGACATTCTTGAAAACGTTCAGGATTTTATTGCTTCAACCGAAACAAAATTACCCATGGAAGGCCTGATGTTTCAAGCCGCCAAGCCCTCTTTTCTGCGTTATCAGGTAAATGTTCTTGTGGATCAAAAAGATTTAAAAGGTGCACCGGTTATATTTGAGACAAATCCCACGTATCAAAATGTTTTTGGCCAAATCGAAAAAAGAGCCTACATGGGGACGGTGACCACTGATTTTACCATGGTTCAGGCCGGATCAATTTTAAGGGCCAACGGCGGCTATCTGATCATGGAAATCGAATCTATTCTCATGAATCCGTTTGTATGGGAAGCGCTCAAACGTACGCTTCAAAATAAATTGCTGTCCATAGAAGACGTCGTATCGAGTATGGGATATGGCACATCATCAATACGCCCGGAACCGATTCCAATGGAAGTCAAGGTAATTTTATTGGGCAGTTATCATCTTTTTCATTTGCTCCAGAACCATGATTCAAAATTCAATAAAATATTCAAGGTGAGAGCAGACTTTGATCATGAAGTTATAAAAAATGATGATACCATTCAAAAGTATGCGCGCTTCATCGCCCGGGTCTGCAAGGAAGAGGAGCTTCTTCCCCTAACACCAAAAGGAGTTGCCGTCATCGTAGAATTTGGTGAAAAATATATCTCCAACAAACATAAACTTTCCATTCGGTTCGGACCTGTTATGGGAATTTTAATAGAAGCAGATTATTGGGCCCGAAAACGGAATGCCAAGCAGGTGACAGACAAGGATGTAATCCAGGCATTTACTGAATACAGATTTCGTTATAATCTTTATGAAGAAAAAATTCATGAATCCTATGTGGATAATACGATTATGATTGACGTTGAAGGTGATGAAATCGGCCAGGTGAACGCACTTGCCGTTTATCAAATCGGCGATATTTCATTTGGGCGCCCTTCTCGTATTACGGCTGAAACCTACATGGGAAAACAAGGTGTCGTCAATATTGAACGTGAGGCCAAGCTCAGTGGAAAAACCCACGACAAAGGCGTTTTGATCCTTTCCGGTTATTTGGGTCGAACCTTTGCTCAAAACTATCCTCTGAACCTATCCATCAGCATCACGTTTGAGCAAAGTTACAGCGGAATCGACGGGGACAGTGCTTCATCCACAGAACTGTACGCCATTATCTCAAGCCTCTCCGGTATACCCATCCACCAGGGAATTGCAATAACCGGTTCCGTGAATCAAAAAGGAAATGTTCAGGCCATCGGGGGTGTGAATCAAAAAATTGAAGGTTTTTTCGATGTTTGTAAAGCAAAAGGATTTACCGGCAAACAGGGAGTTCTCATTCCCAGGGCCAATGTTAAAAACCTGATGCTTAAAAAAGAGGTCATCGATGCCGTAAAGAAAAGAAAATTTCATATCTATCAGGTTTCAACGATCGAAGAAGGTATCGAAATATTAACCGGCGTCCAGGCAGGAGTACCGGATGAAAACTGCGAATACTCTGTCGATACCGTTTATGGAAAAGTACAGGCCAAGCTCAAAGGGTATTTAGAACGTTCATATGAGCTCAAGAAACAGTTTGAGGCACAAAATGAGACGAACGATTAGTTCGTATGCCTAAGTACATGTATTCTTAATTACGGCAACGTATTTACATATTGGTTTATTCATTCTATGCATGCAAAACTTTTGGACATCCGCTTATCTGGTATAGTTGCCCTGACAAAAAATACATCATCGTATTTATGAATTAGATCATTAAGGAATCAATTTTCTTGAAAATTATCACTACATCCATAGAAGGAATTCTCATCATTGAGCCCAAAACCTTTAGGGACAAACGCGGCTTCTTTATGGAGACTTACAACCAGAATAGATATAGTGAATCCGGAATCAACACGACATTTGTTCAGGATAATCTTTCTTATTCTCTGAAAAACACTTTGAGAGGCCTTCACTTTCAAATCAAACATCCCCAGGCCAAGCTGATTCAGGTCATCTCCGGCGAGATATTCGATGTTGCCGTTGATCTCCGGCCCGGTTCTGCCACTTTTGGCAAATGGACCGGGATCCATCTATCGGATGAAAACAGACGGCAGGTGTTTATACCGGAGGGTTTTGCCCACGGCTTCTTCGTCCTAAGCGAGTTTGCGCTCTTTTACTACAAATGCTCAGATTTTTATGCGCCGGGTGATGAAGGCGGCATTATCTGGTCCGATCCGGATATCGGTATCGAGTGGCCTGGTGAAAACCCGATTATTTCAGAGAAAGACAAACAATATCAAAAACTTTCTGGCCTCACTGCCGAGCAGCTTCCATCTTTTTAAAATATGATAAAAACACCCCAAAAAGTAGAACTTCTTGCACCGGCAGGCAATTTTGAAAAACTGGAGATTGCCATACACTATGGTGCAGATGCGGTTTATTTGGCCGGCAAGGAATTCAGCCTTAGAAACTTTTCCCAAAACTTTACCCTTGATGAACTTCAACATGCCGTCAGGTATGCCCGAAAACACCATGTAAAAGTCTATGCGGCTTGTAATGTATATCCAAAAAACAACGAACAAAAATCAATTGTGAATTATCTTCATGCACTTGGGGAAATCGAAATAGATGCCCTCATCATAGCAGATCCGGGAATATTCATGACAGCATCCAAAGTCATACCCCAAATTCCCATCCATTTAAGTACCCAAGCCAATACCACCAATTTAAAAAGTGCCCTTTTCTGGCAAACACTGGGCATTAAAAGAGTTAATCTTGCAAGAGAGTTGTCCTTAAAAGAAATCAAGGAAGTTGCCCTTCACTGTGATCTTGAAATTGAAGCCTTTGTTCACGGCTCCATGTGCATCGCATATTCCGGGCGGTGCCTTCTGAGCAGCTTTATGGCGAACCGTGACAGTAACCGGGGAATGTGCATTCAATCCTGCAGATGGAAGTATGCCGTCGTGGAAGAGTTCAGACCCGGCCAATATATGCCCATCGCTGAAGATGAGCGAGGAAGCTATATGTTCAGCTCAAAAGATCTGTGTATGATTGGCCACATCCCCGAAATAATTGAATCGGGTATCGTTTCACTGAAAATCGAAGGCCGAATGCGGAGTATCAACTTCCTGGCATCGACAGTCAAGGTTTACCGAGAAGCCATTGATGCCTATTATGAAAATCCAGAAAACTACATGACCCAAAAAGACTGGCTTTATGAACTCGAAGCTGTGAGTAACAGAAGTTACTCTACCGGCTTTTATTTTGACGATCCCCACCAGATATCGCCGGCCTATGAGAATTTAAGAAATAGCGGACAAGAATTTATTGGAAAGGTCATCGGCAAATCCAAAAAACATGGTATTAAGATTGATGTACGAAACAAAATTTTCAAAGGTGACGCTATTCAGATATTAGGCAGAAAAGGCCCTGTCAAAAATGACAGGATTCATGCCATATTCGATGACTGCGGGCAATCCTTGGCTTTTGCCCAGCCCGGGAGTATGGTGTTTGTTGCAATGGATTACGCGTGTTATCCCAATGATCTTATCAGAAAAGTTGATAAAAAAAACCTCAAGTTTCTCCCCCGAATACGGCTAAAAAGCCATTGAATCAGCGGGCCAAAATAAATTTTTTAAAGTAAAATTTTCCCCGGCCTACTGCGCTCTTTTGGCGCTGCTAAATATTAATGGTATAAAACTCGAGAAGTAAATAAAATGAAAGGCTATATTCAAGTATATACCGGAAATGGAAAAGGAAAAACCACCGCAGCATTGGGCCTGGCAATACGAGCTGCCGGCGCTGGCCTTAAGGTTTTTATCGCCCAGTTCATTAAGATGGGTGAATATAGCGAAATAAAAGCCCTCAAAAGATTTAAAGATTTGATAACGGTGGAACAGTTCGGAAGTGGCCGTTTTATAAAAGGCAAGCCTTCTGCCTCGGACATCGAAGCCGCCCGGAAGGGTCTGGAAAAAATCAAAGCGGTCTTTACGTCAGGCCAGCACAATGTCGTTATCATGGAAGAAGCAAACGTCGCTGCAAAGCTTGGGCTTCTGTCCGTAGAGGATATACTGGAGATTATAGTTGAAAAGCCCAAGGATGTGGAACTTGTAATAACAGGACGGGGCGCCGATTCCCGAATTATTGAAAACGCTGACCTGGTGACCGAAATGAAGGAGATTAAACATTATTTTCAAAAGGGTGTCAAGGCCAGAATCGGAATAGAAAAGTAATCATTTTTATTGGAGCAGCTTAAAATTAAGGGTGCGAAAATTGAGGTTGGTATTTATAATCAAAGGATATAACAGTCAAGATATAAAAACCATATGAGAATAGCCGGATACCATTTCAATAAAAAATATGTTGGGCTTTTACTTCTTTTTCTCTTTGGGATAATATTCGGAAGTATGGCAGGGTTTTTTATCGCCCTGACGAAAGATCTTCCACAAATTCGAGATCTTGAATCTTTCAAGCCATCTTCCATTACACGAATTTACTCTGCGGATGAAGTGCTCCTTGCGGAATTCTATTTGGAGAAAAGGGATCCCGTGCCGATAAAAATTATACCCGACAACCTAAAAAAAGCCTTAATCGTTACGGAAGACAGGAGTTTTTATCAACATAGCGGCATCGATCTGAAAGGAATTCTCAGGGCCATCTTTCGAGATATCAAAGCTGGGAAATTTGTCGAAGGCGCCAGCACCATCACCCAGCAACTCTCCAAAACACTTTTTCTAAAACCGCGTAAAACCTTATTGCGAAAAGCAAAGGAAGCCTTCCTTTCTTTTCAAATAGAGCGCCGATATACAAAAGATGAAATCCTGGAGCTTTATCTTAATCAGGTATACTTTGGCAGCGGCGCTTATGGTGTGGAATCGGCTGCCCGAATTTTTTTTGGTAAACCTATAAGTGATATAGATCTTTCTGAATGTGCCCTTTTGGCCGGTCTTCCAAAGTCACCTTCGCGATACTCTCCTTTAATTGATAAAGATCTTGCGTTCAAACGGAGAAATATTGTCTTAAAACAAATGAAAGATACAGGGGTTATCACTCAAGCTGTCTTTAACATTGCAAAAGAAGCACCTTTGAATCTCGCGAAACAAAATAAATACCCGGATCAAAGCACCTTATTTTATCGAATTTATTAAATTTTTTCTTGAAAATACCATTGGTTCTTCAAGGCTTTACAAAGGTGGTCTTACCGTTGTTACAACACTCGACTTTAAGTTGCAAAAGGCAGCGGAACTTGCTGTTGAAAATGGGCTTTCTGCCCTCGAACATAGGATGAAACAACAATTTATAAAAAATCCTGATCCCCAATGCGCACTCGTTTCTCTGGATGTGCTATCTGGCGGAATCCTTGCCATGGTCGGCGGAAGGGATTTCTCAAAAACCCCTTTTAACCGGGCAACAATCGCCAGAAGACAACCTGGATCTGCATTTAAACCTATCGTTTATGCCTATGCCATTGAACAGGGCTTTTCACAAAGCAAAATTATTCTCGATGCACCGGTGGCCTTCAAAATTGGAAATCGAAAAAAAGATTGGCAACCGAAAAATTTTTCCGATGATTATAAAGGTGAAATGACGCTGAGAACGGCACTGGCGCTTTCAAAAAATATTCCCGCAGTAAGGCTCATCGAGATGTTGGGGCCCTCTTCAGTGGCCAGATTTGGACACACCACTAGGCATCGAATCTGCCCTGTACCCGAATCTTTCCCTAGCCCTTGGCACCTCGGGAGTTAAATTGATTAATTTGACAGCAGCCTACTCGGTTTTTCCGAATAAGGGAAAACTTATAGAACCTTATGGCGTCATGGAGGTCGTTGATGGAAACGGGCGACTGATACTGGCGTGTAAAACCTCAAAAAAAAGCCGTTATCTCAAGAGAAAATGCCGCTGTCATCACAGACATGCTTCGCAGCGCCATTCAAGATGGCACGGGCAAAAAAGCAAAGTTTATTCAGCGCCCGGTTGCCGGGAAAACAGGAACAACCAACGAATTCAAAGATGCCCTTTTTATCGGCTTTTCGCCATTGATTACCACCGGAGTATGGGTGGGTCAAGATACATTTACGACCATTGGCAAAGGAGAAACAGGGGCAAGAGCAGCGCTGCCGATATGGATCGAATTCATGAGCGAAGCGCTTCTTGACAGACCGATTCAATATTTTGATATTCCAGATGATGTCGTAAAAGTACCCATAGATCCATCAACCGGTCTTCTTGCAACAGATAACGCTCCCAATGCTGTTAAAGTGCTTTTCAAGAAAGGAACAGAACCGAAATCATCTCGGTAAATAACCAGGGCTAACGCGTGCTAAAGCCCTTCAAACAGTCATTCGGTTTTCAAGAGAAACACGCCGTCGCTTCGCTGCACCGATATCAAATGCGATTGTTCTGATAAAATAACTCACGGCTGTTGACTTTCGGTCAGGGGTAAAGTAAAAATCCAGTCCCAGATGACCGGGCTTTGGTTATTCCATAGGAGATTTGCTTTGCTGGGAGTTCATTGAATTATTGAAATTACAAAATCAAATCACAAAGATCAAATAATTTCCAATGACCGAAATTCGAAAATGCAAAAAATCTCGCCTGAAAGGTTTGGTCATTGGATATTGTAAATTGAGATTTATTTGTGATTTGGTGCTTGGGATTTCAATTTTTGGACACAATTCCCAATTCAGAGCCATCTATCTCTGCCCCACGTAATTCGGGACAAGCAAGCTCCATCACCATATATTTTTAAAGGATGATGAGGAACACGATGATTCGAAAAGCCACCATTAAGGATATAAAAGCCATTCATGCACTGCTTCAGCAATATGGCAGCAAAGGTGAACTTTTACCCCGACCTTTAAGCGTTTTATATGATCATGTGAGGGATTTCACGGTTTACGTTGATGACAAAGACGTCGGCGTTTTAGGATGCTGCGCATTGCAGTTCTGTTGGGATGATCTTGCCGAGATACGATCCCTGGCCGTACATCCAGAACATCTGGGGGAAAGAATCGGATCAAAACTTGTCGAACACATGCTTTCTGAAGCAAAATCTTTTGAAATACAAAAAGTGTTTGCACTGACATACCGACCCGGTTTTTTTAAGCGTTTCGGTTTTCAACAAATAGACAGATCAGAACTTCCCATAAAAATTTGGGCGGACTGCATCATGTGTATAAAATTTCCGGATTGTGACGAAATCGCCATGATGAAAAAAATAGGTTAAGGGTTCGCGTAAAAAATAACTTCGCAGAATTGACGCTCAGATTTGGTTTAAGTATATATGAGATTCAGGGAAATCGGGGGATATTTCCAGACACCCGGTTTTGGCATAATATGCTGACCTCCGACGCTTAGCCAGTTCAAGTCGGGTTTAACGTCTCGTAATTTACCGTCATCAGGCGGCCTGGCATGATTGGTAAAGGCATACGTGGCTTGGAATATACAGATTCCTTCGGTTTTCTTCCGGGCAATAACATAATTTTTTTTAAATGTACGTGCTTTAATGTTATTTGCCTCTGCAATCTGTTCCATTTCATTTTCTTTAAATTTCATCAGAACCGCTTTTGAAGCACCTCTTTCGGAAACCCGTATCAGTGCTCTCGATTCGCTGCTTGCTGCATACACTGTCGCAATAAACCCCATTCTTTTTAAATATTGGGACGCAACAATAGCAGCGGTTCTTCTGCCACCCACCTCAAATGGAAGGCAATAGTACTCAAAAAATTTTTTCTGAACATCTATGGCATATTTATCTCCTTTTTCATACAAATCCTTAGATATATATCGAAGGCTGCTGGCCAAATCCTCGGCGGCATCTGCAATCGGCCAATCGATTTTTACATGAAAATGGGAAAGGTTGTATCTATTCTTTTTCTTGCCGGCTGGATCCCTTTGGATTAAAAGCGCATAATCCACAGGCAGCAAAAGCTTGAGCAACTCGTGGAAATGGGCAGAATCCAGGTATTTCTGATTCCTATCGAATTTGCTTGCAAGCGGAAGAGGCTCATATCGAAGAAGGTTGGTCTTGGTGGTCCTGTTGGTTCTGAAAAACCTTAGATACTTCTTATGAGTTGATGGAATGGTATCTTCTACAAAAATCACCAGAAAAGTATTCTGGCAGTCATATTCCACAGCCGGAATGCGCGCCCGAGGCTTCAACTCACGTTTTTCAACAAATGGATAGGGGATATTTTTACTAACAAAATTATTATAAGAATCGATCAAGGAGTACTGAAACATTTGTTGATCAAGCTCATCCCTCAACAATTCATAATAAGAACGCCTTAATCTGTTTTCCTGACTCAGCTCTTCTCTTACAGACCAGAATGCCAATCGCCTCTCCTTTCAGTATTCGTTGAACGATAGGATTTACTTTATCTTTTTGAATTTTCTCTTATAATAGCATTTTTTTATAAAAACGTCAACGCCTTAACATCATCATTTTTCGTTATACTTTTCAAGCCATCGATACAAGGGCTCTCGATATTTGTATGCTAAAATGACAACGATCAGACACAGTCCCATTATCACTGCAAAAAGACCGTATTTCTGTTCGAAAATGTATGATCCCTGAAGACTGAGCATCAATGTCCCCGGCATTCGTCCGATGCCTGTGAGTA
Source organism: uncultured delta proteobacterium (assembly GCA_963752565.1). Lineage (GTDB taxonomy): Bacteria > Desulfobacterota > Desulfobacteria > Desulfobacterales > UBA11574 > UBA11574. Next base: position 82,949 of record CAVVZC010000017.1, on the reverse strand, counting down.
TGAGGAAGAATTTTAATGGCAGTGTACTCAAACCTAAAAATAAGCACAGGTAGTCTTTGGGAAATCCGGGAATAACAAATAGGATAAACAGAACAATGACCCCCTGGCGTTTAATAATCTTATCCAAACGATCCAGTTGTCGTTCAGGGATCAGTTTCCTGACAAAACGTTTTCCCATGAAACGGCCAATTGAAAAATTGATCCACGATCCTGCTGTCAGTCCGATACTCGAATATATAAATCCCTTTGCGGTACCGAATAAAAAGCCTCCGATAAAACCTGTGGCTTCACCTGGAAAAGGTGCGAAAAGCACTTGGAGAATCTGAATGATGATAAAAATTGCAGGTGCACCGTGACCAAACGAAGCGACAAAGTTTTTTATCTGCTCTCTGTCCGAAAAAAGATGGTAGAAGTAAGTGATCTTTTCCCACAAATATTGACGGTACACATAACCGAATAAAATAAATAAACAAACAACCGCAGCTGCAATGAGTATTCGATGGATATTTTTATTTGTGGTCGTTAATTTTTTTGTCAAAGTAATAATTGTCGTTGGTCACCGGTCATCATTCAATTGAGTATTGACGATTGCAATCATTTATATCGTGTCCATACAAAAATGGTAGATTTAGGCTAAGGCCAAGGCCCCAGCGATTTTGCAGCCGCCCCGAAAAGACTACGGGATCTTTGACAGGCGTAGCGGCGTTAGGGATAGGATTGCATCAGAGCGAGAACGAAGGCCTGGGCCGATGGAACATCCCGAATTCCCTATCGGGGTAGATGCTATTTAGAGGTGGACACTATCTAACTGTCCAGTGCAGCAACAGCCGGAAGGGTCTTCCCCTCCATAAGTGCAAGAAAGGCTCCACCACCCGTAGAAATATAGGTTATTCTTTCGGCTTCGCCACTTTTATGGACAGCGACGTCTGTATCTCCTCCCCCGACAATTGAAAGTGCATGGGAATCAGCAACACTGCGAACCATGGCGATTGTTCCTCGACTGAATGCATCTATTTCAAATACACCTAAGGGGCCGTTCCAGATAATGGTCTTGGCATCATATAATGCTTCGGAATAGAGCAAAACTGTTGCAGGACCGATGTCCAGGACCATCCAATCATTAGGAATTTCTTGTATGGGTACGATCTTGATATTCGCTTTGGAATCCATACGGTCTGCCACAACCGCATCCACCGGTAGATAAAACTTTATGTGATTTTCAACTGATTTTTTAATTATCGAATCAGCTGTTTCAATAAGATCTATTTCTAGCATTGATTTTCCCATGTTCCAGCCCCTACTTTTCAGAAAAGTGTTTGCCATGGCTCCGCCGATAATGAACTTGTCAACATGATCCAGCATGTTTTCAAATGCCCCGATTTTGCTTGACACCTTTGCTCCGCCGATAATCGCAACCAGGGGGCGCGAGGGATCAGCCATTGCCTTTTGAAAAAAGTCGAGTTCCCTTTTAAGCAAAAAGCCGGCTCCGGATATCGGTGCATATTTTGTTATGGCCACAACCGACGCATTGATACGATGAGATACGGCAAAAGCGTCATTTATATAAACATCACAAAGTTTGCCCAGTTGTTTCGCAAATGCATCGTCATTTCTCTGCTCCTCAGGGTGGAACCTTAAATTTTCCAGAAGCACCACATCGCCGTTTTCCATTTTGTTTACCAGTTTTTCTACTTCAGGACCGACACAGTCCTTTGCCATGACAACTTTTGTTTTTAAAAGCCTTCCCAAACGCTTTGCTACAGGAGAAAGGCTCATTTTGGGTGTTATTTTCCCATTGGGTCTCCCCAGGTGTGAAGCGATGATTAGCTTTGAATCATCATCCAGAATATATCTTAAGGTTGGCAATACGGCCTGAATCCGGGTATCATCGGTAATGTTTTGTTGTTCGTCCAACGGAACGTTTAAATCGACCCTGACGAAGACTTTTTTCCCCGTGATATCTATTTCCTTTATGGTTTTCATCACTCTCTCCTTTGATGCGCCCCTGTAACCCTCTTTTTTAACCTCGCTTAAGTTTTTTTTTCTTTGACCATCTTTCAAGAAAGCTCATCATACCGGAATCATAAGCCCGGTCCACAATTTCTTCCCGAACCTTCAATCCACCGGTACCTTCCATGGCTGATCGTAAACACGCTGTTTTGTGCAAGCACTCAAGACACGCGTCCGGTGTGTTTCTTAAACCGTCTTTGGTTTTTGGAAAAACAGTCTCGAGTTCACCAAAGCATTCAGGATATTTTTTATCTATACATTTGTTTGTCATTTGTTTGCTGTTTTGAGCAGTTGGATTTGAAATTTAAGCCTACTTATTCTGCAGATCATATTCACGATTCATCCGGGATATTAAGCCCTCGTCCGCAAAACTGAAGTAACAGTTATTACCGACGATGATATGTTCATGCACAGTAATGTCGATAACCCTGGATGCAAAAACAAGACGGCGCGTAATGGCGATGTCTTCCTGTGATGGCTTCGGGTCACCCGATGGATGGTTGTGTGCGAAAATAAGCGCTGCAGCATGATGATTAAGGGCTGCAAGAACAACTTCTCTTGGGTATACAGAACTGGCTGTCAGGGTCCCTTCAAAAAGTGTTTCTGTGGAAATAACTTTATTTTTTGCATCTAAAAACACCGCATTAAAGCACTCCCTGGGTTTATCCCTTAACCTGTGATAAAGATATTCGAAAAGTTCTTTGGAATTGTTCAAGGGGTCTTTATGTATTAACCGTTTTTCAAGATAGCGATCTGCAGCAGCTTTTATCAGCTTGATCCCGAATAGATTTTTGGGGCCGATTCCTGGCACTTCGCAAAGCGACTTGGAAGAGGCTTCGAAAACACCCTGGAGTGTTTTAAATTTATTCAAAGCCGCCTTTGCGGCCTCCTTACAATCTTTTCGGGGCGTAGCCAGTGTCAAAAGCAGTTCAATCACCTCATAGTCATGAAATCCTTCCAGGCCGGAATTCAGAAACTTGTCCCGAAGTCTTTTCCGATGTCCTTCTCCTTTATGCGTGTGGACAATCTCTACCTTAGATTTCAGATTAGAGGCGGGAATTTTTTTCATTTTCAGGTAAATTCATATGGATGCAATCGTTAAACAAAAAGAAGTAGTATGATCACGTATAAGGCGCAAAAAAGATGTCAGGATTAAATATTCAACAGACAATCATCAACATACAATCAGATTATACCTCATCCAGCTCTTGTTTCAGATCCCGGGTCATGAGTCGGTGTACAGCCTCTTTGGGTGTAATATCATCATAAAGAACATGATATACTTCATGAGAAATCGGCATTTCGACACCAAGTTTTCGTGACAGATTGTAAACCGACTTGGCTGTTTTTACCCCTTCCGCCACCATCCTCATTTCAGAGAGAATTTCATTTAATTTCATGCCCTCTCCGATTTTTTTCCCCACGGTGTGGTTTCTGCTAACATCTCCGGTGCACGTCAAAACCAAATCACCAACACCGGCAATTCCGGCGAAAGTACGCGGGTTGGCACCGAGCTTCAACCCCAACCGACGCATCTCTGTCAGACCTCTGGTAATTAGGGCCGCCCTTGTATTTAATCCCAGGCCGAGGCCATCTATAATTCCGGATGCGATGGCAATGACATTCTTAACCGAACCTCCCAACTCAACACCGACCATGTCGTTGTTAGTGTAGACCCTGAAATACGGGGTTGCAAATATATGCTGAACAAAACCGGCCACTTTTTGGTTTTTTGATGCAACAGCGACAACAGTGGGAACTTTCCGAACAACTTCCCGGGCAAAACTCGGCCCTGAAAGAACCGCAAAAGAATCTTCGGGAATCTCATGAAAAATTTCTCTTAACACACCGGACATGGTCAAGTGGGTTTTGTTCTCAATACCTTTAGAAGCCGACACAATGATCGTCTCTGTGGAAATATGCTCGCGGATTTTACTCGCGGTCTCACGCATTACATGAGATGGAACAACCAGGAGCACAAGATCTTTTCCCTTAACAACTGCTTCAATATCGTTGGAAGGACAAATATGATCTGAAAGAGAAACGCCAGGGAGAAAAACTTTGTTTTCTCTGTATGATTCGATCTGTTCTTTTACCTCCTTTTCAAATACCCACAAATCGATTTTAAAACCTTTCAATGCCAGAAGATTTGTCAAGGCGGTTCCCCAGCTTCCAGCACCCACGACACCGATCTTCACTTTACTCACATCTATCTGCATATTCACCGGTATACCACCTTCATTCTTCGCTTAAATAATCTTCTTTTTCCGCCAGCCTTGCAATACCGGCGACCTTCTCTCCCAGTCCCAATCCAATAAGCTTCACCCCTTGGGTGTTACGGCTGATAACTGAAATTCCACTGACAGATATTCGGATAAGCTTTCCGGAGTCGGTCATAAGCATCAAATCATCATGTTCATCTACTAGGCGTATGGAGACAACTTGTCCGTTTCGCTCACTTGTTTTAATCGTGATTACACCCTTACCTCCCCGTCTTTGCAAAGGATATTCATCAATGGACGTTCTTTTTCCATAACCGTTTTCCGTTGCAGCAAACAGGGTCTGGCCATGGCTTAAAACCTCCATTCCAACAATTCGGTCACCCGGAGCGAGCCTTAGCCCGCGAACGCCTCTTGTCACACGACCGCTGGGTCGGACATCAGATTCGTGAAAGCGGATCGATTTACCCGTTGCCGATCCTAAAAAGACGTTTAGGGTTCCATCGGTAATCCGTGCTGCAATCAACTCGTCGCCCGGAACCAGGCTTAACGCGATAATGCCTCCGACTCTGGGTCTGGAATATGCCATAAGTTCCGTTTTTTTGACCAGGCCGTTTCGTGTTGCCATGATAATGTGATATCCCGGTTCAAACTTTGGAACAGCGAGAACTGTTGTAAGCTTTTCATCTTTACTCAAATTAAGAAGATTAACAATCGCTTTGCCCCGGCTGGCACGGCCTGCCTGTGGAATGTCATAAACTTTACACCAGTATACCTGGCCCTGATTCGTAAAAAAGAGAAAGGTATGGTGGGTGGAAGCGACAAAAAGATCGGCAACAAAATCGTCTTCCTTAACACCCATGGCCATCTTTCCCTTACCCCCGCGCAACTGATTTCTGTAAAGCGTAATGGGATTCCGTTTGATATAGCCGCTTTTTGAGATTGTAACGACCATATCCTCTTCAACAATCATATCTTCAATGGTTATTTCCTTGGTTGATTCAACAATCACTGTCCTACGCTCATCACCAAAATCTTGCTGAATCTCTGAAAGCTCATCTTTGATAATATTTTCCACAATACGCTCACTGCCAAGAATTTCCCTGTACCATGCGATATCCTTAATTATATTTTTATATTCTTCGATTATCTTTTCCTGTTCGAGTCCGGTGAGTCGCTGTAGTCGCATATCGAGAATGGCCTGTGCCTGAATTTCAGTCAAATCGAAATTCTGAACCAGACCCGTCTTCGCCTCCATGGGTGTCTTTGACTCCCGAATGAGGAAAACAACATCATCGAGGTTTTCTAAAGCGGTTTTCAAACCCTCTAAAATGTGGGCCCGCGCTTCAGCTATTTTCAGGTTATATTGTGTCCTTCGGATGATGATTTCTTTGCGGTGAAATACAAAATACTCAAGGATTTCCTTTAATGTAAGAATCTTCGGTTGGTTGTTCACAATCGCAAGAAATATAATACCGAAACTGTTTTCCATCTGTGTGTGTTTATACAGCTGATTGACAACTACTCCCGCTATCTGATCTTTTTTCAAAGCAACTGCAATTCGCATCCCTTCTCGATCTGATTCATCCCTCACATAGCGGATACCTTCGATTCGCTTGTGTTTCATCAATTCCGCAATCTTTTCGATCAATCTTGCCTTGTTGACCTGATAGGGAAGCTCTGTGACAACAATTGTCTCTCTTCCGGTCCTTTTATCCTTTTCGATGACGGCCCTGCCCCGAATTCGAATGATACCCCTGCCGTTTCGATATGCTTCATGAATCCCCTTTATACCGTAAATAATACCGGCCGTAGGAAAGTCGGGTCCTGGAATATATTCAAGAAGATCTTTCCAGGTTAGGTCAGGATTGTCGAGGATGGCTTTGATGGCTTCAATGATCTCAAAAAGATTGTGAGGCGGAATATTGGTCGCCATACCCACAGCGATACCCGAAGACCCGTTGATCAAAAGATTGGGCACTTTGGCAGGGAGTATGGTTGGTTCTATTAATGATTCGTCATAATTGGGTACGAAATCAACGGTCTCCTTGTCCAAATCTTCCAACATTGCATGGGCCATGCGCATCATTCTGATTTCAGTATACCGCATCGCAGCAGCAGGATCGCCGTCAACAGAACCAAAGTTACCCTGTCCGTTGATCAAGGGATATCTTAAAGAAAAGTCCTGGGCCATCCGCACAATGGTATCGTAAACAGCGGTGTCACCGTGGGGGTGATATTTACCGATGACATCACCGACAATACGTGCGGATTTCTTATACGGCTTATTCCAGTCATTTTTAAGATCTCTCATTGCAAACAGGATGCGTCGATGGACCGGTTTTAGGCCATCACGGACTTCCGGCAGAGCTCTTCCGATGATCACGCTCATGGCATAATCGAGATACGATTTTTTCATCTCGCTCTCGATACTGATTTGGGGCAATTTCTCAGGAATCAACATATTTCTACTCTATTATTGTTTAGCAGTTAAATTATAACATCTCGATTTCATTTGTTTAAATGGCGAGAAAGTATCCCTATTAACCGGCAAATAGCGTCGCCACATTAGGATGGATATTGATCTCCGATCAAATAGATCAGCATATCAAATTTTAATTTGTTTTGTCATTAAAGCCTAAGCAGTTTATAGATTAAAGGAGCCTGTGTGTCAAATAAAAGCCCATACAATAAGAATCTTTTTACATGTTTATCCAACACGAATTGATTAACAGTTGAATTGCCGAAAACCAACAATCCGATATTATCACAAAATGCCCAAAGCATCCCCCAACACCTGGTAGGGCTTGGGAAATTCCGGCTCAAAGTTCTGATAAAATGTCACCGGATAGCGGGCGCCGATCTTTTTCCCTGCGTTTTTCAAACCCCTCACCAAGTTTTCAAGCAACATTCCAGGAATAGAAAATACCATTTCATCGTCTTGGGTCATGGAAAATATTCGATCTCCCATCCCCGGAATAACAACACGTGGAGATTGGGTCTTATAAGGGGCAATAAGATATTCGCTGCATTCGACCTTTCCCCCGAAATTTCCTGAAATGCGACGGCTTTCTTCAAAAACCAGTCCTTGAATCATGCGCATCACCTGGGCAGGATTGCCAAAAAATGCCACCGTGTCCGGATCAAATAAGCCTTTTTGCAAAGGCGCCAAAACAATGGCTTCACATGCTTCATTCTCCAACCGAACCATTTCCTCAACTTCTTTGCGACCCCTTTCTTCGGTCTTGGAAAAATCCACCTCACAAAACAGTTTACCAAGTGTTTCAGCCGGGTCAGCAGCACCACTCAATCCAAATGCAATCATTGCAGGAACACAAATCAGATCTTCCTTGGTGAGACCCACCGTCCATCCATATGTTCTCGCCATGGTGACGCCCTGACATATGGTGACCCGCTTACCCAAAACCATTGAAGGTTGACGGGTTTTTTCGGGAAAAGCCGATTTATCTTTCAAAAACTTGACGGCAACAGGAAAGGTTTTCAGTCTTAGGTTGTTTTGAATAAAATCTGCCGATTCCTGGTAATTCACTTGTGCCATGAAGCACCTCCTTACTAATAGGTAAATTAGACACTCGACATAACCCTACCCATGGAAATGTTACCGAAAGACTTTTCACAAGTGTCTAAAGTTGAGGTAGCGCTAACGCGCTGTCATTAAATATAATTGGCTAAAAATTCCATAACTTTAGCTCACTTTAGGCATTTGTAACTTTTTCTGTTTTAATATTAAAGGCAGTATACCAGTAAAAAATGTCGAGTAGGATTTATACTCCTTATTAATTTAATATTATGTTTTTTCCTATAACCGAAGCGCCAAACACAACCCATCCTTTTCAGGAGAATGGAGCGGTAAAAATGAAAATAAACTCACCGGTCTGAATTCCCTGGAACTGAATATTGCTGTGTTGAAAGAATCAGCGTCTTCAAATCCGACATTGTCTGCAACAAGCAGCCCGTTTTGTCTCAGAAGATCGCGACAATACGGCAATGCTGTGTCGTAGTCTACTTTGTCGATATCCATAAAAATCAAATCAAAGGGCGCAGGTATTGTTTTCATTTCTTCAATTGCATCGCCAACCCGAATCTTAATCTGTTCTTCAACACCCGCGCGTTTGAAGTTTTTACGAGCTCTGGCCGCCATTACCGGATCATTCTCCAGAGTCACTATCTGCCCTTTTAAATTCTCAAATGCTTCCGCTAGAAAAATGGCGGAATACCCCGTTGCCGTGCCGAGTTCCAGAATTCTTTCAGCCCGAATTATTCTGGCCAGTATAAAAAGGAGTTCACCAACCACCGGACCGACAATGGGAATGTCCTCACGAAAGGCTTCTTCTTCCAATTCTTTGAGCAATGCACTTCTTTTTGGAATAAACCGTCTAAAATATTTTTCCGGGTTTTTTATAAGTACGGACATGCTGCTTCTCCTGATGAAAACATCGCCTGAAAACGCTCCAGCATAAAAATTAAATTTTTGATGTATTTTTGAGATGGCTTGTAATATTCATGTGAAATTTGCGCACTAGATTTCAGGAGACAACTCAAATGCATCACCCGGTTCACTGAGAATATTGGAAGTACCGGATTCAAACTGAAGAAACAGTTTTTCTCTTTGTCCGTCTATTTCGGGGATGTTGTTCTTCCAATCGAAAAGCCGGCAGGTGTCCGTCAAGTCGTTTGGCATTGAACACCGAATAAAGGGCATCAAAGGATCACCGGCAATTGATTTGTAATTGAACATCATGGCTTCATCCGCCGGAAATTGGTCGAGCTCAAAAAGCTGAATTAAATAAATATAACAGTCGCCTTGAAAAAATTCGCTCATTTCTCGGTATTTGACAATACGATCTCTGAACTTAAGAATAGCTATGTATGGATTTTCCGCATCAATAATCAGGCTGAACTCACCATGACGTCTATCCTTTTCTTGAGTTTCCTCCTGATTCGTAGCATATGTAAAATTTCCAATAAAGTACATTCGGTTTCCTCCTGTTTTAAGTTGGTTTCATCTATATTAATCAATTTTTTTTTTACCTTTTTAGCAGCTCTGTCAATAAAGCATAGCAGGCCGGGTAATTTTTTTCTTGTCCGCCCTCCGGGGCGGATAAACCTCACCGCCCCGCAAGCGGGATCTTCGACAAAGCGGCATCTTTGACCCGCGGAAAGGTAAAATCATATGGATTCAATCGTTATTCGAGTTGGAAACTTAAGGATATTATTTAATACCATACTTAAGATTGTTCAACAACCTCATATAATTTATGGACCAGCATAATTTTTCGATATTTTTTTAGTACGAAAGGGATACCCACAGGCCTGAACCTGCAACACTTGTGAAACAAGTTTGCACACGTTATAGATCCTTTAAAAAAGCCCGGTTTTTCTTTAACGAAACCCTAAAGTTAAAAAAAATGCCCTTATTGCGTTTCCTTTTTGCGAGAGAATTTAACTTGACAATGTCAGAATGCGTCCATAGTTTCCCGTGTGTTGTTACAGCGTCTGATCTACAACTTAAAAAGATCTGAAAGGAAATTCTATAAATTGACAAAAAAGGTGGAAAATCATGTTTATTCAAGATGACATTAAAGAAAATTTACCTCTGTTTATCGTCGAGCTATATCACAGAACCCTTGGCGATGGTTCCGTCAAAGTGTCCATGTTTGATATCGGCGAATCTTTGGGGCTTGATCGAAAACTTACTCTTAGAATCGCCGAAGAACTCATCGGAACCGGTTTGGCTGAAATCAAGACCCTTAGCGGCGGCATTGGGATTACCGCTGATGGAGTAACCGAAGCACAGCAGTTGGGAGCTTCCCTCCAAGATAATAAGGAATTTAAAATTTGACTGATGCTGAAACAACCCCGATCAACGGAAACAATGCATTTGGCGGCGAGACGTTTCGGTCCCAACTCATACCACTTTTTCTCATAGCGTCCATTTTTTTATTAAACTTTACTTCCCGAATTGTTTTAGCACCATTACTACCCACAATAGAAAATAATTTGGGATTGAGCCACGGTGATGCAGGTTCACTGTTTTTTTTTCTTTCTATCGGATACTTCATATCACTTTTGGGATCCGGACACATATCTTCTCGAATCAGTCATAAAAAAACCATCGCTGTTTCAGCCATAGCGGTGGGCACTGCACTTTCAGCCATTTCTTTCAGCAAAAGTCTATTTACGTTAAGATGTTGTGTATTTCTTTTGGGAATATCAGCGGGAACCTATCTTCCGTCGGGGATTACAACAGTAACATCTCTGGTTCATTCCAAAGACTGGGGAAAAGCCGTGGCCATTCATGAACTTGCCCCAAATTTGAGCTTTATATTGACGCCCTTGCTGGTAGAAATGCTCCTTCACTGGTTTTTCTGGCGACATATTTTATTTTTGATTGGAACAGGTTCTGTAATTGTTGGAATTGTATTTGCCCGCTTTGGCAAAGGGGGCAATTTCTCGGGAGAAGCACCGAATTTTTCAGCCATCAAAACAATCATAAAGACGACCAATTTCTGGATTCTGATTTTTTTATTTAGTTTGGCCATTACAAGCACACTCGGAATTTACAATATGCTTCCGTTATACCTGGTTGCTGAACATGGTGTAAGTCATGAGTGGGCAAACAGTCTGGTGGGAATTTCCCGTATATCGACTCTGGGGATGGCGTTTTTAGCAGGGTGGGCAACGGATCGTCTGGGACCCAAGACAATTATGTTGAGTGTATTTTTCGTTACCGGATTTCTGACCTTGCTGTTGGGCATTGCCCCTACTAACTGGGTTATTATTGTCGTATTTATTCAGCCGATTTTGGCGGTATGCTTCTATCCCGCCGGCTTTTCGGCCTTATCATCAATAAGCACATCGGAAAACAGAAATGTGGCCATCTCATTGACCATACCCATTGCTTTTGTCTTGGGGGGTGGTGCGGTTCCGGCTTTCATTGGCATTATGGCGGATTTGGGCTACTTTTCCTGGGGCATCAGTCTCTCCGGAGTACTGATCATGACCGGTTTCTTTTTATCTTTTTTTCTCCACCTAAAGTGACAGACAAATGAATATCGATTTCGGCATGCGACTTCAAAAGTTTTTTAACGATACCTCCTTGTTAAAATGTAGTCGTTCATCGTTGACAGATCAACCCGATCTGACTATATTTCATGGTATACGATTTCAATTGATGACTTAAAAACTGCATGAAATTTTTTGAAGAAGAAGGAGGAGACTATGTTTAATCCTGAAAAACTTTTAGGTGGGCTGTTGATGGGCGGTTCCCGACGACGCAGCGGACTCGGAAGTCTACTCTCAAGTGGCGCAGCATTAGGACTCGCCGGTGTGGCCATGGAGGCCGTGGAACACTTTATGGATAAATCAAAAACTCCGTCATCCGGAGCACCCCCTTCAGGCCCCCCGCCGATTCAAGCATCAGCATCTTCGGAACCACCGCCGGCACCCGGCGTGCCAACTCCTCCTGCGCCCCCTGGCGCAAACGTTGCTGCACCGCCGCCTCCGCCATCGCCTACATCCGTTGGCTCTGAGAGTGTTGATGCCGGAAAAGCCGGCCAGGAAGCTGTTCTACTGATTCGTGCCATGATTGCTGCTGCCAACGCTGATGGCGTAATTGATGAAGAAGAGCGTAACCGGATTCTTAAAAAGCTTGAAACCGCGGATCTCAGCGGTCAAGAGCATTCCTTTATTGTTAAGGAACTTATGTCGCCCGCCGGATTAGAGGATATTGTAGCACAAGTTAAATCGCCGGAAATGGCTAAAAAAGTTTATTCGGTCTCCCTTTTGGCCATTGAGGTCGACACAGCTGCCGAACGTACGTACATGAAAACACTGGCACAACAATTGAGTTTAAATGAATCGGATCTCAACGACATTTACCAAACACTGGGGGTTGAAAAAGATGGATCATCTCCCGATGAGTTGTAGTTAATTAGGGTAAAATAAGTGGGTCATCTCCAATTGAGTCGGTGTGATCCCAAAGGGTACAAGGGGGATATTAAATGTCACAGTGGTATCTAAGTTATGACGGGAACCAGATCGGTCCGCTGGATAAAGCCCGGGCCATGGCCCAAGCTCAAAAAAATCCCAACGGACATGCCTGGCGAGAAGGGTTTGCAGAATGGCTCCCCATCTCACAGATTGCAGAATTGAGCGTTTCCGGTGTTCCCATTCCTGAACCGCCATCTTTTGCGGGTGGATCAGCAGATGAAATCGATTTCAAGATTCTTGGTTCGGAAATGCAATTTGTTGAAGTGGAACTCGATCCAGGCGAGAGTGCAGTGGCTGAAGCAGGTGCCATGATGTATAAAGACCATCCGGTCAATATGGAAACCGTATTCGGAGATGCCTCCGGATCTGGCAGAAGCGGCGGATTCATGGACAAATTACTGGGTGCCGGAAAACGGCTGCTCACCGGTGAAAGTCTCTTTATGACGGTTTTTACACATACCGGCCAGGGTAAAGCCCATGTAGCGTTCGGCGCCCCATATCCCGGCAATATTATTCCGATTCCGTTGACCAGCGTGGGCGGCTGTCTGATCTGCCAGAAAGACAGCTTCCTATGCGCTGCCAAGGGCGTTTCCATCGGCATTCATTTTCAAAAAAAGATTCTGACCGGGTTGTTCGGCGGCGAAGGTTTCATTATGCAAAAACTCGAAGGCGATGGAATGGTATTTGTTCACGCTGGCGGAACCGTTGTGGATCGGAAGCTTCAGTCCGGTGAAGTGCTGCATGTCGATACCGGATGCATCGTTGCCATGGAAAAAAGTGTTCAGTTTGAAATTCAGCAGGCAGGGAATATCAAGACGGCGCTGTTCGGTGGCGAAGGGCTCTTTTTTGCAACCCTCCATGGGCCCGGAAAAATATGGCTTCAGTCTTTACCGTTTTCACGCTTAGCAGGAAGGATGCTTCAGGCTTCTCCGGAAAGGGGCGGTGGAAAGGGAGAAGGCTCCGTCCTGGGATCTCTGGGTGATTTTTTTGATGGGGACTAGTGCGTATTGTTATACACCGACCAGCGGAAAAATAATCTCTTTAATCCTGGCAACCATCGATAAAGCCAGTTGCTGCGCGTGCTCGGCAACGGAGCTATCGATTTTTCGTTCCGGATCTGAGAGCGTGCTGATTTTTCCCAGCGCCATCCGGTGTTTTTTGACAAAAGCTTCCGGTAAAGCATCGGGGATGTCTATCCCTTTCATGATGGCCCATGCTTTGGTCCAGGCGCGAGCAACATTCATGATATTGTATCCGCCGCCACCCAGCGCCACCCATTTACGATTCCATGACTTTATTTCCTGAACCAATTTAAAGAAGCCGTTGGTGGTCAGATTGAGTGCTGCCAGTGGATCGGTTGCCAGCGTATCCACACCGAGCTGTGTCACCAGTACATCAGGATCAAAAGCTCGGACAAGGGGAGGCACCACTTCCATAAAAACCCAAAGATATAGATCATCACCGGTTCCGGGCGCCAGGGGCACGTTGACAGCATAGCCACGACCCGGCCCCTCCCCTATTTCGTCTGGAAACCCGGTTCCGGGAAAAAGGGTGTGACCGTGCTGATGAAGTGATATGGTTAATACTCGATCAGTGTTATAAAAGGCGGCTTCAACCCCATCGCCGTGGTGCACATCTATGTCCAGGTAGACCACACGCAAACCATCCTGAATCATCCGGGCAATTCCTATGGCCGGATCATTCAGGTAGCAGAATCCGGCAGCCCTGCTGAACATGGCATGGTGCAAACCACCCGCGATATTAAAGGCAATTTGTCGACCATGGTCCCTTATCTGGCGGATGCATTCCATCGTTGCCCCGGTAACCATCAAAGACCAGTCATATAAACCAGGGAATACGGGATTGTCTCCACTGCCCAGACCGTATTCCCAGGCTTGCGAAGGTGATTGTCCCGAATCGGCTTTTTTTAGTATCTCCAGATATTCATCAGAATGGATTCGGAGCAAGTCCTGTTCCTCGGCCTTTTGAGCTTCAACCCAGTGCGCATCGGGCGAGTTATATAGACCATAGGCGTCGATCAAATCCATGGTTAGCTGCAGCCGTTCCACCTTTAGTGGATGATTGGGTCCATAACTATGGCTGCCAAATTCTTTACAAAAAACCAGAACTGCTTTTCCAGTTTCGCTCATCACCTCACCCTTTTCAAACGACGGTTAAAAAAAAGGCAACATACCTTATCAATAATTACCACAAGGAGTTGCAAGGTGCAAGATACGGTTAAAGTTAATGTAACATATTTATATAACATGGATTTATATAATAAGTTTGACATGTTCGAATTTTCTATGTTATAAAGTAAATTAGCCTATCAACGATGCGTACTCTTTTTCAGTTCAACACATTCCAAACTGGACGAATATTATCCCGAACTTGATATTCTTATTCGGTTTCCATTTATAATACTACTGTTTACACTGCAAAGTTCCTGTTCATCATCGACAAAAAACTGACAACCAACTCCCCATCTTTTCCATCTATCAAGAATTGATCGGCTTCGCTTCTAATTAAAATGTTTCCCAATCCAAACGTTTAGCAATGAAAGGATGATTATGAGAATAGGTTTTCTGAAAATTCCCATATGTTGCCCCAAAGAGCGATTTTTCAGCTCTTTGGGGGCGTCTGTTATACGTTGGCAACCGGCATATTTTGACCCTTTATATTAACTTGTGCCCGAACGAAAACTAGGATTTTTCGTTAAGATCAAGAAAGACGAAAATTTCAACCACAGTAATACTGATAGTATTTCGAGGATTAAAATTTGAGTCTGACACAGATATTGGCGGAAAAGACAGTTTACGTTCAGGCACTAACTTGTCTTCCGACTCCATCATAATGGCCACGGAATCTGGATCGCATTTTCGCACCGGATCCGTGGTGATTCGGAGAGAAAGGAGGGGCCATGTATTTCCAACAATCAGATCTTTTTTGGGGTATGAGCAGAAATTTTGTGAAGAAAGTTATGAACGCTGCGGAAAAAGAATCTTATCCGAAAGGACATTTTCTCTTTCACGAGGGAGATCCCGCCACTTATTTTTACATTTTAATTAAAGGACGTATTAAGCTGAGCATCGGTGAGGTCGGCCAGATGGTTCATACCGTCGATCATGCCGGAGAGGCTTTTGGTTGGTCAAGCCTGATCGATCGGGATGTTTATTCTGCTTCGGCTGAATGTAGAAAAGATACGATATTGCAGAAATTCGACAGAAGAACTTTGCAAAAGATTCTGGAAGAAGATCTGCCGAACGGGATCATCTTCTATAAACGCCTGGCGGAGACAATCGGCTATCGTTTACTCTGCAGTTACAAGATGATCAGCTCTTCATCCATAGCTGATGCTTCACCGACCTTAGGTTCCGGTCAGATTGAGCACTCTGAAGCTGTTGCATAATTATTTTACCCCTTATTGATCACAAATAATACCGATCAATAAGGGGGCGTCGTTAGCTATCCGACTTCCATTTCTTTGGGCCTAAGTGTTTCAAATAATTACCCATTATTCACCGATATAATGAAAGGAGGTCATTATGGCAGTCAAAGTCTTAATCAAGAGAAAAATTGAAAACGGCAAGTTGAACGAAACTTCCAAACTCCTTATCAAAGCACGGTATGCCGCCATGGGTCAGCAGGGTTATATTTCATCGGAGACGTTGACTGACTGCGACGATCCCAATAAGGTGGTGGTAATATCCATGTGGCAGAAAATCGAGAATTGGAATCAATGGAAAAATACTGATTTGAGATCGGAAATTGAGACCGAGTTTAAAGCATTGCTTGATGGACCGACCCAATACGAGGCCTATAACTTAGGATTGGTGCTTTGATCGGGTCAATGCAAAATAATCCTCGCAGCTTGTTGAAGCGACGCGGACTTGTCCGCCTGTGTCGTGTGGCGTAAACCCCACATACCGGGGTCAGATATAAATCTAAAACGTGAATCTTGCTTCAACAATTCTGCGGGATGCTTTCCTTTCGAACATTTTACATGGTCTTTAAATACTCTCTAATGATCAACGTTGCACTTGCTCCCTCACCTGCGGCACTTGCCACCTGTTTGGTGCTTTTATCTCTCACGTCGCCTGCGGCAAAAATGCCCGGTACACTCGTCTCCAAAATGTGAGGGTCGCGATCCGCATAATCTTTTGGCCGCTTACCCTTGTGCAACAGATCGTGACCGGTAACAATAAAACCCCATGGATCCAGCACAATACCGCTTCCTTCAAGGAAACCGGTATTCGGTGTCAGGCCAACAAAAATAAAGGCCCCGTCCACCGGCAATATCTCCTCTGAACGGGTCTTATTGTTTAAAAGTCGAATTCCTGTAAGTTTGGAGTGCTCTCCGATGAATTCCTTCACTTCAGTGTGCCAGTGAATATCGATTTTGGGATTACTGAAGACACTCTCCTGAATGATCTTGGTCGCCTTGAATCGAGAGTTTCGAACCAGTATGGTGACCTTTTCTGCAAACTTGGTAAGCAGCAAACTTTCTTCGGTGGCACTGTTCCCGCCGCCGATTACGGCAACCCGCTTGTTCACATAAAAGGGTCCATCGCAGGTGGCACAAAAATGCACTCCAGCGCCAAGATATTCGTTTTCACCAGGAACGTTTAGACGCTTATAGCGGCTTCCGGTGGCAATAAGCAGCGCTCGAGCGCTATACACCTGTCCGTCTTTGGTTTTCACACGGTGATAATTGTGATGGCGTCGGACTTCTATGATCTCCTGGGCCTGCAATAACTCAACCCCAAATTTTTCAGCCTGCAAACGCAACCGTCTGGAGAATTCAATGCCTGCAACACCATCGGGAAACCCAGGCATGTTGTCAAGCTTTTCAGTGCCGGCGGCCTGCCCACCAAAAGCGGCACGCTCAATGACCAAGGTGTCGATATATTCGCGAGCCGCGTAAAAGGCGGCTGTGAGCCCCGCCGGACCGCCCCCCAGAACCAGCAAATCATAATGACTGCGACTGGCAGAAGTCTTCAATTCCAGTTTGGCTGCAAGTTCAGCGTTGCTCGGTTCCACCAGAAAAGATCCATCGGCAAATACAATGGTAGGAATAATGCGCTTTCCCTTGTTTGTTTGGATCACGAATTCTTCGGCTTCTTTGTCTGCTTCGATATCCACCCAGTTATAGGGAATCTGATGCTCACCCAAAAATTGTTTGCTCGTTCGGCAATCAGGACACCAATGGGCACCATAAACCGTAATCTCAGGTTTTGCCATAACTGACCTCTCTTCATTTGGCATGTTTTGAATCTATTACCAGCGACAATTCGTCATCCACATTCAAGGTAACAAATTCTGTGGTTATGATTTCTTAGACTTTCATCGTTCTCTATTTAAATGTAACATTGGATATTCTACGATTAAGATGCTTCGGCGTCTATACGCTCGATATAATAGAGTGTGGCCCCAACCGGCGCAAAAGATAAAAAAAGGATGTTTAGAACCGGAATCAGAAACCACAGCCCGAAACCAAGGTGAAAACCCAGATTCTTTACCAGAAATTTAAACCGGCCCCCGAAGGATTCATGTCTTCTAGCCGGAATCAGGTCCGTGTTGTCCCAGGCCAGGAAAATCCCGGCCGCAAGAGCTGAAATAATGGTCGTTACAGGAGACAACGGTGTGAGCCACCCCAAAACCATGAGTATCAGGGCAATCATTACCGGAATAACAGCCCTGGGAATTTCCTGCCTGAGCAGATAGAAAAAATACTTAAACCAGGACATGTGTTTGTCCTCTTTTTCCCGCCCGGTCACCCGTTGTTCAGTAATCCTGGACATGGTATCCATGATCATGACGCTGAATAAAATCTGGGCAACTAGAAACGAAATCACCGCCGAAAGTCCCATGAGCAAAAAGTTCAGGAGCCAGGAAACAACATACCACAACCAGACGATCCAGTTGCTCTCCGGTTTTCCCCATAAAAGACTCAGAATTTCATTGTGGTATTTAAGGATAAGGCTTGCCGAGACAACCGTAAGTATTACAATGACGAAAAATCGGACAAGTCCCAAAAATAGGAGCACCGGTGTCTTCAATCCCATTTTCAGGCCTCTGTAATTGTATGCGATGCCGCTGATCAAATTCATGAATTCTAATATATTTTGGCTTTAAACAGATGTCTATGGTTTTTTTAAATTTGAATTCCTTGTATTTATTTTACATGCGATGGAGAACTGTCTGAAACGCATTATAGTCACGGATGGCTTCTTTTTGGGCCGAATCGCGCATGTCATTCATCTTGGCATAATGCTTAAAAACCATTTCGACCAGATTATTATCCAATTCACCGGCATCCACCATCGATTTTAACACCGCTTTGGTGTTTTGAGAATCCATCCCCTTTCGGTAGGGTCGATCTTCTGTCAACGCCGTAAAAACATCGGCTACCGCCATAATTCTTGCCCCAAGAGGCAATTCGTCCGAAGTCAACCCAAAAGGATATCCCTTTCCATTGAGCCGTTCTTGATGTAATGCTCCCCAGGAACCGGCGATTCTGAGCATTTCAAAAGGTTCGAGAACCCGATAGGTATAATAAACATGAGAACGCATAATAAACCGTTCATTATCGGTAAGTTTATCCTGTTTATCAAGAATTTCAGAAGGGATGGCAAGCTTGCCGAGGTCGTGCAAATAAGCGGCAATTTCAATAAGCCGTCGTTCTTGTTTCGAAAAACCCGACAATCTTGACAGCTCAATGGCCACCGCCGCTACGCCGTTGGAATGTGCAGCCGTAAATTTGCTTTTGAAATCGATCAGCCGGCATACCAGCCGAGAAAAATCAACCATTTCTTCGATTGTAAGTTCCTTTGTTCGATACAAAACCGTCCGCTTTAAAATCGCTTCCATAGATTCTGACATTATATCTAACCAGATATGCTCTCTATTCGCCATGTTTATCAAGGCGTCAACATGCTCAGGAACGAAAACATCACCTTTATGCTCTGAAATTGCACGGCAAATACCGCGCACTTGACTTAGAACCGGCGCCTTCTTGGATATTTTTACCGCCACTCGATCCGCCAGATGGATCATATGACTTCCATTGGGAACGGATTCACCATTTTGAAAAGCCCCTTCTCCATTTTTCCAGTGAACATGGTGATACTTTATCAGTCTGCCTATACTCGAAAATGGTTTAAATGTTTCAAGAATGAGACTGCCGGCCTTGGAATGCTCCCCGGGTTTTGTATCCTCAAATTCAAGCAGGTCCAGCCGATCCTGCAGGGAGAATGCTCCGATATCATGCAAAGCACCGGCGATAAAAAGCTCAAAGTTCTTGTCATCCGATAGCTGGAGTTCTTCACCCAATCGATAGACCAAATAGGCAACCTGCATATGGTGATTCCCAACAACCGGACTCATCATATCGATGACTCTGGCTATGGAAGCCACCAGGTCGAAGATATTGACCCGAAGTTTATCAGCAGCCATGACTGTTTTATCCTTTTACAATTTTCCTCGTTTTTGACTCGAATGTTTCACCTTTAATTTCATATCGATGAGTTGGTTGTGGGAAACACGCAGTAAGTTCTTAAACTTGTTCATCAGATAATGTTCGTATTGGTCCATTTTTCCATCGACGTAAACGATCCGCCACAGGGTTTCAATGATCTCCATTTTTTCTTCATTGGAGTAATTCTCGTTGATCAGCCTGGCAAATTGCCACAAGTCGACACTCTCTTCCAGTTCCTTTTCAGCCTCTGCTATCAGCGCATCTGCGTGTTCCCGGGATAGGCCGTATTTTCCTTTTAGAATCGAAAAAATAGTCTCCATCTCCTCCTGGGTGAATGTTCCATCAATGCGCGCTATCTCCACAAGCAGGGCGCAGGTTGCTACGTGTATGTCGTGACCTGTTTCTTGTCCGGCAGCATCGGGACTTCTCTCTTTTTCTTTACTAAAAAAACGCTTTACGATATTAAGCATTTCAGGTTCTCCTTACACGGTTTTATTTTCCCACGATCCGCCCTTCAACCCTTGCGACAAAACACTATTTTATCGAATGGTATGGACAACGAATTCTCTTATCGGTGGTTTCTAATCTACTACACCTGAATGTCCTGCACTTGCAATTATTTTCTTTCGTAATTTGCTCAAATTTCGCATCCATATTTTTACACAAACTCATAACCGGGTTCTTTATGTGAAACATCCAAGGAAAAACCATAGCACTTCCCCCCTTGATTCCATACAAAATCGTACTTAACGTGTTAAATAAATGCAGGCAATGCCTAAAGCGATGTCAGGGGTTTAGCCACACGCAGCTTGGTCTGCTTGATTCATCTTACGGTAACTGGAAAATATTACCTCAATTGAGCGTAAACAAAATACTGACAAATATAAAAAGAAATATAAATACAGGCTTTTATCCTGTTATTAATCGGTTGAGATAAAGGAGAAATATTATGACACTACAGGAAAAACTCAACAACTTAAAAGCAAATTTCGAAAAAAGCGCTCCAAAAGAAGCTTTAAAAATCATGCATCGTGCAACCAGCGACCTGAACAATTCCGGTATCATGGATGGGGTTGCCAAAACTGGAGATACGGCGCCGGAATTTGAATTGAAAGACAACGACGAAAAAGTGATCCGGCTAAAAGATTTTCTTGCCAAAGGTCCACTGGTTCTCAGCTTCTATCGGGGCAAGTGGTGACCCTACTGTAACCTGGAGCTGGAAGCTCTCCAAAAAGCAGTGGGAGGCATTCGTTCAGCAGGTGCCGATCTTCTGACAATTTCTCCACAACAACCTGAATTTAATCGTAAGTTGATCAATGAAAAAAATCTGACCTTCGACCTTCTCAGCGATCCGGGAAACCGTGTGGCCAAAACTTATGGCCTGGTTCATGCTTTTCCCGAGGATCTCAAACAGATTTATCTTCAGTTCGGCATTGATTTGGGCAAATACAACGTGGAGGAATCCTGGACACTTCCCATGCCGGGCCGATTCATTATTGACCGGTCCGGAATCATCAGATACGCGGAAGTAAATCCGGATTACACGGTCAGACCCGAGCCTGAGGAGGTCATTGGAGTGCTGAAAGGGGTGTTATCTTAACCTCTAAATGCTTCAAGCACAAAGCGCTTTGAAATTCATCCGATAATTCCGACCACTGCTCCGGTCATACAGGTGGCCAGTGTACCGGCAATGATGGAGCGAAGTCCTAAAGAAACGATTTCGTCCCGCTTTCCCGGAGCCATTGTCCCCATACCACCGATCATAATGCCCAGACTGCCGGGATTGGCAAATCCACACATGGCATATGTCATAATGATCAGGCTTTTGGGGTTCAACGTTCCCTGTGGCAGACGGCTCATGTCCAGATAGGCCAGGAATTCGTTCAGAACCGTCTTGGTTCCCATCAGCGCGCCCGCAATGGGGGCCTCTTTCCAGGGGACACCCATAAGCCAGACCACCGGTGCCATAATCAGTCCCAAAACCCGCTGCAAACTTACGGGATGTCCACCGATATCAGGCAAAATTCCGAGCATTAAATTTAAAAGATGGACCAGCGCCACAAGAACGATGAGCATGGCAATAACATTGATTAAAAGCTGTACACCCTGAATAGTTCCCTTGGTGATGGCGTCCATTGCACTTAGCGCCGGTTCAGGAGGTGTTAACTCGCCTGACGTGCGTTCTCCGGTTTCGGGTATCATGATTTTTGAAATCGTGATGGCTGCAGGGACACTGATAATGGAAGCCATCAGTATATGGCCCATAATATCGGGTATGGCCTTGCTTAAAATGCTGGCATACAGCACCATTACAGTACCGGCGATGGTGGCCATGCCCGAAGTCATCAGTGTAAAAATTTCGCTCCGGGTCATTTCCCCCAAATAGGGGCGAATAAAAAGTGGGGATTCCACCATGCCGACAAATATGTTTGCAGAAACACCGAGTCCCTCTGCACCTCCCAACCCCAGGGTTTTTTGCAGCGCGTATGAAAATGACCTGACCACCAGGGGCAACACTTTCCAGTAAAACAAAAGTGAAGAGAGTGCACTGATAACAAGAATCAAAGGAAGGGCCTGGAAAGCTAAAATAAAACTGGATCCAGGAAATTTTTCAATAAACGGCAAGTTCCCGCCTCCAAGATATCCGAATACCATGGATGTTCCGGCTTTGGTCGATGCTTCAAGTGAAAGGACCAAATGATTCAACGAAATGAAAAAACTTCTAAAAACAGGCAACTTCAACAAAATGAATCCGATCACCAGCTGAATAGCAATGCCGACAATGACCAGTTTAATTTTAACCTGTGTTCGGTTTTCGCTGATCAACCAGGCAATGCCTGAAAAAACAAAAAGCCCGGCCACACTTTGGATGATCATGTCTCAGCCCTTCTTTGGAGAGAAATATTCATTTAAAAACTCGACGTATCAATAAATGCCCTTTTTCATATTCCCTAAAAACTGCATGAAAATTTTTGAAAAGGATAATATAAACAATATTTATGAATAGATAGGCCCGATTTCAAGGTAGACTGAATACACTTTATTGCTGTGTATCGACGTTTACGAATGTCTCAAAATTTTTCACCCTTCGGGATCATCGCTTTCATCCCGCCTATGGCGGGACTGTGTTACAGGGCGTTCGCGGTAGCTTATTACAGCTTCACGCCCTGCGCCCCCGCAAGCGGGATTTCGCAAGCTCAACTTGCAACTGCGGCGAAATCGGCAATTGCAGATTTTAGGTATCCGATTATATTTTCAAAAGATTTAACTTGCTTGTCAACTTATTTCAGTAATAGATTTAGATATCGCGCACAAAAAACTTTTTACGAGTTCGTCAAGTTTCAGCAAAGCGGATAAGGTGTAGTCGGCCAAAAGGGACATCAATGATGATAAACCTGATAAAAAAACTCGGCAAGGTCGGTCTCGGCGGCGAAGGCATTCTCAGAACCCATGCCCTAAACTCTCAGGCCCGTGACGTCATTTTGGCGGCCATTGACAATGGAATTTCTTATTTTGATTCGGCCAGGGTATATTCCGACAGTGAACTTTACTATGGTTCAGTGTGGAGTGAGTTTCCGGAAATACGGGCTGAAATTTTTCAAACGAGTAAATCGGCCAGCCGGGACAAAGAAGGGGCTTTGGCCGACCTTGAAGCGTCTTTTTCACGTCTTGGGACGAATTACCTTGATTTGTGGCAGATCCACGACGTTCGAACCGTAGAAGACATTGAGTTGATTTCTGCCCCTGGAGGCGCACTGGAAGCATTTATAGAAGCCAAATTATCAGGGAAGGTCCGCTTCATCGGCGTAACCGGTCATCACGACCCCGACGTTCTGACAATGGCGTTACAAAATTGGCCGGTGGATTCTGTCATGATGCCGGTCAATCCGGTGGAAGAAATAATAGGTGGTTTTTTGACCTCAACACTACCTGTAGCAAATCAAAAAGGAATTGCCGTTATTGGAATGAAGGTTCTGGGTGCATCTCACTATATTCACGCAAAATACGGCATCACACCGGAACTTTTGATTCAATATGCCCTTTCCCATGACATTTCAATAGCGATCGTGGGCTGCTCAAACCCAGGAGAAGTAAAAATTCTGGCCGATTCTGGCCGAGATTTAAAACCTTTATCCAGTCGGGAAAAATCTTTTCTTACGAAAACCTTCAAGCCCTATGCCCAGCGGTTTGCATATTATCGCGGAGTGATATAGTTTCCCACCCGGGCAAGCCCTTTCACCGCACCGCAGACGGGGTCTTTTAAAAGCGGCATCTTCGAAGTGATATTATCCGCATTTTTCTGACTCAGAGAAACAAGTGTTCATTAGCAAAAAAATATCTGACTTGACTTGGATATTTTAATGTATAGGTTTAGTGAATTATAAATTCAAATTAAAGGAGAACATTGTGGAAAAAGTTGAAAACGGAATGTTTGTCAGTGTGGACTACAAAGGATCATTGCAAAACGGAGAGGTATTCGACACCAGTCAAGGACGTCAGCCTCTTGAAATACAATTGGGTGCAGGTCAGTTGATCAAAGGGTTTGAAAAAGAACTTTTGGGAATGGCCGTAAATGACAAAAAGGTTTTTACCCTCCAGCCGGAAGATGCTTACGGTCATAAAGACGAAAACCTTACCCAATCATTTCCCAGATCAGACGTGCCGCCTGAAATGAATCCTCAGGTCGGTATGACGGTGGGACTCCACACCCCGGAAGGACGTCAGGTCCCCGCTCGAATAACCCATGTGGATGATGAAAAATTGACCATGGATTTGAACCACCCTTTAGCCGGTGAATCATTGACCTTTGAAATTGAAGTGAAGGGCATCAGCAGCACCCCCACCCAAGCTCCGACTGCCTGCGGTTCAGGCTGTAATTGTTCTTCAAATTCCAAATGTTAACGGTTGATTGAAGCGGGTCCAGCTGATCTGTTGAATCGATACGGCAAACTTTGTTTCGATCAACTAAGATGGGTGCTTTCACGGAAAAAAATTTAGTTATTCATTGACAATGGATATGTCATGATGTAACAGTTGCCTAAAATTTGGAACGGATATTGACGAGTTATGCTCAAGCCATAGGGCCATCCCGACTCGGGATGGTCCTTTTTTATTGAGGGGGAAAAAAATGAAGACCTATAAAAATCGCGTATTATTTTTATCGTTCATCACCATTTTAGCACTCGGAATAATTATTCTTTTTTCAAAAACCACATTCGCCGAATCACCCAAAGAAATTCGAATCGGGGCAACGGTTTCCATGAGCGGTAAATTTTCCACGGAAATAGGACCTTTTAAAAAGTTAATGGAAGCGTATGCAACGACCATCAACAGCCGGGGGGGGATATATGTCAAATCATCCGGGACCAGACTTCCCGTTAAATTCATCGTATATGATGACAAAAGCGACGGTCCCACCGCCCGAAAGTTTTACGAAAGGCTGATTTCCGTGGACAAAGCGGATATTCTGCTGGGACCCTATTCCAGTCCGGTGACGTTTGCCGCCAGTGTGGCTGCAGAAGAAAACAAGGTGCCATTTATTGCCATTTGCGCAAATTCCCACAAAATATACAATCGCGGTTTCAAATGGATTGTCTGCGTCATTGATGCGGCCCCCAGATACACCCACAGGTACTGGGACATGATCAAGGTTGAAGGATGGGCCAAAACCGTTGCCTTCGTTGTCGAAGATACCCTTCACCCTCAGGGCGTGTATCGCGGGGCTAAAAAGCTGGCGGATTCAGCGGGACTAAAAGAAGTTTCCCTCAACGTACTTCCGGCGAATACCCACGATTTTACCGCAGCCATAGTAAAGATCCAGAAAAAATCCCCGGATATCGTTTTTGTTTCAGCCAACGTGCCGTTTTCCATTGCATTTATGCGCCAGGCCAGAGAACTGGGCCTGAGCCCCAAAGAATTTCACGTCATCCACCACGGCGGTGTCTTCAAAAAGGGCCTGGGTGGCGGTGCAGAAGGCGTCATCGGACAGTCCTACTGGACCCAGGGAATGAATTACGGAAATCCGGCCCTATTTACAGAGGTTATGGAGCGTTCCGGAATCAGCCTCGATGACTTTCCATGGGCGCCGGCTTACATGATGGCATTTGAAGCAGCGACCCAGGCAATTGAAAGGGCCGGAAGTCTTGACAGGGAAAAACTTATGAGAACCTTAAAACAACTCAAGATCATGACTGTCGGCGGCGTAGTGAGCTTTGCCGAAAACGGTGTGGGAACCATCAATACCTATCCATCCCAGATTATCGGCGGGCAGTACAACATTGTCTGGCCGCCGGAGGTCGCCACCGCCCGGCATCGTTATCCGGGTTCAAAGAAGTAAAAGCAATTATAAAGTGATTCAGGTTCTCATCAGCGGCCTTTTCCTGGGTGGCGTATATGCTTTACTGGCTGTAGGACTTTCCTTGGCATTTGGGATCATGGGGGTCCTCAACCTTGCCCACGGAAGCCTGGCAGTGCTGGCGGCGATTCTCTATAAAAAGTCCCTGGTTCTATATCCCTTTTCGCCATGGACTTTTTGTGCTTTGGCGACACCGATTTTTATCGGGTTTGGATTCCTTTTGCATTTGATCATTGTGGTACCGTTTCGCAATCTTTCCCAGTCCGCCGGCGTTGTAACATCTCTGATCGCAAGTCTGGGATTGGCACTTATCCTGGAGGACCTGTTTGTGTGGTGGCAGGGCTGGGAACCCATTTCGACCAATATTATCTTCCCCACCTTTAATCTTATGGGCCTGAAAATTCCGGGTCTGAGAGCGATTCTACTGGGAATGGCGGCTGTCACCATCGGTCTTTCCACCCTTTTTCTGAAAAAAACCGACCTGGGAAGGTCCATGCGAGCTCTGGCACAGGACAAAGAGGCTGCATCCCTTTACGGTATTAATCCCGGTTTCACATCCATGAGCGCCCTGGGCCTTGCCACGATCCTGGCCGGGGTGGCGGGTATTTTTTATTCGTCCCTGTATCCTCTGGGCCCCAGAGAAGGGATTGATCTGACCCTTAAAGCGCTCTTTATCGTGGTGGCCGGAGGCATGGGAAACCTCCGGGGTCCGGCCGTCGCCGGTCTGGTTCTGGGATTTATAGAGTCGTTTGCAGGCGTTTTGTTTGCGTATACGTCAACGGACACCGTTGTATACAGTCTTCTGGTCGTTTACCTGGTGCTCAAAAGAGGCGGGAGGCGACAATGAAACCATGGCAAATGTCTTTTTCAATCATAATCTTGACTGCTTTGTTGCTATCTTCCGCCGTCTTCAGTAAAGGATACGTCGGCATTTTCGTTTTTTCACTCATCATTAATGGCACAATGGCTGTATCCTATGATATCCCGGGACGTTCTCTGGGACTTATCAGCCTGGGGCATGCAGTTTTTTTCGGGTTGGGCGCATACTGTTTCGGAATCGCTATCTCAAAAGGTCTTTCTTTTTTTCCGGCGTTTATCCTGTCCGTAACACTGAGTTTCGTGGGATCACTAATGGTCACTCTTCTTATGGCCGGACTGAACCATGGCTACTATTCCCTTGCCACTCTGGGTATACTTATTATTTTTCAAAGACTTTTCGAAACACTGGAGAGCATAACCGGAGGTTCCGCCGGACTTTATATCCCTGAACCCATATCCAAGCTTCACTGTAATCTTCTGGCCGCGTTTCTGCTTTTGGCAACCGCAGCATGTCATGCGCTTTTTTCTCGATCCCGCTGGGGACTCTATTCCAAAGAGACGGAAGCCAGCGAGGAGGCGGCAGAAGCCATCGGCATTCCCACGCGAACAGTGAAAATCCTGTGTTTGATGACTGCCGCCATCCCCGCGTGCATGGCCGGTGTGCTCCACCTTGCAAGGACCTCTCACGTGAGTCCGGTTTCCGGATTCAGCCTGGCACTCAGCATCACAGCCCTGCTGGCTTCGCGAGTTGTACCGGTAAGAGGCATACTGGGTCCGCTGCTTGGGGTTCTGCTCATTACTGCAGCAGAAGAAGTCATTTGGACAAAATTTGAAGGCTTCAACCACGCCTGGTTCGGTTTGATTCTATTGGGCGCGGCTTTCTATCAGGGAATAGATTTCAGACGGAGAAAAACAATTAGCGCGGCGGTAGAAAATCCCTTAAATCGATAACCTTTTCACCTTTGGTGGATTTTTCTAGATTTTGCCAGGTTCCGCGCAATTTGGCCTTGCGGATATCATCGATCATGGCCTGGAGTTCACCGCTGTTTTCGATAATCTCTCCGATCTGACTTTCAATGGCTTTCCAGCGCGTTTCAAGGTCTTGGGTGTCCAGTTTGAATTCACCCAGAAAAGACAAAACACTGGCCAAATGGGACAACAGTCCGTAATGTTTGGTATTCTGCAAATAATATGGACAGTGACACCACAGGCTGATACATTGAAAACCCTGTTTGACACCTTCAAACTGAAGCGCGGAATGAACTGCACCGGGCCCCTGATAGGAGACGGGAATGACGCCTTTTTGTTTCAGCCTGGAAAGGACGTCTTCGTGTGAAGCGATACCCGATATGATCCGGTCTGAATGAAGGACATTGTCATACATACTGCCGAGGGTAATGACGGTTTTGACGCCAAGCTTTCGACAAAGTGAAAACAGCTCTTTTGCAAAACGATTCCACTGAAGGTTGGGTTCGTCTGCTTCTAAAACAACAAGATCGTTATGGGCCGGCGTCGAGGTGGGCGGCATAAATCGATCCACCGGGTGGATCAAACCGTACCATTGCCCCGTCTTTGATATCGACTTCCGGACGAAGGACATCATAGCGAAAAAAAACATCCGGATCGATGCTCGCAAACATTCGGGCCTCGAGTTTGCGGATCAAATATGCGGCCACTCCCCGTGAAATATCCAGGGCGTTTCCCCATCCCCCAAATCCCGCAATTAAAATAGGCGTGTTGAGTTCAGGCAATTCTGAAATTTGGAACCCGTGTGATGTCATAATTTCAATTTGACATTGGGTGAAAACAAAGTCAAGCAGATCGTTTTTTCATTACCTGCCAATGGTTCAGTTGTTTGTTATCATTCTGATGTTTCTTAATTTTGTATAATATTGAAAAATATGCTATAATAAGGGAGTGAATCAAAAACACGACATACATCGGACAAGACACGTTGGATCAGTTTTTTGGAGTTATTAAAATGCTTGAACATATATCTGAAATAAACATTGTTCGCATCGGCGAGTGTATGACGTACAGCAGCCTCAAAGAGATCGGGGAAAAGATTTTGGAATCCTTTCGGGGAATGATAAAGGAATTCAATATATTCCATCATGAAGCACCCGCTGTTGATACTATTGATGCGCTTTTGTTGACAATGATACTTCATGAAGAAATTGGCGGACATATTTTGGGAATCACCGATGCGGATTTAACAACGCAAGATGAAGATGAGTTTTACAATACCATTTTTGGCGGCAAAAACGCTATGAATGATGTTGCCGTCGTTTCTACCAAACGACTCGAACCGTCTGACGTCACCACTGAAGCAGACTATGACTTATATGTCGACAGAACCATAAAGGTATCTCTGCATGAAGTGGGACATAATTTTGGGTTAACCGACCATGCATCTTACAAATCGGCCAAGGATGGTTCGTTGTGCCCCATGAGCAGGGGAGAATTCAACAAATTTGGAAATTTGGGTTATGTTCGAGCTATTATCGACGGGAGAGGTATGAATTTTTGTGACGAATGCGCTCTTTTTTTAAAAAAGATTAGACCGTATCAACGCCAATTCGCAAAATTGCTCGAAGACAAATTTGATCTCCATTGAAAAATATAATCGATTCAGGGTATCTTGTAGCGATACACTCAGGGCTTTCTGTTGTCTTTACTTTAAAGCAATGGCTTTTTCAGGACATATTTCCTGACAGCAAAAACAGGTAATGCACGTCTCAGCATCCACTTGGGGGATATCCTCATCCATTAAAAGGGCCGACACCGGACACTGATCAATACATGTACCACAGGCAGTGCACAAGTGAGAATCAACCTGGGGTCGCAAAAGGGTTCGATCAAGGAGCATTCCCTGTATGGTCTCATTGTGCATAATCGCTTCACCGCCGAGGGGCGGAATTTTGAAATCAGGCAGTGGCTTCAATTCCCCAAGTATTTCAATTTTCTCGAGATCATAGTCCCCTAACCCTATTTCCTTTGCCTTCTGAAGGAATCGCAACAAGCCGGGTTCACATCCCATCATCGTGGCAATAACCGCATCCAGTGCTACGCCGTTGTCGGAGGCCAGAATCAGACCGATGTCTCTTAAATCTGGTGATGCCGGGCCGTTGCCTTCCATGCCGACCACGGCATCCACAAGGAACAGGTCGGGCACCCGGAGTTGAAACACATCCACAAGCATTTCATGGAAACGCTGTGGGCTCCCTGCTATCTTGTGCAGGTTGGCCTTCTGTGCACCCGGCAAAAAACCGTAACTGTTTTTGATGGCACCGGTGATGACGGTTAATCCGTGGGTTTTGAATTTCGGCAGACTGATGATGATATCGGCGTCCACTACAGCCTGGGAGAGACTGACCGCGGATAAAAAATCGGGATTGAAACCGACCTTCACGGAATCATTCCCGATATTCTCGTAATGACCGCAGGCTGCGTCCATCAATCCTGTTTTTTCAAAACTTTCCTCGTTTGCTCCATAGTTGAACAGTCCGGGATTGTCTCCCACAACGATGGATGCAGGGGTCCATTGATTCTACTTTTTTCACCACCGCTTTCAGGACAGCAGGATGGGTAACGATGCCTTCATTCCATTGGGAAGCCCGGAGAACATTGGGTTTTATTAAGACGCGTTTTCCCTGTAATTTCAATGGAAAGTGTTCAAAGGCCCTGTCCACGGCCTGACGGACATTCTCATAGCTGGCAGGATGAATCATTACTTTGGTCATGATGTCTATCTCTCTTTTCGGCTTTGTTTCAGCATTATATGTTCGCTGCAGTTTCATCTATTTTCATGCAAGATTCAGGTCCTATACCTCGTTTAAAAGCTCAAGTCCAGGACAGCTGCCGAAAAATATACGCCACAAGCACCAGGGCCAGAAGTATCAAAACGACCCATTTTATAAAAATCTGTACGTTCGATGTCTTTATCTTTTTGGGGTTCATTTCAAACCTAAAAAGCCTTTGATTTCATCTGCCTGTCGGAATCCATGTTCCAAGTTACGTGTATTGGAAAGACGCATGGAAGATTCAGCGGCCTCTAAAGGACGTTCTTTCTTACTTTCAAGGTAGAGCCGGTACCAGTAGGGCAGCTCGTTCTGATAGAAGGCCAATAACAAAGCTGATAAAGGCGGCAATATAGATCGGCTCCATTAAGTTCTCCCGGTGTTTATCGGCATTCTATAAAATTTTAGGCGGAATGGACAATTTTTTTTGAAAAGCGTGTACTGTTTGAAAAAAAGCATTATCCATGGAGCGATTTAACAAATAAAGGCACACCGACCCCTCAACTATTATAGATATTCGGCTCATATTTCCATAATCAGGCCAATGGGACAATGGTCCGAACCCAAAATATCATTGTCGATAAACGCTTCTTTGATCCATCCCTTTTCGATAATATCTTCGGTAACAAAAAAATAATCGATGCGCCATCCGATGTTGCGCTCCCTTGCCTTGAATCGATACGTCCACCACGAATATTTTACGGTATCCGGATAAAAATATCTAAAGGTGTCCACATAGCCGTTTTCAACAATCCGATCGAGCCAGTCACGCTCGATTCGCAAAAAACCGGACGTTTTTTTATTGGTTTTCGGATTTTTCAAGTCGATTTCATTATGGGCAGTGTTGTAATCTCCGGTTATGATGAGGCTTCGCCCCTGCTTTTTATAGGCATCGGCATAATCGAAAAAACCTTCATAAAAATCGAGCTTGTACTTCAGCCGTTCTTCACTCATTTGACCATTGGGAAAATACACGTTAAAAAATATGAAATCATCAAAATCCATCTCGACAATACGACCTTCATTGTCGAATTCCGGTATACCGATACTGCAATTAATGCGTTTGGGCTTTATCCGTGCATAGGTGCAAACACCACTGTATCCCTTTTTTACAGTGGCCTGCGACCAGAATGCTTCATAGCCTGAAACATTTTTCATTTCATCCGTGAGTTGTGCATCCTGAATCTTTGTTTCCTGAATGGCAAATATATCGGCGTTCATCTGTTTGAATGATTTGAAAAAATCCTTTTTAATGGCAGCTCGAATGCCGTTAACATTCCAGGAAATCAATTTTATTTTCTTTTTTTTCACCATATCAAGGGCTCCTTCATCTTTATCGAGTCGTATTTCAACAGATCCTTGCCAGCGATTCACATCGTTGAATAAACGCATCGAGAAGTGTATAAAGTTCATAAACACTTTCTATGTTGACATGTTCGTTGGGCGTATGCTGGCTGCGGTTGCCGTCAGCGCCCCAGACAATTCCTTTTATCCCGAACTGTGAAAGAAAGCGTGAATCGTTGGCGCCGTCTTCAAACCCGATTCGTGTCTTTTTCGAAATCTCAAGCAGTAACTTCAGATGTTCTGATTCACCGCCGGAAAAGAGGGGCTCGACGTTCTCCACAATGATATCGCTGTGCAATTTTTTTTGCATGGTGTTGAACATTCTCTCAAGATCATCGGCTTCCGTATACCGAATTTCTAAACGCGCCTCGGCAAATTCCGGAACGCCATGACGCGATTTTTCCGAACGAATACTGTTACGAACAACTGCTCTGTGCGGGTTTTCGGGGGCTGATTTCACAAAATAAGTCTCCCACGCAGCAATGTCATCCATCAATTTTTCGACGGCGTTTTTCCCCCGCCATGGTTGACTGCCTGAATTCATTTTTACTCGGCACATAAGCTTAACCCTGGCAACACCTTTTTCTTTAACGACAATTTTTTCAATATTGCCGCCGTCAAGTACAATACAAAAGTCCGTTTGAATTTCAACGAGGGTCTTTTTGACACCGTTGAATCCTCCGATTTCTTCGTCGCTGGTAATCAAAATCCCGAAGGGTAATTCCTTTTGCCCCCTGCCCTGCTTTCGAAGCTGCAGCAGATTGTTTTTTAAAAGAACCAAAGACAGTGCCACCGCATATTTGTCATCAAAACATCCCCGCCCATAAAGTTTTCCATCCTGAATCCTCGGGCTGAACAGTTTATCGGGAGCGTCCACGACGTCGATATGACTCATCAAAAGTAAAGAGGCAATACCATGTTGAGGAAGTACCAAAATAGCGGGTGCATTTTTATAATCAAGACGTCTGTATGTAACATCCCAAGTGTTCAAATATTGTTCAATAAATGCTGCACATCGATGGATCTCGTCCGGTTTTGAGTGCATGGTTTTGAATTGCACCAGGTCTTTCGTAAGATCGATAATCTCTATCATGGCGCCGCTTTCCTGCTGAAGTTTCTAAAACAAAATCGTATTACGATTTTATGAAAATCCCGCAGGTAAACCTGCGGGATCTAATAAACGGAAGGCTAGAATTCCTATCCCCTATTTGAATTCATCCCGCGCTGAAAGCAGGGGGGAATTCAAATTTAAACAGGGTTATAGTGAAAGGTAAAGAAAAATATATTCACCATCATTAATATTGACGGCAATATCTGCACCCCTGGATTCTGCAAATAAAATCCACACCGGTTTATCCCAGGATCCGCACTCGAGCTTCGGGAAATAGTCACCTGTCTTCCCGCTGTACCATGACAAAAGCATGGGATCTTGAGCCAATTCAGTTGCCTTGCCTTTGGCAATCTCCTTTGCTTTTACATAGTCAAGATCTTTGTCATCGATCTGGATCTTGATGTGATTGCCCCAGAAGTATTTTAAATCTTCAGGTGTCATGTTGTCATTCAGATCCTTTAACAAAGAAAAAAGCCATCCTTGAATTTGATTGCCAATCAGAAATACCGGGCCATTTTCATCATGATCTCGTGTTTTTGCAAAGCCCCCGGCATGGTTTCTTGCAAACGGCCGTTATCAAATATTAAAATCTGAGGGACACTCAAAATATTGTATTTTGAAGAGATCCCTGGACTGGAATCCACGTTCATTTTGCCGACCCTGATTTTTCCTTTGGCATCTTTTGCGAAATCATCGATCACCGGCATTGCCGCAAGGCATGTGGGACACCAGGGCGCCCAGGCAAAAAGGAGTACCGGTAAAGGTGAGCCAAGTACCTGTAGATCAAAATTTGTTTCCGATACCATCAAAGGCTGAGCTACAAACAGCTCCTCTGTGTCAAGAGTTGTCCCGCATTTTCCACATTTTGCCCCTGCATTTATTTTCCAAAAGGGAATTCTGTTCCGGGTCCTGCACTTTGTACACCGAAAAAGATAGGATTCACCGCCACTTCCTTCGGCCTGATCCATTTTCAGCTCAGCTTTGCATTTTCCACATTTTGGAACGCCCGAAATCTTATCATGAAGTATTCTGTTTTTTGCTCCACAGTTAGAGCAGCGGACTAGATGATGCGAATTCTTTTCCATTGCCTTTTATCTCCGATATTTTTACCTATAACATAATATCCATCCACAGAAAGTAAAGCGTTAAAAGTATTTGCTTTTTTTTATCCTAAGAATTTCATAAGCACACAATCCCTTGACAATTCAACAAATTTGAATCTTTAAACAATCTTTACACTTTCTTTATCCAACCTTCACCATGAATGATTATATTCTTTCCAGCGAAGGAACCGATTGGCCCTGAGACATGCGGCCCCTGGACGTTTATCTAAACAGGTATTATGTTTATTCAGTTTGAAGCAACGGAGGTGAAACATGAGATCATTACATATCGTATTCATCGTTTTTACAGTAATCTTGATCGGCTATCAGCAGGTTAATAGCATGGATAAAATGGAGAAGCACATGAAAAATAACACAGAGAAAACCGCATCCGCCGTTTTTGCCGGCGGTTGTTTCTGGTGTACGGAATCCGATTTTGAAAAGGTTGAGGGTGTCATCGAGGTCATTTCCGGTTATACCGGCGGCCGGGAAAAAAATCCCACTTACAAGCAGGTTTCCGGCGGCGGCACCGGCCATATAGAGGCCGTGAAAGTCATCTACGATCCTGCCAAAATCAGCTATGAAAAACTCTTGGACATCTTCTGGCAACACGTGGACCCCACAGATCCCGGAGGGCAGTTTGTGGATCGGGGAACCCAG
This sequence comes from uncultured delta proteobacterium, assembly GCA_963752565.1. Lineage (GTDB taxonomy): Bacteria > Desulfobacterota > Desulfobacteria > Desulfobacterales > UBA11574 > UBA11574. Next base: position 48,038 of record CAVVZC010000017.1, on the reverse strand, counting down.
TACCGAAGCGCTGTCTTCTACGCAGACAAGACGGAAAAACGCCTGGCAGAGCAATCCAAACAGCGCATATCTGCATCGGGTCGGTTCAGCAAACCCATCGTATCGGATATTCTCCCTCTGGGAGAATTCTATCCGGCCGAGGATTACCATCAGGACTATTATAAAAAGAATCCGATCCGGTATAAGTGGTACCGTTCCGGTTCGGGCCGCGACCAGTTTCTGAAAAAAACCTGGGCGGACCTGAAAACCGGAACTCAAAAGGGGGGCATGAAGTCCGGAATGGATAGTGAAATTGCCCCGGCCATGGAAGATAAAACAAAATCCGGTATGGAAAAAGGCGATATGTCTTCGGTGGCCATTAAAGAGAAAATGGGTGAAGAACGGACGTACACCCGACCCAACGATAATGAGCTACGGCAGCGCCTGAACCCCATGCAGTACAAGGTCACGCGTCAAAACGGCACCGAGCCCCCCTTTAAAAACGAGTACTGGGACAATCATAAAGCGGGCATCTATACTGACATTGTCAGTGGTGAACCCCTTTTTAGTTCCGTGGATAAATTTGAATCGGGCACCGGCTGGCCCAGTTTTACACAACCCCTTGAGCCTAAAAACATCGTGGAAAAGTCCGACCGGAACCTCTGGATGGTGCGCACAGAGGTTCGCAGCCACAACGGCGACAGCCATCTGGGTCATGTGTTTGACGACGGCCCGGCGCCTACCGGTCTGCGTTACTGTATCAACAGCGCGGCTTTGCGCTTCATCCCGGTTGAAGACCTGGAAAAGGAAGGCTACGGCCAGTTTCTGAAACTCTTTAAGTAGGGCATCTCGGCAGAAAACACATAAAACCCGATGTTACAGCCATTAAAGGAGGCCTATCGTGATACAATTGTCTCAGCGTTTCGTATATGTATTATTGATACTGTTGACAATTTTTGTTACGGGTATTGCAAACCAGGCTTTGTCGGATCCAAAAACAGATTCGCAGTCCAAGGCCGTTTTTTACGTTCACTGATATGATGTAGGCAAATCAGCCCTGGAAGGTCTGAACGGCGTAAGTCATGTAACCATTGGCTTTAAAAACTTTAAAGAGATCAACACCGTTTTCTACGATCCGAAACAAATTACCATTGAAGATATGGTAAAGGCCTTAAAAACTGCCGGCACTTATCGTGGACTTGCAGAATAATCTTTGTCATGAATTATCCGGGTTAAGAGGGGTGGTTCTTCTCCAATTTAGTTGGAGAAGAGGGTCCAAGGATTCAAGGGGTCAAGGATTCAAGGGTTTGTTTTCTAAAGACTTTATCAGCGCCTTTAACATTCTTTCGATTTCCGCGATGTCTTTATTGAGTGTACCCAATTCACTTTTTCAATTCAATCTAAATCCCCTGCTAACAATATATAGGTTACTTTCTTTGAATATTTTTTTGCTTTTCACTTGAATCCTTGGCCCCTCGACCACTTGGATCCTTCAGTGGTTTTTAAAGCATTTCACTCGAACCCTTGAATCCTTGAATCCTTGAACCCTCTGGGACCACACCTGCTTAATTGGAGATGACCCACTTATTTTAGCCTAATTAACTACAACTAATCGGGAGGTGATCCAGAGGGGTATATCGGCAGGGAAAACCAAACACGGGTTTCATCGTTGTGTATCTGAGCGCCAACCTTTCCATTGTGCGCCTCAATCAACTCTTTGACAATGGCCAGGCCGATACCCGCACCGCCATGCTCCCTTGAACGAGACTTTTCACCCCGATAAAAACGATCGAAAATAAAGGGGAGATCCTGTTCGTCAACTTCAACACCGGTATTGGCAAAAACAACGTGTATGTCCAGATTCATCGATTGCGTAAATATTTTGACCGTTCCGCCGGAAATTGTGTACTGATATGCGTTTTGCATCAGATTGCGGACAACTTGCGTCAGTTTTTCAGGATCGGCATAGACACGAACAGTCTCGTCAACTCCCGTTGAATCCACATCGATACGCTTGGTTTCAAATTGAGTTCGGAAGACCTCGAGAACGCGTTCAATCACATCTCCTATTCGAATATCCATGAGATCGAGGGTCTCTCTTGCTGCATCTGCTTTGGCCAGACGCAGAATATCTTCCACAAGATGCGTCAGTCGAAGGGTTTCATCATGGAGGAGCTCAAAGGTTTCCCTGGATGCGGGTACGACGTCGTCAATCAACGCTTCAAGATATCCCTGAATATTGCTCAACGGGGTCCGGAGCTCGTGTGCGACATCAATCATCATGGTTTTTCGAAGTCGTTCGATCTTTTGAAGGCTGTCTGCCATCCGGTTGAAGGCCATTGCCAGTTGACCGACTTCGTCTTTAGATCTGATCGGAATACTGACCGAATAATCTCCCGATGAAATGCTGCGCGTAATTTCGGCCATTTGGGCAAGGGGACCCAAAACCCGCTTGATGAGCAAAAAGCTGAGAAGTAAAGCCAGTAAAAGCGCTGACAAGCTCGCCCAAATAAGGTATCTGTGAACGGCACTCAAAAACATTTCATGGCTCGGGCCCGGGGAAATCTTGTACTTCTCCATCAAGACCATAAAATAATCTGCTGAAAGATAGTCAATAGACAGCCATACAATAGCGATAACAAATCCGATCACCAGGATATTAATCCCCAGAAGTTTCCATGCTAAATGTTCGGTTACAGCTAGGTTTTTCTTCTTCATGAATCGCTGTCTTCCGCAAAATGATACCCGATGCCGCGAGCGGTCATAATGTATTTGGGCGTCGATGGATTATCTTCGATCTTTTGTCGTAACTTTCCAATGTGGACATCGATGACACGGTCTATGACAAGGGCTTCACCTGCGGGATATAGATGATTTAAAAGCTCATCACGCGTAAAAACCCTTCCGGGAGACACCATAAGCGCTTGCAAGAGCGCATATTCATGGGGCGTAAGTTGAACAGGACGATCCTTTAGGCGTACGGTTCGCTTTTCCAGATTCAATACCAGATCTTTATAAGACAAAATGCTTTTATCTTTTATCGGAAAAAAACGCCCTCTTCTGAGAACGGCCTTTACACGGGCAACCAGCTCTCTCGGGCTGAACGGTTTGGCCACATAATCGTCGGCACCGAGTGTCAGGCCGGAGATTCGATCAATTTCCTCCCCTCGAGCAGTGAGCATAATGATGGGAACATCTGAAATTCGCCGGAGTTGGCGGCATACTTCCCAACCGTCCAGTTTCGGAAGCATCAAATCGAGGATCACCAATATCGGATTGTGACGCTTTGCAAGTGCCAGCCCTTCAAGCCCGTCATGAGCAACCATGGCATTAAAGCCCTCTTTTTCTAAATAAAGCGCGACCAGGGATGTCGTTTTTTTATCGTCCTCAACAATCAATATCGTCTTCATGGTGTTATTCCTGCTACCGGATTTCGTGCCTTTAATTTTTAATAACGTCGATACAGCGTAACAGGCTGGATAAAATTTTCAAGGTAAAATCATATAGATGTGATTATTACTTGGTCACAACCCGTTTATTTTCTATTTGTTTAGGGTGAATTGTAAAGAATGAGGATTTAAATTCTTAAACTTGGATTGACAGATGACACTCACTTAATTATATTGCCCACGTTTCAACGAAGTAAACCACCACCTGAATATTAGGATTAAGATGCATCTTGACCATTCACCTCCGCAAAGAGTTGCCTGGTTCGTCTGGAGCTTTGGGGCTCTTTTTTATCTGATGGGTTTTTTTCATCGCGTGGCACCGGCCGTAATGACTGAAGAACTGATGAGAGAGTTCAACATAAATGCGGCCGCACTGGGCAACCTGTCCGCTTTCTATTTCTATAGCTACGTGGCCATGCAAATCCCCACAGGTATTCTCGCCGACACTTTGGGTCCCCGCCGGCTACTCACCATTGGATCACTGGTTACCGTAATCGGGACACTGCTCTTTGCCTTGGCTCCCCAAATCATTTGGGCCAATTTGGGTCGATTGTTAATCGGCGGCTCCGTTGCTGTGGCCTTTGTCGGATTGCTGAAAGTGGCTAACAATTGGTTTCCTCCGCGCCATTATGCCATGGTATCGGGAGTGGCGCTGTTTTTTGGCATTGTCGGTGCTGTTTTTGCTGGAACCCCGCTGCGGCTGCTCATGAATATCTGTTCCTGGCGAATCGTCATTTTGCTGTCGGCCTTGGTGACCTTTGTTCTCTGCTTGAATATTTGGTTCTTTGTCAGGGACTATCCCCATGAAAAAGGATATGCGGATTTGGGCGACACCGAAATAACTGCCGGCAAAAGCTCACGTCAAAAGATAATACAGGGCGTTGTTGAAGTATTCAACTATCCGAATACATGGTTTCTGTGTGTCATACCAGGGGGGCTTGTCGGTTGTGTGCTGACATTCTCCGGCCTTTGGGGAGTTCCCTTTCTCACGACTCACCACAAATTGTCACCGCCCGTAGCGGCGGCGATGACATCCTCGCTACTGGTGGCGTGGGCGGTCGGCGGTCCCATTTTCGGTTGGTTTTCAGATCGTCTGGGGCACCGCAAACGACTCTATCTCATCGGAAGCGTCATATCAATCGCCGGATGGCTTTCTATAACCTTTATTACGAAAATTCCGGTTTACGGGCTCATCGCCATGCTTTTGGTGACCGGCTTTAGCTCCGGCTGCATCATTATCACTTTTGCGTTTGCTAAAGAATCGGTTCCCGCCGATCTCTCAGGAACGGTTTCAGGTGTCGTCAATATGGGGGTCATGATGGGGCCTACATTACTGCAGCCTGCGGTGGGCTGGATTCTGGATCTAAAATGGCAAGGAGACGTAATTCGGGGAATTAGACTTTACACTCTGGATGCTTATCAGACCGGCTTTTCCCTGATGATTGCCTGGGCCGTGCTATCGTTTTTGCTGCTCTTTTTCACTCGTGAAACCCATTGCCGTCAGATGGTTTGATAAATTCCCTTGATGTTGTCAATTTGTATTACCTAAGTTGAGCGATTGGCGAGGCTTGCCCGCCTTTGGCGGTGTTGCCGGTCGTAAGATCCCCTTCATAAACAAGTTTGTTTATAAGCTCCGATTCCTTTAATTGCCGCTCTTTCCTTCGTTTCTGGATAATGGCAAATTTCCTAAACAGTACGACAACAGCATATGCCAATACTACGAAAATTATCATTAATACGATATGATATAACATGGTTCCTTTCTCGATAAAAATTCATCTGTAGTCCTTTTTTGAATCAACTTCAACCCAATTTTAGGATTGTTTTCAATTAGCTCGGAATCCAATGCATGATCCAAACATTCGTTGACCGTTATGGGATACAAACACCCACCAGGAGTTGCCCTTCCCTTTAGTTTTTTGCCTGACTAGTACTGCCATCATCATTCCCCCCGTTCTTTTATTCAGTTATTCCATCTTTGCTAAATTTTTTCTTACAGTTATCGCATTGGTAAAATGAAGTGGTTTTTAGTTCTGCAATATCCGACAAGGTGATGGCTTCATCCTCATAATAATGTTCCCGACCTTCATCTGTCATACAGTTAACACAGATAAATTTATCTTCCTTGTCCTGTATCCCAACCAACTTTTTTTCAAGTTCTTTCATTTTTTCTATATCTTCTTTCCACTCTTTCCCAATTGTCTGTGTATCGCCTTTTTTTATTAAATCAAACATTCTTATTAAATGTTTCCTCGTTTCTGGATCATCCATAGTTTCTTTTATGTATTCCCCTATCTCTTCCGGTGTCTTTTTATCAATTCCTAATCTTTTAGCCAATTCACGCATTGCCTTATCTGGAAAGAAAGTTTTTACCTTGTTGTCCATAATCACCCCCTCTTTTCTTTAATTATTCGTTTGAGTCCTTCAATGGACGCCTGTTGAATTGATCTAATCTTATCATCTTCCTGCATACGCCTGAGCTTTTTCCAGATGTCGTAAGGTATACTGATTGTAATGTTTCTAACCTTTTCCGTCATGTATTCATCCCTCCTTTATATGGTCTTATAATATAATTGAATCTTGATACCATTATGTCAAGAATTGCGATAATATTTTATAAAAAAGGTGGCGAAAGCCTTTACTCCCATCACCTGGTTAATCCACGGACAGGGACCAGGGAGTATCCTTTTCAGCCGTACGTGCTTAGTCCAATGGGTTGGTATTATAAAATACTTTCCGTAAATATTTTGTCGTATACGACAAAATTTCAGACACTTTGGTATAAATCAACCCTGCCATTTAGACCTCCATTTGATGTAACCATTTAATTTAAATACAATTTTAATTAAAACATATCGCAACCAAATAAGTTTGCATGGTTTTTGCATTTGTAAATAAAAAGGCGGTCATCATGAAAGTAATCGTTAGCTTATTATTGGTCACTGCAACAATAGTAGCCATTTGGGGCACTTGGTGCATGGTTGATTTCACTGTTTATATGGTTTGTTTATTACAGTGACAGTGCAGGACTATTTGGGCCTAAGAAAATGAAAAAAAATTCCTTAAAAAAAATTAGAGAGTCTTTATTGATCAGCAAGACTGAACTGGCCAGAAGAGCCGATATTTCATCTCCCACCATCTCACGAATAGAACAAGGTAAGCCATGCAGAATGGAAACAAAACGAAAGATTGTTTTGGCCTTGGGTTTTAAATTATCAGATAGGAACAAAGTTTTTCATTAAATTAAAGAGTTATACCAAATTGTCAAAGGGCATAACCCCTGTCCCTCAAACTGGCAGAGGTTCTAAATTGTTCAGAACCTTGACCAGGAAAGCCGGTTTCGCTCCGTCAAACTAGCCCGTGGGTTTAAAGTTTTTAGTACATTTGTCGATATATCTAATAGGAGAAATGATATGTTAATAAATATAATTTTATGCCTCACATTTTTTTATGTGCGTTTAGTTGTAATCATTTACTTAAAGTCTGAAAGATCGGTCTGACGGTTAATGTTTTACAGTGGCAATAGAGACAATTACCCCGATATAAAGGTTTTATGATACATCTTGACATATCACCGTATGGCATTTTTTAAGTGTCGGGTTATTAATAAATTTCTTCATTACCTAACTTCCTCAATACCCCTGAGAGTTGTCGCTCTCTAAGGGGTTTTTTATTTTCCAGAACAAGCCCGAAAGCTCATCATAGACGGATAGTGTTAATCTTCCTCGATTTCCTCTTCAGCCTGCAGCGCCAATCCCGTGGGGCTAAAAAAGAAAAGCGCCTGAAGGCTTTCCACGGTCCACAGTAATAAACGCCCACAAGGTCACCGCTGCAGGTTCCTTCAAGCGCTCTGTTTGATAATGTGTTTTTCATTTTACTTTGCTTTTAGGTTGACGATTGGTTTAACCAAGTTCATCTTAGTTGAAATTTCGTTCATTTTAATGTCAAGTCCTATTTACAAAATCGTTAAACCTCGTTATGCTAAGGGGCATGAAAGCTATGATAGGTATAAAATTTGACCCTGATTTTAAAGAGTTTCTGCTAAAGCTCGCATCTGAAGACAACCGCAGTCTTAGCAACTTCATAAAGCACGCCATTAAAACCTATATAAAAGAGCATAAAGGAATTACCTGGAAAAAGTATAAAAAATAACATACCCACGGGAAGCTGCGCCAAATAACGAGGGCAAGAATGAAACAATCAGAGGCTAGATCTCAAATAATAAAGTTATGGTTATCACGACCTGAAGAATCTAGGAACGAAAACGAAACCGCTAAATTCGCATGGAAAATATTAAAAGAAAGACCTGATTTAACGTCCTTTCGTTGTGTTGGTGATCGATACCAAATTATAAAATCTTGGCTAATGCAACATATATAGGCAACCAGTTCACAAAGGACTTACCTGGAAAAAGCCCAAAAAATAGCCCTACCTGCTGGTAGCTGGAGATGGCTTGACAATTATCAAAAACCGAAATCTACTCGACTTGACACTCGTCAATCTATTTTTTTGCCCAAGAAGGCGAAGGTAGGGCTATGATAGATAATATTCTAAATTATATTCATAAAATAGGGTACTTAAACTCAGCACTAATTGTATTGTTACCCAACATCATTATTTATCTAATAGGGCTTAAAAAGATGCGGAAACAAGACGCAATTCGTCTAAAACGCATGCTCTACTCAAGGATACTTCCACCTGATAGAACAGCTTTTGACTATTTATATTTTCCACATTACTTGGTTTTTTCTGACCTGTGGAACATTGACGAAACAATTTCCAAGGCAATAAATAATTTTAAGAATCCATTTATGCGCAAGTTATCGAATATTTGCGTTAGGATAGTAAATTTGACAAAGTTATTTCTGGTGCTGGTCTTCATTCTACTTTGTATTGCTTTCATATTCTTGTTTTTAGGAATAGCAATTGTCCAAATACCATCAATGATCGCATAGTTGCTTGGCCATCAAGGCGTTGCCTGGAAAAACCCGAAAAAATAACCCGAAACCGAGGTTGCCATGACGGATTATAAAGACCCCATTTCTCATAGAGGTGGGGTTTTGTGTTTTTGGTGACCGTTCATTAAACGAACGTTAGATGAATATGGGGGGGAGTTATGATTAGAGCAAGCCACATTATTACCGTTATGGTCGTGTTGTTGATTCTGCCAGGAATGGTCTGGGGATTTAATACTAAGGTTACCAGAGAAACTCTCCAAGGCATCAAGGGGATTAGTGTGGTGGTCGAAAAAATGGGGCCGGAGAGCGAAAAAGCCGGCCTGACCAAAAGCCAGATACAGACAGACGTTGAGATGAAACTCCGCATGACAGGATTAAATGTATTGACCTTTGAAGAAGTATCAAAGGTGTCTGGGAGTCCGTGGATTTATGTAAATATAAACATCGGTAAAACTTCCCACGGTGCGTACGTTTTCAATATTAATCTGGAATTAATGCAAAACGTTTATCTTGAACGATACAATAAAAGGAGCATAGCTTCAACATGGTCTGTCGAATATATTGGGATAACTCCAAATTTGGATGATATAAGAAGCAAAACAAGAAGCCTTGTCGATGATTTTCGCCACGCATGGGTGTCTGTAAATTTACAATAATTTGAGTTGAACTTATGATCATATCTTTGGTCAACCAGAAAGGTGGAGTAGGCAAGACCACAATAGCTATAAATCTAGCGAGACTGTCGAAAAACTACAAAAGTATGATTTTGGAGCTTATAACTATCTGACTTTACTACATCCGAAATTAGAAAAAAGGACAGAATTGGGCTTTTTCGACAGTCTCGCTATGTATCCGTCATTTTGAAAGTGGATTCAGAACCTGTGATATCGTTTTTAAATGAGGGCAAACCTATTTCGCCGGGTTTGCCCTTTTGATTTTTGGTGGAAATTATGGGATATATGTAATCAGTAGGATGGTTCTTCACGAAACTGAAACATGTGCAAAGAGAATGTAAGAAAAATGAATAAACATAGATTGTTAATCATGCTTTTAATCGTCCTGATCCTCTGTGGTTGTTCCATATCGCTGAAGAACTACGGCAAGGTCAAAATGTTGCCTAAAGGCCCGGGCGAAGTGACCATTCAGGATTTAATCGATAAATGGGAAGATTACGATATCTATTATGCCGGTTCTTTTGCAAGATATTATGGCGTCAGAAATCCTTTGGGGGTCATGTTCGATCCGAAAAATAACGATACGGCACTGGTGGGAGATAGGTGGGAAAAGGTCAGGGATCAAAAGACCTTGATAGAGATTACGCAAATGATTTATCCGCACACTCAGTATGAACCCTGGCTCAGCGAGATTTTAGGCCCGGATGGCAGGTTTTATGGCTATTTGTATTATTCATACGGAATGGTTGTCCTCAAGTTGACCGATAACGGAAAGATGTATGTATACGACCTGGAGGAGGTGCCTGTAGAAGGTAATTCTAATTAATAAGGTTATACACCCTCAAATTTTTGAGATCTTAAAATTATTGTAATATCGTTTTTGATTAGGGCAAATCCATTTCGTAAGATTTGCCCTTTTCTTTTTATGATATCTGTATTAGGCATTAATTTGCTTCAGGTTGTGCTTTTGGCAAGGTATGTCAGGTTTTAACAAGTTGGATTTTCATGCAGTTTTCTCAATAAATCTGCAATAGGCCTATATTTGATTTCTGCTGCTTTGGATTAAATATCGTTTTGGGATTCTATTTATTTTTATTGATTTTATGCATTGCAATGAAGTATGGGGATAATTACAGAGTGTGGATTTCCCACTCGAATTATTCACATGTTAATTCTTTTCTCTTGAGCTAATCCGGTTTTCACCTGACCATCTCTCCTTATCTACATGAGCGTGTTGAATAAACACAGTCTGTCCCATCTCTTCATGCTCTATGCACCATGCTATTTCAAAAAAAAAGGGGGAAAAATTCCCCCTTCTCTTTTAAGTTGCCAAAGTTGCCATTTCTATTATATGGCCGGTTATTCTTTAATGACTTTATAGGCTGAAACGCTGATCTGTTTCTGCCCTTCGCTTTCCAGTACAGTTCCCTTTACCTGAACTTTCTGGCCAATATTAGTGACCAGCTCTTGGCCTTCTTTGGTAACGGCAATGCTGAAAACTTGTCCGTCTTTATCCACGAGTTGATTGGCATCATTAATTGTTCCGGTAATCATAATTTCCTTCGCTTGTTCTGCAGCTTTTTTCTCGGCAGATAAAGCAACACCCGACATCATGACAACCATAAACAGTGCACATACTACCAGACAAATTGTTCTTTTCATTACATTCTCCTTTTGTTTTTCCCCGACAATACCGGGGATGATCTAATTAAAGCGTAGCGCCAAATAATTATACGATTTGAAGAACCGCCTCCAAACGTATTTCATTTCATTTGCGCTACGATTGTGAATCTCTTTTGCTCTTTGCAATTGATGTGCCAGGTCAAAAAATAAAGATAACCCTCTGTTTATTCTATAATTTCTAATTTATTGTCTGAAAAACATGGGGGACAGATGAAGGAATTGTCATACAGCGGCAAAAGAGCTTGATAGAAATAAAGACTCAAGCTCTTGTAAATAAATGGTAATCATCTGAAGGCAATTCCTTCAGATGATCCTGATTGAATATGATACTAAACGGGATTGATATTCTATTCCTCCTTTTCTGTGAACGGTTCAAAGTGTTCATAAAATCATACACTACCACAAGGAAGCCGCCCCTGAATCAAATTCAGTTTGTCGATTTTAGTTTAAGTATACCAACAGGTTCGCTAAACTTCTCCCTCGATACCGTAAATTTACATTTCTAAGACAAAAGTCGTTCCTCATTATCAGGATAGGCTCTATTTTATTGATATATTTTCAGTTTTAGACATGTTGTTTGCGTGAATTGAAATCATTTCTAACTGGCACACAAATTGCTATTTAGTAAGCATGCTCAATAGTAACAAGATAAAAATTTTCAACCTATTTATAATGATCAAGGAAAAAGATGAAAAAATCCTTTATGTTTTTATGTATTGTGATCATGTTTTTTGGAATTGTAGCCTGCCCTGAAAACTCGTCTGATAATCCGGCAACCAAATCAAGCTTTACTTCAGCCACTTCAACACCTGTTGCCTCTGCTGATGGAGATGCAGGGGGTGATATTTCCCCGGTCCCCGAACCCGCCACACTTATACTGCTTGGCTCTGGTTTGGTTGGTCTTGCAGTATATGGACGCAAAAGGTTTAAGAAATAATATGTAATGTGCCACATATTACACAATAATGGAGGGAGACGTTCAGGCATTGAAATGCGTGAGTTCTCGTATAATGAATATATTCCTGAGCGAAGGTCTGGTAAAAATAGGAGAAGCGGAAACGATAGAAGACTAAAACCAAGAACAACAAAATAATTTAAAAAACATTTAAACTGGCAGAGTCAGAAGCGGCTCTGCCTTTTTATTTTTAGATAAATATTATTTCGACCGTCGGATACCGATATCTATGTATCGCAGGAATTTCAAACCTAAAGTCTTTACAGATATTACAATGCCTATTAAATTTATTTTTTTCTTACGACGAAACAATCACTCTTAAGCGTGTAACTCCTTAAAATATCAGACAATGTCTGATCGACCATCAAGCTCTATCCCCAGTGTATCTAAATTCCTCCACATATAAATATTATGATTATTGATAGTTAGGTGTAGTCCTTAAATTTTTCTATTAAAAACCTGTATGCATTTCCCTTCACAAGCCTCATATATTCATTCGGATATAAACGATAATACGATTAATATTAAATAGATAAGGAGTCTGCTATGTTTGGCATACCTATTGCACAACTTCTTTGCTTCGTATCATAACAATTTTTTTTACATAAAGCTTCATTGCTGTATCCCCTTCCTCGCTGGAGACCTAGTTCAAGCGACAAGCAGCTTATGATTTCGTAATACTGAAAGGGTCGCCACCTTCCAGGATATTTTAAATTAATCAGAGGTAAAAAATGTTAAACACAAATGGTTCATACAACTTTAAAACGTAGATTTTTGTTCCATGGCTTTTGCTTTGCACTTTAATTTTAGTAATGACCTTGACCTGGTGGTAGATGGAAGCCTTGAAATCTTTAGAATCCTGGAAGTTCTTACAATCTTGGTCGACGATAAATTATTAGTTGTAAAAGTAAATATTTGAGGGAAGATTTAAAAAATTAAGCCAAAAAAATAAGGAGAAGGACATGAAAAAGTATTATTTGACACCGTTTTTTATTTTAATGATCAGCACAATGGTAATCGGTTGTGGCGGCGAGAAAGTTATGAACACCGCACCCTCTTTCGAACCTTATCAATTCGATGCCAATCAGTATTTGCCTAAGGTTGACAATTTTGTGGTGATCCTGGACACATCTTCTTCAATGGCGGATAAATACGGGCAGAAGGAAAAGGCCGAGATTGCCAAAGAGCTCTTAACCGCTATGAATAAGACACTTCCTGAATTGAATTACAATGGTGCTCTCATAACGTTTGGTCATGATGCCCATCTGCCTGACAAGTCGGCCATGCTTGTTTACGGGCCAACTAAGTATTCAACTTCAGCGTTTGAATCAGCCCTAAACGTTACAAAGGGGCCCGGCGGAGATAGTTCTCTTCCACTGGCCAAAGCCATCGCCGCAGCCGGTGAAGACTTGAAGTCGGCCCAAGGTCCTATCTCGGTCATTCTCGTCAGCGATGGGGAAAAGATGGACCAAACCCCGATAACGGCTGCAGTCGCCTTGAAAAGCCAGTTCGGTGACCGGCTTTGTATCGATACGGTATTGGTAGGGGATAATCCTGCCGGGAAAATTACTCTGGAACAGATAGCCAAAGCCGGTAGTTGTGGAAATTCAACCACTACCGATCAGCTTGCTTCTTCGGCGAACATGTCTGGTTTTGTTGAAGGGTTATTTTTAGCCAAGCTTGCTCCAAAGCCCGCCCCCATGGCAGCGGCACCAAAACCGATGGACAGTGATAAGGACGGCGTGCTGGATAATCTGGATCAATGCCCCAATACGCCTTTGGGAACCACGGTTGATGCCGGGGGATGCTGGACTTACGCTGCGGTGTTGCTGTTTGATAATAACAGTTCATATCTAACTCCTGCATTCCATGATGAACTGAATAAAGATGAACTGAATAAACTGGGAAATTTTCTGCAAGAGCATCCTAAAACGCATGTTGTTCTTTCGGGCTATACCGACGATACCGGATCGGATGAATATAACCTGTGGCTTTCAGAACGCAGGGCCAGAAGGGTTCAAGACTACCTGACAAAATACTCTGGTGTAAGAATCGGGAGAATCATCACCCAGTGGTATGGCAAAAAAGATCCGGTCGACAGCAACAGCACTGAAGAGGGCAAACAGCAAAACCGGCGGGTTGAGTCTATTATTATGGGCCTGGAAGAGCATGGTTAAGAATAGCTGAGAAGAATTATTGTCTGGTTATCTATATTGACTCAAGCTTATCTAATGGAAAACGTGGATTGATGACAAAATCTCACGCTTTCTTATTCATATGGACATTCAAGATGTTGTAGTGATGATATTTGCTGTGAAACCTGTGCTATCCAACGAACCTGTAACGAATCCCAATTGCATATTACTGCTTTTGCAATCCCAAAAGCCGGTTTAGAAGTTGTGATATCATAAGCAATACCATTTTCGGCTGGCTCCTACGACCCGTAGGCCGACACTCTGTTTCATCCCTCCCGTAACGAGATTTGTTTTCTTTCGTGACTTAGCCCACAAGTTCCAGCCGGGGCTTTTGGGTTGTTACTTACAGCCGAATGAATCACTACTTCAATCCACTATTAATAATCATCGGCTTTTCAATTTATTTTTTTCAATAACATGAGTGTTAAATTATAACAGGCTTCAAATGTTGGGTTTTTTTAAATTATTTTCATTGTCTTTAAAACGCAAAAAGGGGAATTCTCGTAACTATTTCTAATTACGAGATTTCCCCCTGTTTTCAAGTCACAGATTGAATTGTGCTGAAATAATTATACCCTGTTGATATTACGAACCAATCTTTCAATTGGGTGCTTTGACAACTTCAAAATCACATACCAGTGGTGCATGGTCAGAGAATTTAACCTGCGGTATCTGAAAACGGGTCACTTGAATTTCCGGGCTATGAAAAATATAGTCGAGCTGTCTTCGCGGAGACCGGCTGGGGTGAGAGGGTTGCCCGTTGCTGTTGGCACTATGTAGGTCTGTGGCGGCAAGGAATAATTGAAGTTCACGATCACCCCACAAAACGTTGAAATCTCCGGCAACAATAACCGGCTTTTTTATGTTTTTAACGATGCGATGAAGATCCTGCAACTGGTACTGCCGGTGGCGATATTTTATAGAAAGATGCACAAGTAAAATCGAAAAGTCTTCCAACTCGAGTTCAATAACAAGACGCTTGACGCCATTGCTAAAATAATGAAAGTTTTGGGACACAATTTCCCGGTTGGTCAGAACGGCATTCCCCTGTTTGTTCAACAACGGTACTTTTTGTGCCACTGAATCAATGGAATATTTTGATTGATAGACATGAAAGTGCTGCAATTCCTGGGCGATGGATTCTGCCTGGTTGCTTTTTTCCGAACGGAATGACCCGGCATCCACCTCGATCAATCCGAGAATATCCGGATTCAGCGATTTGATGAAATCCACTATTTTTTTTAGATTGCCGTTGGTGTGCTTTAAATAGCCGCAGTAAGGCACTGGAAGGTGAAATTTCCGTCCAATCCCTGCCGCGTAACGTATATTGTACAAAAGAAATCGCATACTCTCCTTATTCAATGACCCTTAGGGTCGATCGAAATGTCTTTTACGTAAATATACTAAGACAACCTGTACCAAAGTCAATGCTTAAATAAAATCGTTCTACCTGAATTTTGCAAGAGTTGGAGGCTTTCATATGCAAGTTGAGCGTATCGAAATCCCGCTTGTCTCAGATACCGCTTGCGGTGCGGGGGCACTTAAGGGCGAAACCATCCCGCCAAGGCGGGATCGCGAGCTTTTAATAACGCAGCCGATGCACCTCTAAAAACTCCATTGTTCATAATTCCGATATTTTAGAGACAAATGACTCGGGAATTCGGACCACTTTCCTTTTGTGGTAATTAAAAGCGACGATACCGGTTTCGGCCAAGGCGATGAGTCGGCCCTGTGCGGCTGTAATTCTGTGAAACATGCGAAACCCTTTTGAACGCACCTCACCAATGCTGCTTTCAACACCCAACATGTCAAAGAGAAAACTCTCTCCTTTGTAGTTAACGATAAGGTCAGCCAGTAAAATCCCGGTCTTTCCATCTCCAAGATTATTTTCGCTTGCGCCAAGCCAGTGTAAAAAATGAACGCGAGCCCTGTGTATGATCCCGACCAAGGCATCATTCCCCAGATGATTGCCATAATTTAAATCCGTGACTTCAACAGCAGTTTCGTAAACACGTTGGTAGTGATCTAAAGGGGCTAATTTGATGCGCGCCACGATGTTAAACCTTTACTTTACTTTTCACTTAAATAATATGTTATATCTTATATTTATAACCCTACCTCTGCTTCCACTTCGGCAGCGATCCCGGTCCAATCGTCGTGGGATAGGCCATGGGCCACAGCTGCGGAAAATCGATCCTGCAAAACGCGTGAAAAACGCATTGGCGTATTGCTTTCGGTAGCAGTTTCGGCGATCAACCGGAACTCTTTCAGACCCGGTTGAAGTTTGAATAACGGTTCCGTGTAGGTCTTGTCAAGGATTTGTCTGCCGTAGTTCTGGTAGACAGGGCATGCAAACACGGCATTTTTTTGTCGTATCCAAAACATTTTGCCACAATAACTATTTATATGGAATCAATATAGGAAGTTCTGAAAAAACAATCTAACTTATTGATAATATTTTGTATCTACTGAATATATGCCCCGTTAAGCAATTATGGCACTAGTTTTGCAATATATTGAAATGGAGATACAAATTTTGCAATCAATAACCACCCCTAAAAGGGGGGCATCATGATGACCCTAAAAGGGACTTTAAAAAATTATTCACCGCGGAGCCGCAGAGAGCGCAAAGAAGAGATACTTTTCTTTTGCCGTTGAGAGGACGGCAAAAGAAAATAATCAATCGCTAAGCGATATTTTTGGACTCTTAATGCCCGCAGGGCCTGTTTCTTATTGTTTTCCGTCCTCTCAACGGAAAACGATAAAATGAAAAATCTCAGCGTTCTCTGCGGCTCTAATGAGCGAAGCGAATGGGCGGTGAATATAAACTCACACACCTGCATAGCAAAGCTGGGACCTTCAGCTTAACTGAAGGTTTGATGGATTAATTAATGAATTCAGCTTCAGTCTTTAAATAGAACCATCGCACCTCAAAAATGGAGGATTTATGCAAACCAATAAGGCCATCGTAAGATTTAAAGACGGTATGATAATGAAAGGCAATACCAGTGACTTTTTCCCGAACAAGGTCCGCTTTCACCTCAATCGTCTGGACGGTCAGATTGAGGAAATTGATGTCGAAACTTTAAAGGCGGTATTTTTCGTAAAGGGTTTCGAAGGTAATAAAGATTATCAAAAGAAATATGAAGATACGATCCATGGTGCAGGACGCAAGATCGAAGTGGAATTTACAGATGGTGAGTCCATTACCGGTTATGCCCTGGGTTATTCACCAGACCGCCACGGTTTTTTCATAACACCTGCTGATTTGAGCAGCAACAATGAGCGCATTTTTGTGGTAAGATCAGCCACGAGCAGTATTAAATTCCCGTAATACCAAATTTCAACACGGCACTTTCCTGTCGCATGCAACACATTTTTCCCCAATAACCATTTCAATAACGGTAAGAAAACAAAACATTTTCTCTTTATAAGAACCAATGTTTTCAGCTAATATTCTTTCTTAAATAGTAGATTTTTCATTTCCAGGTTATTCATGGGAAGCACTTGAAAGAAATTATATTCTATACCTTCTGAACAAAAACAAATGGAACATCACCCGTGCCACCGGTGATGCCAAAATGAATCGCTCAACCTTTAACTCGAGAATGAAGAAACTCGGCATTCATAAAAATTAGGGCCCTTTCCGACAATCCGCATTTAACACTCCTTGGAAAGAGGGACAACACAAAATTTTTTGCCAGCTTTGTTTTTTATATTTTAAAGTTAAAAATGTTGGGGTCACCTCTCCGTTCAATCCTAAAAAAGTTAAACAGAGAGATGACCCATGAAGATTTCACAGATATTCGCATAAATTAAAAGACAGGTAAGTGGGAAATTGCTAAACATTTATGCTTCAGGGCTTAATGTCAATATTTCACAATCACCTTTTTTCCACCTTAACCTACTTAAGAGGATATCCTATCCTCATTATTATATTCACCTTGTAATCCATGCCCCCTCTGACCAAACCGTAAAACAGAACGGGTTGTTCTCGTGCAATATCGCTGTAATATTTGTGATATTATGAATTAGTTTCCAATCTTTTACAGGGATAGGTGGATCGGACTTCCCATCTTCTTTAAAATCAAAATCACCTTTTTTTATCATATCTAAGTCAGCCTTGCCATCTATGTTAATAGGTATCCATAATACTATTTTCTTTCCCTTCTCCCCCTTTGCCCAGATCTTATGCTTTAAGACGGTTGTTCCACCAAAAATAAAAACTAATGCTATAGCGAGTATTAAAGCTACTTTTTTCATCATACTTCTCCTCTTTTCTAATGGGTTTACATCAAATTTCTGCTTAATTCGGCTTACCTTTCCAGTAATAACTGAAACGATTTTACCATCTTCTGATCCCTATTCCCCTATCAACCCCCTCTCCTTTAAAAAGTTTTGATAAGTCGTGTAACATAAATTAGAACGACAATGTGAACCGAACCAAAATCAAACGCTCTGGATAGACTGACGGTTTAGCGGGATCCGTATCCAGAAATTTGAACGTTTCATCAAACAGGTTTTTGCCCTCAACGCTTAAAATACCATAACGACTAGGCAGGCGATAACTTAGGGATGCATCAACCACCCAGAACTGATCACTATCTTCTGTGGAGTTTTTCGTACTCGGATCTACAAATACACCGGATTGATCCAAATAAGATGCCTTAACCCCCGCAGACAATCCAGATGGATGGTAAAAGTTGATCCCAAAAGGCAGTTTATGGGTCTTGAGATTGGTAAATTGTTCAACACCTATTAGCTCAATATTCCTCTCAGATCGTTCGTATTGATACTCTGCGCTTAAAGATAGCCAACGGTGTGGGGTCCAGTAAAAATAGACTCGACCCAGCCTTTGCTCCAAATCCGCCTCCCGGATCTCCGAGGTTGTGCCTGCTGAGTATAGATAGGGAACTTCAAGATCGCGCTGTGATATTTCTATACCGCCGTATAGGGCTGAGGTGAATTTTTGATCAACAGCGATTCCGTATCGCCAGGATTCCGTCCCATTTGAGTCATCAAAGAACTGATTGAAGCCGGCCACCTGTGTGGGCTCGATGGTCTGGTTTGATATCAACGTCCTTTTAAAAACTCTGAAGCCAGCAGCTCGTAATGTGGTATTCTGAAAAGGATTCCAGGTCAGCCCGAATTTTGGGTTAAACTGGTCAGTGTCCAAATCATAAAGTCCTCCGTCGAATAAATCCGCACTTCCTCCAAGGGTCCAGATGAACTTTTCCGGGTATTTGAGTTGGGAGTACACATAAAAATTGCGTGCTGGATATCGGTTTGATCGGAAGGAGTACGGGACGGCATTGGCGGAAGGCCTGGAATAATCGAATATCTGCCATATATCTTCTCGGTCCGCGTCGAAGTATCCGGCGCCCACAATGATGCTAAATCGATCATGGCGGAACTGATATTGAGCCTCAGCAGTACAGCCGTCTATTTTTGTTTCCCACTGCAACGAAACTTCGACAGGTGGCGCAACGGGAATACATGCTTTGGTCGTCAAAAGTGGCATCCTGGTATATAATGGATGCAATGAAATCGGAATGTCGCGAAAAACGGCTGACGGAAGCCAAGTCGGAAGATCTCGGTATCTTCTGTCTTTCTCAGATTGGTCCAAAAATTGTCCGGGTCAAAAAGACGCGTGAGATCACCTGTTTCTTTGTCTGTATTTCGATATTCCACCTGGAAGCTGGTCTTGTGTGACAGGCTCGCCTGGGCGAACACGTTGTAAATGTTCTGTTTCTGATCATTGTTTTCTCGAAATCCGTCGGTTTCACCATGAAACTGGCCGATGCTGAAAGATGTCCTTCCATACACTCCGGAAAAAACGAGGTCATTGCCCTGAGTACTATTTCCACCGACAACCCCGCTTGCTTGCAGGGACACTTGGTTCCGCTGAAAAATCGGGTTAAACTCGTTAAAGGATAGGGCTACGGTCCGGCACCTCCAATATTTTCAGAAAAGTTGCTTTCGGCCAGACTGGGGCTGGATCGGCGTAATGTTGATCGGTTGAAAGAGTTGGCTCTGAAGGAGTTCGCTAACCCTGGCGATCTCATGTCGGGGCAAAGCAGAATAAGAATCAGCCAAAAACCTGTGGGCGGAAAAATTTCCTGGATCGGTGTTGACCGACTTCCAGCCTTCTACCAGACCAAGCTGCTGAAAACCAAGATCATTGTAGATCCTGGCAAGGCTTGCGCTTCGTGCAGCCAGATCCGAATCCAGCAGCAGCTTGGAACGATAAACCGCACGATTGTCGTTGAACTCGATTGCCGTCTGAAGGTCCTGTAAGGCCTCCACCGGCCGGTTCTCGGTCTGCTTTCGGATCGCATCGTAGAACCAGGGTGTGGGATCCTGTGGATCCAGCTCCTTGGCAACGGCATACTCACGCCCATCGAGCTTCGTGCGTTTTTCTTCGTAGTACACCTTGCCCAGATAGCTCCGGATAAGAGAATTGTTGGGGTCCAGACTTGCGGCAATTTCGATCTCTCTTCCGCCCTCCTTCAAATCACCCTCCCGAATCTTTGCCAGCCCCAGGCCAAGTCTCGGAAGGGAATCCGCCTGATCCAGTTCAATCGCCTTTTCAAAGGCTTTTTTGGACTCTTTTGTCTTAACCTGTGTCAGGTAAGCAAATCCCAAAACAGTCTGTGTTCTGTGAAAGATTCGGATCCAAGGCCACGGCCTTTTGAGCCGCATCGAGAGCTTTATCCAGCTCTCCGAATGACGACCAGAGTTCTGCCAGTCTCGCCCACGCCAGCGCATTTTCAGGCGCCAGCTTCACCGATTCTTTCAGGCTGTTCAATGCTCCCTGAAGGTCAAAATTTGCCTGCTGAGCATAGGAAAGAGCGATCCGTGCCGTAGCGGACTTTGGATCTGTCTCGACGGCCTGCTGAGCAAGATCGAGGGCTTTATCTTTCTCATTCTGCACAACAGCAATGATGGATTGAAGCGCAATGGCATCGCCATACTTCGGGTCCCTTTTTAACGCCTGATCGATATTGGATTTTGCCTCTTCAACGCGACCCACTGAAAGCAGCATCGATGCCTGATAAATCAAAAATTGCGGGGCATTGGTGTCTTCTTCGACCGGGGCCTTCCCATAAATGACAGGTGGATAGTACAATGCCCACTGGACAGCATCCCGTGGACGCACCACAACATGCGACACAGGGGCCTTCCCGGCCTCGGCGATCGCCGACTGACCACTGGTGAGCGCCAGACTCCCTGCCGCATTGGAGGCCAATACCTTCCCTTCAAATATCGATATGAATGTCTTGTTTTCGTCAACCCTTACAAAGAATTCCGTTCCCTCCACCCCACCGTTAACAAAAGGGGTGGCCAATTTTAAGGTATGGGGAATACGGCTGAAGAAATGAGCAGCGCCCTTAAGAAGTCTGAGCAATAGCGTTTGTTTTTCCTCCACACGCAAAAAGGTAATCGTGCTCTCCTGATCGAGGCGAAGGGTCGCTCCGTTGCTCAGAACAAGGGCTGCCCGGCTGTGTTTCTGAACCCGAATCATGTCGCCGATGCAATACGTGTCATTCAAATGAACCGACTCCCAGTGAGTTTCACTCACCCTTCGCGCCTCCACACTACCCTGAACGGATACGATCTTACCCATCCAGTTCTCACACGGTTCTTCAGCCCATGAGCTAATCGATTGAAAAATCATTAACAAGACGAACATCAGTGACGAGACAAAAAAACGAGATCTTGCAGGTATCATGGCGCCCCTCTCCTTTTCTTGTTGAGGAATTGGATGTCAAAACCTTTTCAGATCATTAAGAATCGTATGTCAATGATGGTTCAGATGATAAAACCAACACTCATTTGCTTCTGAGAACAACCACGCCATCCCACTTTTCACCGGGCGGATTATTTCTGTACTTCTCACACAAGTTCAAATAAAACGTCGAGGGCCCGTCTTCTTTATAGGTTTTTGTAACCTCATAAAACGTTTTAATTGCTTCTTCCCAGGATTGTTTATCATAAGCGTCCAATCCTTCAGTGAAAATCTTACAAAGATTTTTCTGACGCGCATTGGATTCTTCTAATCGAGATATTAATTCATAAACAGTGACCGCCTTTGATTTTCCAGCAAAAAGAAATTTCCCGAGCTTTCGTGACATTAAACCATCAATTCGATGAAGTACTTCTTCGGATACCAATATTCGTGTTCCAAGATATTTATTCAGATTCTCTATTCTTGCCGATGTATTGACGATGTCACCGAGAGGGCGATACTCGTAACGATTCATAGCGCCGATACTTCCAAGAGATATGAAACCGGAATGTAAACCAATGCGGGTGGGAAGATATAGGGTGTCTGAAGAATGCTTGAACAGTTCCACTGAATATAAAATATCCAAAGCTGCAAGGCACGCCTTTCTTCTTTCGGTAATATCAGGTTTTGCAGTTGCCCATACCGACAATACAGAATCTCCCTTGATGTCTGAGACGAATCCACCATATCGACGTACCGGGTCAAAAACAGCTCCGAAGTATTTATTCATGAGTCTTGCGAGTTCTTTGGGCTCTAAATTTTCTGTTTTTGAAGTATATTCTTCAGCATCCGTGAACAAACAGATTCCATAGACTGTTTGGATATTTTTTTTGATATCTCCGATATTCTTGGATAACCGACTCACTTCTCTTTCAGGCAGGTAGTATTCAATGGCAGTTCTGATGTTCTGCCGCTCCTTATTCGTTTCGAAAAATTTCCAGAGCATAGTACCAAAGTATGCAATAGGTGCCTGAAAAAATAGCGGCACAACAACCGGATACCAACTGCCGGTATTTTTAAATTGAGCCACGGCTGTGGTCAGGTAAAGAATACTCAGACTGATCACACCGATAGCGGCAAAGATAGGCGGTAGAAAAAAACATAGAAGGCTCAACAAAATTCCCCAGAAAAAAATTGTCAAATGATGTACAGGGAAAACAAGCGGCTGAATGGGGTTGTCCTCCAACAGATTTGCGAAAGCACTTGCCGCAATTTCAACGCCACTGATATCTAAACCGTTTGGTTGTGAAAAAACAGTATAAAAGCCGTCTTTTTGTGCAAGACGTATGTTTTCTGAAAGCCCGACAAATACGGCTTTACCCCTTAAATCAATTTTCATTTGTTTTGAAGTCGAACCTTGATCAAGTTTAAGCAATTGATAGTAGGAAATCTTCTCAATGGTACCTGGAGGTCCATAAAAATTCAGGTAACGACTCTTAGGTCCTTGATATATGTCTACCAGTGATCTAAGGATTCGCTTCTTCTTTACATCAGATGACAATATTCTGGAATCCTGAATCTCCTGTATCATTTTCTTTCCAAGCAATGGATTTTCTTTAAAGATATTTCTCAACATCAGCATTGTCTCTTCAATCCATCTATTTTCAATAATTGCATTTTTATCACGAAGTAATTTCTCAGTTTGAGATGGACTGACTTTTTCCAGCAATTGGATGAATTCATCATATACCTCAAAAACGAAAATCTGAAATACCGCGACCGGCAACGTAGGCGTATCTCCTGCCCCTGTCTTAAACGTCCAGTATTGGCTTACCTTGACAGGAACTTTGGGAAGCGGAAATGGTGCCAAAGCAAGCGCAGATCGTTCAAGTGAAGGGATCGGTTGAATTAATCTCTCAATAATTAATTCACCCTTATTCCTCCCGTCTTTATCGGTTAAGGGGACCGTTTCATTTTGAATACACTGGCAAAGAACAACATTACCGGCTTTACGAATTGCTTTGGCGAATAAATTGTCTTGTTCTAAAGAGCCTGGCTCATGGAACATCATGTCAAAGACAACAATCGAAGCACCTTTTTGCACCAAATTTTCTGTGAGATTTGCGTGAAGAGACCGAGGCCATTTCTCAGGATTTGTGTGGAGTTGGAGGGTATCAACAGAGACTTTGTCCAAAGACACTATAATAACATCTGAAGGCGGGGTTCTTAATCCCCTCAGTCTGAACAATAAATCTAGACCGATATTTTCCTCCAGACCAATCCCGATGGTAACGAGACTCGCTATCACTCCCAACACACCAATAAGCATGCTAGCAAGTATTGCTTTACGTAATCGTGACATTACTCATATCTTTTGATTGGTGAAAAGTTAGCTATATTATCTCATAACCCGGACAAGCGGAAGCTAAACATCTTTTGAACGTTTTTATCCTACCTTTTACAGAACATAATTCATTCGAAACATACACAAAGCATTCTTCAAGGATAATTATAATTCGATGTGTTAGTTTATAAAATTGAGCTGATCAAATCTCTTTTTATTGAGGCAAATAAATCAAACAAAAGTCTTTTGTGTTACCCCCCCTGCAAATGAATGCATCAGAAAAATTTAGGTTTACATCAATGACAATCAATAAATATAACTACGAATTTACCGAAAAACGAAAACTTATCCTGAAATTTTGTCTCTACATTTCAAATGATTTGGATTTATCAAGATGATTTTGCTCCAAACAGCCTATTACAAGTTCTGTTTGGAGCGAGGCAGGCATTTTTTGAGAAGTTCCTTCATGATAATATCCTCCAACTAAATGTAGATCGCTTGAAAGGATTAATGAAAAGAACAGTAATAATTAAGCGTAGGAAAAGATCTCAAGAATGAGGTCAGCAGGGCAAAGAGTTGCAAAAATGGAAATCGAATTAGATAGAGGTCTGATTTCAAAAGAAAATATATTTAAAATTTGTACATTGGAATTATAACCTTGTCAATAAAATTATATTAATTTTAAATGGTTATGCTACAATGTGGTGTTTACGGCTGGAATGAATTGATGGAAGGGAGAGAGGCTTGATTCACGATTCCGTACTCAAATATGCGTTTAAGTATATTGAAAATTTATATCCGAGATCACAACATTTCTTACCAGTATCGACACCATTCACAGCAACAATTGATATACAGATATTATATTTTTCTGGTGTCAGGTCAAGTAAATCCTATTATTGACAATTGTAAAATCTCCGTCCACCAACACCTGATGTGATAAGCAATCGCTTTTTTAAAACAGGTAAATCGAATATTCGTCCCCGATTTTTCCGGTTTGCGAAATATTCTTTCTTGGTTTTTAAATCCGGCATCTCAGAACCCGATAACAGATCTTAAACAGTCATTTAAGGCTGGAAAAAATGGTTCTTGTTTCTGCATCATGTTCTTTATATTTTTGTCTGCTTGCTATTTGTTTCGTTTTGTTCCCGAATATGTGAACGCCTTTGAAATCATTTTAATGTGGGTTCCTTTATCGATACCGATATCCTTTCCACAGGGGCATTTTATTTTGTTATCTTCCTTTATGGATGCATACATTTTTATGATTCGGTGTTTGTGACATCTTAAAACTTCACCGGGACCAATTTTATCATATCTCCAGAGTTTCTTTTTACATGCAGCACACTTTAAGACCAGCATAATTTCCCCATAATTCTTTTTGCCGTATCGTTCCTATTTACGGCTTGCCATCGAATCAATGGTGATTATTTTACAGGTATTGACTCGAGTTTGGCACTAAAAATTAAAAAACTGAAACATTCGGGTTGGGAGGTCTAAATGACATCGGAAAATCCACAAAAGAGAAAATTTATCATGGATCTGGAAAAACTCAACACCTATAATGCAGAAGGCTGCCCGGCATGTGGTATGAAGTTCAACCTGGGAGATACCGTTGTTGTGGCGTGCGGAACCTGGGAGGGTGGAAAAATAATCCACGAAAGCGAAGCTGTCTTTGACGAAAGAATTTCCACCTATGTGGAGCGAAAGTGCTACAACCGCTGAGGAATGAAAAAGACGGTGCCGATTTCCTTTTCCAATAATGGCTACATATCCCACGTTGCATCCCCAAAAAAAGATCCATGGTCCTTATTCAAAAATGCTTCTATCGCTTTGCGCTTATCCCCCAGGCAAAATGAAGGACCGTGACCTGGATAGCAGACGGTCTCATCCGACCAGGATAACACGATGTTTCGTAATGTTTTCAGGGTCACCTGAAATTCCTTGATGGACCAGGTTCTGCCCGGGCCGCCGTCGAAAATCGTATCCCCCACAACAGCGAAATGGTGATTCTCACTCATCAGGCATATTTGATCGGGAGTATGGCCGGGTGTATGGTATACGTTTATTTGATGGTTGCCCACTTTAACCCGGGCGCCATGTGCCAACCAACGGTCCGCATCCAGGTTCATAATGTCGGCATGAGGTCCGGAATGCGCCATTAGCGGAACCTCGAGTCGTTTTCGCATTTCATCCAAAGCCCCGATGTGATCGGAATGGGTGTGGGTCAGTATTATTGCCACCGGCTCAGTTTTTGTCAGCAGTTTATCCAAAGCATCCGGCTCGGCTCCAGGATCGACAAGCACACTTTTTCGGGTTTCCGAACAAACCAGTACATATGCATTCAGCCCCCATGGGCCAACTTGTTTTCTACGAATCTTCAAACCGGTTTTCTTATGGTTATTGTTCATAATTGTTGCACCGGAAATTACACACTAATCTTTTTTCATGGCACGGTTTCGAATAAGCCCTTCCTGACTCACAGAAGCAACGAGTTTCCCTTCCTTGGTGTAGATTTTCCCGTTGTTTAATCCTTTGGCCTTGTAGGCATTTGGACTTGTCATGACGTACAAAAGCCATTCATCCATTCGAAATTCCCGATGGAACCACAACGCGTGATCCAGGCTGGCGACTTGCATATCACGCTCCCAGTAACTATGCCCATGGGGATAAAGCGATGCGGCCACGAGACCGAAATCAGATGCATAGGCCAGCATGTATTGGTGCACCCTAAAATCATCCGGCATTTTATCGATGGCCTTAAACCACGTGTAACCGAGCGGCTCCCTTTTTTCCGGAGAAAAAGGGTCGATGGGATTTACCGGTCTAAACTCAATGGGTTTTTTGCACAATATTTTTTCTCGAATCGATTTGGGTATTTTGTCAGCAACTGCCATTGCAAGTTCAAGCTCGGATTCAATTCCTTCCGGGCCGGTTATCTCCGGAGCCTTGTCTTGGTGATCAAATCCTGGCTCATCAACTTGAAAAGAAGCAGACATGTTAAAAATCGCATGGCCCTTTTGGATTGCAACGACACGTCGAGTGGTAAAACTTTTTCCATCACGAATACAGTCAACGTCATAAATGATGGGCTTGTTTGCATCGCCCATTCTTAGGAAATATGCATGAAGGCTGTGGGCTTTACGGTCCGATTGTATGGTCTGATATGCGGCCGATAAGGCTTGCCCCAACACTTGTCCACCAAACACACTGCCAAAACCCAAATCCTGACTTTGCCCCCGAAAAATAGTCTCCTCTATTTTTTCTAGTTTTAGAAGCCGTAGTAATTCCTCTAAAACATTGTCCTCGTTACAAACGTTCATTATTCTCCTTTGTTTTATCTAAGTTAAAACTTTTTGAGCTTCTTGTAATCGATGGCTGAAGCATAATCGACTAAATCATTTTGGCTGACATTCCGTCCTTTAATAGAAACGAGGTATTGCTTCGCTACAACGATATTTATCTCCCCATTTTTTTTCGATGGATGGTACTTTATGATGGCCTTTTGTCTCTTTATTTTTGTGAGTTTTCCTCCATCAGCTGCAGCGTAGGCAGGGTTTGAAAACATCATAACCATAGATTGAAGGGCAGGAGAATCCGTAATCATTTCTATTGTAACGGAACTTTTATCTTTTTTATACTTTCTCTTGGCTGAAATCATACCACCAAGATATCCTCCACCGGAAGCCTTGGAGTTTACATCCTCTGCCGACCATCCGGCTAATGGTTCAGGCAAGAAAGCTTTCAAGTTTTCCCCTCGCTTTTGGCGTATGAGTTGGGAAGCATAGTCGAGGCTGCTGGTAGCTTCAACATAATCGCCCTCCTTATAATATTCGATCGCTTCTTCAATGGAGTCAGTAATTTCATCGGCAAAAGCTGCACCGGAAATAAAAAATGACGAACTTATAAATAAAGCTATAAAACACATACGGAATATTTTAGACATTCGAAGCATCTTGACCTCCTTATTCAACACTTTTAATTGTTTCAAATCTTAGCTTTAGTTATAGTATTGACACGCCTGCACATTCTGTCAACAAGAAAAAGCCTGTAACAAAAACAAAGTGTTTTACCTCAATTGATCGTAAACAAAATGGGGAGAATATATTACTTATTTGATTTACTTAGTATTTTAATAGATTCAGTTGAATTTTCATAACCCTTATACATATAAGATATAAATTTTCAATAAAACCCCATTTTGTTTACCTTTCAGGAAAGCCGATGATACCCCATCTCCTTTGTTATCAAGGGCTCGCAGTAAACGACTACGGCTTCACCCTTGATGCCGTGAATCTGGGGCATCCTCGACTTTCGTTCAATTGAGGTTTTAGCCTTATTTCGGCTGATATAGGCAACTGTTGTTGCAGAATGATATTTTGTACTTATTTTATTTGTAAAGTTTCAGTGTTTTGTTCGACAATTAATGTGGAATCATAAATTTTTCTTCTTTTAGGAATACGGCAATGCGACTTAAAATCATAATGCTTTTTACGCTTTTTGTATTTCTGGTTATGGCAGGGTGCACCAGACGCTATGATAAAGCGGAATTATCATCCGGCCATATTGTCCCACTGGTAAAAAAAATACAGCCGGCGGTCGTGACCATTGTCGCTTATGATGTTAATCGGGAGATATCAAATCTGGGAAGCGGCTTTTTTATTGATAAAAAAGGATATCTTATTACGAATTACCATGTTCTCAAAGGTTCTTATGCTGCCGATGTAAAAACTTATGACGGGAAGGAGTATCCCATAGAGCTGGTAGTGGCTGAAAATAAACCCTCAGATTTAATCAAAGTGTGGGTAAAAATACCGGAATCGTCTATTCACTGGATTCCCGTTACTGAAACAGAACCCTCTATTGCCGATCGTGTTGTGGTGGTGGGGAGTCCCCTGGGACTTGAGCAGACGGTTAGCGAAGGCATTGTATCTGCCGTTCGAGAACTGCCGGTCGTGGGAAAGGTTTTTCAGCTTTCAGCGCCAATTTCTCCGGGGTCCAGCGGGAGCCCTGTGGTAAATATGAGAGGTAAGGTGGTTGGCGTGGTTTCATTCCAGGCGGCCAGTGGACAGAATCTTAATTTTGCTATTTCCAGCAAAGGGATACTTGATTTAAAACAGAGTGAGACGTCAAAAACACTTTCAAAATGGACGTATGATATCAAGATGAGAACGCCAAAACTGGTTGAAAAATTATGCAAAGAAGGATTTAATTTTTCCATCAGAGGAGAATTTAAAGACGCTCTCAATTACTTTAAAGAGGCCACGGAGAAAAGTCCGAATGATACGGTGGCATGGTATGGACTGGGAAGCTGCTATGATGGATTAGACCAACCGGAACAGGCCTTAGATGCGTTTAAACAGGTCATTCGTATTGACCCGAAAAATGCCGATTCTTATTTTAACCTGGCACGTTACTATCGGAAACTGGGTCGCTATGAAAAAGCCATTGAAGCCTATTATCAGGCCATAGAAGCTGATCCTGATCATGCCCCATCTTATTTTGATCTTGGAATGGTTTACGGCAAGCTGGAAGAATTCAAAAATGGAGAGAAGGCGTTTAAACAGGTTCTAAGAATCAATCCTGATCATGCCCCGACGTACTTTTATATGGGCTTGACCTACAATAGCCTGGAGCGCTATGACGCTGCGGTGACATCCTATAAAAAAGCCTTGAAAATCAAGCCGGATTCGGCGCCAATACTTTACAATCTGGGTATTGCATATGGCGGGCTGGGAGACAGCAAAGCAGAAATTGAAGCCTTCAAACAGGCAATTCGAGTTGACCCTGATTTTGCTCCGACCCATTATAATATGGGGCTTATCTATCTCAACAACAGCGATAAGGCAGCAGCGCTGGAAGAATATAAAATTTTAAAAGAACTCAATATGGACATGGCTGAAATGCTGTTTAAAGAGATTTACTAATTAGTGTCCATCCATAAATCTATATTGGGCACAAATTAAGTTTCCAATGCAGAAATTAGCAATTTTTCGAAAGGTCAAGGAAATCAAGGAATTACGCGGAGGCGTACAAGTGGTACGCCGCACAAGTAATTCCGCAGATTGACTCAGAGATTGCGGAATCCCGCTATGGCGGGACTGGATGGATACTATTTAAGCTGACTTGCATAATATGCCGCACCGATAAGGGCTGCTTTGTCGTTCAGGATGACCTTGACAGGTATTTGTTCGAGAAAGGTCTTAAAGCGCCCTTTATTTGAAAATGATTCCATAAAGATACCTTCTTCCAATTTGGATAAAATCTTCGGGGGAATTCCGCCGCCCAGATAAACCCCGCCCATGGTCATATCGGTTAACGCCAAATTGCCGGCAACGGCGCCAAAGATGGAAACAAACATATTCAGTGCTTTAACACATCCGGGATCTTTACCCGCCAGGGCGGCGTCAGTGATGGCCTTTGCAGGATCATTTTTTTTGAGCTTCTGACTTAACCATTCCGGTTCAGCGATGCGGCCTGAGTCTTTCATCCACATATAAATGTTTACCAAACCGGACCCCGAAACCACTCTTTCAATACTCACATGACCATAACGCTGATGAAGATACCCCCACAGCTCTGCTTCCTGTTCACTATTTGGCGCAAAATCAGCATGACCGCCCTCCGAAGATATCGGCAAGTGTCGACCCTTCTGATACATCAGCATTGCTATCCCCAGACCCGTTCCGGGAGCGATCAGCGCAAGATGATGTCCTTTAATGGACGCTGCCTGATTTAAAGGAAAAAATTCATCCCTGTTCAACAGCGGTATCGCCATTGCGGTAGCGGTTAAATCGTTTACTATCCTGACATGATGAAAGTGAAACTGTTTCTTGATTCGATCTTCAGAAACATTCCAGGGAAGGTTGGTGGTTTTGGACACGCCGTTTAGCACGGGTCCTGCAACTCCAAAGCATGCACGGGTAACCGATACCGGATGGATTTCAAGAAATTTCCGTATAATGTGCTCAAGATCAGGTTCGTTCGGGCTTGAAAACGTTTCGATCACTTTTGAAACAAGACGTTCTTTTTCTTGGAAGAAAAGTCCCAGATTTGTTTTTGTCCCGCCAACGTCACCGGCCAAGACGAGTGTTTTATCCATTGATTTTTTCATGACGTATATCTCCCGACTGATATGATCCCGCCCTCTCAATTTTCTATGTCGCATTCGAAGTAGATTCCTTACATCGAAGCTGACTTTTTAAATCTTATGCGGTATAGATGGTTATCGACAAAAATGGTTCAGACACTTGAAATTTCAATTTATGTGTAATGTAATCATAAAAAATGCGACTAACAACTTAAAAATATCGCGTATGAAGAATTGTTATCTCACCTTGACCTTTTCAAAAGGAAAAAGATGATGAAACCGACTGATGAACATAAACGTCTTATTGAACACCGAAAACGTAAAAGAAACTGGAAAAAGTGGGGTCCGTATCTAAGCGAGCGGTCCTGGGGCACCGTGCGTGAAGATTACAGCGAAGATGGTAATGCCTGGGACTTTCTACCCCATGATCACGCGCGCAGTAAAGCATATCGCTGGGGAGAAGACGGCATTGCCGGGATTTCCGACCGGCATCAATATCTTTGCTTTTCCCTGGCTTTATGGAACGGAAAGGACCCAATCTTAAAGGAACGCATGTTTGGGCTCAGCGGTTCTGAAGGCAATCACGGCGAAGATGTTAAAGAATCTTATTTTTACCTCGATAGTACACCCACACACAGTTACATGAAGATGCTTTACAAATACCCCCAGGCCGAGTTCCCTTATTTGAATCTGGTAACAGAAAACCATCAGCGCGACGTGTTTGATTCCGAGTATGAACTGGTCGATGTCGGTGTGTTTGAGGAAAACCGCTATTTCGATGTTTTGGCTGAATATGCCAAAGCGGACCCGGATGACATTCTAATTAAAATCACCGTGACGAACCGCGGGCCGGAAGCCGCCGATTGTTATCTCCTGCCTACCCTCTGGTTTCGTAATACCTGGAGCTGGGGATATGACGCAGGTCCCATGGGAGATGTTCCAGGGAAACCCCGGATCAAGGAGATCAAGGGACTGCCGGGAGTCACCGTTTTTGAGACAGATCATCCGGCTGCCGGCGTCTACTATCTATACGCTGAAAACCCTCAAGACCTTCTTTTCACTGATAATGAAACCAACAAAACCCTCCTTTTCGGAGAACCCAACGATAATCCATACGTCAAGGATGCATTTCACCATTATCTGATCTACGGCCAAACCGATGCAGTTAACCCCGCCCGGAAGGGCACGAAGGCTGCCGTTTTGTACCAT
This sequence comes from uncultured delta proteobacterium, assembly GCA_963752565.1. GTDB lineage: Bacteria > Desulfobacterota > Desulfobacteria > Desulfobacterales > UBA11574 > UBA11574. The sequence continues at coordinate 15,773 of CAVVZC010000017.1, read as the reverse complement.
GAAGAAATTCTTCCGGGAAACTCACGGACACTGCGGCTGCGCCTTTCGAATACATATCATGGATCAGCATTTGAAGACTTCGATGAAATTTTTAAGCAGCGACGGGCTGAAGCCGACGAATTTTATGCCGCCACCCAAAAGCCGGGCCTGAATGAAGACGAAAAACAGATACAACGACAGGCCCTGGCAGGCATGCTATGGTCTAAACAGTTTTTTTACTATAATGTTGAGCAGTGGCTTGCTGGGGATCCTGGGATGTCGACACCACCCGAGGTTCGCGCAAATGGACGCAATCAAGGTTGGGAGCATCTCAATAATTTTGACATCATTTCCATGCCGGACAAGTGGGAGTACCCCTGGTATGCCGGCTGGGATTTGGCGTTTCACTGCATACCGCTGGCTCTGGTTGACGCTGATTTTTCAAAACGACAATTGGAGTTGATGGCCCGTGAATGGTACATGCACCCCAACGGACAGCTGCCCGCTTATGAATGGAGCTTTAGCGATGTCAATCCGCCGGTTCACGGCTGGGCTGCCTGGCGCGTTTATAAAATCGAAGCCAAGCAACGGGGAGAGTCGGATTATGCCTTTTTGGAAAGTATTTTCCACAAATTGCTGATCAATTTCACCTGGTGGGTGAACAAAAAAGATGAAGAAGGCAAAAATGTCTTTCAAGGCGGCTTTCTGGGTTTGGACAACATCAGTGTCTTTGACCGCAGCGCCCCCTTGCCGACCGGCGGCCACATCGACCAGTCCGATGGAACTTCCTGGATGGGGTTTTACTGTCTGATCATGTTAAAAATTGCCCTGGAGCTGGCAAAAAACAATCCGGTTTATCAGAATAGCGCGAGCAAATTTTTTGAGCATTTCCTTCGCATTGCCCGGGCAATGACCGGTGATTACCGCGGCGGTCTCAGCTTGTGGAACGATGAAGACGGCTTTTTTTACGACGTCCTTCATTTGCCCGACGGCAAGGTAATCCCCCTTAAAGTTCGATCATTGGTGGGCTTAATGCCACTGCTGGCCGTTGAAACCCTTGAACATGATCTTGTCGAGAGCCTGCCGGTTTTCAAGCGTCGTTTGGACTGGTTTTTTGAAAACCGAACTTTTTTACGTGACAGCGGCAATGTCGCCTGCGTGAAACATCCAGGGAAAAAGTCTCGGCGACTCCTGTCGATTGTCAATCGCGATCGGCTGCTGAGGGTCCTTGCTCCTATGCTTGATGAAAATGAATTTCTTTCCGAATATGGAATAAGATCACTGTCAAAATATCATAAAGCGAATCCCTACACCTTTTATGTCGATGGGCAGCCCCATACCATCAGCTATCAGCCCGCCGAATCGGAAAGTGTTCTGTTTGGCGGCAACTCGAACTGGCGGGGCCCTGTCTGGTTTCCTATCAACTATCTGTTGATTGAGTCATTGCAGAAGCTTCACCACTATTACGGCAACAGCTTGAAGGTGGAGTGCCCCACCGGGTCCGGTCATGAGATGACACTCGGCGAGGTCGCCACTGAGCTGTCTCTGAGGTTGATTCGACTCTTCTTGCGTAATGGCAACGGCGACAGGCCGATCTATGGCGGTCAGCGCCAGTTTCAAGATAATCCACACTGGCGCGATTTGATTCTGTTCAACGAATACTTCCACGGTGACAACGGCGTTGGCCTGGGCGCCAGCCACCAAACCGGCTGGACGGGTTTGGTGGCCAAACTTATTCAACAGTCGTGTGGATCAAGATAATTTCTCTATATTGCTCACGCATTGTTCTACATATTTTTTAATGTCGATTTTCTCTTCCACTTTCTCAATTTCGATCAAATCCCCGCGAATAGTGGGATGCTTTGGCACACCTTCGCATGGATCTGATGCGATATCGGCGATGGTTCTGGTCCCTATGCGGCCGGCCATAGCGACGACCTCATCCTTATCAAAACCGAAGAGAGGTCGATGCACCGGCATCATTACGGCACTATCAAGAACGCTGAGATTCTTCGCCGTTTGGCTCGCCTGTTCGCCAAGGATTTCTCCGGTCACGATACCCTGTCCGTCATGGATAAAGGAGATGTGCTCGGCCACACGATACATAAAGCGCTTGCAAAGAAGACAGGTGATGCCTCTCTTGGCACCGTGTTTAATAAACACATCCAACACAGATTTATATGGGACAACATAGACGGTCGGCGCGTCAACGGCCCCCTTTGTATATTCAAGTAAAACCTCGATATTTTTCAGGGCTTTTTCTCTTACACCAGAAGCATTTGTCCTGGAACCTTTTTTATCTGCATGTGAATCCATGACAACAAAAACCGGAATGGCACCGCGTCGCATGGCCAGCCAGGCGGCAACCGGCGAATCCAAACCGCCACTAACCAGTGCCACAAGTTGATTCTCTAAACCCAGCGGAAAGCCTCCCGGTGATTTAATCCGCTCGGCTGAAATGTAAGCCTGATCTTCATAAATCTCTATCTCCAACATTCTCTCGATTGGTCCGTCCCAGGGGGTTGTTTTCCATCTCGGCCCTTTTTTGAAACGACGCCTTGAGAATCCTTTATCAGAATCATTTTTTTGAACAATCTTATTCCCCAAGTTGGTGATGTCTTTTTTCAGAGAGGGAATGTCGAGGTTTGGATTCTTTATTACACGCACTGAAATTTTGGAGCTGCCCGGGCCGATGCCGTGTGAGACCATGAGCTTGGCAGCTACCGAAACAACAGCGGTTTTATCGCTAAGAGATGTTCGAAAACAGGGTGAAATAGATGAAATTCCAAATATTCGACCAACAACTGAAATCAACAATTTAATATCAGCGTCCTTCTCCTTATCAAAATGGATATAAAGACGACCCTGTCGAGAGACAAACGTTATGCGACCAAGAAGATCTCTTCCACTTCTGGTGTTTAATGCACGCCTTATATTACCGTGGAGAAGATCTTCAATGTATTCCTGGGTCTGAAAGGACTTTACACCAAATTCACCCGTGTATCTGATCAAAATAGAGTTATAAATCATGGTATCAATATACTTTCAGCAAAGATCAAAATCAAAAATCGGGGCGCTCTGTACAGGGTTTATCTCCGGGTCCCGGCAAGTGGGATTTTAAACCCCCCTTTGATTCACCTTCAATGAGAGACTTTATGTCCGGATATGCGTATATGGACTTGGCATCATTTTGGGGCAAACCACCGGAATCCGCCGAGGGCCCATAAACGCTGTAGACATCTCTTCCCAGTATCCTGAGTATGGCTGTCTGTTCTCCCCGATGATGCGCTGTATGAGCGATTCTTCTCAGCATAATCCAGGTTTTCGAACGCTTGGTATCAAAAAAAGAAACCTTTTCCTCCCACCAGGTTTTGTCCTTTGTTTTTAACATCTCAAACCGTTTTTCGGAATCTTCAGCATATCGCTTTATAAATTCTAGCCGTGTTTCTTTTTCGGGCAAAGGAGGGGCATCGACATCAATGCCGAACATGTTGCAAAACCATTTGTCTTCACTGGTGCACTGATGCACCATGTGTTCGAGTGGGTTCCGATCTTTTTTCTCCAAGGGATGGGGACGGACAAAAAGATCGTCATCCGCGAACATGCTCCAAACGCTAAGCGTCTTAATCCTTTCAGTATTATAAGTGTCTATAAAAAATTGATATTCCATTTTTGCTCCTTTTTATAGCATGTTTATCTAAGCGGAGTTTGCCCCAATTTTGCAAAAGCCCGTCAGGAAATACACCTGTTTTTTATTCCATTTTATGGTATATGCAGAAATTGACTTAAATCAAATTCAGGATAAAGAGGCATCATGTGTGGTCGATTTGTAGGATTTAGAAATTTGGAGCAACTCAGAACCTTTTTCCCCATCGATACGGCAATGTGCAAAGTTACGGCGAATTACAACGTCGCACCGTCTCAGGAAATACTGGTAATTGTATGCCGTGATGGTGAGAATCGGCTTGAAAATTTTCACTGGGGCCTTGTTCCTTTTTGGGCAAAAGACACTTCCATGGGAAAGCGGCTGATCAATGCGCGGGCTGAAACCGTTGCGACAAAACCGAGCTTTCGAAATGCCTTTAAAAAAAGAAGATGTTTGATCATCGCCGATGGATTTTATGAATGGAGACCTATCAATAAGCGGAAACAACCCGTTTTTATCACCTTGCCGGATAAACGCCCGTTTGCTTTTGCCGGTCTTTGGGAAGCCTGGAATAAAAAAGGTGATTCCGCCTCTGTCCATCATTCATGTACAATCATTACTATAGAAGCCAGTGACTCCGTCCGTCAAATTCATCACCGTATGCCGGCCGTTCTCAAAACCCAAGTATATGACACCTGGCTTGATCCTAAAAACCAGGATATCCTCGCATTACAACATATTCTAAAAAACGACGTTATCAGCGAATTTTTAAGTTATCCTGTGTCCAGTGGTGTTAATTCGGTTCGAAATAATGATCCTTCGAATATTGAACCTAACACTCAAATGCAGTTGGACTTTTAAACTCATAATCAATTACTGCCCATCCTCAAAAACCCAAGCCCTTTATCTAAAGTTATACTGGATTCTCTCAATCAGACAGCTTGCCACGACGTCCCTGATATTTTCCTGAAATCCATACACACACTTCGCCTGTTATATTCCGGTAAGAATATAGGCCACAGAATGGAACAGAGACCGTTTTTGGTTATACCGGCAGGCAAAACATCGTGTGTGTGTCTCTGATACCACTTATGATTCTGACTTTATCGTAGGTCAGGGACAGCATGCTGGCATCGTCCTCGGCACGAACCTCTGCCACCACATCATAACGGCCTGCCGCCAAGTAAACATTCTCCACACCCTCGATTTTCTTGATCTTACCTGCGACCTCGCGGTCCTTACCCGGATCTGAAGTGATCAAAATAATTGCTTTTGCCATAATGTAGCCTCCTTTTGAGTTAATCGGTACACGCGGGCTTACACCCACGGCACTTGTGAAACAGATTGCTGGTTTCAAAACCTAATTGTAAAATCAATAGAACGAGTATTTTTTGGAATGAAAGACAGTTCTAAATAGAAGACAGATTATAAAGGAAACTCTATTTTGTGAGTTTAGATGAAATGAAATTTTGTGTCAAATAAATTACTTAAATTTTACATCCTAATATGGCTAAAAAGCCTTAAAGTTAGAAGGCTCAAATAATTTTTTTAGGTAAAATATTTCATTGGTGTATTAGCGCTGCTGAAAATTAAGGGATGTCCAAAAGTTTTCCCACCCTTTCTATCAGTGATGGATTGTTTATTTTATACAAAAGTGTTATCTAATTTAAAAGACCGGTTGCCGTCCGTCGTTTAAATAAAAACATGATCTACAAAGAAGAACCTATCAAAAACAAACCAGACATCATTTCTGATGTGCGAAGTTTTATGAAAAGCGGGGTGATCCTTTCCGCCGCCGAATTAGATTTCTTTTCAAGGCTGGGCGGTATTTTTGTATCCGCACCGGAGACACTTATACATTCAGAGAAGTAAAAGACACCTTAAAAGCAGCCGGTTTCATAGAAGTAACACTTGTTATATCAGGAAAAGAGACGGATTGCCTTGTAGGAGCGATAAAGGCGAATCCAACATAAGTCCGGGTGATAAAAATGAATGAAATAAAAAATTTGTTCCTTAAAAATATTGATGACGTCGTTGACAGAGTCATCTCCGAATTATCGTTTAAAGATAAAACGAAAATTGCCAACATGTCGGAAGTCGACCTGGTAAAACTTAATATGTCATGGGGAATATACATTAGAAACGAATTTCGTTTTGAGGGCAATGATGTGCTGTTGAAATCTTTAAAATCTTATGCGGGCGTAAATACAATGACGCCTGCCCAGGCGTCGTACATCATAATAAAAGAACTGTGGAAAAAGCTTCAGAATTCTCACGTTCTAAAAATCGTCAAATAGTATCACGTTCACCATTCCTTTGTTATTGCATAGATAAATATTTCATACTGCACCCATTGTTAACGCACCCTCAATAATGTTCTCGGTCTGGTTTCTGGCATAAGGTCCGTTTTGTCCGATCACAAACATCACTTCGATGCGGTATAAATGAATCCAATCTTTAACTAGTGAAGCAGCTTTTAGGTCATCCATTTGATCAAGATCGACACTGAGCATCTGACGGCCATATCTCAAGGTCGCCTTTCTGGCAGAATCCAAGTCTCCGGTCAGTCTGCCATAGGATATAATAAGGGTACCTGTCGCGTCCATGACATTCTGTCTGATGCATTCGGAATGATTTTCTGATGACATCTCCTGGAGTTCGAATCGTTCAGGTAATGCTCCGGTTTCGGTGATACGGCCTTTTGGTATCCATCCACCATGAGGAATTCCCAGTTTTATTGCCATGTCAAGAGCTGCTTGATCTGCTTCGGTTTGTCCGCTTGAAATAATTTTTTTAAGCATGAAACTCTCCTTTCAATGTTGCATAGATAATCTTTATGTGTTTAACAGAAGCCATTTCAAAACCTTCCGGTGAATGAGTTTTAAGTCTTTTGCCCCAAGTTCCAAGAATTATATCCACTGTACACATTGTGCCACTTTCACCCCTGCACCTGTCATTTCACGAACGGCAGATTCAACAGCAGACAATCCATCATACAGTGAAGATTGCATGTAGCTGCCGGCACGCGCTCCGGACAAACTTAAATCCACAACAATTTGAAGTAACCCTTCTTTAAAATATTTATGTGTGTCAATGGAAGATTTTCGGATACAGCTGTTCAACGTGCATCCGGCCATCACCAATATTTTTTTGCCATTATCCATCAAGCCTTCAACCCACTCACGAAAACCGTTTGTGTTTGGGAACAATACACTGTTTCCCGGCTTGATAAAGTAAAGTTGTCTGGCATCGATGATTCCGGCAAAGGCATCATCCCAATTATAGCTATCAGGTGGAAACGGACATCGGGTAAACATCGTTTCAACAAGATTGAAGTTCTCATTTAAAAATTGTGCACATTTTTCGAAGGCAAATCGAATCGGTTTAACTTCAAGTTCGGCTTTAGAACCTATTGATTTCATCCAAACTCCCTTTGTAAAGGATCGCTGAGGATCGATGATCAACAATGCTGCATCATCGTTGGATATTTCAAGTGGTTTGATATTCATATTCTCTATAATTTTCTGATATGTATTCCCAACACCGATATTGTCTGTATGTTTCAGCATAGCCGCCATCTCATTACAGGTTTTATCATTTGATGCTGCCTGATACTGTTTGTCATTCATTTCATGGACATCTGCTGTTTTTTCTTTTGAAATTACAGTTCTTTTTGATGCAATTGAAATTAAAAAAGGGTGTAAATTAAGAAGCACTTTGCCATACGGGCCGTGGGGATCTTCTATAATTTGATTCATATAAGCGATGAAGTTGTCTCTGGACATCGGTTTTACAACTGTAAAAAGATCAAGAACTGCGAAAACAGGGGCTTCCCTCCAGTGCCATCCCATACGCTGGGCTGCTTCATGGAGCTCTAATCTGGAAAGCACGCCATTTCCTTTTAAATCCAATATGTCAAAAAGTTCACTTGGCGTCATTGCTAATAATTAGCCGTAATTTCATTGGGTTGTCATTATTCGTACACCGCAGAGTGCGCCTGGGGTGCAGATGAGTGCTCCGAGTCCAGCAAGTTGACATGACGATTATTCTCGCTCCGGATCCAGGATCCGTAAATATCGCATGTGATGTTTATGGCGCTGTAACCGGCTTGCTGGCTGACATAATATGGCGACACGCCCTTGCCTTTAGTTTTTTGTCCGCCCCTTATCTAAAATCATAAAGCGCCTTGTCCGTAATGTCCTCTTCCACGTTGAAGATGCCTACCCGCCAAACACCGGCTATGCGAATCAGCGGAACAAGCAAGCGGCCGGATAAAACCACCATGCGGTCATCATCTCGTTCAACTGAAACGTCTATCCCGGGTGGGGCATGTGGGCTCGTCTTAAAGCGTTTGGGACCGGCCTCGTATGCTGCCTTGGCTTTTTAGAACAAGGTCTCTTCTTCTTTGCCTGTGGCCAAATTGAAAGATTCTTCTATAAAATATATCCTAATATAATATCTATTATCAACAATTTAATCTGATAAATACTTTGACAGTAATTATTATGAAAGGTAAAATGATGAAAAAAACCAATAATCACGAAAAAATGAAAACTTCATCGATAACATTCAAAACCTCGCCCCGTGTCAAAGAAGCGCTGGAAGTTCTGGCGAAAGAGGGCTTCCGAAGTCTCTCCCAGCAGGTCGAAATGATTGCTGTAAAGCACCTGGAGGAGCAGGGTATCGACTGGCACGAGTTACCCGAAAAGAAAGATAAAAAATAACCTGTAACCGAGAGGTTGCCATGGACTGAATATTAAGACCCCATTTCTCAAACAGAGAGGTGGGGTTTGTTTTTGAATTGGACCAAGGAGGATGATTAATGGGAAAATTTTATGTTGATGAAAACAATCGAGCTAGGATTAACTGTCACAAGTGCGGAATAAATAATAATTTAGATGTAACGAAGTTCAAGGATACTCATAAAAGGCTGAAGGCTAAATGCCGATGTGGTGAAGTTTTTCGGCTTACCTTGGATTTTCGAAGGCATTACCGTAAAAATGTCCGGGTAGCTGGTGAATACTTTGTCCAAGAGAAAGATGAAAAGGGAGAAATACTCATCGAAAACATTTCAATGACCGGAATCAATTTTGCAACTCTTAAACCACATAATTTTTCCAAAGATGATACAGTTAAATTGATATTTACTTTAGATAATCCAATGAGAACGAGAGTCCAAGAACCCGTCAAAATAATAAGAATTACCGATCTCAATGTTGGTGCACAGTACATCAACCAAAGTCGAATGCAAAGGATTTGGTTTTTTGTCTAAAAACTTTGTTGTCCTTAGGCAGAAACGTTTTGACAATTTTCAAGAATAGGATTTATTTAACCTGACATCAAAAAATATGATATCTGTATATCAATTGTTGTTGTGAGTGGTGCAGGTCTTGGCAAGGCATGTCAAGAAAGGAACAGGGTATAATTTTTGTGATACAATATTATCGCATCACAAAATAGAATGTTAGAATTAATAGATATCGAACCGGATTTACCAGATACCTTCATAACATATCACCAAGCATGTCCGCGGCGATAATGCTATAATTTCGTAGATATCAGTGCTAAAAAAGTATTCTGATATCTATCTTCAAAGATTGAACTGTCAAGTATAGTCCCTATTCGCCTATACATCCTGTCGAATCAAGCAGGAAAATTATTTTCCTTTTCGGCGATTAATTCCATAAGGTACTGTCCGTATTCGTTCTGTGCCATATCCGTCGCAATATTAGTCAGTTGTTCCTTGTTGATGTAACCGAGATTATATGCAATCTCTTCAATGCATGACACTTTAAGCCCCTGTCTTTCCTGAATGGCCTGCATGTAACTGGCAGCTTGCTGAAGTGCTTCCTGGGTTCCGGTGTCCAGCCAGGCAAAGCCTCTTCCCAGGAGCTCAACCTTAAGCTGCCCCCTTCTCAAATATTCAAGGTTAACATCTGTAATTTCAAGTTCTCCCCTGGCAGAAGGCTTTAGATTGGCGGCAATATCGATAACGTCATTATCATAGACATATAACCCTGGAACGGCATAATTCGATTTTGGCTTCTTGGGTTTCTCCTCAATGCCGATGACATTGCCGTTCGAATCAAACTCCACCACACCGTAACGTTCGGGGTCTTTGACCAGATACCCGAAAATCAGGCCGCCTTTATTGAGTCGAACCGCCCGTTTTAAAATGTCTGTAAGGGTATGCCCGTAAAATATGTTGTCCCCAAGGATTAAACAGACCGGATCATTCCCGATAAATGATTTGCCGATGAGAAAGGCCTGGGCCAAACCTTCGGGTCGAGGCTGTTCTTCGTAAATAAAGGAGAGTCCCAGGTGTGATCCGTCTCCAAGGAGTTTTTTAAACAAAGGCAAATCCTCAGGCGTGGAAATAAGAAGAATGTCCCTAATGCCTGCCAGCATCAAAACAGACAGCGGGTAGTAGACCATCGGTTTATCGTAGACCGGCAAAAGCTGTTTGCTTACAACACGGGTTATCGGATACAACCGGGTTCCTGAACCGCCGGCCAAAATTATTCCTTTCATGTGCGCCCTTCCCTCCTCCTCTTATGCCATAACAATCTTTTCGCTTGCCCCTTTTATCCCTTTGGTCGCATTACGGGTATCGATCACCAGATTGGAGTGCTCGACAATTTCGGCAAAGTTATAGTCACTATGATCGGTAATAATGATTACTGCATCCATGCTTGCAAGCAATTCCGGGGTGATGGGAGTCGATTCCATCTGAAAATTATATTTCCGGGTGGTATGCAGTTTAGGTATCCAGGGATCATTGTAATTTACAATGGCACCCTTTTCCAAGAGCATTTTCATAATGGCATACCCAGGAGACTCTCTATCATCATCAACATCTTTTTTATATGCAACACCAAGAACCAGAATGCGGCTGCCATTGAGACTTTTTCGATGGTTATTGAGAGCCTCTATTGTCTTTTCAATCACATAATACGGCATGGAAACGTTGATTTCTCCGGCAAGCTGGATAAAACGGGTCGAAAAATCATATTCCTTGGCTTTCCAGGCAAGATAAAAAGGGTCAATGGGGATGCAATGCCCACCCAGACCAGGCCCGGGATAAAAGGGGGTATAACCAAAAGGCTTTGTGGCCGCAGCCTCAATAACTTCAAAAAGATCGATGCCCATTTTATGTGCAAGAATTTTCAATTCGTTCACCAGAGCAATATTTACGGAACGAAACGTGTTTTCCAAAAGCTTGCTCAGTTCAGCTGTCTGGGTAGAAGAAACAGGAACGGCCCGGGTGATGGAGTTATACATGGCACAGGCGACGTCCAGGCAGGATTTGGTAGTACCCCCCACCACTTTGGGGATATTTGTGGCGGTATATTTTTTATTTCCAGGATCTTCTCTTTCCGGAGAAAAAGCCAGAAAAAAGTCCTCCCCGACCTTCATATGGTTTGAAGCGAGACGAGGGAGAAGCATTTCCTGGGTGGTCCCCGGATAGGTTGTACTTTCCAGTACTATCAATTGCCCTTTGCGCAAATTCTCGGCGATGGTCTCCGTTGTTTGCAAAAGGTAGCTCAAATCCGGCTCCATCTTTTCCGTAAGAGGCGTCGGAACACAGATCAATATACAATCCGCCTCGCTAAGACGACTAAAATCGATGGTCACATCAAATTGTTTTGCATCGAACATTTCCTTAATCGATTCAGAAGAAATGTGCTTGATATACGATTCTCCATGAAGGAGTTTATCGATCTTTCTTGAATCGAGATCGAACCCGATAACACCAAAACCTTTTTGCCCAAAATGAATGGCCAAAGGCAACCCGACATAGCCTAAACCGATGATTCCAATCACAACTGTTTTCTGATCGATCATCTCCAGCAATTTTAAACATGCTTCACTTTTATCGCTCATATTATTGTCCTTTAACTCTAACGGTTGATGAATCCTCGAGTATTGAATTTGTTTTAACGCCAATGACAATTAGCGATTCATCCCCGATGTTTTCCAGTATAACCATCTCCTTTTCTAAGAGTACCAAGGATTGCCCTGCATTGAAGAACTTGCTCTGGTTATTTGTTGTTGATTTGGCGACGCCTTTAATCACGATCAGATGTTTGACGGTTGAAACATCGGTTTTAATCTCACATTTTGAGCCGGGATACATGTCGCGCCTTGCGACACTGAAATCAGGTGTTGTTTCTAAAACCGTAAAGGTTCCCCATTGATGGTATGATGTCTTATGTTTTTGGTGTTCACTCCTCCCTTTTTCCTTCAGCTTTTCAACGATAGATTTTACATCACGGCTGTTTTCCAAATCAGAGACAAAAACAGAGTCCGGCGTTTCCACAACAACCACGTTTTTTATTTTGTTGGTTGCAATCAGCCGTTCATGTCCCATGATTAAGCAATTTTGGGTGTTTTCTGAAATAACGTCGCCCTCGATGACATTGCCGTTAGTATCCTTTGGTCCGAAATCATAAAGAGATTTCCATGAGCCAATATCGCTCCAACCAAAATCTGAAGGCAAAACAGCCGCTTTATCTGTTTTTTCCATAACTGCATAGTCAATGGAAATGTTCGGCAGCTGCTGGTAATCTTTCAGGGAAACCGGGGTTTCTTCTAAAGACAATTGCTTCATTTTATAAAGAAGCTCAGAATGGTGGACACCTAATTCCTGAATCATTACCGAAGCCTTAAAAGTAAACATGCCGCTATTCCAAAAGTAATTACCCGCGTCAATATATTGTTCGGCGGTTTTCAGGTCAGGTTTTTCAACAAATCTTTTTACAGAAAGCCCCCCAAACGCTATTTCTTCGGCGCCCTCGATATATCCGTAACCGGTTTCCGGATAACGCGGTGTTATTCCAAAAGTCACAATATATCCCATTTCTGCAAGTTTTACTGCTGATTTCAATCTTTCGTGAAATACACCTTCATCTCGAATGACATGGTCCGCGGGGAAGACGCACAACACTGCATCGTTCTCTTTTTCAATAAGCTGGAGCATTGCCAAGAGAATGGCGGGAGCGGTATTGCGGCCACAGGGTTCTGCAAGAATTTTTTTTTCAGCGGATATCCCCATCTCTTCCATGTGTCTTGCCGTTTCGTAAACATGGTCTTTTCCACAAACGATACGGATATTTTCCATGTTTAGGGTCGGCGTCAGCCTTTTGATGGTGCTCTGGATAAGTGAATCCTCGCCAATGAATTTAACGAGCTGTTTGGGATGGAACTGTCTCGATACAGGCCACAACCGTGTTCCTGCTCCGCCGGCCAACAGAATCGGATATATATTCAGTTTATTTTTCATAAGCGGGAATATGGAACCTAAATTGAGCGATTGTCGAATTTGCCGGAGATGCAAGGCATGAGACATGCAGCCGTAGTCTTCTACTGCAAATGTCTTATAACGCAACAGATTCGGTAAAATCGGCAATCCCGAAGGGTTTCAAATGGTGACGATTTTTTGAATAAATACATCCACCTATTGGATAAGACCTATTAGCGATTTTAGCAATGTATATTTATCTATAATTATTAATTTTTTATATTCCTGTCACTATTTGAAACGCCCAGTTTAGGTGGAAGTTAAAGGAGATTTTAAAAATACCGTGATTACGCAATTTTACTATTCGTCTATTCGTCGTTTTTTGATCGTAATTATCGTCCTAAAAAGACTTAAACTTTAACGAAACATTTCACATAAGATTTAAGCTTCAGTCATAGGGTAAAATGTAACCGTCTTCGTCTTTTTCCACTTTGGTTATGCCGGGATATCTTTTTTCAAGTTCTTTCAGCGTGGCTTCGTGGGTCTTCACCTTCCGAATCAACACATCCCGTTCCTTTATCACCTGAAGTGATTCCAGGGTTTTTTTTATCGTATTTTTGAAGTCGATGTCATCCCAAGACTTTAAAAGGAATTTGTATACGCCTGCTTCATTAACGGCCTTTATGACCAGTTCGATATCTGCATGGTCCGTCACCATGATGGTCAATATGTCCGGATAGATGATTCTCACTTTTTCCAAAAATTCCAGCCCGTTCATTAACGGTATTTTATACTCGCTGATCACCATGCTTACTTGTTGTTTTTCCAATAGAGCAATCCCTTCCTGACCGCTAGAGGCTGAGATGACGTTGTAGTTTTCATCTGACAATATGCGCTGAATATACTCTATAAATAATTCCTCATCGTCAACGACCAGTATGGTATGTTTTTTTATCACTTTTTACCTCCTGTGATATTCTTGGCAGCTTCTTTCTGATGCCATACCCAGGCTGTCTTGATAATTGTTTTCAGATTTTCGTACTTGGGCTTCCATCCCAGCGATGTTTTTATTTTTTCAGAACTTGCGATGAGTCTTGCCGGATCACCCGGCCTTCTATCGGCTTCAAGAACCGGTATTGTTTTGCCGGTTACTTTTTTAGCCAACTCAACCACCTCTCGAACCGAATACCCCTGGTTGTTTCCCAGGTTATAAACAGCACTCTCCCCGTCTGATAAAAGCGCTTTTAGTGCCAGTAAATGCGCCTGAGTTAAATCACTGACATGGATATAATCTCTGATACATGTTCCATCAGGTGTGGGATAATCTGTCCCGAATATCCTGATATCCTCCCGTTCACCGGTTGCAACTTTTAACACCAGAGGAATAAGGTGGGTTTCTTGAGTGTGTCTTTCTCCGATTGTGCCGGACTCATCCGCACCCGAAGCATTAAAATATCTCAGGCTGATATATTTTAAGCCATAGGACGAATCGCAATCATGAAGCATCCTTTCGACAGCGATTTTAGTTGCACCATATGGGTTTGTGGGATTACACGGATGATTTTCCGTTACTGGGATTTCTAACGGCTCCCCGTAAACCGCAGCAGTGGAAGAAAAAATAAACCGCTTGACATCATGCCGGATCATTGCACTCAAGAGCGCTGTCGTTGCAGCAAGATTGTTGCGATAGTATTTCAGGGGATTTTCCATGGATTCACCAACAATTGAAAATGCAGCAAAATGCATGACCGCGGAAATGCTGTGTGATGAAAATAATCGGTTGAGTGTTTCTTTATCACCCAGGCCGCCTTCCACGAATGTTCCCCCGGGCAAAAGGTCGCGATGGCCTGTGTTTTTTCCCTCAAAGGATCTGTCCACGAAAATAGTAACGAATACTAACAAATCCTTTGGTTACCGAAGTGTTAGGTTTGTATTCTATGACGGAGTTTTTTACGTAAATATCGCCCTGCACTTTCTTGGGAAAAAAGGCGGTGGCCCGATTGCTGTAACCATTCCGTTGTGAGAAACAATGATGGCTTCCCCATCAATTTCGCCAGACAGCCATATTTCCAAATAGTGCGGATCCTTGAACGTACTAATTTCTAATTTCTGGTTTATGCGTATGTCGGCGTCACGTATTTGGTGAGACTTCGCACCCCACGCAAAAACGCCTACATAAACGGCAATCGCAGCTATTGTTGTAGCGTAGAGGCAAGTTCGCAGTTTATATCTAGGCATGTTTTTGAATTTTATCAATTTCTAGCTTTGGGCCATCCACCGCTGGGCAAACGCGGCCCTTTCCCGGCACCGTAAATGGGAGATCACATCGTGCATTCGGAAATGCTGCGATAACTCCATTGAGCGTATGTGAATTGGCATCACACCCAATCTTAACTTGAAGCCTGATCCCGTTAACGCCCTGAGGATCTTCCAGTGCTTGCTTGCAGTATCCCTTGCAATCACTGGGCTGATATTGTCCGAATGTCGCACCAACCCGATTGTTATAAAAATCTTTACAATGTTCTCCTGTATTGTGCTGATTGCAAATTTCGTGATTATCGGTGATTTGGCAAGCAAATTTAAGGCTAAGACGTTCCGATATACAACACGCCCATAAGCAATGTCGCATCGCGTCGATTCCCGGATCAGTCAAGGGATAACCCTCTTCGTCCGCAAACTCTTCCGATCCCCACTTACCCACATAACGGCAGTCGGAACCTGTTGCGCATCGTCTCAAACCGAAGTTGACAATGCAGTTTATCTTCTCTCCCCATGCGCATGGACCTTGACACTTACCCTCTGGATCGTTTCCGTTTGGCACTAGATATCCGCGATACGGTGACATCCCATCGACATATTCGAGCGGATCTCTACTGATAAACTCACCGGTTTGGTTGTCGTAATACC
>CAVVZC010000016.1:0-75500 GCA_963752565.1 uncultured delta proteobacterium | reverse complement strand
GTCCTTTAACTTTAATTTGCCGAATACAGAGGCTAACTGCCGTGGGAAACTATCCTGTCACACTTTTCAAGTACCATTCGTAAACGCTGCGAATACCGTCTTTCAAATCAATATTCGGTTTCCATCCCAGTCTTTTGATTTGAGAAATATCGAATAACTTCTGAGGAGTTCCATCGGGTTTGCTTTGATCCCAGGACACATCTCCTTTATAACCTACAACTTCAGATACGATTGAAGCAATTTCTTTGATTGTCCGATCCTCGCCGCAACCTATATTTAATAGTGGAGTATGATTGGTATCGAAGAAATTTTGCAAAACATCTTCTTCCAGTCTACTCAAATAGATACAGGCATCTGCAAGATCATCAACGTGAAGTAACTCTCTTCGAGGATTGCCGCTCCCCCAAAGTAGAACCGAAGGATTGAAGCCGGAAGGTAATTTTTGATTGTCTTGAAAAAGAAGGGCTAAAACCGATAGACTGTTTGACCTCTTCAGGAATTGCACCATATTTTTGTTCATCTTTTTTAATCTTTTCCCAATCTCCCTGATGGGCAAGTTTGGCCAGATGAAATTTTCGAATCAGTGCTGGAAGAACATGGCTGGTTTCCAAGTCGAAATTGTCGTTGGGACCATACAGGTTTGTCGGCATGACACATAAATACTGTGTGCCATACTGGCGATTATAGGATTGGCACATTTTTATGCCTGCAATTTTAGCCACTGCATATGGTTCATTGGTGGGTTCAAGGGGCCCGGTTAAAAGATAATCTTCTTTCATGGGCTGCGGGCATTCTCTCGGGTAGATGCATGAGGAGCCTAAAAAGAGCAGCTGCTGAACACCGGTTCGCCACGCCGCATGAATAATATTATTTTGAATAGTCAGGTTCGTGTAAATAAACTCCGCCGGATAGGTATCATTGGCCATAATACCACCAACCTTTGCTGCCGCCAAAAAAACATGATCCGGTTTTTCTAATTGAAAAAAAGCTTCCACATCTTTTTGTCTTGTGAGATCCAAATCCGAATGGTTTCGAACAATCAAGTTTGAGTAGCCGTCGGCGTCTAATCTACGGTATAAAGCTGAACCCACAAGCCCGTTGTGGCCTGCGATATATATTGTAGAGTTCTTGTCCATTTAAGTTAAATTCTCAGGTTGTTAGGTTCACGGTTCACGGTTGGTTGTTTTGTTCTCTTCATATTTCTTGAGATATTTGATAAATCCATGAACTGCAGCACGCGTTCGTCTGGCTTGTCTCGTAGACATCTTTGAATTCGCTCGATCTTCATCGCCCTCTAACCTTGAACCTGTATAACTGTGAACCTGAATATTTAGCATTTAAGTTACATGTTGGCTTCAAAACTGTCCGGAATGGCAAATCCTTTTTGTTTCCAAATGGCTTCACGCATGCCTTCGTTCAGATCATGCTCGATCATTTCTTGGACCATCTGATCAAAAGAAATTTCTCGCTTCCATCCCAGTTGTTTTTGCGCTTTTGAAGGATCTCCTAAAAGTGTATCCACTTCAGTAGGTCTGAAATAGCGTGGATCAATAGCAACAACGGTCTGGCCGTGATGCAGTTCTCGCAGTTGGTCACGACGATCATATTTTTTTAGTAAGGCCGAGAGTTGTATATCTTTTATCATCCCTCTTTCAGAAATCCCTTTGCCTTCCCATTCAAGCTGAATACCCACTTCCGAAAATGCGAGTTCACAAAATTTTCTTACTGAATATTGTTCCCCGGTGGCAATAACGTAGTCATCAGGTTCTTCCTGTTGTAGAATAAGCCACTGTGCCTGAACAAAGTCTTTGGCATGCCCCCAGTCTCGCAATGCATCTAAATTCCCAAGAAAAAGCTTTTCCTGAAGTCCAAGAACTATACGAGCCACTGCTCTGGTAATTTTACGAGAAACAAAGGTTTCACCACGAAGAGGTGATTCATGATTAAAAAGAATCCCGTTACAGGCATAAATGCCATATGCTTCACGATAATTGATGGTACACCAGTAAGCATAGAGTTTGGCGCATGCATAAGGTGAACGCGGGTAAAAAGGCGTTGTTTCGGTTTGGGGAATTTCTCGAACTTTCCCATATAATTCTGATGTAGATGCCTGATAAAACCTGGTCTTTTTCTCAAGTCCCAGCATTCGAATGGCTTCCAGAAGGCGCAACGTTCCCAACGCATCCGCATCTGCAGTGTACTCAGGGGACTCAAAAGACACTTTAACATGGCTCTGGGCACCCAAATTATAAATTTCGTCGGGTTGAACCTCCTGAACAATTCTTATCAGGTTCGTAGCATCTGTAAGATCCCCATAATGAAGAACAAAACGTACATCCTCTTCGTGCGGATCCTGATACAGATGGTCCACCCGCTGTGTATTGAACAAAGAAGAGCGTCGCTTAATACCGTGGACCTCATAACCTTTATCCAGCAACAGTTCTGCCAGATATGCACCGTCTTGACCGGTTATTCCGGTTATCAACGCACGTTTCATCATCAAATCTCCTCTCTCCATCGCTCTTTTACCATTAAATATTTCCCGGGCTTATACCAGCATAACAATGTTGCTGCATGCAATTCCTTTTTTCAATATTTTTTCCAATAGTGAATCATCCTTTTTCATATATGTAATGAGGATTCTGTCAAATGACAGTGAGCCCAACACATGAGGATCCTTGACCACATTCCCTAAAAATATCTTCCCAACCCTCTTTTCATCCACGATTGCAACCATCTTGATAGAAGTCTCTTGCAAAGAGATATACGCAATCTCTGCAATTTCACTTACACCATAAAAAACAACGCGTTTCACCCCTTGTGCTACAAGTCCATTAAAATGTTTCTGAAGGTTTCTGCGAGCCCCTCTATAAAGCTCGAATGAATACTGAAGGTATTGATATGTCAGACGCGTTTTTTCGATCGCCCCTTTTGGTGTAAGGATATATTTGACCCGATTCTTAGGAAGCGTGGTGATCTTGAAGTACCCTTTATTTGCAAGACGTTTGACAAAGGAGTTAACAAGACCCAAAGAAATATCTAATTTGTTGGATAAATCCCGCTGGCTTTGGGTGTAATCCTTATCGATCTCTTCAAGTAATTTTAACGTGCGAATATCTTGAGTGTCCATGGGTTGGGATGTTGGAAAATGATTGTTTTTTAAGGACTATGGAAGGAAAATTGAAAGGGATTTTGCAAGGAAAAATGAGCGTTTTTCAAAGGTCTCGGAATAGCTTGCAAAGCATATAGCTCCGCCCAGTAAGTTACATAAGGAGACCTTTGAAAAAGGCCCCGTTTTGCCCAATCCCGGCGTTAGGCTCAAATTTTAATCCTCGAAATACTTAATGTATGTCTGTGGTTAAAATTTTCTCCTGCCTTGGTCTTGAATAAAATTGAACATTATTCAAAGGTCTCATAAGAATTATAAAATGAATTACCCCGAAGCAAACTACGGGGTATCTAACTAAAGGAATACCCCGTTTTAGCGCTGCAAGCAGCGGGGAATTAAACCCTAAAAGAGATTAACCATTCGTAATTATAGACTATATTTGATGAGTTTTAAGTTAGGTTTATTTCTTGTTCAACAAATGAACACATATCAGAGGACATGTCAAGCAATAAAATGGCAATAAAATCGCTTCGCGATTTTATAAAACGCGGCTACGCCGCTGTTAAATGAAAATGGCGGTGCTATAAGTCGGTGGACGGAAAATATGGCTGGAAAGTTAATCTTAAAAATACCTCAATAAATTTCTGTATCAAGAACCTCTCGTATTCTCTCTGCAGATATTTTTCCGATTCCATCGACCTCTGTCAAAGCCTGAACAGACGCATTCATGATCTTTGAAACAGATTTAAAATGATCGATATAAGAAAATCTTTAGCAGTTTTTCGCTCTACGGTTATCGTATCGTTGATAATGTAATCTCCATAAGACAACTTTGCTATTTTTACTAAAGCACCGCTACTTTTGAGTAAATCAGTGATTCCTGATACTGTTTCACGATAATCAACGGTGATTTTTAAATCATTCATCTTTTAAAAACGGTAAATTTTATAGTACAGGTGTAATCAACCACCTCACATATCTGATAGTTGATTACACCTGTTTCGATGGTTTTTACTCGACGATAATTCGGTCTTTATTTTTTTCCAATGTTTTTAGACCGATACCCTGAACGTTTAAGAGATCTTCAACATTTTTGAAAGGACCGTTTTTATCTCTATATTGCACGATCCTTTCCGCATATTTCATTCCGATCCCTTTGAGTTGGGAAAGTTCTGCCGCTGTTGCTTTATTGAGATTAATCTTTCCTGCATTCCCCGCCCATGACGGTGCACTAAACGCCACAACCATTGCCAATGCCAAACACAAGAATACCATTTTTTTTGCTCTCGTCATTTTTTCCTCCTTTTTTTAATGAATCGTCGTTGGTAAAAGCATAACCATTGCAAGAGGGAATTCCCGGTCAGATGAAACGTAGTCCAAGAATCATGCCATGAATCATTTTTTTATATAAAGAGGTCTATATATAGGATGTAATTTGTACCAATGTGAATTTTGGTGTTTTAAAGTTCTTGTATTTAAAACAGATCCGCACTTTTTATTATTTGAAATAAAAAGATGGGCGAATTGGATTGGTAAGATATGAGGGGCCGAGAAAAATCAGAATATTTTCATTAAGCACATAAATCTGTGCGTGAATGCACAATTTTATGTGCATCATCTCTTCTATTATAAGCTAATTTCTAATGGGTTTTTCAAATTAGGGAGCGTTTCGGATTTATCACGAATGAACAGTCGACTGTCTTTATTGTGAACCGTTAGGTTTTCATATACGCCATCATCAGTTTTATGTATTCAAATCAGCCCTGCGTCGATCATCGCCTTTGCAACAGCAAGATCTTCCTTTTTGGTGATCTTAATGTTAAATCTGCCGCCGTTAATAATTTTTACATCCTCTCCCAACCTTTCCACAAGGGATGCATCGTCAGTGCCGACATATCCATCTTGTCGTGCAGTTTCATGGGCTTTTAATATAAGATCATATTGAAACGCCTGAGGCGTCTGGGCAAGCCAAATATTTTCTCTGGGAAGTGTTGTTTCGATAATATCCGCCTTGTCGACACTTTTTAATGTGTCGCTGGCCGGGGTGCCAAGAATGCAGGCGCCAAATTTTTTTGAACCGAGAATACATTCCTTAAGGTCTTCAGGATGAATAAGCGGACGTACCCCGTCATGGATGACAACGGTTTCTGTATCTTTGTCTATTGCTTGCAGCCCGTTATATACAGAGTCTTGGCGCTTGGCCCCGCCGTAGACAAGATTTATCTGGTTTTTTAGGTCGAGTAATGAAAGGATTTTGTTTTGACAATAATCGATGTCTTCTTTGGGAACGACAAGAAAGATTTTTTCTACCAAGCTGCATGAATCAAAACCCATTATCGAATGCGCTAAAACCGGTCGTCCCGAAAGATCCAGGTACTGCTTTCGCATCGTACCCTTCATCCGGATACCCTTTCCTGAAGCTACAATAATCGCAGAAACCATATTAGCTCTTGTTTTAAAGATATCGATCTGATTTTTATATTCATCGATCGTCAATATTCAATTTTCGATCATTTTAGGTAGCTCAGCTCTTTAGGCAAAGGAACACCCTTTCCCATGGTATCCTCACCATAATTGACACTGGCAAGGATTTTAATATCGTTCAACGCGCGAACATCACCTTCAAAGATGACTTCGGTATAATTTTCTTTCTGAATTTTGCCTCCCGCCCATTGGATATCAAGCACACTACTGGCATCAAACCGGTCTTCGCCGACACACAGTTCCACCTGTCCACCATAATGCTGAACAGTCTTTGCCACCAAAAGGCTGGGCCGGCTATGAAAACCAAGACTTACGGGAACACCCACCTTAATGGAAACGCGCTCAACATTCTCGTTCAGAATGTCTCGGGCCAATTCTCTACCTTTAGTGAGGAAATGGCATATATAATAAAGGCCGTAATTAATGGTTCGATCAAGAAGTTCCTCGGGATCAATTAATGATGATAATCGATCTTGTACCTTTTTATAGATATTTTTGTATCCTGCCTTGTGAAGATGCCGCTCATAAAAATGGAGGAGCCTTCCAATCATTTGAAGAAGATGAAATACGACTGAAAAAAATCCCCGCAAATCTTTAAGCTTTTTATTCCCAAATCTGTATCCACCATGAATCACGTAAGTATCAAAAGAAGATTGAAGGCTATGAACAAGCATTTCAAAACGCCTCATGTTCACTTCATTGACTTTTTCCGGAACAATCTTCATCATCTCTTTCAGATCGTATGGTTCATAAAATTTTAGATCATCAAAACTTTCCGAGATGCTAAGAAATTCACTGGCAATTTGAACAATATGTTTTTTTTGCTGATCCTTATCTATATCGTCGATATCATAATCAAGCGTCTCCCCGGTTATGATGCCTGGAAAATCATCCATATCATATCTATCTTCATGCGGTAACGGTATGCTAAGCCTTTGAGCCTCTTTTATGATAACCGGTGCCAATTTAGTGAGAGATTTTCTCAAAAAATATAGGGTGGCGGTCCCCTGTTCTTCAAATGTCTCGCTATCTGGAAGTCCATAAAAATCAAGCCGATTTAAAATATGGGTCTGCGAGTATCCACCAAGGCTTAAATGCCGAACAGCTGCTGAAAGTTCCCTGTAAAAATATAAGTTTGTATTATTTTTAGCACCATGAAAGTCGAGAAAGTCTTCAAGAACCTGAGAAGAACCGATGAGTTTTGAAAAGAGCATTTTTGTAAACAGATACCGAGAGGAACTAAAATTAGAAATATAAATGCAACACTTCAAGTAATCGTGTGAAAATATCCTAACTTTCTCAGAAAAAGATATGTCACAAACCGTTTTCTGAAATTTCATCGTCACATTTTTTCCTTCGGGTTTCATAAACCGCCTTAATGGTTTTTGATAAATATAAAAAAGGCCTGTAAAGTTTGCTACGGTCCGAGCAGCCCATAAGCCGAATTCTGTATCCGGTTTGAGTTACCCCTTGACCGGTTGACGATCATTCATCTATGAATGCCGGTTGCCCGGCACCTCTTGCGACCTACCCGGGAACTTGAACGGGCCGTTCTCAAGCGTTCCCCTATTTGGTCTTGCACCAGGTGGGGTTTACAAAGCTTCCCCGGTCACCCGGAGAACTGGTGCGCTCTTACCGCACCGTTTCACCCTTACCCCGCCCGAAGGCGGGGCGGTATACTTTCTGTTGCACTTTCCTTCACGTTGCCGCGACTCCACGTTATGGAGCACCCTGCCCTGTGGTGTTCGGACTTTCCTCTGAATCGTTTATTTGACCCAGCGATCGTCTGGATTGCTCGAACCGTAGCTACTTGTAATTATTTTTTCTATCTGTTGCCATATGGAAATACTTCTTCCTAAGATGTATTTTTGAGATGGCTTGTAAATAAAATCACTATTCTTTCAAATATATTATCCTATGACAATTGGGGCAAAACTTAAGGCTGTCATATCGAAAAAGCTCATTGTACAGTTGTGGCGGAAGATTTACATTACATCCATGGCATACAGCATCTTTTACCGGTACAACAGCAATCCCTCCATATTGTTGTTTTATCACTAAATATTTTTTAATTAATTGAGAATCAACAAGACCGGAGACATTTTTCCTATCCATATTAATTTCATCAAGCTTCTTTTTGTTAATTCCGGCTTCGCGTTCTATGTTTTCTTTTTCGCTTTTTATGCGATCAGAAAACAGTAAATATTCATCCTTCTTTTTTGCAATAATCTCCTCTGTTTCATCCATACGGTCCAAACATTCTATCATTTTATCCTCGATCGAGGAGTTTTTTGAATTTACGTCTTCAATTTCTTTTAACAATGACTGATATTCTTTGTTCGTTTTTACTGATCTGAGCTTTTCCTGGCTTTTATTATTTTTAGCAAGGTTCATTTTAACATCAGATTCATAGTCCCGATACTGTTTTTTCAATTCATTGATAACAGACTCTTGGTCTTTTATGGTTTGTTCAATTTCTTTTAGGCTTGAATCAAGATTTTCCAGTTTTTTTGACACAGCATTTAATGATGATTTAATTCTTACGGTTTCTGTATCGAGATACTGAAGTTTCACCAATACTTTAATCTGTTCCTTCATGTCTTTTTACACCATTTATCTGTCCATTAACTGTTGACAATTAGTATTTGTCTCTTCACAATCCTAATCTTTTATCTTGAAACAAGATGAGTTAAAATTTACACGAATTTAATACTATTATAATACCATAAAAGGTTCTTTTTCAAGTTTATATGCTTCGATTTTGACATCGATGTCTGTTTCAGACAAAATTTTATCAAGCCGATTTGCAAGCACATCAACGATTAAATGCTCTGATGCAAAATGCCCGATGTCGATGAGCCCTAAGTTTGCTGCTTCTACCGTTCTGGCATCATGGTATCCTAAATCTCCGCTTACATAAACCTGGGCTCCGGATGTTACAAAGTGGTTCACAAAACTTGAACCACTTCCCGAACAAACAGCAACAGTTTTTATAATCAAATCAGGATTTCCTGCAACCTTTATGTAATCAAGGCCCAATTTTGTTTTAATCGACGCAGCAAAAGAACTGAGATTCATACTTTTATCAAGCTTTCCAAGGCGCCCGGAACCTTGTGTGTCTTCAGATGTTAATAACGGATAAACATCATATGCCATTGTCTCATAAGGATGGTTTTTTCTCACATGATCAACAACACCAATTAAATCATTTTTTCGAACAACTGTTTCGATTCTGACCTCATCCGTATGGGATATTTCGCCGATATTGCCGACAAACGGTTTTGACAAAGGCCCCGGCTTGAATGTACCTTTACCTTTACTTCTAAACGAACAGCAGCTATACGAACCGATATCACCGGCTTTTGTTTCAAATAATGAAGTAATGACATCCTTTTCATACGCTACAGGGACATACACCACCAGTTTAAACATTTCGTCTCTTTTGGCATGTCCCAGTACTTTTAAATTTCTAAGCCCTAGACGACGAGCCAGGACATCATTAAGACCATCCATTGCATTGTCAAGATTGGTGTGGGCTGAAAATATCGCCATTCGGTGCTGAGACGCCATCTGAATGATGGAACCCAGAGGCTTGCTAAAATTGATCGATTTTAAAGGACGAAATATCAGAGGATGGTGTGTAATTAAAAGATCGACACCGTTTCTGCAGGCGGCTTTAACAACATCAGGAGTTGGGTCCAAGGCAATCCGGATAGTCTGAACAGGCCAGTTCTTATCTCCAATCTGTAGCCCTACATTATCCCATTCTTCGGCAAGCCGGCTTGGAGCATATAATTCCATGATTTCGATAATATCGGCAATCGTTGTTTTCATCATAAATTACTAACTCATTTGTACCTCTTCACGGGGAAGCAAATCCCGTGAAAACATACGCTCATTTTTGTTATATTATTAGATAAATACCATTCCAACCAATCAAAAAAAGCGTGGTTATTGTTATAACCACGCTTTTAATTCCTCATATCTTTTAACTCCCATAACTCATAAGTAATGCCGAGGGGTATGTTGCTGGGTAATGTTAAAGCCTGTGCCGTTAATAGGTCTATCCTGTAAAATTACACTCGGATGGTTTGGTCTTGTCACGATTTTAATCCCACATTTCTCTTTACTTTCAAACTGATGGGCCCACCTGGAATCGAACCAGGGACCTACCGGTTATGAGCCGGTGGCTCTGCCAGCTGAGCTATGGGCCCAGAAATTCACATAAAAAGTGATTACCTAATCCCTTAAAATGATTTTGTCAAGCGTTTACCCGGTATTAAAGCGATGAAAATAATCGTCCCCTAATTGATATTAAACGAACCCGCCTAATATATTCATCAACGCGCATGCTCGTAAAATTATTGGGTCTGTTCGATAAAACTTTTCAGTTTTCGGCTTCTGGTGGGATGCCTGAGTTTTCTTAAAGCCTTGGCTTCTATCTGTCTGATCCTTTCTCGTGTTACGGCAAAGTCCTGTCCAACCTCTTCGAGGGTATGGTCCGCCTTTTCACCAATTCCGAATCGCATACGCAGCACTTTTTCCTCGCGCGGGGTCAAAGTTGCGAGAACTTTTCTTGTCTGCTCGGCAAGGTTTAGACTGACAGCTGCATCTGAAGGCAGCATAAACTTCTTATCTTCTATGAAATCTCCGAGATGGCTATCTTCTTCCTCACCTATGGGTGTTTCTAATGAAATTGGCTCTCTTGCAATTTTTAAGACTTTTCGAACTTTGGATAAAGGGATTTCCATTTTCTCCGAGATTTCCTCAGGCGTTGGCTCTCGTCCAAGTTCCTGCACCAGGTACCTGGATGTACGAATAAGCTTGTTTATTGTTTCAATCATATGAACAGGGATTCGGATGGTTCTTGCCTGATCAGCAATTGCCCTCGTTATGGCTTGTCGAATCCACCATGTAGCATATGTGCTGAATTTGTAACCACGCCTATATTCAAATTTATCAACGGCCTTCATCAGGCCGATATTTCCCTCCTGGATCAAATCTAAAAATTGTAACCCTCGATTGGTGTATTTTTTGGCAATACTGACAACCAGTCGTAAATTGGCCTTGGTCAGTTCACTTTTCGCAAGTTTGGCTCTAAAACGCCCATCATCCACACTTGACATGATCCTCTTTAAAGATCGGTTTTTGGCCTTAAAAGTATGCTCACGACCGGCAATTTGGTCTTTTATTGTCTTCAGCTCGGCAAAAAGCAAGGCACCTTCTTCCTTTGAAAAGTCACAACGTGAACAGACCCACCGGGCAAATTTGGTCTTGGTCGTTAAATTGGTTCGAAGTTCTGTAACTGATACGCCAAGGGAATCAGCACACATCACAATTATTTTATTCATGGAATCGAACCACCCAATGTTTTCCCTGACAAGTTTCTCAATCTTATCAATCATCCCACTCTCAAAACGCCATTCCTTAAGCAAACCAAATATTTTATTATTCCTGCGAGTGATGCACCTTCTGATACGACGCTGTTCATCGGATTTAAGGTTTGATGCAAAAAGTTTCTCCCGATATGCTTTATTTTCTTCATGAATGGACCGTATAGCATGTATTGTTTCTAAAAACCTGTCGATCTGGATCGTTTCGTCAATATATGCACCGGTCTCATCCATATCCCTGACATCTCTTAACACCTGTTTCAGTCGTATATCCCTGTTTACTATTTGAATTCCAAGTCCTAGAATACATTCTACAGCGATGTTTGTATCTATCAGAGCCTTTAAAACCTCCTGTTCTCCTGCTTCTATCTCCTTGGCAATAACGACCTCACCTTCTCTGCTTAAAAGAGTTACCAACCCCATCTCACGTAAATACATTTTGACAGGATCAGTTACCGATCCAAAATCAGGTGCGGGAGTCGCGGATATTTTAATCTTTTTTGCTCGAGTTAACTTGTTCTTTTTTTCATCTATGATTTCAATATCAAGATCATTTAACATGATAAGCGTTTCATCAATTTGCTCCAATGAAAGGGAATCATCCGGAAGAGCTTTGTTTATCTCATCATAAGTTAGAAACCCCTTCTTTTTTCCTTTTGAAATAAGCTTGTCCAGCGTTTTTTTTGTAATATTTTTACTTTTTTTCGTTTTTGTAGCGGCTTTCTTTGCCATGTATTTAGCCTCCTACAGACTCCATTTAATTTTGTGTTTATTTCAATAACGCCATCTTCTTTCTTTCAGATAGCACTGCCATTTTTTGTTTTTTACTCAACAGCTTTGAAAGTAATTCAAGATCATTGTTCTCTTCAGCTTCTTTTATTTTTTTTATCAAAGTATTTTCTTTTTTATTACGTATCGACTCGAATCGGTTTAAAATATTGAGGCATCCATCATAATCCCACTTATTCTCTCTAAATGCCATGGAAGCTACAATACCTCTTTGCTCGTTATCTTCAATTAAGTTGATAACATCAACGATATTTATATCCGAACAATCTTGATGCGTCAGAATTAAATCTCCAATCGCTTTTAAGCGGTTATCCTCAAAAAGATCAAGTATGCCTCGCTCACCAATTTCGGATAGAACTGGCGGAAATTGAAGCATCATTGAAATAATCTGCTTCTCCAGCCTTGCCCACTTGCCATGAAATGATTTTTTCTTATCCGTCTTCTGAAAACCGTTTTTACTGTGGTTGCTAACAAAATCATTGTTTGAAAATGTATCCCTTTTGGTGCTGCTTCTATTTCGAAAAGATAGTTCCCTCACCTTTTCCAAAACAGCGATTTCTTCAATCCCAACACGCTCAGCAAGCTCCTTTATATACAAAGATCTTGCCACACTGTCATCGATGGATGCCAGCGTTTCTCTCATCTCTGAAATCACACGAATCTTTCCTTCAACGGTAAGCCCGTATTTCTCTATCAAGGCATCTATGAGAAAAGATATAAGGCTCTTTACACTTTTAGCAATATCAACAAATGATTCGTATCCGAATTCAAAAAGATATGAATCAGGATCGTGTCCTGAAGGTAAAAGCATAATATTTGCATCGACGTCGGAATTCATAAAGATTCCTATGCTTCTCAGCGCAGCTTTCATACCCGCATCATCAGAATCAAAAACGAGCACCACATGGCCATCTTTGCCGATAATGTTTCTGAGGATATGAACATGCTCCGTAGTAATAGAAGTTCCCAATGTTGCAACGGAATTTTGAATACCATTCTGATGCAAGGCCAACAGATCAAAATACCCCTCAACAATGTAAACTGTTTCAGTCTCCCTGCATTTTTGTCTGGCCCGGTGAAGACCGTACAAAGAAGAACTTTTGTAATAAATCAGCGTTTCCGGAGAGTTCAAATATTTCGGCAAATCATCAGCCAATACTCGTCCGCCGAAACCTATCACATGCATGTTCACATTAAATATTGGAAATATTATTCGGTTTCTGAAACGATCATAAAAACCGTCTTTGTTTTCTCTTTTAACAATCAGTCCGGCTTTTTCTACAATATCGAGAGCTATCTTCTTTTTATTGAATAAATTATTGATATTATTCCAACCTTCTGGAGCGTATCCAAGCCTAAATATTTCTATAGTCTCTTGGCTTATTCCCCTTTTCTTGAGATAAAGCAAGGCCTGTTTTCCTGAAGGAACACTAAACAGATTGTTGTGAAAAAAATCCATCGCCTGTCTATTTACGGAAAGCAGATTTTCTCTTTCGCTCCTGAGCCTTTTTTGGTCTTTTGACATCGTTTGAACCGGAAGATTGACACCATATTGTTTGGAAAGAATCCGTGCAGCTTCTGGAAAAGAAATACCATCACGTTTCATAATAAAACTAAACACATTACCACCAGTGGCACATCCGAAGCAATAAAATATCTGTTTTTGGGGACTTACGGTAAAAGACGGGGTTTTTTCAGAATGAAACGGGCAAAGACCAACAAAGCTCTTTCCTGTTTTTTTCAGCAGCACGCTTTCTGAAACGACGTCAACAATATCGGCTGCATGTTTAATCTCTAAAACCTTATCTTCAGGAATAAAAATTGTCAAAAAGACCAACCTCCATTGAGATAAAAATGGTATGACTGATAATAAAGGAACCGATCATTATGGGAGGTTCTTAAATGAGAAGAAGCCAAAAAACCGTAATAGTTTGTTTACATTGATATAATTGAACATATTTATCTTTATTTTACATAAAAATTAAATCTAAAACTAAAGTTGATTGATTTCTAAAAGTCTTTTGATAGGCAATACCGATCAATTTGTGATTGAAAAACCCCAAAAAAATTTTTAGAAACCATCAAATATGATCAATTATTTTCTGTTTTATTTTAACAAAATAAAGTAACTATCTTTTGTTCGTTTGTCAAGACAATTATCATATTTACTGTTTATTCAATTGGTTGATGCGTCGGTTAGTTTTTTATAGTGTGGCTTTTAAAGTATCAATAGCCTCTTTAAGATTTAGGCTGCCGCTGTATAAAGCTCTACCGGTAATGACCCCAACGACACCGACGGCTTCTAATGGTAATAGATTTTGAATATCCTTTATAGAAGAAACACCACCTGAAGCAACTACCGGTGTGGAAACAGCTTCAGCAAGACGACGGGTTTCATCGATGTTTGGGCCTGTTTTCATTCCATCTCGATAGATATCGGTAAAGTTGATAACAGCAACGCCACAATCTTCAAATTGTTTTGCAAGGTCCACAGCATTTACTTGGGTTGTTTTAGTCCACCCCTCAATGGCAACCCACCCACTTCGCGCATCAATACCGACAACAATCTGGCCAGGAAATGCTTTACAAGCATCTTTTACGAGTGTCGGAGTTTGAATGGCTTCAGTACCGATAACAACCCTCTTAACCCCAATTTCGAAAAACATTTTGATAGTTCTTTCATTCCGGATTCCCCCGCCAACCTGTATATCTGCATTTACACTGTCGATGATTTTTCTTATTGAATCGAGATTCTGAGGACTTTTTTCAATGGCACCGTCAAGATCAACGACATGAATAATCTCAGCGCCCTCATCTTCCCATCTTTTTGCCATGGCCGCAGGATTATCGGAAAAAACCGTTTCTGCATCCATACGCCCTTGGGAGAGCCGTACACACTTTCCATTTTTTATATCAACTGCAGGGATAATAAGCATTGCTTTATCTATTTTCCAATGTTTCGGTTTCGGCAGGAATATAAAAGCCTTTAAGCATATCTTCAAGGCCGGAAATTGCCATCTCTTTTGCGGTAATCCATTTGGCCTTTCTTCTTAAAAAGAGGTTCAGCTGAAAAACGTTATCAGACAATGGTTGTTGCGTTTCATCGAGATGAGCGCTCCATATCACGCGGCCATCCTCAACACGGACAAGGTGTATATCAAACGCCACAGAAGCTGACAAATCGACTGAATATTCACCACCGACTCGTTCTCTAAAACGATAAATGTACCCAGCAAAAATCGCATCGGCATTTAGTGCACGTCCTATTTCAAGTTGCAAGTTTCGTTCTTGCAACGTTTTTTTACTTCCTGCCAGCAGTCCTGACATAACCCCTCGGGCTTGGCTGCTGGGTATCAATTCAATATCTTTTCGATCTTTTAATAAAATAAACAAATGTTCAGTAAGCATGCCGGCTGCGCTTTCTGCCACTTCTCCAGTAGTAAACACCTTTCCGCACACCGGGCAACGACCGTTCACACTTTCTCCAAATACTGAAGCCATATCCTTAAAAGGAAGAATCAATATTTTTTCTATTCCAGTCAGATTTGGCGGTTTTTCCTTGACAATATTATCTCCTCCGCAAGCTGAGAAAAACACTATACCTGTCAAAAGAAAAACCTTAAGCAACGCGTTATATGTATTTAATGGCTTCATCGGCGAAAAATATTGAGGCATTAATTATGAATTTTGTACATTTTGTGGTAAAATATCAGAACCGAGTAATTCCTTAATCACAAAGGAAGGTTAAGTGTGATTACCATACAACCTTAAATTTGTATAATATTGAATCTGTTATTTATTTTAATTTTTAACCCGCCATGATCAACAGTTGGTTTTTAACCCTTGATAAGATGACCCATGGTTAACACTTTTCTGATGGGTTGTCCATTACAGATTTCATTCTTTTAACCGTTTCCATATTTTTAACAGTTTTCATATTTTTTATATCACTCGCCTTTATTTTTTATTATAATGCGATTCTCTTTTAATTTCCCAGGACAAGCCCGAAAGCTCATCATAGAGCGTTAGCATTGTGTAAATATTTTCATAGACTTTATGGAGTATACCTCATAATTTCCGATGCTTCAGGATAAATCCATACTGCCAATCATTTCTTTCAATTGACATAACCATCTAATATTATTTCAACTTAAATTGATGCCCATTACAACCATCTAATTTTGCACGATTTTTGCATTCAACAAATTAAGATATCTCAAATTTTATATTCTAGATTAAATTAAAAGTTTCATAAGGATAGCGTACAAATGTTTAAGTTCATTAAAACAAAAAATCACAACATAATCGACTTGGCCCAGCGTAGACTTAAAGCAAAATTCATTTTAGGCGAATACCACAGTGTACAATTCGTTTTAAATGGAAGTGGTCTACCCTACCTGTTTAGATTGCGATATAATACCTCAAATGGGCCATATGTTCTTGTAAAACAAGATTTCTCTGTGTTCAAAGAATTGAAAGTTGGTGATTTATTGGACATGGAATACAATCGGTCTGAATCATTTGGTGACGGCAAAACGTTTAAAACTCTAATAACTTCAAAAATTCCACATGATCATTATACGGGGTATTCTATTGTCGAGTTATCTATCATCAATAATTAAAAAGAGAAATAAGATTAAACTAAATTGTTCCTATGGTTAAGAATATAGAGAAGAATTCCTTAAAAGAAATTAGAGAGGCTTTATTGATAAGCAAGGCCGAGCTTTCCAAAAAGGCCGACATTTCACCCCTCACCATCACACGAATAGAGCGGGGCAAGCCATGCAGGATGGAAACAAAACGAAAGATTGTTTTAGCCTTGGGTTTAAAATTATCAGACAGGAACAAAGTTTTTCATTAAGTTAAAAAGTGATACCAAATTGTCAAAGAGCATAGCCCCTGCCAGTTATTTCGTTAGGGGTTTTTTATTGCCCATAAAGCCGGTTTTAGATTCGTCAAGCTCATCCTGTGAGTTGAGTGTAGGGATAATCCCTATTTTACAGGATATATCCCTACGAAAATGAAGCATACCCCCTATTGACATACCACTTTGTAAATTTGTATTTGGTCAATTAACATTATGATTTTTTTCCTCCATAATGTTACCGTTATGATTGGCCCCTTGGAGTTGCCAGGCTCTCAGGGGTCTTTTATTTCCCAGGACAAGCCCGAAAGCTCACCCTTGACGCTTGATGTTAATCTCCCTCGATTGCCTTTTCAGCCGTATGCACCGATCCCTTGGGTCTTAAATAATCTTTGAGTTGAGACATTGTCTTAAAAACGCGCCGCTGTTCAGCAAACTTGATGCCGAATAAACGACTTCACCGAGTTTTTCTTGTTGATAATACGCAAGCTGATCTGCTGCATTACGCTGACTGCATCCAGATTCAATAAGCTTATCAAATCGAGCGTAAATCCCTGCAATGCAAACTTCGCATCCATTATTGTTTGAGCCAAAAAAAAGGGGGTATTCCGTCACCGCTAAAAACGGTGCGCAACATCCCCATAAATTGAAATCACGGATTGAATTTTTTAGATGAACTTAATTTTCTAAGAAGCTCCATTAACATTAAAGGTTAGAGCGGAGTCATTAAAATAGTGTGGGCTTTGTGTAAACTCCCCATCATCTCTTGGTCAACATTCTGTAGAATGTACCCCCCTGTTAACGCCGTATCACTTACGTTTTTTTCTTGCCAAAGTTAAGATAACATATTGACAATAAAATGGTTTCATCCTTACTTGTGTTTATCTGTATTTACCTGTAATTATAGCCAAATATAGTGATTACAAAACACCCTTTGATGAACGAACATCTTTTATTCGGTCATCAAAAGAAACAGCCTGGCCCAAAGCCCTTCCCACAGCCTTGAAAATAGATTCATTAATATGATGTTCATTATCACCGTAAAAAACATTAACATGAAGATTCATTCCGCACCGGTTTGAAAATGCCTTTAAAAATTCTTTGGTGAGAGACGTGAAAGCATGTCCTTCGGATGTTGCTTTTGCCGGAACATTGTAAACCAAAAAAGGGCGCTTGGACAAATCGACGGTCACAGAAGCGAGTGCGTCATCCATCGGAGTAACAGCATGGCCGAATCGTTTTATGCCTTTTCTGTCGCCTAAAGCACTGTCAAACGCATCCCCCAGGACAAGTCCAACATCTTCTATTGTGTGATGGAAATCAACATCGA
This sequence comes from uncultured delta proteobacterium, assembly GCA_963752565.1. GTDB lineage: Bacteria > Desulfobacterota > Desulfobacteria > Desulfobacterales > UBA11574 > UBA11574. Next base: position 57,531 of record CAVVZC010000016.1, on the reverse strand, counting down.
TATCCCCATCAGCGTCAATGGATAGATCAAAAAAGCCGTGAACGGCAAAGAGTGTCAGCATATGATCAAAAAAAGGGATTCCTGTTGATATCTCATTTTTACCACTGCCTACCAGCTTGAGCACAATACGAATCGATGTTTCTTTTGTTTTCCGTTCAACTTCGGATGCACGTTCCATAACATTAATGCCCCTTGCTTTTTTGTTCATTGTTGCGTCGGACAAATTTTGTAACCTTAACAGACTAAATTGTTTGAATTGTATATTGGATTGTTGAATTTAATAGTACATCTTGTTCTTACAACAAATTTTTATAAAAAACAACTTACCTGTTTACAAAACCACAACAAATTAAACAAGGACTTGAAGAAAATGCTTCAAGCCCTTGTTTTAATTGAAATGGAGATGAAGGGGATCGAACCCTCGACCTCGGCATTGCGAACGCCGCGCTCTCCCAGCTGAGCTACATCCCCATAAAAACGCTTCTTTTTTTCATATCAAACTCCAAAGAATCGGTCAATTTAAAAAAACACCCAACAGTGGATTCATCGGCATGAGATGTTCAAAAATATTTGACCCATACAGTTTTTATGCATATAAAAATATGTTGATCCATAGGATTTTACCTTAACCTAAATTGAGAAAATGTGTTTTAAAAAGGAAAAACTATGACCAACAAAATTATTTTAAAGGATGCTTTCAAGCGCTTTACACTGGACCAGGACAAGATATTGCCACCCGAAGAGACGGTTATCCGTTTCAAAAGAAAATTAAAAAAAGTCGATCTTGATATCCTTGAATATACGGTAAGAATCGATAAAGGGAGATTGGACATCCCGGTTTATTTCAGCAGTTGTGGCAGAGATGCCATCGAAATAATCGGAACGAAAAAACAGATGGGAAAAGGTGCGACACCCCATCAGGCTGAAGCAAGCGCTGTAATGGAACTGGCTGAAAGGTTCAGTTTTTTCAGTTTTTGCAAAAATCCCGAGAATTTTTTTGTTGAAAAATTTTGCAACCTTAAAGAAAATGTAATCCCGTTTGAGATGATTGCCCAATCCGTCCACGACAATTCAGAAGATCTGAACATCTCAAGAAAAATATTTGAAAACCTGCCGCTAAAGTGGACAAAGGCGTTTAATTTAACCCGAAATCAAGAAATTCTTATTCCTTTTAATTGGTTCTACACGATTAATGAATTCAACGGTCCATCTGCCGGCAATTGTGTAGAAGAAGCCCTAAGCCAGGGCATCTGTGAAATTGTAGAACGACATGTATCTTCGATAATCAGTCAAAACCACTTAAAAGTACCTGCAATTCGGGCAAATTCAGTAACCGATCCAATGGTTATAGAAATGATAGAAAAATACAGGAAAGCCGGGATAAGCATATTCATTTCAGATTTTTCACTGGATATGGGAATACCCAGTGTCGGTGTGCTGGCATATGACCCCTCGACGTTTCCGGAAAGAAGTGAAATCGTCTGGACAGCCGGAACAACACCTGATCCGGAAAAGGCGTTAAGCCGAGCACTTACGGAAGTGGCTCAGCTTGCCGGAGATTTTGATACCGGTTCCAAATATGTGGCCAGTGGTCTTCCCAAAGCTGACGAGAATTGAAGACGCCGAATTTATCATCAACCCCGGAGAAAAAATCGATATTCAAACGCTTCCCGAACTTTCAAACGAAAATATTAAAATTGAAGTTGAAAACTGTATATCTGCTTTGGCTAAAAAGGGTCTGGAAGTGATTGTGGTAGATACATCGCATTCCCTGCTTGATATACCGGCTTTTTATACCATCATACCTGGCGCTCATTTCAGGGAAAGATCTCTTGGAACCAGTGTGGGGATGTTTTCAGCTAAAATTATAACCGAAAATCAAACGCCTCATGTTGCCATTAAAGAACTTAAAAAAATCGAACGTCTGCTGCCGACAAGGTATTATATTAAATTTTATCTCGGATCATGCCACCTCTCTTTCAATGATCCTGGAACAGCGCTGGAATATTTTACACAGTCTCTTGAACTTGATCCTACAGAACAGGATGTGCCCAGCATTTATTCATACATGGGCGTTTCCTTCAATGAGATGGGTGAATATCTGAAAGCGCTTGATGTATTAAAAAAGGCTGAAACCTATGATAACGAAAGAACGGATATTTATAACTCAATGGGCTTCAGCCATTTTAAACTCAAGGAACACGAGCGGGCCATCGAGTGTTTCAAAAAAGTGTTGCAGCTCGACCCGGGTTCTGCCATAGATTATGCCAATATTGCTTCAAATTACAGGGATATGGGACAAAAAGAAAAGGCCATACAATATTATGAAATGTCACTGGCCATGGACCCTTCAATAGAGTTTGCAAGAGAGAATCTTTTGAAACTGGGCCAAAACTAACTGGCTTTTTTTGTATTAATATATTGCCTTATTTTGAGACAGCAATTCCTTGGCGAGACTGGTGTAGTCTGACGAACCGTAGCTGCTTTGCTTAAAGAAAACAACAGGTTTTCCAGCACCGGCACTCTCGGCAATGGTCGTATTGGCTCTGATCACCGTGTTAAAAAGCATATCAGCATATCTATCATCATTTCTCAATTTTTCCAAGATATTATGGCTGATTCGGGTTCGCGTGTCAAATAGTGTCGCCACAATGCCAGTCACATTCAGGTCCGTATTGATATTTTTCTGTATGGCAAAAATAGTGTCAAAGAGTTCGTCCAGTGCGGAATAAGCATACGGGTGTGTCTGGCATGGAACAATAACCTCTTTTGCATATGCCAGCACATTGACGGTTAACAATGAAAGACTGGGCGGGGTATCAAGGAATATGAAATCATATTTCCCGATAATACCCTCAAGGGCCTCCTTTAGCCTGTTTTCACGTCCAACTTTATCAACAAGTTCGATTTCTGCACCGGAAAGATCTACATGGGATGGTATAAGATCAATCCCTTTCCAGCTTGTGGGCATGATTACCTCGGCTGCTTTAATCGATTTGCTGTCCATTATGAGATCGTATACGGTCAGCATCTTTTCATCAACATCGACACCAAGCCCTTTTGTCGCATTAAATTGTGGGTCCATGTCCACAATCAGAACCTTTTTTTCTTCTTTGCACAATGCCGCCGCAAGGTTTAACACCGTTACTGTTTTACCGACACCGCCTTTTTCATTTGCCACAGCAATGATTCTGGTCCGGCGATCACTCATAATTAACCCCTCCTTCGGTCTTCACTTGTCATTGGTTGTCGGTTGCTCAGGTTTCGCACCCGTATTTATATTTAAGTTCATCTTAGATGGTGTTGATAGAGGTGAAGGATCATCGCCATAGGCTTTCTGAAAGGCGATATACTTATCGGCAGACTCGATAGTTTCAATCTTTTCTCTAAGGCCATTTATTTTTTCACCCATTTCACTGCAATCAAGAGCCATGGTTTTTATCATCTCAGACATATGCTCTCTGTCAATCATCTTGTTGTTTATCAGGTCGACTATACGTGAAAGATCTGCCCCATAAACCTGAAAACGATCAAGAAGAGATTCGTACAGACTGTTTGATTCGGCCTCAACAAGTTTGTATATATATTGAAATTTTATGTTTTCCTGATAATCTTTAAGGTGAGAAATCACCGACTTCTCCATTTCACGCTTCATGCGCAAAACACCATCTCTCAATGCAAGTACTTCTCCTTCGTTTTTTCCTTGAATCTGTTTTTTTAATAACCTTTTAAAAATTTTAACCACCTTATAAAGACCAAGGCGCATTGTTGCTTCCGTCTTCATCTTCGCTGTATACCGCATGTACGCAGCCACAGGGGGAAGCGTTAATCCTGTTATAGATTTTATTGTACCGATATCGGGCAGATCGATCTTTTTTATGTCTTCGTTGGATCTTTTTATTCCCAACTTACCCATCATACGGTTATATTTATCGATAGCATCTTGCACCATGACATCGAATGGTCCTGCAATCGACTCGAAATGTTCATGAATACGTGCTTCCTGCTTTCTGACAAAACGAATGACCTCAGGGTTTATGGTTTCAGCCATAAACGTGTCGAGAACCTGTTTGAATTCCTGAAATATCATATAAAGTGTGTTTGAAAAACCCGAAGTCTTAATCTCGTCTTCATATTGTTGATACGGAATGGAATAGCTTTTTATAAACTCCGCGATATCACGTATTACATTTCCTGATCGGATATCAAAATAACGATCGATTTCTAGTTTTACTTCACGTTTGATCTGTTGAATCGAACCATCGAGGGTATTTTTTATCACCGATTTAATCTGATTCATCCTAATCTGATGCTTTTTTACATTTTCAACGATTTCATTGGCACTATCGGTATTCCTTGAAAGAACATTCTGATTGAAAGAGATCCAATACTCTAGGCCGGATGAAATTGTATAAAGGCGTTCTATATGGTTTTTTAACAAGAGCGCATAACTTCCACGAGTCAGCTTATTGTAAAAAGATGCTTCAAAACGCGCTGTTTCGGAATCTGAAAAGGCAGAAAGTTCTTTATCCCCTTTCCATTGCTCCAGTCTCAGCCGATCTTTTTGTAACAACATTAAATTCTGGGCTTTGAACAGATTGAAAAGTGCTGACAGAGAATAGATCTCTGGGGCAGGCGTTATCATCATAAGCTCTTCTTTTACTGTTTCAATCAAGGCCTCAAGGTCATATAGCGAGTCATGTTCACTGAAATCACAGTTGATAATAAAAAGAATGTTATCCAAAATTCCCATTTTTTTTATCAATGATATAAATTTTATATCCGCTTCTCTAAGCCCAGTTCGACTGCTGATCACATAGATGATGAGATTCGTTAACAGAAGATAATCTTGAATCATGGCCAGGTGGAGGGGATTTGGGGAATCACTCCCTTGGCAATCTGCAATTTCGATATTGCTTTCAATGCCGCCGGAATCGATTTCTAGATGAACATCCTTCAAATAGACCGCCATAGCCCCATCACTCACAAAGTCCCAATGATCCCCAAATAAATTGTCTTCAAACTGCCTTACATTAACTTCTAAGGAAATCAGATCCTTTACTTTTTCAAATCCTTTAAGGTATGACGATAAAAGGACACTGTTAACATTGCGGGTGCCGCTGGTGATAAGATGTTCTGGACCCAGAGAAGTCAACGCTTTTTGAAGATCCATTCTCTCTTTTTTATGCCGTATATCAAATTTGTCATTTTCAGTCCGCCAGTCCAATGACGGAAAAAGAGCCAGTGCCTGATCCATATCCGCATTAATTTCATCCCAGGATTTAAACAACAGCTTTGCCTTAAGCTTTTCTCCACTGCGAACTCGAGTAACGATAGAAGTAACAACTCCGGCCCCCCGTTTTAAATATTCGCCCTTGAAAAGTGAGTTGATGTATGTGCTCTTACCGGATTTAATGGGCCCCACAACGGCGACACGAATGATCTCTTCCGACAATTGTTTGTTGATACCCGCATTTGTTTTCTCCCAGACGGCAAAGGAATTGTCTGACATACCGGGTATCGACTTGGCAGTGGAAAAAAAACTTGAAATATCCTCACTGATTTTAAGTAAATCCCTTTTAATCGAGTTATAAGTATTCATTTCAACCTAAAAATTCAAATGATAGTGAACACATGAAACGTCCATGACAACAAAAACAACCAAAACAATCTACATCATTTAGAAATAAGCAATGATGTAGATAAATCGTAACAAAACCCTGACCCACCTTAGGCAAAGAGACAAGCAATGTTTGATGCGTGTCAAAATACATAAATAAAAGAAAAATTCAACGGATATTGAAGCTGTTTATTACAACGTATGAAGTGAATTGTCAAAGCGATTTCCTTTCCTCAATCCTATTGTTTTGACCCTCTCCTTCTGTGTTCAAATATAGAAACATTTGGCTGAATTGATGTTATTAATTGCTTAATCATGTCATAAGTTTTTTTGTTTTTAGTGTTTTATCTTTATAATACCTTGTAACACATGAGGTTTTATGTTATAAACATCCTAATAATTTTGTTAGATAGACGACTAAACAATGAAGGAAAATTAGATCCATGTCGGAAAAACATCCTGAATGTCCATTGTATAATCCATTAAATTGCAAAGAATATTACAATCCCAAGCTCTGCGCATTTGTAAAAAAAGATAAAGTTTGTCTCAAAAAAAAGAAGCCAAAATCCAAAGCGAAATCGAAATAAATCCGCTTCACGACGCAATACAACGAGACCTTTGAAAAATGCTCATTTTTGTTCATGTTCAAGTCGAAGATCCCGGACCTTGATCCGGGGGAAGGCAAACATTTTAACCACTCGAATACATTGAGCATTTTGAGGATTAACCCGCCAAAGTTCGGAAGCGGGTTAAAATTTGAGCCTGACGCAGAAATTGGGCAAAAAGGGGGGTGTTGCATAGGTCTTACAACACCGTGCCCTATAAGGGCTTGATATTACGACAATTCGGAGTTTTAGGATCTCTTAGAAAATTATCAATTCTGGACGAAAAATTTAAAGTCTCGAAACTTCATCAGCATAATTCGAATAAAAGGCATGAAGTCACAAAAAAATTATCTATAAAAGTATTTGCCTTGGTATCTTAAAGTCTTTGTGGCAATGAATAGCGGTGAGAAAAGATTTTTCAATAAATTTACAAAAATTACAAGTAAGGCGCCATAAAGAACAATGGCACACCATCTATGCATGCCCGGAGGTATTCAAAATCAAACCCGGATCTACCCCTATTTTTTTTAACGATGCTTCCCATCTTTCTTCGATCGGCATATGAAAAATAATATCTTCATCAATAGCAGAGTTCAGCCATGAATTTTGCTTGATCTCTGATTCTATTTGTCCCGGTCCCCAGCCTGCGCATCCTAGCGCAATTATATATGACTTCGGCCCCCTGCCCATAGCAATAGATTCTAAAATGTCTCTGGTATTGCTTAAGGCAAGCGTAGGTGTCACCATAAGAGACCCTTCCCAGCCGAATGGAGGGCCATGAAGAATAAAGATTTCACCCACATGAACCGGTCCGCCGATGTGGATTGGAGTGGATTCAACATCGGGGATAAACTCCATGTTGAGCTCGTTAAAAATGTCTTTCACCGTCAGAGAAGGATGGACTCTGTTGATAACAATGCCCACAGTTCCTACTGGAGTATACTCACAAATACATGTAACAGTTTGATAAAAATTATGATCGATCAATAAGGGCATGGCCATTAGCAACTGCCCTTTAAAAGAATCCGGGGAATAATTTTCCATTTTTTACTCCGCTTTTTACTCCGAGATAAATTCTTACGAGCCTTGATTGAGTGAAAACTCGTTAAAGGATACGTTTATCTTCGATTCTTGTCAAGAACGCTGGGCCAAACATTTTTTATTTGACAGCCGAAACCGTTCAACATAAATATTTCATAGCAATTTATTATATCGAATCCTTCAAAATTATCTGTACAAAATTCAGGTTTTTTTTATACAGGTCTCTTATGAATTCGAAATCAAAAACAATTTCAACGATGAGAAGAGACGCTGCCGAAATCTTTTATAAGGCCCTAAAAGCTGTTCAACCCGGTGCCGCTATTAAGCGACACTGCAGGTTTGATGGTAAAACTCTTTTTATTGGTCATCGTTCATATCATCTCGTTCGATATAAAAATCTGTATGTATTCGGCGCAGGAAAAGCCACAGCACCAATGGCTGCAGCCATAGAAGATATGATTGATGAAAATATTACAGACGGCATTATTATTGTAAAATTCGATCATGTGGCTGATTTAAAGCATATCAATCTCATAGAAGCAGGCCATCCTTTACCTGACGAAAATGGAATACGCGGAGCATCTGCCATCCTAAATTTTTCGAAGAATGTAGGAAAGGATGATCTTATATTATGCCTCATTTCAGGAGGAGGATCTGCATTGATGCCTCTCCCCTGTGACGGCCTTACCCTCGAGGACAAACAGGATACCATCAAAATACTCCTTTCCTGCGGTGCTACCATTCATGAAATAAATACGATAAGAAAGCACATTTCTAAAATAAAGGGGGGTAGACTTGCCCAGGCGCTATATCCTGCCACACTTGTTACCCTTATACTTTCGGATGTTGTGGGGGATGATCTCGACGTTATTGCATCGGGCCCCACAGTACCGGATTCAAGCTCTTTTTACGATTGCAAGAACATTTTCCGCAGGTACAACATTATCGACAAAATACCCCAAAATATACTGAATCATATTGAATCTGGTATTTCAGGTAAAATTGATGAAACGCCTCGACCGCATGATCCTGTTTTTGATAGAACTTATAATTTGATTATCGGAAGTAACATTGAATCCTTAATGTCCGCCAAAGAAAAAGCCGAAAGCTTAGGGTATAATGTTCTTCTACTATCTTCAATGATCGAGGGAGAAACCCGATTTATCGCTCAAGTCCATGGAGCCATCGCCAGAGAGATCATTAAAACCGGCAATCCCCTCCCTTTACCGGCCTGTATCCTTTCCGGCGGTGAAACCACGGTAACCATTACAGGTAATGGTCTCGGAGGACGGAATCAGGAGTTTGCACTATCTGCATCAATAGATATTTCCGGCAAAAAAAATATCGTTATGCTGAGCGGCGGTACTGACGGTACCGATGGTCCTACAGATGCAGCCGGGGCTTTTTCGGATACCTATACGCTTAAACGTGCCGAAGAAATGGGATTGGATCCGTATCGTTTTCTGGCAAACAATGACTCATATCATTTTTTTCAAAAACTTGAAGACCTATTCATAACCGGTCCAACCAATACCAATGTCATGGATTTGAGGATTGTACTCGTCACTTAATTACATAAAGTTATAGATTTTCTGAGACGTTAAATTATGCGCGCAGTGATACAAAGAGTAAAGTCAAGTTCTGTTACCGTAGGGGATGAATTGGTTGGTAAAATCGATAAAGGGCTTTTAGTGCTTTTAGGGGTCGCAACATCGGATAAAACCGATGATGCCAAATATCTAGCAGACAAGATTGTTAACTTAAGAATTTTTGAAGATGGAAATTATAAGTTGAACCGCTCTTTATTTGACATGGGTGGTGAAATGCTGGTCGTATCACAGTTTACCTTGCTGGGAGATTGTAAAAAAGGGCGACGCCCTTCATTTGTGAAAGCTGCACCCCCTGAACTGGCCAATGAACTGTACCAGCAATTTGTTGAACACGTCCGTCAGAAAGGTGTTATTGTAAAAACCGGTCGCTTTCAGACCGTGATGGAAGTATCTTTAATCAACGATGGACCGGTGACGATTATCTTGGAAAGCAAATAGTCAATAAACTCGGACTTAGACGATTTGGAATCACGCAGGTTTTATGAATGCTAAAATTAGCCTTTAAATTCACCTCCTGCCTTCTTCTTTTTCTTCTACCGTTTGTTAAAACAACAAATCTTTATTGCTCAAGATTGGATGATTTAGAGCATCTTATCGGAGAACGGGACGCCGTCTTGGTCGCCGATCCAAAAGGTCATATTGTTTTTTCAAAAAATGTGGATATTCAGCTCATCCCTGCATCGACACTTAAGATATTCACCGCGCTTGTGGCCATTCATTATCTTGGCCCTGATTATAAGTTTTTCACAGAATTTTACATGGATCATCATTCAAATCTCAAAGTAAAGGGCTATGGTGATCCGCTTCTCATTTCAGAAACTGTTGTGGAAATGATCCATCACCTTTCCATGAGACTTAGTGGCAAATACAGCATTATTAACGATCTTATCCTTGATGATTCATATTTTGGCGAGCCAACCGTGATCCCCGGCATAAATGTATCATACGAACCCTATGATGCTCCTAACGGCGCCTTGTGTGTAAATTTCAACACGGTTAATTTCAAACGCAACAAAACCGGCGTTTATGTCAGTGCTGAATCGCAAACGCCGCTATTGCCGCTTATACTATCCAGGGTCAAGGCTTCTCAAATGGATCACGGGAGAATTGTGCTTTCAAGCCAAAGAAATGAGATTACGCGTTATGCCGGATATCTTTTTTTATATTTCTTAAAAAAAGACGGGGTTCGGTTGAACGGAAGTCTAAAGTTGGGAAAGGTTCAAAAAAAGCCGGATAAACTCATCTATAGATATGTTTCCAGCTTTTCATTAATTCAGACCCTATCAAAACTTCTCGAATATTCAAACAACTTTATTGCCAATCAGCTGCTCATTACCGCAGGGGCAAAAGCATATGGTCCTCCCGGGAACTTAGAAAAAGGGGTTCGGGCCGCTTTGATATACGCAAAAAATATCCTGGAAATCGATCATGTTCAAATTGAAGAAGGTTCCGGAATATCGAGAAAAAATAAGATTTCAGCGAGGGACTTTTATAAAATTCTTAATGCATTTATACCGCATTATTTTCTTATGCGACAAACGGAAAAAATGTATTATAAGACTGGAACCCTTAAGGGAATCCATACCAGAGCCGGCTATATCAAAAAGAATAATGGAGAGTTGTATCCTTTTGTTTTAATGATAAATACGCCAGGTAAGTCTCCGGAACCGATGATGGATATAATTCAGCGTGAATTAAACTAGCGATAGGGTTCATGCCCGCTTGTTATGGAGGCATAGGCACTATGGTTATGGATGGATTCGAAATTTTCGGCACTCACGGAAAACCAAGTTATATTGCTGTCTTTTTTCAATTTATCCGCAACATCTCTCACAACGTCTTCAACAAATTTGGGATTCGAAAAACCTTTTTCTGTAACATGTTTTTCATCTACCCGTTTCAGTACCGAATATACTTCACATGATGCGGCATCTTCCACCAGCTCAATCATATCTTCAATCCAGATAAATTTGTTAAAGCGTGTGCTAAGACGAACTTGACCCCGCTGATTGTGGGCGCCTGATTCACTGATTTCTTTTGAACATGGACAAACTGAAGAGATGGGAACAACGACTACGGATACGAGGTCAATCTTACCCTTTGGGTCGCTAGACCCTAAAAAACTGCAGATATAATCCATCAAACCGGGAGATTTGCTGACCGGAGATTTTTTTTCAATGAAATAGGGAAAGGTTACTTCGATATTGGCTGAAGCTGCATTTAGATACTCTTTCATCTCCTCAAGAATAACGGAAATTTTTTTTAAGGAGACTTCCGGTCGAAATAGATGCAACATTTCCACAAAACGACTCATGTGAGTCCCTTTGTAATTGTGGGGCAAATCAACATACATGTTTATGGAAGCAACCGTATGTTGAATGTTGTTCCTCCGATCAAGCACGGTTATGGGATATTTAAGATCCTTTATCCCCACCTTGTCAATTGGAATGTTGCGATAATCGAATTGATTTTGAATATCTTTCATTTTGGCAAATAATCCATTCTCACATGATGCATGGCTCTGAAAATATTCCCTTTGACTTTTTTGTTATTTCTATAAAGCTGTTTTAGAATTTTTTTTATTTCATTTCTCTTGGAGGTTTTTGTGCTGGGGCAGGGATTTTTAAAAACCGGGTAACCCTTTTCCTTGGCAAAACGCTTTATAACATCTTCGTCAACAAAGGCAAGCGGCCTTATCACCGAAAACTTTCCTGAAAAAAAAGACTGAGAAGGCAGCATACTGCTAATCTCACCAGCATAGAAAATATTCATAAATAAAGTTTCAATGATATCGTCTTTATTGTGTCCAAGGGCGACCTTGCTGCATCCGAGTTCATCCGCAATTTCAAAAAGCCGTTTCCTGCGCAACCTCGAACATAAAAAACAAGGATTTTCCCGATTTTCGGAACTGTGCGCCAAAACCCCATAATCTGTATGTTCAACTCTGAGTTCAAAGCCTATTTGACTGCAATATTCTGCCAAAGATTTACTGTATCCTCTGTCAAATCCCAAATCAACATGCACTGAATACAACTCATAATTGATGGGAATGCGTTTTAGGCGTTCGCTTAATATCCACATCAGGATAAAACTATCTTTACCTCCTGAAAGCCCGACTAAAATTCGATCTCCATGGGAGATCATTTCATACTGATGTAACGCTTTCCCGACATTCCTTTTTATCGCCTTGTAGGCATAGCTGTACTTTGGCAAAAAAGGTATCTGCCTCCTATAGATTTTCCTCTTTTTCTTCTATTTCCTCTTTTTTCTATTTCTATTTCCTCTTTTATTTCTTCTTCTTTACCTTCTCTAATGGTGATCTTACCTGCAGCGATTTCACGCAGAGAAACCACAATGTCTTCATTTTTTGGCGAACTGACCAGATATTCAGACCCTTCACGGATCTGTCTTACACGTTTAGCCGCCATGTTTACCAGTAAAAATCGGTTTTTTACCCGCTTTAAACAATCTTCTATGGTTATACGTGCCACAAAAAACCTCCGTTTACAATATTTCTATTAATTCATAAAATCTTTTTCCACCCGGAGCTTCCAAGACAATCTCGTCTCCGGGTTTTTTCCCTATAATCGCTTTCCCTAGTGGCGAAGACACAGAAATTCGACCTTCTTCGATATTCGCTTCATCGGGTCCAACAAGTTGATATTCAACCTTTTCTGAAGTATCAATATTTTCAAGTAACACCGAACTGGCAAATACGGCCCGATCTTTGGGAAGCTTTTGAGAATCAATGATATCCGCCATGGATAGTTTATATCCCAATTCATTCAACCGTCCTTCTATAAATGCCTGCCGGTCTTTGGCAGCTTCGAACTCGGCATTTTCAGTAATATCCCCGTGAGCACGGGCTTCCTCAATGGCCATTATATTTCTGGGTCGTTCGACCTTTTGAATATATTCCAGTTCTTTTTTAAGGGCCTCATACCCTTCTCGCGTAATCGGTACTCGTTCCAAATCTACTCCCCCGATAAGTATTCTTTTATCAGAATTTCGGCGATCTGTACCGTATTGGTCGCTGCGCCTTTTCTGATGTTGTCGGCGACAACCCACATATTGATACCATTTTCTATGGATTCATCGTCACGAATACGACCTACAAGTGTCAAATCCTGTCCGGCGGCATTAATAGCGAGAGGATAACGATTGTTTGCCGGATCATCAACGACCTTTACGCCGGGTGTTCTTTCAAGAAGCGCCTTCACCTCTTTTGCAGAAACATTCTTTTTTGTCTCAATGTTAATCGATTCCGAATGTCCGAAAAAGACCGGCACACGAACGGTGGTTGCCGTAACCCCGATGGTATCGTCCTCCAGGATTTTTCGGGTTTCATGGACCATCTTCATCTCTTCTTTTGTATATCCGTTTTCCAAAAATACATCGATATGCGGGAGACAGTTAAATGCAATGGTATGAGGATATACTTTATTTTCATGTTCTTTAAAATTAAGAATCGCCCGGGTCTGGGAATCCAGCTCGTCAATTGCCTTTTTGCCGGTCCCTGAAACCGCCTGATACGTTGACACTACAATCCGCTTGATACCATATTCTTGGTGCAATGGATGTAATGGAACGACCATTTGAATTGTCGAACAATTCGGATTCGCGATAATACCTTTGTTTCTAAACTGTGCGACGGCATGGGGATTGACTTCAGGAACCACCAGTGGAACCTCGGGGTCCATCCGCCATGCACTTGAATTATCAACAACCACACATCCATCATTTGCGGCAAAAGGTGCGAATTTTTCACTTGTTCCACCACCGGCTGAGAAAAGGGCGATATCGATTCCTTTAAAAGAGGTCTCGGTCAATTCTTCAACGGCAATGTCACGACCTTTGTATTTGAGCTTGCGCGAGACAGAACGACTGGATGCCAAAAATTTTATTGACTTGATTGGAAAGTTTCTCTCTTCAAGGCAGGAAATCATTTGATTTCCCACGGCGCCCGTTGCCCCTGCTACGGCAATGTTAAATTTTTTATCCGTCATTGTTTTCTGTTTCCCTTAATATAACCGATCACAAGATCTCCAACCTCTTGCGTTGAGTATCCCATTTTACCTGCAGCAACATCTTTTAGATCATCACGCAAGACTCTAATAACACTCTCTTCTATCAAAGAGGCGGCCGTGAGTTCCCCTAAAGTTTCAAGCATGATCTGGGCCGCCGAAATGGCAGCAATGGGATTTATGATATTTTTACCGGTATACTTAGGGGCGGATCCACCAATGGGTTCGAACATTGAAATTCCTTCGGGATTAATATTTGCTCCCGCGGCAATACCCATCCCTCCCTGAATCATTGCGCCCAGATCAGTGATAATATCACCAAACATGTTATCGGTAACAATAACATCGAACCATTCCGGATTTTTAACCATCCACATACAGATAGCGTCAACGTGTGCATAATCTGTCTCAATATCAGGGTATTCTTTTGCAACCTCATTGAACGTACGTTCCCATAATTCAAAGGCAAAGGTCAGCACATTGGTTTTTCCACAAAGTGTCAGTTTTTTTCTTTGGTTTCTTTTCCTGCAATACTCAAAAGCATATCTGATACACCGTTCTACCCCTTTTCGGGTGTTTATCGATTCCTGTATGGCCACTTCATCTGCAGTGCCGTGTTTTAAACAACCACCGGCACCGGCGTAGAGTCCTTCGGTATTCTCCCGAACCACGACAAAATCTATCTCCGACGGCCCTTTGTCCTTTAACGGTGTTTCTACTCCTTCATAGAGTTTAACAGGCCTCAAATTGATATACTGGTCAAAATAAAACCGAAGCTTTAAAAGGATACCTTTTTCAAGAATACCCGGTTTTACATCCGGATGCCCGATGGCCCCTAAATAAATCGCATTTGATTCGGCGATTGATTCCAGAATATTTTCAGGTAAAATCTCTCCTGTCGCCTTATAATGTTCTCCTCCGATATCATAATAGGTAAAGTTAAGTTTGAAGCCGAATTTGTCTGCTAAAGTTTGAAGGATCTTGATGCCTTCAGCAACGACTTCGGGTCCGGTACCATCACCTGGAATTACAGAAATATGATATTCTTTTGTCATATGAATACGTCCAATCAATCAGTTTTAATGTTTTTGGTCATCCTTGCGAGAAATGATTTATGTTAAATTTTGTTCAAATAGGACTAGATCCGTGCTCATTTGTATCGCTGGTTTCCGATAAGGTTTGGCTCACTTTTTTATGATGTTTAATACTAATTAAAGGACCTGAAACAACATAAGTCAGCGCCAAAAAAAACAGCGCCACGGATGGTTGGGCGGCGATGAATATCAAGATCAAGATGATGGCTACCAGAACATTGAAATTCATTTTTTTAAACAGCTCGGGTTTTTTGAAACTGTTATATTTTATGGTGCTTACCATTAAAAAAGAAAGTATATACAGCATCACAAGAATGAGGATGGGATTAATTTTTCCTTCGATACCAAATTTATGACAAAATAAAACGGCAGTTGCTGCCATACCCGCTCCGGCCGGAATTGGAAGCCCCACAAAGTGATCCTTGCTTATTACGTCCACCTGCGAATTAAAACGGGCCAATCGAAGGGCCCCACAAGCCATAAATAGAAATGCTGCCAGCCATCCGATTCTTCCCAATGGCTTTAGAGACCACAAATATATCATCAATCCCGGTGCAAGACCAAAAGATATAAGGTCGGCCAGGGAATCGTATTCAATACCGAATTTGCTGGTGGTATTCGTAGCTCTGGCGATTTTACCATCCATGATATCAAATAATACGCCGATAATAATGGCTACCGCCGCAGCGACAAATTTTCCGTTTATTGCGGCGATAACGGCATAAAACCCGAAAAAAAGATTGAGCGATGTAAATATGTTGGGCAGGATATAAATTCCTCGATGTGATTTTTCCTTATTATTTCTTTTTGTTCTTATCATATCAAGTCTCCCAAAACAGATGTCCCGGCTTTTACCTTATCTCCCACCGCCACTTTCAAAATTACCTCGGGAGGAAGATAAACATCGAGACGTGATCCAAAACATATCAATCCAAAACGCTGTCCCCGGGTGACAGTATCACCTTTCTGTAATTTACAGATGATTCGCCTTGCAATCAGTCCTGCAATCTGGACGGTACAAATATTCTTCCCCCCTTCGATTTCTATGAAAATTGCATTGTGTTCATTATGATTTGATGCCTTATCCAAATTGGCGGAAAAAAATTTTCCAGGATAATAGAGAACCTCTTTTACCTGTCCTTCATGGGGAATACGATTGACATGAACATTAAATATCGACATAAAGATGCTGACTTTTACACACGAACCTTCATAAAATCGACTGTTATCGATCAACCCCGACGAAATAACCTTTCCATCAGCCGGTGAAACAACGCATCCGGTATAATTGGAAATAACACGGTCCGGATCTCTGAAAAAATAACAGATGAAAAAGGTCGTAGCAAGACCCATCAGAGATAGCGTGACGAGCCCTAAAATCGCGAATACAGCCGTTGCAAATACAGAAGCAAATATAAAAGGATACCCAGCACTTGCCAACGGAAAAGCAGAGTCGCTGGGTACGTCAGAACCAAAAATATTGCTCATCTCATATGCCCTGGTTGATCTTACTTAGTACAACAAAAGACTAAACTATTTTGTTTATCAAATATGATTCCCTATTGTCAATAATAACCGTAATGATTGTTATTTTTGTCTCAAACTTGGGTGTTTCCTCATTAATTATTTTTATGGCAATACATCAATCACTTTAATACATCTTATGATATCATTAAATTCAACTCTGCATCAGATTTCCGGATATAATACGGTAATATTTTTTCAATATCATCTGTATCGTTGTTTTCGAATTTTGCCATGCTAAGATAGGCAATGGTTGAAGCTCTTATCGTATTTTGAATCATCGGTGCAAAAAACGAAAACTTACCCATTTTTTCCAGTATCATTTCTTTATATAACAAAGCGCCATTGCCCACAAACAGGCAAGATTCGTTAAGGTCATCAACAGCTTGATCAGGAGGTGCCGCGCGTTCTTTTGTTTGCTTTTTTAATTGACCGTTTAGAAACCTGTATCGGGAAAAATAAACCTCTCCTTTACGCGCATCTAAAATCGGACATATAAGATCACAAGAATAAGATACCTGAAACGCAAGCGCCTCTAAGCTTGAAACACCGACAACTGGTTTTTCTGATGCAACGGCAAACCCCTTGATGGTACTGATACCAATTCTCAGGCCTGTAAAGGATCCAGGACCTCTGGTTACTGCAAACCCATCCAGATCAGAAAAATTAAGGCCTGCCACTCTCAGAGCCGCCTTTATCATATCCATTAAATGTTTAGAATGTGTCTCTTCCTTGTCAAGTGTGAACTCCGAAAGCAAGGACGTTTTATCGACTATTGCGACACTGCAGCTGGTTGTCGCCGTATCAACAGCAAGTATCCTCATGTTATTTATCAGCCATCAACCTTCATCAATTGCAATGGAAAGAACTTTTTCCATGTTTTTTACAGGAACAAAATTGATTTTTCGCTTAACATTCATCGGGATTTCAACCAGGTCTTTTTTATTTTTTTCAGGAATAATGATTGTACGAATCCCGGCCCTCAATGCACCCAATGCTTTTACTTTCAAGCCGCCTATAGGAAGCACTCTTCCCCTCAATGTAATTTCTCCGGTCATGGCAATATCTTTATT
This sequence comes from uncultured delta proteobacterium, assembly GCA_963752565.1. Classification (GTDB taxonomy): domain Bacteria; phylum Desulfobacterota; class Desulfobacteria; order Desulfobacterales; family UBA11574; genus UBA11574. The sequence continues at coordinate 39,940 of CAVVZC010000016.1, read as the reverse complement.
GACCGGTTTGTTTACCAAAACAGATATAAGTGCTGTCGCCATTGCAATTCCGGCAGACGGCCCATCTTTGGGGATTGCGCCAGCTGGAACATGAATATGAATGTCCTTATTTTCAAGAATATTTTTTTTGACCCCGAAAGAAACAAGATTGGCACGGGCATAACTCAGGGCCGCCCGAGCAGACTCCTGCATAACCTCCCCGATTTGGCCAGTGACGATGAGTTCTCCCTTTCCGTCAATTAATGATGCCTCTACATAAAGCACCTCGCCACCGGCCTGTGTCCAGGCCAGACCGGTGGATAAACCCACCTGGCTATTTTCCTGATCCATTTCAGGAAAATATTTTGGAACCCCCAGGTAATTTTGCAGATTATTTTTCGTGATTCGAAACGGACCTTTATCACCTTCGGCGATTTTCCGTGCCACCTTGCGACAAAGGGTGCCGATTTCGCGTTCAAGGTTCCTCACCCCCGCCTCGGAAGTGTATTCGGAAACGATTTTAGATAATGAGCCTTTACTGATGGACAGGGTTTTCGACTTTAAACCATTTTCTTTTATCTGACGCGGCATGAGGTGCCTTTGGGCAATGGTCTTTTTTTCATCCTCCGTATATCCGGAAAGTGTAATCACCTCCATCCTGTCAAGGAGCGCTGAAGGAATCGCATCTGTAAAGTTGGCAGTGAGGATAAACATAACCTTGGAAAGATCAAAGGGTATATTAAGGTAGTGGTCACTAAACGACGAGTTCTGTTCGGGATCCAAAGCCTCTAAAAGTGCTGAGGAAGGATCACCTCTGAAGTCAGAACCAAGCTTGTCAATCTCATCCATCATGAAAACAGGATTGTTTACACCGCTCTGTTTAAGGCCCTGAAGGATTCGTCCCGGCATAGCACCGATATAGGTCCGACGGTGGCCTCTGATTTCGGCTTCATCCCGTATGCCACCGAGGGAAATGCGGACAAATTTTCGTTTTACTGCGCGTGCTATGGCCTGACCAAGGGATGTCTTCCCAACACCGGGTGGGCCCACGAAACATAAAATAGGACCTTTCATTTTAGGGTTAAGTTTGCGCACGCTCAGGTATTCAAGAATACGGTCTTTCACATTTTTTAGACCAAAATGGTCTTTATCCAGAACCGTTTTTGCATTCTTGATATCAATAACGTCTTTGGTGGTTTTACTCCATGGCACCTCAACCAGCCAATCCAAATATGTACGAACAACAGAAGCTTCTGCAGAGTCAGAATGCATTTGTTCCAGACGTTTCAACTGCTTTAAGGCTTCTTTGTCTGCACTTTTTGACATTTTGGCCCTTCTTATCTTCCTTCTATAATCCTCTATTTCCTTTAATTTTCCGTCGTCTTCACCGAGTTCCTTGTGGATGACCCGAACCTGTTCCCTTAAAAAATAGTCTCTTTGACTTTTCGAAATTTCACCTTTTACATCAGACTGGATTTTAGCCTGCATGGAGGACAATTCCACTTCTCGCGAAAGTAACTCATTAACTTTTTTGAGACGGTCAGCAGGATCGATCAGTTCGAGCAAAACCTGGGATTCATCAATTTTTAGCTTCAGATTTGAAGCCACGAGATCTGCTAGTTTCCCCGGATCATTCACACTCTCTAGAATAACGCCGACATCGTTGTTCATTTCACCACGCAGCGCCAATATCTTTTCGGAGTGTTCGATAACATTACGCATCAATGCTTCCATTTCGATATCGATCTCTTCAACCGGCTGATCGGGAATCATGTCAATTTTTACACGATATATGGATCTCTTTGAAACGTATTTAACAATCCTGGCCTTTTCGATACCCTGTACAAGGGCTTTGACGCGTCCATCAGGGAGTTTTAGCATCCGCAAGATCTTGCTCACAGTTCCAACCGTAAATATTTGATCAGGGTTCGGGTTTTCGATATTTGGATCTTTTTGAGCGGTTAAAAACAAAAATCCGTCTTTTTCGATGGCCTCCTCAACAGCACGTACCGATTTTTCACGGCCGATAAAGAGGGGTAGGAGCATGTCGGTAAAAATCACAATATCACGAACGGAAATCAAAGGAAGCGTATCGGGGATCACTGCATCTTTTTCATCTTCATCAATGATGCTGATAAGATCATCTTTGTCAGTTTCAGCCATTTATTCTCCTATAACTCAAATCAATATAAATTTTGTCGGTTTCCAAATGCCTCTCTTTTAAGTAAAGTTAGAAATTTTCGTTTGGGCAACAAACCCTATGTTATGAAACCATCAATATAATAAAGCACAATTTGGTTTTGGCAATGTCTATATGTATAAATTCATTACCTCTTTAAATCAACATTTTTGACAATCTCTTTTCTCCGAATTTCATGGGCACCAGCACCGCAGCAACGCTGAGGGAAAAAACCAGGGCAAACGATCCGAGAATCCATACCCATTCAAAAACAGTCAACACTTTTCCCCTGAATATTCGCCATAAAAAGGCGATAAACTGGCCCTGCTTGAATAATGATAACAGCTCCTACATATCCTGCACACACCATCATAAACATTAGCCCTCCGAAACTGGTAACTGTTTGGGATGGATTTTCCGATTTAAAATCAGGATACGCTGCGCCAAAACCAATCCCCATTGATACAACTCCCGGAACCAGTAAAAATATATCAACCATTGAAAGTGCCATCATAAAAGGCGTTACTTTAAGCAAGATATTTGTTGCAATGATTCAGCAAGGGTGAATAAATTTTCATTGAGATTTTTTCAAAATCCTTATCCAAAGGATCGTTTTTGCCAAAACAACGCTCAAAATATGGATCTTTTGACTCTCCCCGTGAAAAATCACTTCCACTCCATTTTCTTTTTGCAGCTTTTAAGGCTGCCAGCTGTGTTCGATTCTTCAGCAATATCTTACAAACATATTCAAAAGACGATACAGGGAAAAAGTGCAACGGCTCTGACATTCCCGTCCAGTAAATATTGAGCAGGTATTTTAAGATATCTAAAGCACTTGAAACAGGTGTAAATTTCCAGACGGCATCTTTGCATAGCAAAAAGCTCTGCACAGAGCGTTTATCTTCAAGTAAAACACATACAATAAGATGATATACCCAAGTATTCAATAGATATTTTGGTTTCGTATTTGCATATATGGTTTTGACCAGACCGTTTTCATAAACATCCGTAACATGATCGAATATCCTAAAGCCTGCAATGTCAAGTTCAACATCCAGGCCTTCAAGGCGATGGCCCTTGGTGTGGTCTTTAATTTTTCGAACAAAATCTTCGGCATCCAAACTCATATCATTGTAAATATATTCTCCCACTTTACCATGAGGGAGTTCTCCGGAGGCTTTTATCAGCGGATAAATATCTTTCAGACTTGATCCTGAGAGTCTTGTTGTCACAAGTTCCTGATCCAGCGTATATTTTCCAAGATGATCTAAGCGGAAGTTTTCTCTTTCATCAAGGACATCTGCTCTCTCAAGCAGATATATTCCCAGTCGTTTTTCAAGTAGATATTTTGCAGGATTATTGAAAAAGGTGTTTAACGCCTTAATGGAAAGGTCTTTCCATTCTTTGTCGAGTTCGGGCAGCTTGGTTGAAATCAAAGAAGGCGCTTCTTGACGGTTAAACATTTTTGAGCTTGCGATAAAATTTTCGTAAGAGTAGCTGAATAGCTTGCTGTAGCTTTTAAAATATTCCGGTGAAAATGCTTGAAGCCGATGAAAAATGACCACCTGCTCTTCTGAAAGTCCAAATCCTTCTTTGATACAATCTATGAGTTCACTCACAAGGACAGAAGGTGGCATCCTGGCGTTATCCTGGATGCTCTGGCCGACATAACTGATATAGAATTTATTTCTTGCGGATAAAAGGGCTTCCAGAAAAAGATACTTGTCGTCATTTCTTCTGTTTCGATCACCGACCCTCGGATGTTTTGCCATAAGGTCGAATTCAAGTGTTTTTGTCTCGCGTGGGAAGGCATCGGTGTTCATCCCCACGAGACAGACGACTTTAAAAGGGATACTTCTCATGGGGAGCATAGCGCAAAACGTCACACCGCCGGAAATAAATCCCCTGCGAAGCTGTTTATCCTCAAGAAGACCTCCCAGAAAAGATTTTGCGACATCGATTTTTATGGATTTATCAAACCCGGATAATGCTTCTTTTTTAGACATATCATCCAAAATAATCCTGAGAATCTGGATCTCAGGTTCTGAGTCTTGCTCCGGGGTAAAAAACTGTTCGATAATATCTGAAAAAACCTGACTCCAGCCACTTAATGTTTTGGCCTGATTTAGAGAATCCACACTGTTGACAAGCCGGTCTAAAAACCCAATAAATTTACCTAAAGTCTTTACCTCACCACCCTCGATATGATCGTAAGGAAGAATTCCGGAGAACATTTTACACCCGAAACCCGGCATTGCATATCCTAATAGTAGTCTCTCAATTCCGGCCTTCCAGGTGTTCTCCGAAAAAACCGGAAGACCAAGATTGCGCCGGTGTTCTGCATCGATTCCCCACCGGATATTGGTGTCTTTGATCCAGCGTTCCAAGATTTTGATTTCCGATTCTGATATGCCAAATTTTTCTTTAATTTCCGGCAACTCAAGCAATACCATGACACGGTTTACACTCATCCGACTGTTTTCAAGATCGAGTATCGACATGAATCCTTCAATAATGCGACTTTCTTTCATGATGCTCTGATCCGCAATTGTGAATGGAATCCGATTATTTTCATCTATCTGTGCTCCGAACACGGCATGAACAAATGGAGCATATAAATGGATATCGGGTGTCATGACAACGATGTCTTTGGGCAACAGATCCGGGTCTTCTTCAAACATGGCAAGAAGATTGTCGTGAAGAACCTCAATTTCCCGCATTGCACTGTGGCAGGAATGAATCTGAATAGAGGAATCAATCGTAGGGGATGGGTCGTGGGTGTTGGGTGAAGGGAAAGAAAACTGCCTGCTTTTTAAACTTAAAATATCCGACTGGATTTTCTCAAGAATTGTATGGCCTTGATTCTCTTTGAACAGTTCGAAAACCCGACTGTCGAGATCACTAATCAGTGAATTAAAGTTTCTACCCAAAGTCCCCATGGAAGCCAGCATCCGATGTCCTTCTGCAAGATAAAGATCTTCTGAGATGTCATTTGATCGAGTGTGTTTTTCCCTTATCTTTCTGGTCTCCCGACCGGAAACAATATCTCCCCAGTACTCTTTACAAGGGTTCATTAGAAAAAGATTCACCAGAGAATGGCGTGATATTTCAGCAAAAGCCTTAAGATGAAAAAGTGGCAAATAAGATATCCCGAATATGGAAACACGGTCGGGGAAATGCTCTATCTGAGCTGGTGATTTTCTAACCTTTTCTACAAAAGCCTTCCAGAGTCCGGCGCGATGCAAGTGTTCCTTTCCGGACGAAAGCATACGCCATAGATATGCCTGCCAGTGATGGTCCCTTCCTTTTTCCCAATTGAATATCATCTCGGGCCTGAAAACAAGATACTGGTCAAACAGATCAGCGATTCTTTTCGAAATCTGAAACAGTTTCATCCCGGTGTTCTCATCAACAAGATAACGTTTTAAACTTTCAAAACCGGACAAGTGGATACATTCAGGAAGAACCTTCATGATCTTGAATGTCATTGTCAAAGGATCAAAGGAAGATTCTTCGGGTAGATCCGGGATCGTTTTATTAAACATTTCCTGCAAAAATGTGTTGGGAAAAGGGAAAAAACAGTTTGCGCAGATGCCGTTATGTCTGGCAAGCTCCATGGCTACCCAACGCTCCATTCCTCTGCTCTGAACGACAATAATCTCTGGAGATAACGGTGAAGAAAGCGGCGCTCTTACGTAGAGTGCCAATTGTTCGGCAAGGGTTTCCATGCAGTTGCTTGTAACTATATTAAGGCCGTTCATTGGATGTATACCTCGGTTGAGATCATACTATAAGGATATTTAAATAGGAAGTTTTTTATAAAACGAGGAGATAGGGTTATATTCAACGGACATTATGGTCAAAGAACATGACTTTGAACAAATTCCTTGACTTTAATGCTGTTTTTTAATTACTTGAATAGATCTGTTCAGGTGCTCGTGAGAGTTTAATAGGGAACCCCGTGAAATTCGGGGACGGGCCCGCCGCTGTAATCCCACCTTTTTCTAAATTTTACTGGAAAAAGGAACCCTCTTAGCATTGAGATCTTTGAAAAATGGTCAATTTTGTTCAAGTCTTAGGAAGACGAAAATTTAAACCATAGGAATACATTGAGTATTTCGAGGATTTAAATTTGAGTCTGACACAGGAATTGGGCAAAATGGGGCGTTTTTCAATGATCTCCTTGATGTGCCACTGTCTTATAATTAAAGATGGGAAGGTCGCTAATAGGGCGGGAAAGTCAGAAGACCTGCCTGGGCAGAGGCTGAAGCCTTCGAGGATATGAGGTGTCAAATGATCTTGAGGATAAAAAGGGACATTCCCGGATCGATGTATTTCGGTCCGGTTTTTTTTTGAGCAAAGAATTGATAACATTCAGATACATAACGATCGTTTTCATTATAACGGTATTGATTTTAATTTCAGCGGGAGCACCATCTGCTGCCAAAACCATAACAGATCAGTTGGGACGACACGTCGCGGTTCCGGATAAACCTTATCGGGTGGTATCTCTTGCCCCAAGTATCACCGAGATTGTTTTTGCTTTGGATCAAGGTCACCGTTTACAAGGAGTGACAACGTACAGTGATTTTCCCCCTGAAGCCGTAAAACTCCCTAAGGTCGGTTCTTATGTTCATCTCGATCTGGAGAAAATAGTGGCCTTGAAACCGGATCTTTGCATTGCAATCAAAGACGGCAATCCAAGAGTGATTGCGCAGCGGCTCGAGTCTTTGAAAATACCCGTATATGCCGTGGACCCTAATAATTTAGAAACCATCATGAAAACAGTTCTGGAAATCGGCACTCTTCTCAATGCCAAAGGTCGAGCTAATCAACTGGTTCAGAACATGGATTTGAGGATTCAAAAGGTAAAGTCTATGGTTGCAATGGCCACACATCGTCCCAGGGTCTTTTTTCAAATCGGTGTTTCTCCCATCGTGTCCGTGGGGACCCACACCTTTATCCATGAACTCATTGTTTTAGCCGGAGGGACAAACCTTGCAGCGGGACTCATACCGTATCCCCGGTATAGTCGTGAAAAGGTTCTGGCACTCTCACCGGAAATCATTATCATCACGTCCATGGCAAGAAGTGCGGTATTTGAAAAGGTCAAGGCCGAATGGGAAAAATGGCCCAATATGCCCGCAGTTCGAAACCGGCGCATTTATGTTGAAGATTCCAATTTTTTCGACCGTCCCACGCCCCGACTGGTGGACGGTCTCGAACTATTAATACGGCTGATTCACCCGGAGCTTGTTGAAAAAATCCAGTGAATACCAAAACACCTTTTCTTATCAAACGAGTCGTAACAGCGTCATCTTTGCTGATACTATTACTAGGTTTTGCCATGGTTCTGGGAATTTCCATGGGATCGACCGATAGTGGAATCAGGGATGTCTTTCAAAACTTGTTGGGTACAAAAAAACCGGATTCCATGTTGCATACGATTATCTGGCAAATCCGCTTTCCGAGGGTGCTTCTGGCTGCTCTGGTGGGCGCTGCACTTTCTCTGGGAGGCCTTGTTTTTCAGGCCTTGCTTCGCAACCCGCTGGCAGAACCGTATATTCTTGGTATTTCAGGAGGTTCGGCTATCGGGGCAATTATCGGCATCCTCATGGGCTTTTCCCGATTCCCTGGCGTAAGTCTTACAGCTTTTACCGGAAGTATCGCTACACTTCTTTTAATACTGGCCATGTCTTCCGGACAAACGATCCTGAAAAAAGATGCACTACTGCTTTCAGGAGTGATGGTGAATGCATTTTGCGCGGCAGTGATTATGTTTTTAGTTTCCATGACCCAGGATTCCAGACTCCACAACATTATCTTCTGGCTGATGGGGGATCTTTCCATGGTAGATATGAAACATGTGGGAATTCTTGCTGCAACACTCTTACCCTGTTTTTTTCTTGTTTTCTGGCTTTCCAACCCGATGAATCTGCTTCTCATGGGAAAGGAAATGGCACAGACACTGGGCGTAAACATAAAAGCGGTAACGTTTACGCTTTTAGTGGCGACGTCATTTATGGTCAGCGCAACAGTGTCATACTGTGGCCTTGTGGGATTTGTCGGTCTTGTCATGCCGCATATGCTCCGGCTTGTTTTTGGTCCGGATCATCGGGTGCTGGTCCCGGCATGTGTATTTGGCGGGGGCACCTATATGGTTTTTTGTGATTTACTGGCACGAACACTTCCAGAACAGGGGGAGATGCCTGCCGGTGTTATAACTGCCATAATCGGTGCACCGCTGTTTATCTATTTATTGAAAAGATCCAGCAGATGAATAGGGCAATTACTGCAAAAAATCTGAGTCATTCATTTGGAGAAGACCTGGTTCTCAGAAATGTTTCATTTCAGGTACCAAAGCAAGATTTTTTTATTATCATCGGTCCCAACGGCTCAGGCAAAACCACATTGATGAAAATAATATCCGGAATTCTAAAACCTCGAAACGGTGAGTTAAAGATCCTGAATCGCTCCATCGATCAGTATCATCGCAAAGCTTTAGCACGAACCATTGCATTTGTTCCTCAGATGACGTTTGCAGATATTCCCTTTACCGTAACCGAGATTGTGCTCATGGGACGGTCGCCCTATCTTGGCATTTTGGGACTCGAGGAAGAAAATGATCTGGAAATTGCAAATCAAGCCATCGCTTTTACCGGTTTGGAAAATCTGGCACATCGAAAACTGGACCAGCTAAGCGGCGGAGAGCAGCAACGGGTCTTTATTGCAAGGGCCATTTGTCAGGAACCCGATATTATACTTCTGGATGAGCCCACAGCATCTTTAGACCTTGCCTATCAGGTTCGAATAATGGACTTGATGGAACAACTTAAAACAGAAAAGGGCATTACCGTTGTGATGGTATCCCACGATGTCAATCTTGCGGCCATGTATGCCGATCATTTGCTTCTGCTGCATAATGGCCAGGTTCTGTGTCAGGGGCTTCCGGATGATGTGATCACCTACCAGACTCTGGAAGCAGCTTATGGATGCACACTTTTGGTGGACGAAAGCCCTCTCGGCAAAAGCCCACGGGTGACCTTGGTTCCCCGGAAATATTCAATTAGGGAGTAATTTGTGAAAGAAACAATTCTCGTTCTCGGTGGATGCAGGAGTGGCAAAAGCAGCCATGCGCTTCATTTGGCGGAACAGATTCCCGGACAAAAGATCTTTCTCGCAACCTGCATACCCCGGGACAAAGAAATGGAACAGCGAGTGTTGCGTCATCAACAACAAAGAAGCAGCGCTTGGGAAACCCTTGAAGTACCATTTTTTTTGCCTGAGACCATCCATAAAAACGGTATAGAAGGTCATGTGATACTTGTGGACTGTCTGACGCTGTGGATCAACAATCTTATCTTGGACGACGATAAACCGGAAAACATTGACAACCATATTCAAAAACTGACCCAATCCATTGAAACATCAGAATGCCCGGTGATTTTGGTATCAAACGAGGTGGGAACCGGTATTGTTCCTGAGAACAAATTGGCCAGGCTGTTTAGAGACATTACTGGATTTGCCAATCAGAAATTAGCAACCTGCGTTGACCGCGTTATCTGGATGGTGGCCGGTATTCCTGTAGAAATAAAATGAAACGCTTAATCGCTGCATTGCAATTTTTAACCATCATACCTTTGGGTAAATCAGCTATTTATGATCCCAAAGGAATGGTGCCGTTTTTTCCTGTTGTGGGCATAATTATCGGTGGCTTGTTGTCTATTTTTGATTATATCGCCCTAAATTTTTGGCCGACACCAATAACCGCGGTTCTCGATGTTGTCCTGCTGGTTATCATTACCGCTGCACTTCACCTGGACGGACTGGGAGATACGGCCGACGGTGTTTTAGGACACAGAAGCAAAGAAAAAGCACTGATGATTATGAAGGACAGCCGCATCGGTGTTATGGGACTTGTGACCATTATTTGCGCCTTGGCCGTCAAATGGGGCGGTATCATGCATATAACTCATCACCGGACGCTCTTGCTGGTGCTTATCCCTGCCTTTGCCCGAAGTGGTATGATATTCGGTGTACGTTTTCTAGAGTATGGAAGGCCCGACGGTGGTACCGGATATGATCTTTTTGGCCAACCTTTAAAACTGTCTGCTTTCCAATGGATGTTGGTCCCGATAACACTCTCCATGTTTCTTGGTTGGAAAGGAATCTGGCTTAACCTTATTTTTACAGTTTTGACCATCACTATCATATTGTATTACAAAAAACGTATGGGTTGCATTACCGGTGACATGCTGGGCGCCATGACCGAAGTCACCGAGTCGCTCCTTTTTCTATTTGCTTCACTATAAAATTAAAAAAACCTTAAGATTTATTAAAAAAGCCTTCATCCATATTTATAACTTTAGGCATTTTAGGCACTTCAAACTTTAGGCAATTTATTCAGCTTAGCTTCTAATAAAAACCAAAAACCCGGCTCCTTTGGAGAACCAGTTGACCGAAGTCATTAATATTATGCACCCTCCCCTGCCAAAATCATACAAAGGTATGTTTCCATTTAAAATTGGTACCACCTCATTCATATATCCGGACAGCTATGTCAAGAATGTTAAACTGCTTGCCCCGTATCTGGACGAAATCGAGTTGATTTTGTTTGAAAGTACACCGGACAGTCTGCCATCGAATAATGACATAAAAGTGATTCTATCTTTAGCAAATGAATACGATATTTCTTATAATATTCACCTCCCTCTCGATATATCTCTGAGCGCGCCGGATATCTCAAGACGACACGTTGGCATAGATACCATAAAAAAGGTCATGGACCTTACAGCGTCCCTTACCCCAACCACCTATACCCTCCACCTGCCATATGAGGAGATCGATTTTGAAAATGAACGGATTAAAAGATGGAAAGAACGTTTGCACAATGGTATAAAAGCGTTATGCACATCCGGTATCAACAGCAGAATAATATCCATCGAAACTTTAAATTATCCCATTGAATGGGTGGAAGACATCCTGATGGGTTTTAATCTTTCCGTCTGCATGGATCTTGGCCATTTGATTTTATACGGATTGGAGATGAAAGATGTTTTTGACAGGTATAAAAACAGAACTTCAATTAGTCCATCTCCACGGAGCCAACGAACATCGAGACCATCAGCCTTTGGATCTTTTGTCAAAATCGAATTTAAAGACTATCCTTGAAATGTTGAAACGATTTAAAGGCGTTGTGTCCATAGAGGTCTTTTCTTATGATCATCTAAACGCTTCACTTAAATATCTTGAAAGCGTCTGGAAGAAGCATGAAGTTTAAATTAAATTTATCAATTTTTTTCTTGACTTTCATTCCACTTTTTCATTATGAAATCAAAGAATTGTTCAGACGCTCATTTTGAGCTTAATAGGGAACCCCGTTAAAATCGGGGACGGGCCCGCCGCTGTAACCCTGCCTTTTTCCGAGTTTACTTGGAAAAAGGAACCCTTTTGGCCATTGTACGCCACTGTTCAAATATGGATGGGAAGGTCGCTAAAAGGGCGGGGAAGTCAGAAGACCTGTCTGAACAAAAGGCGTAACCTTCGTGGACTGAAGGTGCCTTGTTAGATCTTAAGGATAAAAATGGGACATCCCGGATCGATTAAGTCGGTCCGGGATTTTTTTTGCCCGGACCCTAAATAAATCACAATTTAGGGAAGGAGAAAAACGATGAAAAGATGGATTGGTTTCTTAGTTATTCTTATTGCTTTTATGTTTCCGGGACGAAGTCAGGCTCAAGATGAAAAAACGAATGAACCTTCGGTGACAACACTTGAGGAAGTTGTTGTCACTGCCACCAGACAGGAAGAAAAAATATCATTTGTACCTTCAAATGTAAGCGTAGTCACCGAAACGGACATTAAAAACTCGACGGCTTATGATATCCCGGATCTTTTGAGAGAGCAAGTCGGTATTCATGTTAATGACATTGCAGGAAACCGACGAAACTATACGGTCGACCTTCGCGGTTTTGGTGAAACCGCATCATTAAACACGCTGGTATTGGTGGATGGAAGACGCATTAACCAGGCAGATTTAAGCGGTTCCGATTGGGCCCTGATTCCTCTTGACAGGGTAAAGAAAATTGAAATTATCAGGGGTGGTAGGGCAAGTACTCTTTACGGAGACAATGCCGCCGCCGGTGTGATCAATATACTAACAAAAGAAGGAGAAGCATTTCATACCGGGGGCGAAATAAACGGTGGAAGCTATGACACCTTTAAAGGAAGCGCTTACGTGAGCGGGACTCAACACAAGTTGTCTTACGCCTTGTCGGGCAGTTATTTAACATCAGATGGATACAGGGATAACAGCGACACCGAAGCCAAAGATGTGGGACTTAATCTGGGGTATTATCAAAACGATATCGTGAAATGGAACTTAAGCAGCGGCTTTCATAAAGACAGTACCGGACTTCCGGGAGCGATCAAAGCCAGCGACTTTGCTGCCGGCGCATCAAGAAAAGACTCGCTTCAACCTGATGATTTCGCCGATGTGGAGGATTATTATGTCAAGGGCGGAACTGAAATCTTTTTTTTAAGCGACAGCGAGTTTAAAATAGACATCTCATTCAGAAAAAGAAACTTTTCATCCTTCGCCTCATTTGATGTCGGAAGCTTTAATGGAGACACCGATATTAAAACCCTCGCCGTATCCCCGCAAATTATTTTCAAAGAAGCCTTATGGGGAGTTGACAATCGCCTGATTATCGGCTTCGATTATACAGATACCGTCGAAGACATTACCAACAGTTCTATATTTTTCGGAGTACCATCCACGGGAATATTCGAACTCAAAAAGAAAAATTACGGTTATTATATCCATGACGAAATCAGGCCATGGCACAATGTTGCAATATCCGGCGGATACCGTTATGACCGGGCCAATTTCAAGTTCGTACCGAGCGTTCCGGATAGTACGACCATGGACGAAAATCTTTACACGGCGGGTATCAATTATAATTACCATAAGCAGTCATCTGCATATTTAAGCTTTTCACGAAGTTTCAGATATCCGGTTTTGGACGAACTTTTCAGCTTCTTTACAAATACGATTGACACAACCCTAATACCTCAAACTTCCGACAATTATGAATTTGGAATTCGCCATTATTTTACACCGAGCCTATTTGCCAATGTGAATTTATTTCGCATTGATACAAAAAACGAGCTTTTTTATAATCCCGAACCCCTAATTTCTGCCAATGAAAATTATGACGGCAAAACGCGCCGCGATGGTTTTGAAGTTTCATTAACCAAATCTTTTGAAAAAATTACATTAAGTGGAAACTATACCTATACAGACGCAACCTTTACAAGCGGACAATTTGAAAACAATGATGTTCCAAACGTCCCGAACCATAATGCCGCACTCAGCGGTCTGTTCTCTTTCGGCAAGGGTTTTTCGTTAATGGTTAGTGGCATTTATGTGGGAGAGCGACCGTTTATCAGTGACTTTTCAAATAGTTTTGAGTATCAGGAAGATTATCTGGTTATCAACACGAAACTGAAGTATCAATGGAAAATGATCACGACATTTCTGAACATTAACAATATCACCGATGAAGAATACTCGGAATATGGCGGTATAAGTTATTTTCCGATCGCCGAACCCGGAGTTTATCCATCACCTGAAATCAACTTTCTTGCCGGAATTTCGGCTGATTTTTAATTCTTTATTTTTTTAATATATAGCAAGATGCCCTCGGGCTAACGACCTTGGGCATCTGCAAAATATTGACAGGAGAACATATGCTGGATCTATTTATTAGCGGCGGACCGGTCATGTATCCTTTGCTGGCTTGCTCCATCATCGTAATGACCGTAATTATCGAAAGAATTTTTTTCTGGATTGGTATGGATAAAAACAGAACCAAGAAACTGCTTGACGAAGTCTTGGATCTCTGCCGAACTGGAGACTGGGAATCTATTAGAATAAAGACCCAAGGCTCAAAGGATTATATTATCAAGATCCTTGTCACCGGAATTCTTCATCGAGACTTTTCCATGGCCAAAGCCATGGAATCTGCTGCGGCCGAAGAGGTTAAACGGATGCAAAAATATATGGCCGTTATCGACACCATGATTACCGTGGCCCCTTTGCTGGGTATTTTCGGTACCGTCATCGGAATTATTCTTTCTTTTGAGGTACTGGGATCTTCAGGCATTGAACATCCGCAGGCGGTCACTGCAGGAATTGCACAGGCGCTGATTACAACGGCTACAGGGCTCGGGATTGCAATTCTATCCGTCTTTCCTTATAATTATTTTAACTCCCGAATTGAAAAAGCAGCACTTGATATTGAAAAGTATGCCACCAGCCTTGAGATTGTTTATGAAAAACTGGCCAACGACGACTGTGAACACAAAGGGGCTAAAAATGAAAGTTAACCTTCACACGAACAGGAAAATACGAATAGAAATGCTTCCTTTGATCGATATTGTGTTCCTCCTCCTCGTGTTTTTTATCTATGCCATGCTTTCCATGGCTGTACATCACGGACTGCCGGTTTTACTTCCAACATCCGTTTCTGCTAAAATCGACAAAGAACTTATCGTTTCCGTTACCGTAAAATCGAACGGAACGGTATATGTTGATAAAGAGCAGATCGACCTGGATGATCTTGCATCGTTCTTAGAAACAAAAACCATGTTAGATAAAGAAGTCGGCATTCTGCTTTTTGCCGATCGCAATCTTCCATATCAAAATCTTTTCCATGTTTTGGATCAGATCAAGATTGCAGGTATCCATCGAATTTCACTCCAGGCAGAAGTTGAGCGACACCAATGAAACAGATACTGACAGCCGGAGTACTCGCTCTTGGAATACACGGACTTCTTTTTGGTATGAACTTCAAATGGCCAGGAAGAATATCTCTTGATAGATCCAAACCCCGGGCGTTGAATATGACGTTGACTTCAATACCGATAAAGACGACACCCCAAACTTCTCTTCAAAAACCAAACCCGGTTTTAAAAAAACCAACCATTGTTAAAAAAAAGAAAAAGAAACTCAAACAAAAACGTATTTCAAAAACTCCACCCAAAAAAACGGTTCGGATTCCGATTCAATCAAAAAAAAGAGAGATCTCAAAAACAATCCCGGATAAAACTGTTGAAAAGACCGAATCCCACTTTGATTCCGAGCAAACTGCATCAAAAGCACTTTTAAAAGCAGCCAAACAAACTGCCGCTAAGCTTTCGCCGCTTAAAATGATCCATGAAGCCAGGCCCCTATATCGATCAAATCCTTCTCCAAAGTATCCCAGAATCGCAAGAATTAGAGGATATCAGGGTAATGTCCTGCTGGATGTTTTGGTTAACAAAGACGGTAAAGTGCATGATTTAAAAGTCTATAGATCGAGCGGCTATCCACTTTTGGACAGAGCGGCGACATCCTCGGTAAAATATTGGCTATTCGAACCCGGTGTTATCGGAGAAGAAAAAGTAAACATGTGGGTCAGAGTCCCCATAAGATTTGAATTAAAAGAATAATTCTCTATGAAAAAAGCACCATGCATAGCGATATTAGGAACAGGTTCCGAAGTTGGAAAGAGTATCGTTGCAACAGCCCTGTGTCGCCTTTTTGTGAACAGGGGCATAAATGTCGCACCGTTTAAAGCCCAAAACATGTCCAACAATTCCGGGGTCACCCCAGAAGGGCTCGAAATGGGGCGTGCCCAGATCGTCCAGGCCGAAGCTGCGAAAATTTCTCCCCATGTGGATATGAATCCGATCCTTTTAAAACCCACAAGCGATATCGGTTCACAGGTTGTGCTTTTGGGAGAAGCTGTGACCAAAAATACGGCAGGCGAATATCACGGCGAAAAAAACATGCTGTTTTCAAAAGCCTGTGACGCACTTGACCGTTTGCGCAAGGCCTATGATCTTATTGTTATGGAAGGGGCTGGATCTTGCGCTGAAATGAATCTAATGGCAAATGATATTGTTAATTTACGCATGGCTGAATATGCGGATGCACCGGTCATTCTGGTTTCAGACATCCAACGTGGCGGTGTATTTGCCCAGATTATCGGAACACTTGCATGCCTTTCAAATAAACAGCAAAAAATGGTAAAAGGATTTATTATTAACCGATTTCGAGGTGATATCAACCTTTTCAAGGATGGAGTGCGCTGGATCGAAGAAAAAACAGGGAAAAAGGTCTTCGGGGTGGTCCCATGGTTCGACCACTTCCACATTGAAGCAGAGGATTCTGTCGTCATCGAGAGTTCTGCTTCTGTGTCAATGGTCAAATCTCATGTATCGACAATCGCCGTCATTCGCCTGCCCCATATTTCAAATTTTACCGATTTCGACCCGCTTATAAACTTGAAGGGACTTGATGTATATTTTATCGAAAAGCCCCGAGACCTTACAGATTTTAAAGCAGTTATTCTACCTGGATCAAAAAATACCCGATGGGACCTTCGCTGGCTGAAAAAAAACGGATGGGGAGACCTCATAAAAAAATATACCGATTCAAATGGGCATATTTTAGGTATTTGCGGGGGATATCAGATGATGGGCCGTTTTGTTCACGATCCCCATGGACTGGAAGGAACACCCGGAACTTCCAAAGGGCTTAATCTTTTGCCCATAGAGACCGTTTTAAAGGCGCCTAAAACCACAACCCGAACCCGTTTTTTGTGGAAAAATATTGAGGGCGTAGGTTACGAAATTCACATGGGAAAGACTCGAAGATTAAGTGGAGATTTTCTATTCAACATAATTGAACGCAATCTTGTACCATGTAAGACCGAAGAAGGATGCAAAATGAATGGTTCAAGACTTTTGGGAACTTACTTACACGGTATGTTTGACATACCGGCAATCACCCAAAATTGGTTAAAAACCATTCATCTTGACCACATACATGTTCCCGATACAAATCACCTCGAAGACAAAGATAAAGCATACGACCTTCTGGCAGCACATTTTGACAGTCATATGAATACCGATGCCATTTTTAAATTGATTTAAATTGAGGAGTAAATCACATGAAACTGGAAGAAATTATAACAGGAATTAAGCCGGTTGAAGAAAAATGGATTCAAAAATCCCGCGAGCGGACGAATCAACTGGTAATGCCGACCCGTGCCCTGGGAAGGCTTCATGAAATTTCAGAAAGACTCTGCGCAATCCAAAAGATCCTGAAACCTTCAGTGAATCAAAAAGCCATCTTGGTTATGGCCGGCGATCACGGTGTGGCAGAAGAAGGTGTCAGCGCTTATCCACAAGAGGTTACCGGCGCAATGGTTCAAATCTTTTTAAGGGGCGGCGCAGGAATTAACGCCATATCTCGACACGTGGGTGCAGAAGTGTGGGTGGTGGATATGGGGATTATCCCTGAACTCGATCCAAATTCACTGGATGGCGGAGATCAGTTGATGGTGAGAAAAATTGCCCGGGGAACAGCAAATCTGGCAAAGGGTGCGGCCATGACGCCTCAAGATGCTGAGAAATCGATTTTAACCGGCTTCCAACTGGCCACCGATCTCTTTCTTCAAGGCATTGAATTACTGGGCACAGGAGACATGGGAATTGCCAACACCACACCTTCTGCAGCCATCGGAAGTGTGGTCACCGGCATAAGCCCAAAAGAAATGGTCGGTCGGGGAACCGGCGTTGATGACAAAGGATTTTCGATAAAGCTGGAAACGGTTAAAAAAGGAATTCAGATCAATCAACCAAATGCCCTTGATGGGTTGGATGTATTGGCCAAAGTCGGCGGTTTCGAAATTGGTGGTATCGCCGGATGTGTTCTGGCAGCCGCGTTCCACAGTCGTCCTGTTGTCATTGACGGTTTTATTTCAACAGCCGGTGCTCTAATTGCATACGCGCTTTGCCCTCATGTAAGGGACTATATTATTGCAGGACACTGTTCAGAGGAAACAGGTCATCGAAATATGTTAAAATATATTGGGATAGAACCTATTCTCGATTTAGGGATGCGACTGGGTGAAGGCACCGGCGGTGCATTAGCGATGAGTATCATAGAAGGTGCGGTTCGTGTCTTTAATGAAGTATTGACCTTTGAAGAAGCCGGTGTTGCTGATAAAGATTAGAAAATTCGAAGCTAAAGGACTTGGATTGTAAGTGTTCACGGATTTTACTTTTTTCTGAAATAGGAGTCACTTTTTGTTTTGGTGCCGAACTATAATTCGTCAAAGACATAATTGTCGTTGAACGAAAATGATTTGACAAAATTTATAATCAAGATTTGCTTGAATAGGTAAAATCCTATTATGATATCAGTAATTCGGGCGTTTCGACATACTGGCAAGCTGTACGAAAATAAATAGGCATCAATTTTGTGACAAGTCATTACCGCATCTCAATTTAAAGTTAAATTAGATGCTTGCAAGGCATCAAATGTTTTGACAAGTCCGATTTTTGTAATATAGCTTTATAATATTGTTATAAAGGGCACTTTTTATTTTAGCGCTTACGATAATTCGCTAATGAAATATTTTGCTTCAAAAAAACATTTCGGCCTGCTATTTAAAAGAGGTTTAGCTAAACCCGGATGCGAAACTTGGGTAAATGCAAAACACTCCATAAAAAGACCGTTTTTTAACTTTTTATTAAGATCATCCTCTTAAAAATCAAATTACATCTTGTTGATTAAGAAGAATCGTCAATGAGTCTGACAACAGTATCAATTAGTTCATCTGCTTTAAGCGGTTTTCTAATACATTCAGCGGCACCCAACTCCAAGGCGCGGGTTAGAAGGATATCCGTGCCGCATGTTTTATTCAACACCTGGACCCTGGGTGCCAAATTACCGTATCGCCCACCAATGCATTGGACAAGCGCGTCTTGCTGCCCACGGAAGTGGCCTTGAAATGGATCTCAGATAATATCACCGCTGGCAAATGGGAAGACTATACGCCGCCTCCGATACCGAAACAATAACAGCTAAAAAAATATAATAATTCTATTGGAGTGGACAGGCCGAATTCAGCATGTGTATACGGCTTTCTCATTTGTCTGGACACACAAGATGTTGGGGTGATAATATCTGGTGTGAAAACTTTGATACTTCCAACCTCTACGTAACAAAATTAAAATTGAATCAGCATTGTGTAATGGTCATTATCAGCTGGTTTTTTCGATAAAAAGTGAAAGGGGTGTTTGACTTGATTGTGCTGACTTATCAGCCCGTAATGGTAGGTTTGTTAATATTTTCATAATTTATGATACCATATACCATTCGCGGTGAATTGAGCCTTTTTTTCAGAAAAACAGATTTCTACTCAATATATAATGTTCGAATTCGGAGGAGGAGAAGACATGAGCAAGCTCAACGAGATCAAAGAAACGCTGCTAATGGGACCAGGACCGTCCTGCGTGCCGCCGCAGGTCTATGAAGCGTTGGCCACAGCAACTATAGGACATCTGGACCCCGTGTTTATCGGGATCATGGACGAGATCAAGGAGATGCTGAAACGGATGTTCCAGACGAAAAACGACGTGACAATCCCCATGTCCGGCACCGGTTCTGCCGGCATGGAGACCTGCTTCGTGAACCTTGTTGAACCCGAAGACAAGTTGCTGGTGTTGATCAACGGCGTGTTCGGTATGCGAATGCAAGATGTGGCAACCCGACTGGGCGCTGAAGTCGATACGCTCGAGTTCGAATGGGGCACGGCGGTAGACGTGAACGCAGTCAAGGCGAAGCTGGGCGTTGCAACGTATGACATCGTTGCTGTCGTGCACGCCGAGACGTCGACGGGTGTTTGCAATCCCATTGACCAGATCGGTGCGCTTGTGAAGGACACGGATGCGCTTTTCCTCGTGGACACGGTGACAAGTTTAGGCGGCATGCCCGTGAAGATCGACGAGTGGGGCATTGACGCAGTCTACAGCGGTACGCAGAAATGCCTGTCCTGTCCGCCGGGATTGTCACCCGTGAGCTTCTCGCAGAGGGCAGTGGACAAGCTGACGAACCGGAAAACGAAGGTGCCGAACTGGTACCTGGACCTCAGCATGATCGTTAACTACTGGCAGGGCGCGAAGCGCGCGTACCATCACACGGCCCCTATCAATATGCTGTACGCCCTGTACGCGGCGCTCAAGTGTGTGTTAGACGAAGGGATGGACAGCGTCTTCACCCGGCATCAGGCCGCGCACAAACAGCTCAAGGCGGGCCTCGCCGAACTCGGTATCGAGTTCCTGGTAAAAGAGGAGAGCCGTCTGCCCATGCTGAACGCAGTCAAGATCCCGGAAGGTGTGGACGAAGCCAGCGTCCGCATGACGTTGCTGAAAGAACGCCAGATCGAAATCGGCGCCGGTCTCGGTCCGTTGGCCGGTCAGATTTGGCGCATCGGACTCATGGGACACACCGCCCGTGCCGAAAACGTCGAGCGACTGCTGACGGCACTCCGGGCGCAATTGGGCATATAGGGCTTTGAGGTCTGTTTCCTAAATCGATAGCGGTTCGTCCTCTGAAATCTCCGTGTCCTTCGTGGTGCGGCAATCCGGAATGCGAACAAGGCTCTTCGAACACGACTTCGACATTCGAACCGAGCGCGGCTTTCAAAGCGGTTCAAGGCTGACGTTACACATAACTTTTTTTATCACATCGCTTCTACAAGTAACGGATGGTAAAGGTTTATTTGCTTATCAAGATAGACATGGTGGCCAGGTTCCCATTACCGGAAGTATCCGAACATCTGAAGACAGGGCGCATGCCATTAGACTCATTGCAGAAGCGGTTAGAAAAATTACTCCGGAAACTTTTGGTCAAAGCGAAGGGAAGTAATATCTTCCTAATCGTGAAATTAAGACCAGCTTGACTGTTGCTGGCTTCCAGCGTTATTTGCCATTAAAATTAAGGTAATTGATTAAATTTTGGCACCACATTTACAAGCTCCAACTTTGCTGTATATTTTGCTCATTTCTACCTAAACTTTAGAGCTACTTAGCATTTTTATACGTGGGCCACCCTTTCTCCAGACCCAACAAGTATCAATAAGATAGTGATCAATCATTTCAGATGGCACATCACCAGAACTTGGCTTTCTGGCATTATAAGTCCAGTAACCCTGCATTGCAGTTGGCACTATCGCAAACAGGAGGGTCGTCAGATGTAAACATCTTTTACTTTCACGCAAGATCTTTTTCACTTTAGATGTAAACCCCGGTTCTATTTTCAAACCTTTTATAGGATCAAGACTGTCTGAAGTTTCCTTGCACCAATCATAAGGTATGGTGGGCATTTCCACATTTATGTCCTTAATGATAAATGATGAACACTCTATGAGTAATTGCATTATCATGTGATGTGGTGAGTGAGGTTGTTTTTCTTTTCCTGAAACATAGATGGGTATCAGAAGATCATCTTTCAGTATACCTTCTATGACAATGTTTTCTTCATCGTATTCATAAGTTGAAATCTCTATTTTCCTTGTATGAATTTTTCTATTTCTGCACCGGTCAACTAAATTCATCATTCCTCCAACCCATTTATTGATATGAGATTGTCTAATCACAACGACATGCTATACCATGAGCTTTTTCAAAAGATTCCCGCCCTTCTCTAAAGGCAAAAACCGCAATCAGAATAGCTCCTACAGAATCTATCCCTCCAAACCCTGTCAACTCAAAGCCTACGCTGGCTAAAAGAAGAACAAAAGACAGATAGAGACAAGCTTTCGTACAATTTGCATCTTCTAATATCGCTTCTGAGTTAAGCTCCCTTCCAACTTTGGTTTTAAAGTGAATTAAAGCCCACATTGTAAAAATGGATACAACAGCAACGACAATACCCCAGAAAGTGGTTTCAGGTTTGTGACCACGGTATATATTGAAGGCTGCGGTGAAAATCAGCCCAAAAGTTAACAGATAAAAAGCAAATCCTGTTATGCGAAGTGCCTTCTGTTCATACGGGCCCGGATCGGCATCAGGATTACGCATCAAACGTTTGACCATAAGCAATATGCCAATTCCAGATATGACTTCAACGAATGAATCTAAACCAAAACCAGCAAGAGAAATTGTATCATCTTCCAAACCGAAAAAAACGGAAAACAACCCTTCGATCAGATTATAAAAGATAGTGATTTGAGCAAGTATTAAAGCCCGCTTATATAAAATTATTTTTGATTGCGATGTTGTAGCTGCAAAGTTTTTCATATCAATTTACTCAACATACCCCAAAATAGCTCTGAACAAAGAAGCACTGTGGCTGATGTGTTCATATGCTTCATCTTTGGTTAATAACCTCTTCTCATCTTGAATTTGATATCCTTTTTTGAGTGAAAGATTAGCAATTCTTGCAATCTCATTTGCCAGATCTTTTTCAGATTCTATTTTTATAGGATAGATTTTTATCTTATTCGTATTGTCCAGAACCTCATCATTGATAATGCCATCTGTGGTTTTATGATATTTGCGGTTGTATGAGTTGTATAACGTGCTGTGAAGAGGTTGAGAAAGATCACCAACATAATGGGCACAGAAAGCAAGATGGTATTCGCCATATTTACCTTCTTGCTTTTCTATTAAATAATCCCGAATTGAAGCTATAATTGCACCGTAGAGATGACCCATAATATCCGTTGGATTGTTATATTTTTCTGCCTGTTGTAACACAGTTTCCGGCGTAACGGTTGTTTCTCTGGAATTAATTACATAATGATTTAATCTTTCTTTTCTTCCGGCTTTCAATTTGGCCATATCTGCACCGGTGGCATTGTACCATTTCTTATATCCTGTTGCTTTTGCTATGGCGATATGGGTTTCATCATGCCATGGATAAGAGTTGCCCGAAAAACCGATTACAAAGAAAATTGATAGAAGGGTAATGATATGACCACCTGATATGATTTTTTTAAGCATGACACTTTCTCTGATATAAGGTTTTGTGATGTGGTTAATATAATATACATAAAAATATAAGATGCAGGTTGATCTGTGATTGGTGTGGGGTGTACCCGGCAGCCCCCCTACCCTATAATCTAACAAACGAAGTCTATATTATTAACACGGGTGGGGCAGAAGTGGGGCAATTTATCATTTTTCTTAAAAACATAAAAGGGGTTGTCGGCTGTTTAATCCGTAACCCCTTGTATTTATTGGTGCCCGGGACGAGAATTGAACTCGTACAGCCACTAAGGACCGAGGGATTTTAAGTCCCTTGCGTCTACCAGTTCCGCCACCCAGGCAAAATGTATTTTTGATATTAATTTATATTGTTATCGGTTTTTATTAAAGTTGTGGATTAGCACATTTGGTGCGAATTAAAATGTTTCAAGTATAATGCCAGTGCTACTGAGCGTAGAATGTATAAATTTTTGATAACCTAAATTTTGTGAGATTTCAAGCAAAATGATGTTAATCAACATCCTATTTTTTTACAGTAGGTTTTTAAATTTATCGGATAATATACGGAATCAATATAACATGGGTTTTGAAGGAGGAGATGCCCCCGGGGGATCCCTTCCCGGGGGTCTTTAGAAAAGTTCACACAGAGGCACAAAATTACCACTGGAACTTTATCCTGTTTATCGGCAGATATATTAACGAACTTAAATAAATTTTCTGATATAATCACCCTGCTTTTTTCATGAACCTGTGTCCAATACTTTTCGAACCCTTACAGCCAGGGTTTTGCTTTTGAATGATATTTCATTTAACATATTATTACCTGGTAAACGATAGAAATTTTTCCATTTTTCAGATTGGTTTAAAGGCATATAAAGCGAGTATGATTCGCATAAAATTAACGCCATCTTTAACTTGACTTTACTTACAAACTGGGTATTATTATTCAAAAATGGCTTGTCTTTATCGGTGGTCGGGTTTCGTGCTGAAGGAAACATCCATTTGTCAAAAATGGCAGCCTGAGGTTTGGAACCGTAAGAATTCTGCGAAAGGAGGGTGCCGAATGGCGAATGGAATCGTAAAATGGTTTAGCGACAAAAAAGGCTTTGGTTTCATTGAACAAGAAGATGGTCCGGACGTATTTGTCCATCACTCAGGAATCAATGGGGCAGGTTTCAAATCCCTTAATGAAGGCGACCGAGTTACATTTGACATAGAAGATGGGGCTAAAGGCCCTGCTGCGGTCAATGTCACCGTAACTTAGTTTGCTGGTTTAACTAAAGAAAGGGCTCTCCAACTTATAATCAAGGAGAGTTTTTTTTAGTTCTGATATTGTATTTCCAAGCAAGGTTTCAAGTGCAAAACTTGAATGCGTTTTAAGTAAATTAGATACCCGACATATCCCCTGTCGATGGGTGGGCCACCTTAGCCGTTGCATGAATGTCGTGTACGTTTTGAATCGCTTAGTCTAATGGGATGTGGGTACTATTGGTTTTGAGGATTAACGAGAAGTAAGAATCTCCCGTTTAATGGATCATATCCATAGTTGTCAGGTTTCGGAAAGGTAGCACCTGTCGTTGGATATGGCGTTCTTTGAGATTCATTTGTATACTGTTTAGTTACGTTTCCATCTGAATCCATCCGCTGTGTCGATTTCACTGTCTGTATAAATTGAAGAACAGCCTCGTCGCTCATGCCCGATTCTTTAAGTTTGGCGATCAACTCAGCTTCCTTCATTGCCGTGGATTTCTGCTCCGGCCGGTATAGATCCGACTTAATCGCGGACATGATGTCATTATTGGTCAAGCCGGATTGCTTCATCTTAATCACATCCTCTGAACTCACCGAACTGGTTTGATTAGAGATGAAGTATTGAATAACCTCTTGGCTGATACCCATTTCTCTCATTTTGGGGATATCTTCATGCCTTACCAGGGAATTAAACCCATATAGCGGAAAGACTATAAATAATGAAATCAAAATTATCACTGTTTTTTTCATTGGAATTACCTCGCTGAAATAAACCCAAACGTTGTATAAACGACACGATGAGAACGAATATATAACAATAATTACAAAAAGTCGAGTCGATATCGATGGACATCTTAATTATCAGTCATGGTGAAATCGAGAAACAGCGTTTAAATCGTCGTCTTGTTTATGCACGTTAGAGTAAACGCCGTATTGAACGATTTCCTAAGGCCTATTTTCAGGAATTAGCAAAGAGAAAAGAGAAAATAGGGTGTTAACTGTTCCCTATTTCCTAATTCCTATCTCCTCTTTCCTATTTTCTCTTTCCTTTTGTTGTTCTATATTTAAATCTTAGCCACCGGGTTCATAAAACTGCAAGGCATCAATGCGGCACACTTGCCGCAAACATGGGTCGTTTTCGGCAAATCAGAGAAATAATCCAAAAGATCACGATTCTCATTGAGACGGTTCCAGCACCGACGTCGCTTGAAGCTTTCCGCTTCCAATGCATCAACAGGACAGGCGTCAATGCATTTTCCGCATCTCTTGCCAACCCTTAATAGGCACGCCTCATCCGTATCTATAACCGCATTATCTCCTAAATCGGCCTCTGTTACCAGACTCCCGAGCCGACCCGTACATCCCACAGGCGTAATGAGCATATTGTGGGTTCCGAAACGGCCTAAATTTGATAGATAGCCCAAATGCTTATGAGACCATCGGGCCATTAATGTCTCTTCATTAAAGTTATGCGTGGCCGGTGTTAGTGCAGACTTAAACCCTTTTTCGTTTAAAAAACTCTCCAGCGACCGGCTTAGACCATCGATAAGGTCGTTGGTCTCCACATAGGCCACACCCCAGTTTCTAGAGGGCCGGCTCCCTTTCTTGTTTTCTTTTATCAGTTCCGGCTTAAAGGGGATAAAGAATGTGACAACTGTCCTGGCTGATCCTAAAAGATCATGAGGATGCAGGTGGTCATCGATTGCAACTTTGGGCAAAATATCGAACCGATGATCAATGGGCGCACTGGACAAAAGCGGGATTTGCCACCAGCCTCCAGATGCAAGTCTAAATTGTTCGGCTGAGACATATTCTTCTGTAAAAAAACGTAAATCTTCAATAAAGACCTTATTCATATGAGCCTTCCCAGTCATCAAACGGTAGAAGAAGCTGTTTATATTCTTTCATCTTACATGAATTATTAACAAATTTCGAGATAGAAATCCCCAACAGTCGAATTTTTTTACTGCCGGCTTCGGTATTGTCAATCATGGGCCTTATATATTTCATCACAATATCGTCATTCGTAATCGGTGTTCCAACGCTCATGCTTCTGGTAATGCTTTTGAAATCATTATATTTTACCTTCAATGTGACCGTCATTCCCTGTCGAGGTCTATTTTTAAAGAAAAATCTTAAGCGAGAATACAGGCCTCCTATATCCAAAATCCTCTATTTTCGGCCGATTTTGAGCTAAATGCCGGCTTGACAATACAATATTCATTTGTTATTCGATTTTCGATTGTCTGAGGCCGGTTGGACTTGTTGCCGCATCAGAAGCAGCACAATATGTTGTTACTCATCCCCAGCCGTCACACAACATTGACAACCTCAGTTTTTTGCTTTAAAAAGGGAACTCTTATCCTTCATCTTTCATCGACTTCCCAGACGACAAGGAGTTAATCCATTGGCTATTCGATCATATCGATACCTGCTAATATATTTTTTGATACCTCTTGGCTACTATATTCTGCGCTTCTACCTCTCTATGCTGAGGGTCCGGGTCATCGGCGAGGAAATAGCCCTCGGGTGCCTTGCAGATTATGAACGAATGATCGTTGCCATATGGCATCAACGTTTTTTACCCGCTTTGGCCTATTTCAAGAAATTCAGATATTTCAAACCCATTGTCATGATCAGCCAGAGCAAAGACGGAGAGTGGGCCGCAAGGCTTGCAGACCGGCTGGGATTCATACCGGTGAGAGGATCCAGTTCGAAAGGTGGAACGACAGCCCTGGTGGCCGTTACGGAGGCACTTAAGAAAAACCCGGTCGTTATTCATATCGTGGACGGGCCCAAAGGACCCAAGGGAGTTGTCAAGCCCGGACTCATCAGTATGGCTCAATTGTCCGGCGGTGTCATTCTGCCGATCATCGTATCCGCTAAAAAGGCGTGGATTTTAGGAAGCTGGGACCGATTTCTGATCCCCAAACCTTTCAGCGAAGTGACCATCGAATGGGGACAACCATTTGTCGTTCCTCGAGACTTAGATCAGGATAGATCTGAAGAATTCCGGAGGGAGATAGAGAATAGTCTTTCAGAGGGGTACGTAGAGGCTGACCTGAATTCGGGCTGGCAGCAACCCATTTAACCATTTGTTATTATTTGAAAATACAGTTAGAGGTAATACATAGACGATGACTATAGGAGAATCAAACACAATACTTTCTTTTGTGTGGCGATCCAATGAGATTACTCATTCTGTGGTCGACGCGGCCCGGCGTACGTCTACCGGCGCCATCTTCGACGTCAGTGCGGACCACCCCGTGGATACCACAAAGGCCCTCAAGGCTGCGGGGGCAAAAGAGATAAGGATCTCCGCGGAATATTTTATGGCGCCGGTACTTGAAGGCTTTCTCCAAGAGACCGACGTGAACACCCTTTGGGTGGAATACAATCCGGCCTTAACAACCATTACTCCCGAAGCATTTCTGGAGCGACTGCGTGAGTTGTCGACCCGGTTCGTGTGTATCCCGATCAGCGGGGATCTGGATTTTTTCACCCTCTGCCTTCAGTCGGATCGCCCTCCCCCGGTTATTGCCATCAAGGGTGCCGAAGCCGCGGGATTTGTAAGTCGAGAAACATCAGGAATTCTTTTTGCCACCCTGAGGAAAATGACGAGCCTTCGGGCCGAAAAGCCCGAATTGATCATCTGGGGGGGTGTGGCCACGCCTGAGGCTGCTGCGGCCTTTCTGTGCAGTGGTGCAAGGGGTGTCGTGTTCGAGAGCCTCCACTGGCAGACAGATCTGGTATCCGTCAACCGGAATCAGGGACAGCGCCTTTCCGGACTGCGTCCCGAGCACACCGAGGTGGTGGGCCATAACCTCGGCGTCCCCTGCCGATTCTTTGACAAAGGCAACTCGCTGGCGGTCAAAGAGCTGAAAAAATACGTCGACGCTCTATTCAGTTGCGAGGTTTCAGATCATGATCGCCGCAACTTTGTACAAAAGGTTACAGAGACCGTTATACCGGCGCTGGAGAGTGACCTGGGCCGTCGGGATCTTGTTTTTCTGGGACCTGAGGCGGCCTTTGCGAAAGCCTTCGCTGAGCGGTTCGGTCGCTCTACCCGCCGGGCCATAGAAGCTTTTTTCAAAGAAGTTGTAAGACTCTGCTGGGAGGCCCCGAGTAAACTGGATGGTTTCGTGGAGAACTCCGCTGCCAGGTCTCTGGGAACCCGATATCCGTTCATCCAGGGCGCCATGACCTGGATCAGCGATATGCCGGAATTTGCTTTGGCCGTATTTGAAGCGGGGGGTTTGCCCACGATAGCCCTTGGACTCAAAAGCCGTATAGATTTGGAGCAGGACCTGGATCACCTTAAGGACGTCATGGGGGAAAATCCATACGCGGTGAATTTCGTCGCTCTGCCGGAAAATCCTCACCTCGAACAACAACTCGCCTGGATAGAGGAAAGCCGTCCGCCCTTTGCAGTCATTGCGGCAGGGGAACCGTCTTATGCCGCCAGACTTCAGGAGAAGGGAATCCAAACCATCTACGTCGCCCCCAGCGAGGGCTTGATCCGCATCGCCCTCGAATCCGGCGTGCGTTTTGTTGTCCTGGAAGGAAATGAGGCCGGCGGACATGTGGGGGAGCACTCAACCCTGACTCTGGCGCAGATTGCGTTGGAGCTCAGGCGGAGGGAGCCTGCGCTTTTCCGGGATCGGCACGTGGTGCTTGCCGGCGGTATTTTCAATCGGGAGACCGCCTTCAGGGCGATTATGCTGGGCGCCGACGCCCTACAGATGGGTACAGCGTACCTGGCCACCAGCGAAATCGTTGCCACCGGCGCTCTGAGCCCATTGTATCAAGGTCTCATCGTTGATTCCCGCCCCGGTATGACGGAAATTTCCGGCGAGAGTGTCGGCCTCAGGGTTCGATCCCTCAAGACCCCTAAAATGGACGCCATTTGCACCTTGGAAAGAGAATGGACTTCCGGCGCCCACGATGAGAGCTCTTTTCGTCACAGCCTGGAAACCCTGAGTGCAAACAGTCTGCTTATCGCCGCCCGGGGCATCGAAAACCCCCGCGGTCAGGCTATCGACGAAGACACCTGTCTCCGCGAGGGTCAGTTCATGAGCGGCGCCATATCCGGCACTGTCGATCGCATAAGCACCATCGCAGAGTTTCACCGCGAGCTGGCCGAGGGGCCTCTGGAACTGACGCTTCCCGAGAAAAAAGAGCGCCCCTCTCCGGCGGTGATTTCCCGGGCAAGTATTAGGGAAGGCGGCGATCGGGTGGCCATCACGGCAATGGCCCTGGTTAATTCATTGGGTAACACCCCGGGGGAAATCTGGGACGCCTCCCTGGCCATGCGGAGCGGGATCACCGAGGTGCCTCGTTCCAGGTGGGACCACGACCTGTACTACGATCCCGATCCCCGTATCCAAGGTAAGACCTACTGCAATGTGGGCGCTTTTCAGAATATCGATATCTCCCGCAAGGAATTGGACATTGCGCCCCAGGATTTCCGTTCCATGGCCGATTCCACCAAACTGACCCTCTGGCTTGCAAAAGAGGTCATAAGGGATTCGGGACTTCTCGATTCCGGCATCCCTATGGATCGTATCAGCGTGCTCATTTCCCAGAACTCGGGGGAGACAGCCAACACGGTTACAGACCTGGTCTTTGACGTGCATTCCCACCATATCATTCGGTCCATGCAGGAAGTCATCACCATGACGCCGGACCTGGAAACGGCGGTCATGGAGAAGATCCAGTCGGGCCGTCTCAGGGTGGACGACACCACCCTGCTGGGTCGGCTCAATTGCACGGCCGGCGGGTATGTCAGCAACAGGTACGGATTCCAGGGCCCGACATACGCGGTCTCCGCGGCCTGCGCGACTAGCCTGGTGGCCCTGTACAGCGCGATTCAGATGATCCGAAACGGCATTATTGATGCGGCTCTTGTGGGTGGTGGAGAAGAGAGCCTTCAACCCAACCATTACCTTGAATTCTCCGCACTCAAGGCCCTGGCCATGCTGTCAGGAATTGAATGCCCTGTCCAAGAGACCAGTCGACCTTTTGACGCCAACCGCGACGGCATGGTCCTCGGCGAGGGCGGGGGCATGATCGTCATCGAGAGAGAGTCGGTGGCCAAACAGCGGGGGGCCCCCATTCACGCTTACATCACCGGTATGGGCGCGAGCAACAATGATCAGGGTATGGTAGAGTCTCTGGCCGAAACCCAGATGATCGCCCTGCGGGCATCATACCGGGACGCGGGTTACGGACCCGATCTCGTGGACCTGGTGGAATGCCATGCCACCAGTACGGTTCAGGGTGACATTGAGGAGGTCAAGGGCCTCAAGGCTCTTTTTGCATCCTCAAAGAAGACCATGCTCAGCTCCTTCAAGGCCCAGATCGGCCACACCCTTGGTGCTTCCGGTCTCAACAATATCGTCCGGGGCGTCACCGCCATGCAGACCGGTATATTTCCGCCCACCCCGAACTATCGCACGCGCGATCCCCAGATAGATCTTGAGGCGGGGGGCTTCCATGTCCCCGGCCAGCCGGTCGAATGGCCGCGACCTTCGGATCGACCCCGACGCTTGCAGGTCAATGCCTTTGGTTTCGGGGGGGCCAATTACGTCGCCCAGCTTGAGGAATGCCGGGATGCCTCCGGCCGCGTTATGACTTCCGGGCTTTTATCCGAGATACCTGAACCTCACGAAGCCCCGGAACCGGAAGTGCGCGCGTCTGTTCAAGGCGTTTCATTTTTTGTAGCGCCTATGGCCGGCAGGCCCTATCGCCTGGGTGTTGTGGCTCCCAGTGAGACCGAATCCCGGGCCAAGGTGCAAACATTAGCTGCGGTTGAGCCGGGGGGGGCCTTGTCGAAAAAGTCACTCCGGGTCATGGCCCGTCAGGGAATATTTGCCGTCCCGGCCGACCAGCAGATCAAACCCCTGGCCTTTGTGTTCGCCGGCCAGGGATCCCAGTATGTCGGCATGGGTAAAGAACTTTACCAGACCTTTCCCGGTATCCAAAAATGGATGGACAAGGTTGCAGCTGTGGCTGATTTCGACCTGCTGGACCTGCTTTTCAATTCAACAGAAGAAGATCTTCAGAAGACACGATGGCAGCAACCGGCGCTCTATGCCATGGAGGTTGCCATGGTGCAGAACCTGATTTCCATGGGCGTCAAACCTATGGCCATGGCCGGACACAGTATGGGAGAACTCGTGGCCCTGAGCATCGCCGGGGTGTTTTCCTATGAAGACGGTTTTCGGATTGTAAATAAGCGGGCCCAGTGCATGGATAAGGCGTGCGATCTCCGGGGCGATCCGGGCACCATGATTGCCGTGAACGCGCCCATGGAATATCTGGAAGAGAAGGTTAAAGACTTCGACAATGTCTTTTTCACCAACTTCAATGCACCCCGTCAAGTGGTGCTCGGGGGGAATACCGAACCGGTGCTGGCGCTCAGGGACGATATCAAGCGCGACGATTATAAAGCCACCCAACTCAGGGTGAGCATGGCCTTTCACTCGCCCATCATGAAGGTCATTCATGCCGAGATGGCCGACTTTGTCTCAAACATTTCCTTTCACAGCCCCGGGATTCCGGTGGTGTCCAATACCACCAAGGCGCCCTACCCCGACGACCCGAATCAGATACGTGAGATCCTCATGGCCCACCTGGAGTCACCGGTGCACTGGATGCAGAATGTCAAGACCCTCTGGGATGATTTCGGCATCAGGTACTTTGTTGAAATCGGCCCCAAAGATACGCTCTGCAGTCTCGTTGGAGAGACTCTGGAGCAGGCCCTGTGCATTCCTGCCTGTATGCCTGAAGAAGAAGCCCACACCTATCGGGCAAGTGTGGCCCACCTCTATGCTCTGGGGCATCTGGAGCAGGATCACGTTCCCTTGTTGGAGACGGCGGACCGGCGCCCCGTTCCGTCCCCTCCACCCGAGATCACGACCCGATCCCCATCCGATGACCGGGTGGGTGCCATTGTCCAGCGTGAAATTAACGCCTTTGTGCTGGAGTCCTTCGGTAAAATTATCAAACCGCAGATTGTGGAGGCGATTCGCCGTGAGCTGGATTCCGGTTTTACTCCGGAGCGTCTCGATGGAATCCTCGATCTTTCATCCGCGCCTTTGCCTCCGGTTGAATCCACAGAGAGCGGCAAACGTTCCGTTCAACCACTCGCCCGGGAGACGGATAGGGCGGACCTTTCTCCCGCACCCCTGCCCGAAAAGGACGTGAAAGAAGAGGTCGATTATCTGGAAGAAGTCATCCAGATCATCATGAACGCGACCGGATATGAACGGGACGAGATTGAGCCCGAAATGGACCTTCGGAAGGATCTCGCCATCCGTTCGAGCCGTATGCCGGTAATTATGGACGGGGTCGAACGACAATTCGGAATAACGATCAATGTCGAAGATTTCATGGACAAGCGTACGGTGAAGGAAATTGCCAGCGGCATCGAAGCATTGGCAAACCAAACCGGCCAGAAGGGCTCGGTCGAAGGATCGCCAGATACCCCCCTCGTGGACACGGCGGGCGAATCTGCTGTAAAAGACGTCCTTCAAAAGGCATCGATCAAGCGGCTGATCCTGGAAGAGATTGAGCTTCCTGCTGCCACTTTAAACCCACTTACGCTCGCGCCGGATCAGGAGGTGGCGGTGCTGGGAACGCATCCCGGGTCTGCTCTTGCGGCCGACCTGTCCCGCCTCATAAAAGAGAAGTTTGGGGCCCGCACGCTGCATCTGGACTGTCTGGGTCCGGACAAAGGCGGCCCATTTGATCTGCGCACTTCGGAAGGTGCCCATAACGTTGCGCAGAAGCTCAAAGAGGCACGATCCCTTGCGGGTCTTGTCCTGGTTATAGAAAGCAAGCCGGAATCGTTTCTGTCGCGGACAGAGGACACCGTGGCCTTTCTCACCGGGTTCTTCAGATGTTTAAAGCGCCTCATGAGTTCTAAAAAAAGGATATTTTGTCTGAGTCTGATGCGGGATGTTGCCCCACACACATCTGAAGCGGTGACTGGAGAAGGCATTCTAGGCATGTTTCTGGCAGCGGTCCAGGAGTACCCCTCCATGTTGTTTAGAAGTGTAGTGCTGGATACCCAAACGGACTTAAAAAGCGCCTTGGATGTTATCCTGGATACAGGGAATCCGATTGTTCAATTGATCTACCACGACCAAGAGGCTTTTTCCACCAAAGCCGCTAATGTGCCGCTCTCCTTGAAGAGCGAGCCCCAACTTGAACTGGGCGCCGGAGATGTGGTCGTGATTTCAGGCGGCGCCAAAGGCGTAACCTATCGCATCGCCCGAGCCCTCGCTCCCTTCAAGGCCCGGGTTGTGCTGCTGGGGAGAACCCCTATGGATCCCGCCGCAGCCTATGGCACCCTCCGCAATCTCAGTGATCCTTCTGAAATAAAATCCGACAGCAAGGCCGACAGACCGCAAGCTGACACGTCAAGGGAGTTGGCAGCCCTGGATATCGCCCGCAACGTGTCCCGGCTTTCCGCTATGGGACTGAAGGCCTCATACCACTGCTGTGACGTAGCCGATCCTCACAGTGTGACCCAAACGCTGGAACAGGTGGCAAAGCGATACGGTCGGATAGACGGAATCATTCACGGGGCCGGCCTCATCCGGGACGCCTTCATGGAATCCATGACGCCCGAGGACTTCAAGCAGGTCGTGGAGGTAAAGCTCCTGGGTGCCTGGAATCTCTTCCGCACCTCCAGAGACCGCGGTCTGCGATTTTTTGCAGGGCTCTCTTCCATCGTGGCCATCCAGGGTAACATCGGTCAGGTCAACTACTGCACTGCAAACCGGTCGTTCTCCGCTCTGTTGAGCTCATTCTCGGCCTCCACCGAGGGTCTGGTTTCAAAAGCCCTGATGCTGCCGCCCATCGAGGGAACAGGTATGGCCGAAGATCCGGAGGTCAAAACGCTCATGAAGCTCAAGGGACTGGAGCCCGCCTTTGTTCACGCAGACGAGCTGGCCCAGATGTTCTGCCGCGAACTGTTTATAGGCCCGCCCCGACAGTCCTGGGTCATACTGGCCCGTACCTTTCCGAAGGTCAAGGGAACCCTGGTCGAACCGGTGGAATCTGATGAAGAAGCAACGAGATTTTCTTTAGGCGGCGTCCGTCTCCGACAGGGGGATTTCCCCATGATCGGGGCCTTAGACGAACTGGATCTTAAAGAAGGCAAACTGGTTGCCAGACGAACCTTTTCTCAGAACGTGGACCTCTGGCTGGAAGATCACAAACCCTTCAAGTTCCTCAAGCATGCTCTGGTCTCAGGAATCATGGCCGTGGAGACCTTCATGGAGTCCGCCAGCTTGCTATATCCACACCTGCGTGTGCTCGGTGTACGGCAGTTGAAATTCGAAGATATCCTGGAATGCCCTCAGGGTATGGAGCGAGAAGGGCGGATCGTTTGCCGAAAAGTGGAGGATTTGGGGAAAGAGGTCCGCTGTGATGTCCGGCTATCCAGTGCTGACATATCTCCTTCGGGACGAACACTGGACACCTGGTCCACAAACTACCAGGGGCAGATCATCCTCGGACCACGAACAACATCCCTGCCCCCTTTACCGGAGTTCGAAGTCAGAACGAATGAGCTGGACACACGGCCCATGGAATCCCCTGAAATCCAGGACGTCTACGAAAAGCGTACCGGCCTCAAGGGTCGGTACCGCGTACTTGAGAAGATTCACGGCACCGGACCTGGAGTCGTGAAAGGCAGCATGGTTTACCGCGAACAAAAGGATGTGGCCGGTTTGGACCGGGTCCGTTACCAGTACTCACCCTATCTTATGGAAGCGCTGATGCACCTTTTCGCATTCTATCCGGCCATCCGACAAGAGGAGGGGGCCTGGAATCTGATCCCCGCCGGCATGAAGGAGATGCGTTTTACCCGTCCCGCCCGGAATGAAGAGAACTGCACGCTCGAAGCACGGCTCCACTCCCATAACGATCAGGGTTTTACATGGGACGCCCGTGTCGTTGACGATAGCGGCATCACCATCCTGCAGATTCTTTCTCTGCGGATGAATCGATTCAGCCGATAAGAGGAGGACAGGCCTATGAGCGTGAGATACATCACACCCGCCTCATACCTTCGGAGTCAGGATCATATCGAGCACGGAACGATACACACCCTGGCCGGCCTTTTACCGGTGGATTCCGTGGTCTTTGCGTTCACTCAATTGAGGCGTGGAGCAGGAACCTGCCTGGCCTATATGCTGATGCGGGCGATGGCAAGGCTCGATCCACGCTGGCGAATCCCGCCCGATAAAAACACCCTTACCCTTCAAAAAAGCACTCTTGGAATGCCATGCCTTCTTCTGGGAGAAAAACCGGGACCATCGGTGTCCTTCAGCCATGGTGAGGGACGAATCTGGGCGGCCATGTGCGGCACAGGGAGCGTTGGAATTGATGTCGCCTATCCGGAAGAGTTTGCGGGTGACTATCCTTTTACCAGAGCGTTCAGACCGGAAGAACTGGATTTCGCCAGAGATCTCTGCCACAACGATACATCCCGGGGAGCCGCCCTGATATGGTCCGCGAAGGAAGCGGCGGTCAAGGCAACCGGGGCCGGCTTCAACCGCTTTGACCCCCGTGAGGTGCGTGTGGGGGTTCCCCTTTTCAAGGAGCAAGGGATTCTCTTTGAAGTGCTGGCGGACCGTCCCATTTCAACCTGGGCAAAAACAGAGGGCCGGGGCTGGCTCTCCGTTGCATGGCGGAAATAGGGGACATTCATATTATACACGTTTCATACCCTCATGTTTATCGCCGTTGATAGTGGAAAATGAAAATGGATGTGCTGAATGATGGACTTAAGGATTTTTCTCATACAGATTCTCACACAAACAAAGAGGACTTAGAGACTGTCCTCTCATAAGTCCTTAATATCACTGGTGCGCCCGGCAGGATTCGAACCTGCGGCCTACGGATTT
Source organism: uncultured delta proteobacterium (assembly GCA_963752565.1). Taxonomy (GTDB): domain Bacteria; phylum Desulfobacterota; class Desulfobacteria; order Desulfobacterales; family UBA11574; genus UBA11574. The sequence goes on along the minus strand of CAVVZC010000016.1, from coordinate 3,781 downwards.
GTAGTCGAATTCTTGGTTCAATAATATCAGCAAGTTATACTTCTATCAAGAGTTTAGGTTGATGGATCGTAATAAATTATAATGAATCGTCAATAGCAAATGCACTCTATAGGCACCCAAAACCCGGTCACTTCGGCCGGGTTTTTATTTGTGTTCAGACCAATACTTGATTATACAAAAACAAGATGAATCGAAACATCACTTGATAGAGGGATTTTTGACTTATATATCACAACTTTTGAACCGGTTTCAAAATGACGGATACATCGCTATGCAATTGGGTTCATTCGCGATAAGTTAAAGCTACATGTAAATTTAAGCACCCAAATTCATTGTAGAGATAGCAGATACATTGAATTACAAACGAGAATGTTCGACCCCAAGATATGGTATTCGGGTGAAAGACTATCGATCATTTCAATTTAACTTCACACTACGCAACATGATGGCATCTTCAGGACAGACCTCATGGCAGCAGAAACACCTTATGCACTTTGAATAGGTTACCTCTGCCATCTGGCCTTGCACCTTGACTGCATCTTTAGGACAAATGCTTTCGCAATCCCCACACGCTGTGCATTTATCCGTAATAACGGGGCTTTTTCTTGGAGGTTTTTTGCCGGTTAATAGATGATCGGCCGTGTTTGGTAGTCTGAATCCTTTATAGGCAACATCCTCGGGTCCCTGGATCGGATAGTCAATCCTCTCAGGCCACAAACCGCGAACTTTAGCCCTTTTAAGTACCGGTATGCCCACGGGCTCGACGCCCAAAATTTTGCATACAGAAATGTCCATGGCCACATAATCTGTTGATGCAAGAACCAGATCCATTTTTACGGGATCTCCGCTTCCAGGTCCCTGGCCCTGCATTCCCATTATACCGTCCATGATATATAGGTGTGGCTTTACGATGGTAAGAATATCCAGCATCATGTCCGCAAAACTAACTCTTCTTGGGAACTGAGCATGGTATTTTGCCTTGGTAAGACCGGGAACGACTCCATACATAATCTTGCAGGCCAGTGTCATATACTGAAAGGAGTGGGTTTTAAGTTTCGGCAGCGCAATGACCTTATCGGCATTTAACACATAATCACAGATGGGAGACCTTTGCAATCGTTTGCCATTGGGGATATCAAGTTTCTTGACGCCTGTATCAAAGTTCAGAGGAATATCTTCTTCTCCTGCCAAATTCTCGAGCCCTGAACGCCCATAGGCCTTGTTAAGATTTCTTTTGGAAAAGGGTCCTGCAGGGGAGTCTCCAATATACGGTTCTCCGCCTGCCTCTCTTACAGCCTTAGCCACAGCCCTTACAAATTCAGGGTGCGTGGTCACGGCCTTTTCCGGCTCTTTGGCTGATAATAGATTAACCTTGAGGAGGACTTTCTCGTTCTTTTTTACAAACCTGCTCCATCCCCCCAAGGGGTGCAAGGAGGGTTTCAATCCCTGGATCTGAATATGTTGCCTTAATAATGCTGACCTTTGCCATTTCTTTACCCCTCTACCAAACGGATTTTACTTGGTTAATCATGCCCCCTTCTTCGCATAGCAGGATCTTTAGCGGATGGGGTTTTGTTGTTACGGTATGCCTGTTAAGAAGCTCCACGTGGGCTCCTCTCCCACTTTCAGTCCGGCTGGTGATATATTGAAAGTATCCAGAAAAAGTCGGGCTTCAAAACTTCCGGGTAAAGGCACCGGTTACCCGGCGCCCTCCCCACAGATCCGGACGTGCGGGACTACCGCATCCGGTTCCTCGATTCTGATTCTTTTGACCAAACCAGAAACCAATCAGGTACTACCCCAATTGGCGCACAACTATGCTACCCAAGCACTCTACCGAAGTTGCGGTGATACGGTTTGTGGTCCCGGTGTACCTCCCGTAGTTCCCCTCGGCAGAACGTTATGCCCGGCTTCACCTTCCCTACAGTGGGTCGTTTAGGCCTCACTTCCCCACCTTACCAGTCGGTGCTATAATTAACGCCAACCATCGGTACTATGATCCACTAAGACTTCCAAATGTCCGTCTCAAGGTCGTTCGCTTTTCGCTATCCTCCCTTGATACCTCGTCTCGCCCGTCTTTATTGTTTGTGTTTCCACCTGAGGCGGACTCGGTGATGGGCGGGACTCTCCTCATCAACGCCGGGATTTCGCTATCGCTGGATCTCCTGTTACCGTCATTTTACACAAGGAAACATTTGGATCTCCCAAGTTCCCAGGCTACCCCTGTGACTACATGCCCTGGTCTCAGACCCAATACTGTTGCCTTAAGGAAAAAAGCCAGCTTAAACTAAGTTAATTGTTTGAAATTAATGAAAATATATATTGAAACAACACTTGCTTTATGTTATACAATCTAAGCACTAAACAAATCTATAGAAAAATTCAAAAGGAGAAAATTATGGTACAGGAATTGCTTTCAAAGTGTATGCCAACCAGATGATTTTATTAATGATTTTATCAACATTATCCCAAATGAAATAAACCCCGCTTACAAGCAATCTTCTTCAGATTTTACTCGAAACCGTGAGCTGCCATTCCCAAAACTCGTAAGTCTTACCCTCTCTATTACAGCAAGTGGCACTAACCAAGGTGTTGATACTAAATCTGGACAATTCTTTAAAAATGCACGCCGCAGTGGATTATGGCCTGATGCCAGTGCAGTCCATCGAAGCAGTATTTCTAAAGCACGTCAAAAAGTACCCTGGCAAGTTTTTTCAGATATCCTTTTCGACGCTGTTCAAGTAGCCTATTCTTTATGGCCACAGAATAATTCAAAATATTTATGGCACAGTATGTCTGTTTATGCTACTGACGGCTCTAAATATAACCTACCGGCAACAGACAATATCCGAGAAAAATTTGATCCGGATAGTGGTCTACAAAATAAAGGCAAAGGACATTATCCACAATGCTTGGTTTCCACTCTTTATGACGTCTTCAGGCAACTGCCTATAGCCAGAACAGTCGTTGGCAATGACAGTTCTGAACGAGAAGAAATTAAGAACCTTATGCCTTTTGTACCTTCAAAGAGTGTTTGGCTGTTTGACAGAGGATATCCAAGTTATGAGTCGATATTTTATTTGACACAAAATTATGACGGATATTTTATTTTTCGCTCTCCGGCCAGTTGTACCTTCCCAGCTGTAGAAACATTTATCAAAAAAAGTGAAAAAGAAAGTATAATATGGATTACACCTTCAAATACATTCAAAAGTAAGGTTGGTATAAAGGAACGACGGGAACTCAAACCTATTAAACTTAGAGTCATAAGACTTGTAAGCCCAGATGGAACTGTATCCGTTCTATTAACCAATCTGTTTAATAAAAAGAAGTATAAACGCGATGAAATCATCGCCTTATACTTCAGGCGATGGGAAGTAGAAAACTATTGTCGTGACGAAAAAATAACACTGGAAATTGAAAAATTTCATAGTAAAACAGTCAACGGAATCCTTCAGGAATTCTATGCAGCGATGATTATGAGTGTTATATCGAGAACTTTAATGGTGCTGTCTTCGCAATTATTCTTTTCCGAAAAACTTGAACTTCAGTTTAAAAATGCAATATTAACACTCGCATCAGAGGCTGCTGTTCTCGTGCCTGATGATCCAGAAAAAGCAATAATAATATTTAAAGAAATCTTGATAGAAATTGCACGTGTAAAATATTATCGGCCTAAAAAACCTCGCTCTTCACAGCCAAGAGTTAATAAAAGACCGCTCAATAAATGGAATCAAAACAAAATAAAAAGATCAGCAATGAAAACTTAAGCCAACAGTAT